>NZ_BAAGRN010000001.1:0-1347903 GCF_054782935.1 Nesterenkonia suensis | reverse complement strand
CAGACCGCTGCGAATGTGTGAGTTCTCTTCACCAGCGCTCACAAGGCACCTCTCTCAAGGGTCGATGGTCGGCACCGCTGATCCAAGGACAGGGATGGTCCCCAGAGCGACACCACGAGGTCAGGCGCGCCCGTCAGGGTGCGGGCACGTGTCACGGCAACTCTACCCGGAACGGGTGGTGTCGTACTTCCCACCTGGCGCCCTGGGCACGTAACGTGGCCTGTGAGAGACGCGGCACAGGCCGTGAGCCTCTGACCCATGACACGAGAGGAAGTGACGCCCGAGGTGAGTCAGGCAGCCGCTGCCGAGGACCCGATGAGTGCCGAGACCGGCCACCCCTACGACGCGGCGACGAACGTCGTCGACAGGTCCGGTCTCCTGGAGGAGCTCGGTCTCTCCTCTGACGCTCTGGTCCAGGAGATCGGTCTGGATGATGACGTCGATGATGCGTTCCGGGATGCGCTGGAGGAGCTCCTCGACGAGCCCCTGATCGATGAGGAGGACGATGAGGTCGTCGATGCGGTGCTGCTGTGGTTCCGCGACGGGGACGGCGACCTTGCTGACGTACTGGTGGATTCGCTGACCACCCTGGACGAGGGCGGGTTTATCTGGCTTCTCACTCCGCGGTCGGGGCGCGACGGGTATGTCGCCCCGGTCGAGATCCAGGATGCTGCGCCGAACGCCGGGCTCCACGTGACCTCCTCGGCGGGCGTGTGCGCCGACTGGGCCGCTGCGCGCCTGATGGCGCGCAAGTGACCGATCCAGCGACCGCCGAGGTGCCCGGCCCCGCCGGCACCGGCACCTCCCGACCTGGGCGTCTGCAGGTGGGGGAGAGGATCCCGGCACTGGCGGGGCGGACCCACCACGGCGAGGAGCTGCGGCTTGACGCGTTGGCCGGGGCGCCGGCCTGGGTGATGTTCTTCCCCTTCGCCTTCAGCCGGGTCTGCGGTGCTGAGTTGGCATCGGTCCAGGCCGCCCGCCAGGACGTGGCCGAGATGGGGGCCCGGGTGGTCGCCATCAGCTGTGACTCTGTGCATACCCTGCGCGCGTATGCCGAGCACCTGGCCGCAGGCGCGGCTGAGCCGGCCGTCGACCTGCTCAGCGACTTCTGGCCCCATGGAGCGATCTCCCGAGCCTGCGGGGTCTTCGACGAGGCCCGGGGTGCTCCGACCCGGACCAGCTACATCCTCGATGCTCAGGCCAGGGTCCGGCATGTCCAGAATGTGCCGTCCCACGAGTCGCGAGACGTGGAGGAGGCCCTGGCAGCACTGCGCCACAGTTGAGATCGCCTAGAGTGGGGCCCCGTGAGTGTTCAGAATTCCACGAGGGCGCGGCTGGGCGTCCTGGACCGCTATTTCCATGTCTCCGAGCGGGGCTCCACCCTCGGGCGCGAGGTCCGCGGCGGCCTGGCCACGTTCTTGGCCATGAGCTACATCATCGTGCTCAACCCGTTGATCATCGGTGCCGCAGCCGACTCCACCGGGCACTACCTGGGTGGGGGGACCGAGCCGAACCTGCCCGCAGTGGCGGCGGCGACGTCGCTGATCTCCGGGGTACTGACGATCCTGATGGGCGTGATCGGCAAGTTCCCCATGGCCGTGTCCTCGTCACTGGGGCTCTCTGCCTTCATCACCTACGGCATCGTCGTGCTCCCGGGCATGACCTGGGCTGACGCCATGGGCCTGGTGGTCATCGAGGGCTTCATCCTGCTGATCCTGGTGCTCACCGGGTTCCGCTCGGCGATCTTCAACGCCGTGCCCTCCCCGCTGAAGACCGCGATCAGCGTGGGCATCGGGCTGTTCATCGCCCTGATCGGCATGATGAATGCCGGGTTCATCCAGAACTCCGGCGGTGTCGGGCTTGAGCTCGGGGTGGACGGCTTCCTCTTCGGGTGGCCGCTGCTGATCTTCCTGGTGGCCCTGTTCGCGCTGTTCGCCATGTGGGCCGCGAAGGTGCGTGGAGCCATTCTCTACTCCATCATCGGTGCCTCGGCGCTGGCGATCACCGTGGAGTCGATATTCCGGGTCGGCCCGCAGGTCGGCCCTGACGGTGAGGAGAACGCCTTCGGCTGGGGACTCTCTGTGCCGACACTGGATCAGGACTGGTTCACCTGGCCCGACCTGTCCCTCATCGGTGAGTTCAACCTGCTGGGCTCCTGGCAGAACATCGGGATCATCGCGGCCTCACTGGCCATCTTCACCCTGCTGCTGGCCAACTTCTTCGACCTGCTGGGGACCATGGTCGGCGTCTCCAACGCCGGAGGGATCAAGGATGAGCACGGGGAGATCCCGTACTCCCGGCGCATCATGGTCTCCGACGCGATCGGCACCATGGGCGGCGGTCTGGGGTCGACGTCGGTGAACTCCGGATTCATCGAGTCCACCGTAGGAGTCGGCGACGGGGCCCGCACAGGGCTGGCCAACGTGGTCACCGGGGCGCTGTTCCTGGCGACTATCGTGCTGGCACCGTTGGCTGCAGTGATCCCCACCGAGGCGGCCTCGGCCACGCTCGTGCTCGTCGGATTCCTGATGATGCAGCAGATCACCCGGATTGACTGGACGGATGTCGAGATCGGGATCCCGGCCTTCATGACCGTGGTGATGATGCCGTTCTCCTACTCGATCACCAACGGCATCGGAGCCGGCTTCATCACCTTCGTGGCCATCAAGGTGCTCCGCGGCAAGGCCCGTGCGGTGCATCCACTGATGTACGTCACTGCGGTGCTGTTCATCCTCTACTTCGTCTCCGGTCCCATCCAGGAGGCTCTCGGTGTGAGCTGAATGCTCAGCTCCCCGGCGATGTCGGCCCTGGTCCGCGCGGGCCGGGGCCGACGTGTGTCTGGGCGCACGCAGGGGAAGGTCGGTCACGTCTCGGGAAGCACGGCTGTCGACTCAACCTCCACCAGCTGGTCGTCGTAGCCGAGCGCCGCTACGCCCACCAGCGTGGAGGGCGCGTCGTGCTCACCGAACCTGTCGCGGACGACCTCCCATGCGGTGACGAGGTCCTGTTGCCGGGACGAGGCGACCAGCACACGGGTGGAGGCCACGTGGTGCAGGTCGGCGCCGAGCTCGCGAAGCACCGTCTCGAGATTGTCCACGCAGCGACGGGCCTGGCCGGCGATGTCTCCGACCGCGACGGTCCGCCCGTCGGCGTCGAGAGGGCAGGAGCCCGCCAGAAAGGCCATGTGTGCGCCGGCGGGGACTGTGGAGGCGTAGGCGTACTCAGCGACATCGCTCAGCGTCGCAGAGCGGTGCAGCGTGACGGGCGAAGGTCGGCTGGAGGGGGAGGAGAGCATGCCCTCATCGTGCCATGAGCTGACGGCGTCCCCTCAGGAAGAATCCGTGCCTCCCCTCGGGAGGCCAGCAGGATCATCGGTGGGGCGTCAGTTCCTGTTGCGTCATATTCGGATGACCTAACGCGCAACAATGCGCCACTGAAGCGCATATCTGTTGAGGCAAGGCGCGCCTCACCTGACCTGAGAGGCTCAGAGTCAATTAGTGCACACTCATGTTGCGTATACTTGGTGACTGTGCCCGTCGGGACGCCGGGCACATCGTCGTACACCGAGGACCGCTCCTGCGGTCGACACGCACCGCACTGACAACCACACCGACAGTCATGCAGGCCGGGCCGCAGCTCGGGGCTTCGGGCACCACCGGAGCACCCCGCGGCTCGCTCACCTGCCACGCCCCTTGGAAAGGACCTTCAGTCTTGATGACTCGCACTGTGACGCCGGCAGCCCTGGCGCTGCTCGCCCTCACGTTGACCTCCTGCGGTGACCCCGGCGACGGCCAGGAGAACGGTTCCGAAGAGCAGGCCGAGGCCGGCCAGGACAGCCTGGTGCTGTACTCGGGACGCAACGAGGAGCTGATCCAGCCGCTGATCGACCAGTTCAGCGAAGACTCCGGGATCGAGGTGGAGGTCCGTTACGGCAACACCGCCGAACTCGCCGCCCAGATCCTCGAGGAGGGGGAGGACACTCCGGCCGACGTCTTCCTCGCCCAGGACGCCGGTGCGCTCGGCGCAGTGGCCCAGGAGGGACTCTTCGACGAGCTCGACGACGAGCTCCTCGGGCAGGTGCCGGAGGAGTTCCGCGACTCGGGTGAGCGTTGGGTCGGCGTCTCCGGCCGTGCCCGGACGCTGGTCTACAACACCGACCTCGTCGATGAGGAGGACCTCCCGTCAGCGGTGGCCGAGCTCGCCGAGGCGGAGTACGAAGGTCGTTTCGCCGTGGCCCCGACGAACGCATCCTTCCAGTCCTTCGTCACCGCCTACCGCGAGGTCGAAGGGGAGCAGGCCGCCGAGGATTTCCTCTCCGGACTGGCTGAGAACGACCCGCAGATCCGTGAGAAGAACGGCGAGATCATCTCCGACGTCGCCGACGGCGCCGTGGAGATGGGGCTGGTCAACCACTACTACCTCTACGGCCGCGCCCGTGAGCTCGGGCAGGAGCCGGCTGACCTGAACATCGCCAACCACCTCTTCGGCGACGGTGACATCGGGTCCTTGGTGAACGTGGCCGGGGTCGGCCTGTTCGACGCGGACCACGAGGCCTCGCAGACTCTGGTGGAGCACCTGCTCAGCGAAGACGGGCAGCGCTACTTCTCCGAGGAGACCGCGGAGTACCCGTTGATCGACGGTCTGGAGGGGCCTGAGGGACTGCCGGCGCTGGAGGACCTGGACGTCCCGGACATCGACCTGAACTCCTTGGAGGACCTGGAGACCACCGTGCAGATGATCACCGACTCCGGGCTGGTGGGCTGACCCATCACCCTGGCCCCGGCCGGACGTCTCCGGCGCACCCGCGGCCCCGTCCCTGCCAGGGGTGGGGCCGCCGGTGTGCCCTGGTGGCTGCGTGCCGCCGCACTGGTCGGCGCCGGCGTGGCGCTGCTGCCGCTGATCTACCTGGTGGTCCGCGCCGGGCAGTATCCGCTGGCCGACTTCCTGGACGTGGTGCTCAGCCCGCGCAGCGGTCGACTGGCCATCACCTCACTGGCCCTGACCGGCGTCGTCACCTGCCTGTGCGTGGTTCTCGGCGTCGGGCTCGCCGTGCTGGTGACCCGGATCAGAGTGCGCGGACGCCTCGCACTGGGAGTCGCTGCGGCTCTGCCGCTGGCGATCCCCTCCTATGTGGCGGCATTCGGCTGGCAGTCGATGAACGCCCTGGTCAGCCCGGGGACAACCTTCGAGGGCTTCGCGGCGGCGGCGGTGGTGATCACCTCAGTGACCTATCCCTATGTGTACCTTCCTGCGGTCGCGGCGCTGGTCGCGGTCGATCCTGAGCAGGAGGAGGCGGCCCGCGCCCTGGGCCGGGGCCCTGTCAATACGTTCTTCACCGTGACCGCACGGCAGGCCGCTCCCGCGATCACTGCTGGCGGTCTGCTCTGCGCGATCTACGTCATCGCCGACTTCGGCGCCGTGTCGATCCTGCGTGTGGACACCTTCACCCGCGCAGTGTTCACCAGCTTCTCCATGGGCTTCGACCGGCTGGGCGGGATCGCCCTGTCCTCGGTGCTGCTGGTGCTCACGCTCTGCGTGCTCACCGTGGAGGGACGCATCCGTCGTACCGGAACCCGCTACGCGAGCCTCTCCGGCCCGGGCCGGGGGAGGCCGGATCTCCTCCCCGTGGGGCGATGGGCCGCACCGGTGGCGTTGCTCGGCTGGGTCCCCGTCCTGGTGGGGCTCGGGGTGCCGCTGAGTGCCCTCGCCGTCTGGAGCGCCCAGGGGGTCTCGCGGCCGGGATCGATCGGCGAGGTCCTCATGGCGCTGGGCAACTCGCTGATGGCCGCCGGGGCAGCGGCCGCAGCGACGACGGTGGTCGCCGTGCCGCTGGGACTCTGGCTCGCTCGGCGTCCCAGCCTGCTGGCTCGCCTGTTGGAGCGCACCGCCTATCTGGCCCATTCCCTGCCGGGGGTGGTCATCGGGCTGTCCGTGGTCATGCTGGGGATCACTGTGCTGCCCGGTCTCTATCAGACGATGTGGCTGCTGACACTGGCCTATTGCTCCCTGATGCTGCCGTTGGCTTTGGGCCCGGTGATCTCCTCGGCGCTGAGTGCTCCGCCGGAACTTGAGGAGGCTGCCCGGGCGCTGGGCCGCAGCCCCTTCCTCGCCTACGCCCGCGTCACGCTGCCGTTGATGCTTCCGGGTATCATCTCCGGGGCGCTGCTGGTGCTGCTGACCGTGGTCAAGGAGCTGCCCGCCACGTTGATGCTGCGCCCCACCGGATTCGACACGCTGGCCACCCGGCTGTGGACCTATACCGGCAATGAGTCCTATGCGGCGGCCGCGCCGTTCGCGGCGCTGCTGGTGCTCGTCGCGGCCGTGCCGGCCTGGATGATGATCTCTCGATTGCTCAAGGAGGTTCGATGAGCGCCATGACCCTGGACGCTTCAGCGTCCGACCCGGTGGACGGCGTGGCCGCCTCGGCCGAGGCCGGCGTGCCAGCTGGTCTCCAGGTCACCGGCACGGCGGTGAGTTTCGGGAGCCATCGGGTTCTGCATGACATCGATCTGGAGGTCAGGGCCGGAACGACCACGGCGATCGTGGGCCCCTCCGGCTCGGGGAAGACCTCCCTGCTGCGGGTCATCGCCGGCTTCCTGCCGCCTGACTCCGGGGGTGTGCTGCTCCGCGGCACGGACGTCACCGATGTGGCCGCCCACCGGCGGAGCATCGGCCTGGTGTCCCAGGACGGAGCGCTGTTCCCGCACCTCGATGTCGCCGGGAACATCGCCTTCGGGCTGCCCCGCGGGACGCGGCGCCGGGAAGTCCGCCGCCGCGTGGAGGAGCTGCTGGACTTGGTGAGCCTGGATCCCGAGTACGCCCGACGGCGGCCCGACCAGCTCTCCGGAGGCCAGCGTCAGCGTGTCGCGCTGGCCCGGGCGCTGGCGCGACGGCCCGACGTGATCCTCCTGGACGAGCCGTTCTCGGCATTGGATGCCGGTCTCCGCGAGACCACCCGGCAGGCTGTGCGCGAGATCCTGGCCTCCACCGGCACCACCACTGTGCTGGTCACCCATGACCAGGATGAGGCGCTGTCCTTCGCGGATCAGGTCGCGGTGCTCCAGCTGGGGCGGCTCTCGCAGATCGGCAGTCCGGAAGCTGTGTACCGCAGGCCGCAGGACACGCGTACTGCGCAGTTCCTCGGGGAGTCGGTGCTGCTCCCGGCTCGTGTCACCAGCACCGGTCGGGCCACCAGCGCCCTGGGAGAGATCCGTGTGATTGAGGCTGATGGGCGCGAGGTTGCTGATCAGCGGCAGGGGAATCTCGCTGAGCCGGTCCACGCCCCAGGGGGCGTGGGGACCGTGATGCTGCGACCCGAACAGATCGAACTCGCCGATCACGGCACGCCGGGGGAGGTGCTATCCTCCCAGTACTTCGGCCATGACACCACAGCCGTCGTGGCCGTTGAGGGGCTCGAGGAGCCGGTGCGTGTGCGCCGCCTCAACGCTGACCCCCTCCGGGCAGGAGTCTCCGTGCGCCTGACCGTCGCTGGTGTCGGGGTCTTCTATCCGGCCGACGGCGGCTGAGCACCAGGGCCACCAGCAGCATCAGACCCCACAGCATGAAGTGGGGACCCCAGAGCAGCGTGTGTCCCAGCAGGCCCGGGCGGTCGGTGATCTCGACGTCGACGGCCCCGGTCAGGACCAGCCCGCCGAGGACGACGTCGGCACTGCCGTAGAGGACCAGGCCTGCGCCCCCTGCCCAGGAGATGACCCGCCACATCTGCCGCCAGGGGATGCGGCCCTCCTCGGCGAGCAGCGGCACCCAGGCGGCGGCGAGCTTCAGCAGACCCGTCACCAGGAGCAGCAGCATCAGCGAGAGGTCTCCGTCACCCATGGCGTCGAAGGCCCATCGACCGACCAGGGGCAGCAGCCATTCGCCGCCCAGCGCCCAGTAGAAGCTCGGGAGGGCATGCAGGGTGCCCAGGCCCGCGGCGAGCAGGAACATCCGACGGATCGTCCGAGGGGACGCCGCCGGACGTCCGCGTGTCCGCGCCGCGGAGGACTCGCCGGAGGCGCGCGGAGTCGACATCGGTTCCTCCTGGACCGGAATGGTGCTGATCGGCAGATCTGTGGCGCACGCTACCCGGCAGGTGCCCACCGGCTGAAGGAATCCGGCCCGGCTTCCAGCTGTGACTGCACCGGATGCGGTGCCCCGCAGGTTGCGGATCTATCCTGAGGCCACAGGAATGATTCTCAGTAAATACATTGCAATCTCTTTATATGTATGGTGAGGTGGGACTGTGCGCGACGAACACGGTGTGGTGGCGGCGGCGGAGCTGTTCAAAGTCCTCGGCAATGAGTCGAGGCTGCAGCTCCTACGGCTGCTCGGTGAGTCGCCCCGAACGGTGGGGAGGCTTGTGGAGGAGACCGGCATGTCGCAGCCGCTGGTCTCTCAGCACCTGCGGTCGCTGAAGCAGGCGGGACTTGTGGCCGCGGACCGCCAGGGAAAGGCCGTGAGCTATCACCTCGCAGATGATCATGTTGCGCACATCGTCGACGATGCCATCGCGCACGTCGAAGAATCCCATGCAACGTACGTGGCCGACTGAGGGCCGGGAAGGACTTCGCCATGACTGATCACAAGACTGCTGAGCACACCGTCGAGGAGCACCAGCACGGAGAGAACTGCGGCCATGAGGCGGTGCCGCATGACGACCACGTGGATTACGTCCACGACGGTCATCGTCATGCCCCGCACGGCGACCACTACGACGAGCACTGAGTCCACGCGGGCGATGCGCGCTGAGTGCACGCGCCGCCCGTTGCGCCTCGGCTGACCGGAGCCCGGGGCCACGCTCATGCGTGGCCCCGGGCTCCGGTCATCGGTGAGGGCGGCAGTACGCGTGTGGGCCCTGCCGGGATCGAACCGACGACACTCGCGGTGTAAACGCGATGCTCTACCAGCTGAGCTAAAGGCCCGGGCGCGGCGGCCCTGTCCCGTGTCGCGGCGCAGTGACAGGGGCGGGCTCGCCGGCGAGAGAACTATACCAAGACCGGTCAGGCCTCTGCGGCGATCCTCTCCGCAGCCGCCTGCTCGGGGTGCGTCAGGCCGGAGCGGTGTGCCAGGACACGCTGCTCCGCGGCGAAGAGCGCCGCACCGACGATGCCGGCGTTGTTCTGCAGCTGCGCCGGCACCACGGGGGCTCGTGGACTGGTGACCTGCGGCAGGAAGTCTTCACTGCGCTTGGAGATGCCGCCGCCGATGATGAACTGGCCGGGGGAGAACAGCCTCTCCACGTGGGTGAGGTAGCGGTCCAGCAGTCGCCCATACTCGTCCCAGGGCATGTCTGTGCGCTCGCGCGCGGCTGCTGAGGCCTTCTGCTCAGCGACCTCCCCCTCGAACTCGAGATGTCCCAGCTCGCTGTTGGGGATGAGGACCCCGTCATGCACCAGGGCTGAGCCGATGCCGGTTCCCAGCGTGATGGTCATCACTGAGCCCGACCGTCCTGCGCCGGCCCCGTATCGGGCTTCGGCCAGCCCGGCGCCGTCGGCGTCGTTGAAGGTGTAGATGTCCCCGGGGAGCGCGCGCAGCAGTTCCCCGGCGTCGCATTCGATCCAGGAGTCGTCGATGTTCGCCGCGGAGAGGACCACGTTGTCGATCACGATGCCCGGCACCAGCACGCCGACGGCCAGATCCTCGCGGGACGGCGCCTTCTCCCGGCCCAGCAGCTCCTCCAGGATGGTGCGGATGACGTCCGCGACGGCTTCCGGGGTGGCGGGCTTCGGCGTCGGGATGCGGAATCGATCGCCGACGAGCTTGCCCTTGCGCAGGTTCACGATGCCGCCCTTGATGCCGGTGCCGCCCACATCGATGCCGATGGCACGCTTGGGCAGGGTCTCGAGGGCTGCGCTGGCCGGGGCCACCGCCTGGGCGGCCAGCGGCTGGGACTGCTCAGAGTGGGTCATTGCTCTCCAAGGGGTGAGGCGAGAAGAGCGCAGTCGACGGTCCACGACGCGCCTTCGGCTCCGCTCGCGGGCCACAGGGACTGGAAGTGCGTCGTCGCACCGGGTGTCAATGACCGGACGCTCCTGCGCGCCGGCCAGAGACCAGGATAACCGGTCGACGCGATGCAGGTCACGTATGTCACGATGTGCGACGGGTTCAGCCGCCCTGCTCCGAGGGCAGGGTCAGGATGTCGGCGCCGTCGTCGGTCACGACCAGCGTGTGCTCGAACTGGGCCGTGCGTCGCCGATCTCGGGTGACGGCGGTCCAGTCATCGGCCCACATGTCCCAGTGGCGGGTCCCCAGGGTCAGCATCGGCTCGATGGTGAACACCATGCCCGGCTCCATGGGTCGCGAGTGCTCGGGGGCGGTGTCGTAGTGGGGGATGACCAGCCCGGTGTGGAAGGCCTTGCCGACTCCGTGGCCGATGAACTCACGCACCACGCCGTAGCCGAACCGCTTCGCATAGGACTCGATGGAGCGTCCGATCACGTTGATCGGGCGCCCCGGCTTCACCGCCCGGATCCCGCGCATCATCGCCTCCTGGGTACGTTCCACCAGCAGCCGAGATTCCTCGTCGACCTCCCCGACCAGGAAAGTGCGGTTGTGATCGCCGTGGACGCCGTCGAGATAGGCGGTGATGTCGAGGTTGACGATGTCTCCGTCCTGCAGCGCAGTGGAGTCCGGGATGCCGTGGCAGATGACCTCGTTGATGGAGGTGCAGATCGCCTTGGGGAAACCCCGATAGGACAGGCAGGACGGGTAGGCGCCGCGGGAGACGAGATAGTCGTGGGCGAAGGCGTCGAGCTCATCGGTGGTCACTCCGGGGCGGATCAGCCGCCCGGTGGCGACCATCGCATCGGCCGCCAGGCGACCTGCCCGGCGGATGCGTTCGACCGTCTCGACGTCATAGACGTCCTCGCCCGTGTAGGGCGGGGGTGCATCGAGGCCGACGTAGTCCGGCTTCGCGATGTGGTCCGGGACCGGGCGTCGTGGGCTCACGACTCCCTTGGTCAGGGTGCCGACGGGGGCTGTCGAAGAAGGGACGGAAGCCATGCCGGCCATCCTATCGTTCGTGCGGGGGCCGCCGGCACGAGGCGGACCGGGCCCGGGGGCCTGTCCAGGATGACAGAGTGCGGGGTCGTGAGCGAGGTCGTCAGCGAGGTCGTCAGCGAGGTCGTCAGCGAGGCTGGCTGCGCAGCTGCAGGAGCAGTGCCGCCACGGCGATCAGGGTCACCACCGTCAGCGCGACCGGGAGCGAACTTCCCTGGGTCATCGCGCCGATCGCCGGGGAGAGGCTCAGGGTGACGGTCCGCATCGTCCAGCTGATCCAGGTCACTCCGCTGTGCGGCGGGAGTCCGGGGACCGCGTCGGCCCGAGCGAAGGCGATGGGCACCGTGACGGCGCAGCCCAGTCCGGCCAGTGCCAGCCCGGTCAGGGTCACGGCGACGTTCGGGGCCCAGGCCGCGGCGAGCAGCCCGAGAATGACTGCGGTGAGACTCAGCAGCAGCGAACGCCGATCGCCGAGCCGGTCGATGAGGCGATCGCCGAGCATCCTGCCGATGAACTGGGCGGTCAGCAGCACGGTCAGCCCGACTCCGGCCGAGGCGGCCGCCATGTCCCGCTCCGTGGCCAGCAGGACTGCAGACCAGTTGTTGCCGACGTCCTCCACGGAGATCCCGGCCAGGGCCACCAGGGCCAGGGGGATGAGGATCTTCGCCGTGGACCATCCGGTGGGTCGCGTGGTGCTCTGTGAGGTGCCCAGGGAGCGATCCGGCTCCGGGAGGAATGCCCGGGAGGACAGGCCCATGGTCACCACGCAGAGTCCCGCCCAGACTGCCATATGCGTCAGCAGCGGGATGCCCGCCACTGCCGCCAGAGTGCCCACCCCGCCGCCGATCGCCGCACCGATGCTCCATCCGGCGTGCATCGAGTTCAACAGGGAGCGGCCGTAGGCCTCCTGGACGCGCAGGCCCTGGGAGTTCTGCGCGACGTCGACGACGGCGTCGCCGCAGCCTGCCAGGAGCAGGCCGGCCAGCACCAGCCAGGGGTTGCCCAGGGCGACGCCGGCGGTGGCCAGCACCAGAGACATGCCGATCCATGCGGTCCCGAATCCCGCCGCGCGGGCCACTCCGACCGTGCGGGAGAGGACGCCAGGCAGGTGCAGCGCCAGCGTGCCGCCCAGTCCGAAGCCGACCACCAGCAGTCCGAAGAGGGCTGGACTGAGACCGAGGAGCTCCTTGACTTCGGCATAGCGGGCCAGCAGCGACGCCGGCAGCGCCCCGTTGGTGGCGAAGGCGGCCATGGTGGCCAGGCGGCTTCGGCGCAACGAGGCGGGGACGGCCCGGCGGCGTCCTCCATGCGGTGTGCTGGGCGTTTGCATGGCGAGCAGTCTTCCGCTGGAATCGCACACATGCAACGTGCGAACAGACACAGAACGATCATCTCGGCGGTCCGTGGCGGTGAGCAGGTGCGTGCCGCCGATCTGGTGCGCGCGACCGGGGCCTCGACGATGACGATACGCCGTGACCTCAGTGAACTGGAGCAGCGTGGCCTGCTGCGCCGCACCCACGGAGGAGCGGTCGGTCTGCCCGCACGGGGGGCGCACCTTCCCTATGACGTCCGGCGGGACACTCGGGTGGAGGAGAAGCGGGCGATCGGTCGGGCGGCGGCCGCCCTGATACCCGACGGCTCCAGCGTGATCATCGACGACGGGACCACCTGCATGGCTGTCGCCGAGGCGCTGGCCGGCCGGGACATCACGGTGCTGGCGCTCTCATTGCACATCGCGGCCGTCCTGGCCCGGGAGCCCGGGCCGGAAGCACGAGGCACCCGGGTCCTCACTCCGGGCGGCGAGCTGAACCCGGGAGAGCTGTCCTGGAGTGGGCATCGGGCCGTGCGGGACATCGAGGCGTTCCGCGCCGACGTCGGCGTGCTCGGGGTCTGTGGCTGGGACGAGGACTCCGGGATGACCGCCTCCACCGCCCAGGACGCTGATGTCAAGCGAGCGATCCGGGGCTCGTCCCGGGAGACCGTCGCCGCCGCAGGCGCGGACAAGCTGGGAGTCTCGGCGACCTTCGCGGTCTGCGCCACTGAAGACATCTCGACTCTGGTCACCGGTGAGCTGCGCTTCGACCGACGACTCTGGCTCGAGGAGTCTGGGGTGGACGTCGTCACCACCGGATGACCGGCGTAGGCTGATGCCATGGGTACGGAGTACTGGTACAACGTCCGCACCGGCGAGGTCGAACAGGGGGCGCAGTCCAGCTGGAAGCACCTGCTGGGGCCCTATGACACCTACGACGAGGCGGCCCGCGCCATGGAGAAGGTCCAGGCCAATAATGAGCGGTGGGAGGAGACCCAGGACTGAGGGGTTTCAGGTCTGACGGGTCTGAAGGCGGCGGCGCCGCTCAGAACCCGTGCTCCTCGGCGGGGAACGACCCGCCGCGCACATCCTCGGCGTAGGCGGCGGCCGCTGCGCCGATCGTGCCGCGGAGATCCGCGTACTGCTTGACGAAGCGTGGCCGGCGTCCGCGGGTCAGTCCCAGCATGTCCTGCCACACCAGGACCTGTCCCGTGGTCTTCGGGCCGGCTCCGATCCCGATGGTCGGAACCTCGAGCGTGGCCTCGACCTCGGCGGCGACGTCGGCCGGGACCATCTCCATCAGCACGCAGAAGGCGCCCGCGTCCTGCATGGCCCGGGCGTCAGCAAGCACCCGGGCGGCGGCATCGCCGCGGCCTTGGACGCGGTAGCCGCCCAGAGCGTGCTCGG
The DNA here is from genome assembly GCF_054782935.1 of Nesterenkonia suensis. NCBI lineage: Bacteria > Bacillati > Actinomycetota > Actinomycetes > Micrococcales > Micrococcaceae > Nesterenkonia > Nesterenkonia suensis. The sequence goes on along the minus strand of NZ_BAAGRN010000001.1, from coordinate 1,334,186 downwards.
ACTGGGGGGTGAACCCCACATGTGCCATCACGGGGATCCCGGCGGCGACCATGGCCTGGACATGGCCGGCCATCGCCGCGTCGCCCTCCACTTTCACCGCGTGGACCTCGGCCTCCTTCATGAAGCGGACACCGGTCTGCACCGCCTGCTGCGGGGATGATTCATAGCTGCCGAAGGGTACGTCGGCGACCACCAGGGCCCGGCGGGCGCCGTTGGCCACGGAGCGAGAGAAGACGAGCATCTCGTCGACGGTGATCGGCAGAGTGGTGCTGCGGCCCATCATCACGTTGGCGGCGGAGTCCCCGACCAGCAGCACCTCGATGCCGGCCTCGTCGAAGATCTCGGCTATCTGCGCGTCGTAGGCCGTCAGCATCGCGAACCGGCGGCCCTCCTCCTTGAAACGCCGCAGGTGCACGGTGCGGATGCGGGCCGGCGACGCCGGCGCCGCGGCGGAGCGAGCGGAGGTCGGAGCCGCGGCGTCGCCGGTGCTACCGGTGCCACCAGTGCCACCGGTGCCGCCGTAGGGGACGGGGCTCTCCGCGGGTGCGATAGCGGGTGTGGTGTCAGGGGTCTCGCGGGCGCGGTTCTCAGCTGGCATGGCACCAGGCTAGCGCCTCGCGGGCAGCGGCACGGCTTGCGGACAGGTTCTCGGACGGCGGCGCCTCCGACGAGGCAGGGCTGTTGGGTAGAGTGGAAGCGGCGAGACAACCACGCATGTCAGAGAGGCTGCAGCGAGCATGGATCGACAGCAGGAATTCGTACTGCGCACCATCGAAGAACGGGACGTGCGATTCGTACGTCTCTGGTTCACCGATGTCGTGGGCGCGCTCAAGTCCGTGGCGCTGGCGCCGGCGGAGGTCGAAGGCGTGTTCAGCGAAGGGCTCGGATTCGACGGCTCCTCCATCGAGGGTCTCTCCCGGGTCTTCGAGTCTGACATGCTGCTGAAGCCGGATCCCTCCAGCTTCCAGATCCTGCCGTGGCGGGGCGAGCAGGAGCCCACCTCCAGGATGTTCTGCGACATCCTCACCCCGGACCAGGAGCCCGCCTCCGCGGACCCGCGGTCTGTGCTCCGGCGTCAGCTCGACGCCGCGGGGGAGATGGGCTTCACCTGCTACACGCATCCGGAGATCGAGTTCTACCTGCTGGACTCTGAGGAGCTCGACTCCGACGGCTGCCCGATCCCGGTCGACCGCGCCGGGTACTTCGATCACGTCACCGGCAGCGTCTCGCAGGACTTCCGGCGTCACGTGGTCTCCATGCTCGAGGCGGTGGGGATCTCGGTGGAGTTCAGCCACCATGAGGCAGGACCGGGGCAGAACGAGATCGACCTCCGGTACGCGGACGCACTGACCACCGCCGACAACATCATGACCTTCCGCACGGTGATCAAAGAGGTCGCCGTGATGCAGGGCAAGTACGCGACCTTCATGCCCAAGCCCTTCACCGAGCATCCGGGGTCGGGCATGCACACCCATTTCGGTCTCTTCGAAGGCGACTCCAACGCTTTCTTCGCCCCCAACGCCGAGTTCAACCTCTCGACCATCGCTCGGCAGTTCATCGCCGGAGTGCTGACCCACGCTCCCGAGTTCACCGCGATCACCAATCAGTTCGTGAATTCGTACAAGCGCCTGTGGGGCGGGGGAGAGGCACCGTCCCATGTCTCCTGGGGTCACAACAACCGTTCCGCCCTGATGCGCGTGCCGCTGTACAAACCGACCAAGGGCGGATCGGCCCGTGTCGAGTTCCGCGGCATCGACTCCTCGGCCAATCCCTACCTGGCCTACGCGGTCGTGCTGGGTGCCGGCCTGAAGGGCATCAAGGAGGAGTATCAGCTGGCCGAGGCCATCACCGAGGACGTCTGGTCGCTCACCACTCCCGAGCGCAAGGCCCTGGGGATCAAGCCCCTTCCGGGAACCCTGCATGACGCCATCCGGCAGATGGAGGACTCCGAGCTGGTGGCCGAGATCCTCGGAGAGCAGGTCTTCGAGAACTTTCTGCGGAACAAGCAGCAGGAGTGGGACGAATATCGGATCAACGTCTCGCCCTTCGAGATCAATCGCTATCTCGGCATGATCTGAGGTCGGTCAGGCCAGTATGAGCGAAACGTCGACACGTGATCTGATCGCCGCGGGCTTCGACGAGCTCGACCGCGCGGCGAGCTTCCTGGCCGATGAGCAGCTCAGCGGACTGGATCGCCGGGCGTTGCTGCACACGATGCGTCGTGCCCCGGATCCGGACCAGGCGCTGCTGCTGCTCATCAGGCTGTTGGAGCAGTCACCCGAGGTCGGCAGTCTCTTCGCCGAGACGGATCAGGGCCTCCACCGGCACGCGGTGCCGCTGATCCGGCTGCTCGGTGCCTCGCGTGACCTCGGTGAGTTCCTCGTCCGTCGGCCTGAGGCCGTCCAGGTGCTCGTCGAGCATGCCGACATGATGGAGACAGCGGCTCCCGACGCGCTCCCGCCAGTGGTCGATGCCGAGACTTTCCGCACCGCGCTGATGGAGTCTGTGCGGGCTGACCCACCGGCGGCGACGCCGGTGGCGCAGCTGGACGAAGAGTTCACCGCTCGTCAGGCGGCAGCGGCGCTGCGCATCGCCTACCGCCGGGCGCTGGTGGGCATCGCCCTGCGGGACCTCTGCGCCACTGACCCGTCGGCCTATCAGCCGCTGGTCTCGCAGCAGCTGGCGGACCTCGCCGCCGGGACCGTCGATGCCGCCCTGGCCGTGACGCGGGCCGAAGTCGTCGAGCGGCATGGCGACGACGCCCATCGGGTGGAGCTGGCCGTCATCGGCATGGGCAAATGCGGGGCCCGTGAGCTCAACTACATCTCGGACGTCGACGTCGTCTTCGTCCACCGTGCTCCAGAGGACCTCGACGACGTCGACGCACGGACCATCGCCGGAGGCCTCGCGGGCGGAATCTCGAAGGTCATCAACTCGTCAGCTCCGGAGCCCGGCCTCTGGGAGGTGGACGCGAACCTGCGGCCAGAGGGCAAGGACGGTCCGCTGAGCCGGACACTGGAGTCTCATGTCGAGTATTACCGTCGCTGGGCCCACGGCTGGGAGTTCCAGGCCCTGCTGAAGGCCCGACCGATCGCCGGGAGTGCAGCGTTGGGCGAGGCCTATGTCTCGAAGCTGTGGCCGCTGGTGTGGAGCTCCTCGCAGCAGGAGGAGTTCGTCGAGAACGTCCAGAGGATGCGCCGTCGGGTCTTCGAACACATCCCCGCTGACCACGTGGATCGGGAGATCAAGCTCGGCCGCGGCGGGCTGCGTGACATCGAGTTCACCGTCCAGCTGCTCCAGCTGGTCCACGGCCGGGTCGACGAGACCCTCCATGTCCGAGACACCCTCACCGCCATCCGGGCCCTCGCCGAAGGCGCGTACATGAGCTCCCGGGACCAGGAGGCGATGACCCGGTGCTACCGACAGCTGCGCCTCTATGAGCACCGGATCCAGATGAAGAACATGCGGCGGACGCATCTGATGCCGTCCCAGGATCACGAGCTGCGCGCACTGGCCCATGCCGTCCGCCCGCCGCAGACTGCTCGGCGGGACACGGCCGAGGATCTCCTGAAGGCGTGGCGCAGCGTGGTCCGGGAGGTCTCCTCGTTCCACGAGACGATCTTCTACAGGCCGCTGCTCTCCACCACTGCGGTGCTCTCCGACGAGGAGGTCCGGCTTTCGTCGCAGGCCGCCCAGGACCGTCTGGCCGCGCTGGGCTATTCCGACACCTCCGGTGCGATGCGGCACATCGAGACGCTGACCTCGGGAGTGACTCGCCGAGCCACCCTGCAGCGGCGGATCCTGCCGATGATGCTCGGGTGGTTCGCCGAAGGCGTCGACCCGGACGCCGGCCTGCTGGCCTTCCGCCGGCTCAGTGAGTCGCTGGGCAGCAGCCCCTGGTACCTGAGCATGCTGCGTGACTCCTCCGTGGCGGCCGAACGGCTGTGTCACATCCTCACCAGCTCACGCTTCATCTCTGACCTGTTGGAGCATTCCCCGGAGTCGAGCCGCTGGCTGGGTGACGACTCCGCGTTGCAGCCGCTGAGCTTCGAGTCGCTCTGGACGGAGATCCATCATCAGCTGGCTCGTCACGGGGGCGACTCCTCCACGGCAGCCCGGCTGACCCGACTGGTCCGCCAGCGTGAGGTGCTCCGCATCGCGATCGCGGACTCTGCCGGGCTGCTCGAGCTCGAGGAGATCGGGCACGCCTTGGCCGACGTCGACCGGGCCACGACATTGGGCGCGTTGCACATCGCCGAGCGGGAGGTCTTCGCCGAAGAGGGCGAGCAGGTGAAGTTCCTGGTGGTCGCGATGGGGCGCCAGGGAGGCCGAGAGATCTCCTACGGATCCGACATGGACGCGATGTTCGTCCACCGCCCAGTCCAGGGTGCGGATCCGGCGGTCGCCGACGAACAGGCCGGCCGCCTGGCCGCCCGCCTGACCGCTCTGCTCTCCCAGTCGGTGAAGCCACCGGTGCGCGGGGAGGATCCGCTGAAGCTCGACGCGGACCTGCGGCCCGAAGGCAAGACCGGTCCGATCTCCCGGACCCTGGACTCCTTTCGCGAATACTATCGGCGGTGGATGGACGTCTGGGAGCGTCAGGCTCTGCTGCGGGCCCGGCCGGTCGCGGGCTGTGACACCTTGGCCGCCGACTTCATGGCCTTGGTCGACGAGGTGCGCTATGGCGCTGCCCCGAGCGAGAGCGAGGTGCGCGAGATCCGGCGCATCAAGGCGCGGGTGGAGTCCGAGCGTCTGCCCCGCGGGGCGGACCCCTCACGCCATGTGAAGCTGGGCCGGGGAGGGCTCTCCGATGTCGAATGGCTGGCGCAGCTGAAGCAGCTCCAGCATGCCCACGACGTGCCGTCGCTGCATGTGACCAACACGTTGGACACGCTGGAGGTGCTGGTTCAGCATGAGCTGCTGGCCGGTGAGGACGCGGCCGTACTGGCCGAGGCGTGGAAGCTGTGCACGCGGGTGCGGGCCGCCAGCAAGGTCTGGAGCGGCCGGACCTCGGACGTGCTGCCCTCCTCCCGACGTGACCTGGAAGCGGTGGCCCGCTGGTGCGGATTCGAGGCAGGCTCCGCCGCAGCCTTCGAGGAGCACTACCTGCGGACGACACGCCGCTGCCGACAGGTCTACGAGCGGCTCTTCTACGACGAGGCATGAGCTTCTGCCCCCGGGGCGAGCAGCTCCAGGGTGCGATGTTGCACGGCTTCGTCCCGCGCCAGGTTGACCAGCATCAGCTCATCGGCGGCGACCTCTGCGGCGACGGCGTCCAGCCAGCTGATGACCTCACTCGCGGTGCCCGCAGTCGTGCGGGTGAGCATCTCCAGGACCTGCCGTCCGGCCGGATGGTCGCGCAGCCGCAGGACGTCCTCGTCGGTGAGCGTGCGGTTCCGGCCCAGCATGTTCCGGATCCAGGTGTCTTCGGCGGCCCGCCGCTGGCGATGGGCGACCTCGGCGTCGTCGTGGGCGATCACGTTGACAGCCGCGATGAAGTGGGGCTGTGATCCGGGCCCCCGCAGCGAGTTCGTCGCCTCGAAGGTGGAACGATAGATGTCGGCGGCCTGGGTGAGCATCTGCGGCGCGAAGTGGGAGGCGAAGGCGTAGGGTAGCCCGAGCGTCGCCGCGAGCTGGGCCCCGAACAGCGAGGAGCCGAGGATGTACATCGGCACCTGGGTGCCGTGGCCGGGATACGCCCGGACTCCGGGGATCCGGGAGCGCCCGGTCAGGTATCCGGCGAGCTCCATGAGGTCAGACTCGAAGCGATCCGCCTCCGTGCCGTCGCGACGCAGTGCTTGCATGGTGGCGCCGTCGGCGCCGGGAGCCCGTCCCAGGCCGAGGTCGATCCTGCCGGGGAAGAGCGTCTCGAGCATCCCGAACTGCTCCGCGATGACCAACGGGGTGTGGTTGGGGAGCATGATGCCCCCGGAGCCGACCCGGAGGTTCTCTGTGGCGGCGGCGATGTGCTGGATCATCAGCGCCGTCGCTGAGGAGGCGATATGCGGCATGTTGTGGTGCTCGGCGAACCAAAGCCGGGTGTACCCGAGGCCGTCGGCGGTGCCGGCCAGACGGCGGCTGCGGGCGATGCCCTCCGCGATGGACTCCCGGCTCCGGACAGTCGCCAGATCCACCAGGGACAGGGGCACAGATGTGGGCACTGGGGCTCCTCGCAGGGTCGTGGCGGGCTGATACGGTTCAGCTGTCTGTGGGTGCAACAGACGGTCCGGCCACGGCCATCCCAGGCTCGCTGAGAGCATCATCACAGGCAGAGGGAGTACGGTGGGGTCATGAAGCCGTCCAGGCTTCCCCTTCATGAGAGATCATGAGCGACAAGTCGCCCCGCTACACCATGTCCAAGAAATCCAGCAAGTCCCTCAAGGAGAAGCGCGCTGACAAGCGCGCCGCGGCTGAGAAGTCGTTCGGAGAGAAGCTCGCGGAGAAGAAGCGCGGATGCTCGGGTCCTTGGGCGTGGTCGGCACCTCGTCCAAGGAGAACGAGCGGCGCCTTCCTCTCCACCCCGACCACCTGATCACCACTTCGGACGTCGTGCTGATGCCCAAGCCTCAGCACGAGGATGTGGCCCTGATGAGCAACGGCCAGGTGCTGTGGTCCTGGACGCACCGTGTGCAGGATCCGACGATGACTCAGCTGGCCATCGACAGACGGCTGACCCTGATCGCCTTCGAAACCATGAATCGGTGGACCTCCGACGGCGCGGTGGGGCTGCATGTGTTCCACAAGAACAACGAGCTCGCCGGGTACAGCTCGGTGCTGCACGCCCTGCAGCTGATCGGATCCACCGGCGACTACGGACGGCCTCTCAGCGCCGTGGTCACCGGCTTCGGCGCGACCGCCCGGGGCGCAGTCACGGCACTCAGCGCCCATGGAGTGCACGACATGCACGTGCTGACGAATCGCGGTGTGGATGCGGTGGGTTCGTCGATCCATTCGGTCCGCATCCGGCAGGTCGAGCACCACGGGGAGGATCGCTCCGAGGTCATCACGGACGAGGGTCGCCAGCCATGGGCGGAGTTCCTGGCCCGGGCCGACGTCGTCGTCAACAGCACCCTGCAGGACTCCGCCGCGCCGCTGACCTCCCTGACCGTCCAGGACCTCGAGCAGTTCCGTCCGGGGAGTCTGATCGTGGACGTGTCCTGCGATGAGGGGATGGGCTTCGAATGGGCCCGCCCCACCTCGTTCACCGACCCGATATTCACCGTCGCAGACCGTGGCGTCCACTACGGGGTGGACCACAGCCCGTCCTATCTGTGGAACTCCGCGACCTGGGAGAACAGCCTGGCGCTCCTGGAGTTCGTGCCCCACGTGATGGGAGGGCCGTCGGGCTGGGACGCGGATGAGACCATCAGCGGGGCCATCGGGATCCGCGACGGCCGGGTCATCAACCCGCAGATCCTGGCCTTCCAGGGCCGCGCCCTGGAGCGCCCCCACCGGGTCGCCTGACGAGGGCCTGAAGGCTCCCTCTGCGTGCGGTGGTGGGTCCCGCCGGGGCTCTTGGGCTGTTCGGGGCTCTCGGGGCCGGATACGGCAGAAGCGCCGCGCTCAGCTGGGGAACAGCTGGTTGCCGAGCGCGGCGCTTCTGAGGCCGGTGAATCCGGCTCCCATGTGGGAGGAGTGTGGGGACAAGTCCCACCAGATCCCCGTGATGCCGTCAGACCGAGTAGTAGAGCTCGAACTCGTGGGGGTTCGGGCGCAGGTTCAGCGGCTCGATCTCTTCCTCGCGCTTATAGGCGATCCAGGTCTTGACGATCTCCTCGGTGAACACCCCGCCTTCGAGCAGGAACTCGTAGTCGTTCTCGAGCGCCTCGAGCGCCTCCTCCAGGGAACCCGGGGCCTGCGGGATGGTCGCCAGCTCCTCGGGCGGCAGCTCGTAGAGGTCCTTGTCGACCGGCTCGTGCGGCTCGATGCGGTTCCGGATGCCGTCGAGGCCGGCCATCATCTGGGCGGCGAAGGCCAGGTAGGGGTTCCCCGAGGCATCCGGGGCGCGGAACTCGAGACGCTTGGCCTTCGGGTTCGCTCCGGTGATCGGAATGCGGATGGAGGCCGAGCGGTTGCCCTGCGAGTAGACCAGGGAGACCGGAGCCTCATACCCCTTGACCAGGCGCTTGTAGGAGTTCACCGTCGGGTTCGTGAAGGCGAGCACCGCGTGGGCGTGCTTGAGCAGGCCCCCGATGTACCAGCGCGCGGTGTCGGAGAGGTTCGCGTAGCCCTTCTCGTCGAAGAACAGCGGTTCGCCGTCGCGCCACAGCGACTGGTGGCAGTGCATGCCCGAGCCGTTCTCCTCGAAGACCGGCTTCGGCATGAACGTGGCGGATTTGCCGAACTGGTCCGCGGTGTTCTTCACCACGTACTTGAACTTCTGGACATCGTCGGCTGCGTGCACCAGGGTGTTGAACTTGTAGTTGATCTCCTGCTGACCCGGTGCGGCGACCTCGTGGTGGGAGCGCTCGACCTCCAGGCCCGCGTTGTCCATCGCGATGCAGATCGCGTCACGGAGGTCGGCGCTCTTGTCCTGCGGGGAGACCGGGAAGTATCCGCCCTTGGTGGACAGCTTGTGACCCAGGTTGCCGCCGGGGAGCTCCTCCGCGGACTTCCAGTTGGCCTCATCGGCGTCCACCGAGTAGAAGGACGCCTGCGGGGAGGACTGCCACTTCACGTCGTCGAAGAGGAAGAACTCGGCCTCGGCGCCGAAGAAGGCGGTGTCGGCGATGCCGGAGGAGGCCAGATACTCCTCGGCCTTCTGCGCGACGCCGCGCGGGTCGCGGACGTAGGGCTCGCCGGTGCGCGGGTTCACGATGGAGAAGTTCATCGCCAGGGTCTTCTCGACGCGGTACTCGTCGATGAACGCGGTGGCGACGTCCGGGATCAGCTGCATGTCAGACTCTTCGATGCCCTGGAATCCGCGGATCGAGGAGCCGTCGAACAGCTGCCCGTTCTCGAAGAAGTCGAGGTCGACGGTCTTGGCCGGGACGTTGAAGTGGTGCTGGCTGCCGGGCAGGTCGGTGAACCGGATGTCGACGAACCTGACATCCTCCTCCTGGATGAACTTCAGGACTTCTTCGGGGTTGCTGAACATGCGTCCGTGCTCCTATGGATATCGTGCTGGACACCGGGCGGACCCGGTCTGCGTTGTTCACCCTAGCCGGATCGGCGCAGGTGTGTGGGACCGATCACCGTCGATGACCTGATCCGCGCCTCCTGAGCCGTGGCCGAGGCTCGCGCTCTGGGCACCACGCTAAGCAGGCGGGATTTCTCGACCATCACGCAAATGTTTCAGCCATGTAACTTAACTCGCTCATCGGGGTCCGGTGGATTCCGGATGCGCGTGCGGCGGTGGTGGACGACGACGGCGGGGCCCGGTGGGCGCCTCGGTCGGGCAGGTCCCAGGGCGGCTCCTCCGCCCGTAGAATAGGGTCCCTGAACCCCTCGGCCGAGACCGCCCCGAGGGTCCGTCGAGCAGAGGAGATCCGTGGCAGACAGCCGAGATGCCCGACCTGGTCGTTCAGAGCCCTCTGGGGAGGGGGCCGGAGACAGCTGGCCGGGTCAGAGCCTGGGCCTCCCGGAGAGCGGCCCCGGCAGCCTGGCCCCGTTCGGGCGGCGTGTGCTGGCCCTGCTCATCGACTGGGGGATCGCCCTGCTGATCTCCACGGTCTGGTTCGGCGGTGACCCCGTGGTGACGCTGCTGATCTTCGCCGCGATGCACATCATTCTGGTGGGGCTGTTGGGCGTGACCATCGGCAAGCGGCTGGTCCGCATCCAGGTGGTGCGTGGCGCTCGGGTCCCGGGACCCCTGTGGTCGACGGTGCGCACCCTGCTGCTGCTGATCGTGATCCCGGCGATCCTCTTCGGACCGGACGGACGCGCCGTCCACGACCGCGTGGCGGGAACCGTCCAACTGAGGATGTGACCGGCGGCTGAGCCGCTCAGCGGGAGGTCGCAGCGGGGCTCGGGGCCGAGCGCTCGAGGCCGCGCGTCCGGTACGGCGCGCGCAGCCTGTCCACCAGGATGATCGCGACGGCGATGAGCACGGCGGAGCCGAGCATGTGCAGCAGCACCAGCAGGATCGGCAGCCCGGTGAAGTGCTGCACATAGCCGATGGTGCCCTGGACCAGGATCACGCCGACCATCCACCACGTGGCCTTCCGCTGGGCCGGGGATGCCCGGTGGCGCAGCTGGCGGACCAGGATGGTCAGCGTCGCCGCGCAGAGCACCCACACCGGAAGGGTGTGGAGCCGGGTGACCAGGTCCGGGTCGAAGCCGTGCCGAGGCGCCCCGGGATCTCCGGCATGGGGCCCTGTGCCGGTGACGATCGTGCCCAGGATGACCGCGATCCAGCTGGAGGCCAGCACCACCGGAGCCATGGCGGAGCTCACCGAGTCCACCGGGGCGTCCACGAGGGGGCGTCCGGGCCCTCCCTGCTGTTCAAGCTCGAAGTTCACCCGGTGCAGCAGCTGGGCGGCGAGCATCACGAGGATCGAGGACAGCAGGAAATGCAGGGCGACGATCCACGGATTGAGGTTCGTCCACACGGTGATGCCGCCGATGACGCCCTGCAGGGGGATGCCCAGGCCGATCAGCAGTGCCCGCACGACGAGGGGACGATGGCTGTCCCAGAGCCGGACGATCGCCAGGAACATGGCCACACTGATCGCGATGAGCACATAGGTCAGCAGGCGGTTGCCGAACTCGATCGCACCGTGGATGCCCATCTCCGGGGTGGACACCCAGGACTCGGGGGTGCAGCGCGGCCATTCCGGACATCCCAGGCCGGAGTCGGTGAGGCGGACGGCGCCGCCCGTGACCATGATGCCGATGTTGGACACCAGGGTGGCGATGGCCAGGATCCGCGTCATGGCTGTGATGCGCGTGGGCAGGCGGCGGGTCAGGGAGTCGGTCAGCGCCATTGGAACCACCTTCGTGCGGCGAGGACGGCGAGCACGGACCAGCCCGCCAGGACGAGTGCAGGGACTGCGGCGAGGGAGCCTTCGACCGTGGCCGCGCGCAGCCCCTCACCCAGCGCGGCGGAGGGGAGCAGGAGCAGCAGCGCACCGGGTCCCTCATGGTCCAGAGGGAACACTGCTCCGCCGGCGGCGCCGAGCAGCACCCAGAGGATGTTGGTCACCGCGAGCGTTGCCTCGGCCCGGACAGTGCCGGCCAGGAGCAGCCCCAGTGCGGTGAAGGCGGTGGCGCCCAGGATGAGGAAGATCAGCAGCCAGACCAGCCCGGCAGGGTCCGGCTGCCAGCCCAGCACCAGGCCTGCGGCTCCGATGACCACCACTTGGACGGCGACGACGCAGACCACAGCCACTGCCTTGCCGAGGATGAGTCCGGTGGGGCCCAAGGGGGTGGTGGAGAGATAGGCGAGCACTCCGTACTGGCGTTCGAAGCCGGCCGCGATGCCCTGCCCGGTGAACGCGGACGCCATCACGGCCAGGGCCAGCACGCCGGGGGTGATCACGTCGATGCCGGGCACGGCGAGCCCGTCGCCGGTGCGGCCGGCGACGAGGTCGAGCCGATGGGCGCCGAAGAGCACCAGCAGCGGAAGGATCACCGAGACCAGCAGCTGCTCTCCGTTGCGCAGAGTGTTGCGGGTCTCGTAGAGGCCGTGGGAGAGGATGCGACGTCCCACAGGTGCGGGGCGGGAGATCGGCATGCTCATGAGACGGAGACCTCCCAGAAGACGTCCTCGAGAGTGCGGGCCTCGAAGGAGACCTCACCGGGCATCAGGTCGATGTCCTGCCACCACGCGGTCAGCCGGTGCAGATCCGTCGGGCCCCCGATCCCGGCCACCGCCCAGCGGGCTCCGGGTCCATTGTCGGCGCCGCCGTCGAGGCTCACCGGGATCGGGGCGGCGTCGAGCTCGCCACGGGTGAGCGTCCGCGGCGCGACGAAGAGCAGACGGCGGCTGCGGCCGTCGTCGGTGAGCTCGGCCACGGTGCCGTGGCGGACCACCACGCCGTCCTTGAGGATGTGGACCGAGTCGGCCAGCCGCTGGGCCTCCTCCAGCAGGTGTGTGGTCAGCACGATGCCCAGCCCCCGATCGCGCAGGTGGGTGATCAGATCGAAGACCGTCTGCCGGGACTGCGGGTCCAGGCCGGCCGACGGCTCGTCCAGGAAGACGGCCTCCGGGCGGCCGATGAGGCTGGCCGCCAACGCGACGCGCTGGCGCTGGCCGCCGGAGAGCCGACGCACCGCGGTGTTCATGAAGCCGGACATGCCCAGGCGTTCCACCAGATCCGCCAACGGCCAGGGGTCGGAGTGGAGTCGGGCGACATGCTGGAGCAGCACATCGGGGCGCACTGACTGCGGGAGCCCGCCGTCCTGGAGCATCACCCCGACGCGGGCACGCAGGGCGGCGCCGGCTCGCCAGGGATCCTCCCCCAGGAGGGTGACTGTCCCCTGGGAGGGTCTCAGGAGTCCTTGGGCGCAGCCCAGCGCGGTGGTCTTCCCGGCGCCGTTGGGGCCCAGCAGGACGGTGACCTCACCGCGGCGGGCGGTGAAGTCGACGCCGCGGAGGATCTCCTGCACGCCGGTCGCGGAGCGGGCGGAGCCGACGGCGTACCGGACCTGGCGCAGGCTGAGGCAGAGGGGCTGGTGGGGCACCAGGACATTCTACATTTCTACAGGCTGTAGTAGAGTTCGGCGACCCGTCCGTCGCGCGAGATGACGGCACAGCGGGGCAGTGCCGGGGTGCTCGGCGGCTGACACAGGGTCGCCTTACTGGCACCCCAGATCTGAATAAGTCACAATAGAGTCATGTATTCGAGTCGGAGCCCTGAGGACTCCACGTCGGCGTCGTCCGACGTCGGCAGGGACGGTGATGCCACGACCCGGGAACGGGTGCTCCAGCTCGTCGTCGAGGAGGGGCCCATCAGTGCCGCGGCCCTCGGGCGCCGACTCGACCTCACCGCCGCCGCAGTGCGGCGCCATCTCGACGCGATGACCGAGCAGGGGATCGTCGAGATCAAGAACGTCACCTCGCGCCGCAAGGGGGCCGGGCGCCCGTCCCGACGCTATGTCCTGTCCCAGCGCGGGCAGGAGGCCCTCGGCGACGACTATCTCACGCTGACCCGTCACGCGCTCGACGCCCTCTCCGCCGCCGTGGGCGAAGAGGCTCCGCGGGCGTTGGCTGCGGCGTACTTCGCCGGTCATGAAGAGCGCTACCGCGAACAGCTCGCCGGCCTCGACGATCTCGACGCGCGCACCGAGAAGCTCGCCGAGCTGTTCAACGCCGACGGCTTCGCCGGATTCACCCGCAAAGTCGGGCGGGACAATCCTCTGCTGGCCATGCAGTCCACCCAGCTGTGCCAGGGTCACTGTCCGGTCCGGGAAATAGCTGAGGCCCATCCGGTGTTCTGCGAGGAAGAGACCGAGATGATCTCTCGACTGCTTCAGGTCGATGTCCGGAGGCTCTCCACGCAGGCTTCCGGGGCCCACGTCTGCACCACCCACGTCCCCGTCGGTCGCGAACGGCTGGCCGCTGAGCACCGTGCTCGACGCGCCGCGTCCGACGACCCGCAGGACGCCACGACCAGCCCCTCCGCCGCAGGCCCCGGCCTGTCCGGCGGAGGGCGCAAGAGAATCGTCATCTCCCCCCGTCAACAAGAGAGGTTGTCATGACCGAGCAGATCCAGCGCACCGAGGACTCGGGCGTCATCTCCGAGATCCTGGAGAAGAACCCTGAGCTCAACGCGATCGGGGCCTACGAGTATGGCTGGTCCGACTCGGACGCCGCAGGGGCCAACGCCAAGCGCGGCCTCGGAGTGGGCGTCGTCGAGGACATCTCCTCCAAGAAGGACGAGCCGGAGTGGATGCTCAAGCTGCGCAAGAAGGGCCTGAAGTACTTCGAGCGCAAGCCGTTGCCGATGTGGGGAGCCGACCTCGCGGAGATCGACTTCGACAACATCAAGTACTTCGTCCGCTCCACCGAGAAGCAGGCCCGCACCTGGGAGGACCTTCCCGAGGACATCCGGAACACCTACGAGAAGCTGGGCATCCCGGAGGCGGAGCGTGAGCGTCTGGTCTCCGGCGTCGCCGCCCAGTACGAGTCGGAGGTCGTCTACCACCAGATCCGCGAGGACCTGGAGGAGCAGGGCGTCATCTTCATGGACACCGACACCGCACTGAAGGAGCACCCGGAGTTCTTCGAGGAGTACTTCGGCTCGGTCATCCCGGTGGGCGACAACAAGTTCGCCGCGCTCAACACGGCCGTGTGGTCCGGCGGGTCCTTCGTCTACGTGCCCAAGGGTGTCCACGTCGAGATTCCGCTGCAGGCCTACTTCCGCATCAACACCGAGAACATGGGCCAGTTCGAGCGGACCCTGATCATCGCCGACGAGGACTCCTACGTCCACTACATCGAGGGCTGCACGGCCCCGATCTACGACACCGACTCGCTGCACTCGGCGGTCGTGGAGATCGTGGTCAAGAAGAACGCCCGCGTCCGGTACACGACCATCCAGAACTGGTCGAACAACGTGTACAACCTGGTCACCAAGCGTGCTGTGGTCGACGCCGGCGGCACCATGGAGTGGATCGACGGCAACATCGGCTCCAAGGTCACCATGAAGTACCCGGCGGTGTACCTCACCGGCGAGCACGCCAAGGGCGAGACCCTCTCGGTCGCCTTCGCCGGCGAGGGCCAGCACCAGGACACCGGGTCCAAGATGGTCCACATGGCGCCGCACACCTCGAGCTCCATCGTCTCGAAGTCAGTGGCTCGCAACGGGGGCCGGGCCTCCTATCGCGGCCTGGTGCAGATCAACGAGGGCGCGGCGCACTCCGCGAACTCGGTGGTCTGTGACGCCCTGCTGGTGGACACGATCTCCAAGACGGACACCTACCCGTACATCGACATCCGCGAGGATGACGTCACCCTGGGTCACGAGGCCACAGTCTCCAAGGTCTCCGAGGACCAGCTGTTCTACCTGATGGCCCGCGGCATGGCCGAGGACGAGGCCATGGCGATGATCGTGCGCGGCTTCATCGAGCCGATCGCCCGTGAGCTGCCCATGGAGTACGCCCTCGAGCTCAACCGCCTCATCGAGCTGCAGATGGAGGGCTCGGTCGGCTGATCGCCGGCTCTCCCACCGCTGCGCCGCGGCGCACCTCCGGACGCCCGCTCAGGGAAACCCCTGGGCGGGTGTCCGTGAGAACAGACTTCACCGACATCTCGACGACAGACAAGGGACGAGGAACAGATGACGAACACCCCCGCTGACCAGGCGGAGAAGGTCGCAGGCGTGGAGGTCGGCGAACGCCGAATCTCCATCCCGGGCATGACGGAAGAGGGCGAGAACCTCGCCGCCGAGACGAATCAGGCCGCCGAGCACAGCCACACCCTTCCCGAGAAGACCCGGACGCTCACCTCCGGGATCGGCTCGCGGGCCAACCGGCACGTCGGCTTCGATGTGGCCGGCTTCCCCGAACCGAGCGGCCGGGAGGAGGAGTGGCGTTTCACCCCGATGAAGCAGCTGGCCGGCGTGCTGACCGATGACCCCGGTGACGGCGAGGCCGCGGATTACCGCGTCACCGCCCCCGACGAGGTGCTCGTCTCCTCGCTCGCGCAGGATGCCGCCCCGCGCAACAGCGTGTTGCAGCCGGCCGACCGGGCCGCCGCCGTCGCCTCGAAGAACGTGGCCGAGGCGCTGCACCTCAAAGTCCCCGCCGACGTCGAGGTCGCCGAGCCGGTGCGTGTGGACATCACCGGGGCAGGTGCAGGGCGCCGAGCCAACAGCCATATCGTCCTGGAGGCCGCAACACACTCAACCGTCGTGTTCGTGTTGGAGCACCGGGGAAGCGCGGACTTCAACGGCAACGTCGAGGTCATCGTCGGAGACGGTGCCGACGTCAAGGTCATCTCGCTGCAGCGCTGGGACGACGACGCCGTCCACGTGGGTCAGCACGACGCCGAGGTCGGCCGCGACGCCTCCTACAAGCACGTGGCCGTCTCTCTCGGCGGCCGGGTGGTCCGCCTCAACACCAACTTCCGCTACGCGGCGGAGGGCGCGGAGGCCGAGATGTACGGCCTGTACTTCGCCGATTCCGGCCAGCACATCGAGCACCGCACCTTCGTGGACCACAACGCCCCGCGGAACTCCTCCAACGTGCTCTACAAGGGTGCGCTGCAGGGAGAGTCCGCACGCACCGTCTGGGTCGGCGATGTGCTGATCCGCAAGGCCGCCGAGGGCACCGACTCCTACGAGAAGAACCAGAACCTCGTGCTCACCGACGGTGCACGCGCCGACTCGGTCCCCAACTTGGAGATCGAGACCGGCGTCATCGAGGGGGCCGGGCACGCCTCCTCGACGGGCCGGTTCGACGAGAACCACCTGTTCTACCTCATGGCCCGCGGCATTCCGGAGAAGGAGGCCCGCCAGCTGGTGGTCCGCGGCTTCCTGAACGAGATCGTCCAGAAGATCGGTGTGACCAGCATCGAGGACTCGCTGCAGGACGACCTGGAGAATGAGCTGGAGATCGCCGGCTTCTGAGCACCACCGGTGGCCGGTTCCGGCCCACCCCCCCCCATCGCTTCACACTGACGCTTCACGACACAGCAAAGGACGACGGACACGACATGTCTACTCTCGAGATCAAGGACCTCCACGTCTCCATCGAGACCGAGCAGGGCAGCAAGGAGATCCTCAAAGGTGTCTCCCTGACCATCAGCTCCGGTGAGATCCACGCCATCATGGGCCCCAACGGCTCCGGCAAGTCGACTCTGGCCGCGACGATCGCCGGGCACCCGCGCTATGAGGTCACCTCCGGCTCCATCACCTTCGACGGCGAGGATGTCCTGGAGATGGGCGTCGATGAGCGTGCCCAGGCCGGCCTGTTCCTGGCCATGCAGTACCCGGTCGAGGTGCCCGGGGTCACCATGACCAACTTCCTGCGCACGGCGAAGACCGCGCTGGACGGCGAGGCGCCCAAGCTCCGCACCTGGACCAAAGAGGTCCGCGAGGCCATGGAGAAGCTGAAGATCGACGCCGACTTCGCCAACCGCAACGTCAATGAGGGCTTCTCCGGCGGCGAGAAGAAGCGTGTGGAGATCCTGCAGCTGGAGCTCTTCAAGCCGAAGTTCGCCGTCCTCGACGAGACGGACTCCGGGCTGGACATCGACGCGCTGCGCGTGGTCTCCGAGGGCGTGAACCGCGCCCAGGCGGACAACGACATGGGCACCATGCTCATCACGCACTACACGCGCATCCTCAATTACATCAAGCCCGACCACGTGCACGTGTTCGTCGACGGCCGGGTCGCCGAGCACGGCGGTCCCGAGCTGGCCGACGAGCTCGAGGCCAACGGCTACGACCGTTTCCTCGCCCTGACCGCCTGAGACGCACCCTGTCGAGAGGCTCTGATCCGATGACCGCTGCCCAGACGCAGCCCGGCCCGTCCGCCGGCTCCGCCCGCTCCCTGAGCGCCGCGGGGCTGGCGGAGGTCCGTGCGGACTTCCCGCTGCTGGAGCGCACCGTGCGCGACGGCCGCCCCCTGGTCTACCTGGACACGGCGGCGACCTCCCAGAAGCCGCGCTCTGTGCTCGATGCGGAGCGCCGCTTCTACGAGCGCACCAACGCCGCGGTCCACCGGGGGGCTCATCAGGTCGCCGAGGAGGCGACGGAGGTTTACGAGGCCGCCCGTGCCGCCGTCGCCGGTTTTGTGGGGGTGGGGGAGCACGAGATCGTCTGGACCAAGAACGCCACCGAGGCGCTCAACCTGGTCAGCCACGGCTTCCTCAACGCTACGTTGGACGCCCGCCTCGGCCGTGGCGAACCGGAGACCGCGGAGCGCTTCGCCCTGGCCGAGGGCGATGAGATCGTCGTCACCGAGGCCGAGCACCACGCGAACCTGGTGCCCTGGCAGCAGCTGGCCGCTCGGACGGGGGCGACCCTGCGCTGGATCAGTCTCACCGACGAGGGACGGCTTGATCCGGAGACGTACTCAGTGATCAGCGAACGGACACGGATCGTCGCGATCACCCACGCCTCCAACGTGACCGGCGCGATCACTCCGGTGTCCGACATCGTCGCTCTGGCCCGCCAGGTCGGCGCCACCGTGGTGCTGGACGCCTGCCAGTCGGCGGCGCATCTGCCGCTCGATCTGACGGCGCTCGACGTGGACTTCGCCGCGTTCTCTGGACACAAGATGCTCGCCCCCACCGGCATCGGCGTGCTCTACGGGCGTGCCGAGCTGCTGGAGGCGATGCCTCCGTTCATCACCGGCGGATCGATGGTGGAGGTCGTCACCATGGAGACCACCACGTTCATGCCGCCGCCCAACCGCTTCGAGGCCGGGACTCAGATGGTCGCTCAGACGGCGGGGATGCATGCCGCCGTCGACTACCTCCGGCAGATCGGCATGGACGCCTTCGCCGCCCATGAGGAGCAGCTCACCCGGCTGCTGCTCGACGGCGTGGCGACGGTCCCCGGTGTGCGGGTCCTCGGACCGCAGGACGCCGCCGACCGTCTGGCGCTGGTCGCCTTCGCCGTGGACGGAGTGCATCCGCACGACGTGGGTCAGGTGCTTGACGACGCCGGCATCGCGGTCCGGGTCGGCCACCACTGTGCTCAGCCCGTCCACCGCAGGCTGGGGGTGCATGCCTCGGCCCGCGCGTCCGCAGGAATCCACACCACGGCCGAGGAGATCGAAGCGTTCATCGATGCGCTGGCACGGGTGAGGCCCTTCTTCGGCGTCGGGAGCACGACGCCGACCAGCACGGGGCCGACCCGCACGCCGTCGGGAGGTGTCCGTGGCTGACGCGATGGAGCAACTGTATCAGCAGGTCATCCTCGATCATTCCCGCGAGCGCCACGGGGAGGGCCCGTTGGACGCCTTCGACGGCGAGTCCTTCCAGGTCAACCCGACCTGTGGTGATGAAGCGCGGTTATGGGTCAGACTGGAGATGACCGGCGCCGACACGGAGGACGGGACCGGACTGCGGATCGCGGGTCTGGGCTGGGAAGGTCACGGCTGTTCGATATCCCAGGCCTCGCTGTCGGTGATGCATGATCTCGTCGACGGGGTCGACCTGGCGCAGGCCGAGCAGCTGGGTGCGACCTTCCGTGAGCTGATGCGGGGACGAGGACAGCCGCTGGAGGATGAGCAGCGGCAGGAGAGCCTCGAGGACGCCTCCGCGTTCGTCGGGGTGGCCAAGTACCCGGCGCGCATCAAATGCGCACTGCTGGGATGGATGGCTCTGCACGACGCCCTGCTGCAGGCGAGAGCCTCCCGTGAGGGAGCCTGACACGGCCGCCAGGCTTCGAGGGCCTGTCCCTCACCGTCCGACCGTACGGGTCGGGCATACACGGCGACGTCGCGACGTTACGCCATCCAGGAAGGAGATCCGACCATGAGTGAGACCCCCACCACCGAGCGCACTCCGCTTGAAGACATCGAAGAGGCCCTCAAAGAGGTCATCGACCCCGAGCTGGGCATCAACATCGTCGACCTGGGCCTGCTCTACGGCCTGAACTATGCCGAGGACGGCGCCCTGGTGATCGACATGACGCTGACCACTGCGGCCTGCCCGCTGACCGACGTCCTGGAGGACCAGGTCGGCCAGCACGTGGGCACCATGGTGGATGAGTGGCGTCTGAACTGGGTATGGATGCCGCCCTGGGGCCCGGAGAAGATCACCGAGGACGGTCGCGAGCAGATGCGTGCCCTCGGCTTCAACATCTGAGCCTCTGCGTCCGAGACGGTGCACAGGAGACGTTCAGGCAGGAGACGTTCCGGCCGGAGACGGTCAGGGAGGCCCCGAGCCCTCCAGTGCGAGCCTGCGGTAGCGAGCGATCGCCGCCGCAGGCTCGTCATCGTCGACCAGCCGCCCCTGGTCGAAGACCAGCACCCGGTCGGCGCGGGCGGCGAAGTCCAGATCATGGGTGGCCAGCAGCAGCGGGACCTCGAGGTCGAGAAGGCGTGAGCGGAACTCTGCGGCATTGCGCAGGTCCAGCAGGGTGGTCGGCTCATCGGCGATCACCAGTTCCGGCTCGGTGGCCAGCACACCGGCCAACGCGACCTTCTGCCGCTCCCCGGACGAGAGCTCGAAGACGCTCGCCTCCTCTCGATGTCCCAGCTCCAGGGACTCCAGGATCTCGCGCATCCTCCGGGTGCGCTCCGCCCGTCCAGTGACCGTGCCGCGCAGCGAGAACTCGATGTCCTCGCCGACCACGGGCATGATGATCTGGGCCTGGGGGTTCGCGAAGATGAATCCCGCACGCGGCACGGCAGGGGAGAAACGGACCTCCCCGGCGGTCGGCGCGACCAGGCCGGCCACCAGCCGCAGCAGGGTCGACTTCCCGGAGCCGTTGGCGCCGACCACGGCGACCACGGGCTCGGTCAGGGTCAGGGTGAGCTCATGCAGAATGGTCCGGCTCGACCCGTCCGGGGAGTCCACGTCCACCTGCACCGCAGCGATCTCCGTCACCACAGGAGAGCGACTCTGGTGTTCCTGCGGCGGGCGCTGGCCCGGTGCGATCCGCCCCTCGGCCCCTGTGGCCGCACGGCCCGACTGGACAGTCTCGTTAGACTGTCCTGGACGTCCGGGGTCCGCCCCGTCCCTCGCCTCTGCCATACTGACTGCTGCTCCGTTCTGCGGTGGTCTCTGTCGACCTCAGGAAGGCCTGTCTACTGTGATCAGCGTATCGAACCTCGAGCTCCGAGCTGGCGCCCGTCTGCTCATGGACGAGGTGTCCTTCCGCATCGACTCCGGGGACAAGGTCGGCCTGGTCGGACGCAACGGTGCCGGTAAGACCACGATGACCAAGGTGCTGGCCGGGCAGGCCCAGCCGGCCGCCGGTCATGTCGAGCGTGGCGGATCGGTCGGCTACCTGCCGCAGGACCCCCGGGTGGAGAACATGGAGCAGCTGGCCCGGGAGCGGATCCTCTCGGCGCGCGGGCTCGATGAGGTGGTCACGAAGATGCGCACCGCCGAGGAGGAGATGAGCTCCACCGACTCGACGGTCCAGGCCCGAGCCATGAAGCGCTACTCGAACCTGGAGGCCCGATTCGTCGCCGCCGGCGGGTACGCCGCGGAGTCCGAGGCCGCCACGATCTGCGCGAACCTGGACCTGCCGGAACGCATCCTCACCCAGCCGCTGAAGACCCTCTCGGGCGGACAGCGGCGACGTGTGGAGCTGGCACGCATCCTCTTCTCCGATGCGGACACGCTGCTGCTGGACGAGCCGACGAACCACCTGGATCAGGACTCCATCGTTTGGCTGCGTGACTATCTGCAGCACTTCTCGGGCGGCGTCATGGTCATCTCCCACGATGTCGAGCTCATGGAGCGCACGGTGAACAAGGTTCTCTACCTGGATGCGAACCGTTGCGTGGTCGACGAGTACAACATGGGATGGAAGAACTACCTGGCTCAGCGCGAGCAGGACGAGGCCCGGCGCAAGCGCGAGTTCGCCAATGCGGAGAAGAAGGCGACGGCGCTGAGGTCGCAGGCGGAGAAGATGCGCGCCAAGGCCTCGAAGGCCGTCGCCGCCCAGAACATGCTCAAACGCGCCGACCGCATGATGGCGGGAGTCGAGGGCGAGCGGCAGAGCGACCGCGTGGCCAACATCCGCTTCCCGCGGCCCGCCGCCTGCGGCAAGACGCCGCTCTTCGCTGAGGGCCTGTCGAAGTCGTACGGCTCCCTGGAGATCTTCACCGGAGTGGACCTGGCCATCGACCGAGGATCACGAGTGGTCATCCTGGGATACAACGGCGCCGGGAAGACGACGCTGCTGCGCATGCTCGCCGGCGTCAGCCAGCCGGACTCCGGAGCAGTGATCCCCGGACATGGGCTGAAGCTGGGCTATTACGCCCAGGAGCATGACACTCTCGACACCGACCGGACGGTGCTGGAGAACATGAAGACCGCGGCACCGGAGCTGGCGGACACCGAGCAGCGCCGGATCCTGGGCTCCTTCCTGTTCACCGGGGACGACGTGCACAAGCCGGCCTCGGTGCTCTCCGGCGGGGAGAAGACCCGTCTGGCACTGGCCACGCTGGTGGCCTCCAGTGCGAACGTGCTGCTGCTCGACGAGCCCACCAACAACCTCGACCCGGCCTCCCGTGAGGAGATCCTGGCGGCGCTGCGCACCTATGAGGGCGCCGTCGTGCTGGTCACCCATGATGAAGGCGCAGTGGAGGCCCTTGACCCTGAGCGGGTGGTGCTGCTGCCGGACGGCGTCGAGGACCTCTACACCGCGGAGTACCAGGACCTGGTCACCCTCGCCTGAGACGAGGGACGGACCCAGGAGGGCCGAGGCAGGGCCGGGACCCCGCTGATGCGGAGTCCCGGCCCTGCCTCGTGCGGTGGGGAGGGAACGGGCCTCAGCCCTGACGGCTGAGGAAGTCCTCCGCGCCGCCGACCAGCTCGACGTGCCCCTGTTCCAGGTCATCGCGGTTGACCATCGCGGCGATCTCGGCGGCGAACTCCTCCACCGAGTAGAGGCGCCCGGCCGCCTCTCGCCGGGCATCGATGGCACCGGGCTCGGCACGCTCCAGCAGCGTGGCGGTGATGGTGCCCTCGATCATGTCGCCGGAGACGATGGTCAGCGTGATGCCCTTCGCATCCAGCTCCGGGATCATCGCCACCAGGGCGTCCTCGCCGGCGCGCTTGGAACGGGCCACCGGCTCATAGGCGTCCATGGTGGCGGTCTCGTGGATGAAATGCGCCTGGTGGCTGGTGACGAAGACGACCTGTGAGCCCCGCGGCATGACCTCCATCGCGGTGCGCAGCATCTGCACCTGGGCGTCGCGGTTCAGCATCAGCGCGTAGTCCTCGCCCCGACCGGCCTCCATACCGCCGGAGGCGTTGAGGATCAGCAGGTCCAGGGAGCCGAAGGTCGACACGGCGGCGTCGACCAGAGCCTGGGCTCCGGCCGCCTCGGTGAGGTCGGCGCCGACGGCCACCGCGCGTCCGCCGGCCTCCTCGATGCCGGCGACGACCTTGTTCGCGCGGGGCGCCTTCTGGCGGTAGTTGATCACGACGCCGGCGCCGCGAGCGGCGACCAGCTGGGCGGTGGCGGCACCGATGCCGCGGGAGGATCCGGTGATGACGGCGCCGGTCCCGGCGAGGTCCTGGGTGTCAGTCATGGTGGTGTGGTTCCTTCTGTGCAGGGTGTCGGAGAGATCGTGCGGCGGGCTCAGTGCCCCATGCCCAGGCCGCCGTCGACCGGGATGACGGCACCGGAGATGTAGGCGGCCTCGTCGGAGGACAGCCAGCGGACGACGCGGGCGACCTCCTCGGTCTCGGCGAATCGACCGGCCGGGATGTTCTGCAGGTACGTCTTCTGCGTGTCCTCGTCGAGGGCGTCGGTCATGTCCGAGCGGACGAAGCCGGGGGCGACCACGTTGGCGGTGATCCCCCGTCCCCCGAGCTCACGGGTCAGGGAGCGGGCCATGCCCACCAGCCCGGCCTTGGAGGAGGAGTAGTTGATCTGCCCGGGGGAGCCGTAGAGCCCGACCACCGAGGAGATCAGCACCACTCGTCCCTTCCGCAGCCGCAGCATGCCCTTCGACGCCCGCTTCAGGACGCGGAACGCACCGGTGAGGTTGGTGTCGACGACGTCGGTGAAGTCGTCTTCCGACATGCGCAGCAGCAGAGTGTCCCGGGTGATGCCGGCATTGGCGACGAGCACCTCCACCGGGCCGTGCTCCTTCTCCACCGTGGTGAAGGCCTCATCGATCGAGGCGGCGTCGGTGACATCGGCCGCCACCCCCAGAGCGCCCTCCGGGGCGTCGCCGTTGCGGGTGGTCACCGCGACCTTGTCTCCGGCCGTGATGAACTCTTCGGCGATGGCCCGGCCGATGCCCCGATTGCCTCCGGTGATCAGTACGCTGCGTCCGCTCATGGGTCTCCCGTCGTCAAGATGGTCACAACTGAGGTCCAGCCTATGCCAGCGCACCGGCGACCGTCTTGTCACATCGCCGGAAGACGTCCAGGTCCGCGCACTAGAATAGAGCGGTGAACGAACAGGTCCACTCCATCACCGACGCTCCTCAGCGGCACAGCGAGGAGCAGCATGGCCGCATGGTGCGCTATGCGATCTCCATGGGGATCCGCATCGTGTGCTTCGTGCTGGCCGTGGTGGTGCAGAACTGGATGACCTGGGTCTTCCTCGGACTGGCGGTGGTGCTGCCGTACATCGCGGTCACAGCCGCCAATGCCGGGACCGACCGGTATCAGCGCACTCGTGAAGCCGACGACCTCGACGATGTTGCGGCCCTGCCCTCGGGCGCGGCCCGGCTCGAGGAGGCGGCACCGCGGCAGGACGCCGAGGCGTCGGCGGAGGGCCGGTCGAGCGAGCAGGACCGGGGGTCGGAGCAGATCATCGAAGGTGAAGTCGTGCGGGATGCGGGAGACGATGGACGTTCTTAGCTCGTGGAGCGGACCGGGTGGGCAGGCCCCCGGTCCCGACGTCCCGCAGTGCTCCCGGAAGGGGTGCCGCGTTCCCGCGCGATGGCAGATCCGCTGGAACAATCCGAAGATCCACGCCCCCGAGCGCCGCAAGATCTGGCTCGCCTGTGATGACCATCGCCCCTGGTTGGAGAACTTCCTCGCCCAGCGGCTCTTCTGGCGCAGCACCGAGCCCCTGGCGTCCGCTCCCGACGACGATGCGTCCTCAGCCGCAGGGGAGGACGCCCGGTGAGCCGTTATCGCTTCCTGCTGAGTCCCACCTGGATGGGGTGGCTGGCCGTATGCGTCGCCTTCGCGGTGGGATGCGTGTTCCTGGGCCAGTGGCAGCTGGACCGACGGGAGCAGGCGATGGAGGACATCAACCGCATCGTCGCCAACTATGACGAGGAGCCGGTGCCCTATGCCGAGGTCCGCGAGAAGTATCACCAGCCCCACGTCGACGACGAGTGGACCGTCACCACGATGCGTGGAGAGTATCTGGCCGACGACGTCCGACTCGTCCGCAATCGTGGTCACAGTGGGGCGGTCGGCTATGAGCAGGCGATGCCGTTCCGCCTCGACGACGGCGAGGTCGTCGTGATCAGCCGCGGGTGGCTGCCCACCGACAGCACCGACGCCGCGCGGCCGGCCTCCATGCCTGAGCCGCCCCGGGGCAGCGTGGAGCTGACGGTGCGGCTCAAGCCCGCCGAACCCGACATCGACCGCGACGCCCCGACGGGGCAGTTGGCCTCGCTGGACCTTCAGGAGTATCAGGACCAGCTGGGCTACGACATCGTCACCGGTGCCTACGGCCTGATGGCCGAGGAGGACCCCGCACCGGCCGAGCAGCCGCGCGCATTGGCGCGTCCCCAGCTCGATGAGGGCCCCCACCTGTCCTACTCCATGCAGTGGTACGCCTTCGGCCTGCTGGGCTTCATCGGATGGGGCTACGCCGCCCGGCTGACCGCGCGGAATCGGGACCTGGACTTCATCGCCGAGGAGGAGGACGGCAGACGACAGGCGGCCGGCGTGGCCTCCGCCGGGATCTCGACGCAGGACCGGCTGCGCGAGGCACGTCGTCGTCGCCGACAGCGGACCGGGAAGCTCAGCGACGAGGACGCCGAGGACGCGTGGGTGGAGGAGCGACTGGGCTCGGGCTGACCCCAGATGACGGCCCAGCGGCCGCGATGCTGATCGCGGACGGTGAGCAACGCCGCGTGCAGGGCGTCGAGGCGCGGTGCCTGGACGGCCCAGTACGGCCGCCGACTGCCCCGGCGGACTGCTCGCAGGTCCTCGATCAGCAGAGCCTCCGGCGCCTCCGGCGTCGCGCCGTGCCGGGGGCGTGGGGCCGGACCTCTGAGCACGAACAGCCTGTGGGGAAGAATCCGTTCGCCGCCGACCATCTACCGCCACGCCTGACGCTGCAGCGCTCTGTCCCCGACCTGCGTCACCCGGCCGAGTGCCTCCGACCGGCAGTCGACGTCCCGCGACGCTGAGCCCCCGTGAGTCGACCTGCACTCGCTTGCCTTCGACGACGAGGACCGGCGGCGCCCACACCGCCAGGAACAGCACTCCGACACTGCCCGCGGCGAAGGCGGCCCAGGCGACGGCGGCGCCCACCGGCTCGTCACGGTCCACGACCCCGGTCCACGTCCCCGGTCCACGTCCCATAGAGGAGGGCCACCCCCATGGCGAGGAGTCCCCAGGGCAACGCCCTGACAGGGGCCCTCTCCCGGTGCAGCACCGTGTCTGCGCCGTGCTGCCCTGCGGATCGGTGCCGCATCAGATCACCACCAGAAGCAGCGTCGGAACGGCAAGGAGCGCGGCGGCTGCTGCGACGATGGCGGCCTGCGCGGGGACCGGCAGCGGTGCTGGAGGGACGAGCAGCCGCCGGAGCCGAGCCGTGGTGATGATCGAGCCGCCGGCTCCGGCCGTGGCCCCGCGTGCGGCGTTGACCGGCGGCGTGCTCTGCGCCTCTGGGTCGGGTGGTCCCTCGGTGGTGGCCACGTCGGGGGTGCTCAGCGCCAGAGAACGCAGCAGGGCACCTCGGGAATGGTGCCGCAGGGCACCGTCGTCGGCGAGCATCTCGGTCAGCTCCAGGACCGCCTCGCGTCCGTGACGGGTGGTCGGCAGCCACGGCAGAGCTCGGTACCAGGCGTCGAAGGCCATGGTCAGCAGATGATGACGCTGCCGCAGGTGGGTCCGCTCATGGGCGACCACAGCCGCCAGCTCCTCACCGGAGAGCTGATCCAGCAGCCCCCGGGAGAGCACGGTGACCGAGCGTGCGTGCGTGCGTCCGGGCAGACAGTACGCCAGCGGGGTCTCGTGCTCGATGACGTGGGCCTCGTCCAGCACAGCCTCCGAGACCGGAGCCGCCGGCGCCTCGGACTGGTCCGGTGTGCTGGACTCCTCATCTGCCGCACTGTGGTCGGGTCCCGCCGGATCGTGCCCCGCGAAGGGCGTGGACAGCAGCCTGACGAGGTCGCGATGTCGGCGTCGTGAGCCCAGCACGCGGACATAGGTGCGCAGCAGGGTCAGCAGCAGATGGGTGCCGAGCAGCACGGCGAGGCACAGCGCGAAGACGTGGGTGGGGCGGACATGCAGCTCTTCCAGCGCGCTGAAGTCCCCAGCGATCAGCAGGCGCAGCACCTCGCGGGCGCCGGCATGCAGGGAGTCGCCGAACGGGGAGAGCCCGTAGACCAGGGGAGCCCCGACCAGCGAGAGTCCGCCTGCCAGGGCGATCGCCTGCCAGAGCAGCATCGTGGACCAGGGTGAGCGGACTCGGAAGCGGGCACGATGGAGCAGTCGAGGCACGGGCACGGCGAGGAGCAGCGCCAGGACGGCGAGAAGGAGGGCCAGCGAGGTCACGGCTCCAGTCTAGGGGGCGTCAGCGCGGCGACGTCCTGGGACGGCGAATCCCGCCGGAGGTCAGGAGGACTTCAGGATGCGGCGGAGCGCGGCCGCCTCCGAGTCGGAGACCCCTCCGATGAATCGGGCCAGCACCGCCTCGCGGTCGGCTGCGGTGCCCAGGACCTCGTTGAGCATCTCGACTGTGTGCTCCTCTCGGCTGGCCGCGGCCGAGTAGCGGTGGGGTCGGCTGGAGCGCTCTCGGGTGACCAGGTCCTTCTTCTCGAGGCGGGCCAGCACGGTCAGCACAGTGGTGACAGCCAGATCCTCATCGAGACGATCGCGCACGTCATTGGCGCTCAGGGGCTGAGCGCTGTCCCAGAGCAGGCTCATGACTGAACGCTCGAGGTCGCCGAGGGTGGCCATGCGGTGAATCTCCTTGCGAGGAACGGTCGGGGGGCGACGGCGCCCGGGTCCGGGGGGGGGGCGGGCCCCACAGCACCAGGTGCCATTCCACGATACTCCTGGCGCGACGTGATTTCTACAACCTGTAGTAAGAGCGTGTCATATCGTGAGACACCGGACGTCCCGACGCCTTCCGGGGCCGTCGTCGGACCCCGCCGGCGGCCTGGGGCCCGGTGACCAGGTGGATCAGGAGCCGTCGTCAGCTGGTCCGTCGGCAGCCGCGATCCGCAGTCCGGCCGCGCGGGTGAGCGCCTCCGGACTCGAGGCCACGGCGTCGACGGTCTGCTCCAGCGGCACGCCCGAGCCGTCGCGACGAGCCATCTCGGCGGGCAGAACCCGAGCCGAGCCGTTCTTCGCCGCCCCCAGGGCGGGGCCGAGGCCCGCCCACGCCAGCCGCAGGCGATCCTCCCCGCGGAGGAAACGATGGGCCCGCACCCCGGCGGTGGCCCGGCCCTTGGCCGGGAACTCGGAGAACTCGGTGATCTTCACACTGCCGTCCTCGAAGCCCTCCAGCGGCTCCTGCCCGGCGGCCACTGTCACCACCACGGGCGTCCAGCCGGCCAGATCCTCGTTCACCGCACCGTCGGCGTCGGGCACACCCGCGCCCGGGATGACCGTGAAACTGAGGACCTGGTCTCCGTCGGAGACCTTGATCCCGGCCATGCCGGCGGCCGTGCGTCCCTGCGGGCGCACCAGTGCGGCGTCGTAGTGCAGCAGCTGGGCGCCTGCCGTGACGAAGACGAGCTGATCCGCGTCCTCGGCGGCCACCTGCGCCCCGATGACCCGATCCGTGCCCTTCAGGGTGATGACCTCCCACTCGTCCCGGTTGAGCGGATAGTCGGGGTTCACCCGTTTGACCCGTCCTGCCGCGGTTCCGAGGGCGATGATCTCGTCGAGGGGCACGAAGGCCACCAGGTCCTCCTTCCGCTCCAGGGAGAGGAAGTCCTTGACCTTCACCCCCTGGTTGAGGTTCACCGTGCCGGAAGTGGCCTCCACGGCGGGCATGTCCACCACCGGCACGCGGATCATCCGCCCCAGGGAGGTGACGGCACCGATCTCCCCTCGAGCCGACGTGGGGACCATGGAGATCAGGGTGTCGTGGCGGGCCCGACGGCTCGGGTGGACCAGACCGGAACGATCGGTGGTCCGAGCCAGCTGCCCGGAGGTCGACAGCAGAGCCCAGCACGGGGAGTCGGCGATCTGCAGCGCTGTGGCGGCCTCATCGGGGGAGGAGGCCTTCGCCGCGGGGGCCGGGGCCTCCAGGGTCTCGGACTCCAGCAGCTGCGTGCGTCGGGGGTCACCATGGGCCCGTGAGACCTGCTCCAGCTCGTCGGCGACGGTCTCGCGGAGCCGCTGCTCGGAGTCGAGGATGGCCTGCAGCTCGGCGATCTCCTCCTCGAGACGCTGCTTCTCCTGCTCCAGCTCCAGCGCGGAGTAGCGGGTCAGCTGCCGCAGACGGAGCTCCAGAATGTGCTCGGCCTGCGCCTGGGTCAGATCGAAGATGGTCATCAGCCGCTGGCGGGCAGTCCCGGAGTCGTCGGCGGCGCGGATGATCTGGATGACCTCGTCGATGTCGAGGATCGCGATCAGCAGGCCCTCGACCAGATGCAGACGGTCCTGCCGCCGGCCCAGCCGGAAGGCGGTGCGCCGACGGACCACGGAGATCCGGTGGTCCACATAGACCTGCAGCATCTCCAGCAGGCCCAGAGTGCGCGGCTGTCCCTCGACCAGGGCGACGTTGTTGATGCCGAAGGAATCCTCCAGCGGGGTGAGCTTGTAGAGCTGAGCCAGGACCGCCTGGGGGTTGAAGCCGGCCTTGAGCTCGATGATCATCCGCAGGCCGTGTGTGCGGTCGGTGAGGTCCAACACGTCGGAGATGCCGGCGAGCTTCTTCGCCTGCACCGCATCCTTGATCTTCTCGATGATCTTCTCCGGGCCCACCATGTACGGCAGCTCGGTGACCACGATGCCCGTCTTCCGCGCTGAGACCTGCTCGATCGAGACGGTGGCCCGGGTCTTGAAGGAGCCGCGGCCGGTGCGGTAGGCGTCTCGGATGCCGTCCAGTCCCACGATCCGCCCACCGGAGGGGAGGTCCGGGCCGGGGATGTGGACCATGATGTCCTCGAGGCTCGCCTCCGGGTGCAGGATCAGGTGACGGGCCCCGGCCACCACCTCACCCAGGTTGTGCGGAGCCATGTTCGTCGCCATGCCCACGGCGATCCCCGAGGCGCCGTTGACCAGCAGGTTCGGAAACGCGCTCGGCAGGACCGACGGCTGGGTCAGCTGGTTGTCGTAGTTCGCCTCGAAGTCGACGACGTCCTCATCGAGGTCGGTGGTCATCGAGACTGCCGCCGCCGTCATCCGCGCCTCGGTGTAGCGCGGAGCCGCGGGGCCGTCGTCGAGAGAACCGAAGTTTCCGTGACCGTCGACCAGCGGCAGTCGCAGGGAGAACGACTGGGCCATGCGCACCAGTGCGTCATAGATCGCCGCGTCCCCGTGCGGGTGGAGCTTCCCCATCACCTCGCCCACTACGCGGGCCGACTTCACATGGCCCTTCTCCGGGCGCAGGCCCATCTGAGACATCATGTACAGGATCCGCCGCTGCACCGGCTTCAGACCGTCCCTGGCGTCCGGCAGGGCCCGGGAGTAGATCACCGAATAGGCGTACTCCAGGAACGAGGTCTCCATCTCCGCGGAGACATCGATGTCGACGATGTGGTCCTCCGGGGTCACCGGGGGCTGCTCGGAGCCGGAGCGCTGGGAGCGGGAGGTCGAACGTCGGGCCATGGGGGCTGGAGGTGTCCTTCGTCGGTCGGTGCGTCGTCTGACAGGAGCTCGACGGATCCGGCTGTGTCGGTCGTCGAGATCATCTCGTAGTGTTGATCCTATGGGTGAGCCAGCAGAAACCCGCGGATATCCGGCCCACTGGGAGGCTGATGTCGTTCTGCGTGACGGCGCTGCGGCCCACCTGCGTCCGATCGGCGCTGAGGATGCCGACCGGCTCCAGCGTATGCATGCCGCACAGTCCGAGTCTTCCATCTACCTGCGTTACTTCACCTATAAGTCGTCGCTCACGGAGAAGGAGCTGCGCCGGTTCACCCACGTGGACCACATGGATCGGGTGGCCATGGTGATCCTGCTGGCCAGCCCGTCCGGCGAGCAGGAGATCATCGGAGTCGGAGGCTACGACCGGATCGAGGGCACCCGACAGGCCGAAGTCTCGTTCCACATCTCCGACGCCCACCAGGGACGAGGACTCGGCTCCATCCTGTTGGAGCATCTGGCCGCCGCCGGACGGGAACGCGGGCTCGAGCGGTTCTCGGCCGAAGTGCTGCCGCAGAACCGCAAGATGCTCACCGTCCTCTCCGAAGCCGGGTACGAGGTGCAGCGACGGTTCGAGGACGGGGTCGTCGTCCTCGAGTTCCCCATCGACCCGACCGAACGTTCCCGGGCCGTCATGGAGGCTCGGGAACACCGGGCCGAGTCCCGCAGCGTCGCCGAGCTGCTCGCCCCGGATCAGGTGACTGTCATCGGAGCGTCCCGTCAGTACGGCTCGGTGGGCTACCACCTGCTGCAGAACATCGTCGAGGGGCGTTTCACCGGAGGGGTGCACTCGGTGAACCCCGAGGCCTTCGAGGTCGGCGGCACGGCGGCCTACGCGTCGCTGGAGGACATCAGACAGGACATCGACCTCGCCGTGCTCGCGGTCCCGCCGGAGCACCTCGCCGACGTCGTCGTCGACTGTGGCCGTCAGGGGGTCAAGGGGCTGCTGGTGGTCACCGACGGCGTGGATCGCGGCGGGGAGGAGAGGATCGACCAGCGGGAGCTGGTGCGTCTCGCCCGCCGGTGGGGGATGCGCGTGATCGGGCCTGCATCCGTGGGGCTGATCAACACTGCCCCGGAGATCTCGCTGAACGCATCGCTGTCCCCGCAGATGCCGCTGCGCGGGGGAGTCGGACTGTTCAGCCAGTCGGCCTCCATCGGGGTCTCGTTCTTCGCCGCCGCGCACCGGCGGCAGATCGGGCTGTCCGCCGTCATCTCTGCGGGAAACCGAGCCGACCTCTCGGGGAACGACGCGATGCAGCGCTTCGAGGACGACGAGGCCACCCGGGCGGTGGGCATGTACCTGGAGAGCTTCGGCAACCCGCGCAAGTTCTCTCGGATCGCCCGCCGACTCTCGTTGAGCACTCCGGTCGTCGTGGCGACCTCGGAGGTGACCGGCCGTCGGCTGCCGCCGGGACACGATGTCCGCGCCACGGTGGCTCCGCCCGGTGCCATGGACGCAATGCTGCGGAACTCCGGGGTCATCCGGTGTGGCAACCAGGACTCCCTGATGGACGTGCTGCAGATCCTGGCCACCCAGCCCGTGCCGGCCGGCGCGCGAGTGGGCATCCTGTCCGACTCCTCCTCCATGAGCCGGGTGCTCGCCCAGGCCGCGGAGACCCATGGTCTGGACCCGGTCCGGGTCATCGGCGGCCTCGACCTCGAGGGAACCCGGCGGGAGGCGGCTGAGGAGCTCTCCAGAGCGTTGGACGCCCTGCTCGGCACTGAGGAGGTCGACGCCGTCGCGGTCTGCCTGCAGCCGATGATCACCGGTGAGCACCCCGACCACTCCCGTACGATCCTGCAGGCCGCCCGAGACCATCCGAAGCCGGTCGTCGTCTCGCTGATCGGGGTGCTGGAGGACGACGTGCCGCTGAACCATCTGGCCGCCGCCGCACCGGTGATGGAGACCGGGTCCCTCCAGCAGGGCGTGCCGGTGTTCTCCTCGCCGACGCGCTCGATGGCGGCGCTGGGCAAGATCGTGTCCTACCAGCGATGGCGCCGAGACGGCGTCGGCGAGATCTGGACTCCGCCGGGGCTGGAGGGCACACAGGCTCGCCGGGCCGCCGACCCGCTGCTCGAGCAGTGGCTGGCCGGGTCGGTCACCGGTGCTGACCTGCACCGCCTGGATCGGGACAGGACTGCGGAGCTGCTCGGGATCTACGGGCTGCACGTCATGGAGTCGGTGCCCTTCGAGACCGTCGAGGAGGCCGTCGCCGCCGCGGAGCGGCTCGGCTGGCCTGTGGCGGTCAAGGCCACGAACAGCTACCTGCGGCACCGCCTCGACCTCGGCGGGGTGCGGCTGGCCATCCGTGACGCGTCGATGCTGGGCGATGTGGTCGCGGACATGCGCGACCAGCTCGAGGGCTACGGAGCCCCCGGGCTCGAGGTCCAGGCGATGGCGCCCGCCGGGCAGGGCTGCATGGTCCGCGCGCTCGAGGATCCGCTCATGGGCCCGGTGGTGTCCTTCGGGATCTCCGGTGACGCGGTCGACCTGCTCGACGACTGGGCCCACGCGGTGCCTCCGCTGACCGACAAGGATCTGCGGGAGCTGGTCCGCGGTCCGCGAGCTGCACAGAAGCTGCAGGGACATCGCGGGCTTCCCGGCGCGGACCTCGCGGCCGTGGAGGACGTGGTGCAACGGGTGGCCATGCTCAAGGACAATCACCCGCAGGTCGCCTCCCTGGAGTTCGCTCCGCTCCTCGCAGGACAGGAGGGGACCCGGATCCTGCACGCCGCCGTCGACATCGCGAACCCGGAGCAGCGCACCGACTCCGCCCGGCGGGCCATCAGCCGCTGGTGAGGGGGCCGGCCACTGGTGAGAGGCGCTGAGCCTCAGACACCGCCGGTGCGGCGCACATGCTTCGCGAGGCGGGCCAGGCCCTCGTCGATGCTGACCGCTGGTGTCCAGTCCAAGGCCTCGCGGGTCTCGCGCTGGTCGAACCAATGGGCCGTGGAGAGCTGCTCGGCCAGGAACTTCGTCATCGGTGGTTCGTCGGCGAACTCGCCGACGGCGCGTTCGGCCAGCCCCCAGGCCTTCTCGACGGCCAGCCCGGCGGCCTTCGCCAGGCCCGGAGTGATGCGCAGCCGGGGCCGCGGCGCCCCGCCGGCGGCCGCGATCCCCATGATCAGTTCGCCGATCGGCCGGGGCTCGCCATTGGTGAGCACCAGGCGCTTCCCATGGATGGAGGGAAGCCGACGCAGCCCTGCCGTGAAGGCGTCCACCGCATTGTCGATGTACAGGGTGTCGACCAGTGCCGCCCCGGAGCCGATCAGCGGCAGCCTCCTGGAGCGTGCCCGGTCCACGATGCGGCGGGTCAGCTGGCCGTCCCCGGGACCCCACACCAGGTGCGGCCGGACGATCAGCACCTTCAGTCCGGCCGCCGCCCGCGCCTGGACGAGCAGCTCGGCCTCCGCCTTGGTGCGGGCGTAGTGGCCTGCGGCGCCTTCCGGGTCCGGGGCACCGGCTCCCTCGCCCACCAGTGAGGCGCCGGCATGGGCGACTGACGGCGAGGAGACATGCAGGACGTGCTCCACGGAGGCGGCCTCCGCGGCGTCGAGGATGTTCTCGGTGCCATGGATGTTGATGTCCACGAAGTCCTGTGCGCTGCCCGAGACCGAGACCTTCGCCGCCATGTGGATCACGGCGTCCTGGCCGGCCATGGCCTCGGCGACGACGGCACGGTCGGTCAACGAGCCACGCACGTCCCGGGCGCCGTCGACCTGCGAGGGGCTGCGCTGCAAGGTGGTGACCTCGTAGCCGGTCTCCGTCAGACGCCGGGCCACGCTGCGCCCCAGCAGTCCCGAGGCGCCGGTGAGCAGCACCCGCGATCCGGGCCCGATCTCTGGGTCGCGGGTCGTGTGGTCCTGGGGAGAGTGGGATGCGCTCACGGGGTGCCGGGCCTCCTCCCGGTGAGCACCCGGTCGGCCCAGGCGGCCAGCCGAGTGCGGTCGATCTTCGAGTTGTGGCGGATGTCGGTCGGCAGCTCGTCGAGCACCAGCACGGCGGCGACCGGGATCTCGGCGGCGGCCCGGCGCACCTCGGCGGCGAACTCCGGAGCGGCCAGCGGGGAGCGGCCGGTGCGCAGCTGGCGGGCCTCTCCCTCAGGCTCCACGATCACCGCCACAGCCTGGGTGCCGGCGGGGCCGACTCCGACGGCGGCGCTGCGGGCGACTCCGTCGAGGGCGTCGACCGGGGTCTCCACCGAGCCGGGCCCGACCGGCCCGGCCGGGGTGGTGATGACGTGCTGGAGCCGTCCTTCGATCCACAGGCGCCCGTCGGCGTCGACATGGCCGACGTCATTGGTGCGGTGCCAGAGAAGGCCCTCGGCATGGTCTCGGCTGCTGGCCCGGTCAGTGTGCCACAGGCGGTCATAGCCGGCCTTCATATGAGCGGCGGAGACCACGACCTCGGCGAGTACGCCCACGGCCGCGGACTGCGGTTCCTCCTCCAGGACGAGGAGCTCCTCGGCCGGTCGTCCGGCGGGATCCAGCGGAGCCAGGGCCAGCCGGACACCGTCCACCGGCCGACCGACGCAGACCCCGCTCTGCCCGGTGGCCATCGCCTCGTGGACCTGCCGCCGTTCGATGTCGGCCTGGAGCAGCCCCTCGGTCATCCCGTAGGGGGTGTGGATCTCTGCGGCCGGGAAGAGCTCCTGCACGGCGTCGAGCAGGTCGGGATGGACCGGGGCTCCGGCGGAGAGCACCAGAGCGATCCGTCCCAGCGCCGCACGCTGGTCGGCGTCGAGCTCTGAAGCTGTGGCCACCACGTTGCGCAGGGCCGCCGGCGAGCCGAAGAACATCGTCGCCTCACCAGCCAGCGCCGCCTCGGCGACGGCGACGGCGGTCAGCGTGGCGGGCTTGGTCACCGACATGTCAGGGGTCACCGAGGTGGCGCCGATGGCCGGACCCAGCAGCGCGAACGGGGCGAAGCCCGCGATGAGCGAGGAGCCGGGCGCCACGTCGAACTGGCGGCGCAGCAGGGCCACGAGTGCGGCCAGTCGCCCATGGGTGTAGAGCACGCCTTTGGCAGGTCCGGTGGAACCGGAGGTGAACAGCACCGCCGCCTGATCCGCGGGGTCCGGGGTGGGAGTCTCCGGAGCCCGGCCCACGTGGCTGCGCAGCAGACGCTCCACCGAGGCGACCGTGCCCAGCAGGTGAGCCTGGCGGCGGGAGAGGGCCTGGACGCTGATCCGGCGGCCCGGCCAACCGCAGGTGCGTGCCAGGGCCAGCCCGGCAGCCCCGCCGATGATCCAGTCCGGGCGTGCACTGCGCGCAGCACGCGTCATGCCCCGCACACCCAGGCCGGCGTCCGCGACGACGGCGACGGCCCCGAGACGCAGACAGGCGTAGAGCACCACGGTCAGGTCGTTTCCCGGGGGCACCAGCAACGAGACACGGTCCCCGTGGGAGACGCCGAGCTCACTGAGTCCCCGGGCGAGAGCATGGATCCGGCCGGAGAGCTCCTGCCAGGACAAGGTGGTCGGATCCTCTGCGGTCATGTCCACTACGGCGGGCGACTTTCGGCGCCATCCGGCGGTCATCTCCGCCAGCTGCGCGTGGAGTCCCTCGGCCGGAGCGACGGGCTCGGGCGAGCGGGGCACGGCCGAACTGCGGGTGAGCCTGCCGTCGGACCAGGTCATGTCGTCGAGCCAGGTCAGCAGGGGCGCGGCGATGTCATGATCCTCGGCCAGCAGGTGACCGGAGCCTTCGAAACGATGCAGGTCCGCCTGCGGGAGGCGCTGCTGGAGATCTGCCAGGTGACGTTCCTGGAACACCGGGTCCTTCGGACCCCAGAGCAGCAGTGAGGGTCTGTCCCATCGGGTCAAGGCCGAGGAGATCTCCTCCAGTGCTGGGCGTGAGGGATGGTCGGACCGGGCCGGGATGTCGGCGACGAAGCCGCCGATTCCGCCGCGGCGCTCCCTGCCGCGGTACGGAGCGTAGTAGGCCCGACGCACGCCGGGGTCGAGCCGCTGCGCGGCCAGCGAGAGTGTCGTGGTGAGGAACCCGCGGGTCTCCACGGTGGAGGCCCCGAGCAGCCCCGGGGTCATGGCGGCCCGCAGGGCCGCGGGCACCGGCTCCTCCAGCGGATGGTCCACTGCGGTGTTCAACGTCGCGGTGGCGTCGACCTCATGGGTGTGACGCATGGCCCACCCCAGGGAGATGACTCCGCCCCAGTCGTGGCCCAGGGTGACCAGCGGCAGTGAGGTGTCGACGTCGAGCGCATCCATCAGCGCATCGAGGTCGTCGAGCCGCTGCTCCAGGCTCCGATATCCGGAGTCTGCGGGAGCATCGGAGGCACCGGTGCCTTGTGGCCGGGGAGCGTCCGGATGTGCGAGGCGCTCGGAGAACCCCATGTCCAGCTGGTCCGGGGCGATGATCCGCCAGCCGGACGGGGACGCCGTCTCGGCCTGTCCTGAGGTCTCGGCTCGGCGCAGCGACTCCGCCAACAGACGGCGCCAGAGATAGGACCAGGTCGGATTGCCGTGCACTGCCAGGATGGTGCCACGGGGACGGATGCCACGCTCGGCGAGCGCCGCGGCGGTGTCCAGCACGTGGAAGGTGCGCGTGCCGTCGCTGGTGCGAGCCGGCACCAGCGAGGACCAGGCGGGGTCCAGCCCGGGCAGTCCTGCCGGGGGAAGCTGGGCGTGGGCGGCGGGCAGCGGTCGGA
Source organism: Nesterenkonia suensis (assembly GCF_054782935.1). Taxonomy (NCBI): domain Bacteria; kingdom Bacillati; phylum Actinomycetota; class Actinomycetes; order Micrococcales; family Micrococcaceae; genus Nesterenkonia; species Nesterenkonia suensis. The sequence goes on along the minus strand of NZ_BAAGRN010000001.1, from coordinate 1,296,969 downwards.
ATCGCAGAGGGGGCACTGTCACCATTCGATCTCCAGCATCGCCGTGTTGAGTCCGGATCCGACCCCCATGCAGAGCACCCGTGAGCCTGTTGAGAGTCGGGAGGACTCCCGGGCCAGTGTGATCGGCAGCGAGGCGGGGCCCACATTGCCCAGCTCGGGGTAGGTGATCGGTACGCGCTTCTTGTCCAGCTTCGCGGCCTTGATGATCGACGCAGTGTGCAGGGAGGAGACCTGATGCGTCACGTAGGCGTCCATGGAGCGCCAGTCGAAGTGCTCACGGGCATCCTGCCAGGCGTCCATCACGAGCTCGAGGCCGCCGTCGAGCAGGCCTCGAGAGTCGGTGAACATGCCGCGATGATCTCCGACGCACAGGCCGTGGTGCTGGGTGGCGGCCCGCGTCACGCCACCGATGATGCGGTGGCCCTCCGGATGGCGGTCCGCAGGGCCGACGACGGCGGCCGCGGCACCGGAGCCCAGCGTGAGCGAGGCGAACTCGGACATGAAGTCCTCGCGGCCGACCATCGCGTCCAGGCCGTTGATCCGCTCCACGGTGGCGTCCTGGACCTTCTTGGCGTCCTCACCGTTGACGATCAGCACGTAGGTCGCCTGCCCGGCGTCGATGAGCGAGCTCGCCAGGGTCATCGCATTGACGAAGCCGAGGCAGGCGTTGGTGATGTCGAAGTTCATCGCCGAGCTGGGCAGGCCCAGGTCATGATGGACGCCGACGGCGACCGAGGGTTCCAGATGCTCCCGGGTCACCGAGGTGTTGATCATCACAGAGACCTCTGCGGTGGGCACGCCGGCGGCCTGCAGCGCGCGGCGGCCGGCCTCCACGGTCCCGGAGCGGACGTCACCGTCCTTCTCCCAGTTCCGGCGGGTCTTCACCCCGGCCACGCGCTGGAGGAGCCCCTGGGGGAGCCTGAGCCGCTTCAGCGCATCGGCCAGGCGGCGGTCGAGGTCCCTGGAGGTCAGCGGGACCGGGGCCTGGACCTCGGCCACGGAGAGCAGAGCGGCGTTGCGGTGATGAAAGGTCGCGTTTCCTGGCACCGCTCCATTATCCAGCAGGTGAACCGGGCTAGCGAATCGACACCGGGCTAGCATGGGTGCCATGACCTTCAGCCCTGACGACTCCGCGGCCGCCTCGACGTTCTCGCTGCGCGCGGCGATCGAACGTGGCGGCTTCTACCCTGCCTTGGTGCACCATACGGTCACCGACGCCCTGGACGGCCGTGAACCGACGCATCAGATCGTCCATGTGGACACCCACTTCGACATGGAGGAGGTGCATCGGCACATCACCGTGCTGGCGCTGGCCGAGAACGTCGTCGTGGTGGCGCACCTGGACGACCACGACCTCGAGGCCGACGACGCCGGGACAGCCGGCCGCACCGACACGGTCGCGCGGATCTCCACGGAGGTGGTCCCGGTCAGTCGCATCCGTTCGGTGATCCTCTCGGAGGTGCACCGGCACCCCGAGGAGTTCCGGCCGGACCGCGGCCTGGCCGAGGTCACCCTCAACATGAACTGGACCGGCGGTGCCCGGTTCGAGACGGCCCCGGTCCATTGCGGGGACCCGGACTGCATGGCGGATCACGGTGACGACGGCACGGTCATCCCGGAGGACATCGTGCTGCGCATCGCGGCGACCGCTGAAGGAGACACCGCCGTGGAGGAGGCGCGCCGTTTCGTGCGCGCCCTGCGCCGAGCCTGCGTGCGGCACGCCCGCTGAGCCGGCCGAGCTGGAGAGGAGCACCGCTGATGACAGCGCGCGCACGCGAGATGGCAGCCTTGGCCCCGGACTACGACGGTGCCCATGTCCGTCACGTGATGACCTCCGCCGCCGCCTCTCTGGGGCTGGACGGCTTCTCCTCACGTCTGGAGCTGCCTGCTGCCGGCATCGCCGTGGTGCTCATGGTCGATGGGCTCGGTGATGAGCTCATCGCCCGGCATACCGGCCATGCCCGGTTTCTGGCCTCGTGCTGGCGCAGCAGGAGCACTGCGCGGGTGCTGGATGCGACAGCCCCGGCGACCACAGCGGCCTCCCTCGCGGCGCTGGGCACCGGGGAGGCCCCCGGCCGGCATGGGCTGGTGGGCTACGACGTGCTGGCTCCATGGCTCGACCGGGTCGTCAACATGCTCGGCGGCTGGGATCCTGCGGTGGATCCGGCACGTTGGCAGCCTCACCCGACGGTGCTGCGCCGAGCGGCTCAGGCCGGTGCGCGGGTCGTGACGGTCTCTCGGCCGAAGTTCGCCGAGTCTCCGCTGACCCAGGCCGTGCTGTCCGGAGGGGAGTTCCTGGGGGCCAACCACATGGATGCTCGATTCCGGGTGGCGGCCGAAGCGGTGCAGGCGCATCGGCCCGAGACTCCGGGGATGCGCCAGGGATCCCCTCAGCCGCTTCTGGTGTATCTGTACGTGGATGAGCTGGACAAGACCGGGCATCGGTATGGCGTCGACTCCGCAGAATGGGTCCGTGCGCTGGAGACTCTGGATGCGGAGGTGGAGAAGTTCGTGACCCGACTCGGCGGACGGTTCGGCGATCAGCTCTCCGTGGTGCTCACCGCGGATCACGGGATGCTCGACGTCGCCCCGGAGGGTCGCGTGGACTTCAGCGAGGACCGGGCGCTGCTGCGCGGGGTCCGGCATACCGGCGGTGAGCCGCGGTTCGTGCACCTCTACTTCGACAAGGACACCTCGCCCGGAGTGCGCCGAGGCGTGCATGAGTCCTGGGAGGAGCGGTTCGGCGATCAGGCCTGGATCTGCACCCGGGATGAGGTGATCGACGCCGGCTGGTTCGGTGCGGTGGAGGATCGGGTCCGACCCCGCATCGGGGATCTGCTGATCGCCGCCCACGGCCCCCTCGCGCTCTATCACACCGCTCGGACAGGACCCGACCCGATGCAGATGGTCGGACAGCATGGGTCGCTGACCGATGCGGAGATCAAAGTGCCGATGCTCTCGCTGACCGGTCGCGCGTTCGGCTGACGGGAGCGCGTACAGCCTGAGCCCCCGGCGCTCAGCAGCCGCGGGGCCGCCGACCGGTGGTTCAGTCGTCCTTGGACCCGAAGAGGATGTCGTCCCAGCGGGGCATGTTCGGGCGACGCGACCCGGATCGCTTCGGACGCGGGCGGCCCGCGGTGGACTCCGACCCGCTCGGGGCGTCGGACTCGGGGCTCGACTCCTCGGGGCCGCTCGGGGCCGGGGGCCTGGGCGAGGGCTCGTGCCGCGCCGGTCCGTCCGGGAGATCTCCGACCGTCCCCTCGGCGTCCTCGGCGTCGGGGCCGTGGACATCGGTGGCCTCGGCGTAGCTGAAGCCCCAGGCGTCGGTGCTCTCGGGCTCAGCGTCATCACCGGAGTCATCACCGGAGTCATCAGCGGAGTGATCACCGGCGTCGCCAGAGGCTTCGGCGGCATGCCCGGGATGTCCGGAGTCCTCCGGGGCCTCCACGGCGCGCAGGCGGGGGGATCCTTGCTCAGCCGGGTGCTCGTCGCGGGTGAGCATCAGGGCGAGCTTGTCGTCGGCCTCCTCGTCGGCACCCAGGCGCTGGCCGCGTCGGGCACGTAGCACGTCGAGCAGATCCTCGTGCTCGTCGCCCTCCGTCGCGGGGCCGCTCGGGCGAGCTGTGCTCGACGAGGGGGTCGACGAGGGGGTCGGAACCCCGATCGGGGAGGTGTCCTGCTCATCGGCCGGGACCGGACCCGCCGGTCGTGCAGGCCGCCTCCGGGTCGAGGGATGCTCCCCGGAGGACTCGACGTCGAAGGGTGCGTCGACAGCGGTCAGGCGGCGTGGGCCGCGACTGGCCCCCGGCTCCGGGGGAAGGCTGTTCAGGGTCTGCGCCCACGGCCCCACCGGCCTCAGGTGGCGCGATTCGGGGGAGAAGACCCACTCCGCCGGCGGATCGACGTCCACGCGGGCGCGTCCGGCCGCGAGGTCGTGGGCGGAGAACCAGCAGAGGATCTGCCAGTTGCCGTCCTGCCGCCGCCAGGCGTCCCAGGCCAGCGAGGCGAGGTCCACGTCGAGTGCACGCAGCCGGACCAGGACCATGGCCTCCAGAGTGGCCGGAGCGTCCCCGAAGGCGATCCGGTGCTGCTCGGCGGAGGAGGGCGGCGCCACATGGGTGCTGCGTGCCCGCTCAGCGATGTACGCGCGCTCGGCCTGCACGGGCCCGGCGTAGCGTTCGACGCGGGCAGGATCGAGGCCGGACTCGGCGACCATCTGTTCGACGGAGGCACCGGCACGCAGCCTGGCCTGGACCTCCCGGACGGTCATCGGCGCTCGGGGATCTTCCGCGCGCGTGGTCAGATGGGCCGGGCGGGTCGAGCGACGCCCCACTGCCGAGCGCAGGGCCTCGTCCACGGGCAGGGCGTACTCCTGGCCGTCCTCGTCGGCGAGGACGAGCATCTCCTCGGAGTCCTCGTCCCTGACGCCCATGATCCGCAGCTGCTGCATCGATGCATCCTCCCGCCTGTGCCGGCAGTCGTCGTCCAGGTGGTCGTCGGCCTGGACGGGGTGGTCCAGGTGCCGTGGTCCTGACGGTGGTCCACGGGTCACTGTAGCGCGCGGGGTCGCGGACCTCCCATCCTCTGTTCAGCAGAACTTGAACCTTGTCCGCGGATCGTGTCTCCTGGGATTCCTCCTGCGGAAGCGGCCGGGTCCTGGTCAGGCCGACTTGCCCCGGACGGGACCGTCGACGTCCGCCCACGGCTCAACGCTGGGTCGTGGATTTGGCACAGGGGGCCCGATGCGACACAATCTGTGCGACAAATCGCGCTTGCGGCACTGGTGGAGTCCGGTGACCGTGCGACACGAATTCAACTCTCGGAGTGTGGAGCGACCCTCATGGCAACCGACTACGATGCGCCGCGCAAGAACGACGACGACGTCAATGAAGACTCCATCGAGGAACTGAAGAATCAGCAGACCAACCGTCAGTCCGCCGTCGTGGACGAGGACGAGGCTGAGGCTGCTGAGGGTTTCGAGCTCCCCGGCGCGGACCTCTCCGACGAAGAGCTGCAGGTGCGGGTGCTGCCGGCTCAGTCTGACGAGTTCACCTGCGGCGAGTGCTTCCTGGTGCGTCACCGGTCGCAGGTCTCCCGCGAGGAGAACGGCATGTTCATCTGCCGGGACTGTGACAGCTGAGCCCATGGCGCGTCGCTGCGGTCGCAGCATGACGGAGGCCTTGGCCCGGATGATCCGGGCCAAGGCCTCCGTCTGTCTCGGCCCGGGACCCCGAGCCTGGGGCGCGGCGGGGAATCCTCAGCAATCGGGCCATGCTGGTCTTCAGCTCGTGCTGGTCTTCAGCTCGTGGCGCAGGATCGTGCCGGCGCGGGACGTCGACACCTCCTTGATGAACGCCACCACGCCGACCAGCCGCCCGGATCGTAGGTCGCGAGATCACTGGTGCGCAGCCATCCGCTGTCGATGATGCTGGTCTCAGTGGCCTGGAGGGTGTTGAGACGGCCTCTCCCGGTCAGGAGACCACGGACCCACAGCTTGCCCCGTGGGGAACCAGGCGGGAGACCCCGCTGCATCAGGGCGGTGAGCCCGTCGAGGGGGAACATCGGCAGCACCGCCGTAGGGTCCGACGGATCGGCCGTCCTCACTGGGGCGTCATGTCACTCGCCGAGCAGACCGCCCCATGAGGGGTGGGCGCCGTCCTCGTCGATCCGGATGATCGGCTCAGTGCCGAGGCCTGCCTGCTCAGCGCCGAGGATCGCGGTGCCGACCATAGCGGAGACGGTCACAGGGCCTCCGACTGGACAGAGATGGAGTGCCGGACATCAGAGCAGGTGATGCATGACACTCTGCCAGTCAGCAGCAACAGGTTCCGGCGCAGATGGCGGCGGCGGTCGAGCCGCCCCTCGAGGCGGGCGGCATCCGTCCGACTTCGTGCTGTTCCAGTGCCGGGTACGGCTCGTCGGTCACGCGGCTAGGGCGTGTTGATCAATAGGTCTCGCTCTCTGTTGGGTGAGTATTGCTCAGTGACGCGACAGGAGATATCTGACGAGATGTGGGCTGTGTTGGAGCCGTTGATGCCGACCGCGACGGGTAGGTCGCGACCATGGACCGATCACCGCCTGGCCCTCGAGGGGATGGCGTGGAAGTACCGGACCGGAGCGCCGTGGCGGGACGTGCCAGAGCGGTTCGGGAAATGGAACTCGATCTACAAGCGGTTCAACCGGTGGGCTCAGGACGGTACTTGGGAGAAGCTGCTCGCTGAGGTGCCGAAGCAGGCGGACGCGGCGGGGAAGATCGATTGGGTCGTCTCGATCGACTCGACCATCGCGCGTGTGCATCAGCACGGTGCGACCCTTCCCCGGGACACAGGGGGCTCTGCCGAATCACAAGAATCCGGGGATCGAGTCGCCTGATCACGGGATCGGACGCTCACGTGGCGGGCTGACGAGCAAGCTGCACCTGGTCGCGGACGGCCGCGGCAGGCCGCTGGGGATGATGATCACCGGCGGGAACATCAACGACACCACGATGATGACCGCCGTGCTCGAGGAGATCCGCGTTCCTCGGGCGGGGAAGGGTAGGCCCCGCACCCGACCCGATCGCGTGCTCGCGGACAAGGGCTATCCCTCGAAGGCGAACCGCGCCTGGCTGCGCGTGCATGGGATCTCAGCGACCATCCCCGAGCGCGACGACCAGATCTCTCACCGCCGCAGGAAGCCCGGTCGGCCCATCGACTTCGGCGACCAGCAGCAGCAACGCTACAAGGGGCGCAATGTCGTCGAACGGTGCTTCAACCGACTCAAACAGTGGTGCGGAATAGCGATGCGCTCAGACAAACTCGCCTGCAACTTCCGCGCCGCGATCAGCTTCGCCGCCACCCTGATCTGGATCAAGACCGACTTGATCAACACGGCCTAGGGGCCGCCAGGCGTTCCTAGGGCATGCTTGAGAAGATACTGAGCGCCCGTCCTGCGAGACTGAGAGGATGTCGAGGTTCCAGGTGCTCTCCGATGCCCAGTGGTCGATGATTGCCGACATGTTGTCCCGCCCTACAGGCCGCAAAGGCAGGCCCTTCGCCGATGCGCGGACCATGGTCGAGGCGATCATCTACCGGTATCGGATCGGCATCGCCTGGCGCGATCTGCCCGAGGTCTTCGGTCCCTGGCAGACGGTCGGGACCTGGCACCGGCGCATGGCCGCCGAGGGCACCTGGGACCGGGTGCTGGAGCGGCTGACCGCAGTGGCTGACGAAGCTGGACAGATCGACTGGACGGTCTCGGTGGATTCGACGATTGCTCGTGCTCATCAGCACGCGACCAACGTCAGTCGTCACACAGGGGGCTGGATCGAACTACACGAATCAGCAGACCCAGCCGGCCCCAGAGCCGCCTGATCATGCCCTGGGCCGCTCGCACCGCGGGCTCTCGACGAAGATCCATCAGCTCGTCGACGGCCGCGGGCTGCCGCTGGTGGTGCTGCTGAGTCCCGGTCAGGCCGGCGACTCGCCGATGCTGGTCCTGCTGCTGCAGCAGCTGAAGGTTGGCCGCCGCCTCGGGCGGCCACGGACCCGGCCGGATGGGCTCTGTGGCGACAAGGCCTACTCTTCGCGGGCGATCCGCAAGCATCTGCGCGCCAGGGGCCTCACCGCCCATATCCCCGAGCCCGAGGACCAGAAGGGCCATCGGCTGCGGCGCGGATCAACCGGCGGCCGGCCGCCGAACTTCGACCCGGACGCTTACTGCGGCCGCAACGTCGTCGAACACCGCTACTGCCACATCAAGCAGTGGCGCGGGATCGCGACTCGCTATGACAAGCACGCCCTGACCTACCGGGCCGCGGTCGTGCTCAACGCGGTGATCGCGTGGACCGCACATTCGTCAGACATGCCCTAGTCGGTCACGCTGACGCCGGTCTCCCGGACCGGCTCCTCGGAGCCCAGGGCGGCGAGCACGGCCTCCGGGTTCCGCGTGGAGACGATCCAATAGGGAGTGGCGTCCTCGGGGTCGGTGATTTCGACGGTCACCACCGAGTCGATCCATCCGCGGATGCACTGGTAGGCGCGTGCGTCGAATCCCGGACCGAGCTGCTCGCGAGCGGCCTGGCTGCGATGCGCCACCACCATGCCCAGCTGCTGCACCGGGATCCGCGCACGCCCTGCGGTCAGCCAGCCCTGGGAGACCTCGAGGCGCGGAGTGGTGATGACCAGGGCGAAGAGCAGCAGCGCCACTCCGATCACCATGACCACCAGGCCCAGGCCGATGCTGATCGGGAAGAAGATCAACGAGACCGACGCCCCGATGATGACTGTGGCGAGCCAGATCCACCACGCCGGCCAGAGCTTCTCGGAATAGCTCGGAAGTTGGGTCGTCATGGTTCCCAGCTTCTCACGGAACACCGGCGCCCGGGGAACAGCCCATCGGGGGGTGGAGGGAGTTTCCGTGAGTCGGCAGGCGCACGGAGGGGGGGATCTGGCGACGGCTCCGAGATGAGTAGACTCGAAGGGCTGCCGTCCACAGAGGAGAGAGCGACACAGATGACCACGTCCACGCCTGAGCAGGGCGCTGGCCCCGCCGGCGCCGCCCCGACGCTCGACCGACTTCAGGTGCCGATCCGCAGACTCGACCCGGATCTCCCGCTGCCGGGATACGCCCACCCCGGAGACGCCGGTGCGGATCTGGTCACCGCAGAGGACTTCACGCTTCAGCCAGGGGAGCGCCGGCTGGTGCCGACCGGTGTCGCCGTCGCCATTCCCCGGGGCTGGGTTGGGCTGGTCCATCCGCGCAGCGGGCTGGCCGTCAAGCACGGAATCACCCTTGTCAACACGCCGGGAACCATCGATGCTGGGTATCGTGGGGAGCTCAAGGTGTGTCTGCTGAACACCGACCGTTCGATCCCGGTGGGCTTCCGTCGTGGAGACCGCATCGCACAGCTCGTCCTCCAGCGCGTCGAGCAGGCTGAGTTCGTGCCTGTCGATGAGCTCGACGACAGCGTCCGCGGTGCAGGCGGCTTCGGCTCCACCGGCACGTGACTTCCGAGGGATAGAGGAACTTCAGCATGATCTTCGGACGACGGAAGAAGTCCAAGGAGGCGGAGGCCAGCGCGCCCGCCACCATCCAGGAGGCACTCCGCAAGGAGGACACGGCAGCGGCTTCCGCCGGCGGAGGCGGCACCGCCGTGTCCGCCGAGGCGCCGACTGAGCGGAGCGCCGGGAGCGCCGCGCCGAGAACGACGACGGACGCCGCGCCGAAGGACGACGTCGCGGCCTCCTCCGAGACGACCGAGGAGGAGAGCGCTCCGAGCACTGCTGGCGATGGTCCCTACGACATCAGCGAGATCGAGTCGACCAAGGGATACATCGACTTCGGTGCGGTGCTCGTCCCCGCAGGCAAGGACCAGAAGGTCCGGCTCGACATCGACCAGAAGACCAAGCGCGTGGTGGCGCTGACCATCTCGGTCGGCCAGGCCAGCATCCAGATCCAGCCCTTCTCCGCGCCGAAGTCCGGCGGCACCTGGGATGAGGTGCGTGAACAGATCCAGGACTCGGTGATCAAGCAGAAGGGCCGCATCAAGGAGCTGGACGGACGGTTCGGCAAGGAGATCGCCGCACGGGTGCCCACCACGCTCAAGGACGGCCGCTCCGGATGGCGGGTGGCCCGCTTCGTCGGGTTCGAGGGGAACCGCTGGTTCCTCCGCGGCGTCGTCGGAGGGCGGGGCGCCATCGACCCCAAGGCTGCTCGGGGCGTGGAGGACCTGTTCTCCCGGCTCGTCGTCGTCCGCGGCGATGACCCACTTCCACCCCGCGAGCTGCTGGCACTGAGGCCCCCCGAAGGGGCGAAGCGCGTAGTCACTCCACGGAATCCGGCACAGCGTCGGGATGCGGCTCCCGGACCGAACCCGGCCGCGGCCGCCGTCGGCGACAGCGACGAGGCCCAACCCACGGACAACGGCGTACGGCCCCAGGAGAAGAACGGAACAGCACGTCGTCAGGCTCGGACGGACGGCCCGGGGCAGGTCTGAAAGGCGCGGATGGGCGAGGGACACGACGGCGGGCGCATCCGCGACGCGGGAGATCAGCGACTGGGGGAGGGGCAGGCGACGGTGATGACACACCCATCGGCCAGGGGTGACACGCCCGGTGAGCCGGACGACCGTGACGGCGCATGGGGCGAGGCGCGCGGCGAGGAATTCGGCGAGCGGCTCTCCGAGTCGGCCTCCTCGCGGCTGCGCACGCGCGAGGACGGTTCGTTGGATGTGATGTCCTCCGTCGGCGGAGTGCGCGGTCTGCTGGAGGCCTCGTTGCCGGCGGCCGCGTTCCTGACCGTCTTCGTGGTGACGGAGGATCTGCTGCTCTCCTCGATCGTGGCGGTCGGTCTCGGAGCGGTGTTCACACTCGTCCGGCTGGCGCAGCGCGGACCGCTCATCCAGTCGCTCTCCGGCCTCGCCGTCATCGTGCTGTGCGCCGTCGTCGCCCAGCAGACGGGCCAAGCTCGTGACTTCTACCTGTGGGGCTTCGTCACCAACCTGGTCTACATCGCCGGCTTCGCGCTCTCGATCGCGGTGCGATGGCCGTTCCTGGGCATCCTGTTCGGCTTCCTCCGTGGAGAAGGCGTCAGCTGGCGCCACGACGCCGCACAACGCCGCCGCTACGCGCTGGCCACCTGGCTGGTCACCGGTGTGCTGGCGCTGCGGCTCGCCGTGCAGCTGCCGCTCTACCTGGCCGACGCCGTGGTCGCACTCGGCACTGCGCGCCTGGTGATGGGGCTGCCGCTCTACGGACTGGCCCTGTGGATCGCCTGGATGATCACCCGCCCGACGTCGAGACCCGGCTCCCGGAGCAGCGAGGCGGTGAGCTGAGCCCATGACCCGTCAGACCGAACCGAAGACCAACACCCAGCAGGTGCTCACCCTCGACGTGGGGCCCATGGCGCATGGCGGGCATTGCGTGGCTCGGCATGAAGGGCGCGTGATCTTCGTGCGTCATGCCATCCCCGGTGAGGTGGTGCGTGCCCGCGTCACGGACTCCGGGCCGCAGGCCAAGTTCTGGCGCGCCGACGTGATCGAGGTCCTCGAAGCCTCGGACTATCGGCGTCGTCACATCTGGAAGCTCGCTGACGCGCTGCGCGCCCACGAGATGGACCGGCTGCCGGTCGGCGGGGCCGAGTATGGCCACATCACCGATCAGCACCAGCGGCGGGTCAAGGCTCATGTCTTCCGCGACACTCTGCAGCGCATCGGAGGCATCTCGCTGCATGATCTCTCGTTGGCACAGGCGCCCGCCGACGGGGAGATCCATGTGCTCGACGTGGGAGAGCGCCACTCCAACGGGCTGCATTGGCGCACCCGGGTCAGCTTCGGGGTCAACGACCACGGCGTGCTGAGCATGAAGCCCTATCGAAGCCATCAGCTGATCGACCTGCGGGGCATGCCCCTGGCGGTCGAGGACATCCACGAGTCGCGCCTCTTCGGCGGTGACTTCACCGGCGCTGAACGGGTCGACGTCGTCGCACCGGGCGGGCGCGCGCCGTTGGCGCTGGTGGTCCACGCCCAGCAGCAGCGTGCCGCCGAGGCGGGCCTGCGTGAACGGCTGTTCCGCATCGCTGAGATCGAACCCACAGTCGAGACGATCGTGCTGGCCCTGGCTCGGGCCGACGATGCGCGTCCGGAGAGCTCCGAAGCCCCCTCACCCGGGAGTGCGCGCAGCCGGAGAGCCCCGGGGGGTGCCCGCAACGGCACGCGTGGAGGTCGCGGCGGGGGCCGTGGCGCACGCGTGGCGGCTCCTCAGGTGCCCACGGTGGTGGAGTATGAGGTGGTGCTGGGCGGTCGCACCGTCGAGGAGCCATTGCCGACGCCGATCCCGGAGTCCGACGGGGCGCTGCGCCGGACGGTGCCGCTGCGCCCGGAGGGCTTCTGGCAGATCCACCGGCATGCCCCGGAAGCCCTGGTGCGGTCGCTGGAAGGGATGCTCGACCTCGGCGAGGGGGATTCGGTGGCTGATCTGTACTCCGGGGCGGGGCTCTTCAGCGCCTGGGCCGCCGAGCGTGTCGGTCCGGACGGCCGGGTGCTCAGCGTTGAGGCGGCGGCGGGTTCGAACGCCTCAGCCCGCGAGCTGTTCTCCGGCGTGCCGCAGGTCAGACTCGAACGCGCCCCCGTCGAGCACGTCCTGGACTCGCTCGCCGGCCATGACGTCGTCCTGCTGGATCCTCCGCGCGCCGGGGCCGGCAAGAAGGTCATCGGAGGGCTCGACGCGGCGGATCCCCGGCGGATCGTCTACGTCTCCTGCGAACCGGCGTCCTTCGCGCGAGACGCGAAGGACCTGCTCGCCCGAGGCTGGCGACTCAACGACCTCCAGGTCCTCGACCTGTACCCGAACACCCACCACATGGAGTCGGTGGCGCTGTTCGAACGGTGATCTCCCCGAGCGAGGTGCACCCGGGGGACACTGCGACATGAGTCCCGTCACAGGATGACGACCGAGTAGGATGGACACCGATACGGCTCTGAGCGCAGCAGGAGACGACGCGTGTCCGGGCCCGGTCGCACCACTGACCTGAGGTCGCCGCCGTGCTCGTCGTCGAGCACCGCCGTGGCCGACGGGCGACCGGACCTGCACCGGAGACTCCTGTCTGCGAACACCCTCAGCGCCCGTTGTCCGGGGGCCGTGTGCCGTCGGACCGTGTCAGTCTGGCAACTACAGAGGAGTCCCGCGTGAGCACTGTGGACAGCTTCGGCGCAAAAGGCGTTCTCAACGTCAACGGCGCCGACTATGAAATCTTCCGCCTCAGCACTGTGGAGGGCCACGAGTCCCTTCCCTACAGCCTGAAGGTCCTCCTGGAGAACCTCCTGCGCACTGAGGACGGCGCGAATGTGACGGCCGAGCACATCAAGGCTCTCGGCGAGTGGGACGAGGCGGCGCAGCCGAACACCGAGATCCAGTTCACCCCCGGTCGTGTCCTGATGCAGGACTTCACCGGGGTGCCCTGCGTGGTGGACCTGGCGACCATGCGCGAAGCCGTGGCCGACTTGGGCGGAGACCCGAACCGGATCAACCCGCTCGCGCCGGCCGAGATGGTCATCGACCACTCGGTGCAGATCGACTCCTTCGGGAACTCCGACGCCATCGAGCGCAACATGGACATCGAGTATCAGCGAAACGGCGAGCGGTACCAGTTCCTGCGCTGGGGCCAGACGGCCTTCGACGACTTCAAGGTGGTGCCTCCCGGCATGGGGATCGTCCACCAGGTCAACATCGAGAACCTGGCCCGCGTGGTGATGACCCGTGAGGTCGGCGGGGCGCTGCGCGCCTACCCGGACACCTGCGTCGGGACCGACTCGCACACCACCATGGAGAACGGTCTGGGCGTGCTCGGCTGGGGCGTCGGCGGCATCGAAGCGGAGGCCGCGATGCTGGGCCAGCCGATCTCCATGCTGATCCCGCGGGTGGTCGGCTTCAAGCTCACCGGTGAGATCCCCGCCGGAGCCACCGCCACGGACGTGGTGCTGACCATCACCCAGATGCTCCGCGAGCACGGCGTGGTCGGCAAGTTCGTGGAGTTCTACGGCGAGGGCGTGGCCGCTGTGCCGCTGGCCAACCGCGCGACCATCGGCAACATGTCACCGGAGTTCGGCTCCACCGCCGCGATGTTCCCGATCGACGACGTGACCATCGACTATCTGCGCCTGACCGGTCGCACCGAGGAGCAGCTCGCCCTGGTGGAGGCCTACGCCAAGGAGCAGGGCATGTGGCACGACGCCTCCCGCGAGCTGCGCTTCTCCGAGTATCTCGAGCTGGACCTCTCCACTGTGGTGCCGTCGATCTCCGGACCGAAGCGTCCGCAGGACCGCATCGAGCTCACCGATGCCAAGGAGCAGTTCCGCAAGGACATCCACAACTACGCCGAGCACATCAGCGACCCCTCGACCAACGGCCACGCCGACGCCGCGTCCGCGGAGTCGTTCCCGGCCTCTGACGCTCCGGCACACGCCGCGGACGAGCAGCAGGATCTCAAGGACCGTCCGCGCCATGTCGGAGGCGAGGAGGTCGTGGGTCGCCCCTCGAAGCCCGTGGCGGTCTCCATGCCGGACGGCCGTGAGTTCACGCTGGACCACGGTGCGGTCTCCATCGCTTCGATCACCTCCTGCACGAACACCTCCAACCCGAACGTGATGCTCGCCGCGGGCGTGCTGGCCCGCAACGCGGTCGAGAAGGGCCTGGTGCAGAAGCCCTGGGTCAAGACCTCCATCGCGCCGGGCTCGAAGGTGGTGACCGACTACTACGAGAAGTCGGGCCTGATCGAATACCTGGAGAAGGTCGGCTTCTTCGTGGTCGGCTACGGCTGCACCACCTGCATCGGCAACTCCGGGCCGTTGGAGGAGACGATCTCCAAGACGGTCCAGGAGGAGGACCTCGCGGTCACCTCGGTGCTCTCCGGAAACCGCAACTTCGAGGGTCGCATCAACCCGGACGTGAAGATGAACTACCTGGCCTCCCCGCCGCTGGTGGTCGCCTACGCGCTGGCCGGGACCATGGACTTCGACTTCGAGAACGAGCCGCTGGGGCAGGATGCCGACGGCCGCGACGTCTACCTCCGTGACATCTGGCCGGACCCTGTCGAGGTCCAGAAGATCATCGACGAGTCCATCGACACCGAGATGTTCACCTCCAAGTACGACACCGTCTTCGACGGGGACCACCGCTGGAAGGAGCTCGACACTCCGGAGGGTTCGACGTTCTCCTGGGACGAGAACTCCACCTACGTGCGCAAAGCCCCCTACTTCGACGGCATGCAGCTGGAGCCCTCGCCCGTGGAGGACATCACCGACGCACGGGTGCTGCTCAAGCTCGGGGATTCGGTCACCACCGACCACATCTCACCGGCGGGCTCCTTCAAGTCCGACACACCGGCGGGTCGCTACCTGCTGGAGAACGGGGTGGAGCGCAAGGACTTCAACTCCTACGGCTCCCGGCGTGGCAATCACGAGGTCATGATCCGTGGCACCTTCGCCAACATCCGAATCAAGAACCAGCTGCTCGCCGACGAGAACGACGGGGCCGGTGTCGAAGGCGGCTTCACCCGGGACTTCACCCAGGAGGGTAGCCCGCAGGCCTACGTCTACGACGCCGCCATGAACTACAAGGAGGCCGGCATTCCGCTCGTGGTCCTGGGCGGCAAGGAGTACGGCTCCGGGTCCTCGCGTGACTGGGCGGCCAAGGGCACCAAGCTGCTCGGTGTCCGCGCGGTGATCGCCGAGTCCTTCGAGCGCATCCACCGCTCGAACCTCATCGGTATGGGCGTGCTGCCGCTGCAGTTCCCCGAGGGCGAGACGGCCGACACGCTGGGCCTGACCGGATTCGAGACGTTCGCGATCTCTGGGATCACCGTCCTCAACGACGGCTCGATCCCGAAGACCGTGAAGGTCACCGCCACCGCCGAGGACGGCTCAGAGACCTCCTTCGACGCCGTGGTGCGCATCGACACGCCCGGTGAGGCGGACTATTACCGCAACGGCGGCATCCTGCAGTTCGTGCTGCGTCAGCTGGTGAGCTGACCCGTCGAGGACGTCAGACACGAACAATCGAGCTGACGGCGGGCGGGACGGAGACGACTCCGTCCCGCCCGACGTCGGCGTTCTCCGGGTGACTCCCGGTGCCGACCGGGCGGTAGAATCGCAGGGAGCCTGATCGCATGGGAGGGATCGCGCCAGTGAAGACCATTCTGGAGACCATCCGGTCTCCCCAGGACCTGTCCCGGCTGACGGACGAGCAGCTGGAGCGTCTGGCCGCGGAGATCCGCCAGTTCCTCATCGACAACGTGTCCCGCACCGGGGGACACCTGGGCCCCAACCTCGGTGTCGTCGAGCTGACGCTGGCGATCCACCGGATCTTCGACTCGCCCCGGGACTCCGTGATCTTCGACACCGGGCACCAGTCCTATATCCATAAGCTGGTCACCGGCCGCCAGGACTTCTCCACCCTGCGTCAGCAGGGCGGTCTGGCCGGATATCCGGAGCGTGCCGAGTCCATCCACGACATCGTCGAGTCCTCGCACGCCTCCTCTTCCCTGTCCTGGGCGGACGGGATCTCCAAGGCCCGCGTGCTCAGCGGGGAGGACGACCGTTTCGTCGTCGCGATCATCGGCGACGGTGCGCTGACCGGAGGCATGGCCTGGGAGGCGTTGAACAACATCGCCGCGGACAAGGATCGTCGCGTGGTGATCGTGGTGAACGACAACGGCCGGTCGTACGCTCCCACTGTGGGCGGCCTGGCCGATCAGCTCGGTCGCCTGCGTCGCGGCTTCCTGGACAAGCTGCGGACACACCATGTCTACGAGCGGGCCATGGACGGCACCAAGCAGCGGCTGCAGCAGGGGGGACCGGTCAGTCAGATGGTCTACCGCAGCCTCCACGCCGCGAAGAAGGGGGCCAAGGATTTCTGGGCGCCGCAGGGCCTCTTCGAG
The DNA here is from genome assembly GCF_054782935.1 of Nesterenkonia suensis. NCBI lineage: Bacteria > Bacillati > Actinomycetota > Actinomycetes > Micrococcales > Micrococcaceae > Nesterenkonia > Nesterenkonia suensis. The sequence continues at coordinate 1,280,556 of NZ_BAAGRN010000001.1, read as the reverse complement.
GACCTGGGGATGAAGTACATCGGCCCGGTGGACGGCCATGATCAGTCGGCCATGGAGGAGGCGCTGCAGGACGCCCGGAACTACGGCGGCCCGGTGATCGTCCATGCGCTGACGGAGAAGGGGCGGGGCTATGCTCCGGCCCGAGCCGACGAGAACGATCAGTTCCACGCGGTCGGGGTGATCGACCCGGAGACCGGTGAACCCGTCTCCCGCGGCGCGGCACGGTCCTGGACCTCGGTGTTCGAGGAGGAGATCACTGCCATCGCGGATGAGCGCCCGCATGTCGTGGCGCTGACCGGAGCGATGATGATCCCGGTGGGGCTGCGCAGCTTCGCCCAGAAGCACCCGGAGCGGGTCTTCGACGTCGGCATCGCCGAGCAGCATGCCGTGGCCTCTGCGGCAGGGCTGGCCTATGGCGGGCTGCACCCCGTGGTGGCCGTGTATGCGACTTTCCTCAACCGGGCCTTCGACCAGCTGCTCATGGACGTCGCGCTGCACCGGGCCGGAGTGACGTTGGTGCTGGACCGGGCCGGAGTGACCGGCCCGGACGGGCCCAGCCACCACGGCATGTGGGACCTCTCCCTGCTGCAGATCGTGCCCGGCATCCAGCTCGCCGCACCGCGGGATTCGACGCGTCTGCGGGAGGAGCTGCGCGAGGCGGTGGCGGTGGACGACGCCCCCACGGTGCTCCGTTTCTCCAAGGGGTCCGTCAACGGTGAGATCGACGCGCTCGAGCGTCTCGACGACGGCGTGGAGGTCCTCCACGGGCAGCGCGACGACCAGGGCGCCTACAGCAACGACGTGCTCATCATCTCCGTCGGCACGATGGGGGAGCTGTCCCTCGATGTGGCGCGCCGCCTGGCCGACCAGGGTATCACCTCCACCGTAGTGGACCCGCGATGGGTGCTGCCGGTCCCGGAATCGGTCGTCTCGCTGGCCGCCCGGCACCGGATCGTCGTCTGCGTGGAGGACGGCGTGAAGGCCGGCGGCGTCGGGTCCCGGATCCGGCAGACCATGAGGGAGGCCGGCGTGGACACCGCCCTCAATGAGGTGGGCCTTCCGGTCGAATTCCTCTCGCACGGCTCACGGGGAGAGGTCCTGGCCCGCGTCGGGGTGACCTCCACCCAGATCGCTCAGGACACTGTCGCCCAGGTGCTGGGCACCAAGGTGCCCTTCGCCCGGCCGCTGCCCGGGGAGAATCTGCCCACCGGGGAGATCCCCAGCTTTCCGCAGAGCCGCGACGCCTGAACGGCGAGCTGACCCGTCGGCCCGAGACTGGTCGACACCATTGTTCCGCCGCGGGCGCTGCCTGCGACCTGATTTCCGGGAGGCATCATGATCAGTCTGTTCCGTCACAGCCCCGAGACCGGGTGGGAGTACCGGGAGGCCTGGTACGACGAGGCAGTCGGTGAGTTCGTGGTGCACCACGGTACCGTGGGTTCCAACGGTCAGCTCACGGCGGAGAAGGTGCCGACCGACGAGGCTGTGGCGCTGCTGGATGGCTTCCTCGCCCAGTGCCGGGTCGACGGCTACCGTGAAGTCACCGACGAGGAGACCTCCGAACTCCAGCTGGCGCTTCCGCTGAAGGGAGACGAAGCCTCGTCCTCGGAACGACGCAACGCGGAGACGGTGCACACCGCTGCGCTGACGGCGCTGGCCTGGCGCGGTCTCGGAGCACTCAGCGACCCGGTCCTGGAGATTGGCGAGGACGGGCCGGCTCTGATGATGCGGGCGCGCACACTGCACCGCCGCAAAGCCGGAGACGCGCTGCGCAGGGCCGTGCGCAGCACCGATGTCCCGGCCTCGAAGGTCCGCATTCGCGTGGGCTGACGCACCCGGTCCCGAGTGGGAGCCGGGGCGTGCGGTCAGACGAGCACCCGGATCTCGCCGTCGCCGATCTCGGCCTCGAAACGAGTCAGCGGGCGGGTCGCAGGTCCGGAGGTGGGCTCCCCGGTGTCGACGGCGAAGACGGAGCCGTGGCAGGGGCAGGGGAACTGTGTGTCCTCGGCCTCCACCGTGCAGCCCTGGTGGGTGCAGACCGCACTGAAGGCGTGGACCTCATCGTCGGCGATCCGGTGCAGCAGCAGATCCTGCCCGTCCACGCTGGCCGCTGCGGATGCACCCACCGCCAGCTCATCCGCGCTGAGGACCATCCTCCAGGTCTCTCCGGCATGTGTGGGCTCCGCCCCGGGACCGCCGCTGTCCTCCACGCCGTTGCCGCAGGCGGCCAACGACAGTCCGGCGACACTCGCGGTCCCGGCGGCGGTGGAACGGATAAAGGCCCGGCGGGCGCAGCACAGCTCACTCATGGACCCGAGTCTAATCGGGCTGCGATGGTCTGTCCTGGGCCCGCCGGGCCGTCGTCCGTCGCGGGTCGACGTGTCGGAGCGGACCGGTGCCATCCGCGCCCGCGCCGACTGCGTCCGCCTCAGTGGAAGGTGCGGCCGTTGACCCGCTCGCTCGCTCCCACCTGGTCCAGGTAGGGGGTGATCCCTCCGCGGTGCATGGGCCAGCCGGCGCCGAGGATCATGCACAGGTCGATGTCCTTCGGGGAGCTCACCACGCCCTCGGCGAGCATCAGTCCGATCTCCTGGGCCAGGGCATCCTGGACGTCGGACAAAAGCTGCTCACCGGTGCGTGGGGAGTCGCCGAACTCCAGCAGTGCCAGCGTCTCCTCCGCGATGAACGGGCGGCCGTCGTCGTCGGTGCTCCAGATCTCGGTGACGCCGGCGTCGATGAGCCGCTGCAGGTTAGCCGAGACGTGGAACCTCTCGCCGAAAGCGGCATGGAGGGACTCGGTGACATGCTGGGCCACGGGGATGCCGACCATCGCGAGCAGGGTGAACGGCGTCATCGGCAGTCCGATGGGACGGAGCGCCTGGTCAGCGGTGGCCGCGCCAGTACCCTCGTCGAAGGCCTTCTGCACTTCGGCCATGAGGCGCAGCAGAACACGATTGACCACGAAGGCCGCTGAGTCGGAGGTCAGCACCGGGGTCTTGCGCAGACCCGCGGCCAGCGCGAAGGCGGTCGCGATGGGTTCGTCCGTGGTCTTCGGGGTGCGGGCGATCTCGATCAGCGGCATGACCGCCACCGGGTTGAAGAAATGGAAACCGATGACCCGCTCCGGGTGCTTCAGATCGGCCGCCATCTCCGTGACCGACAGCGAGGAGGTGTTCGTGGCCAGGATGGTCTCGTGCGGCACGATCTCCTCGAGCTCGGCGAAGACCTGCTTCTTGACCCCGATCTCCTCGAAGACCGCCTCGATGACGAAGTCCGCGTCCGCGTAGACCGACTTGTCGGTCGAGCCGGTCACCAGGCCTGCCAGCCCGGCAGCCTGCTCGGCGCTGAGCTTTCCTCGGTCCTGCAGCTTCTTCACCTGGGAGGAGACGAAGTCCAGCCCTTTGGCGACCCGGGTCTGGTCGATGTCCGTCATCACGACCGGGACCTGCAGGTGCTGGGCGAAGACCATCGCCAGCTGGGACGCCATGAGCCCGGCCCCCACGATGCCGATCTTGCCGATGTGTCGCGGCTCAGTGTCCGGAACGCCGGCCGGGCGCTTCGCCCGCTTCTGGACCAGCTCCAGGAACGCGTAGACGGTGTTGGCGAACTCGTCGGTGACCATCAGCTCGGCCAGCGCGTCGCATTCGGCGATGCGGTCCTGCTCGCGATCACGGTCCTTGCCGGCGCTGAAGACCTCAAGGGCCTTCAGCGGGGCGGGGGCGGATTCCCCGGTCTTGGCGGCCACGGTCTTCTCCGCGGAGGCGATGGCCCGCTGCCAGGCCGCTTCGGAAGTGTCACGGTCTCGGTGCCGGGTGACCTCCGTGAGGGTCTGGTCCTCGCCGGAGATGATCCGTGCGGCGAAGGCCAGCGAATCCTGCTCGAAGGAGTCGGCCGGGAGCAGGACATCGGCGATGCCCCGCTCGTAGGCGGCCGCGCCCTTGAGCGTGCGGTTGTTCGCCAGCGCGTTGTCGAAGATCACGTGGGCGGCGGCCTCCGGGCCGATCAGCCGCGGCAGGCGGTAGACGCCACCCCAGCCGGGGATGAGCCCCAGGAAGGCCTCCGGCAGGGAGAGGGCCTTGGCTCCGGTGGAGACGGTGCGCCACTGCGCCGCCAGCGCGATCTCCAGGCCGCCGCCCAGGGCGGTGCCGTTGATGAAGGCGAAGCTGGGCACCGGGAAGTCTTCGAGAAGGCTGTAGGCCTGGTGACCCAGCTCCGCCATCTGTCGCGCCAGGTCGGCGGATTCGATCCTGTTGACCGCGCCCAGATCGGCGCCTGCCACCAGGTAGCCTGGTTTGCCGATCAGAGCCAGGCCGACGATCTCTCCGGACTCTGCACGAGGCAGCTGCGAGGCGACGGCCTCGCCGAATGCGATGAGCGAGTTGGGTCCCAGGGTGGTCGGTCGCCGGTCGTCGTCGTTGTCCAGGCGGATCAGGGCCAGAGTGCCTCCGCCGTCGGGCAGGGCGACGTCCTCGACCCGGCTGTGTGTGCGGACCTCGTCGGCGAAGGCCTCGGCGAGCTCGGCGTAGCCGGAGAAGTCTGTCTGCTCGGCGGAGATGGTCTGGCGGGTCGTGCCGGCGGAGCCGGTGTGTGCGGACTGCGCGGTCATGGGGTGCCTCCACAGCGTCGTCGTCAGGGAAGAATGCGTGCCGCATCACATGCTACCGGCGGGTAGCTCCGCTGGCCAGTGGAATCCTCGTCAGTCCCGTCAGAGGTCGTCGAGCGGCTCGGGGTCCAACAGCGCCACTGTGACGATCGCCGCCGTCTGCTCGACCTGCCAGGGGCGTGCCCCCAGCTCGGCCAGACCGGCCGAGACCGTCTCCAGATCCACAGGCTCCGGCGGATCCCAGCACAGCTGCTTGAGCACCGCCGGGGTCAGCAGGACCTCAGGCATGACGTCCAGCTGCTCCGCCTGCCGGGTGAGCCGATCCCTGGCGGTGCGGTAGCGTCGGAAGGCCAGCGGGTGCCGGTCCTTCCAGGAGCGGGGCGGCGGCGGAGCTCCGGTGCGACGCTGCAGCTGAGGCAGGTCTTCGGTGGCCGTGCCCACTTTGATGGCGCGCAGCCACCGCGGGGCTTCGCGTTTGGCGGCGCGCCCATGGAAACCGGGGACGCTGAGCAGCTGCGGCACGGTCTCGGGCATCTCTTGGGCTGCGGCGAGAAGTGCGGAGTCGGGAAGCACGTGGCCGGGGGAGACGTCCTTCTGCTCGGCGAGATGCTCCCGTGCCCGCCAGAGTTCGCGGAGCACGGCCAGTCGGCGCGGCGACTTCAGCCTGTTGATCCCGGTGGTCTTCCTCCAACGGTCCCGGCGGGGGACGCTGGGGGGACGGTGGGTGCGCACATGCTCGAACTCCTGGCGCGCCCACTCGGTCTTCCCCTGGTCATCGAGCATCGTGCTCAGTGCGGCACGGAGCTCGATCAGCAGTTCCACATCCAGTGCCGCGTACCGCAGCCAGTCCTGCGGCAAAGGGCGTCGAGACCAGTCCGCCGCGGAGTGCTCCTTGGCGAGCCGCACGCCCAGCAGGGATTCGACGACGGCGCCCAGGCCTACTCGCGGCAGGCCGGCCAGACGTGCGCCGAGCTCGGTGTCGAACAGGGCATGGGGATGCATGCCGAGCTCTGCCAGACACGGCAGGTCCTGCGTGGCGGCATGCAGGATCCACTCGGCCCCGCCGAGGGCACGCTGCACCGGGATGAGGGTGTCGAAGGGCTCAGGGTCGATCAGCCACAGGCCGGATCCCTCCCGCTTGAGCTGCACGAGGAAAGCTCGTTGGCCGTAGCGGAATCCTGAGGCACGTTCGGCGTCCACGGCGACCGGACCCTCTCCGGCCTCGAGCGCCTCCGCGCAGCGTTGCAGCCCACGCGGGGTGTCGATGACGAAGGGCACCCCATCGGCCGGTTCGGTGAGCAGAGGAGGAAGATGCTCGGACTGGTCTTCCATCGTGTGGTCAGTTCCTCCTGACATGCGGCAGAGCCACCACGCCGTCGGGCAGGGGCGGGAGTCCGGCGAAGGAGCAGACCATGTCTGCCCAGGCCTCGAGGTGCCGGCCCAGGCGCGGACCTGTGGGCGTCCACGAGGCACGCAGCTCCACGGTGCTGCTGGCGCGGCGCTGTTCGAGGCTGCCGAAGGACTCAGAGAGGATGCGAGTGGCGGTGCCGCCGGCGCGGCTGTGCTCGACTCCGCACTGGTCCAACGAGTCGCTCAACCAGGTCCAGGCGACCTCGGCGAGCAGGGGGTCATTGCCCATGTCGGCATCCAGCTCGGCGCGGATGTAGATGACGACGCGGAACGTTCCGCCCCAGGTCTCCTGTCCCTGCGGGTCGTGCAGCAGGATGAAGCGTCCGGTGGCCAGCAGATCAGGTTCCTCCGGGGTCGACCGCAGCCGCGCCGGACCATGCAGTGGGACGGTTGACGAGGGGTCCAGCACTTCAGCCCGCAGCGCCACCGCATAAGGAGCCAGCTTCACGGGCGCCGGGATCTCCTCGACCTGGGCCTGATGCCGGGGCCGGGCACGGCGCAGCTCTCCCAGGGCCGAGCGGAACGACTCTGGGAGCTCGTCGATGCCGGGGGTGGAGATCTGTGGGCTGCGTCCGCGTCCCCCATCAGTCCCGGCTGGACCGAGTGCTGTCACACGACCAGCCTATGGACAGGATCAGCTCCCATGGGCCAGGCGCGCCGTGGTGGCCTGGTGCGCGTGCGCGACCAGCTCGTCGATCTGCGCCTCCGAGGTCTCGAAGGAGCACATCAGCCGCACGATCGGATCCCCGTCGTCCGCACGGTCCCACACATGGCAGAGGTACCGGGACTGCAGCGCCTCCAGCACCGACTGGGGCATCTTCGGGAACACCGCGTTGACCGTGACAGCAGAGCTGAGCTCGATGCCGTCGAGCTCAGCCAGACGCTCACCGAGCAGGCGGGCCTGGGAATTGGCATGCTCGGCGTTGCGGCGCCAGAGGTCCGTGCCGAAGAGCTCGAGCAGCTGGGCGGAGACGAACCGCTGCTTGCTGGCCAGCTGCATCGAGAACTTCCGGATGTAGTCGAGACCGGCCACTCGGTCCGGGTCCATCACCACCACGGCCTCGGCCGCCAGTGCCCCGTTCTTGGTGCCGCCGAGACTCAGGACGTCGACGCCCACGTCGGCGGTGATCTCCCGCAGCGAGGCCCCCAGGGCGACGGCCGCGTTGGAGAGCCGTGCACCGTCCATGTGGACGCCCAGGCCTGCGGCATGGGCGCGCTCCGCCACGGCGGCGACCTGCTCGGGGGAGTAGACCGTGCCGAGCTCAGTGGACTGGGTCAGCGTCACGGCCAGCGGCTGTGCGGCATGGACGAACCCCTGCGCTCCCAGCTCGGCGTCGACGTCGTCGGCGGTGAGCCGCCCATCGGGTCGTGACCGGGCCAGCAGCTTGATCGCCCCCAGACGTTCCGGGGCGGCCCCTTCATCGGTGTTCACATGGGCCTGCTGAGTGCAGATCGCCGCACCCCAGCGAGGGAGCATCGCCTGCAGCGCGACCACATTGGCGCCGGTGCCGTTGAAGACCGGGAACACCTGGGCCCGCGGCCCGAACTGCTCGGCCACCATGTGCTCCAGCCGTGCGGTGACGTCATCCTCGCCGTAGGGCAGAGCCGCACCGGGGTTCGCCCGGGCGAGCGCCTCGAGGATCGCCGGGGAGACGCCTGCGGTGTTGTCGGACGCGAAGGACGGATCCACATGCTGGGGAGGGGCCGGCGGTCCGCTCTGAGCAGGAGAGCCCTGCAGCTCGATGCTGGTCACCGGTGGTGCTCCTGGAAGGTCATCGCCAGGGAGTTGATGCAGAAGCGCTGGTCGGTGGGGGTGTCGAAGCCTTCTCCGGAGAAGACATGGCCCAGGTGCGAGTCGCAGGATCCGCAACGGACCTCCACCCGCTCCATGCCCAGGGACCTGTCCTGCAGGTACCGTACGTTCGCCCCCTCGGCGGGTCGGTAGAAGCTCGGCCACCCACAGCGTGCGTCGAACTTCGCCTCCGAGGTGAACAGCTCGGCTCCACAGGCCCGGCAGTGGTAGACCCCGGGCCGCGTGGTGTCCCAGTGCTCACCGCTGAACGGCCGCTCGGTGCCGCCCTGGCGCAGCACATAGTACTCCTCGGCAGTCAGCCGTTCACGCCACTGGGCATCGCTCAACGAGCGGAAGGAGGCTCCCGCATCCGTCTGGTCTGTGCTCATGGCTCCATCACATCACGATCGCGTCGGCGAGGTGGGTTCCCCGCGCCCGGCGCGCGTAAGCTGAGTCGTGGGCTTCCGGCCCCACCAGCGATCACGCACCGACTCCGTGGGAGGTCCTCACCCCATGTCATCTCTCACCCGCGCACTCCGACCGGACAGGCGTCCCGGCACCGGCGCCGGGGCCATCACGCCCTCCCGGGTCCGGACGCTCCTCCGGCAGCTTCCCGAGGCCCTGCCCGGACGGGCGCCCGAGCCTGAACCATCGACCCCCTGGCTGCGTGCCACTGTCCTGGGAGCCGGCACCGGCCTGGCCGCCGGGATGACCTTGGCCGGGGCCGCATCGGCGCTGGCCGGTCACTTCGCCCGGATGGTGGTCACCCCCGCCAAGGAGCACGCCGAGGACCTGGAGATCCTGGCAGTGGTCCGCGGCAGCGCCGGTGATGAGGTGATCCTGCCGGCGACTCCCGAGACGGTGGTGGAGGGCACCTACGGACTCAACTTCCATGGCGGCCGGGCCAGCGCCCGCATCGGGGAGATCACCTCGTTCAGTCCGCGGGACGGCACGATCTCCCGTCGCGTGGAGAAGGTGTACCACGGAGACCTCCGGCGCGTCTCGCGCGGCTGGTGGACGTCGGTGCCCGACCCCACGCCGGAGGACGCCGGTTTCGCCGCGCAGGAGGTCGTCGTGGAGCTGCCGGGGGGACCGGCACCTGCGTGGCACGTGCCTCCGGGCACACGCGGCGGGCCCCTGGGGGAGAAGAACGTGTGGGCGGTGATGGTCCATGGTCGGGGAGGCCGGCGGACGGAGGGCATCCGTGCGCTGGGCGTGGCCGAGAAGCTCGGCATCGACTCTCTGCTGATCTCCTACCGCAATGACGGGGAGGCCCCCGACGCCCCGGACGGTCGCTATGGTCTCGGCATCACGGAATGGGAGGACGTCGAGGCGGCCGTCCAGCATGCCCTCGACCAGGGGGCGGAGGATGTCCTGCTCTTCGGATGGTCGATGGGCGGGGCGATCGCCCTGCAGACAGCCGACCGGTCCCGGCTCGCGCCGGCGATCCGGGGACTGGTGCTCACCGGACCAGTGGTGGATTGGATCGACGTGCTCGGTTACCAGGCGCGGGCCAACCGGATCCCGGAGGCGGTGGGAAGACTGGGGCGATGGTTCATCTCACACCCGGCCGGTCGCCGCGTGACCGGTCTGGGCGCCCCGGTGGATCTGAAGATGCTGAACTGGATCGATCGTGCCGACCAGCTGCACGTGCGCACGTTGATCCTGCACAGCAGCGACGACGACGTCGTCCCCTACGCACCCTCGCGGAACCTCGCCGAACGCAATGAGATGGTCAGCTTCGTGCCATTCACCCAGGCGCGCCACGTCAAGGAATGGAACCATGACCGTCAACGATGGGAGGACAGCGTCGAGGAGTGGGTGACTCGGCTCTTCGCCGGCGACGCCCCCGCCCACCTCAGCTCAGGGACGCGACATGGTCGGTGATGTTGCGCTTGATGCGTCCCAGCATCGCTGACATTCCCCGCAGACGCAGCGGGGTGATGGCCTTGGCCAGCCCCAGCCGGTTCGGCACGTCGTCGGGGACCGCCAGGATCTCCTCGTAGCGCAGACCGCTGAGCCCCTGATGCAGGATCGAGGCGAAGCCGCGGGTCGTGGGCGCCTCCGGCGGGGCGGAGAACACGATGTCGGCGGTGCGGGCGTCGTCGTCATACTCGAAGGCCAGGAACAACGGCGTCTGACACTCCACCACCTGCTCCATGGACTCGGCCGCATCCTGATAGTGCTCGGGGACCTCGGGAAGCTCGCGGGAGAGCTCCAGCAGCAGCTCCAGCTTCTGCTGGTCCGGCACCGCCTGGAACTCCTCGACGATCTCGGCCAGCGGCTCGGGCAGGTGCTCGGCGGTGGTGGTGGTCATCATGTCTCCAGGATAGGACGGGAGGGCATCACGCGCAGGCGTGATGCCCTCCCGCAGGGCGTGCACCGTCAAGAGGTTGGGAGATGAGCCGACGCGGGGACTCTGACCTCGGCCCGAGTCTCAGCGGCGGGGAGCCTCGCCGGGCTCCTCGCCCACGGCGATCGGCAGACGCACCGCATTGCCCCACTCCGTCCAGGAACCGTCATAGTTGCGCACGTTCTCGTGGCCCAGCAGGTGCTGCAGCACGAACCAGGTGTGCGACGACCGCTCGCCGATGCGGCAGTAGGCGATGACCTCGTCGGCGGCGCCCAGGCCGGCCTCCTGGCGGTAGATCGTCTCCAGCTCCTCGCGCGGCTTGAAGGTGCCGTCCTCCTCCGCGGCCCTGCCCCAGGGCACCGAGGCCGCCGTCGGGATGTGGCCGCCGCGCAGGGCACCCTCCTCCTCGTAGCCGTCCATATGCGTGCGCTCACCGGTGTACTCCGCAGGAGAGCGCACGTCCACCAGAGGCTTGCCGAAGTGCTCGAACACATCCTCACGGAAGGCCCGGAACGTCGAGTCGTCGCGCGGCACCACCGGATAGTCCCCGCGCACCGGTTCCGGACGGTCGGTGGTCACCTCCCGGCCCTCGGCGATCCATTTCTGCCGACCGCCGTCCATGAGGCGGACGTCCTCGTGGCCGAAGAGCGTGAACACCCAGAGGGCGTAGGCGGCCCACCAGTTGGACTTGTCCCCGTAGAACACCACGGTGGAGTCCCGACTGATGCCTTTGGAGGCGGCGAACTCGGCGAAGTGCTCACCATCCAGGAAATCGCGGGTGACCGGGTCGTTGAGCTCCGTGTGCCAGTCGATCTTCACCGCCCCGGGGATATGACCCGTCTCGTACAGCAGGACGTCCTCGTTCGACTCGACCAGCACCACGCCCTCGTCGTCCTTGTGCTCCGCCACCCATGCGGTGGAGACCAGCTTCTCCGGGTGGGCGTACTGGCTGAAGTCCTTCTCGCTCATCTGCGGGGCCTTTCTGTCGGGCTCGTCCGTACACCTGTGGAAACACCTGGTGTCAGCGTATCGAGGTGTGCTCTGTGTGCCTACCGGGTGCCCGCCGGACGTCACGATCCGTCATGCGACCACCCGACCACCACTGGGTAGCATGGGCTCATGCCGTCTGATGCCACACCGCTGAGCCGCCGGAGCCCGCAGGTCGGCGTCGGGGAGCTGCTGGAGGGCCTGACGCCCTCCTACCGTTTCGCCGACGTCTCCTTCGACACCTACATCCCGGACCCCGGACATCCCTCGCAGGCCCAGGCGGTGGAGGCGCTGCGCGGCTTCGCCGGCACCGTGGGCCGTTCCCGGGGAACCGGCGGGATGCTCTCCCGTCTCTTCGGCGGGGGAGACCGCGCAGCCAAGACCAGACGAGGCCCGAAGACCACCCGCGCCGGGGGCATCTACCTCGACGGGGGATTCGGCGTGGGCAAGACGCACCTGCTGGCCTCTCTGTACCACGCGTCACCGGGCCTGCGGGCCTTCGGCACCTTCGTGGAGTACACGAACCTCGTCGGCGCGCTGTCCTTCCGACGCACCGTCGACGTGCTCTCGGACTACTCCCTGGTCTGCATCGACGAGTTCGAACTCGACGACCCCGGAGACACGGTGCTGATGTCCCGGCTGATGCGCGAGCTCACCGATGCCGGAGTCAAGCTCGCCGCCACCTCCAACACCCTGCCGGGATCCCTGGGGGAGGGGCGTTTCGCCGCCTCCGACTTCCAGCGCGAGATCCAGGTGCTGGCCGACCAGTTCGCCGTGGTCCGCGTCGACGGCGAGGACTTCCGTCATCGAGGACTGCCGGAGGCCCCGCCGCCCCTGGCGACCGACGAGCTGGAGGACTTCGCCTCCGCGCATCATCAGGGGGCGGCGATCGTCGTCGACGACTTCACGGACCTCACCGAGCATCTGAGCCAGGTCCACCCCAGCCGCTACCGGCGGATGATCAGCGGCGTGGAGGTCCTGGTTCTGAAGGACGTCACCACCATCGACGCCCAGTCGCTGGCCCTGCGCTTCGTGGTGCTGGCCGACCGGCTCTATGACCAGGACGTGAAGATCGTGGCCTCCGGCGTCCCCTTCGACCAGCTGTTCACCGAGGAGATGATGTCCGGCGGATACATGAAGAAGTATCACCGGGCCGTCTCACGCCTGACCGCTCTGGTCCGCGCCGGACAGATGGGGGAGAAGGCGCTCTGAGCCCGTCCTCGGTGCGCCACCTGCTGTGCCCTGTGCCCTGGAGGCGTAGACTCGTTCCTCACCATCAGGGAGCCGTCGCGTTCCGCCGGGCGCGAGCGGCGCCCCAGGCAGCTCGTTAACGAGCGGTTCATCGGCGTCTGATCTGATGGATGCCGTCGCAGGAGAGAAGGGGAGCGTGAGCATGATCAGAGACCAGGTGCAGGACATCGTGGGGGATCTGAACCAGGCACCCCGGGAGAACCTGCGGGAGTTCATCGACCGACTCCGTGAGGGCGGCTACACGGTCCAGGACGGCCATACTCCGGATCCGGATCTCATCGACCCGCAGGGAAACGCCGTCGAGACCTGGCAGGAGAACTACCCCTACGAGTACCGCCTCGAGAGGGACATCTACGAGCTGGAGAAGTACCACCTGCAGGTGGAGCTGCTGAAGTTCCAGTACTGGGCCGAAGACTACGGTCTCAAGCACGTCCTGGTCTTCGAGGGACGGGACGCGGCCGGCAAGGGCGGCACCATCAAACGCTTCACCGAGCATCTCAACCCGCGCACGGCACGGGTGGTCGCGCTGAACAAGCCCTCCGACCGCGAGCGGGGCCAGTGGTACTTCCAGCGTTACGTCCATCACCTGCCCACCGCTGGAGAGATGGTCCTCTTCGACCGTTCCTGGTACAACCGCGCCGGCGTGGAGCGGGTGATGGGCTTCTGCTCCGACGACGAGTACGAAGTGTTCATGCGTCAGGCTCCGCAGTTCGAACAGATGCTCGTCGACGCCGGCATCCACCTGACCAAGTTCTGGTTTTCCGTGACCCAGAAGGAGCAGCGCACTCGCTTCGCGATCCGGCAGATCGACCCGGTCCGGCAGTGGAAGCTCTCGCCGATGGACCTGGAGTCCCTCGATCGCTGGGAGGCCTACACCGACGCCAAGGAGGAGATGTTCCGGCGCACCGATACCGATCACGCGCCCTGGATCACGATCAAGTCCAATGACAAGAAGCGCGCCCGGCTCAACGCCATGCGCTACTTCCTCAGCCAGTTCGAGTACGAGGGCAAGGACCATGAGGTCGTCGGCGAACCCGACCCGCTCATCGTGCGCCGCGGGCGCGACGCCGTCGGCGACTGACTCCGGCGCGGTCCGCCGGCTGCGGTCTGGGCCCGGACGCAATGGTCATCACAGTGCTGGCTCCGAAGCGATAGAGTGGAGACGCTCGCCTCCTCGGTCGTCGTCGACCGTCGACGGCGAGCATCGTGTCATCTGAGCACCTTGGGCCGCCGCCTCACCACGGGGCGGGTGAGGCATGAGGAGACTGCGTCATCGCGGAAACCTCCCGGTACTAGGATGCATTCGATCGATCACCAGACCTCGACAAGGAGACTGCATGAGTGCCGATATCGGCGTGACCGGACTGGCCGTGATGGGGGCCAACCTGGCACGGAACCTGGCCCGCAACGGCTACACCGTGGCCCTGCACAATCGGTCGGTGGGCCGCACCGATGCGCTGCTCGAAGCGCACGGGTCCGAAGGACGTTTCGTCCGCACGGAGACGATCGCAGAGCTCGTGGAGTCGCTGGAGCGTCCGCGGCGTGTGCTCATCATGGTCAAGGCCGGGGCGCCGGTCGACGCTGTCATCGAGGATCTGGTCCCGCTGCTCGATGAGGGCGACATCATCATCGACGCTGGCAACTCCTTCTATGAGGAGACCCGTCGGCGCGAGGAGACGCTGCGTGCCAAAGGCCTGCACTTTGTCGGCGTCGGGGTCTCCGGCGGTGAGGAGGGCGCCCTGAACGGGCCCTCCATCATGCCCGGCGGATCGAGGGAGTCCTACGAGACCCTCGGCCCGATGCTCGAGAAGATCTCCGCCGACTACCACGGTGAACCCTGCTGCGCGTGGGTCGGCACCGACGGGGCCGGCCACTACGTGAAGATGGTCCACAACGGCATCGAATATGCCGACATGCAGGTCATCGGTGAGGCCTACGACCTGATGCGCAGCCTCGCCGGCATCGAGCCTGCCGAACAGGCGAAGGTCTTCCGCGAGTGGAACACCACGGACCTGGCCTCCTACCTGATCGAGATCACCTCGGAGGTCCTCGAACAGGAGGATGAGGTCACCGGTCGTCCGCTGGTGGACGTCGTGGTGGACTCGGCCGGGCAGAAGGGCACTGGCCGCTGGACGGCGATCTCCGCCCTCGAGGTCGGTTCGCCGGTGACCGCGATCGCGGAGTCCGTGTTCGCCCGCTCCATCTCCTCACAGCGACAGCTGCGCGCCGAGACCAACGCCGTCTTCAGCTCAGGCATCGACGAGAACGCTCCGAGCGCCGAGTTCGGCGCCGACTTCGTGGAGGATGTGCGCAAGGCGCTCTACGCCTCCAAGCTGGTCGCCTACGCTCAGGGCCTCGACATGCTCGTCGCCGCCGGGGAGGAGTATGGCTGGGACCTGGACCTGAAGTCGATCGCCTCGCTGTGGCGCGCCGGCTGCATCATCCGTGCCGACCTGCTCGACACCATCATGAAGGCCTACGACGCCGAGGCGGAAGCGCGGCCGAAGAACCTGCTTCTGGCCGAGGAGTTCACCGAGGCCATCAATGAGTGCCTGCCCGCCTGGCGTCGGGTGGTCGCCGCCGCGGCGACCCACGGCGTTCCGGCCCCGGTCTTCGCCTCCTCCTTGGCCTACTATGACAGCCTGCGCCGGGACCGCCTCCCGGCTGCGCTGACCCAGGGGCTGCGGGACTTCTTCGGCGCGCACACCTATCAGCGTGTGGACAAGGACGGCACCTTCCACACACTCTGGTCTGGAGACCGCACAGAGATCGAGGCCTGAGCCCGATCCATCGGTGGCGGGGAGGTCAGCTGAGGTCAGCTGAAGACATCGGAGCCCTCCTGGCACGACACGGCCAGGGCCCTGCCCGCGGAACGATCAGTCGCGATCCGCAGGCAGGGCCCTCGTCGTGTCCGGGGAGGCCCAGCGAGCAGCCTCCGGCTGGGGCACTCTTCTCGGTGCCGACGTCTTCCGGCACATCGGCGGCCTCAGATGAACAGAGCGGGATCCAGGGCGTATTCAGCCGGGTCGACGGCAGGCTGGTGCTCCTCCTCGCGACGCTGCCTGTCCTTGGCCGGGATGCCGGTGAGGATCGAATTCTCCGGAGCTGACTTGACGACCACCGCATTGGCTCCGACGGCGGAGCCTGCGCCGATCTCCACGGGCCCCAGCACCTTGGCGCCGGCCCCCACGACCACGCCGTCCTGCAGCGTGGGGTGGCGCTTCACGGCCTCCAACGACCTCCCGCCGAGCGTCACGCCCTGGTAGAGCATGCAGTCGTCGCCGATCTCAGTGGTCTCGCCGATGACCACACCCATGCCGTGGTCGATGAAGAAGCGCCGCCCGATCTGGGCGCCGGGATGGATCTCGATGCCGGTGAGCCCCCGGGTGACCTGCGAGAGCAGGCGAGCTGGTGTCTTCAGCGGACGCCGCTGCCACATCCGGTGCGCCACCCGATGGGACCAGATGGCGTGCAGCCCGGAATAGACCAGCACCACCTCCACGTCGCTGCGGGCGGCCGGGTCGTGCTCGCGCGCGGAGCGGATGTCCTCACGCAGACGCTTGATGATGCCCAAGGTGAATCGGTGCCTTTCGACGTCGACGGCGGGTCCCAGAAGAGTATCCGCGCGGTGCCGTCCGCGGCCAGCCGGCCTGGCCGGGATCTGTGGGGGGGGGGGGGGGAGTCCCAGGTCGGCACGCTCTGGTGGAGGTGCCCCGAGCGGCGCTCAGCCGCGGATGTCTTCGTAGAGCAGGGTGGAGATGTACCGTTCGCCGAAGTCGCAGGCGACGGTGACGATGAGCTTGTCCCGGTACTCCTCCCGGGCGGCGACCTCCAGAGCGGCGGCGACGTTCGCCCCGGTCGAGATGCCGCCGAGGATGCCTTCCTGAGTGCCGAGATCGCGCGCAGTCTGCAGGGCGGTGTCGAGATGGGCGGTGATGACCTCGTCGTAGACGTCCCGGTCCAGGATGTCCGGCACGAAGTTCGGGCCGATTCCCTGGATCTTGTGCGGACCCGCGGCTCCGCCGGAGAGGATGGGGGAGTCCTGCGGCTCCACGGCGACGATGTGGATGCCCGGCTTGTGCTCGCGCAGCCGCCGACCGGCCCCGGTGATGGTGCCACCGGTCCCGATGCCGGAGACCAGCACGTCCACGGCGCCGTCGGTGTCCTGCCAGATCTCGTCGCCTGTGGTGTTGTAGTGGACCTGCGGGTTCGCCTCGTTGGCGAACTGACGGGCCCAGATGGAGTTCTCCGTCTCGTCGACGATGGCCTTCGCCTTCTCGACAGCCCCGCGCATGCCGTCCGCCCCCGGGGTCAGCACGATCTCAGCGCCGAAGGCCCGGAGCATGACCCGCCGTTCGGTGGACATCGTCTCCGGCATGGTCAGAACCACCCGGTAGCCCCGTGCGGCGCCCACCATGGCCAGGGCGATTCCGGTGTTGCCGGAGGTCCCCTCCACAATCGTGCCGCCGGGCTTCAGCACACCGGCCGCCTCGGCGGCGTCGACGATGGCTGTGCCGATGCGGTCTTTCACGGAGCTCGCAGGGGAGTAGAACTCGAGCTTGACCGCCACGTTGCCGGGCAGGTCCGCGTCGAGCCGGTTGAGCCGCACCAGCGGAGTGCTGCCGACGGCCTGGGTGATGTTGTCCAGGATCTTGGCCATGGTGGGGAACCTCTTCCGTGAGGGTGGTGGATCGGAATCACAGGCGGAAGCTGGTGCCGGCCCGCCATGAGCACAGCACCGCCAGTGTTGACTCTAGCGGCTGATCAGACCGGGACGCCGTCCCGGAGCCATCCGGCGTAACGCTGCCGCAGCCGGGCGACCTTGGGGTCGATGATGACCCGGCAGTAACCGGCGTCAGGGCGACGCGCGTGGAAGTTCTGATGCACCGGCTCGGCCTCGACGATCGGGCCGAGAGGTTCCAGCGCGGTGACGATCGGCCGGGGGTAGGCCGCCTGCGCCCGTTCGATCGCCGCGCGGAACTCGTCCAGCTCCACGGCATCGGCGTAGAACATCGCGGAACGGTATTGGGTGCCGACGTCGTGCCCCTGCCGGTTCAGCTGGGTGGGATCATGTGCGCTGAAGAAGACGTCGAAGAGGATCTCCGGAGGCAGCGTCTGCTGATCGAAGGTGATCTCGACCGCCTCAGCATGTCCCGTGGTCCCGGAGCACACCGACTCATAGTCGGCAGGCCCCGTCCCGCCGGTGTAGACGCTCCGGACCGTCCGGACTCCCCGGAGCCGGCGTGCCAGTGAGTCCAGGCACCAGAAGCAGCCGGCCGCCAGGACCACGGTTCGCAGCGCGGGAGCCTCTCCACCGGTGTCGGGCACGCTCGTCGCCTGGTTGAAGATCGTCATGATCGGGACAACTCCACAGGGTGCCCCGACATTCCTGCCACACCCGGGGGAGGCGGCATGCGGGGTGCCTCTCTGGTGTGTCCCTGGTGATCCGTCCCGCCGACGGGGTACAACTGGAGATATGGCACACACCCCCGGGACCGGATCCCGTCCTGACCATGCCTCCGCCGAACCGACCGCTGATCAGACCGCTGATCGTGTCGCCGCGGCACCTCCGGTGCCCGGGCGCCGGAGGACCCCGTTGCTGCGCGACGTGCTGGAGCTCCTCGAGGAGCTCTGGCCCGCCGCATTGGCTGAAGAATGGGACGCCGTGGGGCTGGTCTCCGGGCGCCGTGACCGACCGGTGGAGCTCATCCACTTCGCCGTGGACCCTGTCGCGGCTGTGGTGGAGGAGGCCTGCACCGCCCAGGCAGACCTGCTCATCACCCATCACCCGCTGCTGCTGCGACCGGTCCAGAGCGTCGAGGCCGGGACCTTCAAGGGAGAGATGATCCACCGCCTCATCGAATCAGGCTGTGGTCTGCTGACCGCCCATACCAACGGAGACTCCGCCGTGGGCGGAGTCA
The DNA here is from genome assembly GCF_054782935.1 of Nesterenkonia suensis. Classification (NCBI taxonomy): domain Bacteria; kingdom Bacillati; phylum Actinomycetota; class Actinomycetes; order Micrococcales; family Micrococcaceae; genus Nesterenkonia; species Nesterenkonia suensis. The sequence continues at coordinate 1,262,239 of NZ_BAAGRN010000001.1, read as the reverse complement.
ACGACGTGCTCGCTGAGATCCTCGGTCTGGAGGATGCGGTGCCCCTGCAGGCGGCCGCCGCCGGTCTCCAGGAGGAGGGCCTGGGACGCATCGGCTCCCTGCCCGCCGGCACGACCCTCGGGGATTTCGCCGCCACGGTGTTCTCCGTCCTGCCGTCGGTGGCCGGAGGCGTCCGTGTGGCCGGGGACCGGGACGCCTTCATCCAGCGGGTGGCCCTGTGCGGCGGGGCGGGCGACAGTCTGCTGCACGCTGCCCGTGAGGCGGAGGCCGACGTCTACATCACCGGGGATCTGCGCCATCACCCGGCCTCCGAGGCCCGCGAGGCTGTGCGCGGGGGCCGTCCCTTCCTCATCGACGTCTCCCACTTCGCCAGTGAGTGGCTCTGGCTGCCTGCAGCGGCGCATGCCCTGGACCGAGCCCTGAGCTATCGCGGATACGATGTGGAGGTCGCCGTCAGCGGCATCAACACCGACCCCTGGGACTTCGTGATCACTCCGGGGCGGTGACCCGGGTGAGGCGCAAGCCGCCGAGGGGCCGAGGCGGCGCGGCATCCACCCAGCGCGTGACAGGAGAGACGTGACCACTTTGATCATCGAGGCCGACGGCGGCAGCCGCGGCAATCCGGGCATCGCCGGAGCAGGAGCCCTCGTGCGGGACACCGAGGGGAGGATCCTGGCGACGAAGGCCACTCCGATCGGCCAAGCGTCCAACAACGTCGCCGAATACACCGGGCTCATCGACGGACTGACCCTGGTCCGTGAGATCGACCCGCAGGCTACAGTCGAGGTGCGGATGGACTCCAAGCTCGTGGTGGAGCAGATGAGCGGGCGGTGGAAGATCAAACACGCCGACATGAAGCGCCTGGCCCACCAGGCGGCACAGATCCTTCCGCTGATGAACGTGACCTTCACCTGGATCCCGAGGGCGAAGAACGGCGACGCCGATGCCCTCAGCAACGAGGCCATGGACGCCGCCGCGGCCGGGGTGGACTGGGACCCGGAGACCAGCAGGATCCAGCCGGCCTCCTGACCGTGCGGGCACGGCTGGGCAGCAGCGAGGCGGACCGGCCGTCGCTGCTCAGCACCTGCCGGTCAGCTCTGGTCGATCAGCGCCTGCCGATCAGCCCTGGTCGATGAGGTCCAGCTGGTGGGGCGTGCGGCCGGTCGCCGGGCGCACCTCCACCTGCCACCTCGTCGAGGCGAGCTCGGCGACGTCGTCGACGTGGCGCGGCTGGTGCTCGGCGCGCAGGGCCATGCCGCTGAGCACACCGCGGGCATGCTTGGCGAAGTGGGTCACCACCTTCCGTTCACCCTCGCGCTCGGTGAAGCTGTTGACCACTACTGTCTGCTGGGGATCCGATCGGAAGGCCGCCGCGTAACTGGAGGACCGGCAGTCCAGGACCAGCTGGTCGCCGATGAGGTCACGCAGCGGCTCGTCCAGAGCGCGCCGCCAATAGCTCCCGAGGCGACCGGGAGCCGGGCTGCCGTCCGTCGGCGACAGGTCGACGCCCATGGAGAGCCGATACGCCGGGATCCGGTCGGCGAAGGAGATCGCACCGAAGAGGCCGGAGAAGATCAGCACCTGCTCAGCGGCACGCGACGCGGCGACCGGCGGCAGCTCCGAGGCGCCGAGCGCGTCGAAGAGGACCCCGCTGTAGATCTCATGGGCCGGCGCCGCAGGGGCCTGCCAGAGCTCCTCGTTGCGCGCGACCTCCTCCATGACCCGGGCCCCGACCTTCAAGACCTTCTGGGCGTCCTGCTGTCGGCTCACCCGGATCAGCGCATCCATCACCGTCCTGCGCTGCTCCTCCAGGTCGGGCAGCGTGAGGGCGTCGAGGGCCACCGGGGCGGCCCCCTCGCGTGGCGGGGTCTTGCCTTCGGAAGGAGGGAGAAAGATCAGCACCGGAGCAGGCTACCAGCGCGGTGGTGTCCCCGGTGGTGTCCCCGGTGGTGTCCCCGGCGACGTCGGGACGGACGACGCTGTGCCTCAGAGCACCTGGGCCCCGGCACGCCGGAACGGTGCCGCGACCTCCCGGCGGGTTCGGGATGAGGAGATCCCGACCGGGAGCAGGGCGACCTCCGCACACTTCTGCACCAGAATCCGAAGCTGGTCCTCCAGCTCGGCCACAGCGGCCTGCGGCCGGCAGTGGACGCCTGCGCGCCCCACTGTGGGGCGCCCGTCGGAGAGGAGCAGCACACGACGATGCGGCGGATCGTCCTCGACCAGCAGGTCCTCGGCGAGTTCGAGTGCGGGGACCAGAGGCGTGCCCCCTCCAGCCGCCACCCGATGGACGGTCTGCCGGACACGGGACAGACTGGCGGTGCGGGAGACCAGCAGCCGCGGGACCGAGCCGGCGGCCAGGACCACGGACACCAGCCCTCGCCGCGACACTGCCGAGGAAACCTGCTCGTCGAGCATCGCCGCGGCGCGGGCCAGCCCGCCGGCACGCAATGAGGAGGACCCGTCCACGATCACCACGGTGTGCATTCCGCCGCGGCGGCGCCGCAGCGCACCCCGGAGATCGTCGCGTCGGACGGTGAGGGGGCGGTCCTCTTCAGGCGGCTCGTCGGCCGACGGACAGCCGACGGGCCCCGGGGCGGCCGATCCGGTCGGGCCGCCGACCGCCTCCGGGTGAGCGGCGCGCACCTCGGCCGCGTGGCGTCTGGCGGCCTGGCGAAGCGTCGCCCCGATGGCGATCACCCCGGCGGCGCGCTCCACCGGCACCTCACGGACCGTCGTCCCGCGGACCGTCGACAGGCTCCGTGGCCCGCCATGGCCCCGGTGGTGGTGTCGTGCCGGGGGCAGGCGAACCGGCGGACGGGATCCGGGATCGCTGCTCGAGGAAGGGCTTCGGGCGGCGACCTGGAGGTCCAGTTCGAGATGTTCGGCGTCCGGCTGCACCTGGCCCAGGTCGATGGTGAGAGGCTCGGTGTCGTCTCCGTGTGGTGGCCCGGACGGGCCCTCGGTGTCGAGACCGGCCGGGTTCCCGGGGGTGGCGACAGGCCCGGAGGGGAAGTCGGCGTCGGACGCCTGACCCTCGGACGCCTGACCCTCGGACGCCTCGTCCCCGGAGCCGTGGTCTGCGGAGCCGTGGTCTGCGGAGTCCGGGGAGTCCGGGGAGCCTGGGGAGCCCACGGCGGGGTCTGCGGCGTCGGTGGTTCCTCGGTCCTCGGCAGCTGGGCCGGCCTCCGGGGAGGCCCCATCCCCGGTCCCGCCGGCGGGCTGGTCTGTCCGTGTCTCCGTCTCTGCCTCCGTCTCTGCATCCGTCTCCGTATTGTCACCGGTCGTTCCCCGGGCCGCGTCCTCGGTCTCAGAGGCGGGACCTGCTTCGCCGTCCCCCTCCTCGCCGGCGTGCTGCGAGGCCGGATCGCCCTCACCGCAGGATGTGGAGTCCGCAGAGCCGCCTTCAGAGCCACCCTCGGAGCCATCCACGGACGACCTGCGGAGCACTTGACGTGGTGCGGCGACCACTCGATGCAGCACGGTCAGTGCCTGTTCCCGACCGACTTCGTCGCTCAAGGCCAGGGCCAGCCGGGTCGCGGTCGTGTCGAGCCCATGATCATGGCACCCGGCCTGAGACAGCAGCGCGACGACGTCGACGGTCAGGGCCTCGGAGGCACGAACAGGGTCGTGGACGATGTCCCGTCCAGTGTCGCGTCCAGTGTCGCGTCCAGTGGCTCGTTCGGTGGCCCCTTCAGTGACCGGTCGGTCGTCCGGTGTGGTGTCCTGTTCAGCGCCGCCGCTGTGCCTGCTGGGCGACGAGGACTCGCCGGTCTCTGCGATCTGAGGCCCGCTGCGCCAGGGCAGGGGAGGGTGGGGGAAATCGAGGACTGCAGTGCATCGCCGCAGCAAGGCCGGTGATACCTCGGTGATGTCAGCGGTTCGGACGAGAAGCCGCGACCCCTGCAGCGCGGCGAGCTCGTCACCGTTCATCGCCGCGGCGTGGCCACAGGAATGGTCGGCGGCCGCGCGCAGGCGGGCGAATGCCGCGTCGGCCAGCAGCGGATCCCCGGTGCAGAGCAGCCCGCACTGCACACCGGTCTCCCAGGCGGCCATCACCAGGTGCAGCGCGTCGTCTGCGGCGGACAGCGGATCACCCTCCAGCGCCGAGGCCAGCGCTGAGACGCGGAAGGGACGCCCATGAGCGGATGCGCCGCCTGGAGCCCGGGCGGGTGTCGGACCGGGACTCAGCAGACGTCTCATGCGGCACGCAGACCCAGCACGCGCGCCGCGCTGAGCCGCACCCGCGCTGCTGCCGTGGTGCTCCGATCTCCGGGGCGGGCGGGCGTGCGATGCTGCAGGGCCGGGACCGCGGCGAAGGCGACGTCTGTCAGGGAGGCCTCGTCACGGCCAGCCATGGCCGCCAGCGCGCGAGCGGTGCGGGCCAGCACGAGGTCCGCTCGGTGGCCGACGGCGCCCGACTCCACACAGACGTCGACGATGCGCTGAAGCACCCGCTCAGGGATCGACACCGTGTCCAGCCGTTCCCGGGCGGCGAGGATCCGGGCGGCGAGACGCATCTGGCTGTCGTGCCAGCGTCGGCCGAAGCCTTCCGGATCGGCATCATGCTCCAGCCGCCGGCGTACGATCTCCACCCGAAGTTTCGGATCGGTGATCGTCTGAACCTCGGTCGCCAGGCCGAAGCGGTCCTCCAGCTGGGGCCGAAGCTCTCCTTCCTCGGGGTTTCCGCTGCCGACCAGGACGAATCGTGCCGCATGCGTATGGCTGAGCCCGTCCCGCTCCACTCGGTTGACACCCGAGGCCGCGACGTCGAGCAGCACGTCCACCAGGAAGTCGTCGAGAAGATTGACCTCGTCGATGTAGAGGAATCCGCCGTCGGCATGGCTGAGGATGCCCGGTGCGAACGCGACCTCGCCGCGCAGCGCCTTGTCCACGTCGAGACTTCCGAGCACGCGATCCTCAGTGGCTCCCAGTGGCATCTCTGCCACGGGCATGTCGAGGCCCTGGCTGTGCAGCAGCTCGCCCAGGGCGCGGACCGTGGTGGTCTTCGCCGTCCCGCGGTCGCCGATGGCGAGGACCCCGGAGATCGTGGGGTCGACGGCACAGAGGAGCAGGCAGTTCTTCAGCTGGTCCTGGCCGAGCACGGCCGTGAAGGGAAACACAGAAGACGAACCTAGATCAATTGCGAACGATTCGCAAGAAAGGGTGGGTGCCGCCTCCAGCGGCACCTCCGAAGTCTGGGGAAAAACGAGTCAGTGGAGCGTGTGCGGCTGATACCCTCGCCAGCAGGAGAGTGCCTCGGCGCACGCGTCGGACCTGCGGCGACGGCGTCGCCTCGCCGGTGCGCCGGCCGGCCTCCCCGGTGCTGCAGGACGATGCGACGTCTGTGAACGACTCCCCACTGAAGAGGTACTGAACCGATGCTCGAGACACTGCTCGGGGCGAGCCTGTTCGTCCCCATCCTCGGCCTGATCCTGGTGATCCTGGTGGCGATCGGCGCGATCATCGCGCGGTATCGCATCGCCAAGCCCAACGAGGCGATCATCGTCTCGGGATCCGGCTCCCGCCGCAGCGGGGACTCCGGACTTCCGGCCACGCAGAAGATCGTCCAGGGCGGAGGCGTCTTCGTGCTGCCCTTCGTCCAGAAGGCGGACGCCATCTCGCTGGAGTCCCGGAAGGTCCTCCTGGAGACCGCCGCGATCACCCAGAACGGCATCAATCTTCATGTGGAGGCCGTCGCCCTGGTGAAAGTCGACGGCAAAGAGGACTCCATCCGGGCCGCCGCCCAGCGGTTCCTGGGGCAGCAGCAGGAGATCGAGCGGTTCACCAAGGACGTCCTCGAAGCCTCGCTCCGCTCCATCCTCGGCACCATGACCGTGGAACAGGTCAATCGGGAGCGCGAGGCCTTCGCCTCCCGAGCGCTGGACGAGTCCGAGTCGACCCTGACCAACCAGGGCCTGCTGCTCGACGCCTTCCAGATCCAAGGAATCCGGGACGACAACGACTACCTGGTCGACCTCGGACGCCCCGAGGCCGCCAAGGTCAAGCGCGACGCCGACATCGCCGAGGAGAACGCCCGGCGAGAGTCCGAACGAGCCCGCATCGCCGCTGAGCAGGAGATCCTCGAGTCCCAGCGTGAGCTGGACCTGCGCAACGCCACCATCCGGGAGGAGACCGACCAGGCTCAGGCCAAGGCCGCAGCCGCCGGCCCACGAGCAGAGGCCGAGTCCCAGCGAGCGGTGGTGGACCAGCAGCGGGAGACGGCCGAGCGTCGCGCCCAGCTGCGTGAGCAGGAGCTCGTGGCCGAAGTCCACAAGCAGGCAGACGCGGACCGCTACCGCGCCGAGCAGGAGGCGGAGGCCCGCCGAGTGGCCGAGGTCGCCGAGGCCCAGGCCGAGGCTGAGCGTGTCCGGCTCGGCGCCCAGGCCGACCTGGAGCGGCGGGAGAAGGAGGCCCGGGCGATCCGCCTCGAGGGTGAGGCCGAAGCTGCTGCCATCCGCGATCGGGGTCAGGCCGAGGCCACTGCGCTGCACGAGAAGGGCGAGGCCTACCGCAGCTTCGGGCAGGCCGCCATCATGGACCGCATCGTCGACTCGCTGCCGGAGATCGCCCGCGAGGCCGCCGCGCCGATGAGCAACATCGACACTCTGTCGGTGATCGATTCCGCCGGGGCCAACAAGGTCGTCACCAACGGCATCGACAACGTCAACCAGGCCGTGGAGCTGGTGAGCTCCACCCTGGGCATCGATTTCCGGGAGCTGGTGAAGAGCTTCACCGGCGACGAGGGGCCCACCGTCGGCGTCACGCGGGGGGACGCCGCCGCAGACGCCGCCGCAGACGCCGACGCAGACGGTGCTGCTGCGGGTGCTGGCAGTGCCGATGTCGGTGCCGATGAGGGGGGCGGCCCGCGCCAGGCCGCGGACAGCCCGACGGCCACCGACACCGCCGACGGTGCCACACCTGGGCGGGACTGACCGGGGCCGATGATGATCGGGTTCGTCGTCGTGGCCGTCGTCTTCACCGTCCTGACCGTGCTCGCCTTCTTCCTCGACGGACTGCTCGACTCGGTGCTGCCGGACCTCGGGGGTGACGGACTGCTGTCGTCGACGTCGTTGTGCGCCGCCGTGGCCGGCGGGGGATACGGCGGGTGGATGGGCTCTGGAGCCCTGGGCCTCGGTCCGGCCGGGAGCCTGCTGTTCGCGGGGGCGGCCGCCGTCGTCGTGCTCGCCGTCACCGGCTTCACCGTGCGCGCGGTGCGTGGTGCGGAGGCGCCGCAGGCCCGGCTCGAGGACGTCGTCGGGACCACCGGTCGCGCCCTCACCGGAGCTTCGGCCGGCGCGCCCTTCGAGTTCACCGTCGTGCATCACGGCCATCGGCTGAAGATCGCCGCCGTCGCAGCATATGACGTCGTGCAGGGTGAGGAGCTGACCGTGGAAGCGGTGCTCTCTCCCACCCGGCTGCAGGTCGCCCCTCGGACCTGAGCCCCGCCGGGGTGCCCTGGCCTCGGGAGAGAAGTGTCACCTCCACCAGGCGGGCGCCGCGGTCCGGGCTCGCACTGGCGTATCATGGAGCTGCAGGGACGGGTCGGCCGGGCCATCGCGCCGCCGCAAGGCCCCGACCGCACCAGGGTGTGCGGTCGGATAACTGCGGCGTCGAGGAACGTCCGGACTCCGCAGGGCAGGATGGTGGGTAACGCCCACTCGGGGAGACCCGCAGGCCAGTGCCACAGAGAACAGACCGCCCGCCGGAGACTCCGGTGTCCGATGCGGGTAAGGGTGAAACGGTGGTGTAAGAGACCACCAGCGCAGCAGGTGACTGCTGCGGCTCGGCAAACCCCATCCGGTGCAAGATCGAACAGGATGCGTCCTCAGGGCTGCCCGCCCGAGCATCCGGGTTGATCGCTCGAGGCCCGTGGTGACACGTGGTCCAGATGGATGATGGCCGCCGCGCATCGGGCGCGGCACAGAATCCGGCGTACAGGCCGGCCCGTCCCTCCTCGTCTCCGCCCCGTCCTCGCTTTGCGGACAGCCCTGCGACAGTGCGCTGCCTCACATGTGACGCCCGTCAGGGGTCGCGGTGACGTCACCTCCGCAGTGACGCTCTAGACTGGACCGCGGAACGCTTCGACGACGCACCGCGGTGAGGACGCCGACGGTGCGAGGCACTCCGCCCAAGACAACGACGTCTTCACGGAAGGAACACGACTGTGCCGCACCATGCTGACGAGCATCTCCAACAGTGGATCGACCGGGAATCGATGGCGGAGGCCATGATTCCGCTGATCGGTCGGCTCTACCGCGAGAACAACGTGGTGACCGGGATCCACGGCCGGAAACTTGTCAACCAGTCTGCGATCGACATCCTCAAGGCGCACCGGTTCGCCCGTCAGGTCGACGAGACCGAGCTCCCCATCTCCGAGACGCTTCCACTCGTCGAGGCGCTGACGGCTCTGGACCTCGGGGCGGCGAGCGTGGACATCGCCCGGCTGAACTCCCGGTTCAAGAAGTCCGGTTCGACCGATCTTGACGCGTTCCTCCGCCAGGAGCTCTCTGAGGTCGTCGGGCGCAAAGGGCAGGGCGGCTCGGAGCCACGCGACGTCGTGCTCTACGGCTTCGGGCGCATCGGACGCCTGCTGGCCCGCATCCTGGTCGGCCGGGCCTCCTCGGCCTCCGGACTGCGGCTTCGGGCGATCGTGGTCCGGCGCGGGTCGGAGAACGACCTCGCCAAGCGCGCCTCTCTGCTCCGTCGAGACTCGGTGCACGGCCCCTTCGCCGGTTCGATCCGTCTCGACGAGCAGAACCAGGCGATCATCGCCAACGGCACCTGGATCAAGGTCATCTATGCCGACGATCCTGCCGCGGTGGACTACACCGCCCACGGCATCCAGGATGCCGTGGTGGTGGACAACACCGGTCGGTGGCGTGACGAGGAGGGTCTGAGCCAGCACCTGCGCGCCCCGGGCGTGTCTCGCGTGCTGCTGACCGCCCCCGGGAAGGGCGACATCAAGAACATCGTCTTCGGCGTCAATCAGGAGGACATCGCCGAAGGGGACCGCATCCTTTCTGCGGCATCCTGCACGACCAACGCCATCACCCCGGTGGCGAAGCTGATGCATGAGGCCTATGGGATCGACCATGGGCATGTGGAGACGGTCCACTCCTACACCAACGATCAGAACCTCATCGACAACTTCCACAAGGGTGAGCGGCGCGGGCGCTCGGCGGCGCTGAACATGGTGCTGACCGAGACGGGAGCGGCCAAGGCCGTGGCCAAGGCCCTGCCGGAACTGACCGGCAAGCTTTCGGGCAGCGCGATCCGGGTGCCCACTCCGGATGTGTCGATGGCGATCCTGAACCTCGAGCTGCACCGTCAGACCAGCAAGGAGGAGCTCAACCGCTATCTGCGCCGCGAATCGTTGGAGGGTCCCCTGCACAAGCAGGTGGACTACATCGACTCGGCGGAGGTCGTGTCCACTGACTTCGTGGGAACCCGTGCGGCCGGGATCGTCGACGGTCTCGCCACGATCGTCAACGGCAGTCAGGCGATCCTCTACGTCTGGTACGACAATGAGTTCGGGTACTCCGCCCAGGTCATCCGGACACTGGAGAAGATGACCGATGCGGCACCGGTGAAGTATCCCCGAGTGGAGGAGCTCTCCGCCTCCATCCTCTGAGATGCGGCGGCGTCAGCATGTTTGAGCTGTGCTGGTGGCGCGGCCGAGCCGACGGACCCCACCGCGACCACCCAGGACGGTCGACGGATGATCATGCACGACGAGGAAGGCCCCGACCCCAGGAGACCTGGAGGGCGGGGCCTTCGTCTGTCAGCGGCGGCGGATCTCAGCCGCGCGTGAGCTTACGGTGGGTGACCCGGTGCGGGCGGGCCGCCTCCGGTCCCAGTCGTTCGACCTTGTTGTTCTCGTAGGATTCGAAGTTGCCCTCGAACCAGTACCAGCGGGCCGGATCCTCATCGCTGCCCTCCCACGCGAGGATGTGGGTGGCGACCCGGTCGAGGAACCAGCGGTCGTGGGAGATCACGACAGCACATCCGGGGAACTCCAGCAGGGCGTTCTCCAGGGAGCCCAGTGTCTCGACGTCGAGGTCGTTGGTCGGCTCGTCCAGGAGCAGCAGGTTGCCGCCCTGCTTGAGGGTCAGTGCGAGGTTCAGCCGGTTGCGCTCTCCTCCGGAGAGCACCCCCGCCTTCTTCTGCTGATCCGGACCCTTGAAGCCGAAGGCGGAGACGTAGGCGCGCGAAGGGACCTCGGTGTTGCCGACCTTGATGTAGTCCAGGCCGTCGGAGACCACCTCCCACAGGGACTTCTCCGGGTCGATGCCGGCCCGGGACTGGTCGACATAGGAGATCTTCACCGACTCACCGACGGTGAGGTTCCCTCCGTCGAGCTCTTCGAAGCCGACGATGGACTTGAACAGGGTGGACTTGCCGACGCCGTTGGGCCCGATGACCCCGACGATGCCGTTGCGGGGCAGCGAGAATGAGAGCCCCTCGATCAGCCGACGGTCGCCGAAGCCCTTCTGCAGGTTCTCCGCCTCGATGACCTGGGTTCCCAGGCGCGGGCCGGGTGGGATCTGGATCTCTTCGAAGTCGAGCTTCTTGGTGCGTTCAGCCTCGGCGGCCATCTCCTCGTAGCGGGCCAGACGAGCCTTCGACTTGGCCTGGCGACCCTTGGCGTTGGAGCGGACCCATTCGAGCTCATCGGCGAGACGACGTGCCATCTTGGCGTCCTTCTTGCCCTGGATCTCCAGGCGGGCACGCTTCTTCTCCAGGTAGGTCGAGTAGTTGCCCTCGTAGGGGTAGAGGCGACCGCGATCGACCTCACAGATCCACTGGGCGACGTGGTCGAGGAAATAGCGATCGTGAGTGACCGCCAGAACCGCGCCCTCGTAGTCTGCCAGGTGCTGCTCGAGCCACAGCACCGACTCCGCATCCAGGTGGTTCGTTGGCTCGTCGAGGAGCAGCAGGTCCGGCTTCGACAGCAGGAGTTTGCACAGGGCCACACGCCGCCGCTCACCGCCGGAGAGGTGGCTCACCGGCTCGTCCCCCGGAGGGCAGCGCAGTGCGTCCATGGCCTGCTCCAGCTGGGAGTCCAGGTCCCAGGCGTTGGCGGCGTCGATCGTCTCCTGGAGCTTGCCCATCTCCTCCATGAGAGCCTCGAAGTCGGCGTCAGGATTCGCCATCTCCTCGGAGATCTCGTTGTACCGCTGAAGCTTGCTGTAGATCTCGCCCACGCCCTCCTGGACGTTGCCGAGCACCGTCTTCTCCTCGTTCAGCGGCGGTTCCTGCAGCAGGATGCCGACGGAGTATCCCGGGGAGAGCCGTGCCTCACCGTTGGAGGGCTGGTCGAGGCCCGCCATGATCTTCAGGATCGTGGACTTTCCTGCCCCGTTGGGGCCCACGACGCCGATCTTCGCTCCTGGGTAGAACGACATCGTGACGTCGTCGAGGATGACCTTGTCGCCCACCTTCTTGCGGGCCTTGACCATGGTGTAAATGAACTCTGCCATGATCCCCAGGCTAGTCGGCTTCGGTGCAGTTCGCCCAATGGACGGCCGCTGCCGGGTCAGCATGGCGGTGAATGGCTCAGAACGGGGCCTCGGTGCTGGGGGAGTCCGAGAGGTCGGCGTCCCAGGAGGTGGCAGCTGAGGCGGTTGACCCGGCTGACCCGGCTGACCCCGCAGGGGACGTCGGATCGTCCCCTGCCGGGGTGCCGAGGTCGGATCCCGTGGCGTCGGACGCGCCCTGCGGGTCTTCTGCCGGTGCCGTGGGCGACGGTGCCGATCCCCCTCCGGATGACGGCTCGGAGGCCGGGCCTCCCAGCCGGGTGAACGAGCCGGTGCCGAAGGTCAGGTCATGGCCGAGTCCCTCCGCTTCGATCTCCACGGCGGTGCCGCGCTGGCCGGTGTCATTGGTCCACTGGCGCACCTTCAGGCGCCCGGTGACCAGGACCGGGTCACCCTTGGAGAGGGTGGTGCGGGCATTCTGCGCCAGGGCACGGAAACAGGTGACGGTGAACCAGTTCGTGTCACCGTCGACCCATTCCCCCCGTTCCCTGTCGAAACGGCGGGGCGTGGAGGCCAGACGGAAGGTGGAGATCGGCAGGCCCTTCTCCGTGGTGATGGTCCGCACGTCATTGCCGATGAATCCGCGGACGGTGACGGTCTCGCTCATGGTGTCCTCCTGGGGTGTGGCCGGCTGATCCGGGTCGGGTCACGTGCTGGTCCGGGAGGGATCCAGCGGAACCAGTCTGCGCGGCGGGGAACCGGCGGACGAGGGGACCGTGGGCGTCTGTGGAGCCGGCGGCGTGTCGCGCACCCGTCGGAGTCGCTTGTGGAGGAACAGACTCGGTAGACTGATGGATCGGACTGGACGGGTCCGGCGCACCGCGTCGCGCACGCCAGGTGCTCGAGACCCCCGCCAGTGCCAGCCTCGGTAGCTCAGGGGATAGAGCAGCGGCCTTCTAATCCGCCGGTCGGGGGTTCGAATCCCTCCCGGGGCGCTTGACGCGTTCACAGAAGTTGCAGGTGGCCGCCGTGATGACGGCGGCCTCATTGCTGTACCTGGTGCACTCGCTGCTCCGCTTCCGGAGCTTCGAGGCCAAGGGATACGACCTCGGAATATTCGACCAGGCGGTCCGCCAGTATGCGTTGTTCAACGCGCCGATCGTGCCGGTCAAGGGTGAGGACTTCCACCTACTCGGGGACCACTTCCATCCGATCATCGCCGCGTTGGCGCCGCTCTACTGGATCTGGGACGATCCGCGCACGCTCAACATCGCCATGACCGGCCTGCTCGTCTCCACCGCGTTCCCGGTCTACCTGGTGGCGCGCGGCTGGTTCGGGCACCGCAGCGCGCTCCTCAGTGCGGCCGCTCTGCTGCTGTTCTGGCCGTTCCAGGCGATCATCAATTGGGACTTCCATGAGATCGCCTTCGGTGTCCCGCTCATCGCCTGGGTCATCTGGTCGATCGAACGGCGCCGTCCTTGGCTGGCCGTGGGGCTCTCCTGCGTGCTGCTGCTGGTCCGGGAGGACCTCGGGGTCACTCTGGTGGCCATCGCCATCGTGCTGGCCCTGCGGCGGTGGTGGCTGCCCGCGGCCTCCACCGCGGTGCTGGGCGTGGCCGGGTACTGGTTCGCCACTGAAGTGGTGATCCCCCACTTCTCCCCGGCAGGGGAGTTCGGCTACTGGGAGTTCACCGCGCTGGGCGCCTCGGCGGGCGCGGCGATCGTCTTCATGCTCACCCAGCCCTGGAACGCCGCCGTCATCCTGGTCGACCACCCGTTGAAGGTCGGACTCTGGCTGCTGCACTTCCTCCCGCTGTGGCTGCTGCCCTTCGCCTCGCCGTACGTGATCCTCGGCGCACCCATCCTGCTCTCCCGCCTGTTCAATGATCGGCTCAACGTCTGGGCGCCGGTCTACCAGTACGACGCGATCCTTGCGCCGGTGTTCCTGCTCGCGGGCCTGGACGTGGTACGGCGCATCGCAGCTCGCACTGCTCCGCAGACCGGCCGGCGTCTGGCGATCGCCCTGCCCTCGACGGTGCTGCTGGTGGGTCTGATCGGCACGCTGTTCTTCCCCCAGGTCTTCCCCCTGCAACGCACGCTGACCGCTGACAATTGGGGAATGTCCGATCGCGCGCACGCCCACCAGCGCGCCGTGGAGGCGGTTCCGGACGGGGTGTGTGTGGAGGCGGCCGACACTGCGGTGCCCCATCTGGTGGACCGCACCCGGGTCGGGCTCAACGGCACGACCGACGTGGAGCGGCTGAGTTGGCTGATCATCGATGACCGGGTCGAGGAGCTCGGCGGCTCGAATCCGCTCACTCCCGACGAAGCCTTCGTACGAGCCGACCGCCTCGGCTTCACACCGGTGATCCAGGACGACGAGGGGCTGTGGGTCTTCAGTCGTGAGCTCGACGACGACGTCGACGGCGCCGGCTGTGCGGACTATCTCGCCCGCTGAGACGATGATCAGACGGCCGGGCCCGGCCCCACCGAGTACGGCGGCCGAGCTGACTCACAGCCCACCAGGGGCCTCGCTCAGGCACAATGGAGACAGCGACGCCGCCCATGCCCGGATGGCCTCGTCGAGACCCGCATCAGCCGCCCATGGAGATCTGCCCATGCTCAGCACCACCACACTTCCCTGCGGAGGCACCCAAGCGCTGCGCATCGTGATGGTGAGCCTGCACACCTCACCGCTGGCACAGGCCGGGGCCGGTGATGCAGGAGGACTCAACGTCTATGTGAACGCCCTGTCCCGGGCCCTGCGCAGCGCCGGGGTCTGCATCGATCTGGTGACCACAGGCGACCAGCCCGACCATGTGCGGGAGCTCGCCGACGGACGACGAGTCCATCAGCTCCAGGTCGGTGGCGGAGGAGACAAGAACAGCCTGGTGGACCAGGCCGACTCCTTGGCTGCGCGGGCGCTGCGCAGCCTGACCGCCGTCGACCCCGCGCCGGTGACCACCGTCCACTCCCATTACTGGATCTCCGGACTGGCCGGGATGACCATGGCTCGTCGGCTCCGGGCTCCGCTGGTGCACACGATGCACACGATCGGGGCCATCAAGCAGGAATGCGATCCTCGTACTGCTGAGGACCCCCGGCGCGATGCCGCCGAGGCCCGGATCGCGCGGGCTGCCGGCATGCTGACCGCCAACACCACCGGCGAACGCGACGACCTGGTCCGGCTCTTCGGCGTGCCGCCCTCCGGAGTGGCCCTGGTGCGTCCCGGAGTGGACCTGAGCACCTTCTATCCTCCCTCAGGGGAGGATCCTCGTGGACGCCTGGAGGGCCGCCCACTCCGGCTCACGTTCGCCGGCCGCCTGCAGCCCCACAAGGGTCCGCAGGTGGCGGTCGCCGCCCTGGGAGAGCTCCGACGGACCATGCCTGACACGCCGGTCGAGCTCACTGTAGCCGGACGGCAGAGCGGTCAGGACGCCCTGGACATCGCTGAGCTCGCCGCCGCGCACGGGGTCGAGGATCTGGTGCGCACCACCGAGCCGCTGCCCCATCCGCAGCTGGCCAGCCTGTTCCGGGAGAGCGACGCGGTGCTGATGCCCTCCTACAGTGAGTCCTTCGGACTGGTGGCACTGGAGGCCATGGCCTGTGGCACTCCGGTGCTCGCCCATGACGTGGGGGGACTCTCCGAGCTCGTCAGACACCGACGCACCGGCCGTCTGGTGGAGTCTTTGGACCCGGCCGCCTGGGCTGAGGAGATGCGCTGGTTGGTGCTGCACCGGCGCGCCTGGTCCCGGTACAGCGTCACTGCTGCCGCGCTGGCGGAGGAGTACTCGTGGGCGGCCACTGCGACAGCTGGTCGACGCCTCTACTGCAGCCTCCTGGCGGTCTCGGTCTGAGACCGAGGGCCGAAGTGCCGGCCAGTCGGACCGTCACGAAGGAACATGCCCGCCGGGTGCCCTGACCAGAAGAGGCCCTGGCCTCTTCCCCAGGTCATCGGGTGAAGTAGCGTGAGGCCCAGGCGCTCCCGTATTTCCGGTCAAGCTGCCGCTGCGTGCGAGAGCTGCGCACCATAGAGCGTTGGATGCGTTCCTGGATCCGTGGCTTGAGGCCGTGGGGCCGGCGCACCATGCCCTCCTGAGCCACAGTGGCCACCAGCGTGCCCTCACGGGTGTAGATCGCGCCGGCACCGAGCCCGCGGGAGCTCTGCGCGCTGGGGCTGTGCTGGACATAGAGCAGCCACTGGTCGGCGGCCGCGTCGCGGTGCCACCACATGGCGTGGTCCAGGGAGGCCACCTTGATCCCGGGCTTCGCCCAGTAGAGATCATGCCGACGCAGAATGGGCTCCAGCAGGGTGTAGTCCGAGGCATAGAGGATCGCGGCACGGTGGATGCTGGGGTCCTCGGGCAGCGGGGCACGAGCGCGCATCCACACCGCGTTGGAGGCGCGAGGCGCCGGATCCCCCTCCAGATAGATGGGCCGGTCCACATGACGGATCTCGAAGGGCCGACCGTGCCCCCATTCCTGCATGATCGGGTGCTTCACATGGCCGACCAGTTCATGCGGCGCGGCCAGCTCTTCGGGCGGCGGAACATCCAGCGGCATCTGCTGCTGGTGGGAGGGACCGGGGGAGGGCCGTTGGAAGGAGGCGATCATCGACAGGATCGGACGGCCGTCCTGATAGGCCTGGCTGCGTCGGGCGGAGAACGAACCGCCGTCGCGGAGACGCTCCACACCGATCTCCAACGGTTTGGTGGCGTCGCCGGGCCGCAGGAAGTAGCCGTGCACCGAATGGATGACACGCTCAGGGTCCACCGTGCGCATGGCGGCGATCGCGGACTGGGCGAGCACCTGGCCGCCGAAGACTCTCCAGAAGGCCTGGTCGAACACGGGTCCGCGGAATCGCTCCTCGCCGGCACCTGCTTCGTCAGCCGCTTCCAGCGGTTGGACCTCCAGCATGCCCACCAGGCGTTCGACGGCCTCGGCGGGGGTGGGGACGCGGTACGGTCGTTCAGCCATGGGGCCACTCTATCCAGAGCCGCCCGTCCCAGGGGCACAGCGGGCCGCGACCTGTACCGGTTGACCTGTCCGGGCGCCTCGACGCTCACTGCACGCCTGCGGCTGGTGTGACGCGACCCTCATCTGTGACGGACACCCGGTGTCATAGTCGGGGCCTGCCGGACTGTCGGGGGATCCCCCAGTGGGACAATGTGGAGTATGACCAGCTCTTCACCCCGCAGCACGCCTCAGCCCTCCCCTGCGTCCTCCGGTGGCACGCCGACGGAAGCCGAGGAGCTGCGTTTCGCGGAAGCCGTGGCTCTGCAGGATCTGAGCACGTACATCCGTCGAGCGCGCAGGATCCAGGAGCAGGGCATCAGGCTGCAGGCGATCGGATCGGTGCTCGCCGCCTGGGTCCCGGTGATGACGCCGGGTTCGCTGGTCGGCCGACTGCCGGCCGTGCTGGGGCTGCGCACCATGGCGCTGGCCGAGCCGTCGTCGGCCGATGTCACGGCGGAGCTGAGTTCGATCACCGAACGCCTGGCGCGGTTGAACCCCGCCGAGACGGTGCTGCCGTTGCCGCCCAGCCGTCTCTCGGTGCCGTGGGCCGCGGTGACTCCGCCTCGCTCAGGATGGGAGCCGCTGGGCGAGATCGACGACGACGACATCCGCACCGCCGCTGAGCGAGGCATCGCAGAGATCGCCGAGACGGTTCCGGACACCGCAGGGGCCGCTGTCGTGGAGCAGGTCCGTGAACGCGTCTGGGGGCGAGATCTGGCCGAGCTGGCCGCTCGCGACGGCGGAACGGCCGCTCCGCAGGTGCCTGCGGGCGCCGCCTTCGGAGCCCACGCACTGAACTTCCTGGCCGCTCGGGGGACCCGGGGGCGGACTACGATCCACGCGCGGGGCCGGTGGCTGCGGCTCAGCTCGGCCGGGGGATTCATCCTCTGCCGACGGTCGGGGCTCTGAGCTCCTGCGCTCAGGGAGGGGACAGAGCAGCGGTGACCGTTCGCGCGAGCCCAGGATTCAGCTGTTGACCATGGAGTGGGCGGCCCGCTCCAGGTAGTCCCACAGGATCTCCTCGTGGAGCGGGGAGAGCTCCGCGGCCTCCACGGCACGGCGCATGTACCGCAGCCAGGTGTCGCGTGCGGCGGCGTCGACGCGGAAAGGCATATGGCGCATGCGCAGCCGCGGGTGGCCCCGTTCGGCCTGGTAGGTCCGGGGCCCTCCCCAGTACTGTTCGAGGAACATCAGCAGGCGCCGCTTGGCCGGCTCCAGATCCTCCTCCGGGTACAGGGACCGAAAGTCCGGGTCCTCGGCCACCTGCGCATAGAAGACGTCCACGATCTTCTGGAACGTCTCGTGACCGCCCACCTCGTCGAAGAAGCTCTTCTGCTCCGGCGAGGGGGAGCTGTCTCCCACCGGCCGGCCGTCGGGCGCGGGCAGATAGCCCATGTCTGCGCCACCACGCTGCGGCGCCGGCTGTGCTGCCGACCGATCGCTCGTCGGCTGCGCGGCGTCTCCCCCCGACCGGCCCTCGGTGCCGTGCTGGGCCTCGCCGCTGTGCTCGTTCTTCCCAGGGAGCCCGCTGACCTGCGAGGGGGCCTTGCCCACCGGCTTCAGCGTGGCGATCGGGGCGCCGAGCCTTCGGGAGAATGCGGGCCGGGCCCCATCGTCGGCGGGGCCCGGGGCCTCGGGGGCCCCGACGCTCGGATCCATCGGCTCGTGGGTGACCGGAAAGTTCACGCTGCGGGCGATGAAGCACCGCTGCGCGGCCTCCGCGTGGAGCGCATCGGCCTGCTGGCGCTGAGAGTCGTCGGCGAGTGTGACCACCGGGCGCAGCACCGCGGCGGTGATCTCTCCGGAGCCGTCGCTGTGCACGCGGAGCTCCGCGGTGCCGCGCACGGTCATCGCAGTGACCACCAGGCCCGCACCGGCCGCCGCGTGCAGATAGGACAGCGTGTGGCACTGCGCGAGAGCGGCCAGCAGCATCTGCTCGGGATTCCACCGTTCGGCGTCGCCGTGGAAGGCCCGGGCGGCCGAGCCGGTCAGCGGAGGGGGCGGCTCCAGACCGCGGGCCTGCTCCCGGTCGCTGAGAACAGCGGTGACGGTGTGCTCACGCCGATAGCCGCGCGGACCGGTGGTGCCGCCGTCGGCGTCGCTCCAGGTGACCTCCACCCGAAAGCTGTGCTGGTCGATCTGCATGCTCTCCTCATCCGTGGTCGCTCTCCCTTCACGATACCGTTCCGCCGCCGCGGGTCTCCCCATGGAGCGCATCCGTGGCGCACCTTCACGGGCGCACCTTCACGGGGGCACCTTCACGGGCTCCCGTTCAGGGGCCCGCATTCAGGGCCGGACCGATTCCCCCATAGGATGGCCTCGGCGCCTCAGCACCTGCTGGAGTCGCCGAGCCGACCGCCACCTGACAGTCCCGAGAGGAACACCGCCTGACATGCGCGTCCACATCGCCACAGACCACGCCGGCATGGAGCTCTCCGCCCACCTGGTGACGCACCTCAGCGCCCAGGGCTACGAGATGATCGACCACGGACCTCAGGAGTACGACGCGCTCGACGACTACCCGGGGTTCTGCCTGCGGGCTGCCGAGGCTGTGGCCCAGGAGCGCCGTGACGGACTGGATTCCCTGGGCATCGTTCTCGGGGGCTCCGGCAACGGCGAACAGATCGCGGCCAACAAGGTCCGCGGGATCCGGGCGGCCCTGGCGTGGAACCTGGACACCGCGCGACTGGCCCGCGAGCACAACGACGCCAACGTCGTCGCCCTCGGCGGCCGCCAGCACAGCGCAGAGGAGGCGACCGAGATCGTGGAGGCCTTCCTCACCGGCCGGTGGGCTGAGGAGGAGCGGCACGCGCGCCGGATCGGCAAGATCGCCCGGTACGAGGAGACCGGCGAGATCGTCGACTGATCGTCACCGGTCATCCACCGTCATGCCTGAAGGCCACACCCTTCATCGGCTCGCGCACCAGATCGCGGCGCTCTTCGTGGGTCGCCAGTGGAAGGTCAGCTCTCCCCAGGGGCGGTTCGCCGCGGGTGCGACGCTGCTGGACGCGCGCGTGCCGGCGCATGCAGAAGCCTGGGGCAAGCACCTCTTCGTCCATGTCGACGATCGCGTCTGGCAGGTGCACCTCGGTCTCTACGGGGCGTTCAGCTTCCGGGGCGACGAGACCTTCGGCGGAGCCGCGACTCTCGGTGCTCCCCGGGCCGCGGGGCAGTCCTGGGAGATCCGGTATGACGACGACGGCTGGATCGTCCCCACGGTGCCGGAGGGGGCCGTCCGTGCCCGTATCCGCTCCCGCCACGGATGGGCCGATCTGCGAGGACCCGCCACATGTGCGGTGCTCACGCCTCAGGAACACCAGCGGATCATCGCGCGGCTCGGTCCCGACCCGCTGCGTCAGCCCCGGGACGTGATCCTCGACGAGAACGTCGAGGAGTTCGCCCGTCGGCTGGCTCGACGCCGGGTCCCGCTCGGAGCCGCCCTGATGGACCAGGCGGTGATCGCCGGTGTGGGGAACATCTACCGGGCGGAGTCGCTGTTCCTGGAGCGCCTCGACCCCTGGTCTCCTGCCCGGGACGTGCCCGGTGAGGCCATCGGTTCCCTGTGGTGCCGGCTCACCGCACAGCTGCGTGACGGGGTCCGTGACGGCGTGATCCGGACCCTGAAACCCGAGGATGAGGAGATGCTCTCATCTGCCGACGGACGCCGACACTGGGTCTACCGCCAGCAGGACACGCCGTGTCTGCGCTGTTCAACACCGCTGGCGGCGCGCGAGCTGCAGGGGCGGACCCTGTACTGGTGTCCCGGGTGCCAGCGCTGACTCCGTAGGCTGGCGGAGGAGGGTGACAGGGAGTGGAGAGGCAGGGGAGTGGAGAGGCAGGGGAGACGGAGGGTGTGCGCCAGTCACACCGTCCGCTGGGCGCAGTGTCTGCGGCCGGAATGCGTGTGAGCAGTCCGAGTCCCGTAGAATCACTCCCGACCCCGTCGAGGGGTCGGATGTGTCCTGCCCGTGGCCGGTGACGCCGGCCGATCCGTGAGGAGAACCGTTCCACGTGTCCGAGAACGCTGTGTCCGAGAAGATCACCATCACGATCGACGGCGAGGCCACCGGCATCGCGCGGGGCACCACCGGGACCACCCTCTTCGCGGAGCAGCCGACCACTGTGGTGATGCGAGTCGACGGCGAGCTCTGGGACCTGTCGCGTGAGATCCCCGCCGGCGCCGTCGTCGAGCCTGTCGACATCACCGAGCAGGACGGTCTCGACGTGCTGCGGCACTCGACCGCCCATGTCATGGCCCAGGCCGTCCAACAGCTCTTTCCCGGCGCCAAGCTCGGCATCGGACCGTACATCACGGACGGCTTCTACTTCGACTTCGACGTCGAGGAACCGTTCACGCCGGAGGATCTGAAGAAGATCGAGAAGGCGATGCAGAAGATCGTGAAGTCCGGCCAGACCTTCGAACGTGAGGTGGTCGACCTTGCCGACGCCACACGGCAGATGGCCGAGGAGCCCTACAAGCTCGAGCTGCTGGGGGCCTCGAGCGGGGACGCCACGGCTGACGGAGCGGATGTGGAGGTCGGCGGGGACGTCATCACGATCTACCACAACGTGGACCGCAAGGGTCAGCGGGTCTGGGCCGACCTCTGCCGCGGCCCCCACCTGCCGAACACCAAGCTGATCGCCAACGGGTATGCAGTCATGCGTGCGGCCGGGGCCTATTGGCGGGGCAAGGAGACGAACCCGCAGCTGCAGCGTCTCTACGGCACTGCGTGGCCCACCAAGGATGATCTGAAGGACTATCAGGACCGCCTGGCCGAGGCCGAGCGGCGCGACCACCGACGGCTCGGCCGCGAGCTGGACCTGTTCAGCTTCCCCGAGGAGATCGGCTCCGGTCTCTCCGTCTGGCACCCCAAGGGCGGGCTGGTGCGCGGGATCATGGAGCAGCACGCCCGTGCGCGCCACCTGGAGTCCGGGTACACCTATGTCTACACGCCGCACATCTCCAAGGCGGATCTGTTCGCGACCTCCGGGCACCTGGCCAACTACCAGGACGACATGTGGCCTGCCATCCACATGGACGAGGAGCGCGACGACGAGGGCAACATCACCAAGCAGGGTCAGGACTACTTCCTGAAGCCCATGAACTGCCCCATGCACATCCTCATCTACAAGGAGCGGGGGCGCAGCTATCGGGAGCTGCCGCTAAGGCTGGCGGAGAACGGGACCGTCTACCGCAACGAGCGCTCCGGGGCCCTGCATGGGCTCACCCGTGTGCGCGGTTTCACCCAGGACGACGCGCACCTGTTCGTGCGGCAGGACCAGCTGGAGGAGGAGATCACCAAGGTCGTCGAGTTCGTGGTCTCGCTGCTGCGGGACTTCGGCCTGGAGCAGTTCGAGCTGGAGCTCTCCATGCGCGACGAGGAGAAGGACAAGTGGGTCGGATCCGACCAGTTCTGGGAGGATGCGACCCAGGCGCTGCGCAACGTGGCGGTGAACTCCGGGCTGAAGCTCACCGAGATCCCGGGCGAGGCCGCGTTCTACGGGCCGAAGATCGATCTGAAGGTCACCGACGCCATCGGGCGGCAGTGGCAGCTCTCCACGGTGCAGGTCGACCCGAATCTGCCGGAGCGCTTCGGCCTGGAGTATGCCGCCGAGGACGGAACCCGTCAGCGCCCGATCATGATTCACCGGGCCCTCTTCGGATCGATCGAGCGGTTCTTCGCGATCCTGTTGGAGCACTACGCCGGAGCCTTCCCGGCCTGGCTGGCTCCTGTGCAGGTGCGAGGCATCCCGGTGGCCGAGCCGTTCAACGACTACCTCGGTGAGGTCATCGACCGACTGAAGGCCGCTGGGGTGCGTGCGGAGCTGGAGGATGGCACCGATCGGTTCCCGAAGAAGATCCGCACCGCCTCGAAGGACAAGATCCCGTTCGTGCTCATCGCCGGAGGTGAGGACGCCGAGGCCGGCGCGGTGTCCTTCCGCTTCCGTGACGGCAGCCAGGACAATCAGGTCCCCGTCGAGGAGGCCGTGACGCGGATCCTGAAGGCCATCGAGGACCGTCAGGTCTGAGCCCCTCGTGGTGGATCGGGAGCGCGACTTCATGGGCGACGCCGGTGCTCAGCAGGACGACTTCACCCTCGCCGGCGTGCCTGATGCGTTCCAGAGGCTCTGGAATCCGCATCGCATCGCCTACATGCAGCGCGGCCAGGACCAGGTCTCCGGCGTCGACGACTGTCCTTTCTGCGCCGGTCCGGCACGATCGGACGAGGAGTCGCTGATCGTCCACCGGGGCGACCACTGCTACGTGCTGCTCAATCTCTATCCGTACAATCCGGGCCATCTGCTGGTGTGCCCCTATCGGCATGTTCCGGATCTCACGGATCTCACCCTGAAGGAGTCGCAGGAGTTCATGCGCCTCTCCCAGGTTGCGATGGCGGCGCTGCGCGCCGTGGCCGCTCCCGAGGGGTTCAATCTGGGGCTGAACCAGGGCAAGGCCGGCGGCGCGGGCATCTCCGCGCATCTGCACCAGCATGTGGTGCCCCGCTGGGGTGGAGACGGCAACTTCCTGCCCATCATCGCGCAGACCAAGAACATGGCTCAGACGCTGGGAGAGACCCACCGGTTGCTGCACGCCGCCTGGGACGAGGCCGCCCGCAGGTTCACCGATGATCAGGCGGATGACACGACGGACAGCCCGAGCGTCGGGCGGCAGGATGCGACCCGGGGGGCCGAGTCCTGTGCGGGCGAGGGCGAGGCCTGATGCTCAATCGTTACGCACGCACCTTCTTCGCCGCCCTGTTCACCCCGATCGCCCGCCTGCTGATTCGGATGGGGGTCACTCCGAACGCCGTCACCGTCGTCGGGACCCTCGGAGTCAGCCTCGGCGCCCTGATCTTCTACCCCTTGGGTGAGCTGTTCTGGGGCACGGTCTTCATCACCCTGTTCGTCTTCTCCGACCTCATCGACGGGCTCATGGCCCGTTCCACCGGGAAGACCTCACCCCTGGGAGGTTTCCTGGATTCGACCCTGGACCGGGTCCAGGACGGGGCGGTGTTCCTCGGTCTGCTGGTCTGGTTCTTCACCGGCGGCGATCACCCGTGGATCGGAGTGGCGGCCGCGGCCTGCCTCCTGCTCGGGGGCCTGGTCTCCTACGTCCGGGCGAAGGCCGAGGCGCTGGGCTACACCGCCGACGTCGGCGTCGCCGAGCGGCCGGAGCGGATGGTGGCGACTCTGGTGTTCACCGGGTTCACCGGACTGGGGCTCCACCCGGGGGTGCTGCTGGGCGTGCTCACCCTGCTGGCCGCGGCCTCGGCGGTGACAGTGGGCCAGCGCATGGTCAGCGTCCGGCGTCAGGCCCATCGGCAGAGTCGGTGATCATGTGGGCGTGTCCATTCCCCGGGCGCGCAGCATCGGGGTGATGGACGGGTCGTGACCGACTGCCCGGCGGAAGGACTCCTGGATGTCACGGGTGTTTCCCCTGCTGAGCAGCTCGCGGCGGAAGCGCCGACCGGCCCGTGCCAGGGCCGGGGCATCTCCCATGGTTCCACGGAACCACTCGGCGGCGTCGGCGGCGAGCACCTCCGCCCACAGGTAGGAGTAATATCCCGCGGCGTATCCGGAACCGGCGAAGATGTGCTTGAAGCCGCCGGTGCTGTAGCGCGGCGGCACCAGGGGATGGTCGAGGCCCCAGGCAGCCAGAGCGTGCCGTTCGAAGGCCTCTGGATCGGTGGCCGCCGCCTCTGCCTGCTCGGCGCTCAGCGTGTGCCAGGCCAGGTCGAGCACGACGGCGGCGACGTGCTCGACCGTCTTCAGGCCTTGGCCCCACCACTGTGCGTCCCCGAGGTCGTGCGTCGGGGACTCTGCAGAAGCGGCGTCCGGGGGGTCGGCCTCCGGGGATTCGGCCTCGGCCCTCGGCCAGAGTTCGGCGAAGACTTCGTTGACCTGTGAGGGGAATTCGACGGCGTCCCGTGGTACGGCGGTGCCCGAGAGCTCGTCGAACTCGGTCTCGGCGAGCAGACCGTGCAGCGCGTGGCCGTACTCATGGAACAGCGTGCGCTGCTCGGCGCGGGTGACCCAGGCGGTCTCCCCGTCGGAGGGTCGTGCGATGTTCAGACAGACGATGACCACCGGTCGGGTGCCGGTCAGCCCGGAGGCCACGGAGAAGGAGTTCATCCAGGCTCCGCCGGCCTTCGTGGGGCGGCGGAAGAGGTCGAGCAGGACCATGCCTGTCACCGTGCCGTCGTCCTCGCGGGCTTCGAAACTACGCGCCCCCTCGACGAACGACGGCAGGTCAGCACGTTCGACCATCTGCAGCCCGTACACCTGACCGGCCGCAGAGAAGACCCGGGACAACGCCGTCTTCAGCGGCAGTGCGCCTTCAGCCGATCCTGCGGTGCCTTCGGTCCGGCAGCTCCGCGACCGAGCGACGCAGGCCATCCCGTAGCTGATGTCCCATGGGCGGAGCTCGTCGTCGATCTTTCCGGTGGTGCGCAGATGCTCCTCGACGGTCGTCAGCTCAGAGGCCAGGCGTCGCAGCCCGCCTTGGACCACGGGACGCAGCATCGCTTCGATGGCCTGACGGTCCGTGGCCGTGCGCAACGGCAGCACGGCGTCCAGGTGGTGACGGTGTCCCAGGATCTCGGCGCGTCGTGCGCGGAGCACGGCGATCTGCGCACCGATCTGCCGGGTCGTCCGGCCGTCCTCGCCGGGCCGCGTGCCGCGCGAGGTCGATGCCTCGTGGAGGCGCCGCCGAAGAGCCCGGTCCGGCAGCGAGGCCGACAGCGGCTGCTGGACAGGCATGGTCAGACCCAGCAGATGTCCGGTGTCGTGGCCGGCTTCGCGGGCCGCGGCGGCGGCCGCAGACCGGTCCTGCGGACTCATCGCGGAGACAGCGGCCGGGGCGGTCACCAGCACTGAGGCCTCGACCGCCTCCCGGCGTTGGAGCCGCTGGTAGGCGGCCTCCTCCTCGGCGAGACGGCGGTTGAGGCCTCGCAGCCGGGCCTGGGAGGCCTCGTCAAGGCCGGCGCCGGCGGTGCGGGCCTCGACGAGGAGCTGCTCGAGGAACCGGGCCTGTTCAGCGTTGAGCGTGGTGGCGCCGGAGTCCGCGCGGGCGGCCAGGGCCTGCAGGCGGCGATGCAGCCCGGGATGGAGCTGGATCCAGTCACGGTGAGCGGCCAGCTCCGGTGAGATCACCGCCTGGACCTGGTGGAGAGCCTCGGTACCGTCAGCGGAGAGCAGGCAGGAGAACGCTCGGCGGATGCGGCGCAGGCGCAGCCCGGCACGACCGATCGCCCGCAGCGTGTTGTCCACGTCCGCCGGGGTGTCGTCGGCGGTCACCTGTTCCAGGTCATGGCGTTGCTCGGCCATCGCGGCCCGGAAGGCAGGCAGCCAGTCCTCGTCGGTGATCATCCGCATGTCCGGATGCTGATGGTCCAGCAGGAAGCCCGCACCGAAGGGGTCCACAGCGGCCTCAGGCGAGATGGACGGCGCAGGATGGTCGGCGGTGGAGGCGGCCGAGGTCGAGTGAGTCATGGCGTCTGCTTTCCGAACGTGTCGACGGTAGGCTGATAGACAGACTACGCGTGGCATGTCGCCTCGACATGCGCTGCCCTGCATTCCTGGCAGGCGAGAACCCAGACGGACGAGAACCCTGACAGACGAGAACGGAGAACTATGGCCGGCCACTCCAAATGGGCCAACACCAAGCACCGCAAGGCGGCAGTGGACGCCAAGCGTGCCAAGATCAACGCCCGGTACATCAAGCAGATCGAGGTCGCCGCGCGCAACGGAGGCCCCGACCCGGCGGGCAACCCGGCCCTCGACCTCGCGGTCTCCAAGGCGAAGAAGAACTCGGTCCCCAATGACAACATCGACCGGGCCATCAAGCGCGGAGCAGGTCTGACCGGTGACGCCGTGGAGTATGAGGAGATCACCTATGAGGTGCGGGGGCCGCAGGGCTCAGCGCTGCTCGTCGAGTGCCTCACGGACAACCGCAACCGTGCGGCGTCCGAAGTGCGGGTGGCGGTGACCCGCTCCGGCGGGACAGTGGCGGACCCTGGAAGTGTGGCCTACATGTTCCAACGCAAGGGTGTGGTCACAGTTCCCAAGGAGGGGCTCACGGAGGACGACGTGCTGGCAGCGGTCCTGGAGGCCGGCGTCGAAGAGGTCATCGAACATGAGGACTCCTTCGAGGTGCAGTCCGAGCCCCAGGACCTGCAGGATGTGGTCACGGGACTGGAGGCCGCCGGCATCACCTATGACTCGGACGAGGTGGAGTTCGTCTCCGACGTCAAGGTCGATCTCGACCTGGACGCCGCCAAGAAGTTCCTCAAACTCCACGATGCGCTCGAGGATCTCGACGATGTGCAGAACGTCCACACCAACGCCGACCTCAGTGCGGAGACGCTGGCCGCGCTCGACGCCGAGAGCTGATCCGGGCCGGCGATGGCGGCATCGAGGCCCGTGGGCGGCACGGCCGGCGATTCCCGGGTGGCCCAGCGGATCATGGGGGTCGACCCGGGGCTGACGCGCTGCGGTTTCGCCATCGTGGAGATGCACCGGGACCGCACCGGCTCCTCGGTGCATGTGGAGGTCACCGGCACCCGGTCGGACCAGCACCTGGCGGAGCGGATCCTGCTGATCCAGCGCGCGGCCGAGCGACTGCTCGACGTCTACGCTCCTGACGTGCTGGCGATCGAGCGGGTCTTCGCCCAGAACAATGCGCCGACGGTGATCGGCACCGCGCAGGCCTCCGGGGTGGTGATCGCCGCCGCCGCTGCCCGGGGCATACCAGTGGCCTGGCACACGCCCTCCGAGGTCAAGGGCTCGGTCACTGACGATGGCTCTGCCGACAAGGCGGCGGTCGCACGCATGGTCCAGCGCATCCTCGGGCTGCCGGCCTTGCCGAAGCCCGTGGACGCCACAGACGCCTATGCGGTGGCGATCTGCCATGCGTGGCGTTCGGGCATCGGCACCCGGTATGACATGGCGGCAGGGACTCGGACCCATCAGGGGGCCCGGACAGCGCTGCAGAAGGCGGCGGAGACCCGCGGGACGGGTCTGACGGCGGCGCAGCGTGCGTGGCGGGACGCGGAGCGCCGGGCGGCCTCCAGTGGGCGATCCGGGCGCGTCGGGCCCTGAGATCGTCGACGGTCACGGTAGTCTTCTTCGAAGATGTGTACTAGTGGGGTGTCCTCGGGAGCACCAGGCGGCTGGATGGCACGACCGGGCGGTGATCCGGGACACCCCACGGTTCGGTCGGCACTGACCGGCAGGACCGCCTCCATGCGAGACAGGACAGGTGGACGATGATCTCTTCGATCCGGGGCGAGGTGCTCCACGTGGGACTGGATCATGCCGTCGTCGAAGTCTCCGGCTTCGGTCTGGAGGTCACGGCGACGCCGCAGACGCTGGGGGAGCTCCGTCTCGGCCAGGAGACCAGGCTGCAGACCTCGTTCGTGCCCCGGCAGGATGATGCACCGCTGCTCTTCGGATTCGCCGACGCGGGGGAGCGGGAGATCTTCACGACGTTGCTGGGCATCTCTGGTGTCGGGCCTCGGCTGGCCCTGGCCGTGTTGAGCGTGCACACTCCGACTGAGGTCCGTCAGGCGATCACCGACTCGGACACGGCAGCCTTCACGAAGGTCCCGGGAATCGGCAAGAAGACGGCCCAGCGGATCCTGCTGGAGCTTGCCGGCAAGCTCGTCATCGATCAGCCGGCGGCCCACCCTGCACCGCAGGCCCCCACCCGGGCTGAGGAGGTGCGCGCCCAGGTCCAGGATGCGCTGACGTCGCTGGGCTGGACGGAGAAGGACGCCCGCTCCGCGGTGGAGCAGGTCCTGAATGAGACCCCGGAGCTGGCCGAGGCGGAGGTCGCGGCTGTGCTGCGCCACACGCTGCGGATGCTCGGCTCGACCACCGCCGGGAGCGGCCGATGAGCACTGAGGATCCGCGCGAGCTGGTGGGGACAGCCCCTGCCGCCGAGGAGAAGGTCCTCGAGGCCGCTCTGCGCCCGAAGTCCCTGGAGGATTTCGTCGGACAGGCCACCGTCCGGGGGCAGCTGTCGCTGGTGCTGGAGTCCTCTCGGCTCCGAGGGGCCGCCGCGGACCATGTGCTCCTCTCTGGTCCACCCGGCCTGGGCAAGACCACTTTGGCGATGATCATCGCGGCAGAGATGAACGCCGCCCTGCGGATCACCTCTGGACCGGCCATCCAGCATGCCGGGGACCTCGCGGCCATCCTGTCCTCGCTCACCGAGGGTGAGGTGCTCTTCATCGACGAGATCCATCGGATGTCTCGTCCCGCGGAAGAGATGCTGTACATGGCGATGGAAGACTTCCGAGTCGACATCATCGTGGGCAAGGGCGCCGGGGCGACCTCCATTCCGCTGGAGCTGCCCGCGTTCACCCTGGTCGGAGCCACCACCCGGGCAGGCCTGCTGCCCGGACCGCTGCGGGACCGCTTCGGATTCACCGGGCAGCTGGAGTATTACTCCGCCGGCGAGTTGGAGCAGGTGCTGCGGCGCTCCGCGGGGATGCTGGACATCGAGGTCGACGACGAGGGCTTCGCCGAGATTGCGGGTCGCTCCCGAGGGACGCCGCGCATCGCCAATCGGCTGCTGCGTCGCGTCCGCGACTGGGCTCTGGTACACCAGGTCCCGGTCGTGGACCGTGACGCCGCAGGGCAGGCCCTGGACACCTATGAGGTCGATCGGCGAGGTCTCGACCGACTCGATCGGGGTGTGCTGCGGGCCCTGTGCACCAAGTTCCGGGGAGGTCCGGTCGGGCTGTCCACCTTGGCCATCCTGGTGGGGGAGGAGACCGAGACGGTGGAGACGGTCGCGGAACCGTATCTGGTGCGGGAGGGGCTTCTGGCCCGCACCCCTCGGGGGCGGATCGCCACCGATGAGGCCTGGCGCCACCTCGGTCTGGAGCCTCCGGACTCCGCCGGCAGCAGTCCCCGCTCCGACGGCGCGGCGGAACCGACCGCTCGGCAGGGGGACAGCTGATAGTCTGTCCGGTTGAACGGCACCGTTCGGTCCGCAGCCCCTGTGGTGTGGTCCCGTGCCGTGACCTGCCCTCCGAGAGAACAGATTGGCCCCACCGGTGAACGAACCTCGAAACCTCGCAATGCACCAGGCAGCCGTGGCGGATGGAGGTGTCCTCTGATGGACCCCTTTCTGCTGATCATGGTCGCCATCCTCGCGCTCTTCATGGTGATGACTTTCCGGCGTGGGAAGAAGATGCGCGATGCGCAGTCCGCCGCCATCAGCGGCGCTGTCCCGGGTGCTGAGGTGGTCACCGCAGGCGGTGTCGTCGGCACCGTGGTGACCCGTGACGAGGAGCGCCAGCGCGTCACCCTCGAGTTCTCCGGCGGTGACCGTGTCGACTTCCAGCTGCCGGCGGTCCAGCACGTGGTGACGCCGGCGACCTCCCCCGAGGACCCGGCTGAGGCCCCGGCTCAGGACGCCGCAGAGGGCTCCTCCGAGGAGCCCACAGAGCGCGAGGACCGCTAACCCGAGCACCCCTGCACAGCCCGCCACCTGACCGGTGCGCGGGCTGTGCCGTCTGAGAGCATCGGCAGCGCGACCGCGCGCCGGGGCTCGAGACATCCGACGAGCGGAAGGTTGACCAGAGCCTGATGGCGACAAGCACACCGGTGTCCCGCGCACGAGCGGCACTGATCGGACTGTTGGTGCTCATCCTCGGGATGGGCGGACTGCTGGCCTACGGAGTGTCCCAGGACCGTGCCCAGTTGGCCCCCCTGCTGGCGCTCGACCTCTCCGGCGGCACACAGATGGTGCTCTCACCGCATGTCGACGGAGACGAGCAGCTGGATGACGAACAGCTGGAGCAGGCCGTGGAGATCATCCGCCAGCGTGTCGACGGCTCGGGAGTTGCCGAGGCTGAGATCGCCACCCAGGGAGCGGAGAACGTGGTCGTCGGCATGCCGGGGAGTCCGGATGCGGAGACCCGTGAACTCATCCAGGCCTCGGCGAACATGGAGTTCCGGCCGGTGCTGCAGGCGGAGATGGATCCCACCTACGTCGATCAGCTGATCGAGGACGAGCTCGCGGAGGAGGGGCTCTCGGAGGAGGAGGCCGAGGAGCTCCGGGCGGAGGCTGAGGCCCAGGAGGAGGACTCCGCCGACGATCTCGCGGCGCCCGAGGACTTCCAGGAGCCGACCGCTGAGCCGGAGAACCCCTCAGACCTGAACTGGATCACCCCCGAGGTCGCCGCTGACTTCGCCAACTTCCGCTGCACCCGTGAGGTGAGCATCGAGGAGCGGGAAGCCGCGGATCCGGACCAGCCGTTGGTCACCTGTGAGCCCGACACGGGGATGAAGTACCTGCTGGGCCCGGTCGAAGTGCCCGGAACTCATCTCTCCGACGCCAGCTTCGGCATGGAGCAGACGCAGACCGGCAATCAGACCGGCCGCTGGGTGGTCAACCTGACGCTGGACCGTGAGGGCACCGAGGAGTTCCGCGAGTCCTCCACGCGCCTCTTCGGCCTCGAGGGCGTCCGCAACCAGTTCGCCATCGTGATGGACAACCGGGTGATCTCGGCGCCCCGGATGAATGCTCCCATCTCGGACGGTCGGGCGGAGATCTCCGGCAACTTCACGGAGGACGAGGCGCGGAACCTGTCCGAGCAGCTGCGCTATGGGTCACTGCCGGTGACCTTCGAGATCCAGTCCGAGGAGCAGATCTCTGCGACCCTCGGTGAGGACCAGCTGCGCATGGGCCTGCTGGCCGGCATCATCGGACTCGTCCTGGTGGCTGGCTATGCGCTGTTCCAGTACCGGGCGCTGGGGCTGGTGACGATCTCCTCGTTGGCCGTGGTGGGGCTGCTCACCTGGTGGGCTATCGCGTTGCTCGGCTGGTCCGACGGGTATCGCCTGTCGCTGGCCGGGATCGCGGGGCTGATCGTCTCGATCGGTCTCACCGCAGACTCGTTCATCGTCTACTTCGAACGTGTCAAGGACGAGCTCCGCGAAGGCAGGTCGCTGGCCGGTGCGGTGGAGGCCGGATGGGCCCGGGCCCGGCGCACCATCCTGGCCTCCAAGGCGGTGAACGTGATCGCCGCGGTGGTGCTCTACATGGTCGCTGTGGGCAATGTGCGGGGCTTCGCCTTCACCCTGGGGCTGACCGCGATCCTGGACGTGATCCTGGTCTTCCTCTTCACCCACCCGGTGATGCAGCTGCTGGCCCGGCGCACGTTCTTCGCCGCCGGTCGGAAGTTCTCCGGGCTCTCCGCCGCCGAGCTGGGGGTGGACGTGCTCTATCGGGGGGCGGGACGATTCGCTCGACAGGAGCTGTCCTCCAGCGATGGCGGACCGACCGGCGCCGTATCCCCTGCGGAGGCGGCCGGGGACACCGAGACGGTGCCCCGGGCCTCCTCGGAGCCTCCGCAGGCGACAGGGCAGAGGTCAGGGCAGGGGCCAGGGCAGGCGACGTCCTCCACCGTGTCGTCCGGCCAGGACGCGGAATCCTCCCAGCAGAGGGACCGAACGGCCGCCGCCACGCAGCTCCAGGATCCGGCTGAGGCGCCTGATGACGAGGACGCCGCCGATCTGGCCTCCATGACCATCGCCGAACGGCGTCGAGCCCGTTCCCGACGAGCCCGCCGGTCCGCACGCGGCGAGGAGGCCGACAGTGCCTCCCCGTCGACCCCCGAGAATGATGAGGAGGCCCGCTGATGGCAGCAGGTGTCGCCAAGGCCGGCAACCAGCTCTACACCGGTGAGCGGGCCTACCCGTTCATCCAGAAGTCCAACCTGTGGTTCATCCTGGCGGCCCTGGCCGTGCTGATCTCCATCGCCATCCCCTTCGTGCGGGGAGGGTTCAACCTCGGCATCGAGTTCACCGGTGGTTCCCAGTTCACGATCTCCCAGACGGAGGAGACCGACATCGCCATCGGTGAGGAGGCCGTCGCCGAGTTCTCCACGCAGGAGGCGACGGTCACCAACATCGCGGCCAACACCGTCCGGGTGCAGACCGAGCAGCTCACCGATGACGAGACCCTTCAGGTCGCCGAGGCCTTGCAGGAGGGCTATGGAGTCAGCGCGGATCAGGTGACCTCGACCTTCATCGGGCCCACCTGGGGCGAGCAGGTCTCCGAACAGATGATGCTCGGACTGATCATCTTCATCATCCTGGTGGCGCTCTACATGGCCGTCTATTTCCGGACGTGGAAGATGTCGCTGGCGGCGATCCTCGGCCTGGGCTTCGTGGTGATCACCACCGCGGGGATCTACTCGGCCTCTGGCTTCGAGGTCACCCCCAGCGCGATCATCGGGTTCCTGACCATCCTGTCCTACGCCCTCTACGACACGATGGTGGTCTTCGACAAGATCCGTGAGAACGTGCAGTCCCTGACGCAGCAGAAGGACCAGACCTTCACCGAGCGGGTCAATCTCGCGGTGAACCAGACGCTGGTCCGGTCGCTGAACACCTCGGTCGTCGGGATCCTGCCGGTGGGCTCGATCCTGTTCATCGGCGCCTGGCTGCTGGGAGCCGGGACTTTGCGGGACATCTCCCTGGCACTGTTCGTCGGGGTCATCGTGGGCACCTTGGCCACGATCTTCGTCCAGGCTCCGCTCTATGCGCGCATGCGCCGTCATGACGCCGACATCGTCGCCCACACCGCGGAGGTCCTGGGCCTGCGCGAGGAGCGGGGAGTCGACACTGTCACCTACTCGGGCACTCCGCTGGACGATGCGGGCCGGCCGGTGGCGTTCCCCCCGTTGCCGGAGCCTGAGCCGGAGGAGGACGAGTTCGAGGAGGAGGCCTACGAGGTCATCATCACCGGGCTGGAGCCGCAGGGCCCCGGGCTCGACGATGACGGTGACCCCTCCGGCGACGACCTGCGACGCTGACATGGCGGCGCCGGGGGTACAATGGCCGACACAGTGACTCATGATGTCGTCTCCGAGAGCAGGTTCTAGGTGGTGAACGACGAGGGCTCCGGCCGGGCCCAGTCCGATTCCGCGACGTCGGTGACGGCGGCCAGCCCGCCCGCCCCCGCCGCGGTCCGACGAGCGCGCGCCGTCGGGGTCGTGGACAAAGCCTCGTCACCGCTGCTGGAGCCGTTGCTGCGCGCGATGCGCGCCAACGGCGGGCAGCAGGACCTGCCGCTGATCCAACGGGCCTTCGAAGCGGCGAACCACCACCACCGTCATCAGAAGCGCAAGAGCGGCGACCCCTACATCACCCATCCGGTGGCGGTGGCGACGATCCTCGCGGAGCTGGGACTGACCGGATCCACGCTGGCCGCGGCCCTGCTCCATGACACCGTGGAGGACACGGAGTACAGCCTCGACCAGCTCACCGTCGACTTCGGCCAGGAGATCGCTCTGTTGGTGGACGGGGTGACCAAGCTCGACAAGCTGAAGTTTGGTGACGCCGCCCAGGCCGAGACGGTCCGCAAGATGGTCCTGGCCATGGCCAAGGACATCCGCGTGCTGATGATCAAGCTTGCCGATCGCCTCCACAACGCACGCACGTGGCGCTATGTCCCGGCGGAGTCCAGCGCCCGGAAGGCCAAGGAGACCCTGGAGATCTTCTCCCCGCTGGCGCACCGGCTGGGGATGAACACGATCAAGTGGGAGCTGGAGGACCTGTCCTTCGCGGCCCTGTATCCCAAGGTCTATGAGGAGATCGTGCGACTGGTGGGGGACCGGACCCCGCAGCGGGAGAAGTTCCTCTCCGAAGTCCGGGAGACCATCGCCGACGATCTCAATGAAGCCAGCATCGCGGCGACCATCACCGGCCGCCCCAAGCACTACTACTCGATCTACCAGAAGATGATCGTCCGGGGGAAGGACTTCGACGACATCCACGACCTCATGGGTGTGCGGGTCCTGGTGGACACGGTCAGGGACTGCTATGGCGCCCTGGGTGCACTGCATGCGCGCTGGAACCCCCTGCCGGGGCGGTTCAAGGACTACATCGCGATGCCGAAGTTCAACATGTACCAGTCGCTGCACACCACGGTGATCGGTCCCCAGGGAAAGCCCGTGGAGATTCAGATCCGGACCTACGAGATGCACCGCCGGGCTGAGTACGGCGTCGCGGCTCACTGGAAGTACAAGCAGAAGTCCTCCGGAGCCCCCGCAGCGGAGGGGACCCAGGCCGCGGCCGAAGGCGCGGAGCGCACTCCGGAGGTCGCCACCCAGCAGAGTCAGACGACCGCGGACATCGGCTGGCTGAGGTCTCTGGTCGACTGGCAGTCCGAGACGAAGGACCCGGACGAGTTCCTGGAGTCGTTGCGCTATGAGATCAACGCCAAGGAAGTGTTCGTCTACACCCCCAAGGGGGAGGTGATGGCGCTTCCCGCCGGGGCGACACCGGTGGACTTCGCCTATGCGATCCACACCGACGTCGGGCACAAGACCATCGGCGCCCGAGTCAACGGGAAGCTCGTCCCGTTGAACTCCGAGCTCCAGCACGGCGACTGGGTGGAGATCTTCACCTCCAAGGCCGAAGGGGCTGGTCCCAGCAGCGATTGGCAGCAGTTCGTCAAGAGCGCCCGCGCCCGGAACAAGATCCGCCAGTGGTTCTCCAAGGAACGCCGTGAGGAGTCCATCGAGCGCGGCAAGGATGAACTCACCAAGGCTATCCGGAAGTCGAATCTGCAGCTGCAGAAGGTGATGAACCCGGATGTGCTGGCCGAAGTCGCCCGTCAGCTGCACTACCCGGACATCTCCGGGCTCTATGCCGGGGTGGGGGACAACCACGTCTCCACGCAGAACGTCATCGAGCATCTCTCCGCACTCTTCGAGCCTGAGGAGGAAGAGTCCGAGGAGCATGACACCACTCCGATCACCACCCCGGTGATTCCGGCGAACCAGTACTCCGACGCCGGAGTGGTCATCAAGGGGGCCGGCAATGTGCTGGCGAAGCTGGCGCGGTGTTGCACTCCGGTGCCCCCGGACGAGATCGAGGGCTTCGTCACGCGGGGCCAGGGGGTCTCGGTGCACCGCGCCGACTGCCGAAACGTCCAGCAGCTGCGTGAGCAGCCCGGACGGCTGGTCGACGTCGAATGGGCTCCGACGAAGAGCTCCGTGTTCCTGGTGGAGATCCAGGTGGAGGCATTGGACCGCAAGTCTTTGCTCTCCGATGTCACACGGGTGCTGGCCGAATCGCAGGTGAACATCCTCTCCGCGAGCGTGCAGACCTCACGGGACCGGGTCGCGATCTCCCGTTTCTCCTTCGAGATGGGAGACCCGCGCTATCTGAACCATGTGCTGAACTCGGTCCGTCGCATCGACGGCGTCTATGACGTCTACCGCACTGTGGGGCGGCGGCGAGACGCACACTGATCGATGAGACGCCGGATCCGGTCCAGACGG
Organism: Nesterenkonia suensis; assembly: GCF_054782935.1. Lineage (NCBI taxonomy): Bacteria > Bacillati > Actinomycetota > Actinomycetes > Micrococcales > Micrococcaceae > Nesterenkonia > Nesterenkonia suensis. The sequence continues at coordinate 1,226,434 of NZ_BAAGRN010000001.1, read as the reverse complement.
TCGGGATCGTGGCGCTGTCGCTGGACCCGTTCCAGCACCAGGGCCGTCAGCATCCCGGTGTCGACCTCGTGGCTCCGTGCCTCCAACAGGTCCGCCAGCAGCCACCACCGCCGGAGCCAGGCCGGGTCAGGAGCCTCGGCGGCAGAGACTGCCTCCGGGCGCCGGGCGTGCACGGACTCCCACGCCAACAGGTCGAGAGACCGACGGCTGTCCGTGGCACCGACCCCGAGGAACAGGTCCGCCGCCGTCCGCGCCGCCGTGGTGACGGCGACGTCGGAGACGCGGCAGACCTCTCGGTCAGACAGCTCGATCTGGTGGACCTGCCAGGCCGGGGCTCCGGCCGCCCGTCCCCGGCGGAACACTGAGGAGATCAGGGTGAGTCGGGGCCCCGGGACACCGCCGAGCTGGATCCAGGCGGCCGACTCTCCGCAGAGCACGGAACCCTCGGCCACAGCTGCGGGCAGCAGCAGACGGGCGGCCCGCGCGCGCAGTGCAGGACCCGGACGTGACGTGGACGCAGCGTAGACATCGGCGATGACATGCCTCAGCGCCCCCTCGCAGGTCAGCGCCTGCAGCTCGGCGGAACTGAAGGGCGCACCCGCCCGATACAGATCAGGAGCAGGCCTCGCGTCCGCCGCCGTCCCGCCACCCCGGGGGCCGCGTGCTCCGAGCGCCGGGGAGGCGGCAGTCGGGCCGGTGGGACTCGGCCCGGTGGGAGACGGGCTGGTGGGAGACGGGCCCGGTCGCGTGGCAGGTGTGCTGGCAGTGGTGGTGCGCATGAGTCCAGACTGCCGCATCCCCACTGTGCCCGGCAGCCCACGTGAGCGATCTGTGGAGAACAGCACGGGTGTGGAGGAAGCACTCGCGTGAGCTGAAGCGGCCTCCGGGTGGCCGAGCTCAGCGCTGAGGCAGGACGGCTTCCCCCGGTTCGCGCGCCTGGGCGCGGCGGATCTCCAACGCCTGGGTGAGGATCTCCACCGCGGCGGCCTGATCGATGCGATCGCGCTGATCGCGGGCCTCCACGCCGGAGGCCCGCATCTTCTCGGCCGCTGAGACGGTGGAGAGCCTCTCATCGACCAGATGGACTGCCGTGGCGAGCTCGGCATCGGCCAGCTTCTGTGCGAGCAGCCCCGCATAGTCACGCGCCTTCTGCGTGGAGGCGGTGTCCGCTCCGGAGAGGGAGAGGGGCAGCCCCACATAGACGACCCGGGCCGCACGGTCACGGGCGATCTTCACCAGCATGCGGACGTCGGAACGTCGCTTCTGATCGCGCCGCAGAGTCATCACCGGCGTGGCCACCAGTGCATCGGGGTCCGAGGCCGCCAGGCCGACTCGCGCCTCACCGACGTCCACCGCCAGTCGGACGCCGGCCCGCGGTGCACTCCCGTGCGTCTGCTGCTCAGCCACGGGCGCGGTCACGGTCACGGACCGAGCGGACCACCCCATCCAGGGCCTCCGCCACACGGGAGACATCCTGACCGCCGCCCTGCGCGACGTCAGGCTTGCCGCCGCCTCCTCCGCCGAGCACGCCGCAGGCCTCCTTGACGAGGCTTCCCGCCTGGACGCCCTCGTCCCGGGCTGCCTCGGTGGTGGCCACTACGATCAGCGGCCGTCCCTTGGACTCACCCGCCACGGCGACGACGGCGGCGCGCGCACCGAAGCGCTGGCGCAGGTCCACGGCCAGCGCGCGCAGGTCGTCGCCGCCGGCGACAGTGCCGGCGTCGTGAGCCAGCACATCCACCCCATCAGCATCGACGGCCTGCTTCACCAGCTCACCGGCCTGGGCGCGGAGCCGTTCCGCGCGGAGCCGCTCCAGCTCCCGCTCGGTCTCCTTCAGCTTCTGCAATGTGCTCGAGATCCGGTCCGGCACCTGGTCCGCCGGCACCTTCAACATCTCGGTGAGCTGATTGACCAGAGTGCGCTCGGCCGCGAAGTGTTGGAAGGCGTCGAGACCGACCAGCGCTTCGACGCGACGGTTCCCCGATCCGACTGAGGCTTCGCTCAGCAGGGCCAGCGTGCCGATCTCCGCAGTGGTGGCGACGTGGGTTCCGCCGCACAGCTCCCGGGACCAGGCACCGTTCATCTCGACCACGCGGACCTGTTCGCTGTACTTCTCCCCGAAGAGCATCATCGCTCCCATGGCCTTCGCATCGTCCAACGACATCACCTGGGTGCTGACCTCATAGTTGTCCCGGATGGCGAGGTTGGCAGCCTCCTCCAGCTCCTGTCGCGCGGACTGGCTGAGGGCGTCCTCAGCGGTGAAGTCGAACCGCAGATAACCCTCCTTGTTGAAGGAGCCTGCCTGCACTGTTTCCGGGCCGAGCACATCGTGGAGTGCGGCATGGATGATGTGGGTGGCGGAGTGGGCCTTCTGCGCGTCGAGTCGCCGCCGCAGGTCGATCGCACCCAGAGCCTCCACACCGGCAGGGACCTCACCGTGGACCACGCGGGCGCGATGCACGGCCAGGCCGCTGATCGGAGACTGGACATCGACGACCTCGAGCTCGAAGCCGTCGCCGGAGATGCGGCCCGTGTCGGCGGCCTGGCCCCCCGCCTCGGCGTAGAACGGGGTGGCGTCGAGGACGATCTCCACCTCCTGGCCTGCCGCAGCCCGGTCGGCGGTCTGGCCGTCAACCAGCAGCCCGCGGATGGTCGACTCTGTGGTGTGCTCCGTGTAGCCGGTGAAATGAGTGGGGCGCTCACCGCGCAGCTGCGAGTACACCTCGGTGTCGGCATGGCCCGACTTCTTCCCCTTGGCGTCCGCACGTGCCCGCTCGCGCTGCTCGGTCATCAGTTCACGGAAGCGGTCCTGGTCCACCGAGACCCCGGCCTCTGCGGCCATCTCCAATGTCAGGTCGATGGGGAAGCCGTAGGTGTCGTGCAGCGCGAAGGCGTCGGCGCCGGAGACCGGGCGGTCAGAGCTCCTGGCGGTGGACACCGCGGCCTGCAGCTTGGCGGTCCCGGCCGAGATCGTCCGCAGGAAGGCCTGCTCCTCCTTCACCGCGACCTGGTGGATCGCCTCGTAGTCCTCAGCGACCTCCGGGTAGACGCCCTTCATCGCGTCACGGGAGACGGTGAACAGCTCACCCAGCACCGGCTCTTCGACGCCCATCAGACGCATGGCCAGGATGACCCGGCGGATCAGCCGGCGCAGCACGAAGCCGCCGCCCTCGTTGGACGGTCGCACCCCGTCGGAGATCAGCATCAGCGAGCTGCGGACGTGGTCAGCGATCATGCGCAGGCGCACATCGGTGGCGTGGTTGGGGTCCGACGGGTCCTCAGTGGAGGTGTAGATGACTCCGGCGAGCTCGGCGGCGCGATCGAGGACGGGGCGGACCTGGTCCGTCTCGTACATGTTCTCGACGCCCTGGAGGACCATGGCGAGCCGTTCGAGCCCCAGACCGGTGTCGATGTTCTTGTTCTGCAGCGGGCCGGCGACCTCGAACTCGGTCTTCGAATGCACCTGGGAGAGCCGATCCTGCATGAAGACGAGGTTCCACAGCTCGATGAATCGGGTCTCGTCCACTGCCGGGCCGCCGTCGGCGCCGTAGGCAGGGCCGCGGTCGTAGTAGATCTCGGAGCACGGACCGCCCGGACCCGGCTGCCCGGTGTTCCAGTAGTTGTCAGCGGGCCCGGTGCCCACCACGCGCTCGTGCGGCACGCCGACGACGTCCTCCCAGATCCGGCGGGCCTCGTCGTCACGGTCGTCGCCGTCTTCGTAGACGGTGATCCAGAGGCGCTCGGGGTCCAGTCCGAAGCCGCGGATCCCGGTCTCCGGGTGGCCGTCGACAGGGCTGGTCAGCAGCTCCCAGGCCATGGGGATGGCCTTCTCCTTGAAATAGTCGCCGAAGGAGAAGTTGCCGCACATCTGGAAGAAGGTCCCGTGGCGCGCCGTCTTGCCGACCTCCTCGATGTCAGCGGTGCGGATGCACTTCTGAACAGAGACGGCTCGATCGTAGGGAGGCTTCTCCGTGCCGAGGAAGTAGGGGATGAAAGGCACCATGCCGGCGATGGTGAACAGCACGGAGGGATCCGGCGAGATGAGGGACGCCGAGGGGACACGCTCATGGCCCTTCGCGGCGAAGTAGTCGTACCACGTGCGAGTGATGTCCTCGGTCTTCATGGGATTCTGCGGTCCTCCTGCTGACGAATCGGTCTGCGGGCGTCCACGACGCCGGAACAAGTCTAGAGGTTCTGCTGGGCGTGGACAGCCCGCACGCACAGACGCAGAGCCCGCCGCGACTCCTTCGGTGAAGAGGACGTCGCGGCGGGCTCTGCGGTTCAGGACCCGGAGGTCCTGTGATGCTCGCCGATGATCAGCGGGCGTAGTACTCGACGACGAGCTGCTCTTCGCAGGTGACCGGAACCTCTTCGCGCTTCGGGGCGCGAGACAGGGTCGCCTGGAGCTTGTCGATCTCGACCGACAGGTATCCCGGAACGGTCGGCAGCACGTCCTGGTGGGCGCCGGAAGCGGCGACCTGGAACGGCTCGAACTTCTCGGACCGCTCGTGGACCTGGATGACCTGACCGGGCTTCACGCGGAAGGACGGGCGGTCCACGCGCTTGCCGTTGACGGTGATGTGGCGGTGGACCACGAACTGCCGGGCCTGGGCGATGGTGCGGGCGAAGCCGGCACGCAGGACCAGTGAGTCCAGACGGGACTCGAGGAGCTCGATGAGGATCTCACCGGTCAGCCCGTCGCGGCGCTTGGCCTCCTCGAAGTAGCGCACCATCTGCGCCTCGCGAATGCCGTACTGCGCCCGCAGACGCTGCTTCTCACGCAGACGCACCGCGTAGTCGGAGTCGGTCTTTCGCCGGGTCCGACCGTGCTGGCCGGGGCCGTAGGGGCGACGGTCCAGATACTTCTGGGCCTTCGGGGTCAGCGCGATGCCAAGGGCACGCGAGGCCTTCACGGTGCGGCGACCGCGCAGGGGGGTGGTGGGCATGGGTGTGCCTTTCTCTTGTATCGGCAGATCACTGTTTATCCGCCGTCCGCGGCACTGCGGCCGGATGCTGGGCACCTGGTCGAAGAACGGACGGTCACCTGGCCTCCGCGATCCCGAAGCGGAGAGCGCGAGCTGCCGAATGCTCGCTCACTGCGGCGTCGTCCGCACGCTCAGCGCAGCACTCCGGAATCTCCGAGAAGACCTGAGGGGCCGAGGTGCAGGATCTCCGTGAGGCATCCCACACAGGGTGGGAAGCTGGACGGCGCCTGCCAGACAGCAGATCACTCTACCACGCGACGGGGCCCGTCATGGACCTGGATGGTCCGTGACGGGCCCCGTCCGGGGGTGGAGCGTCAGACGTCTCAGCCGCGCATCGCCTTCCGGTCCGGGCGGACGCGGTAGGGGTCGACACCCTTGGGGATGGGGGGCCGCGAGATCGGCAGAGCGGCGAGTCGCTTCTCCAGAGCACTGACCTCATGCTTGGTCAGCGCCTTGTCGAGCTTCTTCAGATGCTTGGTGAGCTTGGACAGCGGCACCTGGCCCTCACCATTGCCGGTCTCCACCACGTGGATCGGCACACCGGTGTCACGAAGGATGGGGCTGAAGCGCTTGCGAGTCTTGGGGACCATCTTCCGCACCGGCCCGGCCGGTCCGTCGGTGACCAGGATGAGGCCCGGGCGCCCGACCACGCGGAAGATCGCGGCCTGGGTCTTCGGATCCATCGCCACCGGCTCCTCGACGACGATCCACCCCCTGCGCAGAGTGCCCAAGGCCGCCGCGGCGGCGCCGGGGCGACCTTCGATCCGGGCGAACGCGGCCTTCTCGGCTCGGCGGTTCATCAGAATCATCGCCGCCAGCAGGCCCATGGGAAGACCGAAGAGGATGCCGGTCACCCAGTTGAGCAGCAGGCCGACGAGGACCGCAGAGACCCCGAACGTGACCAGGAACGCCAGAGCCATCCACCAGGCGATGTTGGGATCGTGCGCCCGGGTCATGGTGAAGACCTGTTTGATGCGGGAGATGAAGCCCTCCTTCTTGGAGGACTTCTTCCGTGCCTTGCGCTCCTGCTTCTCAGCCTTCTGCTGGGCCTTGAGCTTCTTGAGCTCGGTCTTCGCCTCTGCCTTCGACGAGACCTGTGGGGTGGGGGAGTCAGCTGGTGCCATAGTGGCACCAGTCTACCGTGTCGGGGAATGCCGACGGACCCCGGCGTGCCCGGGTCCGCCCCGACTGGGTCGAGTTGGTCGCCCTGGAGCCTGCCGAGCTCCCGAGACGAGCCTAGGACCCTTCCTGATCCGCTCACCCCCGTCTCCGCTGCACCGCCGTCGGCGGCAGATCAGAGCTGATCAAAGCGGAGCACGGACTCGACACCTTCGGTGGCCTGACGGGCACCGGCGAGGTCGCCGGGGGGGTATCCGCGGCGGTTCAGTGTCCGGCGGCGACCAGCGTCGCGGCCTCCTGCCGCGTCGTGCCTGAGGGCTGGATGTGGGCCAGCTCGGGTGGGATCTGACGGCCCTTCTTCTGCATCGCTTTGGCCCACAGTGAACCGGCTCGGTAGGAGGAGCGGACCAGCGGCCCGGACATCACGCCCAGGAAGCCGATCTCCTCGGCCTCCTCCGAGATCTCCAGGAACTCCTGGGGCTTCAGCCACCGGTCCACCGGCAGGTGACGAGGCGTGGGCCGCAGGTACTGGGTGATGGTGATCAGGTCACAGCCGGCCTCGTGCAGGTCCTGCAGGGCCTCGGTGATCTCTGCGCGGGTCTCGCCCATGCCCAGGATGAGATTCGACTTGGTGATCATGCCGTGGCCCCGGCCCTGGGTCAGCACGTCCAGGGAGCGCTCGTAGCGGAAGGCCGGGCGGATCCGGCGGAAGATGCGGGGAACGGTCTCGACGTTGTGGGCGAAGACCTCCGGAGCGGCCTCGCAGATCGCGGCGATGTTCTCCTCCTTGCCGGAGAAGTCCGGGATGAGGATCTCGACGCCGGTGCCGGGGTTGAGCTCATGGATCTTCCGGATGGTCTCCGCGTAGAGCCACACGCCCTCGTCGGGCAGGTCATCGCGGGCCACGCCGGTGACTGTGGCATAACGCAGGTTCATCTCGCGGACGGACTCAGCGACCTGCAGCGGTTCACCCTCGTCGACCGGCTGCGGTCGTCCGGTGTCGATCTCGCAGAAGTCACAGCGCCGGGTGCAGGCCGAACCGCCGATGAGGAAGGTGGCCTCACGGTCCTCCCAGCATTCGAAGATGTTCGGGCACCCGGCCTCCTCACAGACCGTGTGCAGTCCCTTGGCGCCGACCCGCTTCTTCATCTCGGCGAACTCCGGGCCCATCTTCACCTTGGTCCGCATCCAGGCGGGCTTCCGCTCGACGGGGACCTCGGAGTTCCGCGCCTCGACGCGGAGCATGCGGCGTCCTTCAGGGGCGATGGTCACGACAGGGCTCCTTCTGCTGCGGGTGTGGTGTGTTCCGTGCTGAGGAAGCGGGGCAGCTCAGCGGCCAGCTCGGCGGCCACGGCGTCGACGACGTCAGCAGGAGTGACGGACGCGCCCACTTCGTCGCTGATGCTGGTGGTGTCGGCGTCAGCGATGCCGCAGGGCACGATGTTCTCGAACGGAGCCAGGCTGTTGGAGCAGTTGAGGGCGAAGCCGTGCGTCGTCACCGCCTTGTGCACGCGCAGACCGATGGCGGCGATCTTCCGGTCCCGGGGACCATCGGTGAGCCACACGCCGGAACGTCCCTCCACGGTCGTGGAGACGATGCCGTATTCCCGGTGCAGCACGCGGATCAGCAGCTCCTCCAGCGTGGCCACATACTCCTTGACCATGGCTCGTTCCGCGAGCTTGATGATCGGATAGCCCACCAGTTGACCCTGGCCGTGCCAGGTGATCTTGCCGCCCCGGTCGACATCGATGACCGGAGTGCCGTCTTTCGGGCGGTCCTCGGGCTCGGTGCGGCGACCGGCGGTGTAGACGTCGTCATGCTCGAGCAGCAGGACGGTCGAGGGCGACTCGTCGGCGAGCACCTCAGCGTGCAGCCGCTGTTGAACGGCGAGGGCTTCGGCGTAGTCCACCAGGTGGGGGTGGAATCCGAGCCTCCGGAATACGAGGTCCATAGATGCCAGCCTAGTCCGAATCATCGCGCTGTGCTGACCGGAGCCTGTGGATAACTCCTGCAGGACGGCTCCCACTGGGGCAGGCTGGTCGTCATGAACAGCAACACGACGCGCAGTGACGACTCCCCGGGCCCGGCCGTCGGTCGGCCCGGATCAGGGCAGGGCCGCGGGGGAGGGGGCTCCGGGGCGCCCACAGACGGCCGTCCCGCTCCTCGACCGGGCGCGCCACCCAGCGCTCCAGGGCTCCGCATGGTCAGACCTCTCGGGACAGGTGCGACCTCCTCGGTGTGGCTCGCCCGGGTGACCGGCGAGGGGCCGCACTGGAGTGTGGACGTCGCCGACGCGGAGCTCGTGGCCGTCAAGGTGCCCACAGGGGGCCACAGTCAGCGGCAGCGAACGGTTCAGGACCACCCGGCGGACCGTGGATGGACAGCTCCCGATCGTCGCCGACTCACTGCTGAACTGGACGCCATGCGGCGGCTCCATCACGATCACCTGGTGACCGTCTACGGGTGGGTCGAGACCTCCTGCGGCCCTGGGCTCCTGCTGGAGCCCTTCACCGCTGGATCGCTGGGGCGGATCCTGGCGTCCCGGCGAACGTTGACGCTGGGGGAGACGGTCACGGTGCTGGTGCCGATCGCCCAAGCGCTGGCCCATCTGCACCGAGAGGGGGTCGCCCATGGGGACGTGTCGCCGGGGAACGTGGTGCTCGCCCCGGACGGACGGCCCGCCCTGGCTGACCTGGGTGACGCCCAGCTCCTCGGGGCTCCACGGCCCGAAGCGATGACGGCCGGGTTCGCCGCCCCGGAGCGGCGTGAGGCCGTGCGTGGGCACTCCGGGGCGGCCGCCGCCCGGGCGTGGGAGGAAAGTCTCGGTCCGGAGTCGGATGTCTACTCGCTGGCGGCGCTCACGTGGTATGTCCTCACCGAGGCGCCGCCCGGGCCTGAGCGCCGCCGAACTCCCTTGGGCACGTTGTGTCCTGAGGCTCCGTCCTCGCTGATCCGCCTGCTGGAGGAGGCGCTGAGTGAGGAACCGGTCGGTCGCCCCAGCGCCCGAGAGTTCGCCGTGGCACTCCACCGGTGTGCTCCGGCTCAGGGCCTGGACCTGAGTCCGCATGTCGACGACGACGTCCTGCCGGAGCTGCCGACAGCGCAGCCTGGTGCGACTGATCGGCCCCCGCGGTCCTCCCGAGCCCGTCGGCTGCTGACAGGCCTGTGCGCCGGGAGCCTGCTGATCACCGGGGGAGTCGGGGCTCTCAGCGGACTCGGCGACCAGCCTCACGCGCGGGGCACGTCGGTGTCGGGCGACCTCTCCGCCGGCGAACCGACCGGCGGGCATGCAGTGACTCCGCTCAGCCTTGAGGCCGCTGCTGAGCTGATGGCTGACGAGGACCCGCTCGTGGCGCTCGACGGATTGGTCGTGCTGCGAACAGCGGCATTGCAGGAGCTGCAGATCGCGACGACCAGGAAATATGTCGCCGTCGGCTCGCCAGCGGCCCGGTCCGAACAGGAGCTGGTCGAGGATCTCCAGCAAGCACGAGAGGCCTATGAGGGGGCGACCATGACGGTCGAGCCGCTCGGGCCGCCGCAGTCACCGGCTGAGGACGAGGCCTTGGAGGGCCTGCCGGAGGAGGCCGTGTCCGTGCCCGTGGAGGTCACGATGGATGCGCTCCATGGGGATGGTCAGGAGAGACAGGCGGTCCGGCTGGAGCTGGTGCGGCAGGAGGGCTTCTGGAGGCTGCATGCGATCCGGGAGCCGAGCAGCGCCGACACCTGAGGCGACGTGGCGGCCTCTGGCGTCGTCATGCATGGAGGGCCCGCCCGATGCCACGGGCGGACCCTCCATACCGGTGAGGAGACGCTCAGCCTCCTCGGATCACAGACCCAGCTGCGACTCGAAGCTGCCGTCCTCCAGGCGCGCCTTCAGCGTCTGCATGAACCGGCCGGCGTCAGCCCCGTCGACCAGACGGTGGTCGTAGGTCAGCGAGAGGTACATCATGTGGCGGATGCCGATGCTCTCGTTGCCCTCCGCATCGGTGACGACCATCGGGCGCTTGACGATGGACCCCGGGCCGAGGATCGCCACCTGAGGCTGGTTGATGATCGGAGTGTCGGTCAGCGCGCCGAATGAGCCCAGGTTGGTGATCGTGAATGTCCCACCCGAGAGCTCGTTCGGACCGATCTTGTTGCTGCGTGTCCGCGCCGCGACGTCGGAGATCTTCTTCGCCATGCCGGCCAGGTTCAGGTCGCCGGCGTCGGAGATGACCGGAACCATGAGACCCTTCTCGGTGTCCACGGCGAAGGACAGGTGCTCGGCATCGTGGTAGGTGATCTGCTGCTGCTTCTCGTCATACTCAGCGTTCAGCTTCGGGTGCTGCTTGAGCGCCTCGGTGACGGCCACCGCGATGAACGCCAAGTAGGAGAGGCTCACCCCGTTCGCCTGTTTGAAGGCGGACTTGGCCTGGTTCCGGAGGTTCACGATGCGCGTCATGTCGACTTCGTGCACCTGCGTCAGCTGAGCGCTGACCTCGAGCGACTCGTTCATCCGCTGGGCGATCACCTGCCGGATGCGCGGAGCCTTCTCGGATGAGCCCCGTTTGGTGGTGTCCACGTCGACATCAGGGCTGGAGGCGGCTGCAGAGGCCGGAGCGGAGGCGGCTGGTGCGGCCGATGCCGCCGATGCCTTCTTGGCCTCCGCGGCGTCGATGACGTCCTGCTTGCGGATACGCCCACCGACACCGGTGCCGGTGACCGAGGACAAGTCGATGCCCTCCTTCTTCGCCAGACGGCGGACCAGCGGGGTCACATAGCCCTCGGCGCCGCCGGAGGACTCCTGAGCCGGGGACTCCGCACGCGGGCTCGGCTTCGGGTCCTCGGCGGCTTCGGGCTCGGGCTTCTCCTCGGCCGTCGGCTCGGGCTTCTCCTCGGCAGGGGCGGTCTTCGCCGGCGCGGCGCCCGAACCGACCAGTGCCAGCACCGCGCCGACCTCGACGGTCTCGTCCTCGCCGACCTTGATCTCCTGCAGGGTTCCGGCCACGGGCGAAGGGACTTCCGTGTCGACCTTATCGGTGGAGACCTCGAGCAACGGCTGATCCACCTCGATCTCGTCACCGACCTCGACCAGCCAGCGGGTGACGGTGCCCTCGGTGACGGACTCGCCCAGCGCCGGGAGGGTGACCTCCTGGGAGTCGCCGCCGGAGGAGCCGGTGTCCTCGGCAGGGGAGGACTCCTCGGGAGTCGCCTCGGCCCCTTCAGCCTCGCCGGCGGGTTCAGCGGTGGGCTCAGCGGTCTCCTCCGTGCCGCCATCAGCAGCCCCTTCGGCGGCCTGCTCGTCGTCGGCCTCCGCAGCGTCGTCGGAACCGGCGTCGTCCGAGCCTCCGCCGGAGCCGTCGCCGATGGTGACCAGGGGCGCACCGACCTCGACGGTCTCGTCCTCGTCCACCAGCAGCTCCTCGATCACACCGGCGGCGGGGGAGGGGACCTCGGTGTCGACCTTGTCGGTGGAGACCTCCACGATCGGCTGGTCGACCTCGACCTCCTCCCCGACCTCCACGAGCCATCGGGTGATAGTGCCTTCGGTGACTGACTCACCGAGGGCTGGAAGGTTCACGGTCTCAGACATGATGTCCGGCTCCTACTCTTGAATGCGTCGCACCAGGCGGACGTGGTGCGTCTTCTCAGATGTGTTGAATTCTCTGGGTGGTCTGGATGCGGCTCTCAGCCGTGGAGCGGGTGGCCGAAGAGCGCCATCGCGGCCTCTCCGAGCGCCTCGTTCTGCGTCGGGTGGGCGTGCACCAAGGTGGCGACATCCTCGGGGTAGGCCTCCCAGTTCACGATCAGCTGCGCCTCGCCGATCTGTTCGCCGATGCGGGTGCCGATGCCGTGGACGCCCACGATCGGACCGCCCTTGACACCGACCATCTTGATGATGCCGCCGGTGCCGAGGATCGAGGACTTGCCGTTGCCGGCGAGGTTGTACTCGGTGATCTCGACGTTGTCCTTGCCGAACTCCTCCTCGGCCTTGGGCTGGGTGTAACCGACGGACATGATCTCCGGCTCGCAGAAGGTGACCTTCGGGATGTTGATGTCTTCGACCACCACGGGGTTGTTGCCGACGATCTCCTCGGCGACGAAGATGCCCTGCTGATAACCGCGGTGGGCCAGCTGCAGGCCGGGGACGATGTCACCGACCGCATAGATGTTCCCCACACCGGTGTGCAGCCGCTCGTCGGTGATCACGAAGCCGCGGTCCAGGGTGATGCCCTGCTCCTCGAAGCCGAAACCCTCGGTGACCGGGCCGCGTCCGACGGCGACCAGGCAGATCTCCGCCTCGAAGGTCTTGCCGTCCTCGAGGGTCACCTTGACGCCGTCGCCGGTGTCCTCGACATCCTTGAAGAACGTCCCGGTGTTGAACGTGATGCCACGCTTCTTGAAGCTGCGCTCGAGGTTCTTGATGATCGAGGGGTCCTCATTGGGGACCAGGGAGGGCAGACCTTCGATGATGGTGACCTCGGTGCCGTAGGAGGTCCACGCAGAGGCGAACTCGCAGCCGATGACACCGCCGCCGAGCACGATGGCCGACTTCGGCGTCCGGTCCATCTCCAGGGCCTCGGTGGAGGTGATGATCCGGTCACCGATGGGCAGACCCATCGTCTTCGCGGTGGAACCGGTGGCCAGGACGATGCTCCGGCCGGAGTACCGGGTGCCGTCCACCTCGATCTGGTCGTGCGAGACCAGGCGGCCCTCACCTTCGATGACGGTCACCTTGCGCATCTTCAGCAGGCCGGAGAGACCCTTGTGCTTGCCGGCGACGATTCCGTCCTTGTACTCACGGACCTTCGCCATGTCGATGCCCTCGAAAGAGATCTTGACACCGTACTTCTCGCTGGACCGGGCCTCATCAGCCAGCTCCGCGGCGTGCAGGTAAGCCTTCGTGGGGATGCACCCGGTGTGCAGGCAGGTTCCGCCGAGCTTGGACCTCTCGATCAGACCGACCGTCAGGCCGTGCTGCACCGCACGCAGCGCGGCGGCGTAGCCTGCGCTGCCTCCGCCGAGGACGAGTACGTCGAATTCCTGTGCCTGGGGCTGGTCGGCCACGGTCGTTGCTCCCTTGGGTCGCGTGAGTCTTGTGGTGTGAGGTTGTCGTGGGGCGGGGGGGGGAGGCCGACGACGGGAGGGTCACAGCCCTGTGCCCTCGGTGTCGGCGCGTCACCCGTGCGCCCAGCTGTCAGCCTATCGCCTGAGCGCAGGGGGCTTCCACCGACACCACGGGTGCTCCGAACTGTGACGCCACCGGTGGCGGCAGGGTCTGAATCCTGCCGCCACCGGTGGTGTCGTCACTGATCAGCGGGACCGACCCTCGAGATAGTTCACCAGCGTACGAACCATCACGCCGGTTCCCGCTTTGGGGGTGTACCCGTAGGGGGACTTCTCGTTGAATGCCGGGCCCGCGATGTCCAGATGGGCCCAGGGGATCCGCCGGGCCTCCGGGTCGAGCGAGTCCTGATCGGCGTCGGCGCGGTCTCCGACGAACTCGCGCAGGAAGGCGGCGGCCCCCAGCATGCCGCCGTTGCGGTCGCCGAGGTTGGTCAGGTCAGCGACCTCAGAGTCGAACCCGGAGCGAACCTCCTCAGGGATCGGCATGGGCCAGATCTGCTCGCCGGCGGCTTCGGCCGAGCCGACGAGCTCGGAGCGGAGCTGCTCCTCACCCATGACACCGGTGGTCCGAACGCCCAGCGCCACCATCTGCGCACCGGTGAGGGTGGCGACGTCGATGAGCGCGTCGGGCTGCTCCTCGGACGCAGCGACGAGGCCATCAGCCATGACCAGGCGCCCCTCAGCATCGGTGTTGAGGACCTCGACGGTCTTGCCGCCTCGGATGGTGATGACGTCCTCCGGGCGCTGCGCGGTGGAGGAGGGCATGTTCTCAGCCAGGCAGAGCCAGCCGGTGACCCGGACGGGCAGGTTCAGGTCAGCGGCGGCTCGCACCACGGCGAGCACTGTGGCGGCGCCGCCCATGTCGAGCTTCATCGTCGTCATCGCCGAGGCCGGCTTGAGCGAGAGTCCGCCGGAATCGAACGTGATGCCTTTGCCGACCAGGGCGACATGGGCGGCAGGCTTCGAGGGGGAGTGCTCGATGCGAACCAGCCGCGGCCCCCGGGAGGATCCCCTGCCGACGCCGAGGAGCCCGCCGAAGCCGCCCTTCTCGAGGTCCTTCTCCTCCCACACCTTCACCGACAGCTTCGATGCCTTCGTGGTCGATCCTCCATGCGCCGGTGCCTTGGTGCGCGCCCCGAGCTCCGAAGAGAGCTCCGCGAAGCTCTCGGGGTACAGGTGGCTGGGCGGGGTGTTGACCAGGTCGCGAGCTGTCCGCACGGCGGCTCCGACGACGGCGGCCCGGTCGAGCGCTGGTCGGGTGTGACGGTCCTTCAAGTCAGTCAGGATGAGGATCTCCTCGACCGGAGTCTTGCTCCGGGACTCCTCCGCACTGCGGAAGGCCGTGAAGGAGTACGCCCCGATCGCGGCACCTTCCGCGACGGCGGCCACCTCATCCGGACTGGAGGCGGGCAGTGCCAGGGCGACCGAGTCCAGCGACCCCAGCTGGCGCACCGCCGAGCCGGCCGCGCGCCGCAGGGCTTCCAGAGACACACCGCCGGTGGGCTCTCCGGTGAGCTCGCCGACGCCGATCAGCACCAGGGTCTCACTGCGGAAGCCGTCGACACCCGGCAGACGGAGCAGCTGATCGGCGGCACCGGTGACCCCGAGTGCCTTCAGGGAGTCCGCGACGCTGCGGGCGGCCTCGTCGGCCAGAGGGTTGGGCAGGAGGATCGGGCCCTCCGGGCCCTTGGCGACGCCGAGAACGAGTGCGTCGGTCTCGGCCCTCTCGACGGCCGTGGTGACAGCGGAGAGTGTGGGCTGGAAGTCGTTGATCACGTCAATCCCGTCTGATCCCCGGTCCGGGGATCGTCGAATCGTCTGTGTGTGCATCCGCCGACGCGCTGCCCGTGTGTGGAAGCCCTCGGCGGCTTCAGGATTCGATCCTATCCGAGATCCTGTCGTGCGCATCTCCGCGCAGCGGCAGCCGCGCGCCCGGCGGCGGCAGCGGGAATTTCTCCACCCTGTCGGGTCGTTATATCGGTGTTCACCTGGGACGACGCCCCGTCGACGCCGTCGGGTCGTCGAGTGATCCGTCGGATCCGTCGGACTCGTCGGACCCGGTGGGCGCCATGCGACAGCGCGGAGAGCGGAGAGGAGCATCAGCTTCATGAAGGAACCCCTGGACTTGCTCCATGTGCACCCCGCCGAACCGGAGGAGGAGCACCTGGACTTCCCCGGCCCTGGCGTGCCCACCTCGACAGTGCGGGCACAGGGTGGTGACCTCGTGCTGCGCGATGCCCGCGCAGCACAGGCGTCGAGGAGACTGACCATGCTCGTCTCCTGGTCGGGCCACACCGATGCCGGCGGGCTGAGCGACCAGCTCGCCGAGGCTCTGCTGGGATCGCTGCCGCATAAGCTGCTGGCCAGCTTCGACGTGGACGAGCTGTTCGACTATCGCTCCCGTCGCCCGCGGGTGACCTTCCAGGAGGGGCGCTTCACGGACTACGAAGGACCTGAGCTGCGGCTCTACGAGGTGCGGGACGCCTCGGGCCTGCCCTTCCTCATGCTCACAGGCGACGAGCCTGACTTCCAATGGGACCGTGTCTCCGAAGCCGTGCTCGAACTCGTGGACCACCTGGACGTCTCTCTGGTGGTGCTCGTGGACGCGCTCGGGCTCCCCGTCCCCCATACGCGCCCCTTGGGGGTGACAGCCCACGGAAGCCGCCAGGACCTGGTCGAGGGGATCTCCACCTGGAGCCCGACGGCCCAACTGGAAGCCGGACTGGGCCAGGTGCTGGAGATGCGGCTGGATCAGGAGGGGCACGATGTCGTCGGCTACACCCTGCACGTGCCGCATTACCTGGCCGGCGGTCGCTACCCGCAGGTGGCGGTCTCCGCCCTGGAGTACATCGGTGCGGCCATGGAGCTGATGCTCCCCAGCGACGAACTGCGTGAATCGGCTCGGATGGTGGACCAGGACATCTCACGTCAGGTCAGCGGCAACAGTGAGATCCAGGGTCTGGTGCACCGGTTGGAGCAGAACTACGACGAGCACGCCACCACTGAGCAGCGCTCGCTGCTGGTCAAGGATGATGACGTCGTTCCCGACGCCGAGGAACTCGGCGCCGCCGTCGAGGCTTTCCTGCGGACCCAGCCCGCGCCCACGTCCGAGCCCACGTCCGAGCCCACGTCCGAGTCCCTGGACGTCGATCCCGCACCGGAGGAGGATCACGGTCAGCAGGACCTCCCGGACGGAGGAGACGACTCCGCCCCGTCCTGATCAGGTCCTCCACAGCACCCGGGGCCGCTCGGCGACACGCCGGTCTCTCCACAGAGCACAGCGAGGACCTGCACGGCGGAGCCCCGGCTCGTGAGACTGGCGGCATGGACCCTCACAGCCACCCCCTCGACGACGGCGCCCCGACCCGCAACGAGAGCCCGCTCGGCACGCCACCGGAGGCCTCAGAGAGGACTCCTTCCACCGGCAGGCCGACATCATCCGGGGCGGAACCAGCGCCCCGGGGCCAGGCTGAGGACCGGAGTCCCTCCGAGACCAGGGCTGAGACGGAGCGGCAGGCCGAGGAGCTCATCCGCATCTCCGGGGTCGGCGACGCGCTGGCGCTGGTGCAGCACACCTTCGGGTTCCTGCCGGAGGACTCGCTCGTCGTCGTCGGGCTTCATGATGCACGCGTCGGCGCCCACCTGCGGATCGACCTTCGAGCCGGCGTCGATCATCCCGACGGATTGGGCCGCTGGGTCTGTAAGCACCTGGCAGGCCCGCAGACCAGCCCCCGGCCTGACGGCGCCGTCATCTATCTCTTCACGACAGAGGCGCCGACCCCACCCAGCTGGGACGACCCCGCGCTTCGTCCGTACGCGGCCCTGCACTCGTCCCTCGTGGAGCTGCTCGCCGCCCAGGGCGTCCGGACCGTCCAGACCTGGTGGGTCGGCGGCGGCCACATCCGAGACTACGACTGCGCCGACGCGACCTGCTGCTCGTATCCAGGGCAGGACATCCAGGCGGCGGCCCGCAGCGTGCTGCACACGCATATGGTCTACCGCGGTCGGACGCTCAGCACCCCACGGCAGATGGTGCAGGACTTCCTCGCCCCACCCATCAGTCTCCCGACGCGGACGTTGGAAGCATCCCAGTCTGCGCAGAAGCACTGCGGCCGCGAGCTCTCCGGCCCGGAAGCCGCCCAGCGGGCGCTGTGGGCATGGGAGTCGATGATCCAGCAGGAGGTCCGTCGACAGGAGGCGGATCGCCCTGATCCTGACCGGCGGGCGGCCGCCCGACCGCCGGAGGAGGCCTCGGAGCGCTGGATCGAGGAGCATCACGACGAGCTCGTGATGATGGCGGCGTCGCTGTCCTGGGGAGACCTGCGGGATGGACTCCTGGTGCTCGCCGCCGACGGATTCGAGATCGCCTCCATGACGCTGGAGGCGCTGCGTGTCGGAGGGGCGGCGTCATCGGAGGGCGGAGAGGCGTCCTGGGCGGAGGACCTGGACCACCACCGCCTCGTCGACTGCGCTGTGGAGAGATATCGCGCAGTGCTCCTCGGCGCAACCGGTGAACGTCCGGGCTGGGAGCGCATCGATGCATTGGCCACTCTGCTCTCCCGTATGCAGCCGGTGCTGACGCCCCCGGGGCAGGCGGAGACGCTGGCGCTGATGTGCTGGATCGAGTGGGCGCGCGGCCGGGGCAGCATCTCCGGGGCGTACGTGGACCGGTGCCTGGACCTGGCGCCGGATCACCCCCTGGCCCGGCTGATGCAGGTCGACCAGGGGATCGGCCGCATCTGCCCCTGGGCGATGGTCCGAGACCATTCCTGGAGCACCGCCGGCGCCGGACAGTGACGCCCCCGGTGGTGAGACCCTCACCTGTGCGTCGGCTTCGGCGCCCGTCATGACATGCTCAAACGGTGGGCAGGACAATTCCTGCGAAACTTTTCGCGGGAGCGGGAATGATCTGCAGGGGAGCTGCGTTGTGCCTTGCTGAGACCCTGCAACCATCGTCAGGTCGCTCGCCACGCACCGGCAAGCCGGCGCCGCCAGCTCCCCCGTGGGGAGAGGGCCGCAGGCCGCCGGAGCGGTCAGTGTGAGCAAGGCGACGGACTTGACAGGGTCATAGGTGTGTTGACCTCAGGTCAATCCATCGCCTTCACACGTCCGAGTCGGAAGGTCATCGTGCCCACTACTGCGTCCCAGTCCACAGAAGAGAACGCAGCCGCGGCAGAGGCGGAGCAGTCCTCCGCTGCCAGCAGAAGCTCAGCCTCGCGCACCACGGCGCGCGACGGCGACGCCGCGGCCAAGAAGTCGAGTTCGACGACGAAGCGGTCCACCGCCTCGAAGTCCAGCTCCGCAGCCAAGAAGTCCACCGCCACACCGGCCAGTGAGGAAGCTCCGGAGCAGGATCGCGGTCGGAAGGAGACCGCCGACCCCGTCGATGAGGTCCTCGCGGAGACCGACCAGGAGCAGGCTGCACCGACCACAGTGCTCGAGAAGGCCGTGGCCAAGGCCCTGGAGAACGGCGACGAGGAGGAGGTCGCCAAGAAGGTGGCCGCCGCCACCGGCGACGAGGGCAACGCCGAAGCGATCGTCGAGAACGCGAAGAAGGCCGCCAAGGGTGAGGACGCCGAGGAGGAGGAGACCAAGGGGCGCGGCTTCGTCATCTCCAACGCCGACGACGACGATGCCCCTGCAGTCCAGGTCGTCTCTGCCGGGGCCACCGCGGACCCGGTCAAGGACTATCTCAAACAGATCGGCAAGGTGGCCCTGCTGAACGCTGAGCAGGAGGTCGACCTTGCGCTCAGGATCGAGGCAGGACTCTACGCCGAGCATAAGCTCGCCACCGAGGAGATCTCTGACAAGCGCCTGCGGCGAGACATGGAGCTCGTCGTGGCCGACGGCAAGCGGGCCAAGAACCACCTCCTTGAGGCCAACCTGCGTCTGGTGGTCTCCCTGGCGAAGCGCTACACAGGCCGCGGCATGCTGTTCCTGGACCTCATCCAGGAGGGGAACCTGGGTCTGATCCGCGCGGTGGAGAAGTTCGACTACACCAAAGGCTTCAAGTTCTCCACCTACGCGACCTGGTGGATCCGACAGGCGATCACCCGGGCCATGGCAGACCAGGCCCGCACCATCCGCATACCGGTGCACATGGTCGAAGTCATCAACAAGCTCGCCCGAGTCCAGCGGCAGATGCTGCAGGATCTGGGCCGAGAGCCCACCCCGGAAGAACTGGCCCAGGAACTGGACATGACCCCGGAGAAGGTCGTCGAGGTCCAGAAGTACGGTCGTGAACCGATCTCGCTGCACACCCCGCTGGGTGAGGACGGCGACTCGGAGTTCGGAGACCTCATCGAGGACTCCGAGGCGGTCGTGCCCTCGGACGCGGTCAGCTTCACGCTCCTGCAGGAGCAGCTGCATTCGGTGCTGGACACCCTGGCTGAGCGGGAGGCGGGCGTCGTGGCCATGCGCTTCGGCCTCACAGACGGCCAGCCGAAGACTTTAGACGAGATCGGCAAGGTCTACGGCGTCACGCGCGAGCGGATTCGGCAGATAGAGTCCAAGACGATGTCCAAGCTCCGCCACCCCAGCCGTTCCCAGGTGCTCCGCGACTACCTGGACTGAGCGTCGGCGACGCCGCATGACTGTGGAGGCCCGCGCCGGGAGACCGGCGCGAGCCTCCGGCTGAATAAGCCCGCACCTGTCGGCGACGAGCCGACGCTGTGTCGACTGCGGCGGGATGGGTCAGCAGAGATGATGACCCACCCCGCCGCAACGCACAGACGACGAGGGGCCCGGAGGATGATCCTCCGGGCCCCTCGTCATGTCGCGGAGCGACTGCCACGGCTGAGGCGGTGCAGCGGACACCCCTCAGGGTGTCTGGATCAGCGCGCCTCCTCGAGACGTGCGGATTCGTCGACCCACGCGGACGTCTGCGGGCGCAGCGTCCCCTCCACCTGACGGGCGTGGTGCACGCAGAAGAGCAGGACACCGGCGCCGGAGGACAGGGCAGCGCTCACATAGGCCTGTGCTCCGCAGCGGTCGCAGCGGTCGAGGGCAGTCAGAGTGTTCGTGTGTGCTTCGAGTGTCCCAGTCGTGCCGGTCATGCTCTTCGCCTCCTCACGTGAATACGTAGATACCTATACAACCATGCCGGGAAGGGTTTCATTCGCCGTCGGCCCCGAGTCTGCCCCTGCTTTCGCTGTCCGCGTACGAGCCAGCCGGACCGTTCAGGGTCATAGGAGGCGTCGACGGCGGTTCTGCCTGGCAGAGGCGGCCCCGCCGGATAGGCTGACAGCGTCTGTGCCTGATCCGGCAGGAGTCATCGCCGGTGCGAGGTGATCACCGGCGGCGCCGAGACGGCCCGTGATCCGAGTCCAGCAGGAGGAGAACCGTGGCGAAGCGATCCGAGTACGACGCACGGCATCTGTCAGTGCTCGAGGGCCTCGAAGCTGTCCGCAAACGGCCGGGGATGTACATCGGGTCCACGGACTCCCGGGGCCTGATGCACTGTCTCTGGGAGATCATCGACAACTCCGTCGACGAGGCCCTGGCGGGCTACGCCTCCACGATCACCATCGTGCTGCACTCCGATGATTCGGTGGAGGTCTCCGACGACGGCCGCGGCATCCCCGTCGACGTCGAGCCCCGCACCGGCCTCTCCGGGCTCGAGGTCGTCTTCACCAAACTCCACGCCGGAGGCAAATTCGGCGGCGGATCCTACAACGCCGTCGGCGGTCTCCACGGCGTCGGCGCCTCTGTGGTCAACGCCCTGTCCGCCCGTCTCGACGCCAGGGTCACCCGTGGCGGCAAGGTCCATCAGATGTCCTTCCGACGAGGCGAACCGGGCACCTTCGCCGGGGCTGCTGCGGATCCTGAGGCGGATTTCACCCCGGCCGCCGAAGGATCACCGGTGGAAGTCATCGGCAAGGCGAAGCGCGGGATCACCGGCACCACCATCCGATACTGGGCGGACCGACAGATCTTCACTCCGGATGCGCACTTCGACGACGAGGAGCTCACCAACCGGGCACGGCAGACCGCATTCCTCATCCCCGGACTGCGCATCACAGTCCGCGACCAGCGCGGCGAGACGCCGTCCGAGGAGGTCTTCCAGTACGACGGCGGCATCAGTGAGTTCGTCGACTTCCTCTCCACCGACTCGCCGGTGACCGACATCTGGCGGATCCAAGGCCACGGGCGGTTCACCGAACGTGTGCCGGTAATCGGCGACGATGGTCGAAGCCACCTCGAAGACGTCGAGCGGGACTGTGAGGTGGACATCGCGCTGCGCTGGGGCGTGGGCTATGACTCGCAGGTGCGCAGCTTCGTGAACATCATCTCCACGCCCAAGGGCGGAACACACCTGGCCGGCTTCGAGCAGGCGATGCTGAAATCCTTCCGCAAGGCCGTGGAGGCCAATGCCAGACGACTCAAGGCCGGCAACGACAAGCTGGAGAAGGACGACGTCCTGGCAGGGCTGACCGCCGTGGTGACCGTGCGCATCGCTGAGCCGCAGTTCGAGGGCCAGACCAAGGAGATCCTGGGGACTCCCGCCGCGCGTCAGATCGTCTCCAAAGTGGTGGACCAGGAGATCCGGCAACGCCTCAACTCCACCAAGCGAGGGGACAAGCAGCAGGCCACCGCCGTGCTGGAGAAGGTCGTCTCCGAGATGAAGTCCCGGATCTCCGCGCGCATGCACAAGGAGACCCAGCGCCGGAAGAACGCCCTGGAGAACTCCTCGATGCCGGCGAAGCTGGTGGAGTGCCGTTCCAAGGGCGTGGAGAACACGGAGCTGTTCATCGTCGAGGGGGACTCGGCCCTGGGTACCGCCAAGCTGGCCCGCTCCTCCGACTACCAGGCCCTGCTGCCGATCCGCGGCAAGATCCTCAACGTGCAGAAGGCCTCCGTGTCCGACATGCTCTCCAACACCGAGTGTGCCGCCCTGCTGCAGGTCATCGGTGCCGGCTCGGGGCGGACCTTCGATGTGGACGCCGCCCGATACGGCAAGGTCGTGCTGATGACCGACGCCGACGTCGACGGCGCACACATCCGCACGCTGCTGCTGACCCTGTTCTTCCGGTACATGCGGCCCATGATCGAGCAGGGCCGGGTCTTCGCGGCGGTCCCGCCGCTGCACCGGGTCGAAGTGGTCCATTCCGGAAGGAAGCCCAACGAGGTCCGCTACACCTACTCGGAGGCGGAGCTGAATCAGCTGCTCGCCCACCTGGAGTCCGAGGGACTGCGATACAAGGAGCCGATCCAACGCTATAAGGGACTCGGCGAGATGGATGCCGACCAGCTCTCAGAGACCACGATGGACCCGGCCCATCGATCTCTGCGACGCATACGGATCGAGGATGCCGAGGCCGCCGAACGAGTCTTCGACCTGCTCATGGGCTCGGTCGTGGCTCCCCGGAAGGACTTCATCATCGAAGGATCGAAGGCTCTCGACCGCGAACGCATCGACGCCTGATCCCAGGTTCTGTGGCCGTGGGCGCAAGAGCGCGGGACAGGTTCTCGCCGACTCTTCTACAGCGTGTCGAAACAGTCTGCCTCACTGGCGTCCCCACGGCACGCAGACTGACGCTCTGACGATAGACTGACCCTCGACCGCGACTGCACCTTGACCCATTGTGAGCATCAGACGTGACCCAGAAATCCTCCGCCGCCGCATCCGGCGCGTCCATGTCGACTGACACCTCGCCGTCTGCTGGGAGACCGGCCGGTGAGGTACGGTCGCCGTGGCGTCGCAAGGCTGCGGCCTATTGGGCGCTGACGAAGCCGCGGGTGATCGAGCTGCTGCTGGTCACGACCCTTCCGACGATGATCTTCGCCCACCGGGGCTTCCCGGACTTCTGGCTCGTGCTGGCCACCATGGTCGGAGGGGCCTTCGCCGCCGGATCGGCCGGGGCCTTCAACTGCTACATCGACCGGGACATGGACAAGCTCATGAACCGGACGAAGAAGCGCCCGTTGGTGACCGGTGAGCTGACGCCACGGGAGGCAGTCGTCTTCGCCTCGCTGCTCGGCGTCGCCGCACTGGCGATCCTGTGGTTCGGCGCCAATCCGCTCGCCGCCGGCCTCGGTGCGGCCGCCATCTTCTTCTACGTGGTCATCTACACGATCATCCTGAAGCGCCGCACGGAGCAGAACATCATCTGGGGCGGGCTGGCGGGCTGCTTCCCGGTGCTCATCGCCTGGGCCGCTGTCCGAGAGGCCGTCGAGTGGCCGGCCCTGGTGCTCTTCTTCATCATCTTCCTCTGGACGCCGCCGCACTACTGGCCGCTGTCGATGAAGTACCGCACGGACTATCAGACTGCCGATGTGCCCATGCTCGGCGCCGTGGCCACCGCCAAGACCGTCTCCGTGCAGGTGGTCCTGTATGCCTGGGCGACTGTAGTCTGTTCCCTGCTGCTGGTGCCCATGGGCTGGGCGGGGGTCACCTACACCGCCTTCGCGGCGGTGTCCGGTGGGTGGTTCCTCTATGAATGCCATGTGCTGCACCGCCAGGCCCAGCGTGAATCGCTGAGCGACAAGAAGGCCATGAAGGTCTTCCACCTGTCGATCATGTACCTCACACTGCTGTTCGTCGGCCTGGCGCTCGATCCCTTCATCGGCGCGCCACTGATGGGCTAACCTGGTTCTCCGACCGTCGGGTGTACGCCTCGTCCTCCGCTCCGCGGGTGAGGCCCGGTCAGCGGCCCGCCTGACGGCGGCTGGTGAGGAGGGGAACGCCGATGGCTCTGCGTTGGTACTCCACCGTGGTGGAGGCACGGGACCACCGCGCGCTGGCTCGGTGGTGGGCGGAGGCCCTCGGATGGGACGTCGTCTTCGAGACCGAAGACGAGGCCGCCGTGCTCCCTCCCTGGGCGAAGGACTTCGTGAAGATCCTCGAGTTTCACCACATCCCCCCGGGCATGGTCTTCGTGCCTGTGGACTACGCCAAGCGCGTCAAGAATCGGCTGCACTGGGACTTCGCTCCGCACACCGATGATGACCGCGACGCCGAGATCCAGCGCCTGGTCGACATGGGCGCTCAACACGTCGACGTCGGCGCCCCCGAGGACGCCAGCTGGACGGTGCTGGCCGACCCCGAGGGCAACGAGTTCTGCGTGCTCTCCTCCCGAGACATGTGAGCTTGCTCGGCGGGCGGGGGAGAGCCCACCCCTGAGGATGGATGACGCGCGCTGGCAGGCTGAGCTGGGCGGATGTCCTCTGCCAGCGCCCCTGACGGACCGGAGGCGCAGTTCCGGGAGCCGGTAGTCGTCGCCATGGGCTCACTCCTGGGCTCACTCCTGGGGTCCCGCCTGGCCAAGCCCCTCGCCTGGCCGGGTCCCGTTGAGCGTGTCAATCCCGCTGAACGAAGTCGATGACCACCCGGCCGTCGATCTTCCCGTGGTGCATCTCGTCGAACACCGCGTTGATGTCGCTCAGAGGGCGAGTGGAGATCGTCGGGTGGATCCTGCCGCGGGAACAGATCTCCAGAGCGTCGACCATGTCCCGGCGGGTGCCGACGATCGAACCTCTGATGGTCAGCCCTTGGAGGACGATGTCGAAGATCGGCGCGGGGAACTCGCCAGGCGGCAGACCGTTGACGACGATGGTCCCGCCGCGCCAGGTGCCCGAGGCCGCCGAGCCCGCAGATCACCACCCACTGACCGGGCCTGACCCCGGTCGTCTTCAGTCCTTTGTAGACCGTCACGCCGGCGCAGAGCACGGGGCGACCTCGAAGGGGTCCGCACCGCCGGGGAACGCCGCGGCCAAGCGAGCATCGACGATCATGTACTGCCCGATGGCACCGTCGACGGGGTACCCTCCGTCGATCTGCTCCTCACACAGCGTCTCCCACCCGGTGCGGCAGTGCTCGCAGGACCCGCAGGCGCTCCACAACCAGGCGTTGCCCCCAGTCTGTCCGATCTCGACGTCGGTGACGCCCGGCCCGACCCTGTCCACCGCGCTCAGGCCCCCGTGGCCGGGGATGAACGGAGGAGTGGGCTTGATCGGCCGTTCCCCTCGGCGGCGTGCCGGTCAGTGTGACAGACGCCTGAGGCGAGCAGTCGCACAAGGGCCTGACCCGGGCCGGGCTCGGGCCGCTCGTGCTCCCGGGTGGTGAGCTCTGCGCCGAACTCCTCGACGACTGCTGCCGTCATGGTGCTCATGGTCGTGCTCCTCGCCTGTTCGATGACCGATGACGACCGTGACGCTCGTCATGGCACCGTTGCAGCGAGGCTGCACCCATCGGCCTCCCCGAGCGGCGAGGTGCTTCCGTTCAGAGCTCCGAACGGGCGATCAGCAGGGCCCTCTGGGGCGCCTCCGGAGGCAGCAGGCGCAGTGCTTCCCGGAGGATCTCACCGTCACCGCGCGCCTCCGGCAGCTGCAGATATCGACAGATCTCCCACGGGGACCCGTCCTGCAGGATCGACTCTCGGAGCATCACCGAGAGCTCCCAGCGGATCCGAGCGATCCCCGGCGCCTCGGACCGGGGCAGCAGCTCCCCGGAGTACAGGTCCAGCGCGGTGGTGCGATCGCCGGCGGCGAGGGCATGCACGACACTGACGGCATCCAGCCACGGCGGCGGATCCAGTCGGTACGGCCGAGAGTGCAGCCTGGGTGGGTCCGCGCGTCCCGGCAGACCGGCGAGGAGCCGCCGCAGCCGAGTCACCTCCGCGCGCAGTGCGACCTCATGCCCCATCTCACCGAAGATCTCCTCAGCCAGATGGGCAGCACTGGCGCCGCCTCCGGAGGGCGATGACGCCTCCCAGGCCAGCAGGGTCAGCAGCTCGGCGTGGCGCAGGCTCAACCGCCAGCTCGACTCTCCAGTCGCGACCGTGCCGGTCTCTGAGCCCAGCACGGAGAATCTGAGCCGCAGGGCCGATCGGGGACGTGAGCGCAGCTCACCCTGGGCGGCGGTGATGGCAGCGAGCACCAGCGGCAGCGCGTGCGTCTCCACCGCAGCCGGGCCCCCGGTGATGTCCACCACGCCGAGCAGATCGCCGGTCTGCGGGCAGCGGATCGGCGCGGCTGAGCAGGAGAACTGGTGGGCTGCCGGGACGAAGTGCTCCTCCTGATCCACCTGGACGGCCCGGCCGGTGGCCAGCGCGGTACCAGGAGCCGAGGTGCCGACGGCGCGCTCCGACCAGTTGGCGCCGGCCTGGAAGGCGCTGGTCTCGGCCCGACGCATCGCCTGATGCGACCCGTCCACCCAGAGGAGGCGCCCCTGGGCGTCGCCGATGGCGACGACGAGTCCCGCCTCCTTTGCGGGCCGGACCAGCAGCCTGTCCAGCAGCGGCATGGCGACGGAGAGCGGATGCTCGCGACGCAGCGTGCTCAGGTCACCGGCGTCCAGATCGATCGGCGCCTGGGCTCTCACGGGGTCGTCGAGGTAGCTCGCAGAACGCAGCCAGGACTCGCGCAGCACCGGCGGCAGGACAGATCAGGTCTGCGGCTCATCAGGGATGGGCTCTCTGCCCATGGCACCTCCTGCAGTGGTGAGGACACAGTCGTCATGCACGTCGGGACTTCCGGACGGGACCTCCGGTGACCCCGGTGGTGCGGTCAGGATAGACCACGGGGGCGAGACGAGCATCACATCTGAGCCGCCATCAGCAGGGGCCCGTGCCGTGACCTCGACGATGCGGCGGGCATGCAACGAAGGTGCAACGTCGGCGGAGCTACCGTCACTGTCGTGAGCGAGGTCACATCAGGCCGACCGCATCAGACCGACCTCGCAGCCGACCATGGGTCGACGTCACTGACCATCACGACGAAGGAGTCCCGATGACCGTCTACGCGCAGCCCGGCAGCCCAGACAGCCTGGTGACCTTCAAGGCCCGCTATGACAATTGGATCGGCGGAGCGTGGACCGCACCCGTGAAGGGCCGATACTTCGAGAACCCCTCACCGGTGACAGGTCGGACCTTCACCGAGATCGCGCAGTCCGATGCGGAGGACATCGAGCTGGCCCTCGACGCCGCCCACCGGGCCGCACCCTCCTGGGGTCGCACCACTGTGGCGGAGCGCGCCGTGGTCCTGAATCGGGTCGCCGACCGCGTCGAGGAGAACCTCGAGATGCTGGCGGTCGTGGAGACCTGGGACAACGGCAAGCCCGTGCGGGAGTGCCTGGCCGCCGACCTGCCTCTGGTGGTCGACCACTTTCGCTATTTCGCCTCGGCGATCCGGGCCCAGGAGGGCGGGATCTCCGAGCTCGACGGCGACACCGTCGCCTACCACTTCCACGAGCCGCTCGGAGTCGTCGGGCAGATCATCCCCTGGAACTTCCCCCTGCTGATGGCCACCTGGAAGCTCGCCCCGGCGCTGGCCGCCGGCAACGCCGTCGTGCTCAAGCC
This sequence comes from Nesterenkonia suensis, assembly GCF_054782935.1. Lineage (NCBI taxonomy): Bacteria > Bacillati > Actinomycetota > Actinomycetes > Micrococcales > Micrococcaceae > Nesterenkonia > Nesterenkonia suensis. The sequence continues at coordinate 1,198,925 of NZ_BAAGRN010000001.1, read as the reverse complement.
CGCCGAGCAGACCCCGACCTCCATCCTGGTGCTGATGGAGCTCCTCGCCGATCTGCTCCCGGAGGGCGTGGTCAACGTGGTCAACGGCTTCGGCGCGGAGGCTGGGGCGCCCCTGGCCTCCAGCCCCCGGATCCGGAAGATCGCCTTCACCGGGGAGACCACGACCGGCCGGCTCATCATGCAGTACGCCACGCAGAACCTGATCCCGGTGACCCTCGAGCTCGGCGGCAAGAGCCCCAACATCTTCTTCGACGACGTCGCCCGAGAGAAGGACGCGTTCTACGACAAGGCGCTCGAGGGCTTCACCATGTTCGCCCTGAACCAGGGCGAGGTCTGCACCTGCCCGTCGCGTGCCCTGATCGACGACTCCATCATCGAGGGCTTCCTGGATGACGCCATCGACCGGACCCGGAAAGTCACCCAGGGGAACCCTCTGGACACCTCCACGATGATCGGGGCCCAGGCCTCGAACGACCAGCTGGAGAAGATCCTGTCCTACATCGACATCGGCAGGAAGGAGGGCGCCGAGGTGCTCCTCGGCGGCGAACGGGTGGACCTGGGCGGAGACCTCTCCGAGGGATACTACGTGCAGCCGACGATCTTCCGGGGCGAGAACTCGATGCGGATCTTCCAGGAGGAGATCTTCGGCCCGGTGGTCTCGGTGACCGGATTCTCCGGCTACCAGGACGCCATGGAGATCGCCAACGACACCCTCTACGGGCTCGGCGCCGGCGTGTGGTCCCGCGAGGCGAACACCGCCTACCGGGCCGGCCGAGAGATCCAGGCCGGACGCGTCTGGACCAACTGCTACCACCAGTACCCGGCCCACGCCGCCTTCGGCGGGTACAAGCAGTCCGGCATCGGCCGCGAGAACCATGCGATGATGCTCGCCCACTATCAGCAGACCAAGAACCTGCTGGTCAGCTACTCGGAAGGCCCGGCCGGGCTCTTCTGAGCCGCCGGGCGACGTCAGTCGGGACGGTCCCTGTGCGAGCAGGGGCCGCCCCGGCGTCCAGAAGGGAGTCAGGATCATGGCGCACCCACGGGTCAGCGTGACCGAGGAGGCCGCAGCGCTGCTGCGACGGCTGAGGCACGAGCATGGCAGACCGCTGATGTTCCACCAGTCCGGTGGCTGCTGCGACGGTTCCGCCCCGATGTGCTACACACAGGGGACGTTTCTCACCGGGCCGTCGGACGTGCTGCTCGGTCAGCTCGACGCCGGCACGGGCGAACCCGTCCCGGTGTGGATCTCCCGGGCACAGTTCGAGTACTGGTCACACACCCACATCACGATCGACGTCACCACAGGCCGCGGCGCGGGATTCTCCATCGAGGGGCCCACCGGTCATCGGTTCATGATCCGTTCCCGCCTCTTCACCGAGGAGGAGGCCGAGGACCTGGAGCCGGTCCGCACCGGCTGAGCCGCGCGCGCAGCCTGCGGCACCCGGCGTCGGGAGACCTGCTCCACGTGGTCTTCGCGCCGCAGATCCCACGCCTCACAGGCCTGGATGCTCACCGCCCGGGGCCCGGTGCGGCGGATCGTGCCCTCTACCAGCATCAGCCGGGCGGTGAAGAGGATCTCCCCGGCGTTGTTCTGCGCCTCGTCGAAGAAGGCGACGTCGGCGCAGCCGGTGCCGTCGTCGAGGCTGATGAACACCACTCGCCGTCCGCTGGCCATCGGAGGCGTCTGGGTGGCGACCCGGATGCCGGCCACTCGCACGGTGGAGCCGCTGCGCAGCGTCAGCAGGTCCTCCGCCCGGGTCACGCCGAAACGGTCCATCGTCTGCCGATGGGTCTCCATCACATGACCGGTGACGTCGATGCTGGTCAGTCGGAGCTCATCAGCGATGAGCTCGTCCTGTTCCGGCGCGGAGTGGGAGGCCGGCAGGGCGGCGAGCTCCACATCGGCGATCGGCAGCGGCAGCTGTCCGGCCACCTCCCGGCGCCGCGAGGTGGACACCTTCGCCTGGGTCTTCTCTGCGACGGCGGCGATCAGGTCACCGCGTCGACTCCGCCCTCCTGGCATGAGCGAGTCCAGGGCCCCCACCTGGGCCAGGGCACGCAGCGTGGGGCGCTTCGGACGGGCCCGATCACGCAGATCCGCGAGTGAGTCGAAGGGCTGAGTCTCCGTGATTCTGTCGAGCTCCGCCTCGCTGATGCCCGCGAGACTGGTCAACGCCATGCGGATGCCCACTGCTGCGGACGGCCGGTCCTGTTCGTCCGGGATTGCCGGATCCTCCAGCTGTTCCAGCACGTAGTGCCGATTCGAACGGTTGACATCCATGCCCAGCAGCGGCACCCCCAGACGCCTGGCCTCGGCCACCAGCAGCCGCAGCGGATACATCCCCGGATCATGTTCGAAGAGCCCGGCCAGGAACGCCGCCGGGTGATGGGTCTTCAGCCAGGCCGACTCGAAGGTCGGCACGGCGAAGGCCGCCCCATGGGCCTTGCAGAAGCCGAAGGAGCCGAAGCTGTCCAGGATCTCCCAGACCTCGTCGATGACACTGTCCGCATACCCGCCCGCGGCGGCTCGGGTGCGGAAGAACTCCTCCACCCCGTCCTGCTCGGAGCCGCCCAGCGCACGGCGGAGCTCATCGGCCAGGGCGAGCCCGCACCCGGTCATCGTGTCGAAGAGACGCAGCACCTGCTCGTGGTAGATCGTCACCCCGTGGGTCTCGGCCAGCACCTCGGCCAGATCCGGGTGAGGGAAGCGTCTCGGCTCGAAGCCGTGCCGCCGCTCCAGATAGGGGGTCACCATGCCTGACCCCATCGGCCCCGGACGGAACAGGGAGATGTCCACCACCAGGTCGGAGAAGCACCGTGGCACCAACTTGCCCACCAGCTCCCGCTGCCCCGGGGACTCGACCTGGAAGCATCCCAGAGTGTGGGTGGACTGGATGAGACGGTAGGTGGCCTCATCGTCGCGGTCCACCGCCTCCAGATCGATCCGCTCTCCGGTGGTGCGGTGCACCTCCTGCAGGGCGTGGGCGATGGTGGACTGCATGCGCACCCCCAGCACGTCCAGCTTCAGGAAGCCCATAGGGTCCATGTCGTGCTTGTCGAACTGGCTCATCGGCAGTCCGTCCACCCCGGAGGGCTGGACCGGGGTGAGGTCCAGCAGCCGCTGATCACCCAGGATGATCCCGCAGGGATGGGTGGAGATGTGCCGGGGCAGCCGGTCCAGCCGCTCGGTGAGGTCCACCAGCAGGTCCAGCTGCTGGCGCCCCTGTCCCCGTGCAGAGTCCAGCCGGGCGGCCACGGTGCGCAGCTCCGGCTTCTCCGCCAGCGCCTCGCGGAACTGGCGCGCCGGGAAGCGCCACATGGTCTCGGCGATCTGGGCGATCTCCTCCTCCGGAAGCCCCAGGGCGAGGCCGGCGTCGCGCACCGCCCCGCGGATCCGGTAGCTGTTCTGCATGCTCATCAGCGTGGTGCGCTCCGGCCCGAACCTCTCGAAGATCCGGTGGTAGACCTCATGACGGCGGGCCGACTCCACGTCGATGTCGATGTCCGGCAGGGTGGAGCGTCTCCGCGAGAGGAAACGCTCGAAGATCAGGTCATGCTCGATCGGGTCCACCGCACTGATCCTCAACAGATGATTCACCAGGGATGAAGCTCCCGAGCCGCGGGCGGCGACCCGCACCCCCATCTGCTCGACCATCGCGACCACTTCCGCAACGGTCAGGAAGTAGCTGGCGAATCCGAGGTCCTCGATGATCGCCAGCTCATGCTCCAGCCGGCCCTGCACCTGCGCGGCGGCAGAGGAGGACAGCCCGGGGAACCGTGCGGCGAGCCCGACCTCGCAGCGTTGGCGCAGCTCGCGGCGCGGATCCGTGCCGCGCCCCTGCCTCCCGAGCCCGAGCACCCGGGCCTCCGGGACCTTCGGCACGCGGAAGCTCATATGCTCCTCCGGATCCACCAGACACCGTTGCGCCAGCGTCCGGGTGTGCTCCAGCAGCGCGACGGGGCCGCTGCGCGCCGCCGAACTGGCCGCGCAGATCTCCCCGGCCAGACGCTCCATCGTCCGGGCAGGCTTGAGCCAGCCCTGACCGTTGGGCTGCAGCGTCTCGGTGACCTGCAGGCTGGAGAGCACCCGGACCGCGTCGAGCACATCGGCGGTGGTGGCGTCGTCCTCCTGGGCGAAGCGCACCATGTTGGTCAGCACCGGAGCCACCGAGCAGTCCTCAGCGATGGCCAGCATCCGTGCGGCATGGGCGGTGGAGAGCGGTTCGCCGGGAGGGGCGAGGTGGGAGACCACCTCGATCCGCAGCGGGACGGTCCCCAGCACGGCCCGCCAGCCACGCAGCAGGCCCCGGGCCCGGGCGTAGCGCCGGGTGGCCGCCGCGTCGCCGATGTCGCTCTCCGGGCCCAGCAGCACGAACAGCGCAGGCTCCACTGCCCCGGAGGTCACGGCCCGCACCCCTGCGGGGCAGGCCAGCTCCACCAGCTGAGAGAGGCGGAGCCGAGGCCCGGAGCCGGTGTCCCGCAGATGGGCCGCCGAGACCGCCCGGCACAGCGCCGCATACCCGGCGGCCGAACCGTGGGCGAGCAGGACCACCCGCCCGCGGTCCACGCTGTCGCCGTCGGGCAGATCCTCGACGACCTGCAGGTTCACCCCGAGGATGGGGGAGAGGCCATGGAGACGGCAGGCGGAGACATGTTTGACCGCCCCATACAGTCCGTCCCGGTCCACACAGGCTGCGGCGTCCGCACCGTCCGCGGCGGCCGCCGCGACCAGGTCCTCCGGCCAGCTGGCGCCGTAGTGGGCGCTGAAGGAGGAGGCGACGTCGAGATGTACGAACCCGCCCATCAGGAGAGCCTTCGCCAGAAGGCTGCCCGGGACAGGGCGCGCCGACCAGGGGTGAGCAGGTCGGGGGTGAACAGGTCAGGCTGCCGCATCGTGGACTCTCAGCAGCCGCCATCGTCCGGAGCCCGCATGGCGGCTCAGATCGACGGTCCGAGGCACAGCTCGGGACGCGGCCTCCAGGCGGATCTGGAGCCGCCAGATCTCATGGTCGACGACGCCGGCGCCGCGGCCACGTTCCACCCTGGCGTCCTCGAGCCACCAACGACGGCGCTCGAACCAGCGGACCGGCTCCTCCACGACGGTATGCCAGCGATTCCGCCAACACAGCCGAGACGGGATGCCGCCGTCGTCGCACTCGACGGTCAGCTCCTCGCTGAGGGCCCGCGAGAGCGGGATGACGGCTGCGTCGGTGCGGGAATCTGCGCCAGGGCCCGGCGCCGAGGTGCGGTTCGACGGACTCTGGCTCCGTGCCGCGGCGAGACGGCGAGCCTCCTCCGGAGCGACGAGGCGCACGACGCCGGGGAGGGCGGGGGTGGTCGAGGTGGGGCTCATCAGCTCTACTCCCTTGGTCCAGCGCCCGAGGGCGCACAGGTGCAGTGTTCGCTGACGATGGGAAGGAGCGAGCGGGGAGCGTGGCGTCGCCTCTCGCCCCTCCATCGTAGTTCGAACACAGTTTCGAAGACAAAGGGAGGCTACGACGGAGCACTGACATGCGAGGCAGCAGGGGCGAACCGGCAGGAGATGCCCGCAGGTGCACCGGGGACCACTCTCCGACGCCCCTGCGGGCGCAACGCTCAGCGCGGCTCAACGCGGAACAGCGCGGCTCAACGCGGAACAGGAACCCCAGGCAGGCTCCACACGGTGAAGGAAGGGCCGACGGCGGAGATCCGCGCAGCCTCGGTGGGGACCTCCAGCGCCGCCTCACCGAGCAACCGTGAGGCCACCTCACCCTGCTCACCCTGCTGCTCTCGGAGAGCCGCCAGACCCGGCACGATCGCCGCCGGGAGATCCAGCTCACGCTCCGCCATGGTGGCCAGCACCAGCAGGCTCTCGGCAGCCGACTCGCGGACGAACACCACGGCGTCGTCGTCGGTGTGGATCCAGCGCATCCCTCCGCGGGCGAGCACCTCATGGCCCCGGCGCAGACCGACCAGCTCCCGGCACAGCGCCAGCCGCTCGGCGACCTCCGGATCAGACTCGGTGCCCCAGGGCATCGGGGCGCGGCTGAGCTCCCCGTCAGCCCCGGTGAGCCCGAACTCGTCGCCGGCGAAGAGCACCGGGACGCCGGGCAGGGTCATCGCCAGACCAAGCGCCAGCGGCATGGCGCCCTCAGCGGCATGCGTGGCGAACCGTGCGGTGTCATGGGTGTTCAGCGGCTGCATGTTGCCCAGTCGGATCCGCCACGGGATCCCCGCGGAGAACCGGTTCACCGCCTGGGCGAACTCCGCCGCGGTGGCCCGCGGGATCCCGCCCAGCGGCTGCCCGAAGAACCACGGTTCAGTGCGCTGCTCACCCTCGGCCGTGGTCCAGGGCTCCCCGGCGGGCTCGCTCAGCCAGGACCACAGCGGCCGGGTGAAGGCCGGATACGTCATGGCTCCGTGCCAGGCGTCGCCCTGGAGATCCTCAGTGGCGTCATTGGTGGACTCGGCCAGCAGCACGGTGTCCGGGTTGACCGTCTCCATAGTGCGGCGCAGAATCTGCCGCACCTCGGCGTTGAGGTCCACATCGCGCAGCCTGCCGGTCATGTTGGCCACATCGATCCGCCAGCCGTCGGCCTCGAAAGGGGGCAGCAGCCAGCGGGCGACCACGGAGTCAGCCCCCTCGATGAACCTCTCGCGCAACTGCTGGGAGGACCAGTCGAACTTCGGCAGGGACGGCACGCCCAACCACGCCTCGTACCCGAGACCCTCCCCAGCAGCGTCGCTCTCCTCCGCCTCATCGTCGGCGAAGTAGTAGTACTCCCGCTCCGGAGACTCGGGATCGGCGAGCGCGGTCTGGAACCACTCATGGCGGTCTCCGGAGTGATTGGTCGTGAGGTCTCCGATCACCCGCATGCCACGGGCATGGGCGGCCCTGACCAGGCGCACATAGGCCTCGTCCCCACCCAGCAGCGGGTCCACCCGCTCGAAGCTGGAAGCGTCGTACCGGTGGTTGGAGGCTGCGGGAAAGACCGGGGTCAGATACAGCAGATCCACTCCGAGGCCTGCCAGGTGGTCCAGCTTCTCCACGATCCCGTCGAGGTCACCGCCGTAGAGCTGCTGACAGCGCCCGGGCATCACCGGGTCCACCGGGTCGTCCCAGGCGGCTGGAATGGCCCACTCCGGGGCCTCACGCTGGTCGGCCTCCGCAGACCGGGCGAAGCGGTCCGGGAAGATCTGGTACATCACCGACTCGGCCAGCCAGGCCGGGGCCGGCGGGGTGGCCAGCAGGACGAAGTCGTCGACGTCGCGGACCTCTCCGGAGTGCAGGCCGGACTGGTTCAGCCAGTGCACGGCCCCGTCCTCACCCCGCAGCAGCCAGCGGTAGCCGTGGCGCGGGTTGTGCACGGTGACCTCAGCCTCCCACCACTGCCAGCCCCCGGCGGTCCCCAGAAGGACCGCCTCGTCCCAGACTGGCTCGCGGTCCGGATTCGACCGCACCAGGACAGCCTTCAGCGGGCCGAAGCCCTCCGGCACGCGCAGTCGCACCCGGACCTGCTCGCCGAGTGCGGGAGCCTCGTGCGAGACATGCAGCGCGGAGCCGTCATGGTGGGGGAGCAGAGCAGCATCCCTGCAGGGGGCGGTGCGGCGGGCAGGGGCCATAGGGGGTCCTCATTTCACGCTTCCGGCGGTCAGACCGCCGATGATGTACTTCTGCAGCGCCAGGAACAGCGCCACGGGGATGATCGCGGCCAGCACGGCCCCGGCGGCGAAGATCGACCAGTTCTGCGAGGTCTCCTGGGAGACGAACTGGTAGAGCCCCACCGCGAGAGTCTGTTTCTCCGGATCGATCAGCAGCACCGAGGCCACCACGAAGTCGTTGGTGGTCGCGATGAAGGACAGCAGCGCCACCACCGCCAGGATCGGGGAGACCAGCGGCAGGATGATCGTGAAGAAGATCCGGGCGTGACCGGCTCCGTCGATCCGGGCGGCCTCATCGATGGACTGCGGGATCGTATTGAAGAAGCCATACATCAGATAGGTGTTCACCCCCAGAGCTCCGCCCAGGTACACCATGATCAGACCCACCTGACTGTTGACGCCGATGGCCGGGAAGATCTCACCGATGGTGAGCATCAGCAGGAAGATCGCCACCACGGCCAGCAGCTGCGGGAACATCTGCACCAGCAGCAGGGTGATCAGCCCGACCCGCCGTCCGGTGAACCGCATCCGCGAGAACGCATACGCGGCCAACGCCCCGAGCAGCACACTGCCTGCCGAGGCGGTCAGCCCGATGAACAGCGTGTTCCCGAACCACGCGGCATAGGGCTGCTGGGGCCTGTTGAACAGCTCCACATAGCTGTCCAGGCTCATGTTCCGGAACAGGCTGTTGGCGGTGATCAGCGTGCCCCCGGGGTTCAGCGAGGCGGAGAACACATAGACCAGGGGGAAGATCGAGAAGACCGCGATGGCGACGCCGACCAGGTGACGCCACCCGGTCTGCCGCATCCAGACCCGAAAGGGACGTCGGGTCCGGACGACGCGGGGCTCGTCGGAGGGGACGGCGGCGGTCCCTGCGGGGGTGGTCTGCACCGACATGTCAGTTCAGCTCCTCGAGTGACTTGGTCTGACGGAACGCGATGACGGACACGGTTCCCACCAGCAGGAAGATCAGGATCGCGAAGGCGCTGGCCAGCCCGTAGTCCCGGTCCGCACCCACGAACGCCACCTTGTACACCAGAGTGATCAGGATGTCGGTGGCACCGACGTTGATGTCCGCGTCGATGTCGCGGGGCCCACCTCCGGTGAGCATGTAGATCAGGGTCAGGTTGTTGAAGTTGAAGGCGAACGCCGAGATCAGCAGAGGCGCCAGAGAGACCAGCAGCAGCGGCAGCTTGATCATGCGGAAGGCTTGGAAGGGCCTGGCGCCGTCCATCTGCGCGGCTTCGGTGAGCTCGTCGGGTATCGCCTGCAGCGCTCCGGTGCAGACCAGGAACATATAGGGGAAGCCCAGCCAGAGGTTCACCAGCAGGATCGAGATCTTCGCCAGGAGCGCATCGGTCAGCCAGGGGATCTGGGCACCGCCGAAGAGCACGTTGTTGACGAATCCGAACTCCTGGTTGAGCATGCCCGCCCAGACCAGCGCCGAGAGGAACCCGGGGAAGGCATAGGGCAGGATCATGATCAGCCGGTAGTATTTCCGGCTGCGCATCCTGGGATCGTTGAGCGCCATGGCCAGGAAGAGACCCAGCACGAACGTCGTCGCGACCGAGAGGAACGCGAAGGCGAAGGTCCAGATCGTCACCGAGATCAGCGGCCCCCGGATCGCCGGCTCCGTGGCGGCACGCACGAAGTTGTCCAGCCCGACGTGGATCCGCCAGCCCGGCAGCAGCTGTTCGCCCTCGGGGGAGGTGAACGCGCCGTCACCGGTGTCGGCGTAGACCGTCCCGGTGTCGGTGTTGGTCATGGTGTCAGCCTCGGCGTCATAGACGTACCGGGAGGTGTAGAGGAAGGCCGACTGGGCATCCTGGGTGCGGAGCACTCCGGCGTTGGGGTCCTCGCTGAAAGGCACCGCCAGCTGGGTGATCTCGCCTTGGCGTTGGAGCACCTCGGCGAAGTCGAGGACATCGTGGCCGGGCACATCGACCACCCGCCCGGCATCGGTGACGACACCGTCGACCCGCTCCAGAGGCTGATCCTCGGAGCCGATGAAGACATCACCGGCTGGATCGGTGACCACGAAGGACAGCTCTCCGAAGCGCTCGGCCACCGCCAACGGGTAGGTCGGAGAGTCCGGCACGCGCTCCTGGTTCTGGAGCATGATCGCGTGCACCGCATCGTCCTTGTCGCTGTTGTGGCCGGTGCCGTAGTTCGTGAAGGCCACGTAGCCGGAGTAGAGCACCATGAAGATCTGGAAGATCAGCAGGAACGCCACACCGGGCAGCAGGTACTTCGCCGGCAGGCCGCCGCGGCGGAGATAGACCCAGGAGATCAGGAGCCCCACGGCGACGACGGCGCCGCCGACCAGCGGTCGGCCCCCGGCGAACAGCACCAGGGCCGCGTAGACGGCGACGGCGTTGAGCACGCCGAGAGCCAGGATCTTGAAGAGGAGCAGCTTCCATCCCACAGAGGCGGCCTCCGCCAGGCGTTCCGCCTGGCGTGAGCGACGCCCGGGGGCCCGCCGGCCGCGGGTGTGGTCCGCGGCCGGCTGGGGCTTCTCAGGGGCGGGAGACGTGGTGGTCATCGCGGATCAGTCGATGGCTCCGGCGATGTCGTCGGCCATGCTCTCCCAGAGCTCGGCCGGGTCGCCCTCACCGTTGATGATCGCGGCCTGCGTGGTGCCCCAGTACTCCCAGACAGCGCCCATCTCCGGGATGCTGGGCATCGGGACGGCCTCGGCGCCGACTTCGCCGAATCCGGCGACGATCTCGTCATCGGTGAGGGCCGCGTCGAAGGACTCGGTCAGGGCCGGAGCACGTCCGCCGACCTCGTAGAGTGCAGTCTGGATCTCGGCGGAGCCGACATACTCCGTGAGGAAGGTGGTCGCGGCCACGACGTTCTCACTCTGGGCAGAGAGGAAGAAGCCCTGGACCCCGGCGAAGGGCTGGGCGGGGGAGCCGCCCGCAGAGGGGATCGGGTCGACCTGCAGGTCGATGTCGGCCTCCAGGGCGGCCGGCACGTTCCACGGTCCGGTGATCAGGAACGGAGTGTTCCCCTCGACGAAGTTCTCCCGGGCCAGGTCACCGTCGATGTTGGTGTTGAACAGCCCGTCGGCACCCTGCTGGCCGAGCCATTCGGCGAAGTCCACGCCGCCCTCGTCGCCGATGCGCAGGTCCTCGGCGTCGTAGCCGCCCTCGGAGTCAGTGCCGAAGACGGGGGCGTCGAAGGACATCTGGAACGGGTAGAGGTGGTACGGGTCGGCTTCGGTCGGGTCGAGCCCCACCAGGAAGGGATAGTCGACGTCGGCGCTCTCGCCGGCGGCGATCATGTCCTCGTAGGTCTCGGGCGCCTCAGGAGCGAGCTCGGCATTGCGGAGCAGCGCGATGTTCTCGATGGAGTAGGGCAGGCCGTAGAGGTTGCCGTCGTAGGTCCAGGCCTCCAGGGCGACGTCCTGGAACTCTGCGGCCTTGTCCCCGAGCTCGATGGGGGCGACCACACCGTTGGTGACCAGGGTGCCCAGCCAGTCATGGGCGCCGACGGCGACGTCCGGGCCCTCGCCGGTGGGCACCTGGGAGACGAACTGGTCCCGGACGTCGGCGAAGTCCTGCTGGACCATCTCCACATCGATGCCGGTGTCTTCGGTGAAGTCCGCGGAGGCGTCCTGGAGAACGTCGGCCCGGTCGGCGTCGACCCAGACCGTCAGACTGCCGGTGGCCTCGGGGGCCTCGGCATCGCCGCCCTCGGGGGTCGTGTCATCGCCTCCGCAGGCGGTCATCAGCAGCGCTCCGGCTGCCAGGGCTGCGCCGGCGCTGCGGGCTCGGGTGGTGTTGGCCCTCATGGTGTGTCCCTCTGATCGTCGATGTGCATGACAGGTGCGGTGGAGAGAGGCGGATTCGTGAGCCACCTCACTGCAAGCGCTTCCAGTATGGATCAGGCCACGTGGCATTGCAAGCATTGCCATCGATCCGCGGCACAGCAGTGAAAGTTCTGGGTTGAGAGGTGCGAAATGCAAACGCTTACGATTACAGTGTGATCATGAAGACCAGCCATGACGTACGACACACGGCCTCGGCCCTCGACGCGCCCGAGTGGTGGCGCACTGCCGTGATCTACCAGATCTATCCGCGGTCCTTCGCCGACTCCTCCGGTGATGGTGTGGGCGACCTGCGCGGCATCACCGGCCGACTCGACGAACTGACCGAGCTGGGCGTCGACGCTCTCTGGCTGAGCCCCTTCATGGTCTCCCCGCAGAAGGACGCCGGCTACGACGTCGCCGACTACTGCGACGTCGATCCGCTCTTCGGCACGCTCGCCGACTTCGATGAGCTCCTCTCCGCGGCCCACGCACGAGACCTCCGCATCATCGTGGACCTGGTGCCGAACCACTCCTCGGACCAGCACCCGTGGTTCCAGCAGGCGCTGGCCTCTGCGCCGGGGTCGCCCGAACGGGCACGCTACATCTTCCGGGAGGGTCGCGGCCCCGGGGGAGACCAGCCGCCCACCAACTGGGAGTCCATCTTCGGCGGTCCCGCCTGGACGCGGGTCACCGAAGCGGACGGCTCCGCCGGGCAGTGGTACCTGCACCTGTTCGATGCCAGCCAGCCGGACTTCAACTGGGACAACGAGGACGTGCGGGAGGAGTTCCGCCGCATCCTGCGATTCTGGCTCGACCGCGGGGTGGACGGCTTCCGGGTCGACGTCGCCCACGGCATGGTCAAGGACCCGGAGTTCCCGGACTGGACCCCGGACCCGCAGGCCGCCTCGATGGGCGGAGACGCGACGCCGGCCCCGTACTGGGAGCAGCCCGGTGTGCATGAGATCTATCGCGACTGGCACCGTCTGCTCGCCGAGTACGACGGCGACCGTGCACTGTGTGGGGAGGCCTGGGTCTCCACCCTGGAGAAGACCGCACTATGGGTCAGGCCCGACGAGATGCACCAGACCTTCAACTTCCACTACCTGGAGACCCCGTGGGACGCCGCTGCGCTGCGGGGGATCATCGACGACTCGCTGACCGCCTTCAGCTCCGTGGGCGCTCCCAGCACCTGGGTGCTGTCCAATCACGACGTCATCCGACACGCCACCCGGCTGGGCCTCACCGCCGAGAGCCCCCAGGGCAGCGGCATCGGGCCGGACTTCCCCGGGCTGCCCGAGCCGCAGGAGGCGCTGCGCCGCGCCCGGGCCGCCACGGCGCTGATGCTGTCCCTGCCCGGCTCCGCCTACCTCTATCAGGGAGAGGAGCTGGGCCTGCCCGAGGTCCTGGAGATCCCCGACGACGCCCGCCAGGACCCCACCTGGTTCCGCACCTCCGGAGCGCGCTACGGCAGGGACGGGTGCAGGGTGCCCATCCCCTGGGAGGCCGACGCCCCCGCCTGCGGCTTCAGCCCCTCAGGACGCTCCTGGCTGCCGCAGCCGCAGGGTTGGGGCTCCTTCGCCCGGGACCAGCAGCGCGAGGATCCCGTCTCCACGCTGTCGATGTACCGCCAGCTGCTTCAGCTGCGCCGACAGCATCGCCTCGGCGACGGCGCCGTGGCGTGGCTCGATGCCGAGGGCACGCTCGGAGGCGCCACCGATGATGTCCTGGTCCTGCGCAACCGAGATCTGGTGGTCGTGGCGAATCTGGGGTCCGAGGCCGTGCCGCTGCCACCGGGGTACGCCGTCGTGGCCGCCAGCGACGCACTCGGGCACGCCTCCCAGCCGGTGCCCCCGCAGGACGGACAGGACGCTCCGCAGATGCTCCCCGGGGACACCGTTGTATGGTTGGTCTCACCGGAGAACCCCGATAGCAGCTGAGGAATCGAGCCCGTGGTCAGCATCGATGAGGTCGCCCGCGCGGCCGGAGTGTCGTCAGCGACGGTCTCGCGCGCCCTCAGCGGACGGGGCCACGTCTCACCGCCGACGCGCGAGAAGGTCCTGCGCGTCGCTGATGACCTCGGCTACGTGGTCTCCTCGGCGGCCTCGAGCCTGGCCTCCGGACGCAGCCGCAACATCGGAGTCCTGCTCCCTGACCTGCACCGCTGGTTCTTCTCCACGGTGCTCACCGGCGTCTCCGAGGAGCTCAGCCGCAGGGGCTACGACCTGACCCTGTACAACGTCACCGACGATGCCGGCGTGCGCCGGGAGATCTTCTCCTCCTTCCTTCGTCGGCGCCGCGTCGACGGACTGATCGTGGTCGCCATGGAGCTCCATGCCGAGGAGATCGACCAGCTGACCGGGCTGGGCATCCCGGTGCTCACCCTGGGCGGGTCGAACCCCCGGCTGCCGGGCCGCGCCATCGACGACTATGCCGTGGCACGGCTGGCCGTGGACCACCTGCTCCGGCTGGGACACACCCGCATCGGAAGGATCGGAGCGGAGGCGAGCTTCAACCGGGACTTCCACATTCCGGCCCGCCGGGACGCCGGCTTCCGGGACGCGCTCGCCGAAGCCGGCGTCGAGCCGGATCCCCGGCTGTGCGTGACGGCTGACTTCACCATCGAAGGTGGCCATCGAGCGGCCAAACAGATTCTGGGGCGCTCGGCGGCCGCCCCCACCGGGCTGGTCGCCTTCTCCGACGAGATGGCGATCGGCGCGCTGCTCGCCGCCGGTGAGCTCGGCCTGCAGGTGCCGCAGGACATCTCTGTGGTGGGCATCGACGGCCATGACCTGGGGCCGCTGTTCGATCTCACCACAGTGGATCAGCATCCGTTGGACCAGGGCAGTCGCGCCGCGCGCGACATCCTCGAGCTCATCGAGGCTCCTCGGGCGGTCGGTGAGCTCGCCCAGCAGGCCACCGGACTGTCGGCGCAGGGGGCGGGGCAGGAGGCGGCACCGGGGGTCACACAGGGGGTCGCACCGGAGGCTGCCCAGGACCCCGGAGCTCTGCCCTTCCAGCTGGTGGTCCGCGGCAGCACGGCAGCACCGCGTTCTGGCTGATCCCCGGCAGCCACGGCGTGAGCGGCGCCGTCAGCCCCGTCAGCCCCGTCAGCGCAGGCCGGCGCGGCGGCGGGTGGTGCGGTTGGCGTGCACAGACCACCGAGGCAGCCAGCGCTGCAGGGCCGCCGCCGCTGCGGGGCCCAAGGCGGCGGCCGTCCAGATCCCTGCCGCCAGGGAGCCCACAGCTGCTCCTGCGGCGATGATCAGCGGACCGGCGGCGATCCCCAGATCCTGGAGCAGGCGCCATACCCCGAGGAACTGGGGACGCCCGGAGGAGGGTGCCACATCTGAGGCGACGGTCATCATGATGCCGGAGCCCAGTCCGTTGCCCAGGCCCAATGCCACAGCCGCCCAGGTCAGCTGCCCCGATCCCGAGGTCAGCGGGATCATCGCCATCGCGGCGGCGAGCACCAGCATGGCCGGCACACCGATCCAGAGACGGCCGAAGTGGTCCATGATCTTGCCCGCCGGATAGAACAGCAGCATGTCGATGCCGCCGGCGATCCCGTAGATGACCGAGATCGTCGCCGGGTCCAGCCCGAGGTGCTCTCCCCAGAGGGGCAGCACCTGCTGCCGGGCACCGCGGATGCCTCCCACCAGCAGCACCGGGACCCCGAGGGTGAGCAGCATCGTGCGGTGCTCCCGCAGCACGGTCCGCAGGCTGGGTCGGCACCCGTGGGCGACCTCGCCTCCCGGTGCTGTGGCGGTGCGCCTCCGCCTGAGACCACCGGGGTCCGGCCGAGAGAGCGCGACGGTGACGGTCGCGGCCGCGGCGGTGACCAGCGCGAGCAGGAAGACCAGCCGCAGGTCCCCACTCTGCAGCACCAGCGCGCCGATGAACGGTCCGACGAACTGCCCGATCCGGTGGACCCCGCCCAGGGTCGAGAGCACCCGCGCTCGGTGCATCGGCGGGGTGATCTCGGTCAGGTAGGAATGGCGGGCCAGGTGGAACACAGCGTTCGCCGCGCCGACCAGCAGGATCGCCAGCGCCAGGGAGAGCAACGACGGCGCTAGCGCGGCGGCCAGCAGGCCCAGGCAGGCCGTGCCGCCGGCCAGCAGCATGGCCCGCCGGTCACCGATCCGTGAAGCCAGCGCCCCGGCCGGGATGTCGGCCAGGATCTGCCCCATCGGCAGCATCGCTGCGATGACTCCCGCGACAGCGAGCGTGGCTCCCTGTTGGACGGCGTGCGGAGCGATGATCGGCAGCATCGCCCCGATTCCGATGCTGAACAGGAATGCCGGGATCAGCGCACCCACCACGACGCTCTGGGCGGGGAACAGCGGCGCGGCCGGGTCCGGGCGCCCCCTGGCGGCGGAGAGTCGACGATCTGCAGGCACGGCCGCCAGCCTACTCCGGTGACTCCGGACGCCGTCGGCCCCGGCGATGCCATAGGCTGGGAGGCATGAGTTCACCGGCCGAGCGTTATGCCCAGGCTCGACGCCGCACCGCAGAGTCCCGGACCGAGCTGGGCGCCTTCCGACGCCAGCAGGGCTTCGAACTGGATGATTTCCAGCTGCAGGCCTGCCGTCATCTCGAAGCGGGCAAGGCCGTGCTGGTGGCGGCCCCGACAGGGGCCGGCAAGACGATCGTGGGAGAGTTCGCCGTCCATCTGGGACTGGCCACCGGTGCGAAGACCTTCTACACCACACCGATCAAAGCGCTGTCCAACCAGAAGTATCAGGAACTGGTGGAGGATCACGGCGTCGAGCGTGTCGGGCTGCTCACCGGCGACACCTCCATCAATGCAGGGGCGCAGATCGTGGTGATGACCACGGAGGTGCTGCGCAACATGCTCTACGCAGACTCCGAAGCCCTGCAGGGCCTCGGTCACGTGGTGATGGACGAGGTCCACTACCTGGCTGATCGGTTCCGCGGCGCCGTCTGGGAGGAAGTCATCATCCACCTCCCGGAGCACGTGCAGGTGGTCGCGCTGAGCGCCACCGTCTCCAACGCTGAGGAGTTCGGCGCCTGGCTCGACACAGTGCGCGGCGAGACTGCCGTGGTGGTGTCCGAACATCGCCCGGTTCCCCTGTGGCAGCACATGCTGGTCGACCATGAGCTGCACGACCTGTTCGTCACCGACGATGACCAGCACGATGCCGCCGAGGGTGGCCGTCTGCAGGTCAACCCGGAGCTGCAGCGTCTGGCGCACCGCCAGCAGGCGCCGTCCTCCCGTCGATCCGGGGGGCCGCGCGGCCGCGGCCGACGCGACCCGCGCCGCGAGCGTGCCTCCCAACGGCGCTCCTCGACGCAGATGACAGCCGGGGCCTCAGGCATCTCGGGCGCCTCAGGTGCGCGGATGCGTCTCAACAGACCCAAGATGATGAGAGCTCTGGACCGTGACGGACTCCTGCCCTGCATCAGCTTCATCTTCTCGCGCGCCGGATGCGAAGCCGCCGTCGAGCAGTGTCTGCAGGCCGGCATCCAGCTGACCACCCGGGAAGAGCGCGGTGAGATCGCCTCCCGGGTCGAACAGATGGGCTGGGAGCTGCCCGCTGAGGATCTCGCCGTGCTGGGCTACGACAGCTTTCGCGAAGCCCTGGTCAACGGCATCGCCGCGCATCATGCCGGCATGCTGCCGCCCTTCAAGGAGCTCGTGGAGGAGCTCTTCGCGGCTGGACTCCTCAAGGTCGTCTTCGCCACCGAGACGCTGGCACTGGGGATCAACATGCCCGCTCGGACCGTCGTGCTGGAGAAGCTGGACAAGTTCAACGGCGAGTCCCATGTGGACATCACACCGGGGGAGTACACGCAGCTGACCGGTCGGGCCGGCCGGCGCGGGATCGACGTCGAAGGTCACGCCGTGGTCGTCTGGCAGCCAGGGATGGACCCGCGTCAGGTGGCTGGCCTGGCCTCACGGCGCACCTATCCGCTGAACTCCAGCTTCCGCCCGAGCTACAACATGGCGGTCAACCTCACCGCCCAGTTCGGGCGTGCACGATCCCGGACCATCCTCGAGTCCTCCTTCGCCCAGTTCCAGGCCGACCGTTCCGTGGTCGGTCTGGCTCGAGACGTCGCGCAGCGAGAATCCTCCATGACGGGGTATGTCGAGGCCATGGCCTGCCACCTGGGCGACTTCCGGGAGTATGCGGAGCTGCGCCGGCGCCTGGCCGAAGTGCAGAAGGGCCAGGCCAAGGCGCGGAACAGACAGCGTCGCCGTGAGGTGGTCCGGGTGCTCGCGGCACTGAAGCCCGGCGACGTCGTCGAGGTCGCCGGACGCCGACGTCTCGGAGAATGTCTGGTGGTCCACGGGGCGCCGGAGCATGATCCGAGACCCAGCGTCGTGACCGCTTCGGGTCAGCTGCGACGGCTGACCGTCGACGACTTCAGCCAACCGCCGGAGGTGCTGACCAGCGTCCGCCTTCCGCGCAAGCCGCAGGTGAAGGTGCCCAAGGTCCGGCGTGATCTGGCCTCGACGATGCGCAGCGCTCTGCGGGACCGGGTCCCGCCGCGCAGCGATGCCCCCGCGGCCGGGTTCGGGTTCGTCGACGAACCCGACGAGGACGCCGTCGAGTCCCTGCAGAGTCAGCTGCGCCGTCATCCCTGCCACAGCTGCGGAGATCGCGAGGAGCACGCGCGCTGGGCCGAGCGCTGGTGGCGGCTGCGCCGTGAGACTGATCAGCTGCAGGCCAAGATCAGTCGACGCACGGGCTCGATCGCGAAGACCTTCGACCGCATCTGCGAGGTCCTGGTGGAGTTGGGGCACCTGGTGCCGCAGGAGGAATCCGAGGACCCTCTGTTCGATGCTGTGGACGCCCCTGAGCCCAGTGACGATCACTCCGCAGGACGCCAGGAGTTCTCGGTCACGGAGCGCGGCCACCGGCTGCGCCGCATCTACGGGGAGCGGGATCTCTTCACCGAGATGCTCCAGGAGCAGGGTGTGCTCGCCGGGCTGTCGGCCCAGGAGCTGGCCGCCTTCGCCACCGTGCTCATCTACCAGGCCAAGCGTGAGGACGAGGGAGCGATGCCGCAGATGCCCACCTCCCGACTCACCGCGGCGGTCAGAGCCGCCGTCGACGTCCATGAACGCCTGGAGTCGCTGGAGAAGCAGCATCACCTGGAGCCCACCGCCGCGCCCGAGATGGGGCTGGTGCCGCCGATGTACGCGTGGGCATCCGGGCAGAGCCTGCGACAGGCCCTCGAGGACTCTCCGCTGGCCGCCGGGGACTTCGTCCGGTGGGCCAAGCAGTGCATCGACTCGCTGGATCAGCTGGCCCGAGCCCCGCACACCTCGGCCAAGCTGGCGGCACGCTGTCACGAGGCGGTGGACCTCATCGCCCGGGGTGTGGTGGCCTATTCGGCCGTGGCGAGTCTGCCCGACGCCGACACCCCCAACGCCCCCGACGGTGATCAGGATGACGGAGTCGGGTGGCTCGCAGATTCCTCGGGCACGGAATGACCCATCCGCCCACCAGGTCAGCACGACGACGGCGCGGAGGCCCCGCGCAGTGAGGACGCCATGACGCCCATGATGAGCCCCCAATCCGGGCAGGAGCCCGGCGCCAGCCACCCAGTGGACCAGCCGTCGGGGGCCGCCCCACGAGTGCTGGTCGACGGCACCGTCCACAGCATCGCAGAGCCCTATGCGGAAGCCCTGCTGATCGACGACGGGGTGATCTCCTGGATCGGTGCGCCGGAGACCGCCGGTCGACTCACCGACGGAGACGCCGAGCGCCAGGACCTGGACCGCGCCCTGGTCGCCCCGGCCTTCGTCGGGCGGATCGACCGGAGGCTCGAGACCCTCGACGCCGGCGAGGTCGTCACGGCGCTGGATGCGGCGGCCGCGCACGGACAGGCCGCTGCGCGACTGGTGCTCGGCGTCTCCGGGAACGCGGTGGCGGACCAGGCTCATCAGCTGCGCACTCAGCTGATCGAGGTGTTCAAGGCCGCCCGCTGGCACCCTGTGGTCGTCTTTCCCGCAGTACGGCTGACGGGTCTTGACCGGAGCACCGCAGCGGAGGATGCCGAACTCTCCACCACGCAGGAGGAGGCCCTGGGTCTGCTGATGGAGGTCCTCGCCCACAGCGATGACGCCGCCGGGACGCCGATCGGAGTCGAGCTCGTCGTCGAGGAGCTGCTCCGAGGATTCCCGGAGCCGCTCGACGCGGGGCACCCGCCGGATGAGCAGGTCGTCGAGCACCTGGCCCAGGTCTCCTCCGTGGTGGCGAAGGCCTCGTGCCAGCTGCTCCTGGACGTCGCCGGGCAGCCCGCCGGCATCGTGGCCGGCCTGGTCTCGGCCGTGCGGCAGCGGCTGCGGGAGCACCGGTCGACGCCCCGGCCCGATCGGCCCACAGTGCTGGTCGACTTCGACTCGTCCCGGCGGGAGGACTGGCAGGGGCTGGTCGGCACGGCCGTGCATGTGCTGCTGCGGCGTCCCGGGCACCTCGGCCTGGCTCTCGCCGCGGGAGTGCCCACCTCCGTCGCCCCTGCGGAGACGGTCGATCCCTGGCAGCCGGTGGCCGCACACGTCCACCAGCAACAGGCCGCGGTCTCGGTGCGGGCGGCGTTCAACGCCCAGACCCGCGCCGCCCATCGGTCCCTTCCGGCCCCCGACGGTGCCGCTCCGGCAGTGACGACGCTCGCGCCGCAGCTCGACCCCGGCGCCGCGGCCAGCTTCGCCGTCTGGGAGGTCGAGACGCTGGCGGTGCAGACGGCCGATCCACGCACCGCCGCCTGGAGCACCGACGCCCGGGCCCGCACCCCGTTGCTGCCGTACCTGGGCACGGCCGAGGAGCCGGTGGCTCGTCCCGTGCTGCGGGCCACCGTCATCGGTGGTGTCGAAGTTCACGGGACGGCAGGGATCCGACACTCCGAGGCCGGGCATTCCTGAACCGGCCCACCGGGGGCAGAATACTTCGGGGACCGCCGTGTCGAGCCGGTCGCCTCACATCACCATCAGAGACCCTGAGACACCTCCAGACAGCATAGAAGGGGCACAGGCCACCCGTGAAGATCCTGACGATCATCCCGACCTACGACGAGATCGAGGCCCTGCCGCTCACCGTGCAACGCCTGCGGGCGGCAGTGCCGGAGTCCGACGTGCTCGTCGTCGACGACAACAGCCCGGACGGCACCGGGGAGCTCGCCGACAGGATGAGCCACCACGATCCGCAGATCCACGTGCTGCATCGCCGAGCGAAGAACGGCCTGGGAGGGGCCTACATCGCCGGGTTCCGCTGGGGGCTCGACCAGGGGTATGACGTGCTCATCGAGCTCGACGCCGACGGATCCCACCAGCCGGAACAGCTGCCGGACCTGATCGAGAAGATCGACGAGGCTGATCTGGTCATCGGCTCACGCTGGGTTCCCGGAGGTGCGGTGGTCAATTGGCCGTTGCACCGGGAGGTGATCTCGCGGGCCGGATCGCTGTTCTCCAGGACTATGCTGGGTCTGCCGGTCCGGGACATCACCGCCGGCTACCGGGTGTTCCGGCGCTCCACCTTGGAGGACATCGACCTCGGCAGCATCGAGTCGGTGGGCTACGGCTTCCAGGTGGACATGACCTTCCGGGTCGCCCGACAGCGCAAGACCATCGTCGAGGTGCCGATCACCTTCGTCGAGCGGACGCTGGGCGCATCGAAGATGAGCTCCGACATCGTGGTCGAGGCCATGCTCAACGTCACGCGCTGGGGACTGGCCGCTCGCGCGAAGAGACTGGCCCGCCGCATCGGTCTGGACTGACTCGCCGCCGGGCGTCACGACAGTTCGAGCCCGTCACCGGATGATCGGTGACGGGCTCGAACTGTCGTGACGTGAGCACACCGGACGTGGCGTCGGAGGTGCTCACGCACTGACGGGAGTCAGGAGACCTTCTCGCCGCGCCGTTCGCGCAGCTGCTTCAGCCGCTCTGTGAGGATGTCCTCCAGCTCCTCCTCCGAACGGCGCTCCAGAAGCATGTCCCAGTGGGTGCGGACCGGCTTCTCCGGAGTCTCGTCAGGCGCAGAGCCGTCCACCAGGACGCCCTCCTTGCCCGTCGGGGAGGTCCAGGTGGCCGGAACGTCAGCATCGGCTGCGAACGTGACGGTGATCTTCTCGCCGTCTTCGCAGACATACTCGACGTTCTGACGCGGTGCCGGCTCCACACCCTGCTCGGTCTCCATGGACTGCGCACCCAGGCGCATCCCGCGCAGACTGCGATCGCTCATCGGCATTCTCCTCCACTGCTGGGGACAGATGTTGTCGTGGTGCTCAACAGCAGGGGGTGCCCGGATATTCCGGGCACCCCCTGTGAGCTGGCTCCCGTGGCAGGCTGGCTCGTTCCTGCTCCGGTGGCCGCCCCTGTGTCGAGAGGTGCGGGTCAGGCCTTCTGCGGGGGAGGGCCGCCCCGACGTCCAGGCGATCCCTGGCCGGGCTGTGGCCAGGTCTGCCCGCGGGGAGGCTCCTGGGGAGACTGCTGACCAGGCTGCCCCTGCTGCCCGGGTTGGCCACCCGGTCCGTGCTGCCCCTGATGTCCCTGCTGTCGGTGCTGGTTCCCGTACGGGTCGACAGCCGGAGGCCGGGGGTTCTGTGGAAGCGACTGCTGCGCGGAGTCCTCGACTCCATGGCCCGAACTGATCGACGGGTCTGCCTCCGGTGGAGCCGACTCAGCGATCCGCTTCAGCGTGTCGGTGCTCGACTCGCGGTCCGGGCGGGACTGCGCGCCGACGCCACCTCCGGTCTGAGCCCGCCGTGCCTCCTCTTCGATGTCCCGGGTGCCCTCGTAGTTCGGGTGCTCATCGGTCACCGAGGTGGAGCGTGCCGAGGAGGCCATGTCAGCGATCGCGTCGGAGATCGCGGGCTTGCCCCGGCGTTCCTTGGCCTCGCGCTCCTTGCGCTCACGACGCTCGCGCAGCCGCTCCTCGCGGGCGGCACGCTCAGCCTCCCGCTCCTCAGGGCTGCGACCGTCGGAGGCCTCGGTGTTGCCGGTGAACGCACCGGAGAAGGCCTTGAGCGCATCGCCGAACTCGCCGGGGATGACCCACATGGTGTTCGAGTCGCCCTTGGCCAGCTCCGGCAGGGTCTGCAGGTACTGATACGAGAGCAGCTCCGGGCCCGGCTCGGAGTCATGGACCGCGTTGAACACGGTCTCGATGGCCTGGGCCTCCGCATTGGCGGCCAGGATCCGGGCCTGCGCCTCACCTTCGGCCTGCAGGATCGCCGCCTGGCGCTCACCTTCCGCGGTCAGCACCGCGGACTGCTTGGTGCCCTCCGCGGTGAGGATGGCCGCACGACGGTCACGCTCGGCACGCATCTGTTTCTCCATGGAGTCCTGGATGGACAGCGGCGGCTCGATGGCCTTGAGCTCCACGCGCGCCACGCGGATGCCCCAGCGGCCGGTGACCTTGTCCAGCTCACCACGGAGCTGACCGTTGATCCGATCTCGGGAGGTCAGCGCGGCCTCCAGATGCATGCCGCCGACCACGTTGCGCAGCGTGGTGGTGGTCAGCTCCTGGACGGCATGGATGTAGTTCTGGATCTCGTAGGTGGCCGCCTTGGGGTCGGTGATCTGGAAATAGACCACCGTGTCGATGGAGACCACCAGGTTGTCCTCGGTGATCACCGGCTGCGGGGGGAAGGACACGACCTGCTCACGCATGTCCAGCAGCGGGACCAGCCGATCGATGAAGGGCACGAGCAGCGTCAGCCCAGGCCCCTGGGTCCGCTGATACTTGCCGAGGCGTTCGACGATGCCGGCGCGCGCCTGCGGGATGATCCGTACGCTGCGCACCAGGATGATGACGACGAGCGCCATCAGCGCCAGCAGTACGACGAGAAGTGCTACATCCATGGGATATCCGTTCTTCGTGTCTGTCGTGGGAATCGGGCCATCAGGCTTCGCGAGGTTCCGGATCCTGCCATTCGATCCCTGAAGCCGGTCTGAGGTAGACGATGGCGCCGTCGACTGATTCCACGAGGGCCGCCATGCCAGGTTCGATCCGGACGTCTCCGGCTGTGCGGGCGGTCCAGGTGTCCCCGTCAACCTCGGCCAGGCCTGCATCATGAGTCACGGTCTCCAGGGCTTGGGCCTCCATGCCGGTCATCCGGTCCACGTTGGTCAGCTGCTCCTGGGACCCCTTCCTCATGTGCTTCAGTGCCACAGGCCTCACCGCGCCCAGCATGAGCAGCGCAGTGGCGGACCCGAGGACGACCTGCATCCACCCGGGGCCACCGGCCAGCGCCACCGTCGTCGCGGCCGCGGCGCCGGCGGCGAGCATGAGGAAGAGCAGGTCGAGCATCAGGAGCTCGAGGACGAGCAGCACGAAGGTCAGGGAGAGCCAGGCCGCCCAGAGATTCTCACCGAACCATTCGATCATGCACGGACCTCCTCAAGACCCCATCCGGCCGGGCGCTCGCCAGTCGCCCCGGGACCGGGGCCGCCCTGGCGAGGCACATCTCCTCTTCATTCTGCCTGACCAGGGGGTTCCCGTCACCCCTGACGCGCTCAAGGACGTGTTCGTCGCCACACCGTGACATCCAGGTCGATGGTCACCTCGGCCACCTGTGACGCGGCGATCCGCGCAGCGACCTCAGCGGCCTGCCGGTGGTGTCCTGCCGGTCCCATCATGACCAGATCACAGGCGGACTCCGGGCTCACCGGCACCCGTGAGGTGACGACCTGATGAGCGACCGGCTCGGAGAAGCAGCGGCGCATCTGCGCGCGGAGATCGGGGAGCTTGTCCGACTGCATGCTCAGCAGGCCGTGTCCCGCCAGCTCGTGGAGATGTCTCGGCCGCGGGGTCACGACGAGAGCGGCCGCGCCGGGGGAGAGGACCCGGGCGTACTCCTCGACATTGCGCGGAGCGAAGATGTCCAGGAGCAGGTCCACGGTGCCGTCCGCCAGGGGCAGCGGCCTCCACAGATCCCAGGCGAGGGCGAGAGTCCGTGGGTCTCGCGCGGCTCGTCTGAGACCGGCAGGGGAGAGGTCCAGCGCCACCCCGCGCGCAGATGATCGCTGATCCAGCAGGCTGCGCAGGTGATATCCCGTCCCGGATCCGCAGTCGAGCAGGAGATCGGCAGATCCGGCGCCCGGGGCCAGCCAGCGGTCCGCGAGCCTGACCAGAACCTCGGTCAGCTCCGAGAAGAGCCCGGCGTCCTGCACGCGTTCGCGGGCCATGATCATGGCGGCGGAGTCGGGCGTGGCTGCGGACCCACGCCCGACCAGCAGATTGACATAACCTTGTCTGGCGGCATCGAACCGATGCCCGGACGGGCAGGCGAGCCCCTTCACCGAGCCGTCCGCGCGGCGGCGCAGGATGGCCAGTGCAGGCGCTGCAGACGTCGCGGCCACCCGCGGCGCCTGCGCCTCGGCATGCAGTGGACACAGCAACGGCCAGCTGTCGTCGCGCATCCATGCGGCGGCGGCATCCGCTGGCTCCGGCGGGGACTGACTCATGGTCAGAAGCGTATCCCGTCACGCCTCGGCAGGCAGACCTGATCAACGTCGCGGGTCCAGTCCTGGACGACCCGCTCAGGACGACCCGCTCAGGACGACCCGCCTGGTGACCTGCGTGGTGACCCGGCAGTGATCCGGCCAGCTGGTCCTCGCACGCTCCCGCAGAAGACCCGATAATCTACATTATGTCAATCTACAGCTGTGCCTCGGTTCCGCGGCTTCAGCTCTGCCGTGACCGGTGAACCTCCTCGGCCAACTGTTTGATCCTGCCCAGGCGCTCATCCCAGCGCCGCCCCACATGGTGGAGCTGTGAGGTGGCCCGCGCCAGCTGCTCGGCATTCACCGCAAACTTCCGCTCTCGACCCTCCTGGTGTGCCCGAACCAGCCCGACGCGCTCCAACACAGCGAGATGCTTCGCCACGGCCTGCCTGGTGACCGGCACCTGCCCGCTGAGTCGGGTCGCGCTGCTGGGTCCGCTGCTGAGCATCAGATCCACCAGCGCGCGCCGCATCGGATCCCCGACGGCGTCCCACAGATCGTCGTCGAAGCTCTGAGGCTGATCGACATCCGGCAGACTCATCCGGTGGCCACCAGCTCGGCCGCGTAGTCCCGCAGACGCGGGAGGAAGATGTCCCACCCGCGGATGTGATCCCGATGCTCCGCGCGGACGATCGTCTCGCTCCAGCCGTGCTCCCTGAAGCCGGTCTCGGTCATCGTCACCGTGGAGGCCTGCGCTCCGCGCCGCGGCGTGATCTCGAAGGTCACCAGCAGGGAGTTCCCCGGCTCGGCCTGTGCTGCGTCATAGACCCACCTGAATGAGAAGCGGCGGTGCGGCTCCGCCGCGACAACGGTCAGCGACACGGTCTCGGCATGGCCTCCACCGCAGGATTCACCGAAGACCAGCGTGCCGGTCTCCCCCTCCCCAGGGATGAAGTCCGCCTGCTCCGGCCACCATTTCACCAGATGACCCGGTGAGCTGATGACTTCGTAGACGACATGCGGAGGCGCCTCCACCTCTATCGTTCGGGTGATGCTTCCTTCCTCCATGCCTGCGGCATCCTCCTCGTGACCTGGTGTGCACGTGTGCTCTGACATGACCGGCCTCCCTGGCGTGCCGTCGAGGGTCTCGCGGCATCATCTAAGTGCAACGTCTGGTTGCTTATGACTGCCACCCTACTCCCACCCCTGTCTATACGCAACCGCCTGTTGCACATGGAGGGACGTAACGCCTGCCAGCCCGCCGGGGCACCCTCAGCTCGCCATGCCGAGAGTTGCCACACCTGCACAGGCGGAGGCCCAGAGGACGGAGCAGAAAGTCCCGATGATGAAACGCTCCGCCGCGCCGTTGGGCTGCTTGAGCTCCGAATAGCGAGCCAGCCCTTTGACCGCGAGCACCACGGCAAGCCCCTCCGGCCACCCCATGAGCAGCGTGGACACCACCGCCAGGCGCTCGAGCAGGCCGATCCAGGCGCCGCCGCGCAGCACCGGCAGGTCCCCCTGGGCGTGCTGTCGCGCGTCGAACCTTGTCGCCGTGTCGAGCACCGCCAGCGAGACCCCGGAGCCACCCAGGCAGGCCGCCACCGTCGCGGTGATCACGAGCGCGGGGCCCCAGCCGCCGCCGTCGGACCCGGAGGCCTGCAGCGCACACAGCCCCGCGGCGGCCAGCAGCGCCAGCTGGACCAGCGCCGTGGAGCCCAGCAGCCCCAAGGAGGGGCGCATCCCGTGCGGCAGGAGCGACAGTGCGGCCGGTGCGGCGGAGAGCAGCAGCAGAATGGTGGCTGCGATGGTCACTCGTGGACCCCCTGAACGTTGCGCCGATCACAATCCTGATGCATGACGTCCATAATCTCTGCGGCCACTGACATGACCCGTCGCGTCTCCGCCCAGAGCCCGCGCTGGAGCCTGCGTGAGACCGCCTGCTGACTGGTCCCGAGCCGCTCGGCGGCCTGCGCCTGGGAGAGACCCTGCGCGATCAGCTCACCGGCCTCCTGGCTGGAGTCGGTGCGGCGGCGCTCCAGTTCGCCGAGCATCTGCACCAAGGCCTCAACCTGTTCAGCGGCATGCTCCTGGAGTCCTCCGGCACTGAGGGCCACTCCCCCCGAGGCGCGCTTGGCCCGCGTGACGGCCTCGCGAGCGGCCTCGAAGGCCTGACCACTGCCCGCGCGGGTCTCCTGCGGCAGCGGGGTGCGCACAGCCCCGACCCCGATCCCGATGCTCCACTGCTCGGTGCGCGCGGCCCACAGCGTGACCGCCAGGACCGCGCCGGCGTCATCGAGGACACCCTGAACCTCATCTCCGGCAGTGCGCTGGAAGGGGCGCACCAGGTGTTCTGCGGCGCGCGCCCCGAACTCCGTGACGGCCTGATCCACCAGATCCGGTCGATCGCGGGAGCCCCGCTGATCCAGTGTCATGACGAACATGTTCACAACTATAATAGGTTGTCAATAGAGTTACAATCATCTGAGGTTGTATGCTGGGACACAACCTTCAGCGCGACCACCTATGCTGGCCAGGATGAACGCCTCTGAGCCCCACCTCACCGCCTGCCGTTCCCCTGTCCGCCATCCTGCAGGGCGCCGCCACTCGGGATGGATGCTGCCTGTCGACGCCGCGTTGATCATCCTGTTCGCCGTCCTGGGGAACCGCACTCACCTGAGCGGGCTCGGAGTGCTGGACGTCCTCTCCACTGCCTCGCCCTTCGTGCTCGCCTGGGCCCTGAGCGTCCTGTTGCTGCGCACCTGGCGCCGCCCCTCTCGAGTATGGCCCGACGGCGTGATTATCCTGACCCTGACAGTGACGGTGGGCATGGGTCTGCGCGTGGTGCTGGGCCTCGGAGGCGCTCCGTTGTCCTTCGTGCTCGTCACCGCCGGAGTGCTCACGACGTTCCTCCTGGGGCGTCGGCTGCTCACCGGCCGACTGATCCCCAACAGCCGTGGATGATCAGCCCCCGTTGCGCCCAGCACCGGTCTTCTTCACGCCACCACCCGGAATCCTGGAAGTTCTCCGAGAATCCTCGCCCGCCCGTTGACTGCCTCCGCACCCGGCGTAGGTTGGAGGTGACAGGCGTCAGCTTTCGACAGGAGGCAGCCGATGACCGCCGCTGACACGCCCCGCGACCCACGGACCATGCACCGCGAGGCCCCGCTCCCGGCTCAGCAGCAGCACCAGCAGCCGGGGCTCACCGGGCCCACCACGCCCACGCCGGACCACGGAGAAGAGACGTGGGTCGGTCACGATCGTCTCCGGGGAAAGAAGGCCCTGATCACCGGAGGCGACTCCGGCATCGGACGAGCCGTGGCGATCGCCTACGCCCGCGAGGGTGCCGACGTCGCCTTCATCCACCTCCCCGAAGAGGCTGCGGACGCCGAACAGACCACCCGGCTGGTCGAGCAGGAAGGTCGGCGTGCGTTCGCCTACCCGGCGGACATCACCGACGAGGATGATGCCGTGGGCGCCGTCAGCCGGGCCGTCGCGGACTTGGGCGGGCTCGATGTCCTGATCCTCAACGCCGCCTACCAGCGGCAGCGGGACGGCATCGAGACTGTGCCCACCGACGAGGTTCGGCGCGTGTTCGACACCAACCTGCTGGCCCATGTGGTGATCACCCGCGAGGCAGCGCCTCATCTGAGACCTGGGGCCTCGATCATCACCACCACCTCGATCCAGGCGGTCGGGCCCAAGCCTCCGCTGTTCGACTACGCCATGACCAAGGCTGCGCAGGTCGCCTTCACCGAAGCACTGGCCCTGGAGCTCGGCGGAAAGGGCATCCGCGTCAATGCCGTGGCCCCGGGGCCGATCTGGACTCCGCTGATCCCTGCCACGGGATTCCCCGACGAGGCCGTCGAGCAGTTCGGGCAGGACACGCCCCTGGGTCGTCCGGGCCAGCCGGCGGAGCTTGCCGGCGCCTATGTGTATCTGGCCAGCGAGGAAGCATCCTATGTCTCGGGATCGGTGATCCCGGTGACCGGAGGAAAGGGATTCTGAGATGGCACGGGACCGCATCAAGGATGAAGAGCTCTATGAGAGGTTGAGAGATGACGGCGAGCCCAAGGAGAAGGCCGCTCGGATCGCGAACCAGGCCGCCAGAGAGGGCCGCAGCGACGTCGGAGCGAAAGGCGGTGACGCCTCGAACTACGAGCACCGCACCGTCGAGCAGCTTCGGGAGCGGGTCAAGGAGCTCGGCATGACCGGTTACTCCGACATGACCAAGGACGAGTTGATCCGGCAGCTCCGCCGACACTGAGCGCCTCAGCGGTTCAGCCGTTCGTCAGTCTCCCGGGACCCCGTTGAGCAACGCGGTGCTCAGCACCCCACTCCGGGTGTCCACGTGCTCCGGGTGTCCACGTGAGCCAGCTGGACGATCACCGGCACGTCGCTGCTCACGGTCAAGCCGTAGGGCACGCCCAAGGGCACGGCCTCCGGATCGATGAGATCGTTGATGCGCACGTGCCTGACGCGGCCTGCGTCCACAAGAATCCGATAGGGACCCACAGGGTCACGGTCGGCATGGTGCACCGTCACCTCTGCGCAGGCCGGCTCAGCTTCGGGATTCATCAGGCACAACACCTCGCGGCTGGTGAACTCCGGCTCGTGCCCGGTGCTCGCGGGTGGGATCCAGCCAGCAGAGAAGGCCCACCGCCATCTGCCGACGCCGTCGGACCTCCGTGGGGCATCCACGGGCCCCTCATTCATCCGGCCTCCTTCTCTGGTGTCTCCTGGAGCCCGAGATGTGCGGAGAGATGTTCGTTGACGAAGACATGCTCAGGATCCATCCGCTCACGGTGGGCCAGGAATTCCGCCCACTCCGGGTAGAGCTGGCCCAACTCAGGCGCCGCCAGGAAATGCTTCTTCCCCCAGTGGGGCCTGCCGCCGAAGGCCCGCCGCAGCGGCTCGAGATCCGCGAAGTACTCCTGATGATCCAGCGAGGCGTTCTCAAGCAGGGCGATGGTCATCGTCGGTCGATGCTGAGCCGTGCTGATCAGCGCGCGATCCGGGGCGATCGTCCGCACCAGGACGCGCCAGCCCACCCTGCCCCGATGCCGAGCCTTCACCCGTTCACGGACCAGCCGAAACGCTTCCAATGAGGGGTCGAGCGGGAGCATGTACTCCGTCTCCTCGAACCGCAGGTCGCGAGAGTTGGGGATGATCTCGTAGGAGGCACCGATCTCATCGGTCTTGACCTCCCCCGGCGGCATGGCACCTGGCTCATCCGCGTCCGGACCCTCCCCTGGCTTGTTCAACATCCGCACCTGAGCCAGATCGCTGCGCGGGTACCACTAGAAGCCCACGCTGCGATGGGCGGCGATGAGGTGCTCGAAATGCTCGAGAACCCAGTCGAGATGTGTCATCACGTTCACGCGGTGCAGCTCGTAGGCGGGCTCCAGACGCAGCGTCAGTCGAGTGAACACGCCCAGCGCTCCCAATGAGACCTGGGCCGCCCGCAGCAGAGGGTCCTCCTCGCCCGCCCCGGCGTCGACACCGAAGTCCACGAACTCACCGCGTCCGTCGACGAGCTGGCCCCCCACCACCGACGAGGAGAGATTTCCCAAGGTGGCCCCGGAGCCGTGGGTGCCGGTGGCAAGCGCCCCGGCGATCGACTGATAGTCGACGTCTCCGAGGTTCTCCATGGCCAGCCCCTGCTCCGCCGGCTGGGATCCGAGCTCTCCCAGGCCTGTCCCCGGGAGCACGCTGGCAGTCCTGGAGCGCCCATCAGTCTCGAGGAGGCCGGAGAGCCGGTCCAGGCTGACCAGCACGTCGTCAGTCGTCATCAACGGCAGGGAGGAATCCCCTGAGCCGACCGGTCGGACGACCTCCTCGGCGGCAGCTGCGGCGGAGATGACCTCGGCCAGCTCCTCAGTGCCGCTTGGGCTGCAACGCAGCCGGGGAGTGGAGGAGACGCTGCCAGACCAGTTGATGAACGTAGCGCCTGCCGTACCCCCGCTGTTGGGCGGCGACGGGCTGTGGGCTGGGGTTCACTCATGGGAGACACTCCGTGGACTCAGGAGGAGGCTCGGTGGGTGACTCGCTGTCCGGGCCAGAGGTCAGGTCCACCCTAGCGACCCTGTCCTGCCCCTCCACCTGTCATCAGCGCGTCGCAGACCGGATCCGAGGAGGTGGCACCGCTGGTCGAGCGGCCCAGGGCCCTAAATGGCATCCTCGTCGCAGAGACGACTGAGGGCCGGATCCACGATGGATCCGGCCCTCAGCCTCTCGGTGGAGGTAACGGGACTCGAACCCGTGACCTTCTGCATGCCATGCAGACGCGCTACCAGCTGCGCCATACCCCCGTATTGTGTTGTCCTCGTCGCCGTGACGACTCCTATACTTTACTCACCCGTCGAGCACAGACGCAAATCGAGCTCCTGTGGCGCTCATCACACCCTGATCAGCGTCTGACCTGGGGCGATGACTGGGATGATTCAGCAGTCCTGCACACCCGCTCCAGTCTCCGGAAGCTGCAGGTCGACACGATCGACCTCGGCGTAGAGCCGGTCCAATCCATAGAGCACGCGTTCCTGCTCGTGCTGGATATGGATGACCATGTGGCCGTAGTCCAGCAGGACCCATGTGCCGGACTCTCGGCCCTCTCGCCGCAGTGGAGCCGAGTGGTGCTGCTCCTTGAGCCGCTGCTCGATCTCGTCGACGATGGCACTGATCTGGCGATCTGAAGGGGCCGAGCAGAGGAGGAAGGCATCGGTGATGCCGACCCTCTCCCCCACGTCCAGGCCGACGATGTCAGTGGCAAGTTTGTCCGCTGCGGCAGCCGCGGCGGTGCGCAGCTCGGTCAGGACCGTCTCCGGGATGGTCACGTCGAGTCGATGCTCCTAGGTCGCCGGTGCCGTGGCACCGGATGGGTGGGGTCCAGGGGGGGGTCAGAGAACGCTGAAGAGCACCACGCCGACGGTGATCAGCAACAGCGCGGCGAGGACGATGACCAGCCACAGCAGGACGGCCTGGCGCGAGGCCTGGCGCGAGGTGTGCTCCACCATGTCATCAAGGTCCAGACCGTGGGCGCCCCGGGCTTCGACCGGGTCGATCTCTCCGGTGGCGACGTCCAGGTGCTCCGGGTCATCGGAGGAGACGTAGGCACGCAGCGCCTTCCGGGTGATGATCTCGGACTCAGGGCGCTCATGACGCCGACGGGCACGCTCGCGCGCCTCGTCCTCCAGCTCCTTGCGACGCCGCTCCTGATTGGCCTGCATGGCTTTGGCCGCCATCGCCTGTTGCTTCTTCAGCAGCTCGGGGTCCACTCGTTGCGGATCCTGCTCTGGCCGCGCGGTGATCTCGGCGGTGAGCTGATCGATCTCCCGCAGCCGTTCGTCGGTGAGGGCGTCCAGACTGCCGGTCTCCCGCAGAAGTCGACGCGCCCTCCGCGAGGCGGGGATGGGCGCTGTCTCTTCATCAGGATCCTCAGCCTCGTCCTCAGCCTCGTCCTCGTCCTCAGCCTCAGCCTCGTCCTCAGACGCGGCCTCGTCCTTCACGACATCAGCATCCTCGTCGCGCAGATCGCCACCCTGGGACTCTCCCTCCCCCAGGGTCTCAAGACCGGTCTCTGTGGAATCCGCCATCTCGTCGGCGAGGTCATCCTGGGGCCGCTCGTCCGCAGCACTCTCGGCCACGTCACTGGCGTCCTCCAGGACCTCGGACTCCGTGGGGGAAGTCGACGCGGACGAATCCTCGGGATCAGAGTCCTCATCAGCCGAGTCGACCGCCTCCCCCGGAGCGTCGTCGAATTCCGTCTCATCCACGAGATCAGCGTCCTCGACCGCATCCTCCGCGGAGGGCTCTGCCTGGCCATCGGAGATGACGGGCGTGCTCGCGGTCTGGGTGTCCTCATCGACGAGGCTCGACGCCGAGACCGGCCTCGCCGGCGCCGCGGGTGCCTCCTCGGCGGCCGGTGCGTCACCGTCTGCCGCGTCCTCGCCCTCCGTGACCGCGCCGACGGACTGTTCGCCGGCGCTTTGCGCGGCCAGCTCAGCCTCGCGGCGTCGGCGCAGCTCCTTGCGAGACACCGGCAGGTAGCGTGCTCGGAGGTCGGCGCCGCCGTCGCCCTGCTCAGGGTTCTCTGCAGTCATCTCGTAGCCTCCTGCGGACTGTGTGCGGTCCGTGATCGCGGGGTTTCGTCCATGCTATGTCTCCGCTCCGCGTCCTGCCCGCCCGGCTCGCCGGATGCCTCTCCCCCGGCCTGGAGATCCTGATACAGGCGGTGTTTGGCGATGTACTGCACCACACCGTCCGGCACCAGATACCAGACAGGCTTACTGTCACGCACCCGCTCGCGGCAGTCGGTGGACGAGATCGCCATGGCAGGGATCTCCATCAGCGAGATCTGCTCGGTGCGTCCGAAATCCTCCGAGACGAATCCAGGGCGAGTCACCGAGACGAAGTGGGCGAGCTCCCAGAGCTCCTCCACGTCCTTCCAGGACATGATCTGGGCCATGGCGTCCGCGCCGGTGATGAAGAACAGCTCCGCCTCGGGATAGAGCCGCCGAAAGTCCCGCAACGTATCGATCGTATAGGTGGGACCAGCCCGGTCGATGTCGACCCGGGAGACGGTGAACCGCGGATTGGCCGCCGTGGCGATCACCGTGAGCAGATACCGATGCTCCGCTGCGGTGACATCACGTTCGGCCTTCTGCCACGGCTGGCCGGTCGGGACGAAGACGACCTCGTCCAGCTGAAACTCGCTGGCCACCTCGCTGGCGGCCACCAGGTGCCCATGGTGGATCGGGTCGAAGGTGCCGCCCATGATGCCCAGGCGGATCCGGCGGCGTCCGGGATCGGAGGTGGCGGAGGACTGGGGAGGCACTACGTTCAGTGGTCCTCATGCTCCCGGGCCGCGGGGCTCTTGCTCTTGCTCGAGAACGCGACGGTGGTCAGCAGCAGCAGCATCAGCACGATGAACATGATGATGCCGAACCACTCAGCTGGCATGAAGAGCGCGATCTCCTCTTCACCCTCGGCGGCGAGCACCATGGCGGCGAACGGCAGGTTGAGCATGCCTCTCCCTCTACGGATGGGTCAGAACATCGCAAGTCTACGCGAAAAGGGGCCCAGCTCGCCCCTCGGCGCACCGATGCCTTCCGATGCGCGAAAGAGTCCGAACTGGGCCCCTCCTGCACGATCCTTCCAGGGTCAGGGCGCCCGTGGCGGGGTGCTCGGCGGGGTGCCGGGAGCAGCCGCACCACCGGAGGCTCGCGGTGCTGTCGGAGCCTCCTGATCGCCGACCTTCCCCTCGAGCTTCTTCAGCGTGCGTGCGGCCGTCTCGCGTCCACCCAGCCCGAAGGCCAGGGCCGCGGCGAGGGCACCTCCGACGACCACCGCGCCGAAGGCGAGGTTGATGATCGAATCCGCGATGCCCATGTACTGCAGGCCCATCGCGATGAACAGCGCCAGCGTGCCGTAGCGGATGATCGTGCTCGCGGTGCCGCCGCCGACCGTGCGGGCCAGCAGATTCGCGATGAAGAAGCCGACACCGATGATGACCGCACCGAAGAGCACCCGACCACCGAGGCTGAGCACCTCGTTGAGGATCAGGGTGATCTCCGGGAAGTTCAGCGCACGAGCGGCCATGATGGCGAAGAACAGCACGATCGCCACCTGCGCGACCTTTGCCAGGATCGAAGAGACGCTCGCCTGCTGCGGCTCGATGCCGAGGTTCGCGGCGAACCGGTCGGTGCCGATGCTGCTCAGCGTGGAGTCCAGAAGGTCACCGATGAACTTGGCGATCAGCACACCCACACCGAGGATCAGCGCTGCGGCGATGATCGCCGGGATCGCGTTGAGGATCATGTCGAGCATCGCGGTCGCTGGCTCCGAGATGGCGGAGATCCCGAGCACCTGCAGAGCGGCGATGCCGACGACGATCACGATGACGGCGAAGACCACGTTCGCGATCGTGGAGGTGATCCTCCGATTCAGGTCAGCGGCCTCGGGGGAGTATCCCTGCGGGGCCTGCTCCGCCGCGCCCTGCGCCGGCCCTGCGGCGGTGGCGCTGGTGCGGTCAGCGGCAGACTTGGCCCGGTTGAAGAGGCCGTGGAAGTTCACGCGACCGATCGTCGCCTCGATGAGCTGCTTCACGAGACGGGCGATCACGAAACCGATGAAGAAGATCACACCGGCCGCGATGATGTTGGGCAGGAAGCCCAGGGAGACGTGGAGCAGCTCCTGGACCGGACCCAGGACCTGCTCGAGTGCGAAGACCTGCAGGATGGCCACCAGGCCGAACAGCCAGATCAGCAACGAAGCAATCTGGCCGATTCCATCGCCCAAGGACTGCCCGCGGTCCTCCCCGCGCTGGAAGAACGGCACTCGGGTGACGAGCTTCACCACAGCCCATTTGACGACTTTGGCCAGGATCCACGTGACCAGAAGGATGACGAGAGCTATGACGAGCTTCTCGACCAGCCCGAGCCAGTCATAATCGCCCAGGTTCATGATTGCTCCTTCGACGTATGTGCTTGTCAGCCAGACCCCGAAAGTGTCTGACATCACACACGCTACCCAAACCCCTGGCACAGGTCCATAGATCGCCAGATGGAGCTCATCGTCTGCTCAGGCGCCTCAGCGCGTCAGTGACCTCGAAGGATCAGCCCCGGATCTGCCCCTCACCCCGGACGACCCACTTGGTGGTGGTCAGCTGTCCCATGCCCATCGGGCCTCGGGCGTGCATCTTCTGCGTCGAGATGCCGACCTCCGCGCCGAGACCGAACTCGCCCCCGTCGGTGAACCGTGTGGATGCGTTGACGATCACCGCCGCTGCGTCGACCTCCGAGACGAACCGATCCGCATGAGCGACGGAGTCGGTGACGATCGCCTCGGTGTGGCCGGTGCTCCACCGGGAGATGTGCTCGATGGCCTCGTCGAGCGAGTCCACCACCCCCACGGCGATGTCCAGGTCCAGATACTCGGTCGCGTAGTCATCGTCAGTGAGCTCGATGACCTCCCCCTCGGTACGGTCCTGCGCGGGGTCCTCCGGCTCGGCGACAGGCAGCCAGTCTCTGGCCCGCGGGTCCAGATGCAGATCCACCCCCGCACGCAGAAGGCCTCGCAGGACTTCCCGACCAGCCTTCTCCGCGTCCTTGTGCAGCAGCAGGGTCTCGGCCGCGTTGCAGACGCTGGGGCGATGGGTCTTCGCGTTGACCACGATGTCGCGAGCTGTGTCGGCATCGGCGGTCGCATCGATGTAGATGTGCACGTTGCCCTCGCCGGTCTCGATCACCGGGACCCTGGAGGTCCTGACCACGTGCTGGATCAGCTCACGACCGCCGCGCGGAATCAGCACGTCGACGGAGCCGAGCTGCGTCATCAGCTCCGTGGCGCCTTCCCGTCCCCAGGCGTCGATGCTGAGCACCGCATCCACCGGAGCCGCGGTGGCGCGCAGGGCCTCCCGGATGACGGACAGCAGCACCTCGTTGGTGCGCTGCGCCGCCGACCCGCCGCGCAGCAGCGCCGCATTGCCCGACTTCAGCGCCAGGGCCGCGATGTCCACAGTCACGTTGGGTCGGGCCTCGTAGACCACCCCGATGACCCCGAGCGGGACCGTCACCTGGGTCAGACGCAGCCCGTTGGGCAGCGTGCGCCCCTGCACCACGCGGCCGGTCGGATCGTCGAGGCCGATGATCTCCTCCACCGCAGCGGCAAGCTGTTCGATCCGTGGCTCGTCGAGAGCCAGCCGGTCGAGAAGCGCGCGGCTGAGCCCCGCCTCGCGACCGTGGTCGAGGTCCTCGCGATTGGCCTTCAGCAGGGCTGCGCAGGACTCTCGCAGACCTCGAGCGATCGCATGCAGCGTCCGATCCTTATGGTCCCGGTCCAGCTGGGCCAGGCGTTTCGAGGCCGCCCGTGCCCGGTCGGAGATGCGGCGGATCTCGGCGCCCAGATCCTGGGCGTGGTCCTCTGCGGCCTGGCCCTCAGCGGCCGGCTGGTCAGTCGTCTGCTGCTCGCTCATGTTCTCCAGCCTAGTCGTCGTTGTCCGTCCGTGAACCGGATCTGGAGGACATCTCATCCTCTGGATGTCCCCCTGAGTGCAGGATCCGCGCTCAGAGCACTGGAATCCTGACCATGTCATCAGTGTGCACGACGGGACGTTCGTAGTCAGTGCCCAGGTCACGGCCGAGATCCGCCGTGGACCGGCCGAGCATGGTCGGCAGCTCCGTCGAGGAGAATCCGACCAGGCCCCGTGCCCGCACCACACCGCGCAGGTCGGCGATCTCGACGGGGTCCGTGGCCTCGAACTCACCTTCAACCCTGCTGAGGCCGGCGGGCAGCAGGGACCGACGGCCGTCGACGACGGCGGCGACGGCGCCGTCGTCGATGATCAGCCGGCCTTTGACATGAGCAAGGTGCGCCAGCCAGGCCGAACGCGCCCCCCGACGGCGTCCGCGCGCCACGAAGTAGGTCCCGACATCCTCCCCGGCGAAGAGCCGCGCCGCCTGGTCGGCAGAGGTGAGCATCGCAGGAATCCCATTGGCGGCCGTGATCTGCGCGGCCTCGACCTTGGTCATCATGCCTCCGGTCCCCACCCCGGCCTTGCCGCGACGCCCCAAGGTGACTCCCTCAAGGTCCTCCGGGCTGCGCACCGTCGACACCGGCCGCCCGCCCTGCTCGGGTGGGCCGTCGTGCAGAGCATCGACATCCGAGAGCAGCACCAGACCGTCAGCCCGGACCAGATTGGCGGTCAGAGCGGCGAGCCGGTCGTTGTCCCCGAAGCGGATCTCGTGGGTCGCCACCGCGTCGTTCTCGTTGACGATCGGCACCGAACCCAGACTGAGCAGCTTCTCGATCGCTCGCAGGGCGTTGGTGTACTGGGTCCGTCGGATCAGGTCCTCCACGGTCAGCAGCACCTGCGAGACCGTGGTCCGGTACGTGGCGAACGCACGATTGTAGTGGGCCAGCAGCAGTCCCTGACCCACGGCGGCGGCCGCCTGCTGGGTGGCGAGATCATGGGGCCGACGGGCCAGGCCGAGGGGAGCCAGACCCGCGGCGATGGCGCCGGAGGAGACCAGCACGATCTCGGTGCCGCGAGCCCGCAGGACCTGCAGCGAGTCGACCAGACGATTGAGGGCGTCCACCGAGATGCCGCCGTCGATCGTGGTCAACGACGACGAGCCGACCTTCACCACGAGGCGACGGGCCCGGGTGATCTCACTGCGCTGCGTGATGGCCGACTGGGTCAATCGAGGCGTACTCATCGTCGGCTCTCCCCTGCGTCCTGCTCGACCGGGCCGGAGTCGTCATCAGCAGCCTCACCAGCAGCCTCGTCTGCAGCACCCGCAGCGTGCTCCGCATCGGTCCAGGTGCCTCGGCTCTCCACGCGCAGCTCCGCGTCGGGATCGCCGTGGGTGTAGACGACCTCCGTTTCGTCCTCCGCGCCGGCGACCGTCTCCTCGGCGTCCCAATGGGTGTACTGGGCGTCCATCTCTGCACGTACGGAGGCCTTGGCGTCGCGGCGGGCCTGCTGCTCCTCGCGCTTCTGCTCGCGGGTCGGACGGTTGGAGTCCTCGAAGCGCAGGTCGGTGCCGCGGGGGCCTGCCAGATGCTCAGCGCCGCCGACCATGGTGGGCTCCCAGTCGAAGACGACGCCGTCGGCGTCGTCACCGATGACCACGGCGTCCCCCGGCGTAGCGCCGATGCGGAAGAGTTCATCCTCGATCCCGATCTTCGCCAGACGGTCCGCCAGGTAGCCCACGGCCTCGTCGTTGGAGAAGTCGGTCTGCAGGATCCACCGCTCGGGCTTCGCGCCGCGGACACGGAAGAGCGGCTCGCCGCCCTTCTCCTCGCGAGTGATGGTGAACGGCTTGGCGTTCACCGCCTGCGGGCGCACTGTGATCGGCACCGGAGCCGGCTGGGTCTCCCGCTGACGACGCGCCTGCTCAACGATCTCTGCCATGGCGAAGCCGAGCGCACGCAGCCCGGATCTGTCCAGCGCCGAGACGTCGAAGACGCGCAGCCCCCGGGACTCCAGCTCCTCGCGGACCATGTCCGCCATGGCCGAGCCGTCGGGCAGGTCCGTCTTGTTGAGCACGACCAGGCGCGGCCGCTCGTTGAGGGGCACAGCAGACTCGCCGGTGTGCCCGGAGGCATCGATCACGGCATCGGGGCTGTACGCCGCCAGTTCGGCCTCGATCGCCTCGAAGTCGTTCAGCGGGTCCCGATCGGTCTCCAGGGAGGCGCAGTCGAGCACATGGACCAGCGCCGCGCAGCGCTCCACGTGGCGAAGGAACTCTTGCCCCAGCCCACGTCCTTCGGCGGCACCCGGGATGAGGCCGGGCACGTCTGCGACGGTGAATCGGGTCTCGCCGGCCTGCACCACCCCGAGGTTCGGGATCAGCGTGGTGAAGGGATAATCTGCGATCTTCGGGCGGGCGGCACTCATCGCTGCGATGAGGCTCGACTTGCCGGCCGAGGGGAACCCGACCAGGGCGATGTCGGCCACCGTCTTGAGTTCGAGGACGACGTCACGGGTCTCACCGGGTGTGCCGAGGAGCGCGAAGCCCGGTGCCTTGCGCCGTCTGGAGGCCAGCGCCGCGTTGCCGAGGCCGCCCTGGCCTCCCTCCGCGATCGTGCACCGGGCGCCGTCGCCGATCAGATCGGCCAGGACAGTGCCGTCACGGTCCTTGACCACGGTGCCGTCGGGCACCGGGAGCTCCAAGGGCGCACCGCGGCGGCCGTGACGCAGCCCGCCCTGGCCGACGCCGCCGCTCTCCGCGCGACGATGCGGCCGGTGGTGGTAGTCGAGAAGGGTGGTCGTCTGCGGGTCGACCACGAGGACGACATCTCCGCCGTCTCCGCCGTCGGCGCCGTCGGGGCCTCCCAGCGGCTTGAACTTCTCGCGGTGGACGGACACGCAACCGTGCCCTCCGTCACCGCCGGAGGCGTGCAGCACGACGCGATCGACGAAGTGTGCCATGGTGATGCTCCTTCTCAGGGGCCGGTGCGCCGGTGGTGGACCGGCTGTTAAGACAGATCGAGGACGGACCGTCACGGCCCGTCCTCGATCTGGTGTGGCTCAGTCGTCCGGGCCCGCTGGACGCGTGGCGCCCAGCTCAGCCCGGCGCCGCGTTCACTGTGCGGCTGGGACGATGTTGACGACCTTGCGGCCGCGACGGCTGCCGAACTCCACGGCGCCGTCGGCCAGGGCGAACAGGGTGTCGTCGCCGCCGCGTCCGACGTTGGTGCCGGGGTGGAACTTGGTGCCGCGCTGGCGGACCAGGATCTCACCGGCGTTGACGGCCTGGCCGCCGAAACGCTTCACGCCGAGGCGCTGCGCGTTCGAGTCACGACCGTTGCGAGTAGAGCTCGCACCCTTCTTATGTGCCATGGGACTGCCTGCCTCTCAGCTGGGTAGGTATGTTGAACAGGTTGAGCGTGCGTCGTCGTTCCGGCGCCGCTCAGGCGATGGAGGTGACCTTCACACGGGTCAGCTCAGAACGGTGACCCTGCCGCTTGTGGTAGCCGGTCTTGTTCTTGAACTTGTGAATGACCACCTTCTTGCCGCGGATGTTCTCCAGGACCTCGGCAGACACCGTGACCTTGGCCAGGTCGTCGGCTGCGGTGGTGATCTTGTCCCCGTCCACCAGCATCACTGCCGGCAGCTCAATGGTGCTGCCTGCCTCGGCGGGGACGCGGTCAAGGGTCACGAGGTCTCCGACGGAAACCTTCTCCTGGCGGCCGCCTGCGCGGACAATCGCGTACACCACTTGGGACTCACTTCTCTCGATGACAATTGCTGACAATTCTGGATCTGGCCGGAGACGAGGACTCGACGACGGTCATGTGGGACTCGCGGAACGGCTGAGGAGCTCAGGCGTGCGGGTCGTCGGACTGCCGGTGTACTCATACTCTTCCGAGCGCAGAAGACGTGCTGGTGCCGATGACACCAGGGATCCACTTTACGGGATGAAGTGCTCAGCAGCAACTGGGAGTCGCCGCGACACGCCGGTCACCGCGAGGAATCCGCATCTGCCTGATCTCCGGTGTCTGCGCCGGATCCGTCCTCAGCTCCCGAGGCCTCCTCATCGGCCCGCGGAGAGGTCTGGCTGATCTCCTCAGCACTGACGCCGACGCCGAACATCACCGGCTCACCGGCCGAGCCCGCAGGCGCCGAGGATTCCTCCGTCCCTCCCGTGGAGACCGTGCTGCTGAAGGTCCGGCTGGGGCCGGTGACCGCGGCGGCGACCTCATGCACCTCGCCGCCGGCCCCCTGGGCGGATCCAGCGGCTCGGCGCCGACGACGGCCGGCAGGACGGCCGGCAGGACGGCCGGCTGAGGCGGCTGGGGAGGAGGACTTCTCCTGCTCCCCGGACTCACCGTCACCGGCGCGGGAGGCCAGCGCCTCGTCCAGAGAGTCCAGCGAGACAGGCCGGCTCGCCTCCGACGAACCCGTGGTCTCTGCCGCCGCGCCGGACTCCCCGCGCGGAACCGGCACCGGTTCACCACCGATGGTGAGCACCGGCGTCTGCCCCGCATCTGAGCCTTCGTCTGCCGACGCCGAGCTCCGGGCCTCGCCCCCGGCGGAGTCGGGCTGACCGCCGCCGGTGGCCCGACGTGGCTTGCGTCCGCGTCGACGGCGTCCGGAGCCGGGCTCCTCCTCTGCGACGGTCCCGGCCGCAGAATCCTTCTCCCCGATGTTCTTGGCCGGTGAGCCCTTGGCCGGTGAATCCTTGGCCGGTGAATCCTTGGCCTGGGTGTCCTCCTCCGCGTGGCCCGTCGTCGCGGCCGCCACCTGGGCAAGTGCCTGGCGGGCTTTCTCCTGCTTCTGCCGATCCTCGGAGCTGAGCTCGCCCGACGGCTGGTCACCGCCGCCGGACTGGGGCTTGCCGCCCTTCTTGCGCCGCTTCTTCGAGCCCTTGCCGGAGCGCACCTCCCCCTGGGAAGTGTAGGACGGGGTGTTCCCCACCGGTTCCCCGTGGGTGATCATCCCCCGACCTGCGCAATGCTCGCAGGGCTCGGAGAACACCTCCAGCAGGCCCGTTCCCATGCGCTTGCGGGTCATCTGGACCAGCCCCAGGGAGGTCACCTCGGCGACCTGATGCTTGGTGCGGTCCCGGCCGAGGCACTCGACCAGCCGACGCAGGACCAGGTCCCGATTGGACTCGAGGACCATATCGATGAAGTCGATGACGATGATGCCGCCGATGTCGCGCAGCCGCAGCTGACGGACCAGCTCCTCGGCCGCCTCCAGGTTGTTGCGAGTGACGGTCTCCTCGAGGTTTCCCCCGGAACCGGTGAACTTGCCGGTGTTGACGTCGACGACTGTCATCGCTTCGGTCCGGTCGAAGACCAGGGAGCCTCCCGACGGCAGGTTGACCTTACGGTCCAGGGCCTTGGCGAGCTGCTCATCGATCCGGTGATGGCTGAAGATGTCATCGGCCTGCTGGCCCTCTGGTTCCCAACGATGCAGCCTGTCCAACAGGTGCGGCGCCACATAGGTCACATAGGCCTCGACGTTGTCCCAGGTCTCCTCCCCCTGGATCTCCATGGAGGAGAAGTCCTCGTTGAAGACGTCGCGCACGACCTTGATGGTCAGGTCCGGCTCGCTGTAGAGCAGCTCCGGAGCCAGCACCTTGCGGTCGGCCTTCTGCGCCTGGATCGTCTCCCAGAGGGCGCGGAGGCGGTTGATGTCGTTGGTGAGTTCCTCCTCAGAGGCACCTTCGGCCGCGGTGCGCACGATCACGCCCGCGTTGTTGGGCATGTGCTCCTTGAGTATCTTCTTCAGCCGCGAACGCTCCGTGTCCGGCAGCTTCCGCGAGATGCCGGTCATGGAGCCGCCCGGGACGAAGACGAGGTACCGGCCGGGCAGCGAGACCTGGCTGGTCAGCCGAGCGCCCTTGTGACCGACCGGGTCCTTGGTGACCTGCACCAGCACAGAGTCGCCGGACTTCAGGGCGTTCTCGATCTTCCGGGGTGCCCCGTCGAGGTTCGCGGCGTCCCAGTCCACCTCGCCGGCATAGAGCACCGCGTTGCGGCCCCGTCCGATGTCGACGAACGCCGCCTCCATGGAGGGAAGCACGTTCTGGACCTTGCCGAGGTACACATTGCCGATCAGCGAGTCCTGCTGGGTGTTCGAGACGTAGTGCTCGGCGAGCACCCCGTCCTCGAGCACTCCGATCTGGATCCGTTCGCCCTTCTGCCGGACGATCATCTTCCGGTCCACCGACTCCCGGCGGGCGAGGAACTCAGCTTCGGTGATGACCTGCCGCCGACGGCCAGTCTCCCGGGAGGCACGTCGGCGCTGGCGCTTGGCCTCCAGCCGGGTGGATCCCTTCAGGCTCGTGACCTTGTCCGGGGCGGTCGACTCGGAGACCTCACGGGGGGCCCGGACCCGGGTCACCGTGTGCTCCGGATCATCCCCGTCACCCCCGGAGACCTCCATGTCCACGGAACCGCGTCGGCGGCGACGTCGGCGACGGATCACCTGACCGTCCTCATCCCGGGGCTCGTCTCCCTGCTCCTCCTCGCCGGGGGAGCCTCCGTCGGCCGACTCACCCTGTCCGGTGCGCTTCGCGGAATCCCCCCGGGAGTCGGCGGCGGAGCCGTCCTCGCCGTCACCCTGCTGGCGGCTGCGGCCGCGGCCGCCGCGGCGACGCTTGCGCCGCGAACGGCGCTGCCCGCCGCCCGACTCTCCGTCCCCGGACTCCTCCTCCGTGTCAGCGGACGAATCGTCCGCGGAGGCCTGCCGACCCTCTGCGGAGGAGTCGTCGTGCTCTGCGCGGGACGCCCGACGGCCGCCGCGCCGCGGCTCCTCCGTGGGGTCGGCCTCGCCCTCGGCCGGAGAGTCGTGGTCAGGGTGCTGGTCACGGTCCTGGTCACGGTCCTGATCGTGGTCCGGCTGGGACCGGCGGACCTGCTGGACGGCTGAGAGATCCGGCGCCTGGAAGAGGACGGCCACCGGATCGGCAGCCACCGATTCTGCGCCCTGCCCACTCTGCGCGGAGGTGGTGCCGTGGTCAGGCCCCTGCGGCTCCGATGCGTCGGAGTCCTGGTCCGCGTCCTGGTCGGTGTCCTGGTCGGCCTCTCGGGCTGTGCCCCCGCCGCTCTGCCCGTCCTGCGTCCCGTGGTCCGGCGCGTCCGTTCCGTCCTCCCCGGACTGCGGGCCGTCCTGCAGGGTCCCGGGCGGCGGGCTGAACGGGTC
Source organism: Nesterenkonia suensis (assembly GCF_054782935.1). Taxonomy (NCBI): domain Bacteria; kingdom Bacillati; phylum Actinomycetota; class Actinomycetes; order Micrococcales; family Micrococcaceae; genus Nesterenkonia; species Nesterenkonia suensis. Next base: position 1,154,903 of record NZ_BAAGRN010000001.1, on the reverse strand, counting down.
GAAGATCTCTGCGCCGGAGGTGTCCTGTGTCGACGCCGCGTCCTGCGGCGTGTCTGTGTGCGACATTGTTCTGTTGCTCCATGCCCACGCCGAGGGGGCCACACCCACCCTCGCGTCGGCTGCTTGTACGGTCATTCCTTCGGCCGCATGCCCGCTCTGTCACAGCGGATGCGTCCGAGGCACATCGTCATCGTCTGCAAAACCTGCTCTCGCAGCCTCGCGGTCCACGCCGGGCGCTGACAGCGGGTTCTCCACTGTGCGCTCTTCACGGCCTGTCCGCGAACACTCACTCCGCAGCCCCTCCGCACCCACGCAGAGTCGGGAGCATACAAGACCCCCGGGGCGTCGGCGGCGGCATCTTGCGCCTTCTCATCCATCGTCTTCTCGGATCCGTGCGGACTCGGGGCGGTCCCCCTCGTCCACGACGGGTGCCGGCGTCGCCTGGGCCCGTGCGTGCGGTGCGGATGTGCAGTTGTCGAAGCAGTCAAGCTCATCCGACGTCCGGGTGTGGTCCGCACGTCGGTGATCCTCAGTATCGCACACTGAGGAGCACTCTCTCGGGAAGCATGCAGGAGAGACCCGTACAATTCCAGCCATGGCAGTCGACATGAACGCACCCTCCGAGCCGGATCAGCGCGCCAGGACACCGGCCGGGGCAGGGACGGAGCAGTCCGCCGATCCCCCCGGAGCGGCTGGCTCCGTTGCGCCCGGCGAGTCGGTGCCGGGCGGCCCCTTCGGGCCGCGAGCACTGGCGGTCTGGCTGATGGTGACCGGTCTGGTGGGAGCCGCGGCCAGCTTTCTGCTGCTCCACGAACGCGTCCAGCTCTGGCAGGACCCCGACCACATCACCGCCTGTGACGTGAACCCCTGGGTCTCCTGCGGGGAGGTCATGGCTTCCTGGCAGGCGTCCACCTTCGGCTTCCCGAACATCTTCATCGGAGTTGTGGCCTTCCCGGTGGTGATCGCCCTGGCCGTGACACTGCTGGCCGGACTGCGCCCGCCGCGCTGGTTCTGGCTCGGGCTGCAGGCGGGAGTGGTCTTCGCCTTCGGATTCTGCGTGTGGCTCTGGTCCCAGGCTGTGTATGCGATCGGTGCCCTGTGCCCGTACTGCATGATCGTCTGGGCGGCGGTGATCCCGATGACCGTGGCGGTGACCGCGCGGAACATCCTCGCCGGCGACCTTCCGTCCTCGCCGCGGCTCCGTCGGCTGACCGCCGACTGGTGGTGGGTGGTGATGGCAGTGATCGTCCTGCTGGTCGTCGCCTCCATCGCGATCGAGCTGCCCCACGCGCTGGGCCTCTGAGCACTGGGCCTCTGAGCTCTGGACCTCTGCGTCGCATGAGTCGAGCCGCACCTGCTCGCCGCGGCCGGTGAGCGAGCTGACCTGCGGTCTTGTCCCCTCGTGCGGGCGCTACCTCTCCCCGGTTCCCCCGGGGGTGGGGCCATGACGTGCGGAGCACCTCGCCAGTCCTGGAGACTCCTCGTGACGTCCCGGACTGTGACCGTCGCTGGAGATCGCCGTCGAAGGAGCCGCACCGGTGATCCCCACACGGCACGCCCAGCGCCCACAGCGCGTCCACAGCGCACACGCATCGAGCACCGGAGAACCTCCGGGACCGTCTCCCGAGACGGCGGCACCTGAGAGGCGGAGAACAGCGTCTACCTCGTCGGCGACGACGAAGGCCTCATCATCGACCCCGCCGACGACGCCGAAACCGTCACCCGAGCCGTCGGAGACCGCACTGTGCTGGCCATCCTGCTCCCCCATGACCACGGACCGGCGCCCTTCTCCGGAGACACCCTCGTCCAGGACGACCCCGGAGCCACCGGACGCCCCAGCAGCTTCGAGACGATCATCAGCTCCATCCGAGACCGGATCGTCACCGACCTGCCGGCGCAGACCGAGACGCGCACCGGAGACAGAGACACCACCCGCGTCGACCAGGAGAGGCCCCACCTGCAGGACTGGATCGACCGCGGCCGCTGACACCTTCGTCTGTCGACTGCCTCTGCGGGTCTGCCGCAAGGGTCTGCTGGCCTCACCGTGCCGTGACGGCGTCATCCTGCTCCGGGATAAGCTGCCAGTGCCGTCGATAGGCATCCAGCACGGCGGCCTCGACGGCGTCCACCGCCAGTCCGGGGACGATCTCATCGGCGGCGCCGGCGGTCAGCGGGTCCCACGGGATGTCCAGGTGATCGTAGACCTCCCCGAGGACGCGTCTGATCGACGGACCCCCGGCGACGACGATGACCGAGGAGAACAGCCACCCGCTGGCGATCACGCGCTGGGCGGTGCCGATGACCTTCACCCGCCGATCCGCGGCCCACGGGCCGCTCTCGCCCCGGCCCACCGCGTGCCCGGACTCTCGGCCGGCGCAGTACTCACCGGGGATCTCCCCGAGACGAGCGTCCAGTCCACACGAGACGAGGGCCTCGGTGAGCATGCCCCCGAAGGCGGCGAAGCGGTCCTGCGACTCCACGATAGGATCGGCATCCGGTTCGATATGGTCCACCACCAGGCATCCCGGGTGATAGGCCGCCGCCCGACCGCCGGCTCGGCGCACCAGCGGCTCGAAACCGAGTCGACGACTCGCCTCCTCGGCCGCGGCGAAACCTGAAAGCCGCCGGTCCCGTTGTCCGAAGGCCACCGTCGGGCGAGGACGGTAGAGCCGCAGCATCGCAGAGGTGGAACCGTCCCGTGTCCCCTGGAGCAGGGAGATGGCCTCGTCCAGGTCCGCGGCCGCACCGAGTGACTCCGCCCGCCGACGCAGAAGAAGCTTCGGCGTCGTCAGAGGCCGTCGTCGAGAACGCCTCACAGCGGACGGACGGTGAGGATCTGCTCAGCCCGACCGAAGGGGCCCTGCAGGTCATGCAGCACCGAGGACGTCAGGCCGACGCCGTCGGCGCCGAAGGTCTGGGAGGTCTGCAGACCCAGCCACTCGCCGACGGGCGCACGGTGCAGGTGGATCTGCAGGTCGACATTGGGAAACATCCAGGAGTCCGGCCCCGGAGGCACCCGCGGTGCGACGCCGTTGGCGGTGTCCACCATCCCCAGCAGTCGCACCAAGGACGAGGCTTCGACGCCGGAGACCATCTCATAGGGATTGCGCAACCAGGTGACCCCGCGGCCGGGACGGTGCTCCTCCCCCACACGGATCTCCAAGGAGCTGATGTATCCGCCGGGCCAGAGCTGCTGGCCGTCCCAGACGGCAAGCTCATCCGGCCCGACGATCGGTGCATCCTCGGTCGCAACCACCGCCGTGGTGTCGGAGGTCTGCAGCCGCCACCCCCGGGCCACCACCGCAGTGCGGCCCTGGGCGGTCATCTCCGCCTCGACCAGCTCGATGGTCCGCCCCGGGCGGATCATCCGAGTGGTGACCTCCACCTCCCCCGCATGGATGATCCCGTGGATGTCCAGGCTCAGCCGAGCCAGGCGGAGGTCCTCGCGTGGCTGGAAGCGCTCCAGCACGTGCGTGAGCAGCCCGGTGGCAGGCGCCATGTGCTGCTCATGCGGGTTCCACGCCCCCTGAGAATGGATGGTGGAGCGGTACCGGCCCTCACCGAGGGACTCGTAGAAGAAGTCCCCCTCGGCGAGCACCGGCATCGGCTGCGTCTCGGCCCGTGACTGCGCTGTCACCTCAGAAGTCCCAGTCCTCGTCCTCGGTCTCCACGGCCGTGCCGATGACGTAGGAGGAGCCGGAGCCCGAGAAGAAGTCGTGGTTCTCGTCGGCGTTGGGGCTCAGTGCGGAGAGGATCGCCGGGTTCACGTCGGTGACGTCCTTGGGGAACATCGCCTCGTAGCCCAGGTTCATCAGCGCCTTGTTGGCGTTGTAGTGCAGGAACTTCTTCACGTCCTCGCTGAGGCCGACGCCGTCGTAGAGGTCGTGGGTGTACTGCACCTCGTTCTCGTAGAGCTCGAAGAGCAGGTCGAAGGTGTAGTCCTTCAGCTCCTGGCGGCGCTCCGGAGTCTCGGCCTCCAGGGCCCGCTGGTACTTGTAGCCGATGTAGTAGCCGTGCACCGCCTCATCACGGATGATCAGACGGATGACGTCGGCGGTGTTGGTCAGCTTCGCGTGGGCGGACCAGTGCATCGGCAGGTAGAAGCCGGAGTAGAAGAGGAAGGACTCCAGAATGGTGGAGGCTACCCGCTTCTTCAGGCCGTCGGCGCCATGGTAATAATCCATGACGATCTGGGCCTTGCGCTGCAGGTTCGGGTTCTCCCGGGACCAGCGGAAGGCGTCGTCGATCTCCTTGGTGGAGCACAGCGTGGAGAAGATCGAGGAGTAGGACTTCGCGTGCACCGACTCCATGAAGGCGATGTTCGTGTACACCGCCTCCTCATGCTGAGTCAGCGCATGCGGGATGAGCGCCACCGCACCCACGGTTCCCTGGATGGTGTCCAGCAGGGTCAGCCCGGTGAAGACCCGCATGGTCAGGGTCTGCTCCTCCGGGGTGAGCGTCGCCCAGGACTGGACGTCGTTGGACAGCGGCACCTTCTCCGGAAGCCAGAAGTTGTTGACCAGACGGTTCCAGACCTCGCCGTCCTTCTCATCCGGCATCCGGTTCCAGTTGATGGCCTCGACGTGGTCGAGCAGCGTCGAGGAGGTCGTCGCAGAGGCTGAAGTGGTCACTTGAGGCTTACTTTCTGTCTGGTCTGCGCGGGCTCGGGGTGGAGCCTCCGCACGCGGAGGCTCCACCCCTTCTTGATTGTCAGTCTACTAACGACGCTCAGTGGTAGTCGTCCTGGGGCTCCGCTTCACGTGGGTCTTGGTCACCCAACGTCCCGTGATTGCAGAACGGTAGACAGTTCGCTTCTTGGCCATAGGAGTCACCTCCTCTCAGGCCGTTTGTCGAGCTGCCTTCCTGGGCACTTGTCAGCGCTCAGGCTTGACAGTAATGCGCACACGCTTCGGGCGCACGCGAATGGTGCGCCGGATCCGAATCTTCTTCGGCATACGCCACCTCCTTCCTGGCGTCACGCCGGGACGGAGGGCCGTTCGACAACGGCCTGCTGGCTCCTTTAGAATCGAGCACGACTTCTAGCAAAGTCTCGAGCTCGGTTCTATCCCGGGCTTCCTTTTGGGGGACCGTGTTCGCGCACGGTCCCCCAAAGTCTTTTCTGGGTCTCACAGCATGCAGGACACGCAGCCCTCGACCTCGGTGCCCTCGAGCGCGAGCTGGCGCAGACGGATGTAGTACAGCGTCTTGATGCCCTTCTTCCACGCGTAGATCTGAGCCTTGTTGATGTCGCGCGTGGTGGCGGTGTCCTTGAAGAACAGCGTCAGCGACAGGCCCTGGTCCACGTGCTGCGTGGCGGCCGCGTACGTGTCGATGATCTTCTCATACCCGATCTCGTACGCGTCCTGGTAGTACTCCAGATTGTCATTGGTCAGGTAGGGGGCCGGGTAGTACACACGCCCGATCTTCCCCTCCTTGCGGATCTCGATCTTCGAGGCCACCGGGTGGATCGAGGAGGTCGAGTTGTTGATGTAGGAGATCGAGCCGGTCGGCGGCACGGCCTGCAGGTTCTGGTTGTAGATGCCGTGCTCCATCACCGAGGCCTTCAGCTCACGCCAGTCCGCCTGGGTGGGGATGTGCACGTGGCTGAACAGCTCGCGGACCTTCTCGGTAGCCGGCTCCCAGATCTGCTCGGTGTACTTGTCGAAGAACTCTCCCGAGGCATATTTCGAGTTCTCGAATCCGTCGAACACCTCGCCCTTCTCGATCGCCAGCCGGTTCGACGCCCGCAGCGCGTGGAACAGGACGGTGTAGAAGTAGATGTTCGTGAAGTCGATGCCCTCTTCCGACCCGTAGAAGACCCGCTCACGGGCGAGGTAGCCGTGGAGGTTCATCTGGCCGAGGCCGATCGCGTGCGAGCGACGGTTGCCGTCGGCGATGGAGGGGACCGACTGGATGTCCGACATGTCAGAGACTGCCGAGAGTGAACGGATCGCCGTCTCGATGGTCTGCCCGAAGTCCGGGGAGTCCATGGTCCGGGCGATGTTCAGCGAACCGAGGTTGCAGGAGATGTCCTTGCCCACGGTCTGGTATCCGAGGTCAGCGGTGTACTCGCTGGGCTCGGAGACCTGCAGGATCTCGGAGCACAGGTTGGACATGGTGATCCGACCCGCGATCGGGTTCGCCCTGTTCACCGTGTCCTCGAACATCACATACGGGTATCCGGACTCGAACTGGATCTCGGCCAGCGTCTGGAAGAACGCCCGGGCGCTGATCTTCGACTTGCGGATGCGCGCGTCGTCGACCATCTCGTGGTACTTCTCCGTCACCGAGATCTCGCTGAACGGCTTGCCGTAGACGCGCTCGACGTCGTACGGAGAGAACAGATACATGTCCTCGTTGCGCTTCGCCAGCTCGAAGGTGATGTCCGGGACGACGACGCCGAGCGAGAGGGTCTTGATGCGGATCTTCTCGTCCGCGTTCTCCCGCTTGGTGTCCAGGAACCGGTGGATGTCCGGGTGGTGGGCGTTGAGGTAGACCGCGCCGGCGCCCTGCCGAGCCCCCAGCTGGTTGGCGTAGGAGAAGGAGTCCTCGAGGAGCTTCATCACCGGGATGACGCCGGAGGACTGGTTCTCGATCTGTTTGATCGGAGCGCCGTGCTCGCGGATGTTCGTCAGCGACAGGGCCACTCCCCCGCCGCGCTTGGAGAGCTGCAGCGCCGAGTTGATGCCGCGGGCGATGGACTCCATGTTGTCCTCGATGCGCAGCAGGAAGCAGGAGACGAGCTCACCGCGCTGTTTCTTTCCGGCGTTGAGGAAGGTCGGGGTCGCCGGCTGGAAGCGCCCGGAGATCATCTCCTCCATGATCCGGCTGGCCAGCTTCTCCTCACCCCGGGCCAGGTGCAGGGCCACCATGCAGACCCGGTCCTCGAAGCGCTCGAGGTATCGCTTGCCGTCGAAGGTCTTCAGCGCATAGGAGGTGTAGAACTTGAACGCGCCCAAGAAGGTCCGGAAACGGAACCGACGGGCGTAGGCGTCGTCCCAGAGCCGGTTGATGAACTCCCGGCTGTACTGCTCGAGGGTCTCGACCTCGTAATAGTCCTTCTCGACCAGGTACTTCAGCTTCTCGTCCAGGTCATGGAAGAACACCGTGTTGGTGTTCACGTGCTCCAGGAAGTACTGCCGAGCCGCTAGCTGGTCGGCCTCCAGCTGGATCTCCCCGTCGGAGTTGTACAGGTTCAGCATGGCGTTGAGCTCGTGATAGCTCAGCCCCTGCCACTGCGGGGGCAGCTCCTTGGCCAGCGGCGGTTCACCGGCGGCGCCCTGCTGCGCGTCCCGATCGTTCAACGGCATGACTGCTGTTTCCAAAACTCTTCCAATCCCTGGTGGACGGTGGACACGTCGTCCTCGGTGCCCATCAGTTCGAACCTGTACAGATGAGGGACCCCGCATTTCGCCGCGACGATGTCGCCGGCGAGGCAGTAGCTCTCATGGAAATTCGTGTTGCCCGCACCGATCACCCCGCGCAGCAGATTCCGGTTGGACTCGACGTTGAGGAACTTGATGACCTGCTTCGGCACCGAGCCCTTGCCTCCGTCGGCCCCGTAGGTGGGCAGGATCAGGACGAAGGGTCGCGTCGCGTGCAGGGTCTCCTCCTGCGTGCGCAGCGGGAGCCTGGCGACCTCCTCGGTCGGCAGACCCAGCTTCTCCACGAATCGATGGGTGTTGTTGGAGACCGAGGAGAAGTAGATCAGCGAGGCCGAGGTGCTGCGCGCCGACGGCACATCCTCCGACCCTCCGCCTGCGCCTCCGGAGATCTCCGTGGCTGCTGCGGTCATCGCTGGTGCTCCTCGATGCTGCTCATCCTGCTCCGGTGCTGCTCCGTGGGTGCTGAGCTCGGTGCGCCCTGAGCCTCCGCTGTGTGGAAGGGCTGTGCGGGGGGGGCGCTCCGCTGATCGCGGAACGAGCCTCAGGCGACCGAGGTGGCCTCGACCCGGGAGGCCAGGCCCGAGATCTTGTCCGGGCGGAAGCCGGACCAGTGGTCGTCTTCGGTGATGACGACGGGAGCCTGCATGTACCCCAGGGCACGCACACGCTCCAGGGCCTCGGCATCCTGGGAGATGTCGACGGAGCGGTAGGTGACGCCGTTCTTGTCCAGGGCGCGGTAGGTGGCGTTGCACTGGACACATGCGGGCTTGGTGTAGACGGTGACGGACATGGTCCTCCCCTTCTCTCCCGCCCTCGGCGAGGGCTGGGCGTCGTCATCGGGTGTTCCTGCGGAAGCGATGCTTCAATACTACATCTTGGGTCGCCGCATGGAAGTCACCACTAGATGCTGTACTCACACCAGTGTAGTTCCTCCACCGGGGAGTGCACAGCCCCTGTGGAGCGACTGATGCCCGAGATCATGCGGATCCACGGACACCCGCCCCCACCAGTCCACACCTGTGGAGATCGACTCCTCCACCGGAAGCATGATTTTTCTCATCGCGTGTCGCGGCGTGTCGCCCACTCGAGAGGTCGAAGATGTGGCCGTCGGCGCCGGGTCGACCGCAACATGTAGTGCCGCACCCCTCTGGCGGCAGGTCGGTGAGGGCCTCTCGACGCCCCGGCCGAGCAGGACACCGGGCCCGCGTCCGACGCTCGGCTCAGCCCCAGTAGGCGCTGATCACCTTCCCCGAACGCTCGGCATCCCCGGCTGCGGCGAAGAGCGCCTCCGGATCCCCCGGATCCAGCTCGTGGGTGATCACCTGTTCGATCTGCGGTCGACGCGCAAGCAGGTCCATCGCGGCCTCGATCTCCTCATCGAACCGGAAGGTGCCCACATAGCGCACCTCCTTGGCGATCACCGGCGAAAGGTCCATCGGTCGCGGCGTCGTGGGCACCATGCCCACCTGGACCACGACTCCGGCGGGGCGGACGGCCTGCAGCGCCGCCCCGATCGAGGCCGCGGTCCCGGAGCACTCCAGCACCACGTCGAAGGTGTTCTCCGGCAGCGCCTCGACAGAGACGTCCACCGTGCGTCCCGCACCCTGCTCGACAGCCCGCCCCAGCGGACCGGGCAACACATCGGCGGCGGTGACCGACTCCGCGCCGGCGTCGACGGCGGCGGCCACCGCAAGCAGGCCGATCGGACCGGCTCCGGCGACCAGCACCTTCGCGCCAGGCAGCCGCGCCCCCACGGAGGTCGCCTGGGCCATGCCGTGCAGCGCCACGGCCAGCGGCTCGGCCAGCACCGCCCGGCGCACCGGAAGATCCGGCGGCAACGTGCGCACCATCTCCTGCTCGACGACCAGGAGCTCGCTCAACGCCCCCTGCGTATGCGGCCAGGTCGACGCGCTGCCGAGGTACGAACCTCCCGGCCACAGATGCGGGGACTCGGCGAACCGGTCGTCCCGCACGCCGAATCGGGCCGGATGCACGGTGACCGGCGTGCCCGGCGCCAGCTCCCCGGAGGGATCGCTCTCCACGACACCGGAGAGCTCGTGGCCGGGAATCAGCGGCTCCCGCATCACGAAGGCCCCGTTGGCCCCCGCGGAGTAGTAGTGCAGATCCGAACCGCAGAGACCCACATGGTGGACAGCCAGGCGCACCTGACCCATCCTCGGGGCGGGGACCTCGATGCGGCGCACGACCGCCCGCCGCGCCGCCTCGATGACCAGCGCCCGGACCTGGCGGCTGCTCGAACCCCTCGGCCTGCTCTGCTCCTGCATCAGACCACCGCCGTCATGCCGCCGTCGACGAACAGGTTCTGCCCCGAGACGAAGCTGGAGGCCGAGGAGGCGAAGAACAGCAGCGCCCCGAAGAGCTCGTCGAAGGAACCCCAACGACGAGCCGGCGTCCGGTTGATCAGCCAGGTGTTGAAGCCCTCGTCCTCCACCAGCGCTCGGTTCATCTCTGTGGCGAAGTATCCCGGGGAGATCGCGTTGACCTGGATGCCGTGGCGGGCAAGGTCGGCCGCCATGCCCTTGGTCAGCTGGACGACCGCCCCCTTGGTGGCCGAGTACGGAGCGATGGTCTCCCGGGCCAACAGCGACTGGACCGAGCCGATGGTGATGATCTTGCCCGAACCGCGCTCCACCATCCCCGGCACCACGTGGCGGGAGACATAGAAGACGCTGTCGAGATTGGAGGCCACCACCGCGTCCCAGTCCTGCGGGTCGAAGGTCTCGAAAGGCGCCCGGCGCTGCAGCCCGGCATTGTTGACCAGGATGTCTGGCACGCCGTGGGCGGAGACCAGCTCCTCGATTCCGGCCCGGACCTCGTCGACGTCCGTGACGTCGAACCGGATGCTGGCCGCCTCGTGCCCGGACCGGGCGGAGGCCTCCCGACAGACCTCCTCAAGCGCCTGTACGTCACGACCATGGACGATGACCCGGGCGCCGGCGTCGGCCAGCGCCAGCGCCAGGGAGCGACCGAGTCCGCGGGAGGAGCCGGTCACCAGGGCCAGGTGGCCCCTGACATCGAAGAGACCTGGCGTCAGCCCTGGAGCGGGTTCGGCACCGGGATCGCCGGTGTGCTGTTGCTCGTTGCTCATGATGTTCCTCCTCAGAAGGCTCCGGCGGCCAGGTAGACGACGCCGACCAGCAGGAATCCGACGACCGACTGCAGTGCCTGCTGGACGGTCCAGGTCTTCAGCGTGGTCTTGACGTCCATCCCCATCAGACGGCCCACCAGCCAGAATCCGGAATCGTTGACGTGCCCGGCGAAGACCGATCCTGCCGCGGTGGCCAGCACGATGCAGGCCACCTGCAGCGGACTGAAATCACCGGCGAGCACCGCCGGCGAGGCCAGTCCGGCGGCCGTCACCAGGGCCACTGTGGCCGAACCCTGCGCCAGCCGCAGGGCGACGGCGATCAGGTAGGCCGCGACGATCACCGGCAGACCGACGCCGCTGAGGGTGTCCGCCAAGGCATCGCCGATGCCGGAGGCCCGCAGCACGCCGCCGAACATGCCGCCGGCTCCGGTGATCAGGATGACGGAGCAGACCGGACCCAGCGCAGAGTCCAGCAGCTTCTCCAACGCCGTGCCGTGCTCGCCACGCCGGTGGCCGAGCACCACAGTGGCCACGATGACGGTGATCAGCAGCGCCATGGCAGAGGTGCCCAGGAAGGTCAAGGTCTGGACCCAGACGTCCTCCTCGCTGACCACGCCCACGGAGGCGAGGCTGTTCAGGCCCGTGTTCAGGAAGATGAGGAACATCGGCAGCAGCAGTAGCCCGATGATGGTGCCCACGCGCGGCGGGTTCTGCGGCGGATCCTCGTCGACGTCGCCGAACAGACTCGGCACGGGCACCATGATGCGCTCACCGACCATCCGGCCCCAGAAGGCGCCGGCGATATACCACAGCGGATAGGCGATCACCAGGCCCACCAGCAGGACCAGTCCCAGGTTCGCCTCAAAGAACTCACTGGCCGACACGGGTCCGGGATGCGGCGGCAGGAACACGTGCATCACGGAGAACGCTGCGGCGGTCGGGATGCCGAAGAGCAGCACCGAACGGTTCCCCGAGACGCGGCGAGCCACCGCGAAAACGATGGGCAGCATCATCACCAGGCCCGCGTCGAAGAACATCGGAAACCCCAGGATCAGGGAGGCGATGCCCAGCGCCAGGGGCGCCCGACGCTCACCGAAGGTGGAGACCATGCGATCAGCCAGCGCCTGGGCGCCGCCGGAGTGCTCCACCAGACGGCCGAGCATGGCGCCCAGTGCCACCAGAATCGCCACGGAGGCCAGGGTCGAGCCGAAACCGTCCATGAGCGTGTCCGTCAGGGCAGTCATGGGGACCCCCGCGACGATCGCGGTCAGCGCGGAGACCACGACCAACGTGATGAAGGCATGGACTTTGAAGCGGATGATGAGGATGAGGATGAGAGCGACCGCACCGACCGCGATCGTCAGCAGCGGGGCGGTGCCCAGCGTCTGGGTCCAGGTGTCCATGTGAGTCTCCTGTGATCTGCGAGGACATGGGGACGGCGGGGCAGAATCGTGGCCTGCCTCACACGTCGTGATCGATCAGAGCCTGCCATATAGATCACATTTTTTGCAAGCACTGATCATATGTTTGGGGGTCTGCCCTCGCCGGCCCCCGGGTGTCCTAGTGTGGTGAGGGTCAGCACCCTCGCACCTGAAGGCAGGCCCCGTGGCATCACACGACACCGTCCTCGACCACCTCGGACGCCGGATCGCCGGCGGCGAGCTCTCCCCCGGCACCGTGCTGACCCTGGCCGGCCTGGAGACGGAGTACGAGGTCTCCCGCACCGTCATCCGCGAGGCTGTCAGGGTGCTCGAGGCCAAGGGGTTGGTGTCCTCGAAGCGTCGCATCGGCGTCACGGTGAACTCGATGGACAGCTGGAACGTCCTGGACCCCGGTCTCATCCGCTGGAGACTGCGCAGTCCGGCACGCGCCCAGCAGATCGTCGCGCTCACCGAGCTGCGCCTGGCCGTGGAGCCGGCGGCAGCTCGGCTCACCGCCCTGCGCGCCACCGAGGACCAGCGAGCGCGGATCGGCCGACTCGCCGCCGAGCTGCAACGGCTCGGCGACGCCGGTCGGGGGGACAGCCCCGAGTATCTCGCCGCTGACATCGCCTTCCATGACTGCCTGCTTGAGGCCTGCGGGAACCTCATGCTCACCGCGATCAAGGAGCCCATCGCCGAGGTGCTGACCGGCCGTCAGGACGCGGGACTCACCCCGGCCCGCCCCGTGCATGAGGCGCTGCACAACCATGTCGAGGCCGCAGAGGCCATCGTGCGCGGGGATGCCGAGGCGGCTGAGCACCATGTGCGCGGCTATGTGGAGGCCATCCTCGTCGAAGTGCGCTCCTATCGGTGAACCGCGCATGCCGGATCCGATCCGGGACGGGCCTGGACACCCAGACGACCACGAAGCGCCCCCGGGGGACTCGAGCCGCTCAGACCACCCGGTGACGGCACGGCTCTCCGGCCAGCAGGGCGAGCAGGTTCTCCACCGCAGTCTCGGCCATCCGAGCCACCGCCTCGGCCGTCTGTGCTCCGCTGTGCGGGGTGGCCACCACGTATGGGTGCCCCACCAGGGGCGAGCCCTGCGGCGGCTCGGTCTCGTAGGCGTCCACGGCGACACCGTGCAGTCGGCCCACCTCCAGGGCCTGGCGCGCCGCCTGTTCGTCGAGCAGTCCCCCGCGGGCGGTGTTGACCACGATCGCCCCTTGGGGCAGCAACGCCAGGCGGCGGGCGTCGAGCAGGTGATGGGTACCTTCGGTCAGCGGCACATGAAGGGTCAGCACATCGGCCCGGGCACAGACGTCGTCGATGGTGCCGGGGACGATGCCCAGCTCGTTGATCTGATCCGCCTTCAGCGCGGGGTCGCAGCCGTGGACCTCCATGCCCAGCCCCGCGGCGGCCCGGGCGACCTGCCGGCCGATGGCGCCCAGCCCGATCACCCCGAGACGCCGACCACTCAGTTCGATTCCATCGGCCCGTGGCCACTGCCCGCGCGCCACTGCCGCATCGAGGTTCGGGATGCGGCGGGCGACCGCGAACATCAGTCCCAGGGTCAGTTCGGCCACCGACTGGGAGTTCGCCCCGGGCGCATTGGCCACGGCGATCCCGGAGGCCCGAGCCGCGTCGAGCGCGACCCGGTCGGTGCCGACCCCGTAGCGGGAGATGGCCCGCAGTCGGGGCGCGGTGGTGAGGACCCATCCGGTGTACCGGTCCAGTCCGGCGAGGACGCCATCGACATCGGTCAGGTGCGCGATGAGCTCCTCCTCCGTCAACGGACGCCCGCAGGGGTTGACCACCACCTCGGCTCCAGCCTCCACCAGTCGGCGCAGCGCCGGAGCATCTGGGGTGCGACTCAGGGACGTGGGAGTCACCAAGATCCTCATGCAGGCCCCCTCAGGATCCCCTCGGCCGGGCTGGTGCGGGCATACCCCTCGAGATAACGGTCGAACTCGACAGCATGGCGGCGTGTGCGTTCCGGGTCCGGGGAGATCATGGCCCGGCGAGTCTCCGTCAGCGCCGGTTGTGTCACCGGCAGGCCGGCGGCCCGCAGCGCCATCTTCACCGCGCCGACCGTGGAACTGTGCTGCAGCGCCGACAGCTCCATCTCCCGGCCGAAGACGTCGGCGGTCAGCTGGGTCCAGAACGGCGAGGACAACACCCCGCCGGAGAGGATGATGCGTTCGGGCACCCCGTTGAGGGCGATGAGTTCGCGATAGCAGTGATAGAGGGAGTACGTCACTCCGTGCAGCACCGCCTGATACATGTCCATCCGATCGTGACGCGGATGCAGCTCCAGGAACCCCCCGCGGCGCTGGTCCTGCCAGCCGGGGCAGCGCTCCCCGAAGAGGAACGGCATGAACAGGGGCATGTCTCGGTCATGCGGGCTGAGCATCGGTTCGATCTGACCGTAGGTCATGGAGCCGCCGAACAGCTGGTCCTTGGCCCAGTCGACACAGTTGGTGCACCCGGAGGCCGCCGCCCCGGAGAGCCAGCCTGTCGGCGACCGGTAGGCCCAGGTGCTCATCCTCTGGGAGAGCGCGGGGGAGTCCACGGAGAATCGCAGCGCCCCGGAGGTGCCCATCGAGAAGGTCATCTCTCCGGCGGCAGTGGCGTCCTCTCCGACCTGATTGAGCCCCCCGTCGGGTCCGGGAAGTACCACCGGCGTCCCGACGGGCACACCGAGCATGTTCGCCGCCTCGGGAGCCAAAGGGGCGCTCTCCTCTCCGTGGTGGAGTTCAGGCAGCAGGACCCCTTCGAGTCCGAGGCGGCTGATCACCTCGTGGTCCCAGTCCTCGGTCGCCGTGCTCAGCAGCCCGGTGCCGGAGGCCTGGGAATAGGACGTCCAGACGTGGCCCGTCAATCGGGCGAAGGTGTAGCTGTTCTGGTCCATCACCAGGCTCCCGGCGACCTGCATCCCCTGGCGCCGCAGGAGCATGAGTTTGAAGGCCGGATAGATCGCGTTGACCATGCATCCGGTGCGCCCATAGAACCACCGGGTGAACTCCTGATCAGCGCGCAGCTCGGCGCAGAGGTCCTGGGCCCCGGTATAGGGCCACTCCTGCACTGACGTGATCGGCGCGAGATCCGGCTCACGCAGCGTCATCCCGTGCCAGGTGCCGGAGAGGGCGATCATGTCGACCGCCCGGCCGGCGGCGGCCTCGGCCCCGAGCTGCACCAGCTGGACGAAGATCCCCTCCGCCTCGCGGACGGCCGGATCCTCTCCCCCGATGACGAATCGACGGGTGCGGACAGTCACCTCCTGGGTCTCGGTGTCGAAGAGCATCGTCTTCGCCGAGGTGGTGCTTGCTTCTAGGGCCAGGATGAGCATCCGTCTCGCCTCCGGGGTCGACGCTGAGGGTGGAGGCGAGCCGACCGAGGCGGCACCGCCTGCCGCCAATGATATGATCATTTCGTCGAAAAAGTGAACCCGGACACGTCTCCTCCCGGCGGAAGGACCCCGATGCGGTCAGTGTTCTCCCAGCTCGCCGTCCACGGCATGGTCCCCGTGGTGACGGTCGACGCGGCCGATCAGACCCGCGCTCTGGGCCGTGGACTCGTGGCCGGCGGACTTCCCGTCGCGGAGATCACGTTCCGCACTGAGGCGGCCGAGGCCGCAGTCGCCGAGCTGAGCCGGAACCCCGAGATGCTGGTAGGGGCTGGCACGATCCTCACGACGGAGCAGGTGGACCGCGCCGCGGCGGCGGGAGCCCGATTCCTGGTCTCCCCCCGGCCTCTCGCCCCGCGTGGTGGAGCGGGCCCGCAGCCATGACCTGCCGGTGATCCCTGGAGCGGTCACCGCCACGGAGGTTCAGGTCGCTCTGGGTCTCGGAGTGAGCACCGTGAAGTTCTTCCCCGCCGCCAGCTGCGGCGGTCCGGCCGCCGTGCGCGCGCTGGCGGCCCCCTTCCCCGAACTGCGCATCATGCCCACCGGCGGTGTGACTCCGGAGAGCCTGCCGGACTACCTCAGCCTGCCGAGCGTGCTGGCAGTCGGCGGATCATGGATGGTGCCGCAGGAACTCGTCGCCGCTCATGACGAGGCCGCGCTGGCCGAGCAGGCTCGGCACAGCGCGGCCCTGGTCGCGCAGATCCGCGGCTGAGCGCGGCAGGCTCAGCTCAGTTCAGAGGTCAGCTCAGAGGTCAGCTCAGCCCTCGACATCCCCATCCACCCAGTCGAAGGACCGGGTGACCGCTTTCTTCCAGAGCCGCAGCGCCCGCTCCCGATCAGCCGGCTCCATGCTCGGCGACCAGCGCTTGTCCTCGGCCCAGTTCGCGGTGACCTCCTCCGTGCCCTTCCAGAAGCCCACGGCCAATCCGGCGGCATAGGCCGCCCCCAGCGCAGTGGTCTCGATGACCTGGGGGCGAACCACGTCCACCCCCAGGATGTCGGCCTGGAACTGCATGAGGGTCTCATTGACCACCATGCCGCCGTCCACCTTCAGCTCCGTCAGTGAACGACCGGCGTCCTCGTCCATGGACTCCACGACTTCGGCGCTCTGGTAGGCCACCGACTCCAGCGCGGCGCGGCACAGGTGGTTCTGGTTCACGTAGCGCGTCAGCCCGACGATCACACCCCGCGCCTCGGACTTCCAATAGGGGGCGAAGAGCCCGGAGAACGCCGGCACGATGTAGGCCCCGCCGTTGTCCTCGACCTTCTTGGCCTTCTCCTCGGACTCCGGGGCCGAGCTGATGATTCCCAGGTTGTCCCGCAGCCACTGGACCAGCGATCCGGTCACCGCGACCGCCCCTTCGAGCGCGTAGACGGTCTCCTCCTCGCCGAGCTTATAGGCCACCGTGGTCAGCAGCCCGTTGTCCGAACGGACCGCCTCAGTACCGGTGTTCATCAGCATGAAATTGCCGGTGCCGTAGGTGTTCTTGCCCATGCCCGGTTCGAAACAGGCCTGGCCGAAGGTCGCCGCCTGCTGGTCCCCCAGGATTCCGGTGATCGGTGTGTCGATCAGCAGCCCCTGCTTGTGACCGTGGCCATAGACCTCGGAGGACGACCGGATCTCCGGAAGCATGGAGGTCGGGACCCCCATGTCCGCGCAGATCTCCTCGTTCCAGTCCTGAGTGTCGATGTTCATCAGCATCGTGCGCGAGGCGTTGGTGACATCAGTGATGTGATTGCCGCCGTTGGGGCCGCCGGTGATGTTCCACACCAGCCAGGTGTCCATCGTGCCGAACATGAGGTCTCCGGCCTCGGCCCGCTCGCGGGCCCCCTCCACGTTGTCGAGGATCCAGCGGATCTTCGGTCCGGAGAAATAGGTCGCCAGCGGCAGGCCGACCCGCTCCTTGTAGCGCTCCGGGCCGGCATCTCCGGCCAGCTCGTCGCAGATCTTCTGCGTGCGGGTGTCCTGCCAGACGATGGCGTTGTAGATCGGCTCACCGGTATGCCGATCCCAGACCGCAGTGGTCTCCCGCTGATTGGTGATGCCCACGGCCGCCAGGCTGTGACGGTTGATGTTGGCGTCCGCCAGGGCCAGACCGACGACCTCGCGGGTGTTGCGCCAGATCTCGAGCGGGTCATGCTCGACCCAGCCGGCCCGCGGCAGGATCTGCTCGTGCTCCTTCTGCCCGCTGCCGACGATCTGGCCGCCGTGGTCGAAGACCACCGCGCGGGTCGACGTCGTGCCCTGGTCGATGGAGAGGACGTAGTCGTTCATGAGGGGTGTTTCCTTCCCAATGGTGGGTGGGGTGTCTGTTCAGTTCCTATCCGACCGCCACACCGGCGACCGGATCAAGGGCCCGTCGGCTGCGTCGGGGCGCCGACCGGCCGTCGCTTCAGGCGCCGAGCAGCGGAAGCACCTGAACGGTGGTGCCGGCGAGGACCGCACCGAGGATCGGCCCCACGATCGGGACCCAGGAATAGGCCCAGTCGCTGGAGCCCTTGTTGCCGATCGGCAGCAGCGCGTGGGCGATGCGGGGACCGAGGTCACGGGCGGGGTTGATGGCGTACCCGGTGGGCCCGCCCAGCGAGGCACCGATGCCGACGACGACCAGCGCCACAGCCAGCGGACCCAGCTCGGCGGGCGTCTCGCCGAACATCAGCACCAGCAGGACCAGCACATAGGTGCCGATGACCTCCGTGACGACGTTCCACCCGTAGGCCCGCTTCTCCGGACCGGTGGAGAACACGCCCAGGATCTTGCCAGGGTCCGTCTCGTCGTCGAAGTGCTTCTTATACGCGAGCCAGGCGCCCACCGCGCCCAGGAAGGCGCCGATCAGCTGCGCCGAGAAGTAGGCGAGCATGTTCTGCACGTTGACCGCGATGCCGGGGGCGAACTCCTCCGCTCCGGAGGCCATCAGCCCGACGGTGACGGCCGGGTTGATGTGCGCACCCGACCCGTAGGCCACGTAGACACCGGCGAAGACGCCGAGTCCCCAGCCGAAGTTGATCAGGAGCCAGCCGCCGCCCATCCCTTTGGTGCCGACCAGGATCGCGTTGGCGACCACGCCGGCTCCCATCAGGAGAAGCATGGCCGTCCCCATGATCTCGAACAGGAAGATCGTTTCCATCATGTCCTCTCAGTGTGTATTCATCGTTGAATGCAGTGCGAATGATGTGCCCATCACGCTCTTGATTTCCTCGTCATGTCTGCCGCCCAGTGGCCCGCATCACACTCCGCAGCGGATACACCACTGCCCGCCCCTGGCGGGGCAGATGTGATGCGATCAGTCCAAACCCTGGCCGACCCTGGCGGGCCCTGGCCGGCCAGGGCCCGCCAGTCAGCGAGGCACGTAGTCCGGGGTGGCCGCGGCGACCAGGGCCGCAGCCTCGGCATCGCTGCCGGACCTCTCGGCCGCCAACTGAGCCTCCACCACGCCGGTGAACGCCTTCCTCTCACGGTCGATGGCCGCCTCGTCCCAGCCGAGGATCGGGCTGACCAGGGAGATGACGGTCTCCATCGCCTCCAGGCCGCGGTCTTGGACCTCATGGAAGACTCGGGTGCGACGCTCCAGCAGGTCCTCCATATGCAGGGCCCCCTCGGCGCGGGCCGCGTAGACGAACTCCACTCGAAGGTGCCCGCCGGCTGCCGGGACCTCCTGGCCGAGCGAGGCATCCTCGTCCACCAGGGCGAGCAGCTCGGAGAGCAGGGAGCCATAGCGGTTCAGCAGACGATCGACCGTCTCATCGGACCAGCCGTAGTCCCGGCCGATCTCCGGAGCACGTGACTCCCACTCGCTGTAGCCCTGCGCCCCCAGCAGAGGCATCGCATGGGTGAGGCTCTCGCGGTGGACCTGGCGTTCCCCCAGGGCGAAGGAGACAGCGTCCTCTGCCATCACCCGGTACGTGGTGAGCTTGCCGCCGGCGACAGCGGAGAGCCCCGGGGACAGCTGCATGACCGTGTGCTCTCGCGAGACCTTGGAGCTCTTGGACTCGTCGGTGGCCATGGGCTGCAGCAGTGGGCGCAGACCTGCCCAGGTGCCGATGACGTCAGCGCGGCTGAGGTCCGTCTCGAGCACCGCGTTGGCGTGCTCGAGGACGTAGTCGATGTCCTCCGACGTCGGCGCCGGAGCATCGATGTTCTCGTGCCAGGCAGTGTCGGTGGTACCGATGGACCAGTAGTCCCCCATCGGAATGATGAACAGGACCGACTTCTCGGTCTGGGTGATCACCCCGACATGATCGTCGGCGGCGATCCGGTCCTTGGGCACGGTGATATGGATCCCCTTGGAGGCGAGCACCTTCAGCCCGGACGAGACTTCGGCGGCCTCCTGCTGCCGACCCGTCCAGACGCCGGCGGCCAACACCGTCTCCCGCGCGTGGATCTCCAGGCGCTCCCCGGTCTCCTTGTCGCGCACCGCCACGCCTTGGACAGGGGCGCCTTCGGCGTCGGCCTGCGAGGAGCCAGCACCTTCGGGCGCCTCGGCCCGCAGATAGTCGATCACCTCGGTGCGTGTGGCGATGCGGGCGTCGAGACTGTGCGCGCTGCGCGCCAGCGTCATCACCAGCCGCGCGTCGTCGACCTGCGCGTCGTAGTACTCGAGGGCGCCGACGAACTTGTCATGGTCCAGACCGGCGAACCGCTGACGCAACCGGCTGCGCGAGAGGTGGCGATGGAAAGGCACCGGGCGCTTCTCCCCGGGACGCATCGACATCGCATCATAGAGCGAGACCCCCGAGCCGATGAAGGCACGGTCCAGCACCCTCTTCTCGAAGGGAAAGACGAACGGCAGGGCCCTCACCAAGTGGGGAGCCGTGTGCTTGAGCAGCAGATCCCGTTCACGCAGCGCCTCGGCGACGAGCTTGAAGTCCAGCATCTGCAGATACCGCAGACCCCCGTGGACGAGCTTCGAGGAGCGGGACGAGGTGCCCTGGGCCAGATCCTGAGATTCCACCAGCCCCACACGCAGGCCCCGCGTGGCGGCGTCGAAGGCAGCTGCCGCGCCGACGACGCCTCCGCCCACGACGAGGATGTCCAGCGGCTCCTCGGGACTGGTCGCGGCCATGACGTCCAATGCCTCACGGCGGGACTCTGCGCTGAGCGGCTCTGCTCTCACCGGATTCTCCTTGTCACATGGACGGTGATGTGGCACCTATCTCACCCGGCGAGGCGCATCTTCTCAAGGAATCTGCACAAACGTGCAGAAATGAGGCATACTGCGGCGTATGAAGCCCACCTATCGGGAGAAGGCCGAGTATCACGCTGCACGGATGTATTACGGGGAACACCGCACCATGCAGGCCGTGGCCGCCGAGCTCGGCGTCTCACGCTCGACCGTCTCCCGACTCCTGAACCAAGCCCGGCGGGAAGGCATCGTGCGGATCTCGCTGCATCCTCCCGTCGACCGGCCCAGCACCTTGGAGCATCGCATCGGGGAGCTCTACGGAGTCCGCGCCCATGTGGCCGCCTCCGAGCGCGGCGACGCCCCCGCCCGCCGCAGCGACTCCGTCGCGGTGCTCGCGGCCGGCCTCATCGACCGGCTGGTGCGACCCGACTCGGTGATCGGCGTCGCCTGGGGGCAGACCATGACCTCCGTGGTGGCCCGGTTGAACCGCCGCGAGGTGCCGGACCTTCACGTGGTCCAGCTCAACGGAGCCGTCAATTCGGAGCCTGAGGGCATCGGCGCGCCGCTGGGCACCGGCATCGGCGTCGTGGAACGGTTCGCCGCCGCCTATGGGGCCCGAGCCCACGTCTTCGCCGTGCCCGCGTTCTTCGACTATGAGGAGACCAAGCGCGCCCTGTGGCGTGAACGCTCCACCCGCAGGATCCTCGACATGCACCGCCGAGCTTCGCTGGCGGTCTTCGGCGTCGGGACCTTCGCCGAGGGTCAGCCCTCCCAGGTGTACTCGGGCGGGTACCTCAGCCGCGACGACCTCAACGCGCTGTCTGCCGAACACGTCGTCGGAGATGTGTGCACCGTGTTCCTGCGGGCCGACGGCAGCTGGGAGGACATCGCGCTGAACCGCCGGGGTTCCGGCCCAGTGCCCACGGAGCTGACCGATGTGCCGCGGCGCATCTGTGTGGTCAACGGTCCCCACAAGGTTCCGGCGCTGCGGGGAGCGCTGGCCGCCGGCCTGGTCACCGATCTGGTGCTCGACCAGGTCTCCGCCGACCGGCTGGCCTACGGGGGCTCCCAGGACCAGGGCGCCTGAGTGAGCTGATCCGACAGCCGGATCCGACAGCCAGATGCAACCCGAAAGGTCACGATTCGATCTCAGGCGTCGAGTCGATCGCCGGTGTGGAGGAACTTCACAGGTGGAGCTTCTAGGGTCGACAATCGAAGGGGTCGGGTGGCACCGGCTCGACCTCCCCGGCGTGCAGCTGTGCCCCGGGACGGACGACGAAGGAGAGACCATGTCCGCTGGCCAGTCCACTGAGGCCGACAGCCGTCTCCTGTCAGCCGATGGGCGAAGCCCCTCTCTGCGCGACCAGCATCCCCCGACCGGCAATGCCCTCGCACGGTCCGACGAGAGCCACGACGACGACACCTACCAGCAGCTGCTCAAGCAGCTGCACTCCAACGCCGGCAAGAATGGCACCACCGGTGTGGTGCCCCGGATGATCGACATCCGGCGGCAGCTGACCGAGTTCCAGCTGCACTACAAGTTCGGCATGGACGAGGTGCTCACCAAGATCAACGTGCTCCGCGAAGAGTTCGAGCACACCCGGGACTACTCCCCCATCGAGCATGTGAACTTCCGGCTGAAGTCGCTGGACCGGATCCTGGACAAAGTGGAGCGTTACGGCTGTGAACCGACCCTGGAAGGCATCCGGGGAGCCATCCGCGACATCGCCGGGATCCGCATCACCACCTCCTTCGTCTCCGATGCCTACTGGGTCGCCGAAATGCTGTGCAGCCAGCCAGACCTGCGCGTCGTGGAGGTCAAGGACTACATCCGCACGCCTAAGCAGAACGGCTACCAGAGCCTCCACGTGATCGTGCAGGTGCCCGTCTTCCTCTCGAACCGCACGGAGTTCGTCTTTGTGGAAGTCCAGATCCGAACCGTGGCCATGGACTTCTGGGCCTCGCTCGAGCACAAGATCTACTACACCTACTCCGGCGAGGTTCCGGACGACATCCACGAAGAACTGCGTGACGCCGCCGACAAGGCTGCAGCACTGGACCGACAGATGGCTGAGATCCGGGACCGGGTCACCGAACTGAAGGAGCAGGCACCCAGTTCGGGACAGGGTGCGACCGGACCCACCCCTGCGGCGGCGGACCGCCCCCGCACCGGCCCCTGGTTCCCGGACGAGGAGCTCGACGACGAGTTCCCCGGCGAGCACGCCTCCACGGCGGCCTGGAAATGGGAGGACATCGCCCAGCAGGCCTCGTCGCAGCAGAACTGAGCCTCACCCGAGCAGCGCCCGGGAAGCTTCCTCGACAGGCCGTCCGTCGGAGGCGCTGTCCTGCCCCGTGCAATGTCGTCGGTCTCCGTCGGACGACGCCATGCACGTATCACCAGCCCAGGCATCATCAACCTGGTCAGCGGGTCGATTCCCCCACCTGGCGGCATGTTCCGATGTGCTGTGACCTAGGATATGGTCCATGGCCTCCGCAGCGAGTTCCGTCACCGTGCTCCGCAGTTCTCATCCTGGAACCCACGGCGTGGGGGGCATGGAGCTCTTCTTCGATCTGGTCTACGTCTTCACGATCATCCAGCTTTCGCACTACCTGCTCTACGACCTCACTTGGAGCGGCGCGTTGGAGACGACGGTACTCTTCGCCGCTGTCTGGTGGGGATGGAACTACACAGCCTGGGCGATGAGCTGGCTGGATCCTCGGCACCTGGCTGTCCGCGTGCTGTTGGCCGTCCTCATGCTCGCGGCCCTGATCATGGCCGTAGCCATTCCTGAGGCGTTCACGGACCGTGCCCTGGTGTTCGCCCTCGCATATGTGGGCTTCCAACTGCTGCGCAGCATGTTCATGGTGGTCGCCTTCCGTGGCACCACGATGAGCCGCAACTACGTCCAACTGCTGACCTGGAGCGCCCTGGCCAGCGTTCTCTGGGTCGCGGGTGCGGTCGGCCCAGAGGACCTGCGACTGCCCCTGTGGGTCATGGCGGTCCTGGTTGACTACTCCGCCCCAGGGCTCCAGTTCTGGTTGCCGGGGCTGGGGACCGCTCGTCTGAGCACCTGGCCGGTGGACGAAGAGCACCTGGCTGAACGGAGTCGTTTGGTCTTCATCGTCGCCCTGGGAGAGTCGATCCTGGTCCTCGGCGGCACACTGATCGACGTCGACTGGACCCCGCTGGTGGTCACGGCCGCA
This sequence comes from Nesterenkonia suensis, assembly GCF_054782935.1. Classification (NCBI taxonomy): domain Bacteria; kingdom Bacillati; phylum Actinomycetota; class Actinomycetes; order Micrococcales; family Micrococcaceae; genus Nesterenkonia; species Nesterenkonia suensis. Next base: position 1,131,255 of record NZ_BAAGRN010000001.1, on the reverse strand, counting down.
GTCCTGGGCTTCTGCTCCATCGTCCTTCTGTGGTGGCTCTATTTCGCCACGCGTCATGGGAACGTCGATCATGCCGCCCCGGACTCGGCCATCGCGTCGGAGGTCGCCCGTGGCGCCTACACATACGCGCACGCGCTGATGGTCGCCGGCGCCATCGTCGTCGCGGTCTCCATCGAACTGGTGGTGTCCCGTCCCTGGGATACCGCGGGGTGGGAGGCCGCTCTGACGCTGGTAGGCGGCCCACTGCTCTACCTCGTCGGCAACGCCCTCTTCGTCCGCAGCCATACCGGTCGGCTATCACGCTCCCGGGTGATCGCCAGCACGGTGCTGATCGCGCTGCTGCCGGTGCTGGTCACACTGCCCACGATCATCGCATCCGCACTGGTGCTGTTCGTGATGTTGGGGCTTCTCGTGGCCACCGGTTCCGTCCGTCAGGCAACCTCGGCTGGGCAACCAGAATCTATGGGCTGAGGTGCCTCCGAGCACCCGCCGCTCCTCAGGCACCTTTGCTCGTCACACTATGGACCGCCGATGGCACAGGAGGATGATTCGATCATCGTTGGGGGCTCGACACTCCGAACGAGGTCGGGATCTTTCCTCGGGTTCCCGGGCCGAGTAGCCGGACCACACGTCCGGCGGTTCAGCGCCACAGCTGCGCGAAGTGCTGGATGGGCCCGTGGCCGCGGCCGACATCGAGCCGCTCCGTGTCCAGCAGCGCTGCTGTCATCCACTCCTTCACCACCGGTACCGCCTCGTCCCAGCTGAAACCCCGCGCCCGCAGCGCGGCGAGCGCCGAGGAGACCGAACAGCCAGTCCCGTGGGTGCTGGTGGTGCGGATGCGTCCGGAGACGTGCCGCCGCTCCCGCCGACTGGCGCCGTCAGCGCCGCACGGGTGGACCAGGATGTCCTCGACCTCATCGTTGTCGAAGTGCCCACCCTTGGCGAGCACCACAACATCATGGGCATCGGCGACGACGCGAGCCTGGCGGATCAGCGCTTCGCCGTGGGAGGCCGGCTGTTCTCCGGCCAGCAGGGCCAGCTCCGGGACGTTCGGCGTGATCAGGTCGGCCCGATGCAGGAAACCGATCAGCTCCTGCTCCGCTTCGGGCTGGAGCAGGCGATCTCCCGAAGTCGCGACCATCACGGGGTCCACCACCAGCCAGGGTCTGGAAGGCAGAGCGTCCCACCACGCGGCGACGGTCTCAATGACCTCCACCGCGCCGAGCATGCCGACTTTGACCGCGTCCAGGGCGACGTCGTCACTGACCGCCTCCAGCTGCGCCTGCAGAAAGGAGGCCGGCGGCAGGTGGATGTCTCGGACACCTTCGGTGTTCTGAGCGACCAGGGCGGTGACCACCGCCATCCCGTAGCCGCCGTGGGCGGCGAAGCTCTTCAGGTCGGCATGGATGCCCGCGCCCCCCGTCGGGTCGGTCCCGGCGATGGACAGGACGTTGGGGATCTCGCGCCGCTCCCCGGCGCAAGCGGGAGGGGCGGAGGTGGGCTGGGAGGAGGAGGTCATCAGGCATTCCTTCGCGCGCATGATCAGGATCAGGTTCAACGGGTGTGATCTCAGCCTGAGCCCCGCTCGGACATGCCGAGCTGATGGGGTCCAGACACCCCGTGCCGCTGATCGAGTCTAGTCGACGCGGCCGCGCATGACCGCTGCTGGTGGACCCAGGCGCGGAGCCTCCCTCCCGCGGCTCAGAGCACGACCCATCCCAACAGACCGGCGCCGATGACCACCGCCCAGGCCGGGACCTTCCAACTGTTCAGCGCGACGAAGGAGGCGACGGACACGGCCAGGGCGACGACCCCCACGTCGATCACTCCGCCGGTGAACACCGGGTCATAGAGCGCGGCCGCTAGGAGGCCGACCACCCCGGCGTTGACACCGGTCAATGCGCGCCGGGCCAAGGGTGCACCCCGCAGCGCCTCCCAGAACGGCAGGGCTCCGATGGTCAGCAGCGCAGCCGGCAGGAAGATCGCCGCCGTAGCGATCAGGGCCCCGGGAATTCCTCCAGGACCTTCTGTGGTGGAGGCGCCCAGGTAGCCGGCGAAGGTGAACAGAGGACCCGGCACAGCCTGTGCGGCGCCGTATCCGGCGAGGAAGACCTCCGAGTCCACCAGTCCGGGACCGACAGTCTCCGCCTCCAGCAGCGGCAGGACCACATGTCCGCCGCCGAAGACGAGAGACCCCGCACGATAGAAGAGGTCGATCAGCTGGGTCGCCCCAATCCATGCGACCGATCCGACGTTGGCCACCAGCAGCGGCAGCCCGATCAGCAGGGCGCCGAAGAGGACGAGAGCACCGGCGGCGACCTTCTTGGTGACGTTGACGGTGAAAGTGTCCTCCTCCCTGGCCTGCGGAGTCTCCGGACGCAGCCACAGCACACCGATCAGACCAGCGACGGCGATCGCCGCCACCTGCGCCACGGGCTGCGGGACCAGGATCACAGAGATCATCGCACCGGCGGCGATGCTCGCCCGGGGTGCGTCCGGGGTGAGCGTCTTCGCCATCCCGAGCACAGCATGGGCGACGACACCGACGGCGGCCGCCTTGAGGCCATGGATCCAGCCGGCGTCGGAGAGGTCCCCCACGGCGGCGACGCCAGAGGCGAAGGCCACCAGCAGCACCACAGAAGGCAGGGTGAAGGCGAACCAGGCCGCGCACATTCCGCCCCATCCGGCGCGCTGCAGTCCCAATGCCATGCCGACCTGGCTGGAGGCCGGCCCGGGGAGGAACTGGCAGAGGGCGACGAGGTCCGCATAGGCCTTCTCGCTCAGCCAACGACGCCGTTCCACGAACGCTTCACGGAAATAGGCGAGGTGCGCGACCGGGCCTCCGAATGAGGTCAGCCCGAGGCGCAGGAAGACGAGGAAGACCTCAAGGATGCTGCCGTCATGAGTCCGGGGCGTTCCTGCGGGATGTGAAGAGGTCCTCATAAGGGTCCATCCTGTCGTACTCAGGTGAACTGTCGACAAACTCCGCGGGCCCAGGTGCAGGACCTGGGCCGCAGGAACGGGGCCGCCCGGCGGGGCGGCTTACACCCCGTGCGATCCTGGAGACCGACGCTCAGGAGCCTATACTCACCTGGTCGAAGTCGTTCGTCGTCAGGCCCCGAGCACCGAGACGCACGGCCTCATCGGCGAACGGTTCGCGCGGATCCTGCGGAGCTCGTGGCCCGCATGCCGACGATAGGTTTGCCCCCATGGAGCAGCAGGTCATCCTCGGGGTGCTCGCCATGGGAGTCGGCTTGGCTGCAGCGGTCGCGCTGTTCGTGCCGTCCGTCGTGATCAGCTACCGCGTACGCGGCCGCCTCAGCCCGACGCGGCTGCTCGTCTGGTTCGCCGCACTGGTCTACTTCTGGGCCATCTGGTCCTATACGTTGCTGCCCCTGCCCCTGCCCCCGCCTGAGGCGATCACCTGTGCGGGGACCAATCCGGATGCTCTGATGTTCGTGGACGACGTCCGGGGCGCCCTGGGTCCGCCGCCCGCCATGCTCACCGACCCCGCGGTGCTCCAGCTCGCCCTGAACGTCCTGCTGTTCGTGCCGATGGGATTCTTTCTCCGGCTTCTGGCGGAGCGGGGAATCGTCACGGCCGCGGTGATGGGCCTCTGCGTCTGGGCATTCATCGAGACCACACAGCTCACCGGCGTCTGAGGGCTCTACCCGTGCGCCTACCAGGTCTTCGACGTCGATGATCTGTTGATGAACACGCTCGGAGCGATCATCGGATCACTCCTTGCGGTCCTCGTCCCCGGAAAGCTCCGTGGCGTCCGTGCCCACCCGCAGGCCGCCCTGCCACACGACGTGACACGGGCGCGACGCCTGCTGGCCATGGCCTGCGACGGCGTGGATCTTCTGCTCGTCGCGGCCACCGTGACGATCGTTCTGCGGGCCGGCCTGCTGTACGTCCTGGACGACCGCGAGACGGCCCTGGATGACGCTCCGACCACGGTCGGGCTGCTGACCGCCGCCGCTGTCTGGACGCTGCTCATCCTGAGCACCGGCAGATCGGTCGGTGACTTCGCCGTCCAGCTGCGCTACACGGGCTCCTACCTTCCCGAGCCGCTGGCCAGAGCGCTCCGCGCTGCCGCTGGTGTGGTGGGCTTCAGCCTGCTGATGGTGATGCCCGGCCCAGGGGCTGCCGTCCCGTGGGCGTTCGTCCTGGTGAGCATCATCGTCACGCTCACCACCGAGCATGGCAGGGGCCTCCCCGGAGTGGCCTCACAGCAGGACGTGGCAGACGCTCGCGTCCGCACCGACGGAGCCCGAGCCGTGCCATCGACTCGTCGGCTCGGAGGAACTCTCGTCCGACGGCAGTCACGCCGCTGATGTCCGGCCGGCAGGCCATTGCCACGTCGGCCCCGCCACCCCGGCTCACCGGACCACGCCATGGCGGGAATACGCGGCGCCGACCTCATGTTGTCGGATGCATACGCAATATATGCAAACGAAAGGATAGTGCCGTGCAGTTCGGACTCTTCTCCGTCAGCGACATCACCCGCGACCCCACGACCGGCTACACCCCCAGCGAAGCTGAGCGCATCACATCTGCCGTCGCCATCGCCGAGAAGGCGGAAGAGGTCGGGTTGGACGTGTTCGCCATCGGCGAGCACCACAACCCACCGTTCTTCTCCTCATCACCGGCGACCCTGCTCTCCCACATCGCGGCACGGACGAAGAATCTGATCCTGTCCACCGCGACCACACTCATCACCACCAATGATCCGGTGCGCATCGCCGAAGAGTACGCGATGCTTCAGCACCTGGCCGATGGCCGCATGGACCTGATGCTGGGCCGCGGCAACACCGCTCCTGTCTACCCATGGTTCGGTCAAGACATCCGCCAGTCCCTGCCCCTGGGACTGGAAAACTACAACCTGTTGCACGAGCTCTGGCACAACGACGTCGTCGATTGGGAAGGAAAGTTCCGCACCTCCCTCCAGGGGTTCACGTCCACCCCTCGACCGCTCGACGACGTCGCCCCGTTCGTCTGGCACGGCTCCATCCGAACCCCCGAGATCGCTGAGCAGGCCGCTTACTACGGTGACGGTTTCTTCGCCAACCACATCTTCTGGCCCAAGGAGCACTACATCCAACTCATCAATTTCTACCGCCAACGGTACGAGGCCCACGGTCATGGCACTCAGGAACAGGCCATCGTGGGACTGGGTGGCCAGGCGTTCATCGCCAAGAACTCCCAAGACGCCTTCAAGCAGTTCCGGCCCTACTTCAACGAGGCGCCGGTGTACGGCCACGGCCCCCGACTGGAGGACTTCGCTGAGCAGACCCCGCTCTCGGTGGGCTCTCCGCAGGAGGTCATCGACAAGACCCTGACCTTCCGTGAGCACTTCGGTGACTATCAGCGCCAGATGTGGCTCATCGATCACGCCGGCCTTCCCCTGGGGACGGTGCTGGACCAGATCGAGCTGTTGGGCTCTGAAGTGGTCCCGGTGCTGCGCCAGGAGCTTGCCGCCAAACGCTCCCCAGGCGTGCCGGAAGCCCCGACCCACGCCACCCGGGTGAAGGCCAAGTACGGCGACGCAGAGCCCCGTCAACCCCGCCCCAACGCCAACCGCGGCGACAACGTCACCGACGGTTCCCCTTACCAGGACACCGACGACTCTCTGGCTGGGGCACATTGAGCATGGCGAGCGCACAGGAAACCGCCCGGACACGCCGCGCGAATGATGCTTGGGAAGCACTACTGGGTGCCCATTCAGCACTGATGAAGCAGCTGACAGCCACGGATGTCTGGGACGAACTCTCCATCAAGGAGTATGACGTGCTCTACTCGTTGTCGAAATGTGAGACTCCGCAGCGACTGAGCGAGCTGCATCAGCACGTACTGCTCAGTCAGCCTGCACTGTCCCGCCTGGTGGACCGACTGGTCCTGCGGGGCCTCCTTGCCCGGCGACCTGACCCTGAGGATCGGAGAGCCACCAGGCTGTCCCTCACCGACGAAGGCAGGAAGGTCCAGAGGCGCGTCGGCCGCAGGCACGCCGCCGATGTCGCGAGTGCCATGCGCGCGCGCTTGGACCGCCACGAGATCGCGCAGTTGGAACGGCTGTGCCACAAACTCTCAGAAAGGACACATCCATGACCCCGGTGGAACAGGAACCAGTCGGCGACCACAACTCAGCGTCCCAAGGGGCCTCCGACGCCCTGCGCTTGGCGGTGGTCAGCGCCGGAGCAGGCGACCCGTCATCGACTCGGATGTTGGCCGATCGTACGGCCGCCGCCGTCTCGGAGTCGGCACGGGCCGAGGGGACCGCCATGCAGACGGACGTCATCGAGCTGCGGCACCTCGCTGAGGAGGTCATGGTCGCCATCACCTCGCAGTTCATCGGTGAACGGCTGCAACGCGCGATCGCCATCTTGAGGGACGCTGACGGGATCGTCGTCAGCACCCCGGTGTACAAGGCCGCACCCAGCGGCCTGTTCTCCAGCTTCTTTCAGGTCTTGGACAACGACCTGCTCATCGCCAAGCCCGTCGTCCTGGCAGCCACTGCCGGCACAGCCCGCCACGCGCTGGTCGTCGATGACCAGATGCGCCCGTTCTTCGCCTACCTCCGGACGATGACGACGCCGACCTCACTGTTCGCGTCCACCGAGGATTGGAATGACAGCGCTCTGTCTCCACGGATCGAGCGGGCGGGACGAGAGCTCTTCCTCCAGATGAGCATCGGCTTCGAGCGTCGGGTGCGGGAATCGTCCTGGGACAAGTACCAGCATTCCTTCGGCAGCGCGGGCGGAACGGAGACCGAGATCAGGCTCGACACCGACCTGATGCGGCTGGCCACAGGAGGAGCCGCCTGATCCGAAGGCACTGCCGAGTGAAACGCTCAGGACTCGTCACCGCCCAACTGCTGCAGTGAAATCTGCTCTACCGGCACCGCGAAGCAGATCCCATGAGAGTCCTCGCCGTCATAGATGATCTCGTCCAAGCAGGACATGATCGGCTTCACTTTGTCCTCCGGGAGAAGCATCACCAGCGCGGTCTGCGCACCGGCGAATCGCGCCCCAAAGAACGTCTTTCGAGACTCTCGTCCGACCCCGCGCGCCGACAGAGCGGTGACACCAGTGGCTCCGGCGTCCTCCACGAGGGAGATGGCCTTCTCTTCCTGGTCGTCGGGAATGATGACGAATACGGCCTTCTGGGACATCATGCCTCCTTCGAAGTGACAGGGATCGTCGGGCGCGAGACGGTACTCGCCGTGACTCGAATGATGACAGCGTAGCTGAGCACCGCAAGGACCGGTCCGACTGAGGCGAAAGCTATCAGGCCGAATCCGTCCATGAGCATGTCTCTGCCGGGCACCGCAGAAGCCAACCCGATGCCCAGAGCGGTGATGAGGGGAACAGTGATCTCGCTGGTGGTGACTCCGCCGAGATCGAATGCCAGTGGGACGTGTTCCTTCGGGGCAAGCATCAGCAGGATGATCGCCAGCAGGTACAGTCCGGCGATCAGCATGACGAACGGGGCCCCCGTCAAGATCCGAAGTACCCCGATCCCGATTCCTGCGGACACGCCACACGCCACGAGGATACGGAGCGTCCCCGCGCGCAACCGCTTCTCTGAGATCTCCTCGGCCTCGTCTGCGATGGCGATGAGTGCGGGTTCGGCCATGGTGGTGGCGAATCCGATCAGGACACCGAACGCGACGATGAGCAGTTGGACATCCGTGTCGATGAGCTGCTCGGCCATTCGACGACCCATCGGCAGCAGTCCGATCTCGAGACCGACGATGAACCCATAGAGCCCGAGAACGACCATGCCGAAGCCTACGGTCGCCTGAACAGGGTTACCCAGTCGGCGGCGCAGGACGACGAACTGAAAGACGAGCACCACGAGGATGACCGGAAGCACATCACGCACCACGGTCCCCAGACCCACCAGCAGTTCCACCCACCAGGCGCCCGAGTCCTGCGCTTCATCGGCTCTCACGGTGTCCGCCGCACCGAACTGGTAGACGAGAATCCCGTAGAGCTGCACGCTGATCATCGGAACCATGACGCACAGCGCCACGAGACCGAAGCCGTCCCGGAGTCTGCTGCGTCCGCTGATCGACGCGGCCATACCGATCCCGATGGCAGCGATGAGCGGCACGGTCACGATGTTGGTCGTGACCCCGCCCGAGTCATAGGCCAGACTCGCCACCTCCGGTGGTGCGGCGATGGTCAGGGCGATCACAGCGCCATAGCCGATCATCAGTATTCTGTGCAACGGCCACCCCAGGAACACTCGTAGGGCCCCGAGGACCATCACGGCTCCCACACTCAGCGCGATCACCACTCTCAGCACCAGGCTGTCCAGACGACCCTCGCTGACGAGTTCTGCCTGATCCGCAACAGAGATCAGTGCGGGCTCCGCAATGACGGCCGCCACGCCGATGGCGAAGCAGAAGGGAAGCAGCTTCCACAGCGAGGCAGACTTCACGAGCTTGTTCGTGATGGACTTCCCGACCGGAAACACGCTGCGCTCGAGCCCTTCGAGGAAGAAGGCGATCCCAGCGGCCACGATGAGAAGACCCACCACGATCGAGTACCAGCCGTCTGGAACCTGACGAAAGACGGCCGCCTGAAAGAGGGCCACCACGCAGAGAATGGGGACGAGGGCTCTCAGCGCGTGGACGAATCGTCGCACCAATGACCTTGCCAGCTTCACACGGATCCTTTCTGCGAGAGTGGCACACAGCGCGACGCGCATGCATGGACGTGCCCGTGCCCCATCAGGCTCGGGGGATCAGGCTCAGATGCGTCGGCGTAGTTGCTGTCCGGCCGACCGGGTGCTCAGGATGTGAGTCCAGCCAACGCTTCACATAGGGACAGACCGCAACCACACTCGTCGCAGCATCCGCCGAATCGTCCATGGCCTCCCCCACAAGCTTCGACGCCAGGCCCTGGCCTGAGAAGGACTCAGCGATCTCGGTGTGGTAAAAGATGCGCTCAGCGTCTCCGGGCAGGCCTGCTGTGACGAAGTAGGTGAAGCCCGCCGTCTTTCCCTCCACAGTGATCTCGAAACGGCCCCTCGAATCATCGCGGAAGACCCGGGGAGAGTCATCATTCGTGTTCATGCGTTCAGCTCCATATCGGCTAAGTTCATGGTCAAGCCGGTTCGGTACGGCGTCGGTGCCCCCACCACCACCACGATCGATAGTTCTGTTGGCAGACGGCGGAACGGCCCCGTGACCTCCTGGATGACCTGGCAGAAAAGGGCTACCGCCCTTCGACGAGGTTGGGGAAGGTCCTGTCTCCCATATCGGGTTCCGGCAGTCGGCTCTGAGGGTCATGCAGGTGAATGGAATGACCGTCGAGTCGGAGTCTGCGCATACCTTCCAGCAGCATCCGACGCCCGACATCCGTCACAGCATGGAGATTCGAGAGATCGAACAGGACGGGCGCTGAGCCCGCCGGTATCCCCTCCAGTCGGCTCAACAAGACTTCAGCGCCGGTGAAGCGCAACTCGTCCTGCAGTCGAATCGTCGCCCCGTCGGAGTCTTGGGTCCACCCGTGGATCACCGAGTCGGTGCGTACCTCAGATTCGAACAGGTGCATCCCCATGTCCGCCGAAAGGCGCGAGAAGGCTCGAATCCCACGAGTACTGTTGCCCTGGACGTCCAGTCGCGGAGAGAAGACCGCTGCACCGACCTGGCCAGGCAGGGCTCCGATCAGCCCGCCCGACACCCCGCTCTTCGCAGGAATGCCGACCGACGTCAGCCAGGATCCGGCACCGTCGTACATCCCTGCGGCGGCCATGACACTCAGGGTACGACGGGCGACCCATGGGCTGACAACCTGCTCTCCCGTCCTGGGCTGACGCCCCCTGTTGGCGAGGGTAGCCGCCATCATCGCGAGATCCTTCACGGTCACGGCGACAGAGCACTGCGCGGTGTATCCACGGACGACGTCATGCGGGTCCTCGGCCAAGACGTCATACGTCCGAAGCATATGCGCAATGGCGAGGTTCCGATGCGCCGTCTGCAGCTCCGAGTGGAAGACCTCCTCGTCGAGAGGCAGATCACGACCGGCAAGACGGGAAAGGAACCGAGTCACCGCAGCGGCGCGCTCAGAGTGGTCGCCCGACGCAGCGGTGAAGAGGCTGTGAACCGTGATGGCCCCTGCATTGATCATCGCATTCTTCGGCCGGTGGGTCCCGGTCTCAAGAGACAGTTCATTGAATGCCTCGCCGGAAGGCTCCACACCGACCTTCCCATCGACGGCATCGGCCCCCACCGCTTCGAGCGCCGCGGCATACACGAACGGCTTCGAAATCGATTGGATCGAGAACTCGACATCATCGTCACCGACCGAGTACGTGCTCCCATGGATTGTCGACAGGGCGACGGCACACCGGTCAGGCTCTGCATCAGCCAGCACCGGGATGTAGTCGGCCACGTGGCCACCTCGGTCGCACATGATGTCCTCCAGGAGTTCCTGGAGGTAATCCGGTACGGGGGTCTGCATTGTCTCGTGTCACCTCACATGGTGTGGTCGGTTCTCGTGCCGTCGAACCAGATCAGGACGACTTCTGCGGAGCTGACCGATCGGGGTCCGGGCCTGCGAAATCGATGCCGGCCAATGCAGCGGTCGTCGGATTCCACGAGGTCAGGTCATCCGGCGTGAAAGATCGCAGGGAGTCGTGCCCACATGCCCGCGCCATCACCGTCATCAGATGGACCGAAGACGTGATGAACCGCGCCAGCCGCTGAGATGCCTCCTCAACGGGCAGCCGAGACCGCAGATGCGGCTTCTGCGTGGCGATTCCGACAGGGCAGCTGTTCGTGTGACACGCCCGCATGCCCACACAACCGATGGCCTGCATGGCGGAATTGGCGAGGGCCACCGCGTCCGCGCCCAACGCCAAAGCCTTGATGAAGTCAGCCGGGACTCGCAGTCCACCGGTGATGATCAGACTGACGTCATCGGCGCCGGACGCGTCCAAGTGCCGACGAGCACGGCTGAGCGCAGGAATCGTGGGCACTGAGATGTTGTCGCGGAAGAGCAGAGGGGCAGCACCCGTTCCCCCGCCCCGGCCATCCAGGATCACGTAGTCCACCCCGATGGCCAACGCGGCGTCGAGATCCTGTTCGATGTGCTGCGCAGACAGCTTCACTCCGACCGGGATGCCTCCGGTGACCTCCCGAATCTCAGCAGCGACCTCAGCAAAGTCGGCCGGCGTCGTGAGGTCCACGAAGCGCGAGGGGGATATCGCATCCTGACCGGGAGCGAGCCCTCTCACCTCGGCGATCTCCGGCGTCACCTTATGCCCGGGCAGGTGGCCGCCCGTGCCGGTCTTGGCGGCCTGACCCAGTTTGAAGTGGAAAGCCCGGCTGGCCGAGACTCTTTCCTGAGAGAACCCGAACCTGCCGGACGCCAACTCATAGAGATATCGACTGTTCTCAGCCTGTTCCTCCGGATGGACACCGCCCTCGCCTGAGCAGATGCCGGTGCCCGCGCGCTCCGCCCCGCGGGCCATGGCAACTTTCGATTCTGCTGACAACGCGCCGAAACTCATGTCGGACACCAGCAGGGGCCCAGCAAGGTCCAAAGGTCGTGCCGCACCCGGGCCGATGACGACATCCGTGGTCACGGGAGCCTCATCGAGCAACGGCGGCCTGTGCAGCTGAGCCGTGAGCAGCTGGATATCGTCCCACCGTGGCAGGCCCCGGCTCGAAACGCCCATAGCGGCAACCTCGCCATGGTGCCCGACGTCTTCGAGGCCATTCTCTGCCAACGATCGGATGCTCTCCACGTGCGGTTCGGCGTCGACACCCTTCGTCGGAGCGTATGTCCCCTGATAGCGACCGCGGTCGAAAGGCTGAGGGTTCTCTCGTCGCCACTGCCGGACCTCGGAGGCGTCGACGTAGAGCGTCCCACCCTCCACCCAGGAGGTGAAGGGCTGGAGATCTGCGCCCTTGAACCGCACGTTGAGACCCGTCTCGGCGTCGTAAGTCGAGCCATGGAGAGTGCAGACGAGGTGCTGACCTTGCACACGCCCGTCCGCGAGCAACGCCCCTCGGTGCTGGCATCGGCCGTAATAGACTCGTGCGTTGCCGGCGGCATCGATCAGTGCCACGAGGTCGACGCCTTCGACCAGGCGTCCCACAGGCTCCTCCCGGGAGAGGTCCTCCATGGCAATGAGGGCGGATGGCTCCATTGTGCCTCCTCGGGGCGCGGTTCAACATCGCGGTATGGCATGACTGTCGCGTAGGTCGCCGTCACCACTGGCGTCGACGGCGCTCCTCGCTATCACGGGGCTCAGACGATCGACGTCACCCGTCCTGTCGAGAGCCGAAGTACCACTGGAGGATAGACCGCAGTCGGTCGGCTCCGTCCCTTCCCCAATCGCGCTGCAACTCCGCTACGGCAGAGATGGCGGTCACCGGGTGGGCCCCTGCCTGGACCATCCGGTCCATCGCACTGTGATGCGCGGTGGGGCTGACACCGCCGATCGCGTCCACAACCGGGTAGATCTCGTATCCCTCGCGGATCATGTCGAGCGTGGGAAATGCGACGCAGACTTCCGTCCACAATCCCGTCATGAGAATCTTGCGCCGGCCTGTGGACTCCACGGCCGCGCGAAAGTCTGTGTCCTCCCACGAATTCAACGTCGTGCGGTCGATCTCGTCCGTCGCCGGGAGAGCATCGAGCAGCCGCTCGTCGGTGCCCCGGTTCACGCCCATCTCAACACCCACGGTGCTGAGGACAACGGGCAGTTCGAACGCACGCGCCGCACGTGCGATCGTTTCAGCGTTCAGCATGAGAGAATCATGGTCGACAGACGCCACCGTGCTGATCTGCTCGGGCTGATAGTCGATCAGCACCAGTGCACAGTTCTCCGGGGTGAGCAGGTGATCGTCGGAACGTGGGAAAGTTGCGCCTGACATGGGAACTCCGATCACTCATGGGCCGCAGAACGCGTAAGTAACTTGATAGTAGACTCCTTCACCCACATCATCAAGATCTCGGCGAGCCTGATCGATCGCTCCCACGGGTCGGCCCGAACCCACCCCGGACACCTGCACGACAGGCGCTGACGCGAGAGTCCGCGAACCCCGCTTCCGCCGTTGTCTCGGCATGCGCGACGTCGGCGTCGCCGCCCACCTAGTACTACAGTCGTGTTTATGAGGCATGGCCTCGGGCGCGGTGATGGTGATGACGGGCCTGCTGCTGGTGTCGTCGACGCCACCGCGAGCGAAACAGGACCTCTTCCGGGCATCTCGGCGAGGACCAGATCAGGGTGCCCAGCAGTCGCCGAATCTCGGGCACCGAGAGCGCGATCAGTTCCTCTGACCCGGGCTCTGATCCGGACTCAGAGCCCCCGTTAGCTTGTAGGTGGCCTCGGAGTCCATAAGGATGAAGGGGTTGGCCGGTCCGGTCTCTGGGCATGATCGTTTGCCCCCAGTCCCAGTCATGATCCGGGGGGTGTTGTCACCCAGAGACTGGTCACGGGCGGATCGTGGATCGCTGATAGAGGCACGACAGCCCCAGCCCGGACGGGTAGAGGGCTTGTTTTCTAACGTGGATGCCGAGCATGAACCGCCCTACCGACTCCCCGAGATCTCGGTGCTGGATCCGGCCAGCGGCGGGCCCGGCACCCTGGCCGGTGCCCGTGACGGTTCACAGAGACGGGAGAAGACCATGACCCGGAACCTGCAGGACGTCGAGGTGGGCGGTTTCTACCGTTGGTCGCAACAGCCTGACTCTCAGGAGTTGCGATGGAACCGAAGAAATCCAGGCATGGTGAGGACCTCTTCGAGGTCCTCACCACCAAAATCCAGCAAGGCATGAGCATCCGAGCTGCTGCAGCAGAAATCGGAGTACCGAAGACGACCGCGCATAAATGGCTCTTCGGAGTTGAGGTGGGGGCAAGCGACGCGCCGGTGAGCTGAGCACGGGACGAAGAAGGGGCCGGGGCCCTGATGATGTGTAGCGACCAAGCAAACACCGCCAGGAAGCCCCGACCCCGATGTCCGAGAATACGCGCCCGGCCCCGGCCTGCCCAGCTGGCCAGCACGCCTACTGCCACAACTGCGACCTCTTCGCCGACCTCGACGGTCTCCACGTCATCGCCGTGGAACGCCCATCCACTGCGGGGCTGCTGCGCGTGGTCGTCGAATCAGCAGCAGAACCGGCGGGTTGCCCGGACTGCGGAGTCATCGCCACCAGTGCCGGCCGCAAGAACGTTGAGCTCATCGATGCTCCGGTCTATGGCATCCCGGCGAGGCTACGCTGGCGCAAGCGCCGATGGCGCTGCGCCGATGGCGCTGCGCCGATCCTGACTGCGACCGCGGAGTCTTCACCGAGCAGAATCCGGCGGTGGCCGCCCCGCGGGCGCTGCTGACCCGCCGGTGCATCAGCTGGGGTGTGGCCCAGATGCGCCGGGAGAACGTCTCGGTGGCGGGCTTGGCCCGTCAGCTGGGGGTGGACTGGCATACCGTCTGGAACGCGATCGCCGCACTGTTGCAGGCCGCTGCTGATGATGAGTGTCGCTTCGCCGGGGTGGTCACTCTGGGTGTGGATGAGCATATTTGGCACCACGTCGATCGGCGTCGACGCGGGCGGAAGGAGCTCACCGGCATGGTCGACCTCACCAGGAACCCTGAGGGGCGGGTGCAGGCGCGGTTGCTGGACCTGGTGCCCGGCCGCTCCGGCACCGTCTATGCCGACTGGCTCACCGCCCGCAGCCCCGGCTTCCGCACCGGGATCCGGATCGCCCCGCTGGATCCCTTCGCCGGGTACAAGAACGCGATCGATGCCCACCTCGACGAAGCCGCCGCGGTGCTGGACGCTTTCCATGTGGTCAAGCTCGGCACAGCCGCCGTCGACGAGGTCCGTCGCCGGGTCCAGCAAGAGATTCTGGGCCACCGAGGTCGGAAAGGCGATCCGCTCTATGGGATCCGGCGGCTACTGCAGACCGGGATCGAGCACCTCAGCCAGGCCCAGTGCCGGCGGATCGAGAAGGTCATCACCACGGATCCCCGCCATGAGGAGGTCTTCATCGCCTTCCAGTGCGCCCAGGAACTCCGCTCGGCCTATCAGCACCATGACATACGCGCCGGACGGCGCATCGCGCTCAAGGTCCTCGAGTCCTTCCGGTCCTCTCCGGTGGCCGAGATCGCGAAACTGGGCCGGACCCTGCGTCGGTGACGTAGAGAGTTCTTGGCCTACTTCACCACCGACCGGTCGAACAACGGGGGCACCGAGGCGGTCAACGGACTCATCGAGCTGGCTCGTCGCATCGCCCGTGGGTTCCGGAACCGGGACAACTACCGGCTACGGATGCTGCTGATCGGAGGAGGCCTCGATGGGTATCTCCCCACCTGAAGCCCGAAGAGCCACCAACGGGCTGCTGCGGCAGTACTTCCCCAAAGGCACAGACCTCTCAGTTCATGGGCCTGAGGATCTTGAGCACGTTGCTGAGGAGCTCAATGGCAGGCCTCGTGAGACGCTGGGATGGCACACTCCGGCAGAAAAGATGAGAGATCTGCTCCCAGCCGGGTAACCCGCTGCTGTTGCGACGACTCGTAGAAACCGCCGTCACGTCCATCAAAGAGTCAGAGCAACCGGTCCAAGAGATTCATAGTGAAGAGCCGCGACAATGCATAGGCATCGTCCAGCGTCCTCCTGCGCGTCGTCCCGATTGAGAACAATCCATCGGACAAGCTCTAATTGTTGAAGGCAGTTCATCGAATGGCTTGCAAACTCACACGTACGTGCCAGCCGACCACCTCGGCAACATACCAGTAGCCCCGCTAATCAGCCAATCATCAAAGATGCCTGGGATCAAGCCGAGCAAGAAGACAGGCGGGCCAAACGATCGAGTGCGCTCTTATAGATCCGGCGCCTCTCTCCATCAGGGAAACTATCATACCAAGGCTTCGGTTCGCCCACGCAATGCACAAACTCCACCTCATCAAGACGGCAATCCCCAAAAACATCTAGTCGTGCGCTCCTCATGTGATTCCAAGACTTATCAAGGCGCTTCCACTTACGATACAGGGAGCAGTTCAGCGCGTCCTGGTCAGGAAATCGACGCGCAGGCGCGGTCCGGGCCAGATAGGATAAACAATTTTCGGTAACCTCAGAATCCAACCACTTTTTAACGTCTATAATCATGACGCCAGAGTTGAAATACATCTGGTTGGGATCCAAATCATAGCTATCCAGCCCAGGCAGGCCACCAGTGTCAACGAGACGTTTGGTAAAAGCATCACGAACCGCACCAATCACACTATCGTATAGCGGCTCCTCCCAAAGCTTGCGAAGTCTCGACCCCAAAGGAATCAAGTCGCCATCCAAGTAAATCAAACGGTCAACATGAAATTGGCCAACAATTCCAGGAAGCCATAACCTCAGATACATCGCTTCAGAAATGTATCCGGCGAAATCACGATCTGATACCCCGAGAGACTCAACGTTTGCATCGGAACATTCAACGACGCGTACTGTCGACCCGTTCGAAAGTGTCGCGCACAGCTCGTCGGACCACCTCACGAAGGGCGCAGCGTCAGACACGCCGACCCAGAAGCAGAACGTCTCATCAGGGTGGGACTCTTGAATCAGAAGCATCATTGCAGCAACAGGTCTCATGTATTTATCGTCGATCCCAAAGCCGACATGAATAACGTCCCTCTTCTTCATCAATCTCTCCTTGAGGTGTAACTAGTGACAAGAAAAACGAAACAAGCGATCAAGCTCAACACGCTTCCACAGTAGTATGCTAGGGCGGGCTCATTCGTCACCATGAGTATACCAACAGCGGGACTGGCCACTGCGGCCGCCCCCGTACGCACAACGATGACCGTGGTCACTGCATCAGCGCCGAGCGAAGCCCGAGAAGAAGCCAAAACCATCATCCGATTCGTGACAAGCACGCCGCCGAATCCAGCAATGATCGACCCACAGAACCAGACCAAAGGAATTTCGCCCGCAATAGACCACAGGAGTAGGCCAACAGCTACTGAACAAAAACCGAAAGGAATAGACCAACGGCGCATCCTGCCAGCGAACACCGTAGATGACGCAAGACCGCCACACAATCCACCGAAACCAAATAGCGTTGCGGAAATTCCAAAAACCAGACCTGTATTTCCGCCTTCAGAAAGCGCCAAGGGAAGGTAGGCCCTAGCTGGGTCAGCAATCCCAGCCAGCAGCAACGCCAAGATAACCGCAGTCGACCCTGGCCACCAGCTCCAAGGACGTCGGCAGGAGCCAGGATCGTAGCCTCTAGCCACCTCCTCACCCAATTTCCCCTGGGGCCCACGAGTCGATAAGATTAAACCCATCAGGAACGCCAATAGGGCCAAAGCACAAAGAAGCTTAAATGCCCCCACACTAAGGCCAGCCAACGCATCTAAGGGTGACAGCAAGCCCCCAATTAGGAATCCCCCAGTTCTGCCCGCCTGGTACTGAGATGAGTCCAATCCCACAAACTGAGTTCTATTGGCCTCAGAATCACCCCAGTCTGAAATTATCTTGATCCAAGCGGGACCCGCGACGGATGCGGAGAAGAAGAGGCCAACAATGGTGGTTGCTAGGAACATCGACGAAATACCTCGATCAAGAGATTCCGAACAGATGCTCCAAATGATCGCAGTAAGGGCCATCAGCGCTTCCAGAGCAATACCAATGACGATGGCACGATTGAGCCCTAGTGTCCTAGCAAGATACCCTCCAAGGGTAGTCCCAGTCACACTAGCAACCGGGATCATCGAGACCACGGGTATAAAGTACATGTGGGTCGAAGAGTCACTGCTGAGGTGCCAGAGTAGCACGACCTCCAGCCCCGCGGTCCCGGCGTTGGAGAGGAGCGCAACACTAAGTAGGCCCTTAAGAGCGCGTGGAGTGCCCACTAGCTTTTGACTCACACGAAATCCACCATTTCCACTCGATAAAAATGCGTATTACCTCCCGTTATGGGGTCTACGGGACAGTTCCACTCCCAGGACACGTTCCCGCTGCTGTCGATCTCGCGGGCCCAACCCTCGTGTGAATTTCCAAGAATGTAGGTGTCATCACCGGTCACCTGCACATTTCCCGCATGTGGACAATGAAAGAAAGAAGCTTTGTCGCCGCGCTAGAACTCTCGAAAAAAATCCATTTCCTCAGCCATAATCCAGGGCCGTGTGTGTGGCCACGGGCCGTGCATCCAGGATCGCCTCGACGCACGGGGCCAGCATCTGGCGGTGTGCGTCACCATCTACGCCGATTGCCTCTTCCCACCGTGCTGCAGCGGCGCTCCACAACCGTGTGCCGTTGAGGAGTCCGGTTGATGCTGACTCGAATTCCATGTGGGAAACCTAACATACCGCCCCTGTTAGTGGGGCAGGTTGTATTGCGGCAATGTTGTCACGTAGTTTCGAGGAAGTTGAACAAGTAAGCTGGTGTGGGTTCGGTCAAGTCCGGTGGAGTGGTGTATGAGTCCTGTGATCCTTCGAGGCTATGGGCCTGGGGTCAGGCGGCTACGGGATCGATGCTGTGCGGCTCCACCTCCTCCCCGAGGAGGCCACCGGCGTCAGCGTCGATGGCAGTGTCACTGACCAGCCGAGCCTGTTCGAGCGCGTCGAGATTCATGTAGCGGCGGCCTTCGGCCCATTCGTCGTGCTGCTCGGCCAGCACGGCCCCGACCAGTCGGATGATCGCGCCCCGGTCGGGGAAGATCCCGACCACATCAGTGCGTCGGCGGATCTCCTTGTTCAGCCGCTCATTGGGGTTGTTCGACCAGATCTTGGCCCACAGCTGCTTCGGGAAGGCGGTGAAGGCCAGGATCTCCTCCCGGGCGCACCCGAGGTGATTGGCGACCCTCGGCAGCTTGGCCTCCAGGGCCTCGACGACCCGATCGAACTGGGCGTGGACTCCCTCAGCCTCGGGCTGGTCGTAGATGCTGTGCAGCAGGGTCTTCACCCACGGCCACGAGGCCTTCGGCGTCTGGCTCATCAGATTCGCCGCATAGTGGGTCCGGCACCGCTGCCACGATGCCCCGGGCAGAGTCGCAGCGATCGCGGCCTTCAGTCCCGGATGCGCATCGGAGGTGACCAGCTTGACCCCGGTCAGCCCACGAGCGACCAGATCCCGGAAGAATCCCAGCCAGCCGGGGCCATCCTCGCTGGAGGTGACCTGGATCCCGAGGATCTCGCGGTGCCCGTCAGCGTTGATGCCGGTGGCCACCAGCGCGTGGACCGGCACCACCCGGCCGGCTTCGCGGACTTTGAGCACCAGCGCATCGGCGGCGACGAACGTGTAGGGGCCAGTATCCAGGGGCCGGTTGCGGAACGCGGCGACCTGTTCATCGAGCTCGCTGGCCATGGTCGAGACCTGAGATTTGGAGAGGTTCTCGATACCCAACGAGCCGACGAGCTTATCCATCCGCCGGGTGGAGACCCCAAGCAGGTAACAGGTTGCCACCACACTGGTGAGCGCCCGTTCGGCACGCTTGCGGCGCTCGAGCAGCCAATCGGGGAAGTACGAGCCTTCCCGCAGCTTGGGCACCGCGACGTCGAGGGTTCCGGCCCGGGTGTCGAAGGCCCGGGTGTCGAAGGCCCGGTGGCGAAGGCCCGGTGGCGATACCCATTGCGCCTGTTGGTCCTGGTCTCGGAGGTGGTGCCGTAGTCGGCTCCGCAGACCGCGTCAGCCTCGGCAGAGAGCAGCGTGTTGATGAAGAGCTGGAGCAGTTCGCGCAGCAGATCTGGACTCGCCTGATGGATCTGTTCCTCGAGCAGGCGGGTAGGGTCGATACTGGAGGGCGTGGCGGTCATCGTGGTGCCTTTCTTCGAGAGGGAAGTAGAGAGCTTTCTCGAAGGATCACACGGTGGCCGTCACGTCTTCGTCAGCGACGCGCTCACCGGGGTTCCGTACACCACTCTGCCGGACGCTACTACGATGGATCCCGCCTTGATCAAGGCACACAGCAAACTCGACGCCATAGTCGACCGGGCCTTCGGCGCAGATCACACATGCCAGTCTGAGAAAGAACGGCAGGAGATCCTGTTCGCCCGCTACGCCGAAATGACCGCGGACAAGTGAGTGCCCACGTGGAGCCTAACTTGCAGTTGCCCAACCACTCGTGACACGAGAGTCCACCATCTGAGGGGAGCACGATGAACAGCCTCGACGCCGCATACGAACGCGACTGGGAGGAGCCGACGCCCTCCCTATCCGTGTTCGTGAAAGAAGTGATGGACCTCATCGATGCTTTCCTGCGTCACCAAGAGAAGAAGGCTCAGATTTCAGAGGCTGCGGCCAATGCGTTCAAGGGGCAGACCAGAATCGTGTCTGGCGATCAGGACGCTGGGCACGATCGAGCGAACAAGAAGACGCTTGAATATCTGCGCAGTGCCTACAACGCTCGCCGCGAGGAGACCTCCTCCAGGCTCGTGAGTGAACTGCGCACGGCAGAGACGACAGATGGCCACCTCAGCGTCGAAGGATTCCACGTGGCCCCAGACATGCATGAAGTGGGACTCGCCGGGTTCGACCTGGCGACTAAGCTCTCAGGCTGGCACGGCGCCCTGGTCGACTTCCTTCGCAACGGTGGACGGAAGGCGCTCCGGTACGCCCTCTCGTGGGCCAATATCCTGCTCGGGAGCATGGCAGCGTCCGGGGTGCTCCGGCCACTGGCTGAGCCGATCAAGGAGCTCAAAGACGTCGTCCACACCATGATCTGAGGCCGCCACATGGCACAAGGATCCGTCGTGTTGCTCGCCAGGCAGGATTCGAACCTGCGACACCGGGGGGGGTAGAAGCCCCGTGCTCTTCTCCGCTGAGCTACTGACGATTGGACCGGCCCAGCCCTGGTAGTCCGGGGCCGGCGGTCAACGATGCACCTCGTCGACTCCGCAGCGCCTCGCGTCGGGCGAAGCACCACCGGTGGTCCCGTGTCGTGGGCCAGACGCGAACGGGACCGGTGCAGGTCACCCATCCGAAGCACGGCGCAGGGGTTCAGCCTGCACCGCGCCGTGGCCCTGACGGGAGTCGAACCCCTACTGCGCGAGGTTTGAACTCGCTTCCTCTGCCTGTTGGGATACAGGGCCGTGTGCCTGACTCCGGGGGTCGCGCAGGTACGCCTCGGCCCTCGCACCATGGCCGTCCTGGGCGCCCTTCGCCGGTATAGGTTCGAACTCGTCCACGCTCGCTCTCGTCGTGATCAGAGGATGGCGGCGTTGACGCGACGCCCCGGGTCAGTCGTGGAGGCGGCGGGAATCGAACCCGCGTGCCTGGGCTCCACCGGTGAGGTTTCTCCATGCTCAGCCGAACGTCAGTCTCAGGTCCTGCTCCGGGTCCGGCGCCGGAGCCTGTGGCCTATCCCCAAGTATCTCTTGCGCCTCGCCGGCTCGGAGAGCCTCCTTGCGGTGCGCGCAGCCATCAGTGTCGACGGCTCCCCGGCGGCGATGGCGGTCGCCGAGTCACCGGGAGTTCATGCGACGAGCGCGAACTCCTTCTGCGTTCCATGAGGCTTGGCAGATATCTGGTGATCGGTCGAATTTCAGAGGTGCCCGATCAAGCCTCTGCATGCTTGCTCAACGGTCAAGCGCCCAGGTCGAAACCTGGTCGCCCCCATAACGGTCTCTATGCGGTTGTCACCACCGGCATCTCTGCCGGTGAGGCTGTAGTGTCCGGGCGAACCGCGTTCTGTGTTCCCAGATCCCATATCGTGGAGCCTGACTGTCCGCCCCCATCTCCAGGAGCTCACTGTGTCCCAGCCTGCCGAGGCCCCCGCACTTCACGTCGAAGAGGCCGAACTGTTGACCGCGCCCGCCGTGGGCGTCGTTGCGCCCCACCAGCCCCTGGACGACCTCGACGATGAGGCAGCCCAGCAGCTCAGCCGACACTCGGACTACTCCAACGGAGAGTGACGCCGCTCCGACGTAGGAAAGGTCATCTGCGCTGAGGCGTCACCAGGCAGGGGCCTCAGTCCTGTCACCCGCGTCGTCGCGCGCTCATCCCGGTAATCGTGACGACCAGCTGCGCGTGGTCAGAGAGGACTCCGAGATCGGTGTCGTCCTTCGGAGGCTCGGTCACTTCCAAAGAGGCCTCCGTTCCAGGCCAAACCTCGTCCGACAGTCGAACGACTGCCTTGTCCGGGAACCCTTCCCGCAGATCATCAGCGGGATATTCGTAGGTCCTTTTCCGACTGTCGGCGTCTTGGAGGAGCTCCCGCGGCCACTGCCCGTGCTGGTCGGCCCCGAGCTCGTCGAGGCTATGCAGGCGGTCCCGATAGGCGGGTTCTCTGTCGGTGAGGACGTTGAAGTCCCCGGCGACGAGCAACCCGTCGGCACGATTCTCCCGTTGGAAATCACAGGCCGACCTGAGTGCCGACGATAGGTCCAGCACCCGACCTTTGTGCACGGGGGTGTAGACGCAGACGACGGCCAGCGACCTGCCTGTACCTGTCCTGAGGACTGCGGCCGCCGACGCGAAGACGACTTTCTCCCTGACTCGGGTGCCGCCATCTTTGCCGCAGACCTTGTCGACGATGGGTGTCTCGGCGAAGCCAGTGACGTCCACATCGATATCCTCACGGATCATCAGAACGGTGTAAGGCTTCTCGGACTGGTCTCGCCGCCCGGAGCCTCCGGAAATCCTCTTGTCCAAGGGCTTATGGACGATCCGGTAGCCGCGCTTGGCGGCCATGTCTCCGAGTGGCGGACCCCATGCCGGACGGTCAGGCTCGATGCTCTGCCTGCCCACTGCGGTGAGGCCGATGATGTCCCATGGCTCTTTGAACAGGTGGGCGAGCACCTTGTCTCGCCGCACTCGGGCGTTCTGTGTGGTCGCCCCCAGTTCTGCGACATTCCAAAATGTCGTGCGCAGGCTCTCACTCATGATGATCGTCTCCCCGGCCGCCCCTGGCGTTCATGTGTAGTGCAAGGACAGCAGAGACCTCTGACATGTCGTTGCTGCGCGCGGCGGCTCAGCGACCTGGCGGCGTCGGGGCG
This sequence comes from Nesterenkonia suensis, assembly GCF_054782935.1. NCBI lineage: Bacteria > Bacillati > Actinomycetota > Actinomycetes > Micrococcales > Micrococcaceae > Nesterenkonia > Nesterenkonia suensis. The sequence continues at coordinate 1,108,310 of NZ_BAAGRN010000001.1, read as the reverse complement.
AGTGCGTCCCGTAGAGACTTGGCCTTGGCGATCGAGCCGTAGACATCGGCCAGGGCACGGTGCTCGCTGGAAGCCGCCGAGGCGGCAGTGTTGGCGCTGTGAACACCGAGGCGGACGGCGAACTCGTTGACGGCCGAGATGTCGTAGGTACGGTGAGAGCACAGCGCACGAGTCTCCGGGAAGCGCTCAGAGAGCACTCGCAGGTCGAAGCTGCCTACCGATGAGCCGGCGACAACCGCGCCCTTGTAGTCATAGCCCGGGGTCTCCGAGCTCGCCCCCTTGGCCGGGAACCAGTCTACGACGAAAGCGCCCAGTGCGGCATCTGCCTCCTGCACGGTCGTGGTGGAGGCCTGAGATTCTGCCAGTAGCCCGTTGCTGGTGTGCATGTTGCGCACGTAGTCGTCCATGGACTGATAGGCAGACTCCGGCGCACCGATCACCATCGGCTCGAAGACGGCCAGCTGATCGAGGTTCGCGTCGGTGACGACCGCGGCGACCTCCAGGACGTGGACGTCGTAGCCGCGGTCGTGCAGACCGTTGGTCTCGAAGTCCAGCCAGAGAAGGCGGGTGATGGTGTCCCGGCTGAGCGCGCCAGGGACGGGGGCTGTGGTGTGCTGGTGAAGGGTCATGCATGTCCGGAGGGAGCTCTTGTGAGTTCCTCAGGCACTCGACTCGCCCCGCTACACAGATATGAGGTCGAAACCACAGTAGCTGAATTTCGCCAGGCTCTGCCGCATCAGGCTGCGTCAGCCAGGACCGGCTGTTCCATCTTGACGATGGACTCGATGGCGCCGGTGTAGTCGATGGTTTCGAGGTTCGGCGCCACGTAGAATTTCCTGGTGGTGTACTCGTCGGAGTGACCAGCCTGTCGGGCTGCGGCGGCCAGGCCGTGCCGTCTCTCAACGGCGGTGATGACGGTCTTGCGCAGACTGTGAGATCTGAATCCCCCGTTCCACACGTGACTCAAATGATCAGCATCAGCCATCGCGTACTTGACCGACCTCTCGACCGATGACAGGTAATACGGGCGCCCGGTAGCTGTATGGAAAACGAAATCAGAATCTGTTCTCGCATCGAGGCGACGCCTCAGAATGATAGTCGCGAAGGTCGGTAGCGCGATGCGCAGCGCCTTGCCGGACTTAGTGGTGTCGATGTAGAGGCCCTTGCCAGGTTCATAGTTGGTCCCAGCATCCACCAGGATCCAGGGAACCTCGTCATCGAGGTGGACCTTGTCCCAGCTCAGGGCGAGAACCTCGCTGATTCGGCACCCAGTGGCGAGCATAACATCGATGATGTCGAGGATCGGCGTGCGCTCATGTGTGGGGTGATCGCACCACCTGCGGAAGACCTCACGGACCTCGGCGAGGTCTTCCGCCGAGATCACAGAGGGCTCAGGAGCCTTGTACTGGATGCGTTCGGTCTCACGGCCCATGTTGAAGGGCAGAAGCTCATGTGCGACTGCGTACGCGCACGCACGCGAAAGAATCGTCTGTACGCGTCGAGCCGTAGCCATCAGGCGGCCGTCAATGGTCGGAATCGACCACAGAAGCTCGTTGAGTTTTCCGACGGTGATCTCGTCCATCGCCCAGTTTCCCGCCACCGGCAGCACGTGGTTCTTCACCACGTAGCGGTCGTCATTGATTGATCGAAGGCGCGGATGTCCGGTCCGCCGGGACTTCTTCTCCAGGTGTTCGAACCAACTGTCGAAGACCTGGGCGAACGTGACTCCTTCGCCTCCGAGCCGACCGTTGAAGATGTCCTGCGACTTGCGGTGCCATTTGGCCTTCAGCGCGGTGGTGGCCTTCCCCTTGGTGGGCTCTCGCACCGTCAGCTCTCGACGGATGCCTCGACCATCACGGTAGTAGCACCGAGCTCGCCATGATCCATCGTCTAGTTGGAGATACGTGATCTTGCCACGCTCACCGATCCGCAGTCCTGGTCGTCCCATGACACTCCATTCCGATTCTCCGGTACGCATCAAAAGTGTCCGGAAACTCTCGTGCGAAGTGCCGAAGACGGGCATCGGTCGGGTCACAGGGGCTGCTGAAAGTCGGTCGTAAATCGGTCACAGGCTCTGACGCCGTGATCTCCCGTCCCTTTCAACAGTGCCCTCTCGACCCCGATCCCCCGGGTCAACGACCCGCTTAGATCCGCATGAACTCAGCGATCAGAGGCAATGTCACTACGCTGAGAACAGTCGTCGCTACCAGCACTGAGGCAGCAAGCCGACCGTCGCCGTCGTATTGCTCGGAGAAGATGAACACCGTGGTGGACGACGGCATGGCCGCCATGAGGATCAGCGTCATGGCCCACACCGGTCCGAGGTGATCCAGGAACGGCAGCACTGCCAGCCACGTCAGCAGAGGCAGGGCCAGGATCTTCACCACGGTGCCCAGCACGATGGAGCGCTTGAGCACCCCTCCGCTGCGGATGCCCTCCACCGCCGGATGCATCGCCAGTCCCACGGCGAACAGGGCCAGCGGCACCGCCGTCTGCCCCACCATGTCCACACTCTCGGTGATCACTCCGGGAAGCCCCAGCGGGGTGAGCACCAGCAGCAGCGCCGCGGCCATGGACAGCGCCACCGGGTTGACCAGCACGGCCCGCCTCACGATCGGCCACAGCCGGCGCCGCCATACCGACCGGAAGTCGCCGGACGCACCGCTGGCTCCGGCGCCCGCCGCGGCTCCGGAGACGGTGCGGACCACCGGATAGCCGGTCATGTAGATCATGTTGTGCACCAGGTGGATGATGCCGGCGGCCAGTGCGGCCTCCGGACCTACGGCGCTCAGGGTGATCGGGATCCCGAAGTAGCCCACATTGCCGAAGGTGGCCGCCAGCGAGGTCGGTGCCGCCCCTTCGCGGGCCCGCGGCCCCAGCAGCAGCGCGACCCCGTAGGTCGCGGCCGACAGCGCCAGTGTCACCACCGCAGCGATGATCACCGCTCCCACCGGGAACCCGTGTCCCAACGGGGCGTCCACCACCGCGGAGAAGACGAACGCCGGCAGTCCGAAGTAGAACACGAAGGCGTTCAGGGCGCCCTGCGCCTGCCGGAAGCGGGTGGCGAATCCGGCCAGGAAGCCGACGACGAGCACGACGAACATCGGGGCGATCGTCATCAGCATGGAGAGCACCCTCAGATCCTAGGTCATCAGGACCTCGCCGACGGCGACCATGCCCGCACCTCAGCCCCGGCGGGTTCAGAACATCGTGCCGACCGGCCGGATCAGCTCCGGGGAGTCATGGCGGACGTTGCCGACCGCGCGGTCCACCTCGTGGATCCTCCAGCCTCGGGCCACCTGCACTGCCTCGAGGCGCAAAGATTCGACAGCGGCCTCCATCTCCTCCTTAGACCGCTCCCCGGGAACGATCCACTCGGCGGCGGCCCGCGCGGACATCGCCAGCGGGAGGCGGTCATGGAGTCCCGCCAGCTCGGTGAGCACGGCATCACCCGGGGCCGAGCCGCCGTCGTCCTCCGCCGCCGGCTCAGGCGACGGGCCGGTGAGGATCGTCGCGGAGAGCACCCAGGCGTCCTGGCCCTCGGCCGCCCGCTGCGGATCCTTCCACCACTCGTAGAGCCCGGCGAAGAGGATCAGCGGCGCGTGGGCGTCCTGGACGAAGAAGGGAGTGCGCATCGGCTTCGACGAGCCCTCTGCCTGGGTCACCCGCCATTCGTAATAGCCCTGGACCGGCACTGCGCAGCGCCTTCTGCGCACAGCAGAGCGGAAGCTGGGCTTGGAGACCACCGTCTCCGAGCGGGCGTTGAAGGTCTTCGAGCTGAACGCTGCGCTCTCCGCCCAACGGGGCAGCAGCCCCCACCGGGCGGCGTGCACCTCACGGCGCCGAGACCGGCTCGCATCCTCCTCGTAGCGCTCCACGAGGATCGGCACCGTCGAGGTCGGGGCGACGTTCCAGGACGGCCGCCACGGCTGAGCATCGTCGTCGGGGATCTCACCACACGGCGAGACCTCCTCCATGCCGCAGCTCTCCAACGCGTCGACGAGCTCCCCGGCCCGCAGCGCCATCACGTAGCGTCCACACATGGGGCCTCCTCAGCCTCGGCCTGCAGGCAGGAGCCTACTCGCTGCACGGCGACGGCAGAACCCCGCCGGAGCTGCGCGGCCGGAGACTACCAGCGCAGCCGAAGCGCCGTCTGGAGACCGAGTCCGGGCAGGGCGGCGACGTCGGGACGACCGGCGAGCACGCCGCCCAACGGGTCATAGGCGGCGCTGGGCGTGGTGGACGTGCTGGGCACCTCGGAGCGCACCACGTCGACCTCGGGATGGAGGATCTCGCGGACGACCTGCACCATCAGGTAGATGACCGTGGCCATGTGCAGCACGATTCCCAGCCCATAGGCGGCCTCGATGAGGTGATGCCCGGCGCCGATCTCCCCGCCCGAGGTGATCTTCGCGCTCATCAGCCATACGGCGGCCCAATGGAACACCTCGGCGGCCTGCCAGACCACGAACGCCCGCACCCGTGGCCGGGCCAGCACCACCAGCGGGATCAGCCACATGACGAACTGCGGGGAGTAGACCTTCCCGAGCAGGATGAAGCTGGCCACGATGAGGAAGCACAGCTGCGCCATCCGCGGGCGAGTGGGCGCCGCCCAGGCCAGGTACGCCACCCCGAGGCAGCACACCAGGAACAGCCCGTTGGAGAGCAGCGAGAAGCCCTGACCGTCGAGCCCGAGCCAACCGAAGGCCAGCCACATCGAAGAGAAGCTGACCTCCCGTTCGGAGGAGAACCGGTAGAACGTGGACCACTGCTCGAAGGAGGCCACCATGAACGGCAGGTTCACCACCGCCCAGGTCACCGCCGCGGCGACCAAGGTCGCCGCCGCCGAGCGCAGTCGGCCCGCCCGCAGGCACAGCACCAGGATGGCGCCGAAGAAGAACAGCGGATACAGCTTCATGGCCGCACCGAGTCCGATCAGCACCCCGGCCCAGGCGGGGCGGCCGCGGCCCCACAGCAGCAGCGCCAGCGCCCCCAGGAACACCGCCCACATGTCCCAGTTGACCGACAGCGTGAGGATGATGCCCGGCGCCAATGCCACCAGCAGAGCATCGGACCGGCGCCGTCCCGCGGAGAACGCGGTGGCCAGCACAGTGCCCAGCCAGCAGAGCACCACCAGGGCATGGTTGAGGTCGTAGAAGGCCAGCACCCGCTCGTGGCCCTCGCCGGTGCCGGGCACCAGCATCGACACCAGCCCTGCAACCACGCCGATCAGCACCGGATACTCCATCACCTGGTCGGCCGGCACCTCATCCAGGAACGGGAAGCGTCCCTCAGCCAGACCTCGTTCGGTGAACAGCAGCGCGAAGTCCGAGTAGCACATGTGCACATGCTGACCCGGGTCGGTCCAGCCGTTGACCCGACACCATTGCACGGCAAGCACGGAGAGGACCGCGCCCAGGCAGGTGGCGGCCAGCAGGACCCACAGCAGTCTGGAGGTGCGTGGGGCGGGACGGTTCTCGACGGTGCTGGTCACCGGTCTCCTTCATGTGATGCTGGGCAAGGGGCCGCAGCCGCGGTGGATCGGAGCAATTCTCCCAGCCCCATCCACCCGGTCCCGGCATTCCAGGCCTGTGAGGGCCGCCTCATGTCGAACAGCTCCATGGTGTTGGGGTCGAAGAGCAGCAGATAGACCAGATAGACAACGGCCACCCCGGCAGCGATCAGCTGCACCACAGTGGTGTCGATCCATTGAGCCACGGAGAGCTGCCCGACCAGGGAGAGCAGCACCAGGACGCTGAGCAGCACGCTCACCAGCACCAGCGACCGTCCCCGATGGACATGGGCCACGGCGAACAGCGGCAGGACCCACAGCAGATACCAGGGCTGGATGACCGTGGAACTGAGGATGACCACCAGCAGTCCCAGCCCGGCCCACAGCAGGGGATTCCCCAACCGGCGCCGCAGCAGCATCCAGGCCAGCACACCGGCGGAGAGCACACGGGCACCAGCGAAGATCCAGGACGCCACCAGCTGGGCGTCCAGGCCCCAGACCACGGCCGCCACCAGGCCCAGCCCGGTGCCCAGCAGCCCGACCGGAGCCACCGGAGCGATGGCAGAGCCGGCACTCAGCGCGGCGGTGATCCAGCCCAGCCCGACGCCGAGGAGCAGCCCACCTGCGACCAGCAGCCCGGCGGCGAGCGCCCCACCGATGAGCCATTCCCGCAGCCGGGCCGCATAGCGGCCCACCAATGCCGCAGGGTCCTGCAGGCTGAGCAGCAGGGCGAACGGCAGCACGGTGATCGCGATGGGTTTGATCGCCACCGCGGCGGTCAGCAGCAGCACAGCGCAGATCCGGCGGCGGTCCAGCGCGCAGCACATGCCCAGCAGCATCAGCCCGATCATCAGCGCATCGTTGTGCGCCGCCGGCAGGAACACCAGCAGGCTGAGCGGGTTGAGCACGCACAGCCACAGCGCCCAGGCCGGTTCCGAGCCGAAGGCCCGGGCCAGCCGCGGCAGCGCCACCAGCATCAGCGCCACTCCGAGGACGCTGAGCAGGCGGAACAGCGCCACCGAGATCTCCGGAACTCCGTCGGAGACGAACCAGATCAGCCGGGCCAGCAGCAGGAACAGCGGGCCATAAGGGGACGGCGATTCCGCCCAGAGCCCGTCGGCTCCCTCCATGAACCATCCGGGCAACTCGGAGACGCCCGACTCATAGGGGTTCAGCCCGGCGTGGAGCACCCGGCCCTGGGCCAGATAGGAATACACGTCCCGGGAGAAGATCGGCACAGTGAACAGCAGCGGAGCGCCCCACATCAGCACTGCGCGGCGGATCGTCACCGTCGCCTCGGCATGCCAGCCGCCCACGCGCTGGGACAGCCGCAACCAGGAGCGCAGCAGCAGCAGGGCCCCGACGCTCAGCAGCACCGCGCAGACGATGACCCCGGCGGTGGTGGTGCGCAACGGCAGCAGCATCGGATGGACGGCCAGCACCGACGACGGCGTCATCGCCAGCCAGCCCACGCCCCAGGAGCCCACCATGATCATCAGCGAGGCCAGCAGGCCCTGACGCAGCGTGTGGGAGGCCGCCGCCTCCTCGCCGCCGATCAGCCAGGCCGTACCCGGGAAGGATCCGAGCACCTCGCGAACGCGCCACGCGGCCCGTGAGATCACGGTGTCACGCACGGTGGCGCCTCCAGCGCGGGAGCTCGACCTTCACCGGTGGCAGGTGCCATCCTTCGTAGACCACCCAGCGGGTGCCCCGGTCGAACAGGCCCAGCCAGAGCATGCAGCTCCAGGAGACGGCCAGCGAGAGCGCGACCATCTGCTGGTCCATCTCGAGGAACTGCCAGACCGAGAGCTGGTCGGAGGCGCCGAAGGCCAGGAAGAAGCCCACGGTGAAGACGACCCACTTGAACTGCCAGTCCTGTCGGATCCCGGTGACGGCGAACAGCGGAAGCAGCCACAGCAGGTACCAGGGCTGGATGATCGGTGACAGCACCACCAGCGCGGTGAACGCCCAGGTCATGCGTTGGACGATGTGCCGCGGATCGCCGCGGAACATCAGCCACAGCACGATCAGCACCGAGAGCAGCCGGCCGATGAGCTTCAACGTGTCCAGAGTCCAGTAGTGGGCGATGCCCAAGGAGCCCAGCACTGTGGAGAGCATGCCGTCGACGATCCCCAGCGGGGACCAGAAGACGCTGCCCGTGCCGGTGCCGGCCATCACGGCCAGCCACCCGAATCCGTAGCCCTGGACGAGTCCCACAGCGATCAGCACGACGGCGGCGATCCCCGCTGTCCATGTCCAGTACAGGAGCCGCCGCCCCCAGCTGGCCGCCGGACCGGCCCAGAGCAGCCCGATGAAGGGAAGCAGCACCATACTGATGGGCTTCATCCCGATGGAGACCACCACCAGCAGCGTGGCCACCACCCCCTGGCCGCGTGCCGCGGCGTAGACCCCGGCCAGCGCGAAGCCGACCATGAGCGCGTCGTTGTGGGCGGAGGAGATGAAGCTGATGATCAGCAGCGGGTTGGCGACCGTGATCCACTGGGCCCGGGCGCCGTCGACTCCGTGCAGTGCCGCCAGCTTGGGGACGTAGAACATGATCAGCACCACCCCGACCACGCAGGCCAGGCGGAACAGCAGGATCGCCAGATCCGGGCGGTCTCCGGTCAGCCACATCACGGCGGCCTCGATCCAGAGGAACAGCGGGCCGTAAGGGGTCTCCGACTCGGCCCAGAGGATGTCGGTGCCCAGATGGAACCAGTTGTCCAGGGTCGAGACGCCGGTGGTGTAGGGGTCCTCTCCGGCCAGCACCAGCCGTCCCTGCCCCAGGTAGGCGAAGACGTCCCGCGAGAAGATCGGAAGCGTGATGATCTGCGGCAACGACCACAGCAGCACCGCCAGGTTGACCGTCCTCAACGACGAGGGCCCGAATCCGTCCAGAGCACGGCCGAGCCGCAGCCAGGCCCGGAACATCACCCAGCAGCCCAGTGTGAGGGCCACTGTGCAGAGGATGACCCCGGCGGGCTCAGTGCGCAGCGGGATGATCCAGGGGTGTCGTGCGATGGGTGAGATGCTGACGAGCCACCCCACGCCCAGGGAACCGAGAAGCACCAGCAGTGATCCGAGGAGACCCTCCAGCAGCGGTCCCCGGGCGCTCGCAGGCCGACTGGTGGTGCGTCCGAGCGCGGCCAGCCGGAGCGCCGCCCGGGCCACGGTGCTGCTGAGAGCCCCGCCGGGTCTGCGCTGGGCAGAGGCGGAGTTCTCGGCGCCGGCCACGTCGGTCATCCCCACGAAGATACCACCGCCACCACGTCCCTCCTGCGGCCGTGCGTGGGGAGGATGCCGGGGTCTAGAGTTGTGCCGTGACTGACACGACTGAAGAGAACACAGGCTCCAATGCAGGCTCCGCCGGCGGCAGCACGGCAGGCGACTGGTCCGGACGCATGGTGTGGATCGACTGCGAGATGACCGGCCTGGATCCCGACACGCATGTGCTGGTCGAGGTGGCCGCGCTGGTCACCGACAGCGAGCTGAACATCCTCGGCGACGGCGTCGACGTCGTCATCAGGCCCCCGGAGGGCTCGCTGGAGCAGATGGCTGAGGTGGTGCGCCGCATGCACACCAACTCGGGGCTGTTGGAGGAGCTGGACGCCGGGGTCAGCCTGGAGCAGGCTGAACGGCGCGTCCTGGACTACGTCCGGTCGTGGATCCCCGAAGCTGGGGTGGCACCGCTGGCCGGCAACTCCGTCCATGCCGACAAGGCGTTCCTCCGTCTCGGCATGCCGAAGCTCATCGGCCACCTGCACTACCGGATCATCGACGTCTCCACGATCAAGGAGCTGGCTGGGCGCTGGTATCCGGAGGCGCGATCCTCCGCTCCGGCCAAGACGGGAAACCACCGTGCCCTGGGCGACATCCGTGACTCCATCGAGGAGCTCAAGCACTACCGCGAGACCGTGTTCCGGGCCCCCTGAACCGAACCCGAGGGTGCGGTCATCCCGATGAGAGGGAGATCACAGGCCGCGTCACCCCGGATCGATGTCTCATCCGGGAGGAATATTGTGTAGACTGATTCGCGCTGCTCGAGCGATCCGGACGCCGGATCGGTCGAGCAGAGATCCGAGAAGGGCCGCAAGGCCTGAGCGCGGATCATGGTGGGCGTAGCTCAGCTGGTAGAGCATCGCGTTGTGGTCGCGAGGGTCGCGGGTTCAAGCCCCGTCGCTCACCCCGAGATCGAAGGCCGGTCTCCGATACTGCGGAACCCGCAGTCGGAGGTCGGCCTTCGTCGTCTCTGCTCGTCTCCACTGTTACATCGTTGTACACATTCTCTCGCGAGCAGGCCGGATCTGCCAGACTGATCTGCGATCGGCGACATGCGCCACCGGTGCCTCGGAATCCGGTCATCGAGGAGATGAGCATCCCGCCGGACATCGACGGCGACCACATCGACAGACGGAGGGCCACATGGGGGAACGACGAGTGAACCCCGAGCAGCGCGAGTCAGGCGGGACGGTCGATGGGTCGGCATACCCTCCCCCGGACGAGTGCACCCAGCCCGGACGCAACTGGGCCGGCAATCTCGCCTACCACGCGCACAGCGTGCAGCACCCCGGCTCGATCGACGAACTCCGCGCCGACATGACCCGCCCAGGGCCGAAGCGCCTGCTCGGCTCACGACACAGCTTCAACACGATCGCCGACACCACCGGCACCCTCATCTCTCTTGATCAGATGCCCCCTGTGCTCGAGGTCCACGAAGGATCCGTGACCGTCGGTGCAGGGATGCGCTATGGCGACGTCGCACCCACGTTGCACGCGCAGGGATTCGCGCTGAACAACCTCGCATCCCTGCCTCATATCTCGGTGGCCGGAGCCGTGGCCACCGGTACCCACGGATCTGGAGACCGCGTCGGCACCCTGGCCTCGGCCGTGCGCGCCGTAGAGATCATGAGCCCGGACGGGTCGATCCACTCGCTGCGCCGCGGCGATCCCGACTTCGACGGGGCCGTGGTCAACCTGGGCGCACTGGGTGCAGTCCTCACCGTGGAGCTCGACCTCGAACCGACCTACCAGATCGCCCAAACCGTACTCGAGGCGCCCCACTGGGACGCGATGCTGCAGAATCTCGACGCCGTCACCCGCCTGGGGCGCAGTGTGAGCATCTTCACCACCTGGGGTCGCACCGACATCGCCGATCAGATCTGGATCAAGGCAGCAGTGCCCGCCGAAGTCAGCGACGCCGAGACCGATGCTCTGGTCGAGACGCTGGGAGCGCACCGTGCAACGGAGAAACGACACCCGCTGCCCGGTGTGTCCCCGGAGTCATGCAGCGAGCAGCTCGGGCACCCCGGTCCCTGGTTCGAACGCCTCCCCCACTTCCAGCTGGCCTTCACCCCCTCAGCCGGGGCGGAGCTGCAGACGGAGTACCTGGTGCCCCGCCGCGATGCGATCGCCGCCATCGAGGCCGTCCGAGGGCTCGCCGACCGCATCAGCCCGCTGCTGCAGGCCAACGAGGTGCGCACCATGTGTGGAGACGACCTGTGGCTGAGCCCCGCTCACGCCGAGGACACTGTGGGACTCCACTTCACCTGGCACCCACAGCAGGACGCCGTGCTCGCTCTGCTGCCCGATCTCGAGGCAGCCCTGCCGGACTCGGCCAGGCCGCACTGGGGCAAGCTGTTCACCTTCCCGGCCGAGGCGATCCAGACCCGATTCCCCCGCTGGGAGGACTTCGCGCGACTGCGCCAGCGCTTCGACCCCGAAGGCGTGCTGCGCAACGAGTTCTTGGCGAGCCTAGGACTCTGACCTGGGGCGACGGGAACATTCCGCCGCTGGAGCCCTCACCCCCGGGCCACTCACATGTTTTTCACAGGAAGGTAGATCACGAGACGATAACGAGCCCGGATCCGCATGATTTCGGGGATTTTCCCTGTGAGACTGCGCGTCGGCCCGGTTGACGCAATCGTTCTGAGACCTTTTACTGGATGGCGGACATCTTCCGTGATGTTGGCGTGATCTGGTTCGCACCGGATCCAGGACGCCGGCGCCGCGGAAGCACAGGGGCCGACAGACTCCCCGTCACCGTCCATTCAGTCGGCCCTGGTGAACGTGACAGCGACTCAACGTGAATGAAGCTGGACGGTGACATGACGACGGCCCGGGAGGGTCCGAGTGTCGGGGACTTCGGAGCTACCGCCTGATGCAGACCACCAAGACTTTCAAGAAGATCATCGGCGGCGGACTGGCCGCTGCCACCCTCGCCGGCGTCAGCGTCACCGCTGCCGCCCCGGCCGCCAACGCCTCCGGCGTGTGGGACCGTCTGGCTCAGTGCGAGTCGACCGGCGACTGGTCGATCAACACCGGCAACGGCTACTACGGCGGCCTGCAGTTCTCCCTGCAGTCCTGGCAGGCCGTGGGCGGCTCCGGCTACCCGCACCAGGCTTCCAAGCAGGAGCAGATCCACCGCGCCGAGAAGCTGCAGGCCATCCAGGGCTGGGGCGCTTGGCCGTCCTGCTCGGCTCAGCTGGGCCTGTCCGGCGCACCGGGCACGAACACTTCGTCTGACCAGGGTCCGACTGAGGAGCCCCAGCAGGAGCAGGCCCCGGTTGAGGAGCCCCAGCAGGAGCAGGCCCCGGTTGAGGAGCCCCAGCAGGAGCAGGCCCCGGTTGAGGAGCCCCAGCAGGAGCAGGCCCCGGTTGAGGAGCCCCAGCAGGAGCAGGCCCCGGCCCCGGCGACCTCCGCTGAGCCGAACGTCGACGTCGAGGTCTCTGACGAGACCTACACCGTCGCACCCGGAGACTCCCTGTCCAAGATCGCCAACGACCTGGGCCTCGACGACTGGAACGCTCTCTGGGGCGCCAACGCCGACCAGATCAACGACCCGAACGTGATCTTCGTCGGCCAGGAGCTCAAGCTCCCGGTCTTCTGATCCGGAGACGGATCCCCCGGGCCGACGGGTTGGCCCGGGGGATCCGCCACTGCCGCATGAGAGGGCGGTCTCTGCAGAATCATCTGCAGAGACCGCCCTCTTGCCGTCTGCTTCCCGCCTGCTTCCCGCCTGCTTCCCGCCTGCTCCTCGCCTGCTCCTTGTCTTCCCCTCGTCTGCGCCGATCGCCGCTCAGTCCGGCCCCTGTCCCAGGGAACCGACCTCGATCTCTCCCGCGCGCAGGCAGATGACCACTGTGCCATGGTGGTCCGTGCGATAGACCGCCGTGCCCAGCTCGCCCAGAATGCTGCGGATCGACGGAGCCGGGTGGCCATAGTCGTTGTCCCGGCCGACACCGATCAGGGCCACCGGCGGGCGCGTGTGCTCCAGGGTCTCCGTACCCCCGTTGGCCGCCCCATGATGCGCCACCTTCAGAATGTCGACATGGTCGGGCAGGCCACCGGTGCGCAGCGCCAGTCGCGCCGCATCCTCTTCGAGGTCCCCAGTGGCCAGCAGCCTCAGGGGGTCCTCCGCACTCCCCAGAGCCCGCGAGGCAGCTGCGCCGTCAACGAGCTCGAAGAGCACGACCAGAGAGTTGTCATTGGGCCCCGGATAGTGCTCATGCGCGAGCCAGACCTGCCAACCCGCACGAGGCGACACGAGACTCGCCCCGGACACCGATCCCGCTTCCTCCTCGGACAGCCCCTCTGCTGTGCTCCGAGGAGCCGAGACCTCGCCTGGCCACGCGCGACGCACTGAGACTCCCTCCAGAGCGGACTCCAGCATCGGCTCCTGACGCGGCGTCCATCCCGCGCTCCCCCCGTAGAGCACCTCGCGCACGGTTCGGCCCTCCACCACACCGGGGACCCCACCATAGTGGTCCAGATGCTCATGGGTGATGAACAGCGTGTCCACTGCCTCCACCCCAAGGCGCGTCAGACAGGCATCGGCCCGGTGGGGCTCCTCCCCGGCGTCGACCACCACCGCGCGGGCAGGACCGCTGCGGACCACCAGCATGTCCCCCTGCCCGACATCGCACATCACCACTGACCAGCCCTCCGGGACGCCTGTCAGTCCCGGGAACCTCCCGGGAAGCACGAGGGCAGTCAGGGCTCCCAGCAACGCCGCAGAAGACCACACCAGGGCGCCCATTCGCCACAGTCTCCTGAGACTCCGGTGTACCCTCCGGTGTGCCCTCCGGTCGCCGCCCTCGAGTGCGCCCTCCTGCGCCTCCCGGCTGCGGGCCTCACAGCCGCCAACGGCCTCACCGCGGACCTCACCGCGAACCAGCCGCCAAGTCAGCAGCACCACCACGACGAGATAGAGCCCCACCAGCGCCGCTCCGGGTGTCCCGTCCGGCCAGGGGGCCACCGCCTGAGGCAGGGACGCCGCCCGGCGACCGATCCAGCCGATCGCCGCAGCGGGGAGCCCACAGAGCCAGAGCAGGCCACCCGCCGCCGCAGGCCAGACCGCAGACAACAGGGCCCCCAGCAGGCCCGGGACGGTCGCGAAGGGCAGCAGCGGGGAGGCCAGCAGGTTCGCGGGCACGGTATAGGTGGTGATGCCGCCGCTCATCGGGAGCAGCACCGGGGTGACGAACAGCTGGGCGGAGATCGCCAGGGCCGCCGGTCCGGCGACGACGCCGGGCAGCACGCGTGCGAGTGCCTGCTGGATGGGTGCACCGGTCAGGATGATTCCCGCCGTCGCCGCCGCCGAGAGCTGCATGGCCGGAGCCACGGCGAACCAGGGGTCCCAGATCAGCATGGCCAGCACGCAGACACAGAGCAGCGAGAACGACACCCGACGGCGCCCGGAGAACAGGGCCAGAGCCCCCAGCGCGCCCATCACCGCTGCTCGGATCACACTCGGGGCGGGATCGACCAGCCCCACGTAGAGGATCAGCCCCAGCAGCGAGACGAGCAGCGCCACTGCCCGAGGGGCTCGCAGCAGGCGCAACAGACCCAGGAAGGAACCCATCACCAAGGCGCAGTGGGTGCCGCTGACCACGGTCAGATGTGTCATGCCGGCGGCCCGCATCGCCTCGGTCAGCTCGCGGCTCTGCCCGCTGCGGTCACCGAGGATGAGCCCCGGGAGCAGCTCCGGGCCGTCGCCCGGTGCCCCCGCAGAGGACTCCACGGTCCCGACGCGCACCGCCTGACGCACCTGGCCCCAACGGTCCCCCACCGCCGACAGCACGCCTGCGGACTGCTCGGCTCCGGAGTCACCGAGACGCAGTGCCCCGTCGCCGAAGGGGATGAGCAGCGCCGTCGCACGGTCTCCGGCTTCGGTACTGACCGGGCGCACCAGAGCATCGAGATGATCCCCGGTGCGCGCCGCACGGGCCTCCTCCTCCGTGAGGAGCAGGACCGCCTCAGCGTCGACGCTCCGTACCCGCGGGGCGGCTGCGGATTCCCCGGAGACATCAGCCCTGGACCTGTCGGCGGCAGGCTGGGGTGCACGATCCACGTACTGCAGGACGGTGACTCGCACCGTGGCACGGCTCGCCCCGTCCGGGCCGGGTCGCTGAGTCTCGCGCGGCGTCCCTGTCACCTGCAGCGCCACCTGCAGAGGGATCTCCGCCTCCACAGCATCAGGCCATCCCGTGGTCTCCAGCCCGTGCTGGGCCTGCCAGGTGCTCAGCGCGACGGCCGCGCCGGCGACACAGCACACGGACAGGTGAGCCGCCGCCGTGACGATCCGCCGACTCTGCGGCACCATATGATGCAGCAGGACCAGCACGGCCAGCAGCACCAGTCCCGCCACCCCGAGCACCCCGGCCAGTCCTGCCGTCGTGTCGGAGGTGCTCCGCACCCCGGCCCCGGCGACCGTCCATGCCGTCAGCGCCGCCGGAAAGAGCCGAAGGTCCACCGGACGGCCCCGCGCCGGGATCGTCGGAGGCTGCGTCGAAGTCGTCACCAGGTCACCTGGTCCGCGATATCCTCCAGGATCGCCGGGCCGACCCCGCGCACAGCGGCCAGCTCCTCGAGTGCGGCGAAGGCCCCCTGCTGGTCGCGGTGGTCGATGATCCGATCGGCCAGGGCGGGTCCGATGCCGGGCAGCTCCTCCAGCTGGTCGGCATCAGCCTCGTTGAGATTCACCAGTGGCCCCGCCCCGCCGTGGTCACCTTCTCGGCTGCCGCCATGGCCCTGCCCGGGCAGGTCCCGGGTCCAGGACGACGGACGCTCCCCCTCATCGATCTGCTGCTGGGTGGGCACGTGGATGAGCATGCCGTCTACGGCGTCGGCGGCGAGGTTGAGCGCATGCAGGACCGCCTCCTCGGTGGCTCCGCCGGCAGCCTCCAGCGCCTCATGGACCCGAGACTCCGCCGGCAGCTCCACCACACCCGGCTCCTCCACGGCGCCGGCCACATGGACCACCACCGTCGCGGCATCACCGGAGGGATCCGCCCCTGAGCCCGCGACGTCGACCCCGGGCGCCGTCTCGTCTTCGGTCGCGCCGATCGGCGGGACCTCCCGCGGACGGGGATCGTCGCCGGGGGCCGTGAGCTCCGGCGGTGCGGGCAGCGGCTCGGAGGAGGGACTGCTGACGGCCCAGGAGATCAGGAGCCAGGCCAGCAACGCGACCACCAGCGCCCCAGCGGCGGTGATCCGCCACCGGGTGCGCACCGGCCGCTGATGGGTGGCCTCCCGTTCGCGTCGCAGCCGCTCCCGCCGGGAGAGCACCGGCTCTTCGTCCCAGAGTCCAGGTTCCTCCATGCGGCCACCGTATGGGCCCCTCGGCCCGGCCAGGAGCCTCCGAGTGCGCGTTGTGGAGGATTCGGCGTGTCGTCATGTGCGCGACCGACCTGTGGAGGATCAGTCGTCTGCCGGCCTCCCCCGACCGGCTGAGCCTCGCCGACGACCGCGGGGTGTCAGGCGAGTCTCAGCGGGACGTCAGGCGGGCTCGGGTGTGAGGCAGACGGCCAGGGCCCCCAGCCCGAGATGGGCTGCCAGCGACGGCGGCAGGTCCACCACCGGCACAGGGCCCGTGGAGAGCTCGGCGACCTGGTCGGCCAGCTCCACGGCCTGAGCGACGTTGCCGAACCCATGGACGACCAGCCGTGGCCGATCCATGCTCGACGCGGCCTCCTCGACCCGGTTCATCAGGCGTTCCATCGCGCGTGGCATCGTCCGCGGACGTTCGACCAGCTGCACCTCACCGTCGGTGAGGCCCAGCAGCGGCTTGACCCACATCAGGCTGCCGAGCAGGCTCGCCAAGGCATTGATGCGGCCACCGCGACGCAGCTGCTCCAGGCTGGGCACCACGAAGAAGGACGTCCCGCCCGCGGCACTGCGCGCCGCCGTCGCCGCCACCTCCTCCAGGTCGGCCCCGCGTCCGGCGGCGGCCGCTGCGTCCAACACGGCATGCCCCAGCGCAGCGCCGGTCTGCCAGGAGTCGACCACACGGACCGGGATGTCGACCTCATCCGAGGCCAGCCGGGCGGCGTCGACCGTGCCGGAGAGTTTCGAGGACAGGTGGACCGCCAGGATGCCGTCACAGCCCTGCTCCTGCAGCGCCACGAAGGTCTGGGCGAGCCGCCCCGGCGAAGGCCGTGAGGTGCGCACCGGGACCCCTTGAGCCACCGCCAGCGCCAGCTCCCGGTCCAGCTCGACTTGGTCCGCGGGAGTCACCGACGACGCCGCCGTCGGGCCCGCGGCACTGTGCCCGGCATAGATCTGGTCCCCGATCATCACCGGGATCGGCACTGACACCACCGGCAGCCGGGCTGCAGTGAGCAGCTCCGTGGGCAACGAGCACGAGGAGTCGGTGACCACGGCGATGCCGCCACGACGGCGCCGAGGGCTCCAGAGGCCGGCACGACGAGGTCCGCCGTTCGTCAGCGGAGTCCGGCACGCCGTGACCCAGGCCGAGAACAGCTCGTCCCGGCGAACCGCCGCTGCCTGGCCCTCCATGGATCAGCCCGTGACCACGTTGACCAGTTTGGGCGCCCGGACGATCACCTTGCGGACCCCGCCGTCGGCCTCGATGTACTTCTGGATCTTCGGAAGGGCCAACGCGCGGGCCTCCAGGTCGTCGGCGCTGATGTCGGTGGAGACCTCCAGCTTGTCGCGCAGCTTGCCCTTGACCTGCACCACGGCGGTGACCGTGTCCTCCACCAGCAGCGACTCGTCCACCTGTGGCCAGGCGGAGTTCGCCACCGAGGGTTCACGTCCGAGCATCGCCCACATGTCCTCCGCAGTGTAGGGAGCCACCAGGCTGAGGATCTGTGCCGCGACCTCCGCTCCCTCCCGGACGGCAGGGTCGACACCGCCGGCCCCCGAGTCGATCTCCTTCCGGATGGCGTTGACCAGCTCCATCAGTCGGGCGATGACCACGTTGAACTTCTGGTCCTCGAGCAGCTGCTCGACATCGGCCACGGTCCGGTGGGTGATCGTCCGCAGCCCGGCGCTGCCGGCTGCCGGGTCCGCACCCGGGGTGCTGGCCACGTCCTGCGCCACGCGCCAGGCGCGGGCCAGGAACTTCGCCGACCCGGAGGGCGAGACATCGGCCCAGTCGACGTCGTCCTCAGGCGGTGAGGCGAAGACCATGGTCAGCCGCACCGCGTCCACTCCGTAGACGTCCAGCTGCTCGCCGAGGTCCACACCGTTGCCCAGGGACTTCGACATGGCCTTGCCCCCGTTGAGCACCTGGCCCTGGTTCATCAGCGCCGTGAAGGGCTCGTCGAAGCTGATCAGGCCGAGGTCGTGGATGACCTTGGTGAAGAACCGCGCATAGAGCAGATGCAGGATGGCGTGTTCGACGCCGCCGACGTACTGGTCCACCGGCATCCAGCGGTCCGCCTCGGCCGGGTCGAAGACCTGCTCGTCGTTCTGCGGATCGAGGAACCGGAGGAAATACCAGGAGGAGTCCACGAAGGTGTCCATGGTGTCGGTGTCCCGGGTGGCGGGCTCCCCGCAGGACGGGCAGTCCACGGAGACCCAGTCGCTGGCCGCGGCCAGCGGGCTCTGCCCCTTGGGCGCCAGCTGCTCGCCGCGCAGATCGGCGGGCAGGCGCACCGGAAGCTCCTGCTCGGGCACCGGGACCTCGCCGCAGCTGGGACAGTGCACGATCGGGATCGGAGCGCCCCAGAACCGCTGACGGGAGAGCAGCCAGTCCCGCAGACGATAGTTCACCGTGGCCCGACCCAGCTCCTCGGCCTCGAGCACCTCGATGGCACGGGCGACGGCCTGTTCCTTGTCCAGCCCGTCCCAGGCCGGGGAGTTGGTCAGCGTGCCTTCCCCGGCGGTGGCGACGCCGGAGACGGCCGGATCCTCCTCGCCGGTCTCGACGACGACGCGCACCTCCAGTCCCATCGCGAGGGCGAACTCCAGGTCACGCTGGTCATGGGCCGGCACAGCCATGACCGCGCCGGTGCCGTAGTCGGCCAGCACGTAGTCGGAGGCCCAGACCGGCAGCTTCTCCCCGGTCAGCGGATGGACCGCGTACCGCCCCAGGAAGACTCCGGTGCGTTCCCGGTCGGCCGACTGACGCTCGATGTCCGAGACCGACCCCAGGGCTGCGCGGTAGCCCTCGAGCTCCTCGCGGCGCTCCGGGGTCACCAGCTGCGCGGCCAGGTCGGCATCGGCGGCGACGACCATGAACGTGACGCCGTAGAGGGTGTCAGGCCGGGTGGTGAAGACCTCGATCGGTTCGACCTCGGCGGCGCCTGCCGCAGGCTCGATCTCGTAGCGGACGGTGGCGCCGGTGGAGCGACCGATCCAGTTGCGCTGCATGCTCAGCACGCGCTCGGGCCAGTGGCCCGAGAGCTGGTCCATGTCGTCGAGCAGCCGATCCGCGTACTCGGTGATCCGGAAGTACCACTGGTTCAGCGCCTTCTTGATCACCTGGGTGCCGCACCGCTCACAGGCGCCCTCGACGACCTGTTCGTTGGCGAGGACCGTCTGGTCCTTCGGGCACCAGTTCACCGGCGAGTCCTGACGATAGGCCAGACCGCGCCGGTGGAACTGCAGGAACAGCCACTGGGTCCACCGGTAGTAGGACTCATCGGAGGTGTGCAGACGACGTGACCAGTCGGCGCTGATGGCGTAGCGCTTGAAGGAGGCCGCCTGGGTCTCGATGTTCGTGTAGGTCCAGTCGGCCGGATGCGCATCGTTCTTGATCGCCGCGTTCTCCGCAGGCAGGCCGAAGGAGTCCCAGCCGATCGGATGCAGCACGTTGCAGCCCCTCAGCCGCGCGTACCGGGCGGGGATGTCCCCGATGGCGAAGGCCTCGGCATGGCCCATGTGCAGGTCGCCGGACGGGTAGGGGAACATGTCCAGCACGTAACGGCGCTCGCGCGTGTCCTCAGGATCCACCTCGAAGGTGCCGTCCTCCTCCCAGAATGGAAGCCAGCGCGCCTCGATCTCGGCGAAGTCGTACGGCTTGGGCTTCTCGAAGGTCTGCGCGGCCTGTGCCGCGGCGGACTCGCTCGCGTTGCTCACCTGGTGGGCACCTCGTGGTCAGTGATCGGATCGGTCAGTGGACGGTCGCCGGTAGATCACGACGTCGACGAACCGGTGCGAAGCACCGGTCGGCCACGCCAGATCCAGTCTGACGCCCGGCCTGACCCAGTCTAAGTGACGAACCGCCATGGTCTCGGCACCACCGCCATGGGCGCAGCACCACTACCCTGGTCACGTGATCCCCTCGCCGCCCTCCGGGCCCTCTGGCGTCCCCGCACCCGCCCCCTCGTCCGGCCACCCGTCTCGGCCCGGCAGGCGCCGCACCCTGCAGCTGAGCCTCCCGTCGCCCGACGGGACCGTGGTCTCCTCCCCGGTGGTGCTGTGGCACTACTCCCCCACGCGCCGCCGTCGGGGCCCGCGCCGCCGTCTGCTGCTGATCCACGGCTTCCGTGGGGACCATCATGGGATGCAGCTGGTGGTCGACGCCCTGCCCGAGCAGGAGATCCTGGTCCCGGACCTGCCAGGCTTCGGCGCCAGCCCCCCGCTGGCTGCGGGCCTCCACGACGCCGAGACCTACGCTCGTGTGGTGGAGGCGCTGGCCGAGGCCCTCGACCTCGACGAGCAGGACGTCCTGCTGGGCCACTCCTTCGGCTCCGTGGTCGTCGCCGCGCACATCGGATGGCAGCAGACGCTACCCGGCGGTCGACGCTGGGCCGGGCTGGGCCTGCTGAACCCCATCAGCGACAGCATGTTCAGCGGCAGGCTGCTCCCGGGTGCGGCCGTCGTCGACGCGTACTACCGAGCCTGTGGACACCTGCCCGAGTCCTGGGCCCTGGCTCTGCTGCGCTCCCCGCTCATCCTGGCAGTGACCAATCTCACCATGATCGTCTCCGACGACCGGAGGACCGTCGAGTACATCCGTGACCAGCATCGTCAGCACTTCTCCGGATTCGCCGACCGGGTGACCGTGCTGCAGGCCTACCGCTCCTCCAGCAGGACCACAGTGACCCAGTTCGCCGAGACGCTCCACCTGCCCACGCTGCTGGTCGTCGGGGCCCGCGACCAGCTGAGCACGCTGCGTGGTCGACAGCGGCTCGCCCGACGGCTCCCCCAGGCCCACATGGAGGTGATCCGCGGCGTGGGGCACCTGCTGCACTACGAGAAGCCCGCCGAGACTGCCCGAGCCGTCCGGAGGTTCCTCCGCGAGCTGTGACGGCACCGCGGCCGGATTCCCAGAAACACCGGAATCACCGGAATCGCGCGCAGCTCGCGCGGACCCCGATCAGGAGCCGGTCAGGAACCGGCCAGGAACCGGTCTCTCAGATCTGCAGGACGGCGACGTCGTCGACGACGATCCGTACCGCCCGTGCGGAGTGCTGGGCGCTCTGCGTACGACGCAGACGGCTCATCTCGGCGATGATCGCCTGTGCCTGAGCGTAGCCGAAGAACAGCAGATACCGGTGCCGTCCGTCCTCCAGCGGTGACGGGCCGATCCAGTCCACCCCGTCGGGCAGGTCGGCCGACCGGATGAACTCCTCGGCGTCCCCGGCTTCCGCCGTCAGGCTCAGCATGCGCTTGGCCGGGGGAAGACCCAGCTCCAGCCGTCGGTACAGCTCCCGTCGGGCATAGGCCACGGGGTCCCAGCGGACCAGGGCCGCCGTGAGCTCCTCCGCCTCCGCGGTGACCACCACAGACCCCGAGCGGGCCGGATCCGTCCGGTGCGGGCGAACCAGCGAGGCCGCTCGGAACCAGCGCGCCAACACCCGCCGTGGCACGTCGAGCCCCTCACGGCTGAGCTGGGCGTCGCCATCGAGCAGCAGAGCCGCCGCGTAACCGTGCTCCGCCACCGGCTCCACCCCTGGGGTGCTGACCACCACCGCCGGAGCGGCGGAGACTTCGCGCACCGGGTGATCGGCCGTGGAGGAGATCACGGTGGTGTTCGGGAACGCCCGGCCGAGCTCATGGGCCGTCCGATCGGCCCCGCGCACACCCGCGCGAAACCGGTCGTGGCCGCACTCCGCACAGCGATGGGCGCGGTGATGCAGCCCGCACCACCGGCAGCGCAGCGTCCCCGACTGCTCATGATGGGGCGGCAGGCTCAACGGACCATGGCAGGAAGGACAGTGCTGACGAGCTCTACAGCGCTGACAGAGCACTGCGGGGACGAAACCGGCCCGTGCCACCTGCACCAGGATCGGCCCATGCGTCAAGGCCTGCTGGGCGGTGCGGTAGGCCGCCGCCGGCAGGCGTACCTGCCGGGACATCGGGTCCCGCTCCGAGTGATGCGAGTCCGCCGTGGCGACCATCAGCGGAGAGGCGTCACGGCGAGCGGCGCGATCGGGAGCCTGATCCTCCAGCCACCCGCGCTCGACCAGCCGCTGCACCTCCAGGCTGCGCGATGTCGAAAGGAACAGCAACGAAGACCCGCTCTGCACCGTCCGCAGCAGGGCGACCTCACGCACATGATGATACGGCGCGCGGGGTTCGGCATGGGAGGGGTCGTCGTCATCGACGACGATCAGCTGCCGCAGCCGCGGCACCGGGGCGAACACGGCCGAGCGCGTGCCCACCGCCACACGGGCCTGCCCGAAGCGCAGCCGCAGGAACGCCCGGTAGCGCGGAGTCGGGCCCACATCAGCGGTCAGCCGGGCCACCTGCTCCGTGCCGAGCGCATCGTCGAGCGCCTGAGCCACATGATCCACATCCCGGGCGTCAGGCAGCACGACCACCGCGTCCCCGCCGTCCTCCAGACAGTCGCACACGACGTCGACGATCTGCGCCGCCCAGCTCTGCTCCCCATAGGAGGTCAGCGCCAGTCCGGCCCGGCGGGGGCCCGGCTCACCGGGGGTCAGCTCAGGAGACGGCGGCACCAGCCCCTCGAACTCCTTCTCGACCCGTGCCACGCGCGGAGGGATCGCGGCGCGCAGCACATCGGAGGTGACACCTGCCCCACGCTCCGCGACCTTCTCCGCCAACGACATGATCTCCGGGGAGAGCACCGAGACGGCGGAGACGACCTTGTGGATCATCGAGAGCCGGGAGGCGGTCTCCGGAGCGGCACACCGTTCCACCACGAATCCGAGCAACTCCCGGCCCGAGAACCGGACCTTCACCCGGCCGCCGGCGACCACTGCGTGATCATGATCCCGGGGCACTACGTAGTCGAAGGGTCGATCCAGGTGGGGAACCCCGGAGTCCAGCAGGACCCGGGCCACCGGGAGCGTCTCGGTCGCGCCGGCCGGCAGACGCGCTGGCCTCGGCGGCGCGAGCGCGTCCAGCAGCGCCGGCTGCCGGTCCTGGTGCTCGGTCATCGCCTGCCTCCCTCCGCCTGCCCGGGACCCGTTCACCGGACGATGCTACGCGTCCGGACTGACAGGGACGAAGTCCCCTGTGCCGCCGGGGGACGGCGGGCACGGCGAAGATCAGGCGCCGAAGAAGGAGCGCAGGGCCTCGACGCGGTCCAGACGCTCCCAGGGGAAGTTCTCCCCGGTCCGGCCGAAGTGACCGTTCTTGGCCGTCTCCCGGTAGATGGGGCGCTTCAGGTCGAGATCCTCGATGATCCCCAGCGGTCGGAGGTCGAAGATCTCATCGATCGCGTCGGAGATGCGCGCCGGATCCACCGTCTCCGTGCCGAAGGTCTCGACATAGATCCCCACCGGGCGGGCCCGCCCGATGGCGTAGGCGATCTGGATCTCCGCACGCCGGGCCAGGCCGGCGGCCACCACGTTCTTCGCCACCCAGCGCATGGCATAGGCAGCGGAACGGTCCACCTTCGAGGGGTCTTTGCCGGAGAAGGCACCCCCACCATGCCGGGCGAATCCGCCATAGGTGTCCACGATGATCTTGCGGCCGGTCAGACCGGCGTCACCGACCGGTCCACCGACCACGAAGGGTCCGGACGGGTTGATGATCTGCGAGGCGTCGGCGATGTCCAGGTCGGAGGCCTCGATGACGGGCGCCACCACGTGCTCGGAGAGATCCGCATGCAGCTGGTCCTGAGCGGTCTCCTGGGTGTGCTGGGTGGAGACCACCACCGTGTCCAGGCTCACCGGCCGGTCACCCTCGTACCCGACGGTGACCTGGGTCTTGCCGTCTGGGCGCAGGTACTCCAGGTGCCCGTTCTGCCGGACCTCGGTAAGCCGGGCGGAGAGCCGGTGGGCCAGCGCGATCGGGGTCGGCATGTAGGTGTCGGTCTCATCAGTGGCGTAGCCGAACATGATGCCCTGATCGCCGGCCCCCTGGGCGTCCCGGCGGTCCTCGGCCCCCGAACGGGCCTCCATCGAGTTGAACACTCCGGCGAAGATCTCCGGAGACTGCTGACCGATGCTCACCGAGACGCCGCAGCGGGCACCGTCGAAGCCGTTGGCCGAAGAGTCGTAACCGATGTCCAGCAGCGTGGAACGCACGATCTGCGGAATCTCCACGTATCCGGAGGTGGTGACCTCACCGGCGACATGCACCAGGCCGGTGGTGGTCAGCGTCTCCACGGCGACGCGGGACTCCGGGTCCACGGCGAGCATGGCATCGAGCACCGCGTCCGAGATCTGGTCGCAGATCTTGTCCGGGTGTCCGATCGTCACCGACTCGGAGCTGAACAGCCGCAGTGCCTGCGGAGAGGGCATGTCGGAGGGGGCAGCGCTGGTGTTGGTCACCGGCTCATCCTACGTCAGCCGCGCCTGCCCGGGCGGTGAGCTCAGGTGGCGGCTTCACAGAGCGTAAGGCGAACGCGCCTGCCGGGAGAGCAGCTGCCCGGCGCACTCGATCACCGCATGGGCGGCATCCAGTTTGGTGCCGGTGACATGCCGCGGCTCGGCCTCGCCCAGCAGCCCCTGCACCCCGAAGGACGCGAGGATGTGGATCTCGGTCTCATCCTGGCCGAACACCAGGCCCTCACCGACCCGGTTGAGCACCAGCAGCTCGCAGCCTTTGCGGAGCAGCTTGGCCTGGGCGAGGGCCAGCGGGTCGTGCTCTTCGTCACCGGTCTCGGCGGCGAAGCCCACGATGACAGTGGGGCCCGTCCCCTGCTCCGCGCGCCGTCGGACCGTGGCGGCGAGGATGTCCGGATTGCGTTGCAGGCGGATCACCGGGTCAGCGTCGTCCTCGGTCTTCTTGATCTTGGCCTCGGTGTAGTCCGCCGGGCGGAAGTCGGCGACGGCGGCGGCCATCAGCAGCAGGTCCGCCTGCGACCCCGCGGCCTCGACCGCCCCGTGCAGCTGCTCGGCCGTCTCGACACGCTCCACGGTGACGGAGGGATTGTCCACGGGTGCCGGAACATCCATGATGCCGGCAATCAGATGCACCTGCGCACCCGCCGCCGCAGCGGCCTGGGCCAGGGCCACGCCCTGTTTTCCGGAGGAGCGGTTGCCCAGGTAGCGGACCGGATCCAAGGGTTCGCGTGTGCCTCCTGCGGTGACCAGGACGCGGGTTCCGGCGAGCAGCCCGTCGTGCGGGGTTCGGGACGCCGACGAGAGCTCCGCGTGCGGTGCGGCGTGAGCCTCCGCGTCATCCAGCTCGGTGAGGATCTCCTCGATGCGCCCGTGGATGTCTTCCGGCTCCGGGAGACGGCCGGGCCCGGAGTCGGATCCGGTGAGCCGTCCGACAGCGGGGTCCATGACCTCATGGCCGCGGGCTCGCAGTGCGGCGACATTGTCCACCGTGGCGGGATGCCGCCACATCTCGGTGTGCATGGCCGGGACGAAGAGCACCCGCGCCTCAGTGGCCAACAGGGTGGAGGTCAGCAGGTCGTCGGCCATCCCGGCACGGGCTCGCGCCAACAGATCGGCAGTTGCGGGGGCGACGACGACGAGATCCGCCTCCTGCCCCAGCCGCACGTGCCGCACCTCGTCCACATGGGAAAAAACCGAGGTGCTGACCTTGCGTCCGCTGATCGCCTCCCAGGTGGGGCGGCCGACGAACTCCTCGGCGGCAGGGGTGGGAACGACATCGACCTGATGCCCGTCCTGCCGGAGCAATCGGACCAGGTGCACGGCCTTATAGGCCGCGATCCCTCCACTGACTCCCAAGACGATGCGCATCAGGTCGATCAGATATCTCGGGTCCGCCCGGTCAGGACGCCGGGTTCTCGGCCGGGTGGTTAACCAGCAGGTCCTGGTCGATCTCTCGCAGAGCGATGGAGATGGGCTTCTCGTTGAGCTTGGTGTCCACCAGCGGGCCGACGTACTCGAAGAGGCCCTCGTGGAGCTGCGCATAGTAGGCGTTGATCTGACGGGCGCGCTTGGCGGCGAAGAGCACCAGGGCGTACTTCGAGTTGCTCTTGTCCATCAGGGAGTCGATCGGCGGGTCGATGATGCCTTCGAGCTGCTCAGTCACTGAAGAATGGTCCTTGTCGGTCGCATATGGTCGGCCGTCGGTCAGACGGCGTTCTGCTGGACGCCCATGAGGGCGACGAGTTCGGCGGCGGCGCGGTCGAGGTCGTCATTGATGACGGTGACGTCGAACTCCGATTCTGCCGCGAGCTCCATCTTAGCGGTTTCCAGGCGCCTCTGCTGTTCCTCCGGCCCCTCGGTCCCCCGCCCTGTGAGACGAGCCACCATCTCATCCCAGGACGGCGGGGTCAGGAACACGAACTGAGCCTCCGGCATGGTTCTGCGCACCTGCCGCGCCCCCTGCAGATCGATCTCGAGCAGGACGCTGCGCCCCTGGGCCAGAGCCTGCTCCACTGTGGAGCGCAGAGTCCCGTAGCGGTGACGTCCATGGACTGTGGCCCATTCCAGGAAGGCGTTCTGCTCGACGAGACGGTCGAACTCCTCGACCGCGAGGAAGTGGTAGTCGACGCCGTCGACCTCCCCCGGGCGCGGATCACGGGTGGTGGCGGACACGGAGAAGCAGACCTGCGGGTAGTTCTCTCGGATGAAGCGGCTCATCGTGGACTTCCCCACCGAAGTGGGGCCTGCCAGCACGGTGACCTGAGGCTGGTTCACGTCGTCGGACTCCTCGGCGCGGCGCCACAGCGGCTCAGTGCGGCCGCGGCGCATCGGTCTGGTCGGCGGGACGTCGTCTGTGGTGTCTCACCGACACACCACGTCCCCGGGCATCAGGATGCCGTCCATCCTAGCGCCCGAAGCACAGTCTTCCGAGTCCCGCCCGGGGCAGCTCAGGCCAGCTCGGCCAAATGCCGACCCAGCGCGGTCCGTTGCTTGACGCCGAGACCGCCGATGCGACGGTTCTCGGAGATCCCGAGGGCCTCCAGGGTGCGGGCCGCGGTGACCTTCCCTACGCCGGGGAGAGCCTCCAGCAGCTCAACCGTCTTCAGCCGGGCCACCGCCTCAGACGTGGAAGCCCGAGCGAGGACGTCGTCGAAGCTGATCTGCCCCGCCCCGAAGGCCTCCTTCAGCTCCGCCCGTTCGATCCGGGCCGCCAACGCCTTCTGCCGGGCGATGTCGCGCTCTTCCTTGCTCAGTTCTCGCAGGGCCACGGTGTTCTCCTCTGCTGCGCCGCCTATCACATGTGGCCGAATCTAGCCTCATTTCTGCCGTGGGGCAATAGTCGTTCCCCCAGATCAGGCGGCAGGACGCCGAGGACCCGTGCCGTCACCGCCCCCTGCAGAGCCTCTGTTCCGTCCCTCCTCAGTCGGCCAGCTCGGCGACCGTCCGTTCGATCGCCCCGGCCAGCGCGGCGACGTCTGGGCCCGCCGCGAGGATCCCTCGAGACGAGTTGACGACCACCTGAGGGTAGGCCGCGCCGAAGCCGGCGCGGAGGTCCGCGGCGGTCGCGCCCTGGGCACCGAAGCCCGGGGCCAGCAGGGGCATCGCCCCGGCTGTGAGGTCTACCCCGGCCTGCGCCGCCAGTCCGGCGGTGGTCGCTCCCACCACCAGCCCGACATCACCGAGGTCCGCGCCGTCCGCTGCGACTCTGCTGTTCTCCTCAGCAGCCTCGGCGGCGATCTGTGCGGCCACGGTGCCGCCCTCGGTACGGGCGAGCTGGACCTGCCGCCCCTCCGTGTTCGAGGTCAGCGCCAGGACGAAGAGACCCGCACCGTGACGACGGGCGGCCTCCAGCGCCGGTCGCAGGGAGCCGAAGCCCAGGTAGGGAGATACGGTCAGCGCATCGGCGGCGAGTTCGGCCTCAGGATCGAGCCACGCGTCTGCGTAACCGGCCATCGTCGAACCGATGTCGCCACGCTTGGCATCGGCGATGACCAGCAGTCCCTCCTGCCGTGCGGCCCGCTGCAGCTCAGCGAGCACGGACAGACCCGCCGGACCCAGCCGTTCGAAGAAGGCCACCTGGGGCTTGAGGATGCCGACCCGGCCCACTGCGGCGTCGAGGATCCGCTGGCCGAACTCCTGCAGTCCCGTGACATCGTCGCTCAGCCCCCAGTCCCGCAGCAGGTGGGGATGCGGGTCGACGCCGACGCACAGCCGACCGTGGCGAGCGATCGCCTCGGTCAGCCGTGCGCCGAAGCGGTGGGTGTGGGTGCTCATGCCGAGAGCTCCGCCAAGCGCGCGGCATGGTCCTGCAGCGACGTCACCGACCAGGTGAACTGTCGCTGCGCCTCGATGGCCTGGACGGCCGCACCCAGCTCCGCCACGGTGGTGATCACCGGCGTACCCATCGAAGTCGCCGCGGCGCGGATCTCGTAGCCGTCGCTGCGCGCGTCCCCGCCGGAGGGCGTGTTGACGATGAGGTCGATCTGCCCCGACTCCACGAGATCGAGGATGGTCTCCCCCTCCCCCGGCGCGTCGGCGATCTTGCGCACCACCGCAGGGCTGATCCCGTTGCGGCGCAGCACATCGGCGGTGCCGCCGGTGGAAATGATCTCGAAGCCGAGGTCCACCAGGCGCTTGACCGTCATCACGATGGCCCGCTTGTCCCGGTTCGCCACCGAGACGAACACCTTCCCAGAGGTGGGCAGCGGGTTGTTCGCCGCCTGCTGCGACTTCGCGAAGGCGGTGTCGAAATGCTTGTCGATACCCATGACCTCACCGGTGGAGCGCATCTCCGGGCCGAGCAGCGAATCGACCACCCGACCTTCCGGAGTGCGGAACCTGTTGAAAGGCAGCACGGCCTCCTTCACCGAAACGGGAGCCCCGGGTGGCAGCAGGGAGCCGTCGCCGAAGGTCGGCAGCAGCCCGCCGGACGGGTGTCCCGACCCGGCGCGCAGCTCGGCGATGGAGACGCCGGTGCCGATCAGCGCCGAGGCCTTGGCCAGCTGCACCCCGGTCGCCTTCGAGACGAACGGCACCGTCCGGGAGGCCCGCGGGTTGGCCTCGATCACGTAGAGGACGTCGGAGGCCACGGCGAACTGGATGTTGATCAGTCCGCGCACCCCGACTCCGGAGGCGATCGCCTCGGTCGCGTGTCGGACCCGCTCCAGAACATCCGGGCCCAGCGTGATCGGCGGCAGCACGCACGCCGAGTCGCCGGAGTGGATCCCGGCCTCCTCGATGTGCTCCATCACCCCGCCCAGGTAGAGCTGCTCCCCGTCGTAGAGGGCGTCGACGTCGACCTCGATCGCGTCCTCCAGGAAGCGGTCGACCAGCACCGGATGCTCCGGAGTGACCTCGGTGGCGTTCTGGATGTAGCGGGCCAGACCGGACTCGTCGTAGACGATCTCCATGCCGCGGCCGCCCAACACGTAGCTGGGGCGCACCAGCACCGGGTAGCCGATCGAATCGGCCACCCGCTTGGCGTCCTCGAAGCTGACCGCCGTGCCGTTCTTCGGGGCGAACAGGCCCGCGTCCTGCAGCACTTGGTCGAACTCGCCGCGATCCTCGGCGAGATCGATGGCCTCCGGCGAGGTGCCCAGGATCGGCACCCCCGCGTCAGCCAGCTGCTGTGCCAGCTTCAGGGGAGTCTGGCCGCCGAGCTGCACGAAGACCCCGTGCACCCCTCCGGTGCGCTCCTCGGCGGCGATCACCTCGAGGACGTCCTCCAGGGTCAGCGGTTCGAAGTACAGCCGCGTGGAGACGTCATAGTCCGTCGAGACAGTCTCCGGGTTGCAGTTGACCATGACGGTCTCATAGCCGGCGTCGCGCAGCGCCATCGTGGCGTGGACGCAGGAGTAATCGAACTCGATGCCCTGACCGATGCGGTTCGGACCCGATCCCAGGATGATGACCGAAGGCTTGTCGTGATCACCGATCTCGTCCTCACGGTCATAGGACGAGTAGTGGTAGGGCGTGTACGCCTCGAACTCGGCGGCACAGGTGTCCACGGTCTTGTAGACCGGACGGATGCCCAGGGCATGCCGCACCCCGCGCACGACGGCAGGATCCATATGGCGCAGTGCACCGATCTGCACATCGGAGAAGCCGTGCCGCTTGGCCGTGCGCAGCACCGCCGGGCTGAGCTCCCGCGCCTGAGCGATTGCCTGGGCGGTCTCGTTGAGGAGCCCGATCTGGTCCAGGAACCACGGGTCGATGCCGGTGATCTCGTAGACCTGCTCCAGCGAGGCCCCCGAGAGCAGGGCGCGCTGGACCTGATGGATGCGCTCGGTGGTCGGAGTCGCCATCTGCTCGAGCAGCTCGGTGAGCTCCTCCCGCCCGGCGGCCGTGAAGTCGAACTCCGAGCCACGCTGCTCCAAGGAGCGCTGCGCCTTCTGCAGCGCCTCGGTGAAGTTGCGCCCGAAGGCCATCGCCTCACCCACCGACTTCATCGTGGTGGTCAGCGTGGGGTCGGCGGCGGGGAACTTCTCGAAGGCGAAGCGCGGGACCTTCACGACGACATAGTCCAGGGTCGGCTCGAAGCTCGCCGGGGTCTTCCGAGTGATGTCGTTGGGGATCTCATCGAGCGTGTAGCCCACGGCGAGCTTGGTGGCGATCTTGGCGATGGCGAAGCCGGTCGCCTTCGAGGCCAGAGCCGAGGAGCGCGAGACGCGGGGATTCATCTCGATGACGACCACCCGGCCGGTGGCCGGGTCCACGGCGAACTGGATGTTGCAGCCGCCGGTGTCCACGCCGACCTCACGGATCACGTTGATCGAGATGTCACGCAGCTTCTGGTACTCCCGGTCCGTCAGGGTCAGCGCCGGAGCCACCGTGATGGAGTCTCCGGTGTGCACCCCGACCGGGTCGACGTTCTCGATCGAGCAGACGACCACGACGTTGTCGTTCGCGTCGCGCATCATCTCAAGCTCGTACTCCTTCCACCCGAGGATGGACTCCTCGAGGAGCACCTCCGTGGTGGGGCTGTACTGCAGGCCGGCACCGGCGATGCGCCGCAGGTCCTGCTCGTCATAGGCCAGCCCGGAGCCGAGCCCGCCCATCGTGTACGAGGGCCGCACGACCATCGGATAACCGAGGTCCTCCGCGGCGGCGAAGGCCTCCTCCATAGAGTGGACGATGCGAGAACGGGCCGACTCACCACCGGAGCGCTCCACGACGCCCTTGAACTTCTCCCGGTCCTCGCCCAGCTCGATGGCGGCGATGTTCGCGCCGATGAGCTCGACGTCGAACGCCTCCAGCACACCGGCCTTGTCCAGAGCGATGGCGGTGTTCAGCGCCGTCTGTCCGCCCAGGGTCGGCAGGATCGCGTCGGGGCGCTCCTTCTCGATGATCTTGGCGACGACATCGGGACTGATCGGCTCGACGTAGGTGGCGTCGGCGAACTCGGGGTCGGTCATGATCGTCGCCGGATTGGAGTTCACCAGGATGACGCGGATGCCTTCGTCCTTCAGCACACGCAGCGCCTGGGTTCCCGAATAGTCGAACTCTGCTGCCTGACCGATCACGATCGGGCCCGAGCCGATGACCAGCACGGAGTTGAGGTCTTGACGCTTAGGCATTGTCCTTCACTTTCATCAGCTCGACGAAGCGGTCGAAGAGGTAGGCGGAGTCATGGGGCCCGGCGGCGGCCTCGGGGTGGTACTGCACCGAGAACGCCGGGATGTCGAGGCAGCGCAGGCCCTCCACGACACCGTCGTTGAGGCTGGAGTGGCTGACCTGGACGCGGCCATACCGCGACTCGGGCGCGGTGACGATCTCCCCGACGGGTGCGTCCACGGCGAAGCCGTGATTCTGCGAGGTGATCTCCACTTTGCCCGTGGTGTGGTCCATGACCGGCTGGTTGATGCCTCGGTGGCCGAAAGGCAGCTTGTAGGTGCCGAAGCCCAGCGCCCGCCCCAGGATCTGGTTGCCGAAGCAGATCCCGAAGAACGCGACGCCGGCGTCGAGCACCTCACGCAGCAGGGCCACCTGGCTGGCCGCCGTCGCCGGGTCACCCGGCCCGTTGGACAGAAAGACCCCGTCCGGCGAGAGCTGCTGGATGTCGTCCAGAGTCGCCGTGGCAGGAAGCACGTGCACCCGCAGGCCACGCTCAGCCATCCGGACCGGCGTCATGGTCTTGATGCCGAGATCGAGCGCGGCGACGACTCCCACGGGCTCCGCATCCCAGCCATGGTCAGCAGGATCGACCACATAAGCCTGGGCCGTGGTGACCTCCTCGGCCAACCGTGCCCCCTTCATCGACGGCTGGGACCGGACCTCCTCGACCAGGTCGGCGGTCGGACGGTCGGCCGACTCCCCGGAGAAGATTCCGGCCTTCATCGAGCCGGCGCTGCGCAGATGGCGAGTCACCGCACGGGTGTCCACCCCCTGGATGCCGACGACGTCCTGGGCGACGAGCTCGTCGTCCAGGCTGCGGAGGCTCCGCCAGTTCGAGGGCCGTCGGGCGGCATCGCGGACCACGTACCCGGCCACCCAGATGCGACGTGACTCAGGGTCTTCGTCATTGACGCCAGTGTTGCCGATGTGCGGGGCCGTCTGGACGACGATCTGTCGGGCATAGGACGGGTCGGTGAGGGTCTCCTGATATCCGGTCATGCCGGTGGCAAAGACCGCCTCCCCCAGGCGGGAGCCGCGGGCGCCATAGGCGGTCCCCTCATGCACAGTGCCGTCCTCGAGGACGAGGAGGGCAGGGTCGATGGTACTCATGTGGTGGTTCACTCCTCGGTCAGACGTGTCAGATGGCTCAGCAGCTGCTCATGGGACTCGGCGTGTCGGGCCCGGAACGCCGTCTCGACCGCCTCGTCGCCGAGCATCCAGCCGATGATGAGAGCGCCGTCGCGCTCGACGAACTTGCCCACCACGCCACGGTCGGTGCGCGTATGGGTCACCTGGTCCCGAGTGATGAGGAAGTTGCGCGCTCCGGCACGGAACACCGCCACTCCCTGCTCATGGACCTCGAGCCGACCATCGGTGCGGAGACCGAGCTCGTGGACGGCGATACGGTCCAAGTAGTCAGCGGCCTTGACCGTCCCGATCACCATGCCCTCGCCGGCGGCCAACGGTTCGGCGTCGATGATCTCCTCACTGACGGCGGCCGGTTCAGGAAGGTCGGCCTGGCGGCGTCGGCGTCCGCGCCATCCCCACCACAGCAGCAGCGACGCCACGGCGATGATCGCGAAGGCGACGTAGAGATAGTTCAGATAGACCTGCGTCATGCTCGGCGGTCAGCCTTCCTCCCGGTCAGAGATTCCTGCAGCGCGCCGTCGTCGACCACGGCGTGGCCGGCGACGATCGTCGTGCGCACCTGGCCGGGAAGCTCCATCCCGGAGAAGGGCGAGTTGCGTCCCTTCGTGGCATGCTCCTCAGGCCTGACCGTCCGCCGGGCCTGCGGGTCCACCAGGATCAGGTGGGCCGGCTCACCGACGGCGAGCGGACGCCCCTGGTGTCCATGTCCAGCGATCTCAGCCGGCCGGACCGCACTGACCTCGGCGAACCGTCGCCAGTCCATCATGCCGGTCTCGATCATCGTGTGCTGGACGACGGGGAGCGCCGTCTCCAGTCCGGTCATCCCCATGGCCGCCTGATGCCACTCGCACTCCTTCATCTGAGTGGGGTGCGGGGCGTGGTCGGTGCCGATGACGTCGATGGTGCCGTCGGCCAGCCCCTCGCGCAGCGCGTGCACATCGTCGGCCGTCCGCAGCGGCGGATTGACCTTGTAGACCGGGTTGAAGCTGCGGACCATCTCCTCGGTCAGGATCAGATGATGCGGGGTGACCTCGGCAGTCACCGCGATACCGCGCTCCTTGGCCCAGCGGATGATCTCCACCGAGCCCTTCGTGGAGACATGGCAGACATGGAGCCGAGACTCCACGTGCTGAGCCAGCAGCACGTCCCGCGCGATGATCGCCTCCTCTGCGACAGCCGGCCAGCCGGGAAGGCCGAGCACCGCCGAGACGCAGCCCTCGTTCATCTGTGCACCCTCGGTGAGCAGCGGCTCCTGGGCATGCTGGGCGATGAACCCGTCGAAGGACTTCACATACTCCAGCGCCCGACGCATCAGCACCGGATTGTGCACGCAGATGCCGTCGTCGGAGAACATCCGCACCCTCGCCGAAGAGTCAGCCATCGCGCCGAGCTCGGCGAGCTGCTCACCGGCCAGCCCCACGGTCACTGCCCCCACCGGATGCACCTCGGTCCATCCGGACTCCAGACCGAGCCGATGAACCTGTTCGACCACGCCGGCAGTGTCGGCCACCGGTGAGGAGTTGGCCATGGCGTGGACGGCGGTGAAGCCTCCCAGCGCAGCCGCCCGGCTGCCGGTCTCCACCGTCTCGGCATCCTCACGGCCGGGCTCGCGCAGGTGTGTGTGGAGGTCCACCATGCCCGGCAGGGCGATCTGCCCGTCGGCATCGATCCGGCGCACGGCACCCGCTCCCTGTGCGGCAGTGAGCTCCTCGGCCGCCGCCGCAGCCTCGACTCCGAGCGCTCGGATGTGTCCCTCGACGATGAACAGGTCGGTGCGGTCCTCGCCGTACGGCGCGGCCCCGGTGATCAGCAGCGGAGTGCGCTGGACGGTGGTCTCGGTGGTCTGTATCATGCGATGCCCCCTGGGATGGTGATGGCGGTCTTCTCCGGTGCGGCGGTCCGATCGGCGCTCAACAGCAGATGCAGCACCGCCATGCGCACGGAGACGCCATGGGACACCTGGTCGAGCACACGGTTCAGCGGTGAATCGGCGGCGGCGGCGGAGACTTCCACGCCGCGGTTCATCGGCCCCGGGTGGAGGATCATCGCTCCGCCACCGTCCGGACCCTCCAGACGCTGCACCGTGGTGAGTCGCTCGTCGGTGAGACCCCAGCGGCGCACGTACTCCGCAGGCGTCGGAAAGAAGGCACCGCCCATGCGCTCGGCCTGCACGCGCAGCATCATCACCGCGTGGGGACCCTGCTCCAGTGCCTCGTCGAAACTGTAGTGGACGGTGACCGGCCACTGCTCCACCCCCACCGGCAGCAGCGTCGGCGGTGCGACGAGGCCCACCTGGGCGCCGAGAGTGCTCAGCAGCCAGACTCCGGAGCGCGCCACCCGGGAGTGCAGGATGTCCCCGACGATGAGCACCCGCATGCCGCGCAGGTCGGTGCCTCGGGCCTGGGTGCCCTGGCCCGAGGCCCAGCCCCGGCGCAGCGTCAGCGCATCCAGCAGGGCCTGGGTGGGGTGTTCGTGGGTGCCGTCCCCGGCGTTGATCACCGCGCAGTCGGTCCAGCCGGACTCGGCCAGCTGGGCGGCGGCTCCGGAGGCCCAGTGGCGCATGACGATGGCGTCGGCTCCGATCGACTCCAACGTCTGCACCGTGTCCTTCAGGGACTCCCCCTTGGAGACCGAGGACCCCTTGGCGGAGAAGTTCATCACGTCGGCGGAGAGCCGCTTGGCGGCGGCCTCGAAGGAGATCCGGGTGCGGGTCGAGTCTTCGAAGAAGAGGTTCACCACGGTCCGGCCGCGCAGCGTGGGGAGCTTCTTCACCTCCCGGGTGGCCACGCCCGCCATCTCTTCGGCAGTGTCAAGGATGGCCAGCGCGTCCTCCGCGGACAGGTCGGCTGTCGAGAGAAGGTGCCTCATCCGCGCGCCCCCCTCTCGATCAGCACGGACTCGTCCCGGCGGGCGACGTCGTCGACCTCGGCCAGACGCACGGCGACCCGCTCGTCCCGTGAAGTGGGGAGGTTCTTGCCGACGTGATCGGCGCGGATGGGCAGCTCGCGGTGTCCGCGGTCCACCAGGACGGCCAGGCGCACGGCACGCGGACGACCGAGCGCGGAGAGCGCGTCGAGGGCGGCACGGACGGTGCGGCCGGAGTAGAGGACGTCGTCGACCAGGACGACTGTGGCGTCGTCGATCCCCGACTCGGGCAGCAGAGTGGGCTCCGGAGTCCGTGCGCTGCCGGAGCGCAGGTCATCCCGGTACAGCGTGATGTCGAGCGATCCGACCGCGCGGGACGGCTCGAAGGTCCCGTCGATATGGGCCAGGCGTTCGCCGAGTCGGCGGGCCAGCGGGGCCCCGCGGCGGGGGATCCCGAGGAGCACGAGGTCCTCGACGCCACGATGGGCCTCGACGATCTCATGCGCGATGCGCGTCAACGCCCGCTCCACATCGGGAGCGGACATGACCTGAGAGGTCTCTGGTGCATTCACCAGGCGACTCCTTCCTCGCCTCACAGGACGATCATTAAAGGAGACAGCGGGCTATTCAGCTGTTCGCCCCCAACTCTAGCCCATCCGGCGGTGATCGGGCGGAGTCTGGGCTGGTCAGTCACGCAGCGTCGGCTTGAGCTTCTGCAGCCGACCCAGCACACCGTTGACGAAGGGCGGGGACTCATCGGTGGAGAGCTCCCGGACCAACGACACGGCTTCGGCGACGGCGACCCCGTCCGGGACCTCGTCGTCGAAGAGCAGCTCCCAGGCGCCGATCCTCAGCGCCATCAGGTCCACCCGGGGCATGCGCTCCAGGCTCCAGCCGCGCGAATAGGTGGTGAGCAGCTCGTCGATCCGTTCGAGATGGGAACCCACACCGTCCAGGAGGGTGACGACATAGTCATCGACCACCAGATCGCCCTTCTCCCGGCGCAGGCGCAGCACCTCGAGAGGCTCCGCACCGCGCTGGTCCGCCTCGAAGAGGATCTCCAGGGCCCGACGGCG
Organism: Nesterenkonia suensis; assembly: GCF_054782935.1. Lineage (NCBI taxonomy): Bacteria > Bacillati > Actinomycetota > Actinomycetes > Micrococcales > Micrococcaceae > Nesterenkonia > Nesterenkonia suensis. The sequence continues at coordinate 1,071,642 of NZ_BAAGRN010000001.1, read as the reverse complement.
GGCCTTGCTTCGGCGAGCCACGGATCAGTCCGTGACGCGGCCGAGGTACTCGGAGGACCGCGTGTCCACCTTGACCTTCGTGCCCTGGTCGACGAAGAGGGGGACCTGGATCTCGTGGCCGGTCTCCAGCGTGGCCGACTTGGTACCGGCCGAGGAGCGGTCTCCCTGCAGCCCGGGCTCGGTGTAGGTGATCTCCAGCACCACCGACGGCGGCATATCCAGGTACAGCGGAGTGCCCTCATGCAGGGCGATGCTCACCTCCTGGGACTCCAGGAGGAAGTTCGCCGCCTCACCCACGACGGCGCCGGGGACGGTGATCTGGTCGAAGTCCCGCAGATCCATGAAGACGTAGTCCTCACCATCGGCGTAGAGGTACTGGTAGTTCGAACGGTCCACTGTGGCGAACTCCACCTTCGCCCCGGCGTTGAAGGTCTTGTCCACGACCTTCCCCGAGGTGATGTTCCTCAGCTTGGTCCGGATGAACGCCCCGCCTTTTCCTGGCTTGACGTGCTGGAACTCCAGCGTGTTCCACAGCTGGCCCTCGAGCTTGAGGACGGAACCGTTCTTGATGTCGTTCGAGGTGGCCACGTATTACCCTTCTTCACATCGGATGCGGGTGTCGGCGCCTCGGTCGAGGCACCTGACGGCGTCAGCGGGTGTTGATTCTACAGGGAGACCGAGGTCCCCTCGTCCCGCTCGGCGATCTCCTGATAGGTCGCGAACAGGATCGAGGCGTCCGGGATCTCGACGGTCGCGGGTTGACCCTGTCCGGAGAGCAGCACGAAACGCAGCTGGTCTCCGCGGTTCTTCTTGTCCCGACGGATGCCCTCCAACAGCTGGTTCCAGCGATCGTCGCGGTACCTGACGGGCAGCCCCAGCGAGGTGAGCACCTCCCGGTGCCGATCCGCGGTGGCGTCGTCGAGACGACCCAGACTGCGGGCCAGCTCCGCGGCGAAGACCATGCCCACCGAGACAGCCGCGCCGTGACGCCACTGGTACCGCTCGGCGAGCTCGATGGCATGGGCCAGGGTGTGACCGTAGTTCAGCGACTCGCGCACCCCGGACTCCTTGGGGTCCTCACTCACCACTGTGGCCTTGACCTGGATGGACCGCTCGATGAGCTCGCGCAGCTGGGCCGAATGCGGGTTCTGCGCCTGCTCGGGTGAGGCCTCGATGATCTCGAGGATCCGCTCGTCGGCGATGAAGCCGCACTTGACCACCTCGGCGAGTCCGGCCACCAGCTCATTGCGCGGCAGCGTCAGCAGCGTGTCCAGATCGGCGAGCACCGCAGCCGGCTGATGGAAGGCACCCACCAGGTTCTTCCCCTCGGCGGTGTTGATGCCGGTCTTGCCACCGACGGCGGCGTCCACCATGGCCAGCAGCGTGGTGGGCATGTGCACCACACGCACCCCCCGCAGCCAGGTGGCGGCCACGAAGCCGGCGACGTCGGTCACCGCTCCCCCACCCACAGCCACCACGGCATCGGACCGGGTGAAGTCGTTCTGGCCCAGGACCTGCCAGCAGAAGGCGGCGACCTGGATGTGTTTGCCTTCCTCAGCATCCGGGATCTCCGCGACGACTGCCTTGTACCCCGCGTTCTCGAGGTCCTGCCGGACCACGTCGCCGGTGGCACGCAGGGCCCGCGGGTGGATCACCAGGACCCTCTCGGCCTGGGTGCCGATCATCTGCGGCAGGCGACCCAGCAGGCCGTTGCCGACCACGACCTCATAGCCGAGATCCTGCCCGCCGGAGCCGCCACCGTCACCAACGGTGATCACCGTGGGCTCAGGACGCTGATCCGTTTCCTGGGAGGACGACGATCCCGGCGCCGCCGCCGTCGCGGAGGCCGCGGCGGGGTCGGTGTCATGCGATGCAGTGTCTGCCTGCGGGCTCATGGAGTGAGGTCTTCTCCTGGTGAGGGGTCAGTGGTCGGCACGGAGTGCTGTGACGATGGTATCGACTCGCTCGTCGATCGTCCCGTCGGCGGGATCGATGACGATGTCGGCGCATTCACGATACAGGGATTCCCGCTCGGCGTAGATGCGCCGCCACGCCGTGACCGGGTCATCACCCAGTATCGGTCGGGACGACCCGTCTCCCAGCCGCAGCGAGGCCTGCCGCTCCGTGAGATCCAGCATGACCACCACCTGGTCGACCAGCGCCTCCCGGGTGCGCGGACTCAGGACGGATCCGCCGCCGAGACTGATCACCGACGGGCGCGGGGCATCCAGCAGCTCGGCGACCACCCGCTCCTCCTCAGCACGGAACGCCTGCTCTCCGTGACGGGCGAAGAACTCGGCGATGTTTCCGTGACGGGCGACGAAGAAATGGTCGGTGTCCACATGCGGCCGCCCCATCCGGCGGGCCAAGGCCGCTCCGACCGTGGACTTGCCGGACCCCATGGGCCCGATGAGCACGATGTTGCGTGCCAGATCCCGCGTCCTCTCAGGTCCTGCCATCACTGCTGCCACCAGTCCTGCCATCAGTCCTGCATGGCCGCAGGGGCCTGCAGCGGGTCACCATCGGTGCCGGTGCGCTCAGGGTCCGAGCCCAGCTGCGGCAGCGCGGCGAGGTAGGACTTCAGGTTCCGGTCCACCTCGGGGAGGCTGTCGCCGCCGAACTTCTCCAGCACCGCCTGCGCGATGACCAACGAGACCATGGCCTCAGCCACGACCCCCGCGGCGGGGACGGCGCAGACGTCGGAGCGCTGGTGGTGCGCCGTGGTGGGCTCGCCACTGGCGGTGTCCACGGTCCGCAGGGAGCGCGGCACCGTGGCGATCGGCTTCATCCCGGCGCGAACGCGCAGCGGGGTGCCGATGCTCATTCCTCCTTCGACGCCACCGGCACGATTCGTGGTGCGGCGGACCCCCGTGCCGTCGGGCTCGATCTCGTCATGAGCTGCCGAGCCGCGGCGGCGCACCGTGCGGAACCCGTCGCCGACCTCCACGCCCTTGATCGCCTGGATGCCCATCAGGGCGCCGGCGAGGCGCGCGTCGAGACGTCGGTCCCAGTGCACGTAGGAGCCCAGTCCCGGAGGCAGACCGTCGACGACCACTTCGACGACGCCGCCGAGGGTCTCCCCCGCCTTGTGGGCGTCGTCGACCTCGGCGACCATCCGCTCGCTGGTCGTCGCGTCGGTGCACCGCAGCGGGTCGGCGTCCAGACGCTCGATGTCGCGGGCCGAGGGCGTCTCGACGTCCTCGGGGATCTCCACGGGACCGATGGCGGTGGTGTGCGAGACCGTGGTGATGCCCAGGTCGGCCAGGAAGGACTGGGCCACGGTCCCCAGGGCGACACGGGTCGCGGTCTCCCGGGCCGAGGCACGTTCCAGCACGGGGCGGGCCTCCTCGAAGCCGTACTTCTGCATCCCGGTGTAGTCGGCGTGGCCGGGCCGGGGCCGCGTCAGCGGAGCATTGCGGGCGAGCCCCTCGAGTTCGTCAGGATCCACAGGATCTGCGGACATGACCTTCTCCCATTTCGGCCATTCCGTGTTGCCGACCTCGATCGTGACCGGCCCGCCGATGGTACGGCCATGGCGCACACCGGCCAGAAGCCGGACTTCGTCCTTCTCGAACTTCATCCGTGCACCGCGCCCGTAGCCGAGACGACGGCGCGCCAGGGCGTCCTGGACCATCTCAGTGGTGACCCGCACACCCGCGGGAAGGCCCTCGATGATGCCCACGAGGGAACGGCCGTGTGATTCTCCGGAGGTCAGCCAACGCAACATGGCCTCCATGATGCCATGTCGGCACGGTGCCCTACGCGTTGACGGCGCCGATTCCGCCTGGTGGACGTCGCGGGCGGCCGTGGGGTCCCGAGCCTCTCAGGCCGGCAGCGCCGCGCGCATCTCGGCGACCAGCGCCCGGTGCTCGGCCGCGGAGAGCGAACCCGCCGGACGAGTTGAAGACGCAGTGAACAGCTCCACCTGCCGCACAGCCTGATGCAGGAGCATCGCCAGGCCGGAGATCACCTGCCCGCCGGCCTGCTCCCAGGCTCGGGCCAGGGCGGAGGGCCACGGGTCATAGGCCACATCGAGAAGCGGAGTCCTCCGCGGCAGCCGGGGCAGCTTCCCGGCCAGTCCGTCAGCCGCCCGAGGAGGCAGGGTCGAGACGACGGCGGCCAGAGCGTCATCGGCCAGATCAGGGCCGATCAGCTCCAGCTGACGGGGGCTGAGGCGAAGCCCCAGCTTCTCGGCGAGGGGCTCCAGGTCCCCAGCCCGCTGCAGCGACCGGGCGTAGACGCGGATCTCCTCCGCTCCGAGCTCGGCGGCGGCGGCCAGCGCGGCCACGGCGGTGGAGCCAGCTCCGATGACGCCGAACACCTCACGGTCGGCCCCTTCGCCGTGCAGCCCGGCCTCACCGAGGGCTGCCACGATCCCGTCGACGTCGGTGTTCTCCCCGTGCCTGCCGTCCGGACCGTGGATGACCGTGTTGAGCACCCCCAGGGCCCGCACCCGGGCGGAGACGGAGTCCATATGCTCCACCATGGCGGACTTCAGCGGCATGGTCACCGACCAGCCCACCCAGTCGGCCTCCGCCCCGGGGCCGGCCAGGAACTGCGGCAGCCGGTCGACGTCGAGAGCGCACCGGGAGTAGTCGATCTCCACGCCCAGCAGGCGGTAGGCGGCACTGTGCAGCGCCGGGGAGAGCGAGTGGTCGATCGGGTGGCCGAGCACTGCGGCACGGGTGCCTGCCATCAGCCCTCCTCCACCTCGGCGTCAGCGGCCTCCTCCTCGGCGGGGCTGCAGACTCCAGGGTTGTCGTCGCAGTACTGCCGGAACACCTCGACGTCGGCCTCATGGTCGGCACGCGTCTCGTTGAACCGCGTCTCTCCGGTCTCGACGTTGACGGTCACCCAGTAGTAATAGTCGGTGTCGATCGGATCGGCGGCAGCCTCGAGCGTGCCGGCCGCCGGGGCCGCGATCGGTCCGGGCGGCAGTCCCTCATGGACATAGGTGTTGTACTCATTGTCCGGGTTGAGCCGCTCGTCCTCGGGAAAATGGAGGTCCCCGGTCAGCCCGAGTCCGTAGTTCACCGTGGCGTCGATCTGCAGCAGACGGTTCGTCTCAGTGTTGTCCGGGGCCAGTCGGTTCTCGATGGCACCGGCCATCAGGCGGTAGTCGCGCTCCCGTTCGCCGTCGCCGCGCTCCTGGTGGTTGGCCTCCCCGGTGATCAGCGAGGCGATGATCACCGTGCGCCACTGCTCGTCCTCGTCCGTGATCCCGGCCTCTTCGAGCTGTTCGAAGGTCCGGTCGACCATCATCTGGATGACTTCCTCCGGCTCGGCGCCGTAGGAGAACCGGTACTCTCCGGCGGCCAGGTATCCCTCGAGGCTCGTGGCCTCCTCCGGGAGCCCGAACTCCGTGGGGTCCTGTGCGGCCTCGCGGAACTCCTCCTCGGTGAAGCCGGTGTTGGCCGCCTCCATCTCTTCGAGCATCTGGTCGACGGTCCAGCCGCGGTTGATCGCCAGGTACCCCCCGGCCTCCGACTCCGTGAGTGCCATGATCGCGTCGGACGCCGGCATCTCCTCCCGCACCTCATACTCCCCGGGTTGGAGCACTCCGAGGTCCTCAGCCTCCCGCAGGGCCGCGTCAAGGGCCTCCGAGCTGGCGATGATGCCTTCTTCAGCCAGCCGGTTGGCCACCACGGCCCAGCCCTCGCCCGGATTGACCTCAAAGCTCACCGTGTCTCCGGCCTGGGTCTCGTAGTCCTCCGGCTCGGCGAGCAGCCCGCCGAAGACCGCGTTGAACACCACTGCGAAGATCACCAGCAGCACGGCGAACCCCCCGATGACCAGCCCCAGGGCGATGTTGCGGCGCCGACGACGTTCCTGACGTCGGGTCAGGATCTCCCGGCTCGCGCCGGTGGCGACCGGAGTGACGGTCTGATATCCGCGGCCGTAGCTGGAGGAGGTGATCAGCAGAGGGGTGCCGTCGGCGTCGTGCTCGACCCGTTCCTCGGCGATGTACTCCTCGGGGCCGAGCGGATCCTCGAACTCGGGCTGCTCGACCGGGCGCTCCGCCGCGGCATCCTGGGGCCCCGGGGGACCATGGTCCTCCAGGGGAACGTCCGGAGCCGGGTCCGGGCTCACCGCGCCGATGGCCTCCTCGAAGGGCACCTGCGGAACGGGCCTGCCTGCAGACTCTGCCGATCCGGGCGACACAGAGCCGTGAGAGGTGTGACGCTGTGGGGCGCCCTGCTGCTCCGCCTGAGCGCGTTCCCGTGCTTCACGGATCTCCCGACGGCGACGGCGGGAGCCCGCCTGATGCGGCATGTCATCGCTCACGCGCGGGTCCTCACTGGTGTCGACGGCACATGTCTGTGCGAGTGTAATCGATTCGTGATCAGATGTCCGGCATCTGTACAGCTCGGAGTGGTCAGCCGTTCTCCGCGATCATCTGCCGCCAGCTGCGCCGTGCCTCCAGGGCCTCCTCCGCTTCGGCGATCGTCCGGGCGTCCCCTGCGGCCCGCGCCTCGGCGAGCTCCTGCTCCAGCCCGGCGATCGTCTCGTCCAACTGGGTCAGCATGGAGTTCTGCCGCGCCACCGTCTCCGGGTCCGTCCGGCGCCAATGGGCTTCCTCCGCCTGCCGGAAGGCGTCCTGGACCCGGGCCAGGGCTCCCTCCATCCGCTTCACATCACCGCGCGGGACCCGCCCGGCGGCGTCCCAGCGCGCCAACAGCGCGTGGTACTCCTCGCGGACGGCGTCGGGATCACTGAACGGCATGAGCTTCTCCAACTCCCGCAGCAGCTCCTCCTTGGCCGCCAGATTCGCGCGGTACTCGGCGTCGGCCTCGGCGTTGGCCGCATCGCGAGCCGCGAAGAAGATGTCCTGCGCCACCCGGAAACGTGCCCACTGGGCGTCGTCGACCTTTCGGGCACCGCGACCGGCCGCCTTCCACTCATCCATGAGCCGGTGGTAGGCCTTCGTGGTGGGACCGAAGTCCGTACTGTGTTGCAGCTCCTCGGCACGCGCGATGAGGTCCTCCTTGACCCGCTTGATCTCCGCATGCTGCTTGTCCCGCTGGCCGAAGAACGCCCGCCGCTCCTTGTCGAACGTGCTGCGCGCCGCACGGAACCGCTTCCAGTAGGGATCTTCCTGGGACTTGGAGAGCCGCGGCGGCTTCTTCTGCTCGGCCTTCCACGCGTCGAAAAGCTCGGCCATCCGCTGCTGGGCGGACTTCCAATGCTGGGCGGAGGGGTCCGCGGCGGCGATCCGCTCGGCCTCGGCCACGATCTCCTCGCGCACGGCCAGATGCTCGGCCAGCTCCTTCTGCGCCTGCTCCTTCTCGGCGGCGGCCCGAGCGTCGATCCCGGCCCCCAGGTCCTCCAGCAGCGCGCGGAGGCCGGCGACATCCCCCACCCACGCTCCGGCGTCGAGCTCAGCCCGCAGTGCCTCACGACTCTCCCGCAGCGCCTTGGCGGAGTCCGCGGCGGCCTCCACCCGCGCCTTGAGCAGCAGAGCGCGGTTGAACAGATCGTCGAACTTGCGGGTGAAGTACTGCAGCGCCTCCTCCGCGGAGGCGCCGGGGTACTGGCCGACGTAGGCCTCCTGCCCTGGTGCCTCGCCCGCGGCGATGGAGGCCGACGTGTAGACGTGGCCCTCCTCATCCACGCGCGCCAGCCGACGCGCCTCGTCGAGGGTGGTCTCATGGTGTCCGGGTCTCACTGCAGGACTCATGGCCACCACCCTACCGGCACCGCGCGCCACCTGCGACGAGGCCGGTATGATGTTCCAGTCTCCCGACCCCGTCGTCTCCAGTGAGGAGAGCCCACCCCGCATGGCACGCACAACCTCCCTCTCCGGCTTCACCGAGTGGCTTCCCCACGAGCGTCTGGTGGAGCTCCATGTGCTCGACACCCTGCGGGAGGTCTTCGAGCGGCACGGGTTCGTCTCCATCGAGTCCCGAGCCGTGGAGACGGTGGACACCTTGCTGCAGAAGGGAGAGATCGACAAGGAGATCTACGGCGTCTCGCGGCTGCAGGCCGACGACGACGCCGAGGCTCGCCTCGCACTGCACTTCGACCTCACCGTGCCCTTCGCCCGGTATGTGGTGGAGAACGCCGGGCACCTGGCGTTCCCCTTCCGCCGCTACCAGATCCAGAAGGTCTGGCGCGGAGAACGCCCTCAGGAGGGCCGGTCCCGCGAGTTCACCCAGGCAGACATCGACATCGTCGGTGACGGCTCGCTGCCCTTCCGCTGCGACGTCGAGCTGGCCGTGGTGATGGCGCGCGCGCTGGAGTCGCTGCCGATCGGCGACTTCCGGATGCGGATCAACAACCGCAAGCTCTCAGAGGGGTTCTACCTCGCGATCGGCCTGGAGGACACCGCCGCGGTGCTGCGTGCCATCGACAAGCTCGAGAAGATCGGTCCGGAGAAGGTCGCCGCCGAGCTGGCTGAGACGGCCGGCGCGACGGAGGAGCAGGCGCAGAAGGCACTGGCACTGGCGCAGATCCGGACGGAGGGCCTCAGCTTCGTGGACCAGGTCCGGGCTCTCGGCGGGGAGCACGAGCTGCTCGAGGCCGGCCTGGCCGAGCTCGCCGAGGTCATGGGCGAGCTTCAGCGCCGCGTCCCCGGGCGGGCCGTGGCCGATCTGTCCATCGCCCGCGGGCTGGACTACTACACAGGGACTGTCTACGAGACCGTCCTGGTGGGTCATGAGTCCCTCGGGTCGGTCTGCTCCGGCGGCCGCTACGAGTCCCTGGCCTCGAAGGGGAAGCGCACCTTCCCGGGGGTGGGGCTGTCCATCGGCGTGACCCGCCTGCTCTCGCGCCTGCTGGCTCAGGGACACCTGACCGCCAGTCGCTCGGTCCCCAGCGTGGTCTACATCGCGCTGCGCACAGACGAGGACTGGGGATCCGCCCAAGACGTCGCCGACACGCTCCGGGGACGCGGGATCAACGTGGAGGTGGCGCTGCGGGCGGAGAAGTTCGGCAAGCAGATCCGCCACGCGGACCGCCGCGGCATCCCCTTCGTCTGGTTCACTGACGACCAGGGCCACCACGAAGTCAAGGACATCCGCTCCGGCGAACAGGTCACCGCAGATCCGCAGACCTGGACGCCGCCCGTGGAGGATCTGATCCCGCAGGTGCGGCCTGTGAGCTGATCCTCCGTTCCGCCCCACGACATCCGGCACCAGACCGAGCCGCCACCACACGACCGACGAGGACGGCGCGACGCACTGCCGCTGAGACCTCCGACAGACCTTGAGGAAGGACACTGTGCTTCGCACACATCACAACGGCGCCCTGAGCGCCGAGCACATCGGACAGACCGTGACACTCACCGGCTGGGTCGCCCGCCGGCGCGACCATGGCGGTGTGGCGTTCCTCGATCTGCGCGACGCCAGCGGTGTCGCACAGATCGTGGTCCGCGATGAAGAGGACTTCACCCCGCTGCGCAACGAGTTCGTCCTCCAGGTCCGGGGCACGGTGGAGCGCCGCCCGGAGGGCAACGAGAACCCCCACCTGGCCTCCGGGGAGGTCGAGGTCATCGCCGCCGAGGTGAACGTCCTCAACACCGCCGACCCGCTGCCCTTCCAGGTGGACGAGCACGTCGAGGTCGGCGAGGAGGCGCGCCTGCGGCATCGCTACCTCGATCTGCGTCGCGAGGCGCCCCAGCGTGCCCTGCGTCTGCGCTCGGAGGCGAACCGGGTGGCCCGCGAGTTCCTGCACAGTCAGGACTTCACCGAGATCGAGACTCCGACGCTGACCCGATCCACCCCGGAGGGGGCCCGCGACTTCGTCGTGCCCGCACGGCTGTCCCCCGGCTCGTGGTACGCTCTGCCGCAGTCGCCGCAGCTGTTCAAGCAGCTGCTGCAGGTCGGAGGCTTCGAGAAGTACTACCAGATCGCGCGATGCTACCGCGACGAGGACTTCCGGGCGGACCGTCAGCCGGAGTTCACCCAGCTGGACATCGAGGCCAGCTTCGTGGACCAGGACGACATCATCGCCCTGACCGAGGAGCTCGTGCAGCGCCTGTGGCGACTGATCGATGTGGACATCGACGCACCGCTTCCCCGCATCACCTATCGGGACGCCATGGCCCGCTACGGGACCGACAAGCCGGACCTGCGCTTCGACCTGGAGCTGGTGGAGCTCACCGAGTTCTTCGCCGAGACGCCCTTCCGTGTGTTCCGCGCCCCGTACGTGGGAGCGGTGGTGATGCCCGGTGGCGCCGACCAGCCCCGCCGCACGCTGGATGCGTGGCAGGAGTGGGCCAAGCAGCGGGGCGCCAAGGGCCTGGCCTACGTGCTCGTCGCCGAGGACGGTGAGCTGGGCGGACCGGTGGCCAAGAACCTCTCGGAGCAGGAGCGCGCCGGTCTCGCCGAGTCCGTGGGAGCGGCCCCCGGTGACTGCATCTTCTTCGCCGCCGGTGAGCAGAAGCCCTCTCGGGCGCTGCTGGGCGCGGCCCGCGTGGAGATCGCCGAACGCACCGGGCTCATCGACCATGACGCCTGGTCATTCGTCTGGGTCGTCGACGCGCCCATGTTCGAGCCTGCCGCCGAAGCGACCGCCGCCGGAGATGTCGCTGTCGGCTCGGGCGCATGGACCGCGGTCCACCACGCCTTCACCGCACCGAAGCCGGAGTTCGCCGAGACCTTCGACCAGGAACCTGGCGAGGCCTTGGCCTACGCCTATGACCTCGTCTGCAACGGCAATGAGATCGGCGGCGGATCGATCCGTGTCCACCGCCGGGAGATGCAGGAACGCATCTTCACCGTCATGGGCATCTCCGAGGAGGAGGCTCGGGAGAAGTTCGGCTTCCTGCTCGACGCCTTCAAATTCGGGGCCCCGCCGCATGGTGGGGTCGCCTTCGGCTGGGACCGGATGGTGGCGCTGCTCTCCGGAGAGAGCTCGATCCGCGAGGTCATCGCCTTCCCCAAGTCGGGCGGCGGCTTCGACCCGCTGACGGCGGCACCGGCACCGATCACTCCGCAGCAGCGCAAGGAAGCAGGAGTCGACGCCCGCCCGGAGCGAGCGGATCGCGACCGGGACGGCCACCAGGACGCCTCCTCGAGCGCTGCGAAGACCTCGGGCCCGACCGCCGACAGCACCGTCTGAGCGCCGTCTGAGCACCGTCTGAGCACCGGGGCGACCATCCGGTGCTCAGGCCCGGGTCCTCACGACAGAGCGGCCGTCCTGGCCGCAGGGGGTCCTGCCGGGTTCAGCTCCGGCGGGGCCTCCTGAGCTCGTCGGTGTCCAGCACCAGCGTCACCGGGCCGTGATTGACGAGCTCGACCTCCATGTCCGCTCCGAAGACACCGGTGTGGACCTCGGCGCCGAAGTCGCGCAGCGCCTCCACGAAGTCTCGGCAGCGGGGCTCTCCGACCGCTGACGGCGCAGCCCCGCTCCAGGAGGGACGTCGCCCCTTCCGCGCATCCCCGTAGAGGGTGAACTGGCTGATGGCCAACACGGGCGCACCAGCCTGCTCGACGGAGCGTTCCTCGGTGAGGATCCGCAGACGCCAGACCTTCTCGGCCAGCAGTCGCGCCTCCGCCTCCGTGTCGTCATGGGTGACGCCGATCAGCACCACCAGACCTTCACCGTCGAAACCTGAGACAAGTGGCCCGCCCTCGGCACGAGCAGCGCGGACTTCAGCACGGGAGACACGTTGGATCACGGCACGCATGGGTTCCATTGTGGCACCGTCAGCAGGCAGCCGGCGTCGCGGCGGCGGTAGAGTGGTGCCGACCCGTTCGAACATGTCTCCGAGGAGAGCACCGTGACCGATCCCCTGACCGGCGACCTGTTCGCTGCCGCAGAGGCGGAGCATGGCAGCCGTCGGCGCCACGTCCCGCTGGCGGTCCGCATGAGGCCCCGCAGCCTGGACGAGGTGGTCGGCCAGACGCACCTGCTCGACCAGGGCTCACCCCTGCGTGTCCTCGCCGAAGGCTCTCGCGGACCCGCTGGAGCCGCCTCGGTCATCCTCTATGGTCCCCCGGGTACCGGGAAGACGACGATCGCCCATGTCCTCGCCCGCGCAGAGTCCCGCACGTTCGTGGAGCTCTCGGCGATCCGGGCCGGGGTCAAGGACGTCCGGCGTGTCATGGACCAGGCCCTGGAGGACAGGGACCTGAAGGGCCGGACGACCGTGCTCTTCCTGGACGAGATCCACCGCTTCAACAAGGCACAGCAGGACGCCCTGCTCCCCGGAGTGGAGAACGGCTGGATCATCCTCGTCGCCGCAACCACGGAGAACCCGTCGTTCTCCGTCATCTCTCCCCTGCTCTCCCGCTCGCTGCTGCTCACTCTGCACCCCCTGACGGACCAGGATCTGGACGGCCTCATCGACCGCGCCCTCCAGGAGGAACGGGGACTCGCCGAGGCGTTCACCCTCGACGACGAGGCCCGCAGCCACATCCTGCGGATGGCCGGTGGGGACGCTCGACGGGTGCTGACCACGCTGGAGGCCGCGGCCGCGGTGGCCGCAGGCCGTGCCGAGGCTCAGGCCTCCCGCCAGAACGATGAGTCGAGTGAGAACGCCCCCGCCCCGACGGCCATCACCGCCGAGGACGCGGAGCAGGCCATGGACCACGCCGTCCAGAGATACGACCGTGACGGTGACCAGCACTATGACATCGTCTCGGCCTTCATCAAATCACTGCGCGGTTCGGATCCTGATGCCGCGCTCCACTACCTCGCCCGGATGATCGTCGCCGGCGAGGACCCGCGGTTCATCGCCCGCCGGCTGGTCATCGCCGCCGGCGAGGAGGTCGGCATGGCGGACCCCGGAGCGCTGCAGACTGCTACTGCCGCAGCCCAGGCCGTCCAGCTCATCGGCATGCCGGAGGCCCGCATCCTGCTCGCCGAGGCGACCGTCCACATCGCCACCGCCCCGAAGTCGAACGCCTCATATCGCGCTCTCGACGCTGCCATCGCGGATGTCCGGGCAGGACGTGGGGGCCCGGTCCCGCTGCATCTCAGGGACGCCCACTACGCGGGCGCCCACCGGCTCGGCCATGGCCGCAGCTATGTCTACGCCCACGACGAGCCGCACCATGTGGCCGCCCAGCAGTATCCTCCCGACGACCTGGTCGGCGTGAACTACTACCATCCCAGCGGCAATGGTCAGGAGCGTGCCGTCTCGGAGCGTCTCGAGAAGCTCCGGGCCATCGTCCGACGCCAGCACGACTGAACCACCCAGACCGACGACGACGGCGGGGCCGCTCTCCTTCTGCAGGAGAGCGGCCCCGCCGTCATCTGCGGGCCGGGCGACTCAGCGCGGCCGCTGGGCCCTGCTCAGTGCTTGGCCTCGAGCGAGTGCCGATCGGTGGCTTCGAGCCCACCCTGATGGTCGTCATCATGGTGGTCGTGCTCCAAGGCCTCCAGGTACTCCTCGCGGCTGACCGGCTCGACCCGATCCTCGTAGAACCACTGGTTCAGCTTCGCCCGGAACTTCTCGGTCCGGGTGATCCTGCCCTTGGCGTTGGGCTGCGGTCCCGACGGCGCCGGCGACTCGAACGCCACCAGCGTGTACAGCTCGTAGTCGGAGGGCCGGGTGTGCTTCTCCCGGAACTCACCATGCGGCAGCATCTCGATGACGCCGGCCTCATGACCATGCAGCACGGTCTCCCGATCCTTGCGCTGCAGCGCGAGGCAGATGCGTTTGGTGAACACGAAGGCGAAGATCGGGCCCACGAAGATCAGCACGCGCGACCAGTAGGTGATGTCGTTCAGCGAGAGGTGGAAGTGCGTGGCGATGAGGTCGTTGGACCCCATGCCCCACATGATGCAGTAGAAGGTGACGCTCGCGACACCGATCGCGGTACGGGTCGGGGCGTTGCGCGGGCGGTCGAGGATGTGATGCTCCTTCTTGTCCCCGGTGATCCACGCTTCGATCCACGGCCAGATGAACATCACCAGGAACATCACCGCGATGGGGATCATCGGGATCAGCACCGGAGTCGCCACGGAGTTACCGCCCCACGGCGTGGGGATGACGAACTCGAGGGGGATCTCCCCCAAGAACCCGGGCATCAGACGCAGCACGCCTTCGAACGGACCGATGTACCAGTCCGGCTGGGCACCGGCCTGCACCGGCGAGGGGTCGTACGGACCGTAGTTCCACAGCGCGTTGATCTGGAAGGTGCCAGAGATCACCGCGAGGATGCCGAAGACGATGAAGAAGAATCCACCGGCCTTCGCCGCGTAGACGGGTCCCACCGGGTAGCCGACCACGTTGCGCTCCGTCCGGCCCGGCCCCGGGTACTGCGTGTGCTTGTGCGTGACCACCATGAACAGGTGCACAGCGATGAGCACCAGGATCAGCGCGGGGATGACCATGATGTGCATCACGTAGAGCCGCGGGATCACCTCGCCGCCGGGGAACTCCCCGCCGAAGAGGAAGAACGACATATAGGTGCCGACGACCGGGATCGCCTTCATCATGCCGTCGATGATCCGCAGACCGTTGCCGGAGAGCACCTCGTCGGGCAGCGAGTAGCCGGTGAATCCGGCGGCCAGGCCCATGATGAGCAGTGCGCAGCCGACGACCCAGTTCAGCTCGCGCGGCTTGCGGAAGGCCCCGGTGAAGAACACGCGCAGCATGTGGATCGACATCGCCATGACGAACAGCAGCGCCGCCCAGTGGTGCAGCTGGCGCATGAACAGCCCGCCCCGCACGTCGAAGGACAGCTCCAGGGCCGTCGCATAGGCGGTGGACATCTCCAGCCCCTGCAACGGGGCATAGGAGCCGTCATAGCGGGTGCTGGCCATCGACGGGTCGAACCAGAAGGTCAAAAACGTGCCCGAGATGATCAGGATGACGAAGCTGTAGAGGGCCACTTCGCCGAACATGAAAGTCCAGTGGTCCGGGAAGATCTTGCGACCGAACTCCCGCACCATGCTGGTGCCGCCCACGCGCTGATCCACATAGTTGGCGATGCGGCCGGTGCGGGTGGCGGGCTGGTAATGGTCTGCCTCGAGGTACTGGTCCTCGGTGTAGGTCTCTTTAGCGGCGCTCATGCGTTGTAATCACCCTCGGGGTCGGTGGAGCCACGCTCCCAGTAAGTCGGGCCGACAGGCTCGGTGAAGTCGCTGCGGGCGATGAGGAAGCCCTCCTCGTCCACGGTGATGGGCAGCTGGGGCAGCGGGCGGCCGGCGGGGCCGAAGACCACCTTGAACTCCTGTGCGGCGTCGAACGTCGACTGATGGCAGGGGCACAGCAGGTGATGGGTGTGCCGCTCGTAGAGGGCGACCGGGCAGCCGACGTGCGTGCAGACCTTGGAACAGGCGATGATGCCGTCGTGGGTCCAATCCTCGCGACCCGGCGTGACCTGCTGAATGTCCTCGGGGTTCATCCTCACCACCAGCACCACGGACTTGGCCTTCTCCGAGAGTCGGTCGGCGTGTCCGGAGACCTCCCGCAGATTCTCGGGGATGACGTGCATGGCCGAACCGATGGTGATGTCGGCGGCCCGGATGGGGGTGCCGGTGGGGTCGCGCACCAGGCGGACGCCCTCGTCCCAGAGGGAGTGCCGCATCCGCTCGACCCCG
The DNA here is from genome assembly GCF_054782935.1 of Nesterenkonia suensis. Lineage (NCBI taxonomy): Bacteria > Bacillati > Actinomycetota > Actinomycetes > Micrococcales > Micrococcaceae > Nesterenkonia > Nesterenkonia suensis. Next base: position 1,056,147 of record NZ_BAAGRN010000001.1, on the reverse strand, counting down.
AAGTCCTCGGAACGATCCAGGTCGCGCAGCGTGAGGATGAAGGGCAGCGGGGCCAGCAGTGCGGCACCGATGAGCGTGTTGCGGATCAGCGGACGACGCTTGATGCCCGATTCCTCGAGCACGTCATCGATGATCTGCTCCGCCTCTTCCCGATCCTCCTCCTTGCGCAGAGGCTTGCGGGCCTCCACCAGCTCGTGGTCCGGCATCAGCGTCTTGGCCCAGTGCACCACGCCGAGGCCGAGACCCAGCATCGCGAAGCCGACGCCGACGCCCAGCAGCGTGTTCTGCAGACGCAATGCGTGGAGGTCCTCACTGAGCTCCACGGCGAAGTAGCCGATGAAGAAGATCACAGTGCCGATGATCGAGATGAGGAAGAGTGTGGCCACCTGGCGCTCCGAGCGCTTCTCGGCCTTCGGGTCCTCATCTGCCACCCGCGGGCGGTGCGGCGGCAGACCGGGGTTGTCGATGGCGTACTTGCCCGACTCCCCGTCACCGGCTGTGATGACGGCCCCCGACTCATGCGGGTCGCCGTGACCGTGCTCGCCCATATGGTTCTCGTCCTTTGCTTGAGTGATTGCGTAGTGGGTGCATGTATGCGGTGTCGTCCGGGTCACCGCGACCGGCGGCTCAGGAGGAGCGTGAGGTCAGCCAGACCATCGAGGCGATCAGCACAGCCAGGCCCCCGGTCCAGATGAACAGGCCCTCCGAGACCGGACCCAGGAAGCCCAGCGAGAATCCGCCGGGCGTGCCCTGGGAGTCGTAGGTCTTCAGGAAGGCGATGATGTCACGCTTGTCCTCCGGCGGGATGTTGGCGTCGTTGAAGACCGGCATGTTCTGCGGTCCGGTCTGCATGGCCTCGTAGATGTGCCGCTCGTCCACACCATGGAGCGACGGCGCATACTTCCCCTCGGTCAGCGCGCCGCCGGCGGCCGCCGCGTTGTGGCACATCGCACAGTTGATCCGGAACAGCTCACCACCGCGGGCCGGGTCGCCCTTGTCGACGTCGGTGTACTCGTCATCCGGCACGGCCGGCCCGGCGCCCAGCGAGGCGACATAGGCCGCCAGCTGCATGGTCTGCTCATCGTTGAACTGCCGCGGCTTCTCCTGGGCCTGGGGGCCGTGCATCTGCATCGGCATCCGCCCGGTGCCGACCTGGAAGTCGACCGAGGCGGCACCCACGCCGATCAACGACGGGCCAGCATCCGTGCCTTCGGCGTTGATCCCGTGGCAGGTCGCGCAGTTGGCCACGAACAGACGCTCGCCCTCGTCGACGTCGGCGGCGGAGTACCCGTCGACCTCCTGGCTGGCCTGCGCCTGGTTGATCGTGGTGGCAGCGGCATACAGCCCCCCTGTGATCAGGAGGCCCAGGAGGAGCAGTGCCACGCCAGCGAAGGGGTGGCGGCGCTTCTGTGAGAGTGCCTTCACGTGCCGGTTCCTAACTTCTCGGTGCGGGGCCCGCCTGAGGTCCTGCGGGCCGAGTGATGGGTGATGGGGTTGTCAGCGTGCGCACGAGCCGGCGCTGTCAGACGAACAGCGGCAGGATGTAGACCACACCGAAGAGCGCGATCCACACGACGTCGACGAAATGCCAGTAGTACGACGTCACCACGGCCGCACTGGCCTCCTTGTGCGTGAACTTCACGCTGAAGTAGGCGCGGGCGATCACGTAGAGGAAGGCGATGAGCCCGCCGATCACGTGGAGCCCGTGGAAGCCGGTGGTGATGTAGAACGCCGACCCGAACGAGTTGGTCTGGACCGCCACTCCGTGGGAGACGAGCTCCGCGAACTCGAAGGTCTGACCCGCGATGAAGACCGATCCCATGAGGAACGAGAGGATGTACCACTCGACCATGCCCCAGCCCTTGACGTTCATCAATGAACCGGTCCGGCGGGGCTGGTGTCGCTCGGCGGCGAAGACTCCGAACTGAGCCGTCACCGAGCTCGCCACCAGGATCACGGTGATGATCGTGGCCAGGGTGATGTCGAGTCGCGCGCTGTACTCCGCCCACATCTCGGGCTGCGTCGAGCGCAGGGTGAAGAACATCGCGAACAGGCCGGCGAAGAACATGAGCTCGCTGGTCAGCCAGACCATGGTGCCCACAGACACCATGTTCGGGCGGTTCGGCAGCGTGCGCGCCGGAGCGTTGGGGGCTTGGGTTGCAGACGTCACGAGGACATTATTGCCTGAATCCACCCCCGTTCGCCATCGACCTGCGGTGCGTGGCGCGTCCTCAAGTTCCTTGTCAGACCGGCGATCCCCCGTCATTCCCAGGAAGTACCAAGGTCAGCACCGGCGGGAATGTGTCAGAAATTTCTACGAAATGTAGAGAAACGGCGTGTCGGAGGGCGGGATATCCTGGTCCCGTGACGGACACAGCCCCTCCCTCCCTGCCCTCCTGGCCGCACCTGCTGGACGCTCTGCTTGCCGGCGAGGACCTCACCGCAGAGACCTCCGCCTGGGCCATGGAGCGGCTCATGAGCGGCGACCTCACCGACGCCGAGATCGCAGGATTCCTGATCGCTCTGCGGGCCAAGGGAGAGACGGCCGAAGAGCTCGTGGGGCTGTCCTCCACGATGATGTCCAAGGCCGTGGAGATCTCCATCCCTGGTCCCACGCTGGACATCGTCGGCACCGGCGGCGACCGGCTGGGCACGGTGAACATCTCCACGATGGCCTCGCTGGTGGCGGTCGGCGCAGGGGCACGGGTCGTCAAACATGGCAACCGGGGAGCCTCGACGACGGCCGGCGCGGCCGACGTCATCGAAGCCCTCGGCGTCGACCTCGCGATGAGCCCCGGCAGTGTGGCGCAGGCTGCGGCCGAGGTGGGCATCACGTTCCTCTTCGCGCAGGGCTTCCACCCGTCGATGCGATTCGTCGCACCTGTCCGACGCCAACTCGGGGTCAGGACGATCTTCAACTTCCTGGGTCCGCTCTCGAACCCCGCCCGCGTGGACGCCCAGGCGCTGGGCTGCGCGCACTTCGGCCTCGCCCCGAAGATGGCTCATGTGCTCGCCTCACGCGGCACCCGTGGTCTCGTGTTCCGGGGGCAGGACGGCCGGGACAAGATCACGACCTCGGCCCCGACAGACCTCTGGGAGGTCCGCGACGGCGCTGTCGACCATCATCAGATCCGCCCGGCGGACTTCGGTGTGACCCAGGTCGAGGTGGACGCGCTGCGTGGCGGCGACGGCGCAGACAACGCCCAGATCGTCCGCCGCGTCCTGCGCGGCGAGCGGGGGCCCGTGCGGGACGCGGTGCTGATCAACGCCGCCGCCGGACTCACCGCCGCCGACGAGAGCGCCGAGGGCCCTCTGCTGGACCGACTGCACAGGAACCGGGAGCGTGCCGCGCAGGCCGTGGACTCAGGCGCCGCCGCCGCCGTGCTCGAGCGTTGGGTGGACTTCAGCCGATCCTGAGCGTCCCCGGCGCTTTCGACCGTCTCCGCAGGCACCGAACGTCACGGCCCCGGGTCTCACGGCTCCGGGTCTGACGGCTCCGAGTCTGACGGCTCCGAGTCTGACGGCTCCGGGACATCGTCATGGCCAAAGGGATCCGGATCGACACCCGGCGTCCAGGAGTTCCCTTCCTGCGTCCACCCCTCCTTCTTCATCGCCCGCTTCCAGCGCCGTGCCCATTTCTGGTCCAGCCGATTGACGTAGAGGTATCCGTCGAGGTGGTCGTATTCGTGCTGCATGATGCGGGCGAACCAGCCCGTCGCCTCGAATCGCTGGGGCTCGCCGCCGAGGTCCAGCCCCGAGATCTCCACATGGTCGCTTCGCTTCAGCGGGAATCCGTAGCCGGGCACGGACAGGCATCCCTCGGTCTCGTCTTCCGGATCCGGCGCCGTCTTCGAGACCTTGCCGATGAGCCGCAGCGTGGGGTTGATGATGACCCCGCGCGAGGGTGCCGCACCTGACGCCGCGTAGGTGTAGGTGAACAGGCGCAGGCCGACGCCGATCTGTGGCGCGGCCAGGCCGACTCCGTGCGCCGCGTCCATGGTCTCGTACATGTCCTCGACCAGCTGACGAATCTCGTCGTCGATGGTCTCGACCTCGGCGGCCCGACGATGCAGGACAGGCTCGCCGTGGATGGTGATGGGGCGGATGGTCATAGGTCGATCCTATCGGTGGTCGCCACGCCGCTCGCGCAGCGCCTGTGAGCAGACATGACGACGCCCGCCGGAGGTCCAGCTCCGACGGGCGTCGTCAGGGAGGGCTGCGGTTCAGGCCGCATCCCTGCCGGGCCGTGGGCCCAGCGAGCCCCCGCCTCAGTGGGCGTAGCGCTTGCGGTTGTACTCCAGCACCCAGCCCGTCACGAAGAACAGGGCGGGAATGGCGCCGATGAACACGACCCACCAATCGTAAGCCATTCCGAAGAACACGAACGCGCAGGAGAAGCCGAGGCCCAACGGCCACCAGCTCCACGGGGCGAACTCGCCGTAGTTGCCGGCCTGCTGATGGATCTCACCCTCCGGGTTGTCCCCGTCCATGACCTCCGAGTGCTTGTCCGTCGTCCGCAGGTAGAACCAGAGCATGAAGCCCAGTCCTGCGGTGAGCAGCAGCAGCGGGAAGCCAGCCAGCTCCTGGAATCCGGTGAGGAATCCGTAGATGAAGGCCACGACCAGGACGAAGACGCCCAGGAGGCCGAACAGTCCGATATTCGTCTTCATCAGATACCTGCCTTGTCCTGCTGGTCAGCGGGGCCGAAGACCTTCCCTGCCGCCGTGTGCAGGCTGTGCCTGTCGGCGAGCTCCGGGTGGTGAAGATCCAGGGCGGGACGTTCGGAACGGATGCGGGGCAGGGAGTAGAAGTTGTGCCGCGGAGGTGGGCAGGAGGTCGCCCACTCCAGCGAGCCGCCGAAGCCCCAGGGGTCGTCCACGAGGACCTTCTTGCCCTTGCGGTGCGTGATCCAGACGTTCCAGAAGAACGGGATCAGCGAAGCCCCGAGGATCATCGAGAACACCGTGGAGAACTGATTCATCGCGGTGAACCCGTCCTCGACCATGTAGTCCGCGTAGCGACGGGGCATGCCCATCACGCCCAGCCAGTGCTGGATCATGAACGTACCGTGGAAGCCGACGAAGAGCATCCAGAAGTTGATCTTGCCCAGACGCTCGTTGAGCATCTTGCCGGTCCACTTCGGCCACCAGAAGTAGAAGCCGGCGAACATCGCGAAGACCACGGTGCCGAAGACCACGTAGTGGAAGTGCGCCACCACGAAGTAGGTGTCCGAAAGATGGAAGTCCAGCGGGGGCGACGCCAGGATGATGCCCGTCAGCCCGCCGAAGAGGAAGGTCACCAGGAACCCGAGGCTCCAGAGCATGGGGGTCTCGAAGGTGATCGATCCCCTCCACATCGTGCCGATCCAGTTGAAGAACTTCACCCCTGTGGGGACCGCGATGAGCATGGTCATCAGCGCGAAGAACGGCAGCATGACCGCACCGGTGACGTACATGTGGTGCGCCCACACCGTGACCGACAGCGCCGCGATGGCGATGGTCGCGTAGACCAGACCCTTGTAGCCGAAGATCGGTTTGCGGCTGAACACCGGCAGGATCTCAGAGATGATCCCGAAGAACGGCAGCGCGATAATGTAGACCTCAGGGTGCCCGAAGAACCAGAACAGATGCTGCCAGAGGATCGCCCCACCGGACTCCGGATCGAAGATGTGGCCACCGAAGCGCCTGTCCAGCCCCAGTCCGAACAGCGCCGCCGCCAGCGGCGGGAAGGCCATGAGGATCAGGATCGCGGTGATCAGCGTGTTCCAGGTGAAGATCGGCATGCGCCACATGGTCATACCGGGGGCACGCATGCAGATGATGGTGGTGATGAAGTTGACACCACCCATGATGGTGCCGAAGCCGGAGAGCGCGAGTCCGAACACCCAGAGATCTCCGCCGACTCCCGGCGAGTACGTGGTGTCGGACAGCGGCGCATAGGCGAACCATCCGAAGGAGGCCGCGCCCTGCGGGGTGAGGAAGCCCGAGACGGCGATCAGCGAACCGAACAGGAAGAACCAGAACGCCAGCGCGTTGAGCCGTGGGAAGGCCACATCCGGGGCGCCGATCTGCAGCGGCATGATCACGTTGGCGAAGCCAGCGAACAGCGGCGTCGCGAACATCAGCAGCATCACCGTGCCATGCATGGTGAACAGCTGGTTGTACTGCTCCTTGGTCTGCAGGAACTGCATGCCGGGCTCGAAGAGCTCGGCGCGGATGATCAGCGCCATCACGCCGCCGATGCAGAAGAACAGGAACGACGCGATCAGGTACATGTACCCGATGGTCTTGTGGTCGGTCGTCGTCATCCAGTTGACGACGATCTGCCCCTTGGACCGGGGTACCACGCGCGACTCTACCGCGCGTTCGTCAGCGGTGTATTCGTAGGTCGCCACGATCAGTCCCCTTCGGTCGCAGTCACGTCGTCGTGAAGGTTGATGTTGCGGTCGTACTCATCACCCAGGTGTCCCTCGGGGAGAGTCTCCAGGTAGGCCTGGAACTCCTGCTCGGAGACGACCTCCACGTTGAACAGCATCTCGGAGTGGTACTCGCCGCAGAGCTCGGCGCACTTGCCGTCGAAGCTGCCTTCCTCCTGCGGAGTGAGGTGGATCTCTGTGGTGCGCCCAGGGATCATGTCGCGCTTCTGCAGGAAGGCGGGGATCCAGAACGAATGGATCACGTCACGGGAGTTCAGCTCGAACGTCACGGACTGGTCCACCGGCAGGTACAGGGTCGGGAGCTGCTCGCGCACACCCTCCTCGCCAGTGAGGTGGGCCTGCGTGCCGGCGAAGTACCGCTCATCGCCGTCGTAGCTGTAGTTGAAGTCCCAGGCCCACTGCTTGCCTCGGACGTCGACGACGAGGTCGGGGTCCTCATGCGGCTCGTCCACGGAGCGCTGAACCTGATCGGTGTAGAAGAACAGCACGCCCACCATGACCAGCGGCACGATGGTGTACATGATCTCCAGGGGGATGTTGTACGCCAGCTGGCGGGGATACCCGGTCTCTCCCTTGCGACGCCGGTAGGCCACCATGCACCAGAGCATGAGACCCCAGGTCAGCAGACCGACAGCGAGAGCCGCGATCCAAGAGTTGACCCACAGGTCGGTCAATTCAGCAGTGTTGCTGGTGGTCTCACGACTGCCGGGGAGCCAGCCACGCTGGACCTGCTCCGAACAGCCGGTCAGCACCAGTGCCGCCGCGCTGGCCAGCACCATCCCCTTGACGGCACGCTGGCCTCGGCTGCCGGTTCGTTTCTGCGAACTCACAGACGGCCCTTCCTCTTCCTCGGTGTGCGAATGCGATCGGCACGTTGTCGGGCCACCCGATGAGCTGCTGGTCACGCGTGGACGAGCACAGCGGAGAGGCCTTGGACGCTTCGATGACAAGATTACTACCAACTGTAGTAGTTCGCTCCCCGCGACCGGCGGCTATGACACGGCCTCAGGCGTCGCGACCTCCGCCCTGAAGGCTCCGAGGAGGGCCTGGTGACCAGGCCGGATACAGAAGAACTCCGCTTCTACGCCGCGTAGAAACGCGGGAGAGGCGGAGTTCTCCTGAATGCGTCGTCCCGAGGGGAAGCGCGGCCCGGGAGGTGACGCTTCGTGTCGTCAATATGACATCCCCGGCCCGTCGGGGACTGGGCATCGCACCGCGGGATCGGAGTCAGTGGCAGTCGGAGCCAGTGGCAGAGGTCAATGGGATCAGTCGCCGCCGGTGCAGGGGCCCGTACGGCCGTCGACCTGCGCTGTCACGCGGCGCGGGTCCCTGCGGCCCCGGTCAGTTCGAGTCTCCGGCGCCGTCTCAGTGGAAGGAGTCGCCGCAGGCGCAGGAGCCTCCGGCGTTGGGATTGTCGATCGTGAAGCCCTGTTTGGAGATGGAGTCCTCGAAGTCGATGGTCGCTCCCTCGAGATAGGGCACGCTCATCTTGTCGACCACGACCTGGACCCCGCTGAAGTCACGCAGGGCGTCACCGTCGAGCAGCCGCTCATCGAAGTAGAGCTGGTAGATCAGCCCCGAGCAGCCGCCGGGCTGCACCGCCACGCGCAGCCGCAGATCCTGGCGTCCCTCCTGCTCCAGCAGGGATGCCACCTTCTGGGCGGCGCTCTCGGTCAGCTCGACCTGGTGGGGCGGACGTCCCTCCACGCCCTCGGCGGCCTGTGGGGCGGCCTCCTGGCCGACGTCCTGGACGTCCTGTGTGGTGTCCTGTGTGGGAGTGCTCATCGGTGCACCTCTTCCGATCTCGACGAGTGTCGGTCTGGGTCGGTCTCTGGCTCTCACCGTATCAACGCCGGAGGTGTTCCTGATCATTCCCGGTAGACTGGCCCGGTGCTAGGACGAAAGAAGAAGCAGGAAGAGACCGAGGCCGCCCGCCGCGAGGCCGAGCGAGCCGAGCAGGAGACCCGTCAGGCAGAGGAGAAGCGCCTCCCGCAGCCGAAGGGCCAGCCCACTCCGAAGCGGAAGGACCAGGTCGCCGCCCGCAAGCGTCCTCTCGTGCCTGACGATCGCAAGGCCGCGCGTCAGGCGCAGAAGGAGCACACCCGCCAGCTGCGTGAGAAGCAGCGGATGGCCATGGAGACCGGCGACGAACGCTACCTCCCGGTGCGGGACCGCGGGCCCCAGCGCCGCTTCGTCCGTGACTGGATCGACGCGCGCACCGGCATCGGCGAATGGATGCTGATCGTGGTCCTGCTGTTCCTCTTCGTCTCGCTGGCGGTCCCGGAGCAGCTGCGCATCGTGATGAGCCAGTTCCTCTGGCTGCTGGTGCTCGTCGTCCTCGTCGAGTGCTGGTGGGTCGCGCGGAGCGTCCGCCGCAGGGTCGAGGAGCGATTCGGTGAGAAGGAGAAGGGGATCCGCTTCTACGCGATCATGCGTGCGCTGCAGATCCGCCGCCTGCGCCTGCCCAAGCCGCTGGTCAGTCGCGGAGAGTTTCCCGCCTGAGCTGCTCCGGCGCCATCGCGGCCAGTCCGCGATTGATCCTCCGCGCCCAGAAGGGACCCTGATAGATGAAGGCGCTGTAGCCCTGGACCAGGTCGGCCCCCCGGCGGAGACGCTCGGCGACGTCGGCGGCGCTCTGCACTCCCCCGACCGAGATCACCACGGTCCCGGCGGGCAGACGGGCCCGCAGCCGGTCCAGCACAGCGCTGGCCCGGTCGGCCAGCACCGGACCGCTCAGGCCGCCGGCCCCCGCGCTCTCCACTACGGCGGCGGAGGTCCCGAGCCCGTCCCGGGAGATCGTGGTGTTCGTGGCGATCACCCCGTCCAGGCCCAGATCAGCCACCAGGTCGGCGACGGCGTCGACGTCCTCGTCCGCCAGGTCCGGGGCGATCTTCACCAGCAAGGGCACATGACGGCGGGCCACGGAGTCCGCCTCCCGGCCCACCGCCTCGAGCAGCGGACGCAGGGCCTCGATGTCCTGCAGCTGGCGCAGCCCGGGCGTGTTCGGCGAGGAGACGTTCACCACGAGGTAGTCCGCCACCGGCGCCAGACGACGAGTGGAGCTCAGGTAGTCCTCCACCGCCTCCTCCAGCGGGGTCGCCTTGGTCTTGCCGATGTTGACCCCCACCACCGGTGCGTGGCGACCGGAGGCCTTGAGATCCTCGATGCGTCGCCGCACCACGTCCAGGCGGTCCCGGACCTCAGCGGCGCCATCGTTGTTGAAACCCATCCGATTGATCAGCGCGTGATCCTTCACCAGACGGAACAGCCGGGGTCTGGGGTTACCCGGCTGAGGATGCGCGGTGACTGTGCCGATCTCCACATGGCCGAAGCCCAACGCCGCCAACGGCAGCACGGCCACCGCGCCCTTGTCGAAGCCCGCCGCCAGCCCGAAGGGCGACGGCCACCGCCTCCCCAGCACCTCGCGGGACAACCCGGGAGCCGGGCGGGTCAGCAGCTCCAGCAGCCGCGTGGCACCCAGCGCCTCCGCGGTCCGCAGGCCGCGGACGGCCAGATGGTGGGCGTCCTCCGGGTCCATGCGAGAGAGCACCCCGCGGAACACCGCGGAGTACAGGCGGTCAGGGCGGGTCGGGGCTGCGGCGACGTCGGCAGGGCGGTCAACTCGGGGCATGTCCCCATCCTATGCTGAGGAGCCGGTCGGCGACGCCCGCCGAGGATCGGCGAGGATCAGCGAGGATCAGCGAGGATCAGCGACGGCCGACCGCGGAGATCCTCGCCGGTGGGTCCCTCTACGATGGGTCCATGACGCATCGCGACGACAGCGGCGGTGAGACGGTCCACGAGCTGCTCGACGACTCCCCCGCCGGTCAGTGGGTCCCCGATGTCCTCCCCGGCTGTGTACGGCGCACTCTGCCGCTCGGCGAGGACGAAGAGGGGCCGGTCAGCGCCACTCTGGTGCGCTATGACGGTCAGCGCCTCCCGATCACGGCGCGGGACCCCGCGGGCCCTGGATACCACGCCGCGCCGGAGGCAGGCGTCCCGCGGGCGCCCGTGCTGCACCTGCACGGGTGGTCAGACTACTTCTACAACCGCCCGCTCGCCCAGGCCTTCGCCGCCCGCGGCCATCCGTTCTATGCGCTGGACCTGCGCCGCTACGGCCGCAGCCTCCGGTCCTGGCAGACCCCCGGCTACATCGATGACCTCGCCGAATACGACACAGACCTCGAGGCGGCCCTCACCGTGATCCGCCAGGAGCACCCCGACACGCCGGCGCCGGTGTTCCACGCACACTCCACCGGAGGCCTGGTCGCCGCACTGTGGGCCCACCGGCACCCCCATCGGACCTCAGCCCTGGTCCTCAACAGCCCCTGGCTGGAGCTGCCCGGGGACGCCGCCGCGCGCACAGCCGTGGAGGGTCTGCTCACCCCGCTGAGCCACCTGAATCCCCGGCGCCCGCTCCGCGTCCCCCGCGTGGACCATTACTGGCAGTCGCTCTCCGACCAGGCACAGGGCGAGTGGACGCTGCACCCGCTCTGGCGTCCGCGGAAGTCCTTCCGCATGCCGGCCGGCTGGCTGCGCGCGGTCCTCGCCGGGCATCGTCAGGTCCACGAGGGGCTGGCCATCGAGGTGCCCATTCTGGTCCTGCTCTCCAACCAGACGCTCTACAGCCGCCAATGGAATGATCAGCTGCTCGAGTCCGACGCAGTGCTCGACGTCGAGCTGCTCGCCCGACGCGCGGTGAAGCTCGGCAGCCGGGTCACGGTCGTGCGCCTGCACCGTGCCATGCACGATGTCTTCGCCTCCCCCGAACCGGTGCGTCGGCAGGCGTTCGACGAGGTGCAGCGCTGGCTGCGCGCCTACGGCCCGGATCCTCAGCCGTGGACGGAGCCGGACGGGTCAGAGGAGTCGGAGCGGCCGGCGGCGACCTCGGCGGGATCATCGCCATCGACATCGTCTTCGTCTTCGGGATCCGCCGCGGACGACCCCGCCGACTCTGCCGACTCTGCCGACCCCGCCGACTCTGCCGCCTCGGACACCCGATCGACCGCCGCGCCATAGCGGCGGTCGCGCTGGGCATAGAGCTCGATGGCGTGCCAGAGCGTGGTGCGGTCGACATCGGGCCACAGCACGTCCAGGAAGACCATCTCCGCGTACGCCGACTGCCAGAGCAGGAAGTTCGAGATCCGCTGCTCCCCCGAGCTGCGCAGGAAGAGATCGACGTCGGGCAGGTCCGGCTCATCCAGATGCGCCGCAATCGTGGCCTCCTTGATGCGGGAGGGATTCAGCTCCCCGGCGGCGACCTTCTCGGCGATGCGTCGCACCCCGTCGGTGATCTCGGCGCGCCCACCGTAGTTCACGCACATCGTCAACGTGCAGCGATCGTTGTCCCGAGTCTGCTCCTCGGCAGCCTCCAGCTCGCGGATGACCGAGTTCCACAGCTTCGGACGGCGCCCGTTCCAGCGGATCCGCACGCCCCATTCGTGCAGCACGTCCCGCTGACGGCGCAGCACCTCCCTGGAGTAGCTCATCAGGAAGCGCACCTCCTCCGGGGAACGACGCCAGTTCTCCGTGGAGAACCCATAGACGGAGACATGCTCGACTCCGGCCTCGATCGCCCCGGCCATGACCTCCATCAGCGAGGCCTCGCCCGCCCGGTGTCCTTCCGTGCGCGGCAGGCCGCGCTGATTGGCCCAGCGACCGTTGCCGTCCATCACCACGGCCACGTGCCGAGGGACGAGCTCCCGCGGCAGACGAGGAGGACGGGCGCCGTCGCGATGGGGCCAGGGGTCGGAATACGTACGCCGGAGGGCGCTGCGCGATGATGCCATGAGACCCATTATCGCCCCAGGGAGCTCAGCCTGCGCTCCAGATGATGCTGGACGTAGCTGGTCACCACACCACTCGCCTCATGCCTGGCCTGCCGGTCCGCAGTGCGCACCACATGCCAGGAGCCCTGCTGGAGCGCGTGGAGGAGCGCGACGGCGGCCGAGCTGAGCTGACGAGTTCCCGGGGGGCGACAGTCGGGGCACACCGGACCGCCGAGGCCGGGGTGGAACCCCGGCTGGTGGCCCGGTGCGCCGCAGGCCACGCAGGCAGTCCAGGTGACCGCCCATCCTGCGGCGCTCAGAGCACGCAGCAGATACGAGTTGAGCACGAGGTCAGGCTCATGAACGCCACGTGCCAAGGCGGAGACCGCGCCGTGGAGCAGACGGAACTGAGACCGCGCGTCCTGTCCGTCTGCCTCCGTCAGCCGTTCGGCGGCCTCGGCCATGATGTGCGCGCACGTGTACTTGTCATAGTCGGCGACGATCAGCGCCCCATAGGAGCCCTGAGACTGGGCCTGGGTGATGATGTCGAGACTGCGCCCATGGACCAGCTGCACATCCGCAACCATGAAAGGCTCCAGGGTGGCGCCGAACTTCGACGACGTCCGCCGCACGCCCTTCGCCACGCCGCGCACCAGGCCATGCGCGGCAGTGAGCATCGTGATGATGCGGTCCGCCTCACCCAGGTCCCGGGTACGGAGGATCAGCGCGGTGTCGCGGTAGCTGCGCGAAGCGAAGGTCGATCCGGCCACAACCCGAGTCTACGACTCCGTGTCCCGGATCGCCCGGTTCACCGCCGAGACGACGGCCTGCAGGGAGGCCGCAGTGGTGTTGTGGTCGATGCCCACGCCCCAGAGGACGCGGTCGCCGATGGCACACTCCACGAATGCCGCGGCCTGGGCGTCGCCGCCCTGGCTCATCGCATGCTCAGTGTAGTCCAGCACTCGGACGTCGACGCCGTCGCGCCCCAGGATCTCCACCAGCGCCGCGACGGGCCCGTTGGCCTCCTCGGCGTGGTGCTCCACCATGGAACCGTTGGTCTGCAGCTGCAGATCCATCGAGAAGGCGCCCTCGGCCGTCGACGAGGTGCGGACCTCGCCGATGCGGTAGTGGCCCCAACGACGCGAGGTGCTGTCCACCGGCAGGTACTCGTCACGGAAGATCTGCCAGATCTCCTCGCCGGAGATCTCACCGCCGGCGTCGTCTGCCCGACGCTGGATGACCTGGGAGAACTCCACCTGAGCCCGGCGTGGCAGTTCGATGCCGTGCTCAGACGTCAGCAGGTACGCGACGCCGCCCTTGCCGGACTGCGAGTTTACCCGGATGACTGCCTCGTAGCTCCGGCCGATGTCCTTGGGATCGATCGGCAGGTACGGGACGGCCCAGGTGATGTCGGAGACGTCCCGGCCCTCCTCCTCGGCGCGCCGCTCGATGTGCTCGAAGCCCTTCTTGATGGCGTCCTGGTGGGAGCCGGAGAAGGCCGTGAAGACCAGGTCGCCGCCGTAGGGGGACCGTTCCGGCACCGGCATCTGGTTGCAGTGCTCGACGGTCCGTCGGATGTGGTCCATGTCCCGGAAGTCGATCTGCGGGTCCACCCCCTGGCTGAAGAGATTCATGCCCAGGGTGATGAGGTCCACGTTGCCGGTGCGCTCCCCGTTGCCGAACAGACAGCCCTCGATGCGGTCGGCCCCGGCCATGTAGCCCAGCTCGGCGGCCGCCACCCCGGTGCCCCGGTCGTTGTGCGGATGCAGGGACAGGATGATCGAGTCACGGTTGCGCAGATTGCGGTGCATCCACTCGATGGAGTCGGCGTACACGTTGGGCGTGGCCATCTCCACCGTGGCCGGCAGGTTCACGATGACCTTCTTCTCCGGAGTCGCGTCGAAGACGTCGACGACTTCGTCGGAGATGTGCGCGGCGAACTCCAGCTCGGTGCCGGTGAAGGACTCCGGGGAGTACTGGTAGACCACCTCGGTGGAGGTGCGCATCTGCTCCTCGTACTTCAGGCACAGCCGTGCCCCCTGGGTGGCGATGTCGACGATGCCGTCCTTGTCCTGCCGGAAAACGACCTCCCGCTGCAGCACAGAGGTGGAGTTGTAGAGATGCACGATGGCACGAGGGGCACCGTCGATCGCCTCGAAGGTCCGCTCGATGAGGTGCTCGCGGGCCTGGGTGAGCACCTGGACGTAGACGTCCTCGGGGATGCGGTCCTGTTCGATGAGCTGCCGCACGAAGTCGAAGTCCGTCTGCGAAGCCGCGGGGAAGCCGACCTCGATCTCCTTGTAGCCCATGGAGACCAGCAGGTCGAACATGCGGTGCTTGCGCTCCGGAGACATCGGGTCGATCAGCGCCTGGTTCCCGTCACGCAGGTCCACCGCGCACCAGCGGGGCGCAGAGGTGATGACCTGGTCCGGCCACGTGCGGTCCGGCAGGGAGACGGTGATCTGATCCTGGAAGGGCAGGTACCGGTGGTACGGCATCGGTGAGGGCTGCTGCAGAGTGCGCATCATTCATCCTTGGGTCGTGAGAGTGCGGTCGTCAAGCCGAGGCTCCGGTCAGCAGGACCGGGGGTGGAGGCTCCGCAACGGGGTTCGGCTTGTCAGGATGCTGCGCCGTGGGTGGTGTGCTGCACGCGCGACAGCTGGTCCCCGCTGCGGCGGAGAAGCTGTAGTAGTCGCGGTGCGGAGGTGAAGGTGAGCACGTCACTCACGCTAGCACGTCAGCTCAGAGCTGCCCATGCCCCGGCCGTGCTCCTTCCACACTGTGGACGAGCTGAACCTCCGGCGACCCTGGGTGCCGGGACCGCGTGGCCGCGGGCGGAGCGCAAAGGACCTGGCATCAGAATCCCAGGCGGCCCAGCTTCTTCGCATCACGCTGCCAGTCCTTGGTCACCTTCACGTGGAGGTCCAGGTAGACCGGGGTGCCCAGCAGCTTGGAGATCCCTTCCCGGGCGGAGGTGCCGATGGCCCGCAGCCGGGATCCGCCCCGTCCGATGATGATCGCCTTCTGGGAGTCGCGCTCCACATGGATGCTGACATGCACATCGATCAGCGGCCTGTCGGCCGGACGACCCTCACGCGGACTCATCTCCTCGACGACCACCGCGATGGAATG
The DNA here is from genome assembly GCF_054782935.1 of Nesterenkonia suensis. Classification (NCBI taxonomy): domain Bacteria; kingdom Bacillati; phylum Actinomycetota; class Actinomycetes; order Micrococcales; family Micrococcaceae; genus Nesterenkonia; species Nesterenkonia suensis. The sequence goes on along the minus strand of NZ_BAAGRN010000001.1, from coordinate 1,040,811 downwards.
CGGCAGCTCGTCCCGGACGTCCTCCAGGGCGGCCTCCCGCACCAGCTCGGCGACCATCACCGCCTCCGGCTCGTCCGTCAGGTCGCCCTGGGGATACAGCGGCGGGGAGAGCGGCATCATGGCGACCAGCTCATCGGAGACCACGTCCACCTGCTCACCGGCCACGGCGGACACGGGGATGATCGCGGCGAATCCGTCACCCTGCTTCCCCTCCCCCGCGAGATGTTCGCGACCGAGCTGGTCGACGGCCATGAGCTGCTCGGCCACCGTGTCCCGGCCGACGGCGTCGGTCTTGGTGACCAGCGCAACCACCGGCTTGTGCGGCACCTTGGTCAGCTGCCCGGCGATGAACCGGTCCCCGGGACCGATCTTCTGGTCCGCCGGCAGGCAGAAGCCGATCACGTCGACCTCCGAAAGGGTGTCGACGACCAGGTCGTTGAGCCGTTGGCCCAGCAGAGTGCGCGGCCGGTGAAGACCGGGTGTGTCGACCAGCACCAGCTGCGCGTCGTCCCGGTGGACGATGCCCCGGATGGTGTGCCGGGTGGTCTGCGGCTTCGACGACGTGATCGCCACCTTCGTGCCGACCAGCGCGTTGGTCAGCGTGGACTTGCCGGCGTTGGGCCGGCCCACGAAGCTGGCGAACCCGGCCCGGAAGTTCTCGTCGTGCTCCGCGAAGGTGATCTCTGCGTCCGTGCTCACTGCTGCTCCCGCCGGTCGGTCGTGTGGTCCTGCTCCGTGTGGTCCTGCTCCGTGTGGTCCTGATCCGTGTGGTCCTGGCACGTGTGCTGCCTGGCCCGTCCTGGGGTGGGAGGCTCCCGTGGGGACTCCCGGTCTGGTGCGGTCTCCCGGTCCGGTGGGAACTCCGCAGGTCCGGCGTCCCTCTCCAGGTGCTGACGACCCTCCGCGGGGTCGGCGCTCTCGGCATGGTCGGCGCTGACAGCATGGTCGGCGCCCTCGGCCAGGGCCTCCGGGGCGTCGGAGGTGCCCAGTCCTGCGCGGGCACCCCGACGTTCCTCCACCTCCCAGGCCAGGATGTGGCTGACCCGATTGCGGCGCCCTTCGAGCCGGTCAGCGCGCAGCACGACACCCTCGATCTCGACCTCGGATCCGGCGATCGGCACCCGCCCCAGCGTCTTCGCCAGCAGGCCTCCCAGCGTGTCGACCTCCTCCTCGTCGTCGAGGTCGAGGTCATAGAGGTCGGCGAAGTCCGCCACAGCCATCCGTGCGGCCAGGCGACTGCGCCCGTCCCCGAGGCCCTCGACCTCGGCGGCCTCGACATCGTACTCGTCGACGATCTCCCCGACGATCTCCTCGATGAGATCCTCGAGGGTGACCAGGCCGGCCGTGCCGCCGTATTCGTCGACGACCACGGCGACATGGGTGGACTCCCGCTGCAGCTCCGAGAGGAACTCCGAGACCGATTTGGACTCCGGCACATACCGGACATCACGCTGGACCTCGTCCACGGTGATCTCGGAGGCCTCCCGTCCCCGGTACTCCGCGGCGGCCTGGCCCGTGCGCAGCTGGTGCTCCAGGTAGGCCACATCCTTCAGATAGACCATCCCGGTGATGTCGTCCGCTGAGCCGCGCACCACCGGTACGCGCGAGTAGCCGGACCGCAGGAACAGCGTCATGACCTCGGGCAGCGTGGCGCCGGTGTCCACTGTGACCATGTCAGTGCGCGGGACCATGACCGCCCGGACCCGGGTGGCGGAGAGGTCGAACACCGACTGGATCAGCTCGGCTTCGGTGTCTTCGAGGATGTCGGTCTCCGAGGCACGGGCCACGAACTCACGGAACTCCTCATCGTCGAAGAACCCCTGATAGGCCTCACCCGTCCCCGGGGCGATGCGCGCACCGATGCCTGCCAGCATGCCCGGCACCGGACCGAGCATCAGGCGGAGCCCGCGGACCAGCCGTGCGGTGGCCGAGGACACCACCAGGTGATGGGCACGGCCCAGGCGGCGTGGAGACAGTGCCGCCAGCCCGATCCCTCCCGCCAGGAGCACGCCCCCGGCGGTCAGCGCCGCGAGCGCGACACCGTCCACGCTCAGCAGGATGCCCACGGTGATCAGCACGACCGCGGCAGTGGCGGACAGCCAGCGCCACAGCTGCAGGGCCACGGTGTGCGGCACCGGGTCCAGCAGGATCATCTGCACCGCCCGCGAGCCCTGCCGTCCGGCGATGTCCTCAGCCTCACGACGGGAGAGCCGGATGAATCCGGCCTCAGCGGTGGAGAGCACCGCAGCGACCACGGCACAGACCACCGCGGCGGTGATGAGCAGTGCGGGGATCATGACTCGTCGACAGTCGGGATCGGGGCGGCTCGGCCCAGGAAGTCCTCGAGGAGACGGGCCTGCAGTCCGAACATCTCCCGACGCTCCTCGATCTGCCGATGGTCATGGCCCAGCAGGTGCAGCATCCCGTGGACCGCCAGGAGCGCGAGCTCGTCGGCGACCTCGTGGCCGGCCGTCTCCGCCTGGCGGCGGGCGACCTCCGGGCAGATCACGATGTCACCGAGCATCCCCTGATCCACAGGTTCCTCCGCCGTACCGGGGCGCAGCTCGTCCATCGGCAGGCTCATCACGTCGGTGGGCCCGGGCAAGTCCATCCAGTCCAGATGCAGCCGAGCCATCTGCTCCTCGTCGACGAGGGTGATGGTCAGCTCCACCGATCGGCCCAGGTGCAGTCGGGCGTAGACGTGCCCGGCAAGTCGGGCCAGCAGCTCGTCGACACCGACAGGGGCCACAGAGGATCCGGAGTCATCAGTGACCACGACCCCCTCAGGCCAGGAGGTGCGCTCGGGGCTCTCGGCGCCGGGTCTCCCCTGTGCGGGCTCGGGGACGGTCCCTTCCGAGGTCATCCGCGCGACTCCCGACGCCCGGCGCCAGGACTCGTCGAGGGGCGTGTGGACCGCCGACCCTGCCGACCCGAGCCCCCTCCGCCCTGGTGGAAGGCCTCGTAGGCGTCCACGATGCGTCCCACCAGCTGGTGACGGACCACGTCTTCCGAACCCAGGCGGGAGATCGTGATGTCCTCCACGCCCTCGAGGATGTCCAGAACGGTCCGCAGCCCGGAATCGGTGCCACGCGGAAGGTCGACCTGGGTGATGTCTCCGGTGACCACGATCTTGGAGTTGAAGCCCAGCCGGGTGAGGAACATCTTCATCTGCTCGGCCGTGGTGTTCTGCGCCTCGTCGAGGATGATGAAGGAGTCGTTCAGCGTTCGGCCGCGCATGTACGCCAGCGGGGCCACCTCGATGATCCCGGACTCCATCAGCCGCGGGATCGACTCCGGGTCGATCATGTCGTGCAGCGCGTCGTAGAGCGGCCGCAGATAGGGGTCGATCTTCTCGTTCAGGCTCCCCGGCAGGAAGCCGAGACGCTCCCCGGCCTCCACCGCGGGACGAGTCAGGATAATCCGGTTGACCTCCTTGGCCTGCAGCGCCTGGACCGCCTTGGCCATCGCGAGGTAGGTCTTCCCCGTGCCGGCCGGCCCGATGCCGAAGACCACCGTGGACTCATCGATCTGGTCCACATAGGTCTGCTGATTGACGGTCTTGGGCCGGATGGTCCTCCCCCGATGGGACAGGATGTTGGTGGTGATCATCTTCGCCGAGCTGCCGGCCCGATTGGTGCGCACCATGGTGGCCACCTGCTCGATGAGCTCCTCGCCGACCGTGGTGCCGGAGGCCGCCAAGCTCTTCAGCTGAGAGAGGATCTCGACGACCTGCAGGACATCCTGCTCAGGTCCCACCACGGTGACCACCTGGTCCCGCACACCGATCGAGGCGGCCGGACTGACCCCCTGCAGGATGCGGATCGCCAGATCCTGGGGACCCAGAGTGCGGAACATCATGTCCGCATCCGCGAAATGGACAGTGCGTTCGATCGTGCCCATCGGAGTGGCGGCGACACCGGCCGCCACGCCGGAGGTGCTGCCGGCAGGAGGGAGGGGAGATTCAGTCATCGCCGCTCAGTCTACTGCCGTGATGGTCCGCTTCGAGAGAGGCCTCCGCCGAGACCCCCGGCCCGTCCCACCGGCCCAGCAGGACCTGCACACCAGCCAACGCCGCAGGCCCGGCGGTGGACGAACGCAGCACGGTGCGGCCGAGTCGAGCGACCCGGGCACCGGAGGCGACCAGCTGGTCGATCTCGGAGGCCGTGATCCCGCCTTCAGGACCCACCACCAGGTGGAGCTCCTCGGCTCCGCCGGCCGTCAGTTCGCGGAGCGCGCCCTCCAGCGACCGCTCCTCGGTCTCATGGAGGACCACCACGGCGATCCGCTGATCTTCGGCGATCCGGCGGGCGTACTGGGCCGTGGAGTGCAGCTGTTCGACCTCAGGCACCGCCGTGCGGCGTGTCTGCTTCGCGGCGGCGCGCACTGTGGAGACCCATTCGGTGTGCTTCTTCGCCTGTCGGTCGGACTTCCAGCGGGCCACGGACCGCTCCGCATCCCACGGCACGATGGCGTCCACACCGAGCTCAGTGGCCGACTCGATGGCCTGCAGATCACGCCGCTCCTTGGCCAGCGCCTGGACCAGGACCAGACGGGGCCGGTCGAGCTGATCATGCCGGACCGCCGTCGCTTCGACGGTCAGCTGCCCGCGCTCCGCGTCGACGACGACGCCGGTCACCCGGATACGACGGGTGTCCGAAAGGTCGACCTCCTCACCGGCAGCCAGACGCATCACCGTGGCGGCGTGATGGCCCTCGGCACCATCGAGCACGACCCGGTGGCCGACCTCCACGCCGTCGAGCCGCCCCGGCTCCAGGTGGAACAGCGGTGCGGTCACAAGCTGTCCCAGGCCTCACGGAGCTTCGCGAACACTCCTCGGTGCTCCGTGGTGGACTCACCGAACTCCTCGCCGCGCTCAGCGGCGAACTCACGGAGGAGCTCTCGCTGCCGCTCAGTGAGCTTCGCAGGCGTCTCCACCTTCAGGTGCACCTTCAGTGCACCGCGTCCGCCGCCACGCAGATGGGCCACCCCGCGGTCACGGATGGTGAGGACCTCACCGGACTGGGTGCCGGGCTCGACCTCGATCTCCTCGACGCCGTCGAAGGTCTCCAGCCTGACCGTGGTGCCCAGCGCCGCTGCGGTCATCGGCACCGAGACCGTGGCGTGCAGATCGTTGCCCCGGCGGGTGAAGACCTCGTGCGGCCGGACATCGACCTCGATGAACAGGTCGCCATGGGGTCCGCCGGCCAGACCCGCTTCGCCTTCGCCGGCCAGGTGGATACGGTTGCCCTTGTCCACCCCCGCCGGGATCTTGACGTTGAGAGTGCGGCGCTCGCGAACGCGGCCCTGACCGTCGCACTCCTGGCAGGGATCCTCGATGAGGCTGCCGAACCCGGCGCAGCGTGCACAGCTCTCGGTCTGCAGCACGGTGCCGAGGATGGAACGCATCGGGCGCTGCACCTGGCCCTGGCCCTGGCAATCGGGGCAGGTCGTGGGGCGCGTCCCTTCCCGAGTGCAGGAGCCCTGACAGACGGAGCAGGTCACCGCCGTCTCGATCTGGACCTCCTTGGTGGTGCCGAAGACGGCATCCTTGAGGTCGATGCGGACCCTGATCAGCGAGTCCTGACCCCGGCGGGTGCGTGAGGCGGGACCTGAAGCGCCCGCACCGAAGAAGGTCTCGAAGATGTCGCCGAAGCCGCCGAAGCCCTGGGCGCCGCCGAAGCCACCACCGCCACCGCCGAAGGGCGAACGGCCGTTCTCATCACCGGTGGCATCGTAGTTCCGGCGCTTGTCCGCGTCGGAGAGCACCTCATAGGCTCGCCCGATCAGCTTGAACTGCTCAGCCGCGTCCTCCGACGGATTGACGTCCGGATGGAGCTTCCGCGCCTTCTTCCGGTACGCCTTCTTGATCTCTTCGGTCGACGCTCCGCGGCTCACGCCGAGCGCCTCGTAATAGTCAGTCACTTCTCACCCTTCAGAGAGGATCCTGGACAGGTATCGTGCCATGGCCCGCACCGCTGACATGGTGGAGCCATAATCCATGCGTGTGGGACCGACGACGCCGAGCTTCGCCGCATCGCCGCCGTCGCCGATCGCGTACTCTGCGGCCACCACGGAGGTCTCGGCGAGCGAATCGTGGCTGGTCTCATGACCGATGCGCACCGAGAGGCCGCGGCGGTCCTGCTCCATCTCGGTGAGCAGGCGCAGCAGCACGACCTGCTCCTCGAGCGCCTCGAGGATCGGCCCGATGGACGGGCCCAGGTCGCGGTCGGACTTGGCGAGGTTAGCAGTGCCGGCCATGATGATGCGATCCACGCGCCCAGCCTCCAGCACGGCCTCCACCGTGTGGGCGACGACCGCCATGGCCGACTGGAGGCCCGGCTCCACCTGGCCGATGAGCTGATCCATCGGCAGCGGAAGAGCCGAGACGGCCCGGTTGTGGAGCTGCTCGACCAGCCGCTGGCCGAGCCGATGCAGAGACTCGTCGTCCACCGGGGCCGGCAGCATCGCCATCCGCTGCTCCACCTTCCCCGAGGAGAGGATCACCACCACCAGCACCTTGTGAGTCCCCATCGAGAGGACCTCGACGTGTCGGATCCGGGCGGTGGACTGCTGAGGGTGCTGCAGCACGGCCACCTGATTGGTCAGCATGGCCAACAGCCGGACGGTCTGCTCCAGCATGGTGTCATGGTCGTCGGCGGCCTCGAGCAGCGTGTCCAGCGCCCGCCGCTCCGCACGAGACAGCGGCCGCACCTCGGAGATGCGGTCCACGAAGATCCGGTAGCCCTGGTCGGTGGGGATGCGTCCCGCCGAGGTGTGCGGGGCGACGATGAGCCCCTCGGCCTCGAGGAACGCCATGTCGTTGCGGATGGTCGCCGGCGAGACCTCGAGGTGGTGACGGTCGACGATCGCCTTGGAGCCCACCGGCTCCTGGGTCTGGACATAGTCCTCGACGATCGCCCGCAACACCTGCAGACGACGGGTGTCCGACATCGCGTGACTCTCCTCTCCCGACGGCGGCTGGCACTCTCCTGAGGCAAGTGCCAATTCTAGCGCGTGTCGCTCAGATCCGACGAAGCCGGTCACCCCGCTGCTAGGCTCCCGGGCTGTGACTCCTCCGCACTTCCCCACCGACTGGTCCGCCTGGGGCCCCACTGACATGACCGCCCGCCGTGATGCGCAGCGCCGCACGGTGCCCCAGCTGCCGGCGGAGCCCGGCACCGTGATCGAGGAGACCGAATCCGGATGGGTCGGCGCCGTGATCGGTGTCGAAGTCTCGGGAGGCATCCATCTGGTGCGCCTGGAGGACCGCCGGGGACGCAGTCGATCCTTCCCCCTCGGCCACGGATTCCTGCACGAGGGGGCGCCGGTGGAGCTCGTGGCCGCCGCCCCGCGCGCCGCGGCGCCCCAGGGGCCACGGCGGACGGCCTCCGGATCGCTCGCGGTCGAGGGCGCGCCCGCTCGAGTGGCGCGCGCCTCGCGCATCTGGGTGGAGGGCACCCACGACGCCGAACTCGTGGAGAAGGTCTGGGGCGAGGACCTGCGGCTCGAAGGGATCGTCGTCGAGCCGCTGCACGGAGCAGACGACCTCGTCGGTGCGCTCCACAGCTTCGGCCCCTCCCCGGAGCGGAGGGTCGGTGTGCTGCTCGATCACCTGGTGCCCGGGTCGAAGGAGAGCCGCATCGCCGCCGCCGCCATGGCCATGCCCGGAGCCGCCGGCAACGTCCAGGTGCTCGGACACCCCTATGTGGACGTCTGGCAGGCGGTGAAGCCCCAGCTCCTCGGCCTCGATCGGTGGCCCGAAATCCCCCGTCACACCGACATCAAGGTCGGGACGCTGGAGGCACTGGGCTGGCCCCACAGAGATCAGCGCGACATCGCCCACGGCTGGAAGCGGATCCTCGGCGCCGTCACCAGCTATGCCGACCTGGAGCCCGCACTGCTGGGCCGGGTGGAGGAGCTCATCGACTTCGTCACCGTCTGAGCTGCCGGGGCCCGGCAGCTGACTGAGCGGGGTGTCGCCGCAGATCAGGATTCAGCCGCGGGCGCTAGAATGCAGGGCAACCAGGTAGGCGACGCCCGTACCCGCGGGCCCACCGTTCCACCCGACTCAGAGAGGGGCGCCGTGCCACAGTCCGAGCCGCCACACCGGCAGCAGCCACACTCGGATGGTCCCGACCACTCGGGACGCCGACGTCGCGAGGGCGCCGTGCCCCGCGGCCCCGGACGCTCGGACCGTGTGGAAGGCTCCTCGGACGCGGCCCCGCCGCTGACCCCCGCGGAGGACCGACGCTGGGCCACGCTCTCCCATTTCGGCGGACTGATGGGTTGCGTGCCCTCGCTGATCATCTATCTGGTCTTCCGTGACCGAGGCCCGTTCACCGCTCAGGAGTCGAAGGAGGCGCTGAACTTCACCCTCCCGCTGACGCTGGTGCTCCTGGTCTGCTATGTGCTGGCTCTGATCCCGGCCATCGGCTGGATCTTCGGTCTCGCCGCCGTCGCCCTCTGGGTGGTGATGACGATCGCCGGGCTGGTGGCGGGCATCGAATGCAACAAGGGCCGCCCCTATCGGTACCGGATGAATCTGCGTCTCATCCACTGAGGCGACGGGTCACCGCATCGGCCAGCAGGCGACCCTGCAGCGTCAGCACGACCCGTCCCCGCGGGTGGTCCGCATCGGGCCGCAGGGCGGCCTCCTCGGCCAGGCCGTCCGCCACCAGGCCGCCCAGCGTGGCCTCGTCCAGCGGCTGGGCTCCCGGCAGCGCCTCGTAGGTGGCGACGTCCAGACCTTCGGCGATGCGCAGACGCAACATCAGGTGCTCCAGAGCCACCGCGCCGTCGTCGAGCAGCTCCCGGCCGTGGCCGGGCGAGACACCCTGGAAGAGCCGCTGCGCATAGGCGGAAGGGTGCTTCACATTCCACCAGCGCAGCCCCGCGACGTGCGAGTGCGCTCCGGGCCCGGCGCCCCACCAGTCGGAGTCCAGCCAGTAGTTCAGATTGTGCTGGGAGCGAGTTGTCGCGTCCCGGGAGAAGTTCGAGACTTCGTACCACCGGTGTCCGGCGGCACCGAGCAGCTCGTCGGTCAGCAGGTACTTGTCGGCGTGGTCGTCGGGATCGATGTCCGGCAGCTCACCCCGACGGACCTTCGCCGCCATGGCTGTGCCCTCCTCGACGATCAGCGAGTAGGCGGACACATGGTCCGGGCCCAGGGCCACCGCCTCCTCGAGGCTCCTGCGCCAGTCAGCCAGGCTCTCCCCCGGGGTCCCATAGATCAGATCCAGGCTGACCTGCAGCCCCGCCCGACGGCAGGCCTCCACGGCCCGGGAGACGTTGGCCGGATCATGGGTCCGGTCCAGCGTGCGCAGCACCGCCGGGACCGCCGACTGCATCCCCAGGCTCACTCGGGTGAATCCGGCCTCAGCCAGCACCTCGGCCGCGGCCGCGTCCACGGTGTCCGGATTGGCCTCAGTGGTGACCTCCGCCCCGGGGAGCAGGCCGAGCAGCGTCCGGGCACGGTCCAGAATGCGCGCCAGGTCCGCCGGAGGCAGCAGGGTCGGGGTTCCCCCGCCGAAGAAGACCGTGCTCAGCGCACGCCCGGGCGCCCCGGAACGCTCCAGCACCTCTGCGGCGAAATCGAGCTCCCGGATCAGGGTGTCAGGGTAGGAGCTGCGGGAGGCTCCCGGTCCGAGATCCTCAGCCGTGTAGGTGTTGAAGTCGCAGTAGCCGCAGCGCACTGAGCAGAACGGGATGTGGACGTAGAGACCCAGCGGTGCGGCGGCACGGCCCGACAACCTGGCGAGCACCCGTTCGGGCAACACGCCGTCTGCCGGGACCGGGTCTCCCAGCGGCAACGTGGCGGGCACCGGCTACTTCTTGCCCTTCTCGCCCGGCCCGTCATCCGAGGACAGCGCGGCGATGAACGCCTCCTGGGGCACCTCCACCGTGCCGACCATCTTCATCCGCTTCTTGCCTTCCTTCTGCTTCTCCAAGAGCTTGCGCTTGCGGCTGATGTCACCGCCGTAGCACTTGGAGAGGACGTCCTTGCGGATCGCGCGGATGTTCTCACGAGCGATGATCCGCGAGCCGATGGCCGCCTGGATGGGCACCTCGAACTGCTGCCGGGGAATCAGCTCTCGCAGTCGGGAGGCCATCTTCACTCCGTAGGCATAGGCGTGGTCGCGGTGGGTGATCGCGGAGAAGGCATCGACCTTGTCTCCCTGCAGGAGGATGTCGACCTTGACCAGGTCGGCCACCTGGTCCCCTTCACCCTGCCAGTTCAGCGACGCATACCCCTTGGTGCGCGATTTCAGCTGGTCGAAGAAGTCGAAGACGATCTCGGCCAGTGGGAGGCGGTAGCGCAGCTCCACGCGCTCCTCGGACAGGTAGTCCATGCCCTCCATGGAGCCGCGGCGGGCCTGGCAGAGCTCCATGACCGCACCGACGAACTCACTGGGCACGATGACCGTGGCCGCCACCACCGGCTCTCGGATCTCGGCGGTCTTGCCGTCCGGGAACTCACTGGGGTTGGTGACCTCGTGGACCTCGCCGTCCTCCGCGGTGACCTGGTAGATGACGTTGGGCGCGGTGGAGATCAGGTCGAGGTTGTACTCGCTCTCCAACCGCTGGCGGGTGATCTCCAGGTGCAGCAGCCCCAGGAACCCCACACGGAAGCCGAAGCCCAGAGCCGCCGAGGTCTCCGGCTCGAAGCTGAGGGCGGCGTCGTTGAGCTGGAGCTTCTCCAGCGCCTCCCGCAGCACCGGGAAGTCCGAGCCGTCGATGGGGAACAGTCCGGAGAACACCATCGGCCGGGGCTCGTCATAGCCGCCGATGATGTCTGGGGCAGGCCGGGTCTGCGAGGTGACCGTGTCACCGACCTTCGACTGCCGGACGTCCTTCACCCCCGTGATCAGGTACCCGACCTCGCCGACGCCGAGGCCACGGGTCGCTTCGGGCTCCGGGGAGGAGACCCCGATCTCCAGGAGCTCATGGGTGGCCCCGGTCGACATCATCTTGATGCGTTCCCGATGCTGAAGGCTGCCGTCCACCACTCGGACGAAGGTCACCACGCCGCGGTAGGTGTCGTAGACGGAGTCGAAGATCATCGCGCGCGCCGGTGCCTCGGCGTCGCCCTCGGGCGGCGGGATCTCTTCGACGATCCGGTCCAGCAGCTCCTCGACGCCCTCACCGGTCTTGCCTGAGACGCGCAGGACGTCATCGGGGTCACCGCCGATGAGGTGGGCGATCTCCTCGGCGTACTTCTCCGGCAGCGCAGCCGGGAGGTCGATCTTGTTGAGCACAGGGATGATCGTCAGGTCGTGCTCCATGGCCAGATACAGGTTGGCCAGGGTCTGGGCCTCGATGCCCTGGGCCGCATCGACCAGCAGCAACGCCCCCTCACAGGCGGCCAGCGACCGGGAGACCTCGTAGGAGAAGTCCACGTGCCCGGGCGTGTCGATCATGTGGAAGGCGTAGGTGGTGCCGTCATGCTCCCACGGCATGCGCACCGCCTGGGACTTGATGGTGATGCCGCGCTCACGCTCGATGTCCATCCGATCCAGGTACTGCGCCTTCATCTCCCGAGGCTGGACCACCCCGGTCAGCTGCAGCATGCGGTCCGCCAGTGTGGACTTGCCGTGGTCGATGTGCGCGATGATGCAGAAGTTGCGGATCACGCCAGGATCGGTCGCGGCGGGCACCTCAGGAGTGCGGGCCTTCGGAGACACGGGCAGGAGGTCCTTCCCTCGGGGGCGGATGTGCGGCTGACGCTCCATTCTTCCACGAAACTGCCGGGGAACCTCGTCTGCGGGACGCGGCGCCCGGAGAGACCCGGGTCAGAGGCGCGAAACCTGCGGCAGACGCCGCGGGCCCCGTCGCATCATCTGCGACGGGGCCCGGGGACCGCAGCTCCGTGGGGACGGAGCCGCGACGATCAGAGGGCGTTGACCTTGGCGGCCAGGCCAGACTTGCGGTTCGCCGCCTGGTTCTTGTGGATGACGCCCTTGGAGACGGCCTTGTCCAGCTTGCGCGCAGCCTCGCGGTTCGCCGCGAGGGCGGCGTCCTTGTCACCGGACTTCACGGCCTGGCGGACCTTCTTCACCGCGGTCTTCAGCTCGGACTTCACGGCCTGGTTACGCAGGCGAGCCTTCTCGTTGGTGAGGACGCGCTTCTTCTGAGACTTGATGTTTGCCACGTGGTGTCTTTCTGTCTGGTGTTCACTGGTGTGAGGACTGTATCCCTGCTTGGGCGGCAGAAGACAGACTGAGTGGCGTGGGGTTGCCATGGCGAATGCGTGACGTCATCAGGCAGAGGGACCTGACGTCACGCAGAGAGCTCTCTGCCGCAGGGAGTGCCGGGCACGAAGGCCGTGGACACTGCCTATCGATGGTAGCAGAGAACACCCTCAGGGTCCCGCCGGGCGCTCCGTGAGCCGGTCAGCGGCCCACGGATCCCGCGATGATGGCGATCGCCCGCTCCACCGCATACTCCGGCGTGCGCGATGCCCCCTTGGCCTCCGCGTCGGCCCGCGCCACGGCCTCCACCGCCACGGCCGCACGGTGTGACTGCCAGCGTCGAGCCGTCTCCGCCGCCTGACGAAGCTGCCAGGGGGGCACCCCCAGGCTGGAGGCGAGCCGATCGGCGCTGCCGCGATGGTCCACCAGGGCGGCTATCTGCCGCCCCTTCCGGGCCAACGCGGCCGTGACGGCGATCGGGGAGACCCCAGTGGCCACAGCATGACGGTAGAGGCGAGTGGCGGCGTCACGGCGTCCCTCGAAGGCTGCATCCGCAACCTTGAAGGCCGTGGCCTCCACCCGGCCCCCGTGGTACCGGTCGACGTCGTCCTCGGTGATCTGGCCGGCCACGTCTCGGATGAGCTGCTGACAGGCACCCCCCAGGTCGGACAGCGAGGAGCCCGCCGCCGCGACCAGGGCACGGGCGGCGTCGGGCTGGATCTCCCGACCTGCCGCCCGGAACTCGCGGCGCAGGAAGTCCATCTTGTCGGTCTCGGTCTTCGCCGCGGAGCAGTCCACGACGACGGCCCGGCCGGAGAGCGCGTCGAGCAGCCTCTTGCCCCGGTTGCCGCCGGAATGACGCATCACCAGAGTGACGTCCTCGGCCATCTCCCCCAGGTAGGCCAGCGCCTCCGCCTGGAAGGTGTCGTTCATCTGAGCGAGATCCTCGGCGAGGATCAGCCGGGCCTCCCCGAACAAGGAGGGCGACGCCAGGGTGGCCAGCTCCCCCGCGGCGGCCGCGCTCACGTCGAGGCGGGTGTACTCCAGATCGGGATGCTCCGCGCGCAGGTGCGCCTTGATCCGGTCCATCGCGCGGGAGGCGAGGTAGTCCTCAGGTCCGCGCAGCAGCATCAGCGGCGCGGGCTCGACAGTGCGGAAATCCTCGCCGGCGGCGGCTCCCTTGCGCCCCCGCTGGCCGCCGCGCGATGTCGAGCCGCGTTGTCCTGAACTACGTTGAGCCGCTGCCATGAGAACAATCCTAGAGGCTCTGTAGGTCCGCGCGCGGACCTCACGGCACACTGTCACCAGGGGCCCTCCACGAAGGGCGCCCTCAGGAGGGCAGGTGCAGCTCTCCCTGGAAATGCCGCTTTCCGGCGCGGGGATCCCAACCGGTGAACGATTCCACAGGGGCTCCGACGGCGTCGGCACGCGCGACGTGGAGCGCGACAGTGCCGGGCAGCCGCATGGGAGCTTCGAAGCGGATGTGCCAGCGGTGGCCCGCCTGCTCAGGCTCCCTCCCTTCGAGCACCCTGCCCGCGGCGTACATGCCATGGACGATGGCCCGAGGCATGCCCAGCATCCGTGCGCTGAGACCGCTGACATGGATGGGGTTCCAGTCCCCCGAGACTGCGGCATAGCGACGACCGACGTCGGCGGCCAGACACCACTGACCCGTCTTCGGCGGTGCGGTGAACTCCTCCCGACCGGACCGGCCCTCCCCCGTGGAGGGATCCGGCCGACCGGCCAGATGCACTCCTCGGCTGAGATAGGTCGAGGTGCCGCGCCAGAGGATCTGCTCTGCCTCCGGCTGGTCGACATCGGCTCCGTCGGTCAGCACCTCGACCACCGCGTCGAACTGGGTGCCGCGGCGATGGGCACGCAGCCCTTCGGCCCATGCCCGGATCTGCACCGGAGTCTCTGGCCTCACGGGACGACGATGGTCCACCTCGTTGCTGAGATGCACCATGCCCATCAGCGGCAGCGGGAAGTCGTCCCCGGCGAGCAGCCCCATCTGTACAGGGAAGCCCATGATGTGGACCAGCACCGACGGCAGCGCACGGCGATGCACTCCGTCGAACGCCTCACCGGCCATGAGCCCCCGGTAGGCCTCGGCCTGCTCCGGTGTCACCCCCGCGTGCCGTGCGACGACTCCGCGCTCCGGCAGGCCGTCCGGCCCGCCCTCGGGGGTTCGGCGACCGAGGGTGGTGCGGGCTGCCCCCCAGCCGGCCCGCAGGTACACCTGGGCCAGCGTCGGCAGCCCGATGCGGCGGAACTGCTGTGGACTCATGCTCTGCTCCTGCCTGCCTGTTGTGCGTGTCCTCCGTGTCATGTTCGCGGGTGCGTGTCCACCCATTCGCTCAGGCACCGATCAGGTTCTGCCCGCAGACGCGCAGGGTGAGCCCGCTGGTGCCGCCGGCCGCCGGGGAGGCCAGATAGGCGATCGTCTCCGCCACATCGACGGGACGGCCGCCCTGGTTCAGCGAGTTCAGGCGGCGGGCCACCTCACGAGTGGCGAAGGGGATGCGGGCGGTCATCTCCGTCTCGATGAACCCCGGGGCGACGGCGTTGATCGTGCCGTGCCGCGCCTCCATCTGCGCCGAGGTGGCGGCGACCATCCCCATGACACCGGCTTTGGAGGCCGCGTAGTTGGACTGTCCGCGGTTTCCGGCGATGCCGGAGGTGGAGGCCAGCGAGACGATGCGCGGCCCGCTGGGCCCCTCGGACCGGCTGAACAGCTCATCGGCCAGCAGCGCACGATTCATCCGCAGCTGGGCCTCGATGTTGACCGCGATCACGGAGTCCCACCGTGCAGCATCCATGTTTCCCAGCAGCTTGTCCCGGGTGATGCCGGCGTTGTGGACGACGATGTCGAGTCGGCCATGATGCTGACGAGCGTGCGCCAGGATCCGCTCCCCCGCGTCCTCGGCGGTGATGTCGAGCTGCAGCGCCGTGCCGGCCACCCGGTTGGCTGTGGCGGCCAGCTGCTCGCCCGCGGCCGGCACGTCCACTGCGATGACGCGGGCCCCGTCCCGGTGCAGAGTCTCGGCGATGGCGGCCCCGATCCCCCGGGCCGCGCCGGTGACGACCGCGACCTGCCCCTCGAGGGGGCGGTCCCAGTCCTCGGGCAGAGCACCGTTGACGGAGTCCACACTGAGGAACTGCCCGGAGACGAAGGCCGACCGTCCGGAGAGCAGGAAGCGCAGGCCCCCGGCGACGGAGGGGGCGGCGACGTCGAGATCGTCAGCGAGGACCAGCCCGTTGGCGGTGGCGCCTGCGCGCATCTCATGGGCCACCGATCGGGTCAGTCCTTCCACGCCCTGCCGGGCGGCGCGCACGGCGGGGTCCTCGCTCGTCTCCGGGCGGCGGAACACGGTGATCACCCGCCCGGAGGGCGCCACCTGCTTGAGTACTGCGCCCAGTCCGAGCGCGACCTCGCTGAGGTCCGCCGGGGTGGAGACGACGTCGAAGCAGGCGATCACCGCCGCGACCCGCTCCCGCGGCTCCACATGGCGACGGACGTCGAGGCCCCACCCCACCAGCAGCGAGGCGATCTCGTCCGAGGCGGAGCTGGTGCCGACCACCACGACGGGACCCGTGACGACCGGTTCACCGGGTCGGTGACGCCGCAGCTTCGCTGGCTGCGGCAGGCCCAGCGTCTTGGTCAGGCGCTTGCCCACCGGGGTGTTGACGAATTCGGTATAGGTGTCTCGAGCCATGGAGATGCTCACCTGCCTTCCACGATCGCAGTGATGCCCTGACCGCCGGCCGCGCAGACCGAGATGAACCCGAGCTTGCCCGGCTTGCCGTGGAGCATCTTCGCCAGGCTGGCCACGATGCGGCCGCCGGTGGCGGCGAACGGATGACCGGCCGCCAGCGAGGAGCCGTGGACGTTCAGTCGGCTGCGGTCGATGCGGCCCAGCGGAGCGTCGAGTCCGAGCTTCTCCCGGCAGAAGTCGGCGTCCTCCCAGGCGGCGATCTGGGCCAGCACGGTCGAGGCGAAGGCCTCGTGGATCTCGACGTACTCGAAGTCCTCGAAGGTGAGACCATGGCGGTCCAGCATCCGGGCCGCGGCATAGGTCGGCGCCATCAGAAGCCCTTCAGCACCGTCGACGAAGTCCACTGCCGCCTGCTCGTAGTCGACGAAGTTCGCCAGCTTCGGCAGGTCGTGGGCGTCGGCGTACTCCTCGGAGCCGAGGAGGACCGCCGAGGCGCCGTCGGTCAGCGCAGTGGAGTTCGCCGCCGTCATGGTGGCGTCCTCCCCCAGATCCCGGCCGAAGGTCGGGGAGAGCTTCCCGAGCTTCTCCACAGTGGAGTCGGGCCGCAGGTTGGTGTCTCGCTGGACACCCTTGAAGGGGGTGACCAGGTCGTCGAAGAAGCCGTCGTCATAGGCGGCGGCGAGGTTCTGGTGGCTGGCCAGGGCCAGTTCGTCCTGCTCCCGACGGCCGATGCCCCAGGCATGGGCCGTCACGGCCATGTGCTCACCCATGGACATCCCGGTCCGCGGCTCGTTCACACCCGGAGCCTGCGGGGCGAGGTGGCCCGGGCGGATCTTCGCCAGGGCCTTGAGCCGCTGGCCCGGAGTCTTGGCGCGGTTGGCCTCCATGAGGATCCTGCGCAGTGCGTCGGTCACCACGATGGGCGCGTCCGAGATGGAGTCCACGCCGGCGCCGATGCCGGACTCGATCCGCCCCAGGCGGATCTTGTCAGCCAACGAACCGATCGCCTCCATGCCCGTGGCGCAGGCCATCTGCACGTCGGTGGCGGGGGTGGCCGGGTCCAGCGGGGTCCCCAACAGGGACTCGCGCACCAGGTTGAAGTTCTTCGAGTGCTTCATCACCGCACCTCCGGCCACCGACCCGATCCGCTGGCCCTGCAGGCCGAACCGGGCCACCAGGCCGTTGAGGGCCGAGGTCAGCATGTCCTGGTTCGAGGCGGTGGCGTAGGCGCCGTGGGCTCGGGCGAAGGGGAGGCGATTGCCTCCGATGACGACGACGTCGCGCGTCTGATCAGTGATGGTCACGAAGTGTTCTCCTCCAGTCGGTGAACCAGGACTTGGCTTTATTACTACTCAGTATCTTAGACTACCTGTGTTGATCATCACTGTCACAACTCCCCCACGCGGGCGAAGGAGTCGGACCATGAGTCAGACCACGGGTCACAGCACGAGTCAGACCACAAGTCACAGCACCACCGACACTACTGAACACGAGGTGCCCTCACCATCCCTGGACACCGGTCTCCTCGAGGAGATCCTGCTCGGCAAGTGGGCCGACACCCGCCGGGTCTCCCGCGCCCTCATGACCGAGGAGCGATTCCACAAGGTCGAGGGCCTCACCAAGGAGGACCATCGCCAGCGGGTGCTGGGTCAGCTCCATGAGCTCGTGGCCGCCGACGCCGTCCACCGCGCCTTTCCGAAGGAGTTCGGCGGTCAGGACGCCCACGGTGGAAACATCGCCGCCTTCGAAGAGCTGGTCACCGCCGACCCGTCCCTGCAGATCAAGGCCGGAGTCCAGTGGGGCCTCTTCGGCTCCGCGGTGCTCCACCTGGGCACCGAGGAGCATCACCGACGCTTCCTGCCCGGCATCATGGACCTCAGCGTGCCGGGCGCCTTCGCGATGACCGAGATCGGCCACGGCTCCGACGTCGCCTCCATCGGGACCACGGCGACCTACGATCCCGAGACGGAGGAGTTCGTCCTCCACACACCTTTCACTGCGGCCACCAAACGCTATCTGGGCAACGCCGCCGTGGACGGCAAGGACGCCGCCGTCTTCGCGCAGCTGATCACCAACGGCGTCAACCACGGGGTGCACTGCTTCTACGCCCACCTGCGGGACGACGACGGCAACCCGCTGCCGGGCATCACCATCACCGATGACGGCCAGAAGGGCGGCCTGAACGGGATCGACAACGGCCGGGTCGCCTTCGACTCGATCCGGATCCCGCGGACCCACCTGCTCAACCGCTATGGAGACGTCGCCGCCGACGGCACATACAGCTCCCCCATCGAGAGCCCCGGCCGCCGCTTCTTCACCATGATCGGCACCCTGGTGCAGGGACGTGTCTCGCTCTCCGGGGCTTCTGTGGCGGCCTCGAAGCTGGCCCTGATCGGCGCCGTGACCTACGGCAACCAGCGCCGCCAGTTCAACGCCTCCTCCCCGGTGGAGGAGGAGGTCATCATGGACTACCAGCTGCACCAGCGCCGACTGATCCCCCGGCTGGCCTCCACCATCGCCTTGGGCTTCGCCCAGGAGAAGCTGCTGACCAAGTTCGACGACGTCTTCTCCGGCGCCGACGACAGCGACGAGAACCGCCAGGAGCTCGAGACCTTGGCCGCGGCGATCAAACCGGTGGCCACCTGGCATGCCCTCGACACTCTCCAGGAGGCCAGGGAGGCCTGCGGCGGCGCCGGATTCATCGCGGAGAACCGCTTCGCCACGCTGCGAGCCGACCTGGACATCTACGTCACCTTCGAAGGTGACAACAACGTGCTGCTGCAGCTGGTCGCCAAGCGCCTCCTCGGCGACTACGCCGCAGAGTTCAAGGACGCCGACGTCGGGGCGCTCTCCCGCTACGTGGCCTCACAGGCGCAGTCCACCGTGCTGCACCGCTTCGGACTGCGCCGTGCACTGCAGTCCGTGCAGGACACCGGCGACGAACGGCGCAGCGCCAACTGGTTCAAGCAGACCGAGGTGCAGCGCGATCTGCTCACCGACCGGGTCCGGCAGATGGTCGCAGACGTCGCCGGTGAGCTGCGCAGCGTGGCCCGCAAGCCCGCCGCGGAGCAGGCGGCCACGTTCAACGAACACCAGTACGAGATCATCAACGCCGCCAAGGCCCATGCTGACCTGCTGGTGTGGGAGTCCTTCACCGAGGCCCTGGAGGAGGTGGAGCACGCCGGGACCCGCCAGGTGCTGACCTGGCTCCGGGACGTCTACGCGCTCACCCGCATCGAGGAGAGCCTGGACTGGTACCTGATCAACGGCCGGATCTCGGCCCAGCGAGCACGCACCCTCTCCCCCTACATCAACCGACTGGTGGCGCGGCTCCGTCCGCTCGCACAGGACATCGTGGACTCCTTCGGCTACACCGCCGACCATGTGCGCATGGAGGTAGCCTCCGGTGCGGAGCAGGAGCGGCAGGCCGAAGCCATGGAGCACTATCGGGTGCTGCGGGCCTCCTCCGACGCCCCGGTGGACGAGAAGATCCTCGTCAAGCGGCGCCAGCAGGAGCGCCGCGCCCAGCGCCAGGGCGGCTGAGCCGCTGACTGGTCCCCTCGGTAACGGGCTTTGCCCCGCTCGGTGGATGCGGCTTGAATGGTGACATGACTATCACTGACATGCACGCATCCGCCGGGCCGCGCTCCCCGTTCCCCCGGGCCGAGGTGGAGAACCTCACCCGGGACGAGGCCGCGGCCCGCTCCGCGCACCTGCAGGTGGACTCCTATGAGGTCGACGTCGACCTCTCCGGTGCCGCCGACGAGGACGCGACGACCTACCCGGTGACCACCCGCATCAGCTTCCGCACCTCTGCTGAAGGACAGGAGACCTTTCTCGACTACCTGGGCGCCACCGTGGAGGAGCTCGTCCTCAACGGCACGGCACTGGAGGTGTCCGAGCACGTGGGCGCCGCCCGGATCCGGCTTCCGGAGCTGGCCGAGGAGAACGTGGTCCAGGTGCGCTCCACCTCGCGGTTCTCCCGCTCCGGAGAGGGCCTCCACCGCTTCGTCGACCCGACCGACGGTCAGGTCTACCTCTACACGCAGTACGAGCCCGCCGACTCCCGGCGGGTCTTCCCGGTCTTCGAGCAGCCTGACCTCAAGGCGACGTTCCGGATCACCCTCACCGGTCCGGAGACTTGGGAGCTGCGCTCCAACGGTGCGGAGATCTCGCGGGAGTCCGTCCCGGGCGGCGCCACAGGCCTGCCGGGCGTCGGCCTGGTACGGGTCCGGTTCGCCGAGACTCGCCGCATGTCCAGCTACATCACCGCGCTGCTCGCGGGCCCCTACCACCGGGTGGACGGGCACTGGAGCGGCCGGGTGGACGACGGCGACCCTCTCGAGGTGCCGTTGGCTGTGCTGTGCCGGGCCTCGCTGGCCGAGCACTTCGACGCGGACGACCTGCTCGAGCTCACGCGCCGCGGCCTGGACTTCTTCCACGCCGAGTTCGCCGTCCCCTACCCGTGGGGAAAATATGACCAGGTCTTCGTCCCGGAGTACAACCTGGGAGCCATGGAGAATCCGGGGCTGGTGACCTTCACCGAAGCCTATGTCTTCGACACTGTCGCCACCGATGCCCAGCGGGAGACACGGGCCAACACCCTGATGCACGAGATGGCGCACATGTGGTTCGGGGACCTGGTGACCATGCGGTGGTGGGATGATCTCTGGCTCAAGGAGTCCTTCGCCGACTACATGGGCTCACTCGCCGTGGACGAGGCCACCGACTGGACCACCGCCTGGATCTCCTTCGCCAACGGGCGCAAGGCCTGGGCCTATGTGCAGGATCAGCTCCCCACCACCCACCCGATCGTCGCCGACATCACCGATCTGGAGGCCGCCGACCAGAACTTCGACGGCATCACCTACGCCAAGGGCGCCTCCGTGCTGAAGCAGCTGGCGGCCTTCGTGGGCCGGGAGGCGTTCCGGGACGCCGCACGCCGGTACTTCTCCCGGCACGCCTTCGGCAACGCCAGCCTGGAGGACTTTCTCGCGGTGCTCGGCGAGGTCTCCGGCCAGGACATGACCGGCTGGGCCCAGGCCTGGCTGCAGACTGCCGGGGTGCCCGTCATCGCCGCGACGGTCGACGACGGCGCCGTCGTCGTCGACGAGGGCGGCACGGATCCCGCCACCGGAGAGCACCTCACCCGCCCGCATGTGGTGGAGGTCGGCGTGCACGCGCTCGATCAGGAGACCGGCACGCTGCAGCGCACCGGGACGTCACGAGTCGCCCTCGACGGCCGTACCGTGGTCGACGGGCTGCCGATGCCCGAGCCGGGCACCCCGCGGCTGCTGCTGGCCAATGAGGAGGACCTCACCTACGCCAAGCTCAGCATGGACGCGGCCTCCGTGGCCGCCGCACTCACCCACCCGGTGCAGGATCCGTTGGCCCGAGCCACGGTCTGGGCCGCCCTGTGGTCGATGGTCCGCGATGGTGAGCTGCCGGCCTCCCGATTCCTGGAGGCCGTGATGACTCTCGGCCTGCAGATCGAGGAGGTCGTCGTCGTCCAGGGCCTGCTGCGGCAGAGCGGCCGTGCTCTGGAGCTCTACACCCCGGTCGAGCAGCGAGAGGCCCTCCAGGACCGGTTCGCCGCACGCCTGGCTGAGTTCATCGCTGACGAGGAGGGTGGCGATCGCCAGCGCGCCGCCGTCCGAGCCCTGGCGACCCTGTCCCGCCGCACCACGGTCCAGCTGGACCTGCTCTCCGCGCTGCTCGACGGCGAGGCCGCCGCGCTGGGGATCTCCGGTCTGGACCTCGACGAGGAGATCCGCTGGGCGATCCTGCAGGCACTGGCCGTGCACGGCCGGGTGGAGCGGGACGTGCTCGACGCGGAGCTGGCCGCCCGCACGACGGCACGCGGCCGGATCGCCCACCGGCTGGCGCTGGCGGCCCGTCCGCGCCCCCAGATCAAGCAGGAGGCCTTCGCCCAGGCGATCGCCGGCACTGACAAGCACGGCGAGGAGCTCTCCAACGACCACCTGACCGCCACAGTGGACGGGTTCCGCTGCGGACCGGCGACGCTCACCGCACCCTTCGAGGAGGACTACTTCGCCTCTCTCCAGGACGTCTGGGCGCGGATGAGCCAGGGCCAGGCCACCCGGGTGGTGTCGGGCCTGTACCCCGGGACCCAGGACCTGGCCGTCGGCCAGGAACCGGAGGATCATCCGGTGGTGCGGCGCACCGCCGAATGGCTCCGCACCCACGGCACCGCTCCGGCCGCCCTGCGCCGGATCCTCATCGAGGAGCAGGACCATCTGCTGCGCGGACTGCGTGCCCAGCAGTCGGCACGACGGTGAACCGGGCTCGGCAGAACCGGGCCGGACCGATCTGTCCTGAACCGAACCGGGTCAGGCTGATCTGTACTGGGCTGGTCTGTGCTGGACCCACCCACCGGAGCTGACCCGACCTAGACCCGGCGTCCCGCAGAAGATCGTCTCTCCGTGAGAGATCGCCCCCTGATTCGGCGACGATCTCTCACGGAGAGACGATCCGCACCCCGATCACGGGCTGTCGACGAGGTCCTCGTTGGCGGCCTCCCGCGCGGCCACGCGCCTGGCTCGGCGCTTGTCGTTGAGCAGACACAGCAGGATCGCCACGCCGAAGAGCACCACCAGCGGCCCGGCGATGAAGAACATCGTGATCGCGTCTCCCCCGGGGGCGGCCATCGCCGAGATCAGCGCGATGAACATCACGGTGCCCCGCCAGCTCTTCAGCACCCGGCGCCCAGAGACCAGACCCATCATATTGACCCCGACCAGCACCACCGGAATGACCATCGCGACGCCGAAGGCCAGGAACAGGTGCAGCACGAACGTGAAGTACACATCCGGTGCGATGATGTTCGAGGTCCCCTCGGGGTTCAGCGTGAAGAAGAACTGGATCGCCCGCGGCAGCACCACATAGGCCATGGCGATCCCGATGACGAACAGCGGCACCGAGGCAGCGATGAAACCCATCGCGTACCGCTTCTCCTTCTTCTGCAGCCCCGGCATGATGAACGCCCACACCTGGTAGAGCCAGACCGGCGAGGAGATGACGATCCCGACGAACAGCGAGATACGGATCATCAGGTCCAGCGGCTGGCCCACTGTGTTGAAGGCGATCTCGGTGCTGCGGTCGACGTCGTCGAAGTCGACCACCGGAGAACTCAGCAGCCCGAAGATGATGTCGTAGAGGAAGAAGCCCGCGACCGCGCCGATCACGATGCCCAGACACGCCTTGATCAGGCGGTTGCGGAGCTCGCGGAGATGCTCCTTGAGGGGCATCTTGCCCTCAGGGTCCCTGCGGCGTCTCTTCCTGCGGCGTCGTCCGGAGCTGCGGGGATCGTCGTCGTGCGTCCCTGCCATCGGCCCTCAGGCGTGGTCCCGACGCTGCTTCGAGCCGCTGCGGCGCGGATTCTCGGAAGCGCCCATCACGCGCCCCTCCACGGCCGGACGCTCGTCGGACCCAGTCTCGGACTCCTGGTCCTGAGAGTCGGTGGACTGGGATTCCTCGCTCATCGTGCGGACCTCAGACTTGAAGATCCGCATCGACTGCCCCACTGATTTGGCCAGCTGCGGAAGCTTCGGCGCACCGAACAGCAGGATGATGAGCAGGGCGATGATGGCGATCTGCCAACCGGTGATGTTCATGGCGTGCGTCCTTTCGTCTGCCCCCAGGATACTCCACCCGACTGGACGGACCTCACCCCAGGGACTTCAGGGCGTCCGCGGCCCGCCGCTGCACCTCGACCGCCACCTCCTCTGGCCCGATGACCGTCACGTCCCCGCCGGAGCGCAGGGCGAGATCCACCGCGAGGCGTCGACTGCGCAGCGCGACCTCCACGGTCCGGGCGCCGTCGTCGTGCCAGACCTCGCGCAGCGGATCCCATCCCTCGGCCTCCGCCGCCGCCGAGGGGCTGAACCGCAGGGTCACCAGCACGTCATCTGGCAGCCGCGGCACCACAGGACGCCGTGCCGGCTCCTCGGCCAGGCGACGCGACTCCTCACTGAGCGGCGACTCCGGCAATGCCCGCAGCTCGAGCATCCGGGTGAGCAGGAAATGGCGCTCCGCCTGGGCAGAGCGGCACCAGGCCCGCAGGTAGGTGCGCGGACCGTCATGGAGCAGCGTCACCGGATCCACAATCCGCCGACTGTGCCGTCCCAACACGTCCTCGTAGAGCAGCTCCACCGCGTGACCGGACTCCAGCGCCTCCCGCAGCTGCGGCTCACGCCCGAACTCGTCTCCGCTGCGCCAGACCAGGCTGAGCTCCTCCGCGGTGGAGTCGAGGGCCTCGGGCACGATCGCTCGGATCCGGTCCCGGAGCCGGATCGCGGCCCGGCGGACCGGCTGCTCGGCGGCTTCCTGGGAGGCGATCAGCCCCTCCAGACCGATGAGCAGCGAGAGCGCCTGCGGAGCGGAGAGCCGCAGCGGCCTGCCCAGCGTGCTGCTGAGCCGCTCCCCCGGAAGCTCCACCCGGATCACCGGGTCCTCGGCGAGCACCTGCTCCTCAAAGGCCCGCCGGGTCAGCGGCAGCTCCGGGGCGATGTCGATGTAGTGCCCGAACTGGGCGTCGTCGAAGGCTGCGGACTGCTGCAGTGAGAGCAGATCCCGATGCAGCTGGCGCGGCGTGAGGCCATAGCGCACCAGCAGATCGCTCACCTTCGCTCCTCCGGTGGCCTGCAGATAGGCGGCGATGCTCACCACCCGGGCGATCTTGACCTCGGCGTCGTTCCGCACTCCGGAGGAGACCGGCTTCAGCGTGACCGGCTCTGCAGGACGGTCCCGGTGGGCCCGCAGCACCGACGCCAGATGGGACCGGACCAAGCTGGTGAGCCGCTCGCCGGTCAGGATGCGCACCTGCGGCATCGCTGCGGCGACCTTACCGATGAACGAGTCATGCAACGTGGTGTCCACAGTGAGCTGATGCGGACCCTTCGCGGTGCTCGGATCCTCCTGCTCCGCCTCCGTCCCTGCGGACCGTGCAGACCCGGCCGAGCCCGCCGACCCGGCTGATCCAGCCGACCCCGCTGATCCTGCCGATCCAGCCGGCCCCGCCGAGGTCTCATCCATCGGACGGGCATGCGGGAGGAACGACGCCAGCACGGGCTCGGCGACCTCCAGACGGACGGTCTCGGTGTCATGGACCGGCCCCAGGGCCTCCAGATGCTGCTCCGTCACCTGTCGGGGGTCCAGCCGTGACTCCTCGATCGCCGTCAGGACCGCATCGACGACGTCGTGCTGTCCCGGCAGGGTGGTGATCTGCCCGCGGATGCGGTCCAGCCGGTAGACCCGCACCGCGTCCCGATCGAGATCGTGGCCCACCAGGTACCACCCGCCGCGTGATCCCACCCCCAGAGGCAGGGTGCGCCGCAGTTCGGTGCGGTGCCGCCCTCGGGGGCCGTAGGCGAAGCTCACCGCCCGCAGGCCACGGGCATCCGCCAGCACGCCGAGGTGGTCCAGGACCTGGTCATCGGCCAGGCCCAGGCGTACGGCGGCCGGCTGGGGCGGGAGAGTCCCGACGATGTCAGCGTCCCGGCCCGCACCGATATGCGGCGCCAGCAGCGCCCCGGCGGCCTGACGGATCGCCAGCTGAGCCCTGGTGCCGCTCCACAGCAGCTCGACATGCCGCAGGGCGATGACCTCGTCGGCCTCCAGCTGCAGCGTCGGCAGGCCATGGGCCTGGGGGTCGATGAGATAGCGGAACTCATGGTCACCGCCGTGGCCGTCCCGCTGCTCACCGGCGCCGCCATGCTCGGTGATCTCGATGCCGATGCGCCGCAGATGCCGCTTGTCCCGGCTGAACTGCTGTTCGAAGGCCTCTGCGGAGACGGATCCACCGTCGGCGCGGTACTGTTCGACACGTTCACGCACCTCGGCCTTGGTGAGACCGGCCGGGGCGGCGTCGATCAGCGTGGCGGCCAGCGAGAGCGCCCGGCTGACCCCGCTGTCGGCGGTGACGTCCTGGGCGCCGTCCAGCCTCGCGGCATGAGGCTCTGCCGCGTATTCCGCATGCACTCCCGGGACACGGTCCGGGGCGCGTCGGCTGATATGCCGGTACCCGACCATGGGGGTCAGCGGGCTCGGCGGACGCCGACCAGGTCGACCACGAAGATCAGGGTCTCGTTCGGCCCGATCGCGGCCCCGGCTCCCCGCTCGCCATAGGCCAGATGCGGCGGAATCTCGAAGCGACGCCGCGCCCCCTCCTTCATCCCGATCAGCCCCTGGTCCCAACCGGCGATGACCTGGCCGACACCGGCGGTGAAGTCCAGCGGCTGGCCGCGGTTCCACGAGGCGTCGAACTCTTCGCCGGTGGACCAGGACACGCCCACATAGTGGCAGGAGACCTGGTCACCGGGCTCGACGGCCTGGCCGCCGCCGGGGATGAGCTCCTCGACGACGAGCTCCGACGGCGGGGTCTCGCCGGGGAAGTCGATCTCCGGGCGGGTGCGGTCGTAGGTGCGCTGACCGAATGACATGGGTGCCTTCCTCTCCGATGCAGGGACGTCCGGCTCCAGCCTAACGGAGCGGGCGGAGCCGGACGTCCCCGCCCGGGCCCGCGCCGCGCCCACCGGCCGCACTGTGACCCGGCCGATGCGACACACGCCCC
The DNA here is from genome assembly GCF_054782935.1 of Nesterenkonia suensis. NCBI lineage: Bacteria > Bacillati > Actinomycetota > Actinomycetes > Micrococcales > Micrococcaceae > Nesterenkonia > Nesterenkonia suensis. The sequence continues at coordinate 1,014,316 of NZ_BAAGRN010000001.1, read as the reverse complement.
GGGAGCCAGACCCTCAGGTCAGCTCCCGGGGCGTTCCCGGAGGGTCGGATCACCGCCAGGAGATCACTCGTCGTCTGAGTCGTCCTCGTCCGAGTCGTCCTCATCTGAATCATCGGCGTCAGCGTCGTCGTCCGAGTCCTCGGACACGTCGGCGTCATCGCCGCCCTGCTCCTCGAGCATCTCCTCCAGCTGCTCGAGCTCCTCCTCGGTGAGCTCGGGCTGCTCCGGCATCTGCTGCTGAGTCTGCTCCGGCATCGGAGCCGCCTCGATGACGTCGACGACGAAGATCAGCGTCTCGTCCTGCAGTTCGTGTCCCTCGGCCTCGGCGTAGCCGGCCTCGGGCGGGATCACCAGCAGCACGCGGTCACCGACATGCTTGCCCTCCAGGCCCTCGGCCCAGCCCGTGACCAGGTCACCGAGGGCGAAGCTGGCCGGCGGCATCGACGGGGCCTCCTCCTCGGAGGCCTCGTCCTCCCCAGCGTCCTCTCCAGCGTCCTCCCCCGAGTCCTCCTCGGCGTGCTCGCCGTCGTCCTCCTGGCTCGGCGGAGTGATGCCCGGCCAGGCGGAGTCGAAGATCTCGCCGTCGGACCACTTCCAGCCGGTGTAGCGCACCACCAGCTGATCAGTGGCGCCGATCTCCGCACCGTCGCCGGCGATCAGCACCTCACTCTCGGTCTCCTCCGGGGCCTCGTCGTCCTCGGTCGGAGCCGCGGGCAGCTCCGGGGCCTCGCCGATCTCGGAGGTGATCTCCGGCAGCTCCCCGCTCTGGTCCTGCTCCTCACCGGTGGCGTGAGCGGGCACCTGATCCTCGATGCGGAGGATGACCAGGGAGTCGGCGCCTCCGGTCTCGGCCGTGCCGGGCTCGTACAGAGCGATGTCGGCACCGACGGTCGCACCGGTGTCGACCAGCGAGTCGTAGATGAACTCGCTCTGCTGCTGGATCATCGGCAGGTACAGTAGCGAAGGCGTATCCTCGCTGAAGTTCTCCTGGTGGACCTCCCCGTTGGCCGGGTCGACCGTCGCCGAGGACACGTGCAGGATCTGCTCCGGATCCAGCTCCTCACCGTCTCCCTGGGTGAGGATCAGCGAGGACTCCTCGTCCGACTCGACCGGGTTGCTGATCAGCACCTCGGGGACGCCTTCGTCGGTGAAGTGCAGGTCGATGCCCGTCAGCGCCGAGCTGTCACCGAGCCCGTCGCCGGAGCACCCGGCCAGCAGCAGGACGGCAGGGGCGGCCAGGGCGTATTGCATCTTTCGCACGAAGGGGGTCCTCCACAACTGATCGGGGTGGGCGGGGATGCCGCCAGAGAGAATCCTACAGGGTCGACCGGGAGGCACGCTCAGGCCTCCACCGTCGTTCCAGGTCACCCCATTCTCAGATGAAGGGCGGTTCCGGCGGTGCCGCCGGGGTCGCCCTGACGTAACGCTCGGAGAGCGCCAGGGGCCCCGGCTGGGCCTCCCGCTCAGCGTCGTCGAGCTCGCGGAGGTCTCCGCCGAGCCGACTCAGCAGGGTCTCGACCCGCGGATCTTCGGCGGCGAACGGATCCTTGACCATGACCGCTTCCAGGGGGCGGTCCACGAGCTTGTGGTGGACCCAGTCGACCGTGTGCCCCGCGCCATGCGCGCGTGCCGCCGAGAGGAACCGTCCGCGCACCGCGGCGCGGGTGGTCTCAGGTGGGTCAGTGACGGCCCGCCGCAGCCGCGCCTCGTCGAGCAGCCGCACCGCCCGCCCTCGGCGGACCAGCAGAGGGAACAGCCCGCGGTCCGGATGGATGTCGTGATAGGCGAAGTCGATCTGGTCCAGTCGGGCGTCCCCGAGGCTGAGACCGGCCCGGCCGGCGACCTCGTCGAGGAGCCGCTTCTTGATCGCCCAGTCGATCTCCTGATCAATGGATGAGTGGTCGCCGGAGGCGACCGCGTCCACGGCCCGTCCCCAGAGGTCGAGGATCCCGTCCACGTGGTCATGATGGGCCCCATGCCGAGCGACGAAGCGTCGGGCCCGCTCCAGCAGGTCCTGCTGGATCTGCACCGCCGTCACCTGCCGACCGTCCCGAGTGCGGACGGCGGCCCGGCCGGTGAGGTCGTGGCTGATGGTGCGGATCGCACTGATCGGGTTCTCCAGCTCGTGGTCACCCAGCGGCACCCCGGACTCGATCATCCGCAGCACCAGATCGGTGGAGCCGAAGCGCACCAGCTGGGTGGGCTCCGCCATGTTGGAGTCTCCGACGATGACATGCAGACGCCGGTGCACGGCCGCATCCGCATGAGGCTCGTCACGGGTGTTGATGATCGGGCGGGATCGGGTGGTGGCCGAGGAGATGCCCTCCCACATGTGGTCCGCCCGCTGCGAGAATGCGAAGTGGGCGGCCTGACCCTCAGCGGCGGGCGCGATGCGGCCGGCTCCGGCGATGATCTGCCGGGTCACCAGGAACGGCAACAGTACGGTGGAGAGCCGCCGGAAGTGGGTGGTCCGCGGGATGAGGTAGTTCTCATGCGAGCCGTAGGAGTTTCCCTGGGAATCGATGTTGTTCTTCAGCAGGTACACCGCACCGGCCAGACCGTCGGCGGCCATGGCTTCCTCGGCGCGCACCGCAAGATCATGCATGATCAGCTCACCGGCACGGTCCGAGGCGATCAGATCGAACAGGTCGTCACACTCGGCGGTGGCGTACTCCGGGTGGGAGCCGACGTCGAGATACAGCCGGGAGCCGTTCGGGATGAAGACGTTGGAGCTGCGCCCCCAGTCGATCACCGGTCGGAACAGATACCGGGCCGCCTCGTCGGGTGCCAGGCCACGATGTCCCTCCCCGTGGTGGGCGAGCCCGAACTCGGTCTCCACGCCGACGACGCGCCTTTCCATGGACCTACTGCCCACCCTTCTGGACGAAGCCCTTGACGAACTCCTCCGCGTTGGTCTCCAGCACCGAGTCGATCTCGTCGAGCAGGCTGTCCAGCTCCTCGGCTCGCCCCTGGGCCTGGGTGCCGCCTCCGGAGGACGGCGGGGCCCCGGTGTCCTCCTCCGGGACTCCTGGGTGGTCCTGGGCGCTCTCGCCGGAACGGCGCTGTGGCTGGGACGGCATGTTCGTTCCCCTTTCTGCCCGCCGGGGCGACGTCGCCCGGGCCGGGCACCGACCGCGAACGGTCTTGGTCTGTCTGGGTCTGTCTGGGTCTGTCTCGGTCTGTCTGGGTCTGTCTGGGTCTGTCTTGGTCCGGCTGGGTGTGTCTCGGTCTTGGTCTGTCTCGTGGCTCAGGTCGAGTCTACGACGCCGTCGCCACCGGCCTGCCGCCGAGCGACCTGGGCCGCCTCTGTTCAGGTCTGCAGCAGCCGGGCCAGTCCGGCGATGAGCTCTTCCGGGGTGTCGGATCCCAGCAGCACACGCTCGGCGTCGTTGCGGGACCCCCGAGTCGGATCAGCCATCGTCAGGCGTGTGGTGCTGGCCAGCGGATCCGCCCGGAGCAGGATCTGGTCCCAGCTCGCCCCGACCAGCTGCTCCGCATGGTGGGACACCAGTTGGCCGCGCAGCCAGGCACGGGTCTCCTCGGGGGGATGCACGGCCGCCCAGGCGACCTGTTCGTCGGAGAAGAGTCGCCGCATCCGACCGGCGCGCGCGAGTTTGTGATAGAGTCCCCGTTCCGGTCGTAGGTCCGCGTACTGCAGGTCGATGAGCTTCAGCTGCGGAGCGTCCCAGTCCAGACCGTCCCGCCGCCGATAGGACTCCATCAGCGACAGCTTCGCGACCCAGTCGACCCGGTCCGCCGCCAGAGAGACGTCCTCGGTGAGGTCCTCCAGCAACGTCCCCCAGGCGTCGAGGACCTCCGCGGTCTCGGTGTCCGGAGCGGTGTGGGCCGCCTTCGGTCCCGACTTCTCCGAGGCCCGGGAGCCTGCGGCCTTCAGATAGAGCCGCTGGATCTCCAGGGCCGTCATGTCCCCACGGTTGGTCCGCACCGTGGTGGTCAGGGTGGGGTCATGGGAGATCGCCTTCAGCGCCTCCACCGGATCGTGCAGGCGCAGCTGAGGGGCCCGCCCGGCCTCGATGAGGTCCAGCACCAGGGCCGTGGTGCCCACCCGCATCCAGGCGGAGAACTCGCTCATATTCGCATCACCGATGATCACATGCAGCCTCCGGTGCAGGTCGGCATCGGCGTGAGGCTCGTCTCGAGTGTTGATGATCGGCCGACGGACCGTCGTCTCCAGTCCCACCTCCTCCTCGAAGAAGTCGGCCCGCTGGGAGATCTGGAATCCGCTGCGGGAGGCTCGCTGACCGATTCCGACCCGACCGGCACCACAGAGGACCTGCCGCGTCACGAAGAACGGGATCAGCCCGGCCACCAGCTGGTCGAAGGGCACGTGTCGGGGGACCAGGTAGTTCTCATGGGCACCGTAGGACACGGACTTTCCGTCGGTGTTGTTCTTGTAGAGCAGCAGCTCCGGGCTGCCCTCCTCCTGGGCCAGGCGCTGCGCGGCACGCCGGGCGATGACGTCGCCTGCGACGTCATAGAGCACCGCCCGCTTCGCCCCGATGGTCTCCGGCGCGGAGTACTCGGGATGGGCGTGGTCCACATAGAGCCGGGCGCCGTTGGTCAGCACGAGGTTCATCAGCAGCTGCGGCTGCCCCTCACGCAGCTGGAAGAAGTCGCCCCGCCAGTGCGCGGATCCGGGGGCGTGGAACTCCGAGTCGCCATGGCCGAGGTGACCTTCGGAGATGTCCGCGGGACTCGCCGCTCCGGCGTCCTCTTCCCGGGCGGCCGGCACGTCCGCCGGGGCGGGGTCCCCGCCGCTGACACCGCCCAGCGCCTCGCCGGTGTCCGTCAGCTGACTCGGGTGCGCCGCAGACCGCGGCAGCACCCAGCCGCGGGCATCCACCAGCGGGGACTCCGACTGGTAGTCCCACTCCGTGCCGGCCACCGCCCCGCCGTCCTCGGTGACCGCAGCCGCGTAGGCGTTGACCAGTTCGATGGACAGTGCCACATGACTGGCCCAAGGGTTCTTCGGGGCGTGGATGCCGTATTCGGTCTCCATGCCGATCAGCCGCCGCACACTCACCGGACGTCTCCTCGCAGCCGCTCGACGCCGACCACCGGCGACGGTGCGGCGCCGAGCACGCGGGCCCACTCCTGAGGGTCGGCGGTGTTCACCAGGTCCTCCTGATCACGCAGCTCCGCTTCGGCGGAGGCCAGCAGCTGCTCCTCGGTGAGGCCCTTGGCGTCGAGCCGACGCTCCGAGGCCAGGAACTCCTTGATCGCTGACTTCTTCGCCCGATCGACGATGTTGCTCAGCACCGCACCGGAGATGAAGTCCGCGGCGGCGAAGTCGGTGTGGGCGCCGTCGGCGTGGACCAGACGGACCCGGGGCGTCGCGTCCTCCGGGTAGAGATGTGCGACCACGGCGTCGACCAGCGCCTGCACCGCCTGCGCATGGCCGCCCTTCTCCGCGACATAGTCCGCGCGCAGCGGCAGCCGGCCGCCCAGGTGGATGCCCAGGATCTCCCGTGCGCCTGCCGCCCCGGGCCGACGCACACGGATCTTCACATCCAGGCGTCCGGGACGCAGGATCGCCGGGTCGATCATGTCCTCGCGGTTGGAGGCTCCGATGACGATGACGTTGTCCAGGGACTCCACCCCGTCGATCTCGGCGAGCAGCTGCGGGACGATGGTGGTCTCCACATCCGAGGAGACACCGGTCCCGCGGGTGCGGAACAGCGCCTCCATCTCGTCGAAGAAGACGACCACCGGATGACCGGCGGAGGCCCTCTCCCGCGCCCGGGAGAAGATCACCCGGATGTGCCGCTCGGTCTCACCGACGTACTTGTTCAGCAGCTCAGGGCCCTTGATGTTGAGGAAGAAGCTGCGCGGCCCCTCCCCGTCGCCGGCCTCGTCCGTGCCCTGCAGGGAGGAGGCGACCGCCTTGGCGATCAGCGTCTTGCCGCAGCCCGGTGGACCGTAGAGGAGGATGCCCTTCGGGGCGCTGAGCCCATGTTCGCGATACAGGTCGGAATGCAGGAACGGCAGCTCCACAGCATCACGGATCTGCTCGATCTGATCGGCCAGGCCGCCGATGTCGGCGTAGGAGACGTCCGGGGTCTCCTCGAGCACCACGTCCTCGACCTCGGACAGAGGGACGACCTCGGTCGCGGTGCCGGTGCGCAGGTCCACCGTGACGGCGTCGCCGACGCGGACCGGGACCTGATGCTGGTCGACCGCGAGCCGGACGAGGCGCTCGTCCTCTCCACGGATCAGGATCACCAGCCGCCCGTCGGTCAGCACCTCCTTGACCCGGGCGAGCTCACCGGTGTCCTCAGCCGGCAGGACCGAGACCACAGTGAGATGCTCGTTCAGCAGCACCTCCCGCCCGGGGCTCAGCTCCTCCGGGTCCAGCAGCGGCGACAGGCTCACCCGCATCTTCCGACCGGCATGAAGAACGTCCACGCCCGGCCCGGTGGCGGCGTCGATCTCCCGACCTGCGACCAGCTCGTGCTTCGCCCTGTAGGCGATCACCGTGCCGAAGGTGAACGGGGCCTGCCCGTCAGCATGCAGGGCCTGTCGCAGCTCCTCCATCTGATGCCGCGTGGTCTCCAGCAGGCGGGCCATCCGCTGGTTGTTCGATCCGGCGGTCTGCAGCTGCTGCTCGAGCTGACGGCTGCGCTGACGCAGCGAGTCCAGCTGCCGATGGGCGCGGTCCAGCCGCTCCTGCAGCTGCTCGACCGAGACGGCCGCAGGTTCGGGTGAGGCCCCGCCGCCGCTGTGCTCACTCATCGTGACTCCTCCTCTGCTGGTGCGTCTCCTCCTGCTGCGTCCTGAGAGCCGCTGTCGGGTGCGTTCAGGCCGTCGGCCGGGGCCTCGTCCGCACTGCGGGCCGCGTCCGCGATCTTCTTCGCATGGGATGCGGCCTTCCGGGCCTTCCGCCCCGTGACGGTGCGGCGCTTCAGCGTCTCCTCGTCCCAGACGGCGTCCTCCGGGAGCCACGCCTGCATGTCCTCCGCCGTGACCGCGGACTGCTTCTCCCGCTTCTTCAGCTGCAGTGGGGCCTGATCGTCGGCCAGCCGACGGGCCGAGAGCAGGAAGCCGGTGTGGGCGACCATCCGGTGATCGGGGCGCACGGCCAACCCGTCGAGATGCCAGGTGCGCAGCATCGTCTCATGCGCCTCCGGCTCCGTGAACACCCCGGAGGCGCGGATCGCCTCGGCCAGACGGGAGAGCTGGGTGACAGTGGCCACGTAGCTGACCCACACGCCGCCAGGCGCCAGCGCGTGGCGGACCGCGTCGAGACACTCCCAGGGGGCCAGCATGTCCAGCACCACCCGGTCGACCGAGCCGGCGGACTCGACCTGAGGCACCTGCTCCTGCATGTCACCGACGTGGACCTGCCAGCCCGGGTGCCGCTGTCCGAAGAAGCCCTCCACGTTGCCCTGAGCGATCTCGGCGAAGTCCTCCCGACGCTCGTAGGAGTGCACGGAGCCCTGGTCCCCCACCGCGCGCAGCAGTGACAGGGTGAGCGCTCCTGAGCCCACTCCCGCTTCGACCACATGCGCACCGGGGAAGACATCGGCGACCTGCACGATCTGCGCAGAATCCTTCGGGTAGACCACAGTGGCTCCACGAGGCATGGACAGGACATAGTCGTTCAGCAGAGGGCGCAGCACCTGGTACTCGTGACCGGCGTCGTTGGCGACGACGACCCCCTCGGGCTGGCCGATCATCGTGTCATGGCGCAGCACGCCCTGGTGGGTGTGCCACTCGCCGCCGCGATGCAGAGTGATGGTGCTGGGCCGGCCGCGTCGATCTGTCAGTTGGACCCGCTGCCCGGGCTGCAGCGGACCCTTGCGCATGTGCACGCCGACGGGGCCGCGGCCCTCGGTCACGGGCTCTGCCGATGCGGACTCTGCGGTGGTGCTCACGGATCTCACTCTCGTCGGAAGGGTCTGGTCCTGCGCGCGCCGCTGGCCGGAGCTGGTCCCGACGCGCTGTCCTTGCCGAGCCTATCGCTCCCCGGGGCCCTCGCGCCTGCCGTCGAGACGCCGACGCCGGACCAACCGGGCACGCGCCACACGGACCGACTCTGACGCACCCTGCCAGAGGAAGAAGCACACCATCGTGGCCACCACGACGACCACCACGCTGACCCGTGGCGACCCGGTCCCCGCCAGTACCAGCACCGTCACCGCGACGGCCAGGGAGACCCCACGCCCGGTCCATCCGGCGGCCAGCATGCCGCGATCCTGGCTGCCGGTGAGGTGCCAGACGGCGGACTCCACGAGGCGTCCTCCGTCGAGGGGGTGTCCGGGCAGCAGGTTGAACAGGCCGACGAGGAGATTGACCAGCACGGTGACGGAGGCCAGCATCCCGAGCACACCCGCCGGCTCCAGGGCCCCGATCAGCGCCCAGCCGACGGCGGCGATGAGCAGATTGGCCGTCGGACCCGCGAGCGCCACCGCCAGGGATCTGCCCGGGGTCGCGTCCTGGGTGACGAACTGGGTATGACCACCCCAGAGGTTGAGCTCGATCTCGGTGGCGGGCCAGCCGAAGGCCCGCGCGGTGAGCGCATGGGCGAGCTCATGGGCCAGCACGGAGACCAGCAGCAGCAGCGCATAGGCGCCGGCCACCAGGTAGGCCGATGCGCCGAGCTCCGGGAAGATGCGCTGCACCTGGGGCCCGAACAGCACCATGATCGCGCCGCTGATCAGGAACCAGGAGTACTGCAGGCGGACCGGGGCGCCTGCCACACGGGCGATCATGAACCCGCTGCGGCTCGGGCGACTCATGCCTGTGCCAGGGAGCCGAGAGGAGTTCCCGGCGCTACGGAGACCAGGTGCTCCAGGGCCTCGACGTCGAGGCCGCGCAGCGTGGGCACCACATGCCAGCGGCCGGAGGAGGGAAGCGGGCTCATATGCGGCACGGCAAGGGTGATGATCCCGGAGGCGGCCGCGGCCGCGGTGCCGGGCACGGAGTCCTCCACGGCCAGGCAGCGCCCGCGCTCCAGGGGCTCGTCGTGGTCGGCGGCCATGCGGGCGAAGGCCTGGTGGTAGGCCTCGGGGTCCGGTTTGCCGCGAGTGACCATGTCCCCGGAGACGATGAACTCCAGCTGCCCCGCAGGCAGCGCGTCCACGATCTCCTGCGCGAGCGGACCCTCGCTCATGGTGACCAGCGCGCAACGGACCCCGGAGGTGTGGAGCGCCTCCAGCAGCTCGCGGGCCCCTGGGCGCCACGGCATCTGCTTCCGGACCTTGTCCACCACCCGGCTGACCAGGTGATCGATGATCTCCCGGATGCTGAGCTCCACCCCCGCCGACTGCAGGACTGCGGCACTGTGGGTGAGGGCCTGGCCCACCAGGGAGTGTGCCTGTTCCTGGGACCAGGTCCCGCCGTGGGCCTCGACGAGTTCGTACTCGGAGGCGATCCAGTAGGGCTCGGTGTCGACGAGGGTGCCGTCCATGTCCCAGAACACCGCTTGGAGTCGGCGCGACGAGTCGGCTGAGGGGGTGGGGCGTGCCATCTCTCCATCCTAAGCGGTGCGCCCCCGCTGGCGCCGTCATGGCAGTCACACGCCCAGGTCAGCTCTTCCCTCCCCCCTGGGCCGGGGCTAGTGTGAAGACTGTGGATGAGCAGAGCCAGCCCGAGGACGCCCCCCAGGCGACCGAGCCCCGTGCGGTCCGGTTCGCCCGACAGCTGCGCGAGTCGTCGGAGACCCGCGAGACCCGGCCCACTGTGATGGTGCTGGCCTTCGAAGGGTGGAACGACGCCGGCGGGGCGGCGTCGTCGGCCGTCCGATCGATCACCACGGCGGCTGACGGTGAGCTGGTGGAACGCATCGACGACGAGGACTACTACGACTACCAGTTCACCCGGCCCCGGGTGCGGCGCACCGGCTCCCACCGGGAGATCGTCTGGCCCTCCACGAAGGTCTATCGGGCGCGGCCGGAGTCGTGCGAGCTCGACCTGCTGCTGGTCAGCGGGGTGGAGCCCAGTTTCCGCTGGCAGGCGTTCACCGCGGAGATCCTGACCAAGGCCGCCGAGCATGGGGTCTCGGCCATCGTGCTGGTGGGCGCTCTGCTGGCGGACGTGCCGCACACTCGTCCGATACCCGCTGCGCTGTCCAGCGAGGACTCCGCCCTGCAGGACGCTCTGGACGTGGACGAGCCGACCTATGAGGGGCCCACCGGCATCGTCGGGGTGATCGCCCACACGGCGGATCAGGCCGGCGTCCCCGCCGTGTCGCTGTGGGCGGCGGTGCCCCATTATGTCGGGCAGGCGCCCTCTCCCAAGGCTCAGCTGGCGCTGATGCGCCAGCTCGAGGATCTGCTCGGTCTCACCTTGGAGGTGGAGGAGGTCGCCGAGGATGCGGAGGCCTGGGAGCGTGGAGTCGACGAGCTCGCGCAGGAGGACTCCGACATCGCCGAATACGTCCAGCGCCTGGAGGAGGCCACCGACACCCCGAACCTCCCGGAGGCCAGCGGGGAGGCCATCGCCCGGGAGTTCGAGCGGTATCTGCGTCGCCGTCGTCCCCCGGAGCGTGGGGAGGACTGATGCCCGCGGTCGGGCCGGTGTCTCTCAGCCGAGGGAGATCCCCAGCAGGGAGGCGACGACGTCGCGCGCACGGTCCTGACCGGTGTCGCCGGCAATCTGGCCGTCGGCCCACAGGTCCAGCTGCTCCAGCGCCGCGGGACCGTTGAGATTCAGCGAGAGCGCCGAGTGCAGCGCGTACTGCAGGTGCTCGGGGACGTCGGCGCTGCCGTGATGGTGGGCGGGGGCCCGCTTCAGGGCCTCGTTCCAGCGCTGCAGGCGCGCCCGGGCGCGGTCGAGGAGATCGTCAGTCCAGCTCCAGTCGTGGTGCCAGTGGTGGCCGAGCAGCGCGATTCGGATCAGCTGCGGGTCCACTCCGTCCTGGCGCAGCTGTGAGACCAGGACGAGGTTGCCCTGCGACTTGGACATCTTCGCTCCGTCCAGCCCCACCATGCCCGTGTGGACGTAGTTCTCGGCCAACGACACGCCATCGGCGGCGGTGGCGTGCGCGGCGGAGAATTCGTGATGGGGGAAACGCAGGTCAGACCCGCCGCCCTGGACGGTGAACGGTGCCGGCAGGTGCCGGCGGGCGATCACCGAACACTCGATGTGCCAGCCGGGACGGCCCTCCCCGAGGCTCTGTCCCTCCCACGAGGGCTCTCCGCGGCGGCGGGCGCGCCACAGCAGCGGATCCAGCGGGTCCCGTTTCCCGGCCCGCCCCGGGTCTCCCCCGCGCTCGGGGAAGAGCTCCTCCATGGTGCCGCGGTCGTAGGCTCCGACGCTGCCGAGCCTCCAGTCGGTGCGCGCCTCGGCGGCGGCGATGTCGAAGTAGATGTCCGCAGCGTCGTCGGCTCCGTCGGCCAGCTCCTCGGCGGGGACCGGAACGGGGTACCCCACGCCGAGGGCCACCAGCGACTCGACGTCCTCGACCACGGCAGGGATGGACTCCACCGCACCGAGGTAGACGTCGGGAGCGATCACCCCCAGGGCCTGCATGTCGCAGCGGAAGAGCTCGGTCTGCTGCTCGGCCAGCTCGTGCCAGTCCGCCCCGGTCGCAGCGGCGCGTTCCAGCAGCGGGTCGTCGATGTCGGTGACGTTCTGCACATAGCGCACGTCGAGTCCGCAGGCCCGCCAGTAGCGGACCAACAGGTCGAACTGCAGATAGGTGTTCGCGTGGCCCATGTGGGTGGCGTCGTAGGGGGTGATGCCGCAGACATACAGCGAGCCCACACCCTCGCGGGAGACGACGTCGGCCGTACCGCCTCGGGCGGTGTCATGCAGCTGCAGAGCCTCGGGCAGCGGGGGCAGGCTCGGCACGGCCGGGGAGGTCCAGGATTTCACGCGCGGGTCCTTTCAGCGTGGGCAGTCCGATCAGTGGGCAACACGCGCCGAGGGCTCGGTATTTCCGACGGGCCGAAGTCCCCTGCTCCCCCGGTGCGCGCCGGGGTACGCGCCGGGGTCTCAGGCGCTGATGACGCCCAGTCCGAGCAGGCCGTAGACCGCCAGGCCCACCACGATCCTGTAGGTGACGAAGAGCGTGTACGAATGGCTGGACACATAGCGCAGGAACCAGCCGATGATCACGTACGCCACGACGAAGCCCACCACTGTGGCGACCAGGGTCTGCCCCATCGTGTAGGGACCGGAATGCTCACCGAGGGACCCCAGCAGCTTGTAGAGCCCGGAGCCGAAGACGGCCGGCACGGCGAGCAGGAAGGAGTAGCGGGCCGCCGCCTCCCGGGTGTAGCCCATCAGCAGACCCGCGGTGATCGTCCCGCCTGACCGGGAGACCCCCGGAATGAGCGCCAGGGACTGGGCGAAGCCGTAGAGGACGCCGTCGCGGATCGTCAGCTCCGCCAGCGGCTTCTTCTGGCGACCGTAGGCGTCGGCCACGGCCAACAGCACACCGAAGACGATGAGCATGGTGGCGACCAACCACAATGTGCGGAACGTGGTGTCGATGAGGTCCTCGAAGAGCAGGCCCAGCACCACGATGGGAATGGTGCCGACGATGATCAGCCAGCCCATCCGGACGTCCGGGTCCCGGTGCGGAAGCCGCCCCGCGAGGGCCGCGCACCACGCACGCAGGATCCGGACGATGTCGCGCCAGAAGTAGACCAGCACCGCGGTCTCGGTGCCGAGCTGGGTGATCGCGGTGAACGCCGAGCCCGGGTCGGCCGCTCCGGGGAGGAACTCTCCCACGATGCGCAGGTGCGCTGAGGAGGAGACCGGGAGGAACTCGGTGAGGCCTTGGACCAGCCCCAGGATGATCGCTTCAATCCACTGCACAGGCTGAGCTTAGAGCATCGGGACCGATCCGCCGGAGCAGCTCAGACGGTGAGATCGGCCACGGTGGCCTCCGCGCCGTCGCCTCAGCTCTCAGCGGAGGGTGTCGTCGTCCTCGCGCTCGTCGTCATCCTCCTCATCGAGGGCGTCGTCGTCCTCCTCGTCCAGCACGTCGTCGGCGTCGTCGTCCTCGTCATAGATGTCCAGCGGGGTGACCTCCCCCGTGGCCGCGAAGAGAGCGTCCTCGTACCCCTCGAAGGCGTCGGCGACCGCGTAGAAGGCCGACTCCACCGCCGGGTCGTCCTCGCCGCGGCGGTTGAGTGAAGCAGAGAGATGCTCTTCCAGAGCGTTCGTCAGCGTGCTCAGTGCGACGCGCGGATCGATGTTCATAGCCCTCACGGTATCAACGCCACGGCCGTTCGGTAAGCCCTCACGAGGAGTTTCCGAACACCTGCCCCGCCGCCTTGACGTCAGCGCCGGGGTCGGGTGCTAAGGTGCACTCAATCGCAGAGGCGATGCACCGCTGGCATCGCGGTGACATCGCTGGTGACATCGCCCGTGACATCGCCTGAGGGCGGCACTTGGAGAGAGCGAGCGTGATCGGCAGGAATGTCCCAGCAGTTCTCCCCGCTCCCGCCCCCTGTCACCGACCGGTACACCACCGAGGACGGTGCAGGGCCCAACTGGGAGTACATGGTGATCACCTGTCAGCCGCGGGAGTCCCTCCCAGAGGTCCGACGCCGGATCGTCGACCATGCCGAGTACGGCAAGTGGGAGCTGCGCCGGAGCCGGATCTACACCGGCGGTGTGCGGAAGTACTGGCTGCGGCGCCGAATCATGAAGGTCCGACCCACGCTCTGACCCCTCCTGATGCTCGCCCCGGCCGACGGGGTCATCCCTCCAGCGGCCCCCACAGGGAGGTCGCCAGCGTCCGGTGGGCCGATTCATCGTCGGAGGGATGGTGCACCCCGGCGAGCACGTCACGGTAGAGCCTGCTGAGCTCGGAGAGGCGCCGGTACTGCCCTCCCCCGCTGACCTGGAGCGCCGCGTCGACGACCTCCCGGGCGGTGCGCGTGGCGGTGGTCCGCAGCGTCACCAGCCGCGGAAACCACAGCTCGCCGTGATCGGCGCCGACCTCGATCTCCCCGATGAGTGCCCGCAGGTGGGCGTCGAGGGCGAGCTGACGCAGTCGCACCTCGGCGACGCGATAGCGGATGTCCGGGTCCGTGCTGAGCGGCTCTCCGGTGGTGCGCGCCGTGCGGGAGGCCGCATGACCGGTGGCGAGCTGCAGGGCTCGGTCCCCGATGCCGGTGTACACGGCGGCCAGCAGCCCCAGGAACGAGGAGAAGATCGCAAAGATCAGCGGATCTCGGTTCGGCCCCGCGGGCAGGCGCCGCACGACTCTCTCGGCGGGCACCCGGGCGCCCGTGAGCACTGTGGTGTGCGACCGTGTGGCCCGCATGCCCAGGGTGTCCCAGTCGTCGAGACTGTGCCAGCCGGCGGCATCGCGCTCCAGGAACCCGTAGATCAGCGGAGCTTCGCCGCCGTCGACGTCGCGGCCGAAGAGGCCCAGCCGGGTCCAGACGGGGGCCAGCGTGGTGAAGATCTTCGTCCCGGTGTAGGAGACTGACCCGTCCTCGGCCACGCGAGCCTCGGTGGAGGAGTCGAACAGGACGGCGTCGTTGCTCGGCTCGGAGATCCCGAAGGCGAAGATCTCATCCGCAGCGGCCTCCTGGAGAACCTGCCGGAACTCCTCATGGCCGTGCGCGACCATCTGCCGGGCCGCAGACACCCACACATGGTGCATGTTGACCGCCAGGGCGGTGGCCGGAGCATGGGCGGCCAGCAGTCGCTGCCCCGCGGCCAGGGCCGGCAGGTCCCAGCCCAGCCCGCCGAGCGCCTCGGGCACCAGGGCACGCAGGTAGCCGACGTCGATCAGCTCAGCCAGATCCTCGTGGCAGAACTCATTGCGCTCGTCGTAGCCGGCCGCCCGGGAGTGGATGGCTCCCAGCAGGTCGGGGGTCAGCACTGCGGCGACGCGCTCGCGCAGCGCCGGGTCCGGGTGCTCGGCGAGCAGATCGTCAGCATCGAAGGCCATCGGGGCGCTCCTCTCAGGTCTCAGGCGATGTCCCGCATACGGCGTCGGACTCCGGCCGTCACTGCGCGATCAGGAACCGGTGCAGGACCCGGACGCCGAAGGTCAGCGAGTCCACCGGGACCCGCTCATCCACGCCGTGGAACATCCCGGTGAAGTCCAGTTCGGCCGGCAGCCGCAGCGGGGCGAACCCGTAGCCGGCGATACCGAGCGTGGACAGATGCTTGTTGTCGGTGCCGCCGCCGAGCATGTAGGGCAGCACGACGCCGTCAGGGTCCTCCGCCCGCAGAGAGGCGACCATGTCTTCGACCAGGGCGCCGGAGAACGGCACCTCCAAGGAGGGTCCCCCGTTCTGCAGCTCGAAGCGGATCTTCTCTCCTGCCAGCTCCTGCAGCGTCGCGGCGACCTTCTCGTCCTGCTCGGGGAGGGTGCGGGCGTCGACGAGCGCCTCGGCGGTCCCCGGGACCACGTTGTGCTTGTACCCGGCTTCCAGCACCGTCGGGTTCGACGTGTTGCGCAGCGTCGCGGCGATGAACTTCGAGGTGCTGCCCGTGGCCTCCAGCAGAGCCGAAGGGTCCTGCTCGTCGAAGGGGATTCCGGTGAGCTCAGAGAGCTGCTCCATCAGGGCACGGGTGGTCTTGGTGTACTCGATGGGCCACTCGTGCTCGCCGATGCGTGCGACCGCGGCTCCGAGGGTGACCACGGGATTGTCCTGCTGGATCGCAGAGCCATGGCCGGCGGTGCCGGAGGCGATCATCTTCGTCCAGTGCAGGCCCTTCTCCCCGGTCTGGATCAGGTAGGCCCGGGTTCCGGCGATCTCGGTGGAGAACCCGCCGACCTCGCTGATCGCCTCGGTGGCGCCGTCGAACAGCTCCGGGTGGTTCTTCACCAGCCATCCGGCGCCGTAGGTGCCGTTGTCCTCCTCGTCGGCGAAGAAGGCGAAGATGATGTCGCGCACGGGCCGGTGGCCCTCACGGTGCATGCGCAGCATGGAGGCGAGGATCATCGCGTCCATGTCCTTCATGTCCACCGCACCGCGCCCCCAGATCATGCCGTCGACGATCTCTGCGGAGAAGGGGTCGATCTGCCAGTCCTCCGCCCGGGCGGGGACGACGTCGAGGTGCCCGTGGACTACCAGCGCCCCGGCCTCCGGGTCGGTGCCGGCCATGCGTGCCACCACAGAGGCCCGGCCCGGGGCGGATTCGAAGATCTGCGGCTCGAGGCCGGCCCGGCGCATGACCTCCGCGCAGTACTCGGCGGCCACTCGCTCTCCGTGGGAACGCCCGTTCCCCCAGTTGGTGGTGTCGATCCGGATCAGGTCCCGGCAGAAGTCGACGACGTCCTGCTCGGCACGGGCAGCGGGGTCGAGTGCGTCAGTCATGAGACCACCTTATCGCCCACCCCTGTCACCCGCCCGGAACGTGGAGCCCACCCCCAGCGATCGCTTCTGCCTCACCCGGACCTCGGCCCGCCGGCGGGTGAGGGTGGGCGGAGGAGAGCCTCGACGTCGGCGCACGACGAGAAGACCCCGGCCTGATCAGGAGATCTCCTGGTCAGACCGGGGTCTGTCAGTGCGCGGAGGGGGACTTGAACCCCCACCCTCATTAATAGAGGACTAGCACCTCAAGCTAGCGCGTCTACCTATTCCGCCACCCGCGCAGGTGGTGAACGCCCGTGGGCAACGACATGAGACTCTAGCACCCTGGAGCGAAGATCACCAATCGAGCGCGAGGCCTCACATCCGTACCTCGCCGGACGGCTGACGCGTCACCGTCCGGCCCCACCGGGCTCAGGGCACTCGCCCCGTCCACTCCGGGGTGCCGAACTTCTCCTCCACCAGCTGGTGGGCGCGGTCCAGCTCGGTCTGCCGGATCTGCGCGGTGCGGGCGCCGCTGCGTCGGGCGAAGACCTGCATGAAGGTCTCGAGGATCTCTTCGCGGCTGCGTCCGGTCTGGCTTCTCAGCGGATCCACCCGTTTGGTGGCCGAGGCGATCCCCTTGTCGGAGATCTTCTCGCGTCCGATCCGCAGGATGTCCATCATCGCCGAGGCGTCGATGTCGTAGCTCATGGTGACGTGGTGCAGCATCGCCCCGTCGGCGAGCCGCTTCTGCGCCGCCCCGCCGATCTTTCGCCCGTGGGACTCCCCCTCGGCCGCAGAGACGATGTCGTTGAGCGGCTTGTAGGCCGCGTCGACGCCGACCTCACGCAGGGCCTCCATCACCCAGGCGTCGAGGAAGGGGTAGGAGTCGGCGAAGCTCATCCCGTCTACCAGGGACTGGGGGAAGCACAGGGAGTAGGTCACACAGTTGCCCGACTCCATGAACATCGCTCCCCCGCCGGAGATGCGCCGAACCACGGTGGTGTCGGTCGCGCGGGCGGCCTCGGCGTCGACCTCGTTGGCCAGCGACTGGAAGGAGCCGATGACTACGGCCCGCTCACTCCAGTCCCAGAGCCGCATCAGCGGCGGGCGGGACCCGCGGCCGACCTCCTCCGTGAGCACCTGGTCCAGGGCGACGTTCAGCGCGATGGGCAGCTTCACCGGCGGGAGGACCTCCCACTCGTGGTCCGACCAGGTGGTGGCGTGCCCCAGAGCCCGACGCACGGCGATGCCGACGGCGTCGGCGTCGAAGCCGACCATCTGAGAGCCCTCGGGCATCCCGGACTCCACGGCCCGGACGATCGTCTCCCGGCCGGAGTCGACGTCGAGCCCCACCAGGGCTCGGTTGAGGTCCTCGAGCGCCTCATCGGGCTCCAGGAAGAAGTCGCCGTTGACGGAGGCGGCTGCGATGCGTCCGGCCTCCTCGTCGACGTCCAGGTCCACCACGACCAGCTTTCCGCCGACAACCTTGTACTCGCCGTGGCGTGTGGCGGAGGCGGCGGGGTCCACCGCCGCGGCCGCTGAGACGTGGGGCGCGGGGCCCTGATCTGCGCTGCTGTGCTGTTCGCTCGTCACGGCGTCCATCCTACTGAGGGTGCGGGCCGCCTGCGGAACGCCCCCAGAGACGCGACGAGGGCCGCGGCAGATGCCGCGGCCCTCGTCGTGCTGCCTGCCGACGCCGGAGCGTCAGCGGCGGTGGCGAAGTCTCACTTCTTGCCGCCGAAGCCCTTGAAGCGCTTGTTGAACTTGTCCACACGGCCGGCGGAGTCCATGATCCGCTGCTTGCCGGTGTAGAACGGGTGGGAGGCCGCGGAGATCTCGACGTCGATCACCGGGTAGGTGTTGCCGTCCTCCCACTCCATGGTCTTGTCGGAGGTGGCGGTCGAGCGGGTCAGGACCTTCTCGCCGGAGGAGAGGTCGTTGAAGATGACCGGCCCGTAGGTGGGGTGGATGTCAGACTTCATGGTTCGGATGTCCTTCGTGTCTGCCGCTGGATTTTGCCAGAAGCTCGTGGATCAGGGGGCCCTCTGCGGACCAGCACACCATGCTATCCCAGAGCGGGGCACTCGCCCAACTTCCCACACGCGTCATGAGCGCCAGGAGTGCTGCGGCTCGAAGCCGAGCAGTCGGCGCGCCTTGTCGATGGAGAGCATGGTGTCGTGCTCGCCGAGGTCCCGGGTGACGGGCACGTCTGGGAACACCTCGGCCACCAGGTCCGCGTTCCTGCGCGAGGTCACCGTGTCGGCCGCGGCGATGATGAAGCGGTCGAAGCCCGGAGGCGCGGTCTGCAGCGCCTTCACCACCGCCTGGGCGCCGTCGCGCGCATCGATGTAGCCCCACAGGTTCCACTTCCGGTCCCTCGGGTCCGCGTCGTAGGGGAAGGCGGCGTAATCCTCCGGCCACATGACGTTGGAGAAGCGCAGCGCGGTGATGGACAGCTCGGGATTCCACCGCACGAGCTCGATCGCCATCTGCTCCTCGAGGTGCTTGACCAGCGAGTAGACGGACTCCGGGCGCGCCGGATACTCCTCATCGACGGGGATGTAGGGCGGGGGCGCGTCGAAGGGCAGGCCGAGCACAGTCTCGCTGGAGGCGTGGACGATCCTCCGGACGCCGAGCTTCGTCGCGGCCCAGAACACATTGAATGTGGAGAGCATGTTGTTGTGGAAGGTGGCGACGTCGGGCGCCAGTCCGGGTGCGGGGATCGCGCCCAGGTGGACCAGTGCGTCGACGCCGTCGTGCGTGTCGTTCACGGAGGCGAGCGCGTCGGCGACCTCGCCGTGGTCCGTCAGATCGATCTGTACGAAGTCACGGTCTCTCTCCCCCACGCGATCCAGGCCGATCACGTGATGGCCGGCGGCGCGAAGCTCCCGCGCAACCACGGAACCGAGCTTTCCTGAGGACCCTGTCAGTGCGATGCGCATGCGCATCAGTGTGTCACAGGACACGCCGCAGAACGTGCGCCCGTCAGTCGGGCTCCCAGACCTCGCCCCGGGGAGCTCCGGGGTGCCAGGATCACAGAGCACCGCATGCGGCGATCGACGACGGAGGACCTCATGGAGCTGCTGCTGACCTCGGGAGGCATCACGAACCCGACGATCCGCACCGCCCTCACGGAGCTGCTGGGTCGGCCCACCGAGGCGTGCCGGGCGCTGTACATCCCCACCGCCATGCATGGCCACGCCGCATGCACGCCTCAGCTGACCTGGCAGGGCATCGCGGGACGAGGACCGGCGGGCCGTGGACTCGTCGATGCCGGGTGGGACTCCGTCGGCGTCCTGGAACTGACCGCCCTGCCCAGCATCGAGCGGCGCCGGTGGGTCCGATGGGTCGAGGAGGCTGATGTGCTGCTGGCCTCCGGCGGCGATGCGATGTACCTATGCCATTGGATGCGGCAGTCCGGACTCGCGGACCTCCTCCCGCAGCTCCCGGAGACCGTCTGGGTGGGGATGAGTGCCGGCAGCATGGTGATGACGCCCAGGATCGGCGAGCGCTTCGTGACCTGGCCCGAGCCGGACGGCGAGGACCGGACGCTGGGGATCGTGGACTTCTCGATCTTCCCGCATCTGGACTATCCGGGCTGGGATCACCAGACGACGGAGCAGGCCGAGGAATGGGCGAAGGAGATCGCAGGGACCGCCTACGCGATCGACGACGAGAGCGCCATCCGGGTGGCGGGCGACGCCGTCGACGTCGTCTCGGAGGGGCGCTGGACAGCGCTGCAGGGCGCGTGAGGCCGAGGCTCCCGCACGGCGGCCCGCGGGACGCCGCCGTCGCGCCCGCCACGTGAGATCATCAGCCGCATGGTCCAGTCGCCCTCACCCGTCCGCCGCGAGATCGGCCAGGTCTTCATTCCGGTGCGCTCTGTGCGCAGCTCAGGTGCCTGGTACGCGCGCCTGTTCGGCATCGACCTCCCAGACCCGTCGCAGGAGGACACGATCCTCGACATTCCGATGGAGTCCGGACCTGGTGTGGCGCTCGATGCGAATGCGCCGTTCCCCCCCTGACGGGCCGCCCCGGTTCTTCTGGTGGGCGGAGGACCTCGACGCCGTGGTGGCGCACCTCGACGCGCTCGAGGTGCCGCTCGCCTCCGACGTCGTCGACATCGGCAGCGTCTGCTTCCTGCAGTTCCGCGACCCGGACGGGAACCTGCTCATGGTCTGCTCCAGGAGCGGGCCGGCCTGACCCTCGGAGAGGGCCTGGTCGAAGGGCCCGTCCCGTGCCTACCGCGTCGCGTAGAACGCCACGGCTGAGGCGGCGGCCACGTTCAGCGCCCAGGACGAGTCCCAGACGCGGATGGTCCGCGGCCACCAGAGAGTCCAGTTAGACCGAACCCTCGCCCAGGGAGAGGCCCGCCACCACGAACCCTGCCCCTGCAGCGCCCGAAGACCCTCCGGCCAAGGATCGATCCTCGTCCACGGGACCTGGAACACCGCCCCCATGGAGACCCGTATCGCCCGTCCGTAGAGCGGATCCGCACACCGCGGCGAGAGCAGCAGCGCATCCATGCCCAGCGCGGCCGCCGACCGGAACTCCTTGCCGCTGCGGCGAAGGGTTGCCGATCGAACGGACCAGTTGCGTGTTCGTCTGCTCGAGCTGGTGAAGACCCCACGTCTGTTCACGTCGCTCTACATCAGTTGAGGGCATCACGGGGTGTCAGTGGACGAGGACGCCGCGTCTGGCTCGTCGCTCCAGATCGACGCGACTCTCGTAGCAGAAGCGTGTGATCCCTCTCTCGACGAGGTCTTGAACTTCAGCATCACCGAAGGGGAACAGCGAGCCTCCATGTGGCTCGAGGGCAAGGTCGACTGAGCCGCGCGAGACACTTCCGTCGACACCGAGACAGATGGCCCCGCTGGGAACGGCACGCGGACCGTCGTCTTGGCTCAGAGCTCTCGAGCGGAGCCGCCCCCGAATCTCTGCGGGAAGCTCCAGGACGGGATGGTGAGCCGGGCTTCTCCGGCAGCCCACCCCTCTGTGGGCGGCTCCCAGCGGCAAATAGCCCCAGCCAGTCTCGTCCGCTGAGGTGTATCTTCCCGCGGTGTGCTGCCGAGCCGGACCGGGGTCGTCATTGAAGGAAGCACAGTGGCAGGCCGTGGGCTTCCTCGACGTGGCCAGGGTGGCCCGTACCTTCCCTGGTGAGGATCCAGGTGCAGTCAAGGTTCAGTCCTGTGTCGATTGAACAGGTGAAGCAGGAGCGCCAGCACTACCAGGATCACCAAGCCGATCCCCGAGCTGGGGGCCCCGTAGGCGAAGACGACGAACCCGACAAGTTCGCCGCTAGTGATCGCGAAAGCGTAGATCACCGTCGCAAGGGTGTTGACCAGCAGGAACGCGATAACAGCCCACCCGGTCACCACCGACATGTCCCATGGTGGTTCCGAGGACGTGCGAACGGCTTTCTCAGTGGTCGACAGCACAATGGCACCGACGACGACCACGACCAGCACACCGCAGCCGAGCGCGGCCTGAGCTCCAGAGATACCTGCATCGCCGGAGTACCACACATGGACGATGAACTGAGCCACGACGGCAGTGACAACACCGACGAGGAGACCGACCGCGCGAGACGCTCTCAGCCTCTCAGATTCTGGAGGCTCCACATCACCTCGTCCACGCGCGACGTCATCCGATCTCTCGAATCCCACAGGCTGGTCACCACCCTGGCCTAGTCGGAAGAGTCATCATCGAACGGATCATCAATATCCTCCAGCTGCCGAGGATTATCGACATCGAACTCTTCTTCACGTTCCCGGCGGTTCTTATCAATCACCCGCTCGTACGCCTCCCGCATACTCGGATCATCCGAAGACCTTGTCCGATAGAACGAACGGAATCCATCCCCCTCAGTATTACTGGCGATCAGGAATCCTCGCCCCTCAGCGAACCCAGCGCCATAGAAGATCTTCTCGTACTGAGAGACCCCCTGAGTGTTCCCGGAGTTCTCGCTCAGCCCCAGGCGCTCAGCGATCTCCTCAGCCACCTCGTAGGTCTCCTCCAGATCCCCGAACGGCACATCGAACCCGACCCGCTGCCGGAACACATCATCCCCTCGAGGACGCGGCGTCACCTCAGTCTCATGCAGCTCCACACTCCAGGGTTCACCATCGATGGTCGCCACATCCTCACCGAAGTACTCGCGCATCACCTCCACCACGATCTCCAACTCGGCCATCTGCTCTTCGTGGGTCAATCCACCCTCGATATCGATCAACCCCGAAGTGATGTCTTCATCGGTTCCTGGACTTCCTTCGTTGTCCTGGCCACTCATGGTTTCCTCAGAACCCCCATGTCCGTCATTGCCCTCAGCGCCCGGCTCTTCGCCACCCTCGCCACAGCTCGTCAGCAGCAGGACGGTGACCAGCGCCCCGGCAGGCAACCACCGACCACGGCCCGCCGGCGTCGCGTGCCCAGTACCGCGGGTTGGCTGCCGCTTTCTCATGTCACGCATCAGGCACCTCCCTGGTCTGGCGTCCCATGCTCAGCGTAGTGTTCCGCGAGCAGATCAACCGCCTCAGCCCGGGTATCCGCCTGATAGCACATACCCCCCACGTCGACGAAGTAGACGAACTCAGGAATCACACCGAAGAAGCGCTCCGACCGAACCCACTGCTTCGTGACGTGCTCATCGAAGTGTCGCTCCGCCAACGACTGGTGATACTGGTCAGATGCCTCAGTCTGCACGTCGTTCTGTCGTGCACGGTTGAACGTCCGCTCAGACTCATAGTCGTTGAGGCGATTCATCGCTGCGTCCCGGCTCTGTTCGACATAGGTCTCGCCCCCGATGCTGACGCGGTACTCGATCACCTTGGTGTTCACCCCGTCTGGCCGACTGATCTCCACAGTCTCAACATGCTGGTCAAAGAGGTCCTCGTAGTACTCCACGGTGGTCTCAGTCATCGCATCCACCTCATCGCCACGCCCGGCGTTGATCAGCGCCAGTGGTAGTAGGGCTGGCGAGTGATCGTGAGCACCCGGCGAGTTCACGTGACGAGGATGCCGTCCTCGATATCGGCCTTCTTCATCGACGAGCACAGCGTGGTGAAGTGGATCCCGAAGTCCTTAGCGATCTGATCCAGCCCGACACCGGGCTCACGTTTCCGTGCGGCCCGGACAACGTCGTCACGGAACCCATTGGGGCACTGCTCGGACACGGTGAACATCCTTCCAGCCCGGTCTCTCAACTAGGCAGATCGGTTGTCACCTATCCGTGCATCAGACCCATCACTTCGTCGCGTAGAACGCTACCGCCGACGATGCCGCCACGTTCAGCGAGTCCACCCCGGGCATCATCGGGATCGTCACGCGCATGTCCAGTCGATGATCTGTCTCGGGCCTGAGACCGTCGCCTTCGTTGCCGAATACCAGGGCTAGCTTCGAGAAGTCCTGGGCCACCAGGTCATCCAACGCCACCGAGCCCTCCCCCAGCGACATGCCGGCCACCAGATACCCCGCGTTCTGTAGCTGCTCGATGCCCTGGGGCCAAGGATCGATCCTCGTCCACGGCACGTGGAAGACCCCACCCATGGAGACGCGGATCGCCCGTCGGTAGAGCGGATCCGCACACCGAGGCGAGAGCAGCAGCGCATCCATGCCCAGCGCGGCCGCCGACCGGAACACCGCCCCCACGTTGGTGTGGTCCGTGAGGTCTTCGAGGACCCCGATGCGGATCCTCCCCTCACCCGCACGGGACCCGATTCCGGCCAGGACCTCGTCCAACGCCTGTTCCGGGGGACGATGCATGGCGGCGAGTGCGCCACGGTGCAGATGGAAGCCGGTGATGTCCTGCAGCACCTGCTGCTCCCCCACGTAGACCGGCGCCTGGGGCCACCGCGCGACGACGTCGGCGAGGCCGTCGAGGTGCCGCTGCTCCATGAAGAAGGAACGTGGGCGGTGCCCGGCGGCGACGGCGCGGCGCACCACCTGGCTGGACTCGGCCATGTACATGCCGTGGACGAAGTCCTGACGGCGGCGCAGCGCGGCGTCGGTCAGGGACCGGTAGTCGGTCACCCGCGGATCCTCGGCGGAGTCCAGCGTGATGATCGGATTGGGGACCGCTCGGCCCTCTGCGGCCCCGGGACGTCCTGTCTCCATGCTCAGGCGCCCACCAGGTTCCGGAGCATCACGAACAGGGCGACCAGTCCCAGGGTGACGATGACCAGGCGCAGCACCAGCGGGCTGAGCCGGCGCCCCACCCAGGCTCCGGCGAAGCCGCCGATCGTGGAGCCGAGCGCGATGATCGCCACCACCGCCCATTCGATGCGGTCGATGGCCAGGAACAGGTAGCTGACGGCGGCGGTGACGTTGACCGTCAGCACCAGGGCGTTCTTCACCGCATTCGCCTGCTGCATGGTGGCCGCGAGGAACACCCCGAGGATGCCGACCAGCAGGACTCCCTGGGCGGCGACGAAGTAGCCCCCGTAGACCCCGGCGAAGAACACCAGCCCGATCAGCAGGGGGCCCACGTCCGGACGCTCCGCCGGGGGCTCCTCACCGTTCTGCACGGCGACCTCCGTGCGCCGCTCCTGTTCTGCGGCCTTACGGGCACGCACCCACCGCTGCAGGCGCGGCTGGAAGACGACGAAGGCCAGCGCGACGACGATCAGCCCCGGGGCGACGGTCTCGAAGACCTCCTCGGGGAGCGTCAGCAGCAGCAGCGCGCCGACGACGCCGCCGGCCAGTGAGACCGGGACGAGCCGCAGCAGGGTCCGGCCGACCTGCGCGATCTCTCGGCGATACCCCCAGGTGCCGGCGATGTTGCCGGCGATCAGCCCCATGGCGTTGGAGATGGTGGCGGTCACCGGCGGGAAGCCCATCGCGACCAGCACCGGGAACGTCACCAGGGTGCCGGAGCCGACCACGGCGTTGATCGCACCCGCCCAGACGGCGGCCAGCGCAATGATGAGGGCCTGGTCCAGCCCCAGACCGAGGATCTCCATGCCCACCTCAGCGGGCGGCGGCGAACGCGGAGTAGCGTCCGTCCCGCGCGTGGAGCTCCAGCGGCATGTCGAAGGTGGTGGTGAGGTTCTCCGAGGTCAGCACCTCGGCGATGGGGCCCTGCGCGACGGTGCGGCCGTCGCGCAGCAGCAGCACATGGGTGAACCCGGGCGGGATCTCCTCGAGGTGATGGGTGACCAGCACAGTGGTCGGGGCCTCCTCGGAGGAGACCAGCTCGGTGGTCCGCTGCACGAGCGACTCGCGCCCGGCGAGGTCGAGCCCGGCGCCCGGCTCGTCGAGGAGCAGCAGCTCGGGGTCGGTCATCAGCGCACGGGCGATCTGCACCCTCTTGCGCTCCCCCTCACTCAGGGTGGAGAAGGGACGGTCGAAGACGGTACTCACGCCCCAGTCGTCGAGCAGACCGAAGGCGCGCCGCTCGTCCAGCCGCTCGTACTCCTCGCGCCACCGGCCGGTGACACCGTAGGCGGCGGTGACGACCATGTTCAGGGCCCTCTCCGAGGACGGCATGGTCGAGGCCAGCGCGTTCGAGCACAGCCCGATGCGCGGGCGCAGTTCGAAGACGTCCACAGCGCCCAGGGTCTCGTCCAGGATCTGCACCGAGCCTTCGGTGGGGTGCAGCCGGGCCGCGGCGATCTGCAGCAGCGTGGTCTTGCCCGCTCCGTTGGGCCCCAGCACCACCCACCGCTCGTCCTCGGCGACGGACCATGTGACGTCGTCGAGCAGGTTCTTCCGGCCGCGGCGCACACTGACGCCCTGGATGTCGAGGACTGGACTCATGCGCCCCACACTATCGAAGCCGGATACGCTGGACGCACTATGACTGCATCCTCCGGCCGCGTGTCTCCTCACCCCTCCTCAGCCCCTTCTGGGGAGGCTCCGGCCTCCCCGGATCTCCCGCCCGGCACGGTCGCGATGATCGCCGCGCGGCGTCTCGACGTCCCCCTGCTGCGCTCGCTGACCGCCGAGCTCGAACGCCGCGGGACAGTGCACAGTGTGGAGTCGCGTCGCGTGCGGGTGCGTGACGCGGCCGGCGACGGCGAGGTGGAGGTCGCCCGATGGTCCGTGACGCTGGATGACTCCGACGACTCCTACGGCACCCAGCTGCTGGTCTCCCTGCTGCAGGACGTGGCGGACCGGATCGCGGAGCTCCTGGAGGCCGAGGGCGCCGGCGAGGAGGCGCTCCACGGAGCGGCCCCGGTGACCACGACGGTCCTCCCTGCCGTCATGCGCCCCCAGGGACCGCGCCTGCTGCTGATGGACGTCGACTCCACGCTGATCGACCAGGAGGTCATCGAGCTGCTGGCACGGCATGCGGGCCGAGAGCAGGAGGTCGCCGAAGTGACGGAGCGGGCGATGCGCGGCGAGCTGGACTTCGCCGCCTCATTGCATGAGCGGGTCGCCGTTCTGAAGGACCTGCCACTCTCGGTGATCGACTCCACAGTGGAGTCGGTCTCCCCGACCTGCGGAGCCTCCGCCCTGGTCGCCGCGTTCCGAAGCCGGGGCTGGTCCGCCTGCGCGGTCTCCGGCGGCTTCGTCCAGGTCCTGGATCCGCTGGCCTCCCGGCTCGGCCTGACCCGGACGGACGCCAATGTGCTCGAGGTCGAGGCCGGGCGGCTCACCGGACGGGTGGACGGCCCGGTCGTGGACCGGGCCGCCAAGGAGGACCGGCTGCGCCGCTGGGCCGCCGAGGAGGAGATCCCGGTCGAGTCCGTAGTGGCCGTCGGCGACGGCGCCAACGACCTCGATATGGTGACGACGGCCGGGGTCGGCGTCGCCTTCTGCGCCAAGCCCGCCCTGGCAGAGGAGGCTGACCTGGTCATCCGCCATCGTTCGCTGGAGCTGGTCAGTCTCGCCCTGGGTCTGGACTGAGACGTGCTGTGATGCTCGTATGGGCCGCTCATCTGAGCGAAACGTGGTGCGGGAGACGCATCCGCCGGGAAATGGGAAACCGCATTCCATTGTTGAACCCATCAGCGTGCTCGCCGATGAACAGGCGGAACTCCCCGTCGTCCCTGGCCAGCACGCCGACGCCATCGTCCGCAGGCCGCTCCTCACGCTGCGGTGCCGCTCGCGTGAGCATTCGGCAATCCCCACATGATGCGAGACACATATGCTCGACCCCGGTAGTCTGGACACGCGCGGCACGACGATGTGCGGCCTCGTTGTCAACCGTCAATCCCTTGGAGGAACCTCAGTGACCGAAACAGCCGTGAACGACTCCGCCGTCTTCAGCGATCTCGACGAGCGGGCCGTCGACACCCTGCGCGTGCTGGCCGCCGACGCCGTCGAGAAGGTCGGCTCCGGCCACCCCGGTACGGCCATGTCGCTGGCTCCCGCCGCCTACCTGCTCTTCCAGAAGGTCATGAAGCATGACCCGAAGGACCCCGGCTGGATCGGCCGCGACCGGTTCATCCTCTCCCCCGGTCACACGTCGCTGACCCTCTACCTCCAGCTGTTCTTCACCGGCTACGGCCTCGAGCTGGACGACATCAAGGCCCTGCGCACCTGGGACTCGCTGACTCCGGGCCACCCCGAGTTCGGCCACACCGACGGCGTCGAGATCACCACCGGCCCGCTGGGCCAGGGGCTCGCCTCCGCCGTCGGCTTCGCCTACGGCCAGCGCCGCATGCGCGGTCTGCTGGACCCCGACGCCGCCGCCGGCGAGAGCCCCTTCGACCACCACGTGTGGGTCATCGCCTCCGACGGCGACCTGCAGGAGGGCATCACCTCCGAGGCCTCCTCGCTCGCGGGCCACCAGCAGCTCGGCAACCTCGTCGTCATCTACGACGACAACAAGATCTCCATCGAGGACGACACTGACATCGCCTTCACCGAGGACGTCTCGGCCCGCTACGAGGCCTACGGCTGGCACGTCCAGCACGTCGACTGGCTGAAGACCGGCGACTACGTCGAGGACGTGGCAGAGCTCGAGCGCGCCATCGCCGAGGCCCAGGCCACCACCGACAGGCCCTCGCTGATCAACCTGCGCACCATCATCGGCTGGCCCGCTCCGACCAAGCAGAACACCGGCGGCATCCACGGCGCCAAGCTCGGCGGCGACGAGCTGGCCGCCCTGAAGCAGGTCCTCGGGCTCGACCCGGAGGCGCACTTCGCCGTCGACGATGAGATCCTCGCCCACGCCCGCCAGGTGGTGGACCGCGGTGCCGCCGCCCACGCCGAGTGGGACCAGGCCTACCAGGCCTGGCGCCAGGCCAACCCCGAGGCCGCCGAGCTGCTGGACCGGCTCACCGCCGGTGAGCTGCCCGAGGGCTGGGAGGAGAACCTCCCGCAGTTCCCCGCCGGCGAGGCCGTGGCCACCCGCGCCGCCTCCGGCAAGGTCCTCAACGCCGTCGGCGACGTCCTGCCCGAGCTCTGGGGCGGCTCCGCCGACCTCGCCGGGTCCAACAACACCCTGATCGCCGCCTCCCCGTCCTTCGTCCCGGAGCAGCGCTCCACCTCGAAGTTCTCCGGCAACCCCTACGGGCGGAACCTGCACTTCGGCGTCCGTGAGCACGCCGCCGCGGCCATCACCAACGGCATTCAGCTCTCCACGCCGCTGCGCACCTACAACGGCACCTTCCTGATCTTCTCCGATTACCAGCGCCCGGCGGTCCGCCTGGCGGCGCTGATGGGGATCGGCTCCATCTTCGTGTGGACCCATGACTCCATCGGCCTCGGCGAGGACGGGCCCACCCACCAGCCGGTGGAGCAGCTCGCCTCCCTGCGCGCCATCCCGGGCCTCGACGTCGTGCGCCCCGGCGACCCCAACGAGGTCGTCGTCGCCTGGCGCGAGGTGCTGCGCCGCGGAGACCGTCCGGCCGGTCTGGCGCTCACCCGCCAGGGCATCCCGACCTACGAGCGCGGCGAGGGTGCGGCCACGGCCGATTCCTTCGGCTCCGTCGAGGGCGCGGCCCAGGGCGCCTATGTGCTCGCCGAGGCCGTCAAGGATGGCCAGGTGGTCACCCCCGAGGTGATCCTGATCGGCACGGGGTCCGAGGTGCAGCTGGCCGTCGAGGCTCGCGAGCAGCTGGCCTACAAGGGCGTCGCCGCCCGCGTGGTGTCGGCGCCCTGCCTCGAGTGGTTCGCCGAGCAGGACGCCGACTACCGGGAGCAGGTCCTGCCCTCCTCGGTGAAGGCCCGGGTGGCTGTCGAAGCCGCCCACCCGATGAGCTGGCACCAGTACGTGGGCGACGCCGGTCGCATCGTCGGCCTGGACCACTTCGGCGCCTCCGCCGACTACCAGACCCTCTACCGCGAGTTCGGCCTCACCTCCGAGGCCGTCGCCGCGGCCGCCGAGGAGTCCGTCGCCGCCGCGCGCTGAGCGCAGCACCGCTGATCCGACCCCAGGGCGGCGCCGCCGCCCGCTGACCTGTCACCAGGAGACATTCCCATGACGAACCCGAACACCCAGGCGCTCTCCGAGCAGGGCGTCTCCATCTGGCTGGACGACCTCTCCCGTGAGCGGCTCGACTCCGGCTCGCTGGCCAAGCTCATCTCCAGCCATCACGTCGTCGGCGTGACCACCAACCCGACGATCTTCGAGAACGCCCTGGCCAAGGGCGAGGCCTACGAGAAGCAGCTCAGCGAGCTGGCCGCCGCAGGCGCCGACGCCGAGAAGGCCGTCTTCGAGATCACCACCTCCGACGTGCGTCAGGCCTGCGACGTCTTCGCCGGTGTGTACGAGCGCACCGACGGCGTCGACGGCCGTGTGTCCATCGAGGTGGACCCGCGCCTGGCCCGCGACGCCGAGGGCACCATCGCCCAGGCCAAGCAGCTCTGGGAGGCGGTGGGTCGCGAGAACGTGATGATCAAGATTCCCGCCACCGTGGAGGGCATCGAGGCCATCGCCGCCGTCCTGGGCGAGGGGATCAGCGTCAACGTGACCCTGGTCTTCTCCCTGGAGCGGTACCGCGCGGTCATCAACGCCTTCATGCTCGGCCTGGAGAAGGCCCACGCAGACGGCAAGGACATCTCCACGATCCACTCGGTGGCGTCCTTCTTCGTCTCCCGCGTCGACGCCGAGGTGGACAAGCGCCTGGAGCTGGCCGCCGAGGAGGGCAAGCCGGGCACTGAGAAGCTGCGCAGCACCGCCGCGCTGGCCAACGCCCGCCTCGCCCACCAGATCGCCGGCGAGTCCTTCAGCTCCGAGCGCTGGCAGTTGCTGGCCGAGCGGGGCGGACGCCCGCAGCGGCTGCTGCTGGCCTCCACCGGCACCAAGGATCCGAACCTCTCGGACACGCTCTACGTCACCGAGCTGGTCGCCTCCGGTGTGGTCAACACGATGCCGGAGAAGACGATGATGGCCCTGGCCGACCACGGCGTGGTCGAGGGCGACACGATGACCGACACCTATGTCGAATCCAACCGTGTCCTCGACGGCATCGCGGCCGCCGGCATCAGCTACCGCGACGTCGTCGAGGCCCTCGAGACCGAGGGCCTCGACAAGTTCGAGCAGTCCTGGGAAGGTCTGCTCAGCACCATCGACGCCGGGCTGCGCCGCGTCGTCGCCTGAGGACCCCAGGGTCGGTCAGCGGCCGATGAGCCGCTGACCGACCCTGCGCCCTGCCGGGCGGCGCCAGAAGTCCCGACGTCGCCCGGCAGGGACCGGACGCTCCCCGGAGCGGCCCCACTGACCAGCACCACCCCGCTCCATCCCCAGCCTCTGAGGTCCGTCCGGCTCCCTGCGACCCTGCGGACCTCGCATCCGTCGCGACAGCCTGCCTCGACAGCTCAGCTTCGAAAGGACGCACACCATGAGTTCGCTCTCCCTCTCCCTGCGCGGCGCCGCCCGCGACGCCGTGGACGCCCAGGTCCCTGGCCTGATCGACCACGAGTTCGCCAGTCGCCTGGCCGCCCAGGACCACACGCTCTGGGGCGCCGCCGCCGAGGGTGAGGCCTCGAAGCGGCTGGGCTGGGTCTCGCTGTTCGAGGACTCCCGGCAGTTGCTGCCCCGCATCGCCGAGCTCCGCCGGGCCCTGGCCGCCGACGGCGTGGACCGCGTGGTGCTCGCCGGCATGGGCGGGTCCTCGCTCGCCCCCGAGGTCATCTGCGCCACCGACGGCGTCGAGCTGACGGTGCTGGACTCCACCGACCCGCAGCACGTGGCCGCCGTGGTCGGCACCGCCGTCGAGCGCACCGTCCTGGTGGTCTCCTCCAAGTCCGGCTCCACCGTGGAGACCGACTCCCAGCGCCGGATCGTCTCCGCCGCCTTCGCCGCAGCCGGCATCGACGCCGCCTCGCGCACCGTGGTCGTCACCGACCCGGGCTCCCCGCTCGCCGAGTCCGCCGCCGCCGACGGCGTCCGCGCGGTCTTCGAGGCCGACCCCACCGTCGGCGGCCGCTACTCGGCCCTGACCGCCTTCGGGCTGGTGCCCTCCGGGCTGGCCGGCGCCGACGTCGAGCGCCTGCTCGACGACGCGGAGGACGCGGCCAGCGTGCTGGCCGGCGACGACGCCGCGAACCCGGGCCTGCAGCTCGGCTCGGCCCTCGGCGGCACCCGGCCGCTGCGCAACAAGCTGGTCATCACCGACGCCGGATCCCCGCTGGTCGGGCTGGGGGCCTGGATCGAGCAGCTGATCGCCGAGTCCACCGGCAAAGAAGGCACCGGGGTGCTCCCGGTCATCGTCGCTGACGGGGAGCCCGAGCTGACTCAGGAGCTCGACGACGTCCTCGTCGCGCAGATCATCGATCCGGACGCCGAGGAGGGGGCCTCCGTGGACGGTGACCTCGCCGACACGGTGGTGACTCCGCACGTGGTCCGGACCGGCGGAAGCCTGGGGGCCCAGTTCGTCCTCTGGGAAGTCGCCACCGCCGTGGCCGGCTCTCTGCTGGGCATCAACCCCTTCGACCAGCCCGATGTGGAGTCGGCGAAGACGGCCGCCCGCGGACTGCTGGACTCCCCCGCCCCGGAGACCGGCGAGGCCGTCGTCGACGGTGCCGTGGAGATCCGTGCCGCCGGGGGCGCCGAGGCGAGCGGAGATCTGAGTTCCGCACTCCAGGCGTTGCTGGAGAAGGTCCCCGCTGACGGCTATCTGGCGGTCATGGCATACCTGGACCGGACGACCGAGACGCAGTTGGAGGAGGTGCGTCCACAGCTGGCGGCCCTGACGAACCGCCCGGTCACCTTCGGCTGGGGACCGCGGTTCCTGCACTCCACCGGGCAGTTCCACAAGGGAGGGCCCCATGTGGGCGCCTTCCTGCAGATCACCGCCGAGGCTGCCGAGGACCTGGAGGTCCCACAGCGGCCCTTCACCTTGCAGAAGCTCATCAGCGCCCAGGCGGCAGGTGACGCGCAGGTGCTCGCCGGTCATGGCATGCCGGTGCTGCAGCTGCACCTGACCGACCGTGTGACCGGGTTGCAGCAGGTCCTCGACGCCGTCGATGCCCTGGCCTGAGCCTCGGGCACGGCACCTTGTCCTGACCAGGAGAGACACAGAGAGATCCGTATGAATCCGACTCTTCGGAGCACCCAGCGCAGCAGCCGAGCTCCGCGCGGAGGCAACCCGCTGCGCGACGTCCGTGATCGACGGCTGAACCGCATCGCCGGGCCCAGTGCCATGGTGATGTTCGGCGTCACCGGCGATCTGGCCCGCAAGAAGCTGCTGCCGGCGATCTATGACCTCGCGAATCGAGGCCTGCTGCCGCCCAGCTTCTCGTTGATCGGCTTCGGTCGCCGGGACTGGACCCACGAGCAGTTCGCGGAGGAGGTCCTCGGCCATGTGAAGGCCTCGGCGCGCACCAGCTTCGACCAGCGCGTGTGGGACCAGCTCTCCGCCGGGCTGCGCTTCATCCCCGCGGCCGGCTTCGACGACGACGACGCCTACGCCCGTCTGGGCGAGACGCTCCGGGAGGTCGAGGCCTCCCGCGGCACCCGCGGGAACCACGCCTTCTACCTCTCGATCCCGCCAAACTCCTTCGAGATCGTCTGCGAGAAGCTCTCCTCGCACGGACTGGCCTCCCGGGAGGAGGAGACGGCCGCCCGCAACGGCCGCTCCGCCCCCTGGAGCCGCGTGGTCATCGAGAAGCCCTTCGGCCACGATCTGGCCTCGGCCCGCGAACTGAACCGGGTCGTGGAGCAGGTCTTCCCCTCAGACTCGGTCTTCCGCATCGACCACTACCTGGGCAAGGAGACGGTGCAGAACCTGCTGGCGCTGCGCTTCGCCAACCAGCTGTTCGAGCCGCTGTGGAACGCCCAGCACGTCGACCATGTGCAGATCACGATGGCGGAGGACATCGGCATCGGCGGTCGCGCCAGCTACTACGACGGCGTCGGCGCCGCCCGCGACGTGATCCAGAACCACCTGCTGCAGCTGCTGGCGCTGACGGCCATGGAGGAGCCGATCTCCTTCGACGCGAAGGATCTCCGTGCGGAGAAGGAGAAGGTCCTGGCCGCGGTCACCCTTCCTGAGGATCTCGGCGCGGCCTCCGCCCGTGGTCAGTACACCTCCGGCTGGCAGGGCGGCGAGGAGGTCGTCGGCTTCCTGGACGAAGAGGGATTCAACCCCGCCTCGAAGACCGAGACCTTCGCAGCGCTGAAGCTGGACATCAACACCCGCCGCTGGGCGGGGGTTCCCTTCTACCTGCGGGCCGGCAAACGCCTGGGGCGCAGGGTCACCGAGATCGCGGTGATCTTCAAGCGCGCCCCCAATCTGCTGTTCCTGGACCATGACGACCACGAGTTCGGCCAGAACGCCGTGGTCATCCGGGTCCAGCCGGACGAGGGAGCGACGATCCGCTTCGCCTCCAAGGTCCCCGGCACCCAGATGGAGGTCCGTGACGTCACGATGGACTTCGGCTACGGGCACGCCTTCACCGAGGACAGCCCGGAGGCCTATGAGCGGCTCATCCTGGATGTGCTGCTCGGCGAGCCCCCGTTGTTCCCTCGGCACGAGGAGGTGGAGCTCTCCTGGAAGATCCTCGACCCGTTCGAGGAGCACTGGGCCTCCTTGGACGAGCAGCCGGAGCCCTATGCTCCGGGCAGCTGGGGGCCCGCGTCGGCCCAGGAGCTACTGGCCCGCGACGGACGCACCTGGCGCCGGCCATAGGCGCGCGAGACGAGGAGAACACCTGTGATCGTTGACATTCCGGACACCACGACTTCGAAAGTCTCCAAACAGCTGAACCAGATGCGCGAGGCCGGCGGCGTCGTCGCGCTGACCCGTGTGCTGACGCTGGTGATCCTGGCCTCCGAGGAGAACGCGGAGCCCGCCATCGCCGCGGCGAACCTGGCATCGCGGGAGCACCCGTGTCGGATCATCGTGCTCGCCGCAGGCGATCCTGACGGTCCCACCCGTCTGGACGCCCAGGTCCGCGTCGGAGGCGACGCCGGCGCCTCGGAGGTGATCGTGCTGCGCGCCTCGGGCGAGCTCTCCGAACAGAACGAGGCCATGGTCGCCGCGCTGCTGCTGCCCGACGCACCGATCGTCGCCTGGTGGGCCGATGAGATTCCTGCTGACCTCAGCCGCACCCCGATCGGACGCATCGCGCATCGGCGCATCACCGACAGCGCGCAGGCGGCCCGTCCCCTGGAGGCGCTGCACACGCTCTCCGGCACCTACCATGACGGCGACTCGGATCTGGCCTGGACCCGCATCACCGGATGGCGGATCCAGCTGGCCAGCATCCTCGACACGATGAATCCCGCCGACATCACCGGCGCCACCGTGGAGTCCGCTCCCGAGCTGCCCAGCTCCGCACTCCTGGCCGCCTGGCTGCAGCTGGCCCTGCAGGTGCCGGTCACCCTCACCCGGCACACGGTGGCCGGCGGGCTCAGTGCCGTGCGGCTGCACACCGACGCGGGCGACGTCGTGCTGTCCCGGCCCGAGGGCGAGATCGCCTCACTGCACCTGCAGGACGCTCCCGTGCAGCAGGTGCCGCTGCCACGGCGCACTCTGGAGGACTGCCTGGCCGAGGAGATGCGGCGTCTCGACGCCGACGAGGTCTTCGGCGAGGTCCTCACCTGCGGACTTCACCAGACCGACCTCACCGCCTGCGTGGAGCAGTCCGCTCTCTGAACGCTTCACGCCGCTGTCCCACATCCCCAGGAGGCCTTGCCATGACCGTCCCGTCCCGCCCGACGCTCGCCGAGCCCCGCACTGAGCTGTTCGACGACAAGGAGGCGCTGTGCCGGACCGTGGCCCGCAAGCTGATCGAGGTGCTGCATCACAGTGTGCAGCGCGACGGCGCGGCCCATGTGGCGCTCACCGGCGGCGGAGCCGGCATCGGCACGCTGGCCGCGGCGGCGGAGCTGTTCCGCGCCGGCGAGGCTGAGCACCTGGACCTGGCCGCCGTGCACTTCTGGTGGGGCGATGAGCGCCTGGTGTCGGCCGGCGATCCCGCGCGCAATGCCCAGCAGGCTGACGAGGCGCTGCTCGATCTGCTGGTCGCCGACCATGGCCTCCCGGGGGGGAACATCCACCGCATGCCCGCCACCGGGCAGGCCAGCACTCCGGAGGCCGGGGCGCAGCGATACGCCGAGCAGTTGGCCGCCCATGCCCCGGACGGAGGGCACCGCGGCCTGCCGCTGCCTCGTTTCACCGTGATCCTGCTCGGGGTGGGGCCCGACGGACACGTCGCCAGCCTCTTCCCGGGGAAGGCCTCACTGGAGGCCGTCGGCCGCACCACCGTCGGGGAGGAGGACTCCCCCAAGCCTCCGCCGCCCCGCGTCTCCCTGACCTTCGAGGCGATCCACTCCGCGGACCGTGTCTGGTTGGTCGTCTCCGGACAGGACAAGGCCGACGCCGTGCATCTGGCCGCCCAGGACGCCACCACCGTGACGGCGGTCCCTGCCAAGAACGCCCGCGGCACTCAAGAGACCGTCTGGCATGTGGACCAGGCCGCCGCGGCACAACCGCAGCAGACCTGAGGCCTGCTGTCCACGCCGAAAGGCCCGCGACCCGCCCTGTCAGGGGCGGGTCGCGGGCCTTTCGGCGTGGACAGCGCGGGGCGTTGGCCCCCGGGGTGCCTCAGATGTCCACGTTGACTTGGATGAGCAGGCCCAGCGCGACGACGATCAGCCCCCACATGACGCCGAGGGCGATGGTGAGCCGATTGAGGTTGCGCTCCGCGACGCCGGACGAACCCAGCGAGGAGGTCACGCCGCCGCCGAACATGTCGGACATTCCTCCACCACGACCCTTGTGGAGCAGGATCAGCAGGATCAGCAGCACGCTGATGACGGCCAGGAGGACCTGGAGGGCGATGGTCAGTGCAGACACAGCGGCCTTTCGTGGACGGTTGGTGTTTCAGCAGCTACCAGGATAACCCGACTGGTCAGCCGGCGTGGCCTGTGTCGACATGCTTCTCGAAAGAGACGATGTTCGCGAACTCCTCAGCCTCCAGGCTCGCCCCGCCGACCAGGGCGCCGTCGACGTCCTCGCCGGCCAGGATGGAGGCCACGTTCTTCGCCTTCACCGAACCTCCGTAGAGGACGCGCACGCCGTCGGCGAACTCCGCCGAGTGACGTTCGGCCAGGTGAGCACGGATCGCTGCGGCCATCTCCTGCGCGTCCTCAGGCCCGGCGACCTCACCGGTGCCGATGGCCCAGACCGGCTCGTAGGCGACGACCAGCTCACTGAGCTCCCCAGCGGTGAGTCCCTCCAGGGCACCGTCAAGCTGGGCCAGTGTGGAGGAGACATGCTCGCCGGCCTGCCGGATCTCGAGCCCCTCCCCCACACAGAGCACCGGAGCCAATTCGTGCCGCAGCGCCGCACGGATCTTGCGGTTGAGCAGCGCGTCGGACTCCCCGTGGACCTCCCGCCGCTCCGAATGGCCGATCAGCACCTGGGAGCAGCCCAAGCGGTTCAGGAACTGTCCGGAGATGTCGCCGGTGTAGGCACCGGAGTCGTGCTCGGAGAGGTCCTGGGCCCCGTACTCCAGGGAGAGCTTGTCACCGGCGACCAGCGTCTGGACGCCACGCAGGTCGGTGAACGGGGGGAAGACCGAGACCTGTACCCGGTCGTAGTCATGTCCGGCGTCGTCGAGGGTCCAGGCGAGCTTCTGGACCAGGGCGATGCCCTGCATGTGGTCCATGTTCATCTTCCAGTTGCCGGCGATCAGCGGGCGGCGGATGAACTGTCCGTCCTTCTGTGCAGTCATGAGTGAGGTGGTCCTTCCAGCAGTGGTCGGTCGCAGAGTCTGCGCGGCGGCGGGCGAGGCACCGCCCAGGTCATCGGGGTTTCAGGAGTTCAGGGCGTCGATGCCGGGGAGACTCTTGCCCTCCAGGTACTCGAGGCTGGCGCCCCCTCCGGTGGAGATGTGGCCGAATCCGGACTCCTCGAAGCCCAGGCTGCGCACGGCCGCGGCGGAGTCACCTCCTCCGACCACGGTGAACGCCTGCGTCTCGGTCAGGGCGCGCGCCACCGTGGTGGTGCCGGCCGCGAAGGCCGGCATCTCGAAGACACCCATCGGACCGTTCCAGAAGACGGTGTTGGAATCCCCGATCTCCCGGGCGAACACCTCAGCGGTCTGCGGGCCGATGTCCAGCCCGAGCGCCTCGGCACCGTGCGCGCCGGATTCTAGCTTCTCGACCGGCAGCACCTCGTGCTCGGCGTCGGCGGCGAAGGCTGAGGCCATCACGATGTCGGTGGGCAGCACGAGGCGGCAGCCGTGCCGTTCGGCCTCGGCGAGGAAGCCGCGCACGGTGTCCAGCTTGTCGTCCTCCACCAGAGAGTTGCCGATCCCGTGCCCCTGGGCCTTCAGGAAGGTGAAGACCATCCCTCCGCCGATGAGCAGCGTGTCCGCCCGGGACATGAGGTTCTCGATGACGGCCAGCTTGTCAGAGACCTTGGATCCGCCCAGCACCACCGTGTAGGGCCGCTGGGGCGACTCGGTGAGCCGCTCCAGGACCACGAGCTCGTCACGGACCAGGTCTCCCTGGTAGGCGGGAAGCTCAGCGGTGATGTCGGCGACCGAGGCATGCCGACGGTGCACCGCCCCGAAGGCGTCATTGACATAGGCTCCGGAGGAGCCGGTCAGTGCCGCGAGCTCCGCAGCGAGCCCGGCGCGCTCCGTGTCGTCCTTGGCCGTCTCCCGGGGGTCGAAGCGGACGTTCTCGAGCAGCAGGATCTCCCCGTCGGGAAGGTCGGCGGAGGCCTGCTTCGCCGAGGGGCCGACCAGGTCGGCGGCCCGATGCACCGGAACCTGGCTCAGCTCAGCCATCCGGGCGGCGACCGGCGCCAGGGAGAACTGGGGGTCGACCTGGCCCTTCGGGCGGCCGAGATGCGCGGTGACCAGCACCTTCGCACCAGCCTGGGCGAGCTTCTCCAGCACCGGCAGGGAGGCGCGGATGCGGCCGTCGTCGGTGACGGTCTCGCCGTCGAGGGGGACATTGAGGTCCGAACGGACCAGGACACGACGTCCGGCGACGCCGTCGGCCAGCAGGGTGTCCAGAGTGGAGGCATTCATGGGGTCAGAGTACCAATCGGTCGAAGGGGCAGGACGTGCAAGACCCCGCCGGCCCGGTCCGCGCGGGCGGTCGGGCAGGCGGGGTCTTGCTCATCGGATCACCGGCTGCAGGGGCGAGGGCCCGCTCAGAGCTTGGAACCGACGTGCACAGCCATCTGCGCCAGGCGCGAGCTGTAGCCGTACTCGTTGTCGTACCAGGAGAAGACCTTCACCGTGTGTCCGATGACCTTCGTCAGCGGGGCGTCGAAGATCGACGAGTGCGCGTCGCCGACGATGTCGGAGGAGACGATCGGGTCCTCGTTGTAGGCGAGGATGCCGGCCAGCTCGCCTTCGGCGGCCTTCTTGAAGGCGGCGTTGACGTCGTCGGGGGTCACACCGTCCTTCTCCACGGTCACGGTGAGATCAGTCCCGGATCCGGTGATCACGGGAACCCGGACGGCGTAGCCGTCGAGCTTGCCGTCCACCTCGGGCAGGACTGCGCCGATCGCTGCGGCCGCCCCGGTGGAGGTCGGGACCATGTTCACACCGGCCGCGCGGGCCCGGCGGGCATCGCCGTGCGGCGCATCATGCAGACGCTGGTCACCGGTGTAGGCGTGCACCGTGGTCATCAGTCCCTCCACGATGCCGAACTCGTCGTTCAGGACCTTCACCAGCGGCGCCAGGCAGTTGGTGGTGCAGGAGGCGTTGGAGACCACCGTGTGCTTCTCGGCGTCGAAGGTGTCCTCGTTGATGCCCATCACCAGCGTGGCGTCCACGCCCTTGGCCGGAGCGGAGACGATGACCTTCTTGGCACCGGCCTCGATGTGCTTGCCGGCAGTCTCCTGGGTGGTGAAGAAGCCGGTGCACTCCAGCACGACGTCGACGTCCAGCTCGCCCCACGGCAGGTTGGCCGGGTCGCGGTCCGAGAGCAGACGGATCCGCCGGTCGCCGACGACGAGGTGGTCGCCGTCGAGGGAGACCTCCTGGGGGAAGCGGCCCAGGACCGAGTCGTACTTGGTCAGGTTGACCAGCTGGCCCGGCTCGGTGAGGTCATTGATCGCCACGAGCTCCAGGTCATGCCCCTGGTCCTCGATCACCCGCAGCACATTGCGGCCGATGCGTCCAAAGCCGTTGATCGCGATCTTCGTCGCCATAGGTTCCCTTCCTTGACTTCTCCGTCCACCGGGTCGGCGGACCGATGAGGTGCGCGTGGTGCGTGCGGCAGCGTCATCCGGCGAACACGGTCATCCGGCGAACACGGTCATCCGGCGAACACCGCCTGAAACGGTCCGAGAAACGCGTTGGGGATCAGCGGCGCGGGCTTCCAGCCTGCACCACTGACCCCCAACAACATCGTTGTTCTCAGGTTGTCTGTAGAACGCACTCTTGAATTATCAGCTCATATTCTCGCATACCGCGGAGCATCGTGGGGATGCTTCTCGGCATGAGTCCACCATGTGGAACATCGAGCAGCGCCGGGAGGAGCCCCGGGGCGGCATCACGGAGTGACGAGCGTGGCCGCTCCGGAACGAGCCGCGTCGAGCCTCCGGGCCACGTCCTCCCAGTTCACGATGTTCCAGAAGGCCTTCACGTAGTCCGGCTTGACGTTCTGGTAGTCGAGATAGAAGGCGTGCTCCCACATGTCCAGCATCAGCAGCGGGGTGGTCGCCACCGGCACGCCGTTCTGCTGGTCGTAGAACTGCTCGATCACCAGGTTGCCGCCGATCGGCTCGAAGGCCAGGATGGCCCAGCCGGAGCCCTGGATCGTCAGCGCGGCCTGAGTGAACTGCTCCCGGAACTGCTCGAAGGAGCCGAAGAACTCGTCGATGGCGGCGGCGAGCTCACCCTCGGGCCGCTCCTGACCCTCCGGGGAGAGGTTCTTCCAGAAGATCGAGTGGTTGGTGTGGCCGCCCAGGTTGAACTGCAGGTCCTTCAGCAGCTTCGGCGTGGTGGCGTAGTCGCCGTTCTCCCGCGCCTCGGCGAGCTTCTCCAGCGCCGTGTTCGCCCCCTTGACGTAGGTGGCGTGATGCTTGGAGTGGTGCAGCTCCATGATGCGCGCAGAGATGTGCGGTTCCAGGGCCGCGTAGTCGTAGTCGAGCTCAGGAAGCGTGTACTCAGCCATGCGGTACTCCTTGCAACGGGGATTCATCGGGCCGGGGCCGTCGAGCCCCGCTCGCTGTCAATCCTATGACTCAGCCCCACATCACATAAGGGGTTACCGACTATGACAGCCGATGTTCACCATGGGAGGAAAACTACCCGTGAAACCGATATTTAGTCATTCCTAAAAACTGGTCCCCGGCGGGGCCACCCAGGTCATGACCGCTTCGCAGCCTCAATTCTCCAGCATGTCCGAGGTGACATTGGAGTCGGTGCCGGGCACGTCCAGCTCCTGCGCCCGCTTGTCCGCCATGGCCAGCAGCCGCCGGATGCGTCCAGCGATGGCGTCCTTGGTCATCGGCGGCTCAGCCATCCGCCCCAGCTCGTCCAGTGAGGCCTGTTTGTTCTGCAGGCGGAGCTCCCCGGCATACCGCAGATGCTCGGGCACCTCGTCGCCGAGGATCTCCAGGGCCCGTTCCACCCGTGCTCCGGCGGCGACGGCGGCCTGGGCGGACCGGCGCAGGTTCGCGTCGTCGAAGTTCGCCAGCCTGTTGGCCGTGGCGCGCACCTCCTTACGCATCCGCCGCTCCTCCCACACCAGCAGTGCCTGGTGGGCCCCCATCCGGGTGAGCAGCTGAGCGATGGAGTCCCCATCACGAATGACCACGCGGTCCACGGACCGGACTTCACGCGCCTTGGCCGCGATGCCCAACCGTCGCGCGGCACCCACGAGCGCCAGGGCCGCCTCCGGTCCGGGGCAGGTCACCTCCAGGGAGGAGGAGCGGCCCGGCTCAGTGAGCGAGCCATGGGCCAGGAACGCTCCGCGCCAGACGGCGACGGCGTCGGCGACAGAGCCGTTGACGATGACCGAGGGCAGTCCCCGAACCGGTCGCCCCCTCGCGTCGAGCAGGCCGGTCTGGCGCGCCAGGGCCTCACCTTCGCGCACCACGCGCACCACGTAGCGGCTGCCCTTCTTCAAGCCGTTGCCGGAGACGACGATGATCTCGCTGGAGTGGCCGTAGACCTCGGAGACCGCGGCTCGCAGGCGCCGGGCCGTCGCCGCATGGTCGAGCTCGGCCTCGATGACGATCCGTCCCGAGATGATGTGCAGTCCCCCGGCGAAGCGCAGCATGGCCGAGACCTCGGCCTTGCGTTCGGAGGATGTGGAGACCTCCTGGCGTGAGAGTTCTTCCTTGACCGACTCGGTCAGCGCCATATGAACGATCCTCCGGTGGGTTCTGTCGCGGTCAGCTCGGCAACGGGCTTCGACATGGTACTGGAATCAGCTGGACGTGACGTCGAGGATGTGATCCGGACGACGTCCGGTGGGCACCCTTCCGGCCGGGAAGGGGACTCAGCCGCCGAACACCTCGTCGAAGGCGATGGCCAGACGCAACGGATCATGGACCTGAAGATCCTCCTCCTGATGCACCCGGTGATAGCTGACCCGGGCACCCAGCCGCGCCGCCGCCTCCTCGAAGGCGGCGCGCTCGTCGTCCCGGACGGAGGCCGGGTCCGCGATGATCCGATCCACACGCAGCTCCGGGGCATGATCGGTCAGGACGCTGAGGTGGTCCGCCGGCGTCATGCCCACGGTCTCATCCGTGTCTGCCGAGAGATTCATCACGATACACCTCTTGGCCTCGGTCTCACACAGCGCGGTGCGCAGACCGTCCAGCAGCAGGTGCGGCAGCACCGAGGTGTACCAGGATCCGGGTCCGAAGACCACCCAGTCGGAGAGCTCGATCGCCGTGACCGCCTCGCTGCAGGCCTGGGCCTGCTCCGGATGGATGCGCACGTCGGTCAGCCGGCCCAGCCGTCCCGCCCGCGCCAGCTCCACCTGCGAGGACATGCGGATCGGTTCCGGACGCCGGCCTGCCGCGGACGCCGGACGATGGACCAGCCCGGACATCGTCAGCGGCTCACGAGACATCGGCAACACCTGCCCCCGCGCACCGAGCAGCGCTCCGGCCCAGCGGAGACCGTCCACCGGGTCTCCGATCAGCTCCCACAGGGCCACGATCAGCAGATTCCCCATCGCGTGATCATCGAGGGTGCCGGAGACCCCGTCCCGGGACCGGAAACGATGCTGCATGACCTGCGCCCACGTCCTCCCCCACTCGGTGTCGTCGCAGAGGGCGGCCAGGGCCATGCGCAGGTCACCGGGCGGCAGGACGTCCATGTCCTGCCGGATGCGGCCCGAGGAGCCCCCGTCGTCTGCCACGGTGACCACCGCCGTCAGGTGCTCTGCCGCAATGATCCGCAGTGCGGCCAGGGTGGCGGAGAGCCCATGGCCGCCGCCGAGCGCCGTGACGCGGAAGGAGCGGCGACGTGCCGGATGCGGGTTCCGCGATTCCGCTGATGACGGGACGAGCGGTACGGGCCCGGTCGGCTGCGGGGCGGGGTACGGCTGCCCCATCGTCACTCCCGACCCAGGTCCCGATGCACTGTGTTCACCGTGACGTTGGGAACCTGGTCCAGTCGGCGGGCCAGCTCCTCCGAGATGGCCACGGAACGGTGCTTGCCTCCGGTGCAGCCCACCGCCAAGGTCGCATAGTGCTTGTTCTCCCGCCGATATCCCTCCAGAACCGGCTTGAGGGCCTCCACATAGCGGTCCACGAACTCGCCGGCGCCTTCATCGACGAGCACGTACTCCCGGACCGGCTCATCGAGTCCGGTGAGGGGCCGCAGCTCCGGGACCCAGTGGGGGTTCGGGACGAACCGGACGTCAGCGATGAAGTTGGCGTCCGCGGGGACCCCGTACTTGAAGCCGAAGCTCATCACGTTCAGCCGCAGCTGGATGGGTCCGTCCTCGGCGAAGATCTCCGTGATCTCCCGGGCCAAGCCGTGGACGTTCAGGTCCGTGGTGTCGACGACGACCTCGGCACCGGCCTTGACCTCTTTGAGCACGTCCCGTTCGGCGACGATGCCGTCGAGGATGCGCCCCGATCCCTGCAGCGGATGCGGCCGACGGGCCTGCTCGAAGCGACGCACAAGCAGCTCGTCGGACGCGTCCAGGAAAAGCATCCGGTACGTGATCCCGGCGGTGCGGACCTGACCGAGTGCGTCGAGCATGTCGGAGAACGGCCCCCGGGAGCGGACGTCGATGACCACGGCGAGCTTCTCCACGGAGCCGGGGTTCCGCGCGATGAGATCCATCATGGTCCCGATCAGCTCAGCAGGGAGGCCCTCCACCACGTACCACCCCAAGTCCTCGAGCGCATGGGCAGCTGTGGTGCGTCCGGCGCCGGACATCCCCGTGACGATCAGCAGCTCATTCTCAGGGGGCTTCACCGGGGTCAGTCCATCGCTCATACACGGAAGCCTACGTCCCCTGCGCCAGGCTCAACAATCTCTCCAGGTCTCCCGTCGTCCAGGGCCCTGACCGGAGCGCTGAGCAGGGACTCATTCCTCACCGGTGAGATGCTCGCGGATCCTCCGGGCAGTGGTCTCCCCGACTCCGGGAACCTCGGCGATCTCCTCGACGCTGGCCTGCCGCAGCGTCGCCACGGAGCCGAAGTGCTCCACCACGGCCCGGCGGCGGGCAGGGCCGAGACCCGGGACGTCATCGAGCACGGAGGCGGTCATCTGCTGCGACCGCTTGCTGCGGTGATAGGCGATCGCGAAGCGGTGGGCCTCGTCACGGATGCGCTGAAGCATGTAGAGGGCCTGGGAGGAACGCGGCAGCACCAGGGGGAACTCGTCATCAGGCAGCCAGATCTCCTCGAGGCGCTTCGCCAGACCGATGACCGGCAGATCGGTGATCCCCAGCGCATCCAGCGCAT
Source organism: Nesterenkonia suensis (assembly GCF_054782935.1). NCBI lineage: Bacteria > Bacillati > Actinomycetota > Actinomycetes > Micrococcales > Micrococcaceae > Nesterenkonia > Nesterenkonia suensis. The sequence goes on along the minus strand of NZ_BAAGRN010000001.1, from coordinate 969,834 downwards.
CCCGGGCCGCGGCCACCTGCGGCTGGCCGCCGTCGACGACGACCAGGCTGGGCGGGTAGGCGAAACGCCCGTCCTCACGGTCCGTCGCGGTGTCCGTCAGCGGCTCGGCGTCCGCGGCCTGGGCGGCCTGAGGACCGGCCGGCTGCTCCCCCAGGGTCTCACGATGCATCTGCTCCTCGAGATGGCGGGTGAACCGCCGGGTGATCACATCATGCATCGCGCGGGTGTCGTCCCGGGCCGCCTCTCCGCGCAGCGAGAAGCGCCGATAGTCCTTCTTCTTGGGCAGACCGTCCTCGAGCACGACCATCGAGGCCACCACGTGGGTGCCGGAGGTGTGGGAGATGTCGAAGCATTCCACCCGAAGCAGCGGCTCCGGTGCGCCCAGCGCCTCCTGCAGCTCGCGCAGCGCCTGCGATCGCGTGGTGAGGTCGGAGGACCGCCGCGCTTTATGCAGGGCCAAGGCCTGTTCGGCGTTCTCCCGGACAGTGCCCAACAGCGCCGCCTTGTCTCCTCGCTGAGGCACGCGCAGGTCGACCACCGCGCCGCGACGCTGCCGCAGCCAGGCACCGACCTGCTCGGCGTCCTCGGGCAGGGCCGGCACCAGCACCTCGCGCGGAATGCGTTCGGCATCCTCGATCGGCCCATAGACCTGCAGCAGCAGCTGCTCCACCAGTCCGGCGGAATCGGTCTCCTCCACCTTCTCCACGACCCAGCCGCGCTGACCACGGATGCGCCCCTGACGGATGTGGAACACCTGGACCGCGGCCTCGAGCTCATCCTCGGCGAAGGCGAAGATGTCCGCGTCAGTGTCTTCGGCCAGGACCACCGCGTTGCGCTCGAAGACCCGGCGCAGCGCCTCCAGGTCATCGCGATGCCGGGCGGCGTCCTCATAGCGCAGCTCGGCGACGGCCGCCGTCATCTGCTCCTCGATGCGCCGCATATGCGGCCCCGGGCGACCGGCCATCACCTCGCAGAACTCCTCCGCCAGCCGACGATGGTCCTCCGGGCTGATCCGCCCGACACAGGGAGCGGAGCACTTGTCGATGTACCCCAGCAGGCACGGACGCCCCGCGGCCTCGGCCCGCCGGAACACGCCGGCGGAGCAGCTGCGCACCGGGAAGACCCGGAGCATGGTGTCCACGGTCTCCCGGATGGCTTTGGCGGGGTGGAACGGCCCGAAGTACTTCACCCCGGGCCGTCGATCACCGCGCATGACCTGCACCCGGGGGAACTTCTCGTTCATCGTGACAGCCAGGTACGGGTAGGACTTGTCGTCCCGGTACATGATGTTGAAGCGTGGGGTGTGCTGCTTGATCCAGGTGTACTCGAGCTGGATGGCCTCGAGCTCCGAGCCGACGACGGTCCACTCGACCTGCGCTGCCGTGTGCACCATGGTGTAGGTCTTCGCGGGCAGCCCGGCCGGGCTCGCGAAATAGGAGTTCAGCCGCGACCTGAGGTTCTTGGCCTTCCCCACATAGACGACTCGACCGTGCGGATCGATGAACCGGTAGACGCCGGGCGAAGTGGGGATCTCTCCCGGCCGAGGCCGGTAGGAGGCGGGATCAGCCATCGTCGCCGACGCCGCTCCTGTCGACCGGTGGACTGTTGTAGGCGTCCACGCGCTCCTGACCGGTGAGCTCCCCGATGGCGTCCATGACCCGGGCAGTCGCCTCACGGCGTGCCGGCAACGCATGGCGTTCACCCACGTGGTCGAAGTACAGAGGCTCACCCACGTGCATCTCGAACTTCGCCGAACGCACGCGGTTCGAGTCCGGGGCCTGGAGGTTCTCGGTCCCGCGGAGTCCCACCGGCACGACGGGGGTGCCGGTGGCCAGGGCCAGCCAGCCCACGCCGTTCTTGCCGCGGTAGAGGCGCCCGTCGCGGCTCCGCGTCCCCTCGGGGTAGATGCCGACGCCGTGACCGGAGGAGGCGATGTCCCCAAGCTGGTGCAGGGCCTCCACGCTGGCAGACTTCTTCTGCCGCTCCACCGGCACCGATCCCACCGACTCGAAGAAGATCTTCATGGCCCGCCCCTTGAGGCCGGACTGGGTGAAGTACTCGGCCTTGGCGAAGAAGCTCACCGGCCGCGGAAAGATCGCCTGGATGAGCACCGAGTCGAGGAAGGAGAGGTGGTTGCTGGCCACCACGAAGCCACCCTCGTCGGGCACGTTGTCCAGGCCGGTGATCGTGGGCCGACAGGTCATCTTCACATAGGCCGCGAACGCCTTGCGGATCGCATCGTGGGTGACCACGCGCTTCTGAGCAGGCGCGGTGGGGTCTGTGCTCACGTGCTGATCCTTCGTGTCGCCGGGCGCAGAGCGCCGTCCGTGCTGGGCCGCAGTTCAGTCTACCCGGTGAGCGGCCCGTCACAGCCAGTGCGACAGCCCGCCCCGCAGGTCACAGCACCGTACGGAGGAACGCCCCAGTGTGGGAGCCGGCCTCCTCGGCCCGCTCAGCGACCTGCTCCGGCGTCCCTTCGGCGACGACCCGTCCGCCTCCGGTGCCCCCTTCGGGCCCGAGATCGATGATCCAGTCGGCCGACTTGATCACGTCGAGGTTGTGCTCGATGGTGACCACCGTGTTGCCCTTCTCCACCAGGCTCTGCAGGACCCCCAGGAGCTTGCGGATGTCTTCGAAGTGCAGCCCGGTGGTGGGCTCGTCGAGGACATAGATGCTGCGTCCCTTGGAGCGCTTCTGCAGCTCGGAGGCGAGCTTGACCCGCTGGGCCTCTCCGCCGGAGAGCGTGGTGGCCGCCTGGCCGAGACGCACGTACCCCAAGCCCACATCCACCAGGGTGTTCAGGTGGCGGGCGATCGGCGCGAAGGCGGAGAAGAACTCCGCGGCCTCCTCGATCGGCATGGCCAGGACCTCGGCGATGTTCCGACCCTTGTAGTGGACCTCCAGGGTCTCCCGGTTGTACCGGGCGCCATGGCAGACCTCGCAGGGGACGTAGACGTCAGGGAGGAAGTTCATCTCGATCTTCAGCGTCCCGTCCCCCGAGCATGACTCGCAGCGACCGCCCTTGATGTTGAAGGAGAATCGGCCGGGCTGGTAACCGCGTGTCTTGGCCTCCTGGGTCTCGGCGAACAGCCGTCGGATGTGATCGAAGACGCCCGTGTAGGTGGCGGGATTCGACCGTGGGGTGCGCCCGATCGGGCTCTGGTCGACATGGATGACCTTGTCGAGGTGGTCGATGCCGTCGATGCGCCGATGACGGCCGGGCACCTGCCGAGCATTGTTGAGACGGTTGGCCAGAGACTTGTACAGGATCTCGTTGATCAGGGTGGACTTGCCCGAGCCCGAGACCCCGGTGACGGCCAGGAAGACACCCAGCGGGATGTCGACGCTGACGTCGACCAGGTTGTTCTCGTAGGCCTCCACGACACGCAGCATCCGCTGGGAGTCGACCGGGCGCCGACCCTCCGGCACCGCGATCACCCGGCGCCGGGCGAGGTAGTCCCCGGTGATGGAGTCCTCATTGGCCGTCAGCCCCTCCACGGAGCCGGAGTGGACGATGCGCCCGCCCCGCTCCCCTGCTCCGGGGCCGATGTCGACCACCCAGTCGGCTGCGGCGATCGTGTCTTCGTCATGCTCGACGACGATGAGCGTGTTGCCCAGATCACGCAGCCGGGTCAGCGTGCCGATGAGCCGGGTGTTGTCCCGCTGGTGCAGGCCGATGGAGGGCTCGTCGAGCACATACAGCACACCCACGAGTCCGGAGCCGATCTGCGTGGCCAGCCGGATGCGCTGGGCTTCCCCGCCGGAGAGCGTGCCGGCGGCGCGCTCCAGGTTCAGGTAGCCCAAGCCGACGTCGAGCAGGAAGTTCAGCCGGGCGAGGATCTCCTTGAGGACCTGTTCAGCGATCGTGGCGTCCCGGGCGGAGAGGCTCAGCGTGGAGAAGAACTCGACGATCTCGTCCAGCGGCCGGCGGGAGACCTCCGCGATGGAGCGACCTTCGATGAGCACGGAGAGCGAGGCGGGGTTCAGCCGCTGCCCGTCGCAGTCCGGGCAGGGGATCTGGCGCATATACTGCTCATAGTGGTCCCGGGCGTTGTCGGACTCGGTCTCCTCATACTTGCGATGGAGATACGACAGGACCCCTTCGAATCCCGTGGAGTACTTCCGTTCACGCCCGAAGCGATTGCGGTACTGGACGACCACCTTGTGATGGCGCCCGTGGAGCAGCGCCTTGCGTGCCTTCTTCGGCAGATCGCGCCACGGCGTGGTCAGCGAGAAGTCCAGGTCCTCGGCCAGGGCTCGGATCAGACGCATCCAATACTCGCTGGAGGCCTTGCCGCGGTTCCACGGAGCGATGGCCCCGTCCTGCAGGGACAGGGTGTCATCAGGGATGACCAGCTCCTCATCCACCTCCAGGCGGGAACCGATGCCGGAACAGGTCTGGCAGGCGCCGAAGGGCGAGTTGAACGAGAAGGAGCGCGGCTCGATCTCATCGATCGCCAGGGGATGCTCGTTGGGGCAGGCCAGATTCTCCGAGAAGCTGCGGTGCTTCGGGCCGGTGAGTCCGTCCGGGACGCGGTCGGGGTTCTCGGCGCTGCCGTCGTCGGCGAGGTCGACGAGATCGACCACGACCCGTCCCTCGGCCAGGCGCAGCGCGGTCTCGATGGAGTCGGTGAGCCGCTGGCGCATGCCCTCGCGGATGACGAGGCGGTCGATCACGACATCGATGTGGTGCTTGATCTGCTTCTCCAGCACCGGCGGGTCATTGAGCTGGGCCGGCTCACCGTCGACGGTGGCCCGCGCGAACCCCTGCCCCGCGAGCTCCCGGAAGAGGTCCTTGAACTCCCCCTTGCGACCGCGCACCACCGGCGCCAGAACCTGGAACCGGGCCCTCTTCGGCAGGTCCAGGATCTGGTCCACGATCTGCTGCGGCGTCTGCCGGTCGATCTTCTCGCCGCAGACCGGACAGTGGGGCACCCCGATGCGGGCCCAGAGGAGCCGGAGGTAGTCATGGATCTCGGTGACCGTGCCCACTGTGGACCGAGGGTTCCGCGAGGTGGACTTCTGATCGATGGAGACGGCCGGGGACAACCCTTCGATGAAGTCGACGTCGGGCTTGTCGACCCGCCCCAAGAACATGCGCGCATAGGCCGAGAGCGACTCGACGTACCGGCGCTGGCCCTCGGCGAAGATGGTGTCGAACGCCAGCGAGGACTTCCCGGAGCCGGAGAGGCCGGTGAAGACGATGAAGGCGTTGCGGGGCAGCTCCACGCCGACGTCGTGGAGGTTGTGCTCTCTGGCGCCCTGGACCACGATCCGATCCGCCTCGGCACGCCCGACGACGCCGTTGGCACCAGCTCCCCGGCGCTGACCAGGGCGGTCCTCGTCACCCTCAGACTGGATCACTGGACCGCCGACCTCGACAACTCGCTCAGACACGCGCACCAGTGTATGCCCGCGACGCCGATCGAACAAACATTCGACACACCGCCTCCGCGGAACGCCGGCTGCTGGCAGGATGGAGGCATGGACGATCCCACACCCGTGCCCGGCTCCGCCGAGAACTTCACCGAGAACTTCACCGAAAATCTCACCGAGAATCTCACCGAAAACTTCACCGAGAATCTCACGGGGGGCTTCTCCGACGCAGTGGTGCTCTTCGACCTGGACGGCACCCTGGTGGACCCTGCCGGGTCCATCACCGGAGGAATCGCCGCTGCTCTCGACGCCCACCAGGTCCCGGTCCCGGATTCCGCGACTCTGCAGGCGATGGTCGGCCCGCCGCTGGCCGCGAGTCTCCTCGCGCTGCCCGGGATGCGCGAGGAGCTGGTGCCCGACGTCGTGGAGCACTATCGGCGAGGCTACCTCGCCCATGGCATGGCGGCCTCCACCGTCTACCCCGGAGTCCGCGACCTGCTCGCCGCACTGCGCGCCGCCGGAGCGACCCTCGCAGTGGCCACCTCCAAGCCCCAGCCGCTGGCGGAGCGGCTTCTGGAGGTCCAGGGGCTCACCGCGGCCTTCGATGCGGTGGCCGGCTCCTCGGCGGACGAGTCCGTCCCCCACGCCGGGAAGGGCCCCATCCTCGCGGCCGCGCTGGAGTCGCTGGGACTCGCCCCCGGCCAGGCGCCGGCGGTGATGGTCGGTGACCGACGCTTCGACGTCGAAGGCGCCCACGCCCACGGGATGCCGTGTGTCGGGGTCAGCTGGGGCTGCGCGCCCGCGGGCGAACTGGAGGCCGCTGGGAGCGATGCCGTCGTCGACGACGCCGAGGGGCTCCGCGCCGCGCTGGCCGGGCTGCTGGAGACAGTGCGCTCCCACCGCTCGACGACGCCATGGCATCTGACCGACAGCAGACCATAGACTGTCATCCATGGCCACCGACAGCTCACTGATCCACGACCTTCCGGCGATCACCGTCCGTCGCATCGCGGTCTCCGAGATGAGCAACAACGTCTACCTGCTCACGGCGAAGAAGTCGGGGGTCCAGGTGCTCATCGATGCCGCCGACGACGCCGAGGCGATCCGCGGGATGCTCGCCGAGGCGGCCGCGGACACGCCGTGTGCCCCGCAGCTGCGCGCCGTGCTCACCACTCACCGCCACTGGGACCACATCCGCGCGCTGGCCGTCCTGGCCCAGGGCGTGGAGACTGCCGCCGGCGAGGACGACGCCGCCGCGATCGCCGATGCCGAAGGCGTGCGGATCGACCGCACACTGGCCCACGGCGACCTGGTCCAGTACGACGGCATCGGGCTGGACGTCATCCAGCTGCGGGGACACACCCCTGGCTCAGTGGCCTTCGTCTACCCCGTCGAGGACGGACCGACCCATGTCTTCACCGGCGACTCGCTGTTCCCCGGGGGCGTGGGAAAGACCTGGACCGACGACGACTTCAGCGCCCTGATCGACGATGTCGAGACGAGACTCTTCGCCGCCTTCCCCGACGACACCGTCATCCATCCCGGTCACGGTGATCCGACCACTCTGGGGGCGGAACGTCCGCAGCTCGCCCAGTGGCGGGAGCGCGGCTGGTAGTGGCGGCTCCCCGACTCGACACCCTGCGCCCTTCCTCCGCCGAAGGGGGCGCACCGGATCCCGAACGCCTCGTCGAGGCCTTCACGCAGTGGACCGCGCAACGTGGCCTCACGCTCTATCCCGCCCAGGAGGACGCCGTCCTGGAACTGGCCGACGGGCGGCACGTCATCATGGCCACGCCCACCGGCTCGGGCAAATCCCTGGTGGCCACCGCCGCGCACTTCTTCGCGCTGTGCCGTGGGGAGCGCAGTGTCTACACCGCCCCCATCAAGGCCTTGGTCTCGGAGAAGTTCTTCTCCCTGGTGGAGATCTTCGGCGCGGAGAACGTCGGCATGGTCACCGGTGACTCTGCGGTCAACGCGCAGGCCCCGATCATCTGCTGCACGGCGGAGATCCTTGCGAACGAGGCTCTGCGCGACGGCGCCGAGGCCGATGTCGGCCCGGTCGTCATGGACGAGTTCCACTTCTACGCCGACCCGCAGCGGGGGTGGGCCTGGCAGGTCCCCCTGTTGGAGCTTCCACGGGCGCAGTTCCTGCTGATGTCCGCCACCCTCGGCGACACCAGCCGGTTCGAGCGGCGCATCGCGGAGCGGACAGGTCGCGACGTCGTCACGGTCTCCTCCGCCCACCGTCCGGTCCCGCTGCACTTCGAGTACTCGACGACCCCGCTGCAGCACAAGCTCGAGGAGCTGGTCGGCGGCCACCAGGCTCCGGTCTACGTGGTGCACTTCTCCCAGCGTGAAGCGGCCGAGCGCGCCGCCGGGCTGGCCTCGCTGAACGTGGTCGGCAAGGAGGACCGCGAGCTCATCCGGCAGCGGCTGGAGACCTTCCGGTTCGCCAAGGGCTACGGCAAGGTTTTGAACCGCCTGCTGCGCTCCGGGATCGGCGTGCACCACGCCGGCATGCTGCCCAAGTACCGGCGCATGGTGGAGCAGCTCGCCCAGGAGGGCCTGCTGAAGGTCATCTGCGGCACGGACACCCTCGGTGTGGGGATCAACGTGCCCATCCGCACCGTGCTGCTCACGGCGTTGAGCAAATATGACGGCGAACGCACCCGCCAGCTCAACGCCCGCGAGTTCCACCAGATCGCCGGACGGGCCGGCCGTGCCGGCTTCGACACCGAGGGGCGTGTGGTGGTCCAGGCTCCGGAGCATGTGATCGAGAACCTGCAGGCGCTCAGCAAGGCCCGCGCCAAGCACGGAGACGATGAGAAGAAGGTCGCCCAGGCGGTCCGCTCTGCCGGGAAGAAGAAGCCGCCGGACGGCTTCGTCAGCTGGTCGGAGAAGAGCTTCGAACGGCTGATCGAGGCGACTCCGGAGCCCATGGCCTCCCGCATGAGGATCAGCTACGCGATGGTCCTGCAGTTGCTGCAACGACCGGAGGACCCGATCCTGGCGATGCGACGGCTGATCCGCGGCAGCGATGAGACACCCGCGCGTCAGGCGCTCCTGCAGCGGCGGGCCCTGCAGATCCTGCGGGAGCTGCTGACGGCCGGCGTGCTGGAACGGCTCCAAGAGCCGGACGAGGACGGACGGACCGTCGACCTGACGTTGGACCTGCAGGATGATTTCGCGCTGAACCAGCCGCTGGCGCCGTTCGCGGTGGCCGCGCTGGAGCTGCTGGACCCTGAGTCCGAGACCTACGCCTTGGATGTCATCTCCGTGATCGAGGCGATCCTGGAGACCCCCTACCAGGTCACCGGGGCTCAGGTGAAGAAGCTGAAGTCTGAGAAGATCGCCGAGCTGAAGGCGGACGGCGTCGAATATGTGGAGCGGATGCGCATCCTCGACGAGATGACCCACCCCCAGCCGCTGGCAGATCTCCTCACCCAGCAGTTCGAGGTCTATCGCTCCTCGGCACCGTGGGTGGGCGACCATGAGCTCGCCCCGAAGGCGGTCGTCCGCGACATGGTGGAGCGGGCATTCGGCTTCACCGACATGGTCAACCACTACCAGCTCTCCCGTTCGGAGGGCGTGCTCCTGCGCTACCTCACCGATGCCTACAAGGCCCTGCGCCAGACCGTGCCCCAGCACCGGGTCACCGAAGGGCTCGAGGACCTGGTGGAGTGGTTGGGCGAGATGATCCGGCAGACCGACAACTCGCTGCTCGAGGAGTGGGAGCGCCTCGCCGCGGGGGCCGAGGACGCGACGGCTGAGGACCTTCAGCTCACCGATGCCGCCCCGGCCGAGCCGGAGGGCGTGACGCACAACGTGCGGGCCTTCCGGGTCATGGTCCGCAATGCGATGTTCCTGCGGGCCGAGCTCTTCGCTCACGAGCACGAGCAGGAGCTGGAGCGGCTCGATGGCGACGCCGGGTGGGACGCCGACCGGTGGGGCGCGGCGATGGACGCCTTCTTCGACGTCTATGACGACGTCTTCACCGACAGTTCCGCGCGCGGGCCCGGGCTGATCCGCATCGATGAGGCTCCGGCGGGCCGGTCCGGCTTCTGGCGTGCGGTGCAGGTGCTCGACGACGCCGACGGGAACCATGACTGGGGCGTCCATGCGTGGATCGACCTGGCCGCCTCCGACGAGATCGGTGCCCCGGTGGTGCTGGTGGACCACGTGGGCGAAGTCCAGCACGCCCCCGTCACCTGAACCCGTCCGACGTCGCAGAGATGACCGACCGCTGTGGCCTGTGACACACTTGGTCCGCGGTGGGGGCTGACCACCTCGCCCGAGTCAGCTCCCATCGTCCCACCTCAGCGCGTTCCCACCGCGGCGACGGGTCGCCTCCGGGGACCCGACGACGACGCCGGCCCGAGAGGTCAGCAGAGAGAGGCAGCATGACCCCGACGTCCTCCCCCGCCCGCACCCTCCTGGACGGCACCCGTCTGGTGGAGCACCGTCTGCAGGTGCCCCTGGACCATGCCCTCCCCGACGGCGAGCAGATCGAGGTCTTCGCCCGCGAGTTCGTCAGTGCGGAGGCCGCCGAGCGAGGCGAGGAGCGCGTGGCGAGCATGCCGTGGCTGCTCTATCTCCAGGGCGGGCCCGGCGGCAAGGGAGTGCGTCCGCCGCGCCTGCCCGGATGGATGCAGGAGGCCGGCCGCAGGTTCCGGATCCTGATGCTGGATCAGCGCGGCACCGGACTGTCCACACCGCTGACTCGCCGGTCCCTGCTGCGCCGCGGCCGCGGCGCCGAGCAGGCCGCCCACCTGCGACACTTCCGCGCGGACTCCATCGTGCGTGACGCGGAGGCCTTCCGCCGGAGCCTGGGTCTGGAGACCTGGAGCGTCCTCGGGCAGAGCTTCGGCGGCTTCTGCACCCTGACCTACCTGTCTTTCTCCCCTGATTCCCTCGACCGGGCGCTGATCACCGGAGGCCTCGCACCGCTGACCGGCCACGCCGACCGTGTCTACCAGGCGACCTACGCGAGGATGGCGGCTCGGAACCGAGAGCACTTCTCCCGCTTCCCCGAGGACCGCGAACGCCTGGACGCCGTGATCGACCACCTGCGACGCGCCGATGAGCGGCTGCCGGACGGGTCCCCGCTGACCGTGCCGCGCCTGCAGATGCTCGGAATGCTGCTGGGCGGCAACACCCGGGCCGACTCCCTGCACTTCCTCCTCGAGGAGGCCTTCGTTTCACCCACCCGGGATGAGCTCTCCGACACCTTTCTCCACGCGGTGCATCAGCAGATCTCATTCGCCTCGGCCCCGATGTACGCGGTGATGCACGAGTCCATCTACGGACAGCCCGCCGAGCTCACCGCGGGTCGGGGCGCCACAGACTGGGCGGCCGCACGCGTCCTGGATGAGTACCCGGAGTTCTCCCCCGCGGCGGCCTCTCCCCTGCTGACCGGTGAGATGATCCTGCGTCACCACGTCGCCCTGGACCCGGCCCTGGCCCCGCTGGCCGAGGCAGCCGACCGCCTCGCCGCCGTCGACGACTGGGAGCCGCTGTACGACGTGGCACAGCTGGGGCGGAACACGGTCCCGGCCGCGGCCGCCGTCTACACCGACGACGTCTACGTGGCCCGTGAGCTGTCATGGGAGACCGCCGCGCAGGTTCAGGGGCTCCGCGTATGGGAGACCGACGAGTTCCACCACGACGGTCTTCACGACGACGGCGCCCGCATCCTGCGCGAGCTGCTCCACCTGACCGACGCCCCCGCCCCCGTGGTGCTTTCTCCCGAGGAGGGATCCGAGGAGCAGGAGGCGTCGCCTGATCCGGACGCACCCACACCGGAAGGAACCCCTGATGAGCGATTCACCCACGCCCGAGTCGACTGAGGACGGCGTCGAGGTCGTCAATCAGGCCGACCAGACCCGTTTCGCGATCCTCGTCGACGGGGCCCTGGCAGGCTTCGCCGAGTACCGCTCCGCCCGCGACGGGTCGCGATCCTTCACCCACACCGAGATCGGGGAGGCCCACCAGGGCCGCGGCCTGGCCTCCCAGCTGGTGCGCCAGGCTCTCGACCAGACCCGGGCCGAGGGCCTCTCGGTGCTGCCGTACTGCCCGCTGGTGCGCAGTTTCATCGCCAAGCATGCCTCCGAGGAGGACGGCGGCTACCTGGACCTGGTGCCTCAGGGACGGCGGGCCGACTTCTCGCTGCCGGAGGCCTGAGGCAGCCCAGGCTGCTCCCGGACAGGCTCGTCGCCGGCGGGCCGGGCGCCGCGCAGCGCCCGGCCCGCCGGCGAGAGCAGCGAGCTGACCACCGTCACCGCGAGCACCGAGACGATCACGATCAGCGACATGCCGGTGGAGATCTCCGGGACCGCCACCGGCTCCCCGCCGTTGACGAACGGCAGGCCGTTCTCGTGCAGCCCGTGGAGCAGCAGCTTCACGCCGATGAAGCCGAGGATCACCGCCAGCCCGTAGGAGAGGTGCACCAACCTGTCCAGCAGGCCGTCGATCAGGAAGTACAGCTGCCGCAGCCCCATCAGCGAGAAGGCGGTCGCGGCGAAGACGATGTACGGCTCCTGGGTCAGCCCGTAGATCGCGGGGATGGAGTCCACGGCGAAGAGGATGTCGGTACCGCCGATGGCGACCATGACCAGCAGCATCGGGGTCAGCATCCGCTTGCCGTCCACCCGCGTGACGAGCCGGTCGCGGTCGTAGTGCTCCGTGGTGTGCAGGAACCGCCGAGCCAGCCGGATGATGACGTTGTCCGCCTCGTCGGCGGCGTCCTCACCTCCGGCGCCCTTCCTCAGCAGCTGGACGGCGGTGGCCAGCAGGATGATGCCGAAGAGGTAGAAGACGTCGGAGAAGGCGTGGATCAGCCCGGCGCCGAGCAGGATGAGGCCGGTGCGGGCGATCAGCGCGAAGACGATCCCGAACAGCAACACCTTCTGCTGATCCTCACGGGGGACGTTGAAGCTGGCGATGATCACCAGGAAGACGAACAGGTTGTCCACCGAGAGCGCCTTCTCGGTGACGTAGCCGGCATAGTACTCGGCGGCCAGCGCCGGATCGCCGAGCATCAGGAAGACGAGGCCGAAGACCAGTGCGGCGCCGATGTAGAGGGCCGACCAGACCGCAGCCTCGCGGATGCTGGGAATGTGGGCCTTGCGCACATGGACGATGAAGTCGAAGGCGAGCAGCCCGACGATGAGCAGGATGGTGAGTCCCCAGACCAGGGGGGTGATCTCCACGGGAGAGGATCCTTTCGAGGGTCACGAGGATGTGGACGGTCCTCGCGAGTCTCTCCCCCGGGGCGCCTCGACGATCCTGGCGGATCTGGCGGCTCCCGGCCGCAGTGCCCGGCAGGTCGACGACGACCCGCGTGCTGACGTGCACAGCGCTGACGGATACTCCCTCACGCAGGGGTTCAGCATACACCCGCCCGCCCGGGCTCAGTCGTGCCCGGCCTGCTGCATCTGGCGCAGCTCCTTCTTCAGATCCCCGATCTCATCCCGGAGCCGAGCCGCCAGCTCGAAGTTCAGCTCCTCGGCGGCATGGTGCATCTGGCCGGTCATCTGCTCGATGAGATCGGCCAGATCCGTGGCCGGAGTCGTCGAGGCGGCAGTGCCCGACGCCGCCTCCTCCGGGGCGCCGGCTCCGTCCTTCTGGAATCCGGTCCAGCCGCGGTGGCCCTTGCCGTACTCGAAGCCGGTGGCGAGGCCGCCCATACCCTGGAGCAGATCGGCGGTGTCGGCGTCCTCCCGAGCAAGCTGGTCGGTGATGTCGGCGATCTTCTTCTGCAGCGGGCGGGGGTCGATCCCGTGCTCCTCGTTGTAGGCCTGCTGGATCTGCCGACGTCGCTCCGTCTCGTCGATGGCCTGCCGCATCGAATCGGTGATCCGGTCCGCGTACATGTGCACCTGACCGGACACGTTGCGGGCGGCACGGCCGATGGTCTGGATGAGCGACCGGGTGGAGCGCAGGAAGCCTTCCTTGTCGGCGTCCAGGATCGAGACCAGCGAGACCTCGGGCAGGTCCAGGCCCTCGCGGAGCAGGTTGATGCCGACGACCACGTCGTGTGTCCCGCGGCGCAGCTCCCGGAGGATCTCCACACGTCTGAGCGTGTCCACGTCCGAATGCAGGTATTCGACCTTGACCCCGTGGTCCAGCAGGTACTCGGTGAGGTCCTCGGCCATCCGTTTGGTCAGCGTGGTGACCAGCACCCGTTCGTCGCGCTCCGTACGGGAGCGGATCTCGCCGAGCAGGTCGTCGATCTGCCCCTGCGTCGGTTTGACGACGACCTCCGGGTCGATGAGCCCCGTCGGACGGATGATCTGCTCGACGACACCGTCGGAGACGCCGAGCTCGTAGGGCCCGGGGGTCGCCGACAGGTAGACCGTCTGTCCGATCCTTTCGAGGAACTCGTCCCACTTCAGGGGACGGTTGTCCATCGCCGAGGGCAGCCGGAACCCGTGCTCCACCAGCGTCCGTTTGCGAGACATGTCGCCTTCGTACATGCCGCCGATCTGCGGGATCGTCACATGGGACTCGTCGACGATGAGCAGGAAGTCGTCGGGGAAGTAGTCCAGCAGGCAGTGCGGCGCCGAACCCGCCGGACGTCCGTCGATGTGCCGGGAGTAGTTCTCGATGCCGTTGCAGAAGCCCATCTGCTGCATCATCTCGAGGTCGTAGGTGGTGCGCATGCGCAGCCGCTGCGCCTCGAGCAGCTTGTCCTGGGACTCCAGCTCCTCGAGGCGGTCCCGCAGCTCGTCCTCGATGGCTGTGACGGCTCGGGCCATGCGCTCGTCGCCGGCGACATAGTGGCTGGCGGGGAAGATGTACATCTCCTCCTCCTCGCGCACCACGGTGCCGGTGAGCGGGTGGAGCGTGTGGATCGCCTCGATCTCGTCGCCGAAGAACTCGATGCGCACGGCGAGCTCCTCGTACATCGGGATGATCTCCACCGTGTCCCCGCGGACCCGGAAGGTGCCGCGGTGGAAGTCTGTGTCGTTACGGACGTACTGCATCGTCACGAAGCGGCGGAGCAGCTCGTCCCGGTCGAGCATGTCCCCCCGACGTACCGGCACCATCTGCGCGATGTACTCCTCCGGGGTGCCGAGTCCGTAGATGCAGGAGACGGTCGCGACGACCACGACGTCACGGCGGGTCAGCAGGGCGTTGGTCGCCGAATGGCGCAGCCGCTCGACCTCCTCGTTGACGGAGGAGTCCTTCTCGATGAAGGTGTCCGTCTGCGGGACGTAGGCCTCGGGCTGATAGTAGTCGTAGTAGGAGACGAAGTATTCCACTGCGTTGTTCGGCAGCAGCTCTCGGAACTCGTTGGCGAGCTGGGCGGCCAGCGTCTTGTTCTGCACCATGATGAGGGTGGGACGCTGGACCCTTTCGACGAGCCAGGCGGCCGTGGCCGACTTGCCGGTGCCCGTGGCACCCATGAGCACGACGTCCTTCTCGCCGCCTTCGATCCGTTCCGCCAGCTCCTCGATCGCCTTCGGCTGGTCTCCGGAGGGCTGGTACGGACTGATCACCTCGAAGGGGGCCACCGTGCGACTGATCTTCGGCGCCAGAGACATCGTCCACTCGCCTCCCGTCTCGTGGATGCGGCGGACCGGGGCTCCGATCCGCCCCGGACAGCCTACCGCGTCCACCTCGAAGAAGTCTTCGACCCACGTCTCCTGCCGAGCCCGCCCCCGGGACTGTCCGCCCGACGCGCCCGGCTCATCGGGCTGGGTCGACCAGACCGCCGCGGTCCGGCCGCATCAGGCGGTCCATGAGCTCGTCCACCTGGGCATAGAGCTCTTCCAGGGTTCCCGAGTTGTCCAGCACCACATCGGCCACCTCCGCCCGCTGGGCATCGGTGGCCTGGGCTTCGATGCGGGCCCGGGCGTCGGCCTCGGTGCCCTCCCGGTCCTCGACGATCCGGCGGATGCGTTCCTCCTCCGGGGCGTGGACCACCACCACCAGATCGAAGCGATCCGCCTGACCGGTCTCCACCAGCAGAGGGATGTCCTCCACGACGACGCTGCCGGGAGGGGCCTTCTCGCGCAGCTCCCGGGCCTGTCGGCGGACTTTGGGGTGGACGATGGAGTTCAGCCGCCGGCGGGCCGCCGGGTCGGCGAACACGATCGCTCCCAGTGCCGCCCGGTCCAGCGCGCCGTCGGCCTGGAGCACCGACCCCCCGAAGGCCTCAGCGACCTCAGTGAGCCCCTCACCGCCGGGCTGCAGCGCGTAGCGGGAGAGGACGTCGGCATCGATCACGACGGCGCCCCGTGCGGCCATCCGGGCCGCGACGGCGGACTTTCCGGAGGCGATGCTGCCGGTGAGGCCGACCAGGAGCGTGTCGGCGGCGGGTCCCGCACGTGCGGGCGTGGGGGGCTCGGCTGACGCAGCGTGGGAGTCAGCGCCTGACTCCCCGCCGGAGTGAGGCGGGCGGGCGGTGGAACTGCCGATCATGGGGTGAGTCTATGCAAGAATCCGCTCATGGCGCTTCCTCCCGGGCCACGGCTGCCCGCACTCGTGCAGACACTGATGGCGTACGGCGACCGCCGCCGGGCCTTTCCCCGATGGCGGGCCCGCTACGGCAGCACGATCAGGCTCCGACTGCTGCCGGGACCGCAGACTGTCGTCCTGTTCTCCGATCCCGCCGATGTCCGGGAGATCTTCGCCGGAGACTCCTGGGAGTTCAGCGGCGCCGGGGGCAACGAGGTGCTCCGTGCGGCGATGGGTGATCGATCGGTGATGCTCACCGACGGCGAGGACCATCGAGCGCTCCGTCGGGCCCTCATGCCCGCCTTCTCCCCGCAGGCTGTGCGCTCGCATCGGGACACGGTCCGCCGTCTCGTGCAGGACGAGGTCTCCGGCTGGCGCCCCGGGGAGACCGTCGACACGTCGGCCCGGATGAGTGCGGTGACCCTGGAGGTGATGCTGCAGGTGGTCTTCGGGGTGAGCTCCACCGAGCGCCTGGAGCGGCTGCGCCCCCGCCTCCTGCGGCTGGTGGACGTCGGTCCGGTGGTGGCCCTGGGATGGCTGTATCCCCCGCTGCGTGGGGTGCCCCCGTGGCGGGGCGAGCGAAGGAACCTGCAGGAGGTGGACCAGCTGATCGCCGAGGAGCTGGCCGCCCGACGGGCGGAGCAGCACGCCGAGGACGTCCCGCACCGCCCCGACGTGCTGGCTCTGCTGATCGCCGCAGGACTGGACGACGCGCAGCTGCGGGACCAGCTGGTCACCCTGGTGCTGGCCGGCTACGAGACCACGGCCTCCGCGCTCGCCTGGACCCTGCATGAGCTGGGCCGTCGCCCTCAGGTGCGCCGACGCGCCCGTCAGGCCGCGGAGAGCGGCGATGACGACTTTCTGGAGGCCTGTCTTAAGGAGACCCTGCGGCTACATCCGATCATCGACTTCGTCGCCCGCACGCTGCGCAGCGAGCAGCGGGTCGGCCGCTGGACGCTTCCTGCCGGTGTGACGGTCGCCCCGGCGATCATGCTCACCCAGTCGGATCCTCGCCATGTGCACGCTCCGGAGGACTTCCGCCCCGAGCGTTTCCTGGACGGCTCCCTGGACCCGCACACCTGGATCCCGTTCGGCGGCGGGGTGCGCCGGTGCCTCGGCGCGGCCTTCGCCCAGATGGAAGGGGTCGAGGTGCTCCGCGAAGTGCTGCGGCAGGTGGAGCCGGTGGCCGAGCGGCCGGCCGGCACCCGGCTGCGCAACATCACCAACGTCCCCCGAGACGGAGCCCCGCTGCGCTGCGTGCAGCCGCCGCAGTGAGCACCCGCGGACTCAGCTCCGGTCCGAGTCCCCTGTGCTGCGGACGTCGCCGGCATCCCTGGCATCGACCACAGGGGCCTCGCCGGTGCGGATGCGGTACTCCTCGACGATCTCCGGCTGCTCGACATGGTCCACCTCTGGCGCCCCTTCGGGCTGGGTCCCCTCCTGGAAGTCCGGGGCGACCACGGCCTCGACGAGCGAGTCGTCGGCCTCTTCCATCCGACGCTCGTACTCCTCCGGCGGGAGGGTCTTCAGCCAGCGCCTCGTCCGGAGCAGACCGATCTCGCCGGCGTCCTCGCGCATGGCCCGGGAGAGGTTGAACATCATCAGGTACCCCAGCAGGAAGAACGGCAGTCCCAGCACGATGGCCACGTTCTGCAGCGCGCCGAGCCCTCCGTCTCCGGTGGCGGTGAGCAGGATAGCGGCGATCAGCCCGATGGCCACGGCCCAGAAGCCCTTCTGGTGCGCCGGGACCTTGCCCTCGAAGCCGGAGCACATGTCGTTGAGCACCAGGGCGCAGGAGTCCATGGAGGTGATGAAGAAGATGGACACCAGCATGATCGCCACCGCCGAGGTCAGCGTGACCAGCGGAAAGTCGCCGAGGAAGGCGAACAGCGCCCCCGGGATGTCCCCTTCGCCGACGACCCGTTCGACCAGGCCGCCGTCGCCGTGCATCTCGATGTCGAAGGTCCCGGTTCCCCAGATGCCGAACCACACGATGGTGAACAGCGTCGGCAGTCCCAGCACTCCGGCGACGAACTGCCGGACCGTGCGCCCGCGAGAGATGCGGGCGATGAAGATGCCGACGAAGGGTGACCAGGTGATGGTCCAGGCCCAGTAGAAGATCGTCCAGCTGTCCTGCCAGCCGGTGTCGGCCATGGTGTCGTTCCAGAACGCCAGCTCGGGCAGCATCGACGCGTAGACGCCGGTCCACTCGATCATCCCGCGCAACAGATAGATGGTGGGGCCGGTGATCAGGATGAACACCAGCAGCGCGATCGCCACCCAGATGTTGAAGTTCGAGAGCCGCTTGATGCCCCGGTTCACTCCGAGCAGCGTGGAGATCAGCGCCACGATCGTCACCGCGGCGATGATCATGATCTGAGAGAGCGCATCTTCCTCAAGGCCGAAGAGCTCGGCCAGCCCGGAGTTGATCTGCATCGTGCCCAGACCGATGGAGACCGCGACGCCGAAGACGGTGCCGACGATGGCCAGGATGTCGATGGCCTTGCCGGCCGGCCCGTGGATCTTCTCCCCCAGCAAGGGCTGGAAGATCGAGGAGACCCGCGGCGGAAGATTGCGCTTGTAGATGAAGTAGGCGAAGGCCAGCCCCGGCAGGGCGAAGATCGTCCAGGTGTGCAGTCCGAAGTGATAGAGCGTGAAACCCATCGCCTCGGAGGCCGCCTCCGCCGTCCCGCCGACCACGGTGGTCGGGTCGACCGAGCCGCCGCCCTCGACGATCTCCGAAGCCTCCTCGGCCGAGATCCCGCGCGGCGGGTTCGCGAAGTGGTTGACCGGCTCCGCCACCGCCCAGAACATCAGGATGGTGCCGATGCCGGCGGCGAAGAGCATGCCGAACCAGGAGATGTCGGAATGCTCTGGGGTCTCGTCGTCCTGGCCGAGGCGCATCCGGCCGAATCGCCCCAGCGCGATGTAGATCAGGAAGAGCAGGAAGATCGTGACCCCGGAGACGTAGAACCAGCCGAGGTTGTCGTAGATCCAGCCGGAGCCGGTGCCGAAGAACTCGCCCATCCGGTCCGGCATCATCAGGGTCAGTACCACGAACCCGAGGATGATCGCCGCCGAGACGAAGAACACCACAGGACTCGTGCGCAGTCTGAACAGGTCGTGGAACCTCTCGAGCATCAGGTCGCCTTTCATGGGGTCTGCCTGGCCTCCGGCCCGCCGATGTCGGTGATCCGGATCGTGGGACTCACCGTAGAAGAATAGTCGTTTGTTTTCACGTTTCAGGCCGTGGCGGCGTGTAGCTCCAGGTGAATGCCTACACTCTACGGCCAGGCCCGCTCGGCGACCAGATCCGGGCAGTCTCATTCAGATCACGGAAACAGGACCGGCTCATGACTCCGAAAGAAGGCGCTTCGTGATTGCACTGTGATCATCAGCTGATCATTTCCTGGTCATAACCTGACCATCTGTGCGCTCCACTAGACTGGGGGACTATGACGTCCTCCTCCCCCGGCCGGCTGTGCACCGTCCTCGCCGAGGACGCCGCCGTCGTCGTCGAGCTCGAGCGCAGGAAGTCCCGGTTCCTCACCGTCCTTCGCCGGGCCGAGACCGCGGAGGCGGCCCAGACGATCATCGACGGGCTGCGCCGTCAGCACCACACCGCCCGGCACCACTGCTCCGCCTGGCTCATCGGCCCCACCCGGGAGGTCCGCCGCAGCCACGACGACGGGGAGCCCTCCGGCACGGCCGGAGCGCCTATGCTGGAGGCCCTCAGCCGAGCGACCATGCCTGCCGGAGAGCAGGACCTCACCGACGTCGTCGCCGTGGTGGTCCGCTGGTTCGGCGGCACCCTGCTGGGTGCGGGAGGGCTGGTCAGCGCCTACTCCGACTCCGTCGTCGCCGCAGTGGACCAGGCCCGGGATCAGGGGGCGCTGCGCCGTCGACGACGGATGCGGCACCTGCGCCTCACTGCCCCGGTCGCCGTGGTGGGACGCTGGGAGAACGAGCTCCGTTCCGGCGATGTGGAGGTCCTCGGGACCGAGTACGGGGCAGGATCCTCCGCCGTGCTGCGGCTGGCGGTGAACGACACCGCGCAGGACCGCCGAGCCCTTGACGACCGCCTCGCGCAGCTGACCGCGGGCCGGACGGTCCTCGACGACGACGGTGTCGGGTGGGTGGAGCTGCCATGAGTCCCTCCCCCGGAGAGCAGCCCGCCGTGCCCCCAGGCCAGACCCCCGAGGTCGCGCCCTCGGTGCTGGCCCGGCCGGAGACCCTCGACCCGCTGACCCGGCATCCGCCCGACGGCCCGGGCGCCGATGCCGCCGACCGCCTGCTCCTCGACACAGCCGCAGCCTGGTTCTCGGCCGGTCATCCGTGCGAGGAGATCGCCGTGGTCGACGACCACTGGGGTGCGGTGACTCTGGGCCTGCTGGCCGGCCTGCCGGCGTCGAGCAGACCGACCCTCCGGCTCGGCCAGGACTCCCGGAGCGCAGAGATCGCTCTCGAGGCCAACGCGGACCGGTCGGGGCTGTCGACCCGCCTCGCCCAGATCAGCAGGACCCCACAGGTGACCGCCACGATGCTCTCCGGCAGCCGCACCGTGCTGATGCCTCTCCCCCGGTCCTTGGAGACCCTCGCCGACTGGGCCTGGCTGGTGGCCGAGCACGCCGCCGACGAAGTGGTGCTGCTCGCCGGCGGTCGGGACAAGCACATGTCCCGGTCGATGAACACCGTGTTGGAGGAGCACTTCACCGACGTCGTCCCGGGCCGCGGCCGAGGCAAGGCCCGTGTACTGACCGCACGAGGACCGCGGCGCGGCGTGACGGCGCCGTTTCCGCGCCGCCGCTCCCACCAGGATGTCGGTGAGCTCGGCCTGAGCTCGGAGCTGACGCTGTGCGCTCAAGGCGCGGTCTACGGCGGAACGGGCCTGGACCCCGGCACACGATTCCTGCTGCGCACCCTCGCCCAGGGCACCTCCCAGCGCACCACCCAGGAGCTGCTTCCCGCGGGCACAGAGCTGGTGGACCTCGGCTGCGGGAACGGCACCATCGCCGTCTGGGCCGCACGCCGCAACCCGCGGGCCCAGGTGACGGCGGTGGACCAGTCCGCCTCAGCGGTGATCTCGACACGCCGCAGCGCCGAGGCCGCCGGCGTCGCGGACCGGGTGCACACCGTCCGCGATGATGCGCTGACCTCCTGGGAGGACGGCAGCGTTCCCCTCATCCTGCTGAACCCGCCCTTCCACCGGGGCAACGCCGTGGACCCCACCGTGGCCCACCGTCTCTTCGCCGAGGCCGGCCGCGTGCTCGAGCCCGGGGGACGGCTGCTCTGCGTCTGGAACTCCCACCTGCGGCACCGGCCCGCCTTGGTGCGAGAGGTCGGACCCACTCGCCAGCTCGCCCGCAACCCGAAGTTCACCGTCACCGAGTCGACGCGCGCCTGAACCCGCTTCCCTGCGAGACGACCCCGGTACGACATCAGGCCCCGTCCCACCAGAAAGTGGGACGGGGCCTGAATGTTCTCGAGCCGTGCGGCTCAGCCGATCTGCGGGATCAGCCGTTGCCGGTCAGCTTCTCACGCAGCGCGGCCAGCGCCTCGTCCGAGGCGAGGGTCCCTGCGTCCTCCGCCGGCTGCGCGGAGGAGTAGTTCGACGGCGCGGGCTCAGCCTTCGCCGGCGAGGAGGAGGAGCTGCTTCCGCCCATGGACGCCTGAGCGGCGGCCTCGGCGTCGGCGGCGATGGCGGCGGCCACCTGCTTCTTGTGGGCCTCCCAGCGCTCCTGAGCGGCGGCGTACTGGGCCTCCCAGGCAGCACGCTGCTCCTCGAAGCCTTCCATCCACTCGTTGGTCTCCGGGTCGAAGCCCTCCGGGTACTTGTAGTTGCCCTCGTCGTCGTACTCGGCGTCCATGCCGTACAGCGCGGGGTCAAACTCCTCGCCCTCGGGGTCGACGCCCTCGTTCGCCTGCTTCAGCGAGAGGCTGATGCGGCGACGCTCCAGGTCGATGTCGATGACCTTGACGAAGAGCTCCTCGCCCACGGAGACGACCTGCTCGGCCAGGTCCACGTGGCGCACGGCCAGCTCGGAGATGTGCACCAGACCCTCGATGCCGTCCTCGACGCGGACGAACGCACCGAAGGGCACCAGCTTGGTGACCTTGCCGGGCACGATCTGGCCCAGTGCGTGGGTGCGGGCGAAGGTCTGCCACGGGTCTTCCTGGGTGGCCTTCAGGGACAGCGAGACGCGTTCACGGTCCATGTCCACCTCGAGGACCTCGACGGTGACCTCCTGGCCAACCTCGACGACCTCGTTCGGGTGGTCGATGTGCTTCCAGGACAGCTCGGAGACGTGCACCAGACCGTCGACGCCGCCCAGGTCCACGAAGGCGCCGAAGTTGACGATCGAGGAGACGGTGCCGGTGCGGACCTGGCCGCGCTCGAGCTTGTTGAGGAAGGAGGAGCGGACCTCGGACTGCGTCTGCTCCAGCCAGGCGCGGCGGGACAGAACCACGTTGTTGCGGTTCTTGTCCAGTTCGATGATCTTCGCCTCGATCTCCTGGCCGATGTAGGGGGCCAGGTCGCGGACGCGGCGCATCTCGACCAGCGAGGCGGGCAGGAAGCCGCGCAGCCCGATGTCGAGGATGAGGCCGCCCTTGACGACCTCGATGACGGTGCCGGAGACGACGCCGTCCTCGTCCTTGATGCGCTCGATGTCGCCCCAGGCGCGCTCGTACTGAGCACGCTTCTTGGAGAGGATCAGACGCCCTTCCTTGTCCTCCTTGGTGAGGACCAGAGCCTCCACCTGGTCGCCGACGGCGACGACCTCGTCCGGGTCGACATCGTGCTTGATGGACAGCTCGCGGGACGGGATGACGCCCTCGGTCTTGTACCCGATGTCGAGGAGGACCTCGTCACGGTCGACCTTGACGATGGTGCCCTCGACGAGGTCGCCGTCGTTGAAGTACTTCATGGTCTCGTCGACGGCGGCGAGGAACTCTTCAGCGGTGCCGATGTCGTTGATGGCGACCTGCGGGGCGGTTGCGGTGGTGGTCATGTAGTAGGGGCTCCGATATGGATCGTTTGCTTGAACTGGTCAGTGCACGGTTCTCCATGCACTGAGCGACGGACGAATGACATACTCCGGGCCCGGGCGCCGGAGGCGTCTGGGCCGAACAGGATCTGTGTCAGAGGTCTGAATCGACTCTGTGCGCAGAACGCGCCCGCCCAGTCTATACTCCGCGCCCAATCCTGTTCAACTGCATCCGCGGGGATCCCCCGGCGTCAGCGCTTCAGAAGCATCTCAGGAGCGCCTCAGAAATGCGTGGCGCAATGCGGAGCAGTCGGCAGGTCCCAGGTCGCTGCCAGCTGAGACAGGTCGGCCTCCCGGGCCGATTCGATCCCGATCCGTCCGGCGGCGTGGAGGGTGCGCAGCGAGACGTCGCCCAGCAGCAGGGTGCCCAGAGTGTCGGCGTCCACGCTCATCGTCGGCACCTCCGGCTCGACCGACCCTGCGCCGCCCTGTCCCGGCCGTCCCGACTCGAGCTGCTCCACCTGCGCGCGTCCGGCGGACACGGTCACCCGGTAGTCGCCGTCGATGATGCCCAGCCGGTCCTCCACCCGCAGGCGCATCCGCCCGTCGGCGACCCACTGGCGAGCCTGCAGGCAGCGCACCACATCGAGCACACGCACCCAGAGGACGTCCTGGACCCCGGTGACCTTCCGGGCGCGCGGGTTGACCAGCGCGTGGGCCAGCGGGTCCTCGACCGGGGCCTGCCGGTGCACCACCCGCTGGATCAGATCCATGCTGGTCAGGTGACGCCACAGCTCCACCCGACTGGCGCCGTCGCGCGCGACCATGTCGATCACACGCAGGGTGGGCGGCTCGGTGTCCCATCCCTCGAAGGAGAACACCGCACATCCGCCGATCTCCCCGTCCTCCGCCACATGCACCACGGCGCGGGCCGCACGGTTCCACGCACTGACGTCGTCCGGACTCCACCGGGCGGTCGCGAACTCACGGTGGGCCGCCTGACGACCCACTGATCCCCGGGTGGCGGCGTGCTGGGCGGCGAAGAGCCCGTCCAGCGTCTCCCCCAGCCGGGTGGGGTCCACCGGCAGCACGGTCCCCGTGGGCGGGGTGCGCAGCCCGAAACCCTCGCCGGCAGGCGTGGCGTTGACCTGGATCTCCTGCTCGCGCGTGGCCGCTCCATAGCCGAAACGCCCATAGATGCCGCCTTCGGAGACCGTCAGCGCGGCCAGCGGCATGCCCTCCTCGACGGCGGCCGCCAGCCGGGAGGTCATCAGATGCGCCAGGATCCCCCGGCGCCGGAAACCTGGGTTCACCGTGACCGCGGAGATCAGCCGGGCCTCCAGCAGCTCCGGCCCACCGGCGTTGAGGGTCTTGTCCCATTCGGCGAAGGTTCCCACCGGGTGATCGGGCCCGTGCCCGAGACGTTCGAGGGTCTCGCCCCACGGCTCCCTGGACGCCCGGCCTGCGTCCACATAGACGCCGGTCAGCACCTGGCCGTCCTCCACGAAGGTGGCGACCCAGCGGTCGACCTGCTCCTGGGCGGACCACCGCTCGTAGAAGCCCTGACCCACCCCCCGGGCGAAGGCGGTGACGCGCGGGTCGCCGACCTTCCCCTCGGCGTCCGCGACGACGGGGAACGTCTCAGCGCGCAGGCCGTCGGCCAACGGGGCCACAGCAGGCGGACGCGGAGCAGGGGCGAACGGCGTGGTGGTCTCAGAAGTCACGGGGCCAGCTTATCGAGGAATGTCCCCGAGTCACCCCCGAGCCGCCTCCGCGCCTCGATCTCACCCCCGTCGCCTTCTAGTGGGCGGCCTCATGCCATGATCCGCCGACTCCCACGTGGACGTCCAGCGGGACGGAGAGCTCCGCGGCGGCGCGCATCCTCTCCACCACGAGCTGCTCGACCGCGTCACGTTCTCCGGGCGCCACCTCGAGCACGAGCTCGTCGTGGACCTGAAGCAGCATCCGCGAGCGCTGGCCGGACTCCCGCAGGGCGGCATCGACGTCGAGCATCGCCTGTTTGATGATGTCGGCCGCCGATCCCTGGATGGGCGCGTTGAGCGCGGCCCGCTCGGCCATCTGCCGCAGCTGCCGGTTGTCGCTGGTGAGATCCGGCAGGTACCGACGCCGACCGTAGAGCGTGGAGGTGTATCCGTCGGTGCGGGCCTGCTCCACCACCTCCCGCAGATAGTCCCGCACCGCACCGAAGCGCTGGAAGTACTCGTTCATCAGGTCCCGGGCCTCGTCCACCCCGATGCCCAGCTGCTTCGACAGACCGAAGCTGGAGAGACCGTAGACCAGCCCATAGCTCATCGCCTTGACCTTCGAGCGCATCTCAGCCGTCACCTCGTCGGTGCCGACGCCGAAGACCCGAGCTCCGACGAAGCTGTGCAGGTCCTCCCCGGCCCGGAACGCCGCGATGAGCGCCTGGTCCCCGGAGAGGTGGGCCATGATGCGCATCTCGATCTGCGAATAGTCGGCCGTCAGCAGGCTCTCGTAGCCGTCCCCGACCACGAAGGCGTCGCGGATGCGGCGTCCGGCGGCCGTGCGCACCGGGATGTTCTGCAGGTTCGGATGCAGGGAGGACAGCCGACCCGTCGCCGCGACGGTCTGGGCGTAGGTGGTGTGGATCCGACCGTCATCGTCGACGGCCCCCCGCAGCCCGGTGACGGTCTGGCGCAGTTTGGTGGCGTCGCGATGCGCCATCAGATGGACCAGAAAATCATGCTGGGTCTTGGCGAGCAGATCCTGCAGGGACTCGACATCAGTGGAGTACCCGGTCTTCGTCTTACGGGTCTTCGGCAGACCCAGCTCGTCGAAGAGCACCGTCTGCAGCTGCTTGGGCGAGCTCAGGTTCACCTCATGCCCGACGGCGGCGTAGGCCTCCTCCGCCGACGCACGGATGGAGTCCTCGAACTCGGCATCGAGGGCTTCCAGGCGCTCTCGGCTCACTGCGATCCCGGTCAGCTCCATCTGCAGCAGCACCTCGGCCAGGGGGATTTCCAGATCCTGCAGCAGCCCCGAGGCCTCCCGCTCGGCGACCTGCTCGCCGAGCACCACGGTCAGCCGGTGCAGCAGCATCCCCTGGACCGCGGCGGACTCGAGGTCTGCGCGGCTCACCCCGGACACGGCGTCCTGGGCGGAGAACAGGGTGTCTCCTCCGCCCGACTCGACGTCCTGTGCCGCGGAGGAGCTGAGGTAGTCCTCCGGTTCGGTGGAGGCGCCCAGGTACTGCGTGACCAGGTCGGCGAAGGCGAAGCTGCGCCGATCAGGCTGGATGAGGTAGCCGGAGACCAGAGTGTCCTCGACGGCACCGGCCAGCCGCAGACCGCGCCGAGCCAGACGCCGTCCGGCGTCCTTGAGGTCATGGATGAGCTTCGGCCGTCCGGGATCTGCCAGCCACGCCCCGAGGGCGGCTTCGACGTCGGCGTCGGCCTCGGTCAGCGAGATCACCATCGCCTCCGTGCCGGGCGAGGGCACCAGCACCACGGCGAGCGCCTCGGCCACCCGAGCAGCCTCGTCCCGCTTGGCCTTGGTGGAGAGCCCCTCCCCGCTGCGGTCCAGACACAGGGCGACGGCGATCGGACCCTCGGCGGCTTCCAGCGCCTGGGTGAGCTCGCCGGACTCGCCGAGGATCCGCAGCGTCGGCAGCTCCTCGGTGGGTTCTGGAGCGACCGCGGCCTCGGGGAACCGCAGGGCGAAGGTCTCGAAGAGGCGCTCGCGGATCTGGTTGAACTGCAGGGCGTCGAAGAGCGGCTCGATCGCTTCCCGGTCAGGAAGCCGCAGCGCGGTGTCCTCCAGGGCGACGGGCAGGTCGAGATCGCGCACGAGCCGGTTGAGCTCGAGGTTGCGCCGCACGTCGTCGAGCGCGGCGCGCAGGTTCTCCCCGACCTTGCCGCCGATCTGATCGGCCTGGGTGATGATCTCCTGCGCGGAGCCGTACTGTCCGATCCACTTCGCGGCGGTCTTCGGACCGACCTTCGGAACACCGGGCAGGTTGTCGGCGGACTCGCCGACCAGGGCGGCGAGGTCCGGGTACTTCTCTGGCGGAACGAGGTATTTGGCCTCCACCCCTGCGGGGTCCAGCAGCGTGACCTTGGAGATCCCCGAGGTGGGGTACATCAGCGTGGTGCGGTCGGTGACCAGCTGCAGGGCGTCGCGGTCCCCGGAGACGATGAGGGTCTGCCAGCCGGCGTCCTCGGCCTGGCTGGTGTAGGTGGCGACGATGTCGTCGGCCTCATAGCCCTCGACGGTGACCGCGGGGATGTTCATCGCCTCGGCGACCTGCTTGATCAGCGTGATCTGGCCGCGGAACTCCTCCGGGGTCTTGTCCCGCCCGCCCTTGTACTCATCGTAGGACTCGTGCCGGAAGGTGGGCGTGTCCAGGTCGAAGGCCAGGGCGACGTGCGTGGGCTCCTCCTCACGGATGAGTTTGAGCAGCATATTGGTGAAGCCGTGCACGGCGTTGGTGTACTGGCCGGAGTCAGTGATGAAGCTCTCCGGCGGCAGGGCGTAGAACGCCCGGAACGCCATCGAGTGACCGTCGACGACGAGAAGCTTCTCACCCCCGGAGGCGGGTGCTGCGGCGGGCGGATTCTCGGGGCTGGCTTCACTCTTCGGGCTCACAGTGCAACTCTAGTGGGCATGAGTGGAGATTTCACCGCCCGCATCGCCCCTGAGACGCACCTGCCGCCGGCCGCCGACCGGGTCCCCGACGATGCCGAGCGCACCGCCCTGCTCCAGGCCGCCGGAGTCCCGGAGCACCTGCACCCGCTGATGGGCCCCCACGGAGTGGCCCCGCTCGGGCAGAAGATGGGGCTGCGCTTCGAGGAGATGACCCCGGAACGGGTGGTGGCCACCCTCCCGGTCGCCGGCAATGAGCAGAACATGGGGCTGCTCCATGGCGGTGCGCACATGGTGCTGGCGGAGACTCTGGGCTCGCTGGCCGCCATCCTGCATGTGCGCCTCACCCTGGATCTGCCCCACGCCGTGGTGGGCACCGAGCTGGGAGCCACCCACCACCGGGCGGTCACCGACGGCCTGGTCACCGGCACCTGCACTCCGATCACCCTGGGGCGGACGCTGACCTCGCATGAGATCGTGATGCGCGACGAGCAGGGTCGCCGACTCTCCACGGCCCGGATGACGAACATGATCCTCGCCCCCAGGGACTGAGCGGCCCGGCCTGCAGAATGAGCGCACCCGCGTGGCAATGATCGGTGAGGCAGCTCACCGAGTGCCATACTCGCTTCTATGATCGAGACTGCCAACACCACTGTCCAGCTGGTGGCGGTGATCCTGTACTTCGCGTGCATGGTCGCCATCGGGTACTACGCCTACCGCCGGACCTCCGACCTCAACGACTACATGCTCGCCGGGCGCAAGCTGCGACCCTCCACGGCCGCGCTGTCCGCCGGTGCCTCCGACATGTCGGGCTGGTTGATGATGGGGCTGCCCGGCGCGATCTATCTCAACGGGCTGGTGGAGGCCTGGATCGCCATCGGCCTGACCATCGGCGCCTGGTTGAACTGGAAGTTCGTGGCCCCGCGACTGAGGGCGTACACCGAAGTCGCGAATAACTCCATCACCATCCCCAGCTTCCTCGAGGCGCGGTTCCGCACGAGCAATCACTCGCTGCGCATCATCGCCGGGATCATCATCCTGGCCTTCTTCATCTTCTATGTCTCCTCAGGCATGGTCGCCGGCGGAGAGTTCTTCACGGTGGCCTTCGGGCTGGACTACCTGCAGGGCATGCTCATCGTCGCCGGCGTCACCGTGGTCTACACGCTGGTGGGCGGCTTCCTGGGCGCCTCGCTGACCGACGTGGTCCAGGGGTCGATGATGTTCCTGGGACTGCTGCTGGTCCCGCTGGTCGCCCTGGCGGTGCTGGGCGGCTGGAGCGAGGTCACCGCCGGTGTCGCCGCCGCCGACGCCGCGGTGAACGCCGCCGACCCCGCCGCAGACTCGGACCGGATGAGCTTCCTGGTCGGCGCCTCCGCGCTGGGCGTGATCTCGGCCGCCGCCTGGGGCCTGGGGTACTTCGGACAGCCACACGTGATCGTACGGTTCATGGCGATGCGCTCTGCGGCCGATGCGCCCGCAGCCCGGCGGATCGGCATCGGATGGATGGCCATCGCCGCCACCGGCGCGGTGTTCACCGGGCTGATCGGCGTCGCCTACTTCCGCGAGCAGGGCACCGAGCTGGCCAACTCCGAGCACGTGTTCCTGGTGCTCTCGCAGGCCCTGTTCCACCCGTTCGTGGCCGCGCTGCTGCTCGCCGCCGTGCTGGCAGCCGTGATGTCCACGATCTCCTCGCAGCTGGTCGTCTGCTCCTCCGCACTGGTGGAGGACATCTACATGTCCCTGGGCCGGGAGACCACACGCGGGCAGCAGCTCATGCTCGGCCGGGGCGCAGTGCTCTCCGTGGCCGTGATCGCCGCCCTGCTGGCCCTCGACACCGACTCCACGATCCTCGAGCTGGTCGGCTTCGCCTGGGCCGGCTTCGGCTCGGCCTTCGGCCCGATCATCCTGCTGAGCCTCTACTGGCGGCGCCTGACCATGGAGGGGACGTTGGCCGGGATGATCACCGGGGCCGTCACTGTGGGCGTCTGGGGCACCGTGGATGCACTCTCCGGGGTCCTCTACGAGATCGTCCCCGGCTTCGTGCTCGCCACGCTCGCCGCCTGGCTCGTCTCGCGACTGACCTGGCGCGACGACACCGAGGTGACCGCAGAGTTCGACGCGATGCTGGTCGCCTCCGGGGCGCGCACCCCGGCGTCCTGACCGGTCAGTCTGCTGTCGGCTGCGGTGACGTCCTCGTCTTCCGCCACGCCCTTCGGGCGTCCAGGAAGGCGAGGACAGCCTCCTCCATCGCCTCCGCGTGACGCTCGGCCGTGTACCGATTGCGCACGGCTTCCAGCCCCCGGCGAGCCATCCGCCGCAGGGAGGCCGGATCCTCGACCAGCTCCCCGAGCACCTGACGCAGGGACTCAGGGTCCCCGCTGCGGTAGAAGCGTCCGGTCTGCCCCTCGACGACCGCCTCGATCTCCGGACTGGAGTCCGGGTTGCCGTCCTCGGCGACCACCGGGACCCCGAGGCTCATGGCCTGGATGACGTTGAGCCCGGCCCCACCGATGGAGACGGCGGCGTCCGCCTGAGCGTACAGCCGCCGGAGCGTGGGCAGATCGTAGACGGCTCCGAGGAACTCGGCCTCCACCCCGGCCTCGGCGAAGCGCCGTTCCAGGCGGGGGCGTTCGACGCCGTCACCGACCACCAACACCTTAGGCCGGGTCTCGGCCGGCATATGCTCCAGCGCCTCAGCCAGAGTGTCCAACCGATGCCGGGCGGTGAGCCGCGAGCTGTAGATCAGCGTGGGGCGTCGCGGGCGCTCCGGAGCCCCGGCGACGCCCGCAGGAAGGTCTCCCTGCTCCTCGAGCGGGCCCTCGGCGAGCTGATCCTCTGAGTAGATGCTGTTGTAGACCACGGCGATCTTCTCCTCGGGAACCCCGTAGGAGCTCCCGAGCTGACGGGCACGGTCGCCGTAGACCAGCAGGCCGTCAGAGAGGGCGTAGAAGGCCAGCCGCAGCCGGCGCTTCACCCCCGCCTCGGCACGCTTCCATCCATGCCCCCAGAGGAGCACGGTGCGGCCGGTCAGCCGACCGGCCAGCATGGCCGCCCAGGCGGAGAGCGTGTAGATGCGACCGGCGAGGACGTAGACGTCATGCTCACCGGAGAGCACCGCGGAGACCTGTCCGCGCTCCCACCACAACTCGCCCCAGGAGAGGAATCGCAGCGGCGTCACCTGCTCCAGCAGCTCCGGCGACGCCGATTGGATCCGGTCGGCGGCGGAACCCTCGCTGTTGCGGAACCGGCCCACCAGATCGATCTCAAGGCGCTCACTGGCGAGCAGACGCCTGAGCAGGGGTTCACGGTAGTGGGAGACGGTCGGCTGGACGACCAGGAAGACCCGCGGCTGGGACTCGCGATCCCGGGACGCTCGACGGCCGGGGACTCGCATACACACTCCTGAGGAGGCAGAGGAGATCAGGAAGGAGATGGAGGGGATGACGGGAATCGAACCCGCGTCGTTGGTTTGGAAGACCAAAGCTTTACCATTAAGCTACATCCCCGTTGACGGCCTCTGCCGTCACGGTCATTCAGCTTAGCAAGACCCCGCGCCCCGGCCAAAACCGACGCGGCGTCATCGGCGATCGGCCCGGTCGGGATACCCTCGAGGGGTGAGTTCCGAGCTTCCCCGCACCGCCCAATCCCCGGAGCCCGAGCTGGTCAGCGCGGCCGGCGCCCATGAGGATGCCGCCGCGGCGATGCTGCACACGCGGCGCCCGGACATCTGGAGGCCGCTGGCCGAGGCGCACCGCCGCCGCGCCACGCAGATGCGCCGCCGTGCCACCGCCGCAGGAACCGCCGACTCTCCGGTGACCGAATCCGCCCAGGCCAGGGCCACCGCACGCCGCGCGGTCGAGGAGGCCCTCGAGGCCGCCGCCGCGCTCCCCGCCCCCGAGCACGGCATCACCCGCCCTCGACTGCCGCTGCGCATCGGCATCGTCTGCGACCGGTTCCTCTTCGACACCTTCTCCGGACTGGCCGAGCTGATCCCGCTGACCCCCACCACGTGGCGCCGTCACCTCCAGGACGTCGACGTGCTGCTGGTCGCCGCGACCTGGCGCGGGCACGACGGACATTCCTGGGACGTCACGTCAGCCCAGGCGCGATGTCGCCGTCGCCTGCTCACCGAGACGCTCATCCCGGCGTTCCGGCGGGCCGGAGTCCCCACCGTCTACTACGGCAAGGAGGACCCGCCCGACTACCGCCAGTTCCTCGATGTCGCCCGAGCCTGCGAGCACATCCTCACCACGGCGGCCGAGGTCGTGGAGGACTATCGGCGGGACTGTCCGCAGGCCCGCAGCGTGGACGTGCTGCCGTTCGCGGTCAACCCGCTGCTGCACACGCCCCTCGGTTCACGGCCCGGCGCCGGAGAGCCCGACTGGTCCTCGGCCCGACGGCCGGTGATCTTCGCCGGGTCCTGGATGGGCAGGAAGTACCCCCGACGGGCCACCTACGGCCGGTGGATACTCGACGGAGTCCTCCAGGCCGGACGCCCGCTGGCGGTGGTCGACCGCTACCACGACGTCGCGCTGCCCAGCCCGAATCAGCTGCTGCCCTATGAGTACTGGCCCTACCGGGTCCCCTCTCTGGACCACCATGCGCTGATGGGCCTGCAGCGGGTGACCGACGTGGCGGTGAATCTGAACTCCGTGCTGGCCAGCCAGACGATGTTCGCCAACCGTGCTCTGGAGCTGCAGGCCGCCGGCACTCTGGTGCTCTCCACCTACAACCAAGGCCTGAACTCCTACTATCCGCAGGTGCACATCGCCAATTCCGCGGACGACGTCGCCGCCACGCTGCGTGACCTGGACCTGGAGACCCTGCGACGCGTCCAGAGCGACGGCATCCGCCAGGTCTTCCTGGAGAACCACGGCGTCGATCTGCTCGCCCGATTGGCGGAGTTCGTCGGCGCCGCAGTGGACCTCCCCGGTGAGACGATGCTCGCAGTGGCCCAGCAGCCCACCGATCAGCTTCGGGCGGATCTCGCGGCGCAGAGCCGCGGGCCGGTGGAGGTCATCAGCTGGGAGCAGCTTCCCGACCGTGCCGAGGAGGCTGATCTCCTGATGCCGGTGAGCTCGGCTCGCCGCTACGCACCGGACTACACCGCCGACCACGCCGCGGCCTTCCGCCTGCAGTCCGCGGCGCTGACAGTCGCCGTCGACGGCGGTGCGGCTGACACCGACCCGACGGCCCACCGCCACCACCGCTTCGACGAGCTCCGCAGCGCAGGGGGCTCCCTCGACCTCACGGCGCTGCATCGCCCCGCTGACAGGATCGCAGCGGGCACCTGGGACCGCGAGGCGCTGAGCTCCCCCGAGAACCTCGCGCGGGCCCTGGCCGCCGAGCGCGCCTACGCCCTCGACCACCTGCAGCACCGGAAGGCCATCGGCCGCCTCGACCTCCGCGAGCCGACGGAGGACCCGACCCAGGACCCGACCCAGGACCCGACCGGTGGGGACGGGCCCACCGGTGCCGTGGACGCTCCTGAGGACCTGGCCGAGGCCCGCCGCCGATTCCGCCGGACCGCGGAGGGCCTCCACCTGGAGCTTGCCGTGATCGTGCCGATCTACAACAACGGTCACCATCTGCGCCACAAGGCCTTCGCCTCTCTGCGACGTTCGACGTCCTTCGACCGGATGCACGTGCTGCTCGTCGATGACGGCTCCACCGACGGCGTCACAGCCGCCACGGTCGACGAGCTCGCCCGTACCCATGCCAACGTCTCGGCGTTCCACCACCGGCCGGGCGGCTCCGGGTCGGCGTCCCGACCGCGCAACACCGGGCTGGAGCTGGCCTTCACCCCGTTCGTCACCTACCTCGACCCTGACGACGAGCAGTACGAGGACGGCTACCTCCACCTGATGGATCGGCTGCAGGACGCCGATGAGGCCGACTTCGCCCTAGGGACGCAGATCACCTGGGACGAGGGGCGCATGGTCCTCGACGTCCACCGGTGGCTCAACGCGGGCATCCCCGAGGCCGACGGCCTGCGCCGGCCCACGCGGGATTCGCTCCGCGCCGTCGGCTTCCGGCCGGCCAGCATCGAGGGGATGGTGGCGCGCCGCGAGTGGCTCCAGAGCCTGGGGCTGACCCAGCCCGAAGGCGCCACTGGACAGGACACGTTCTTCTTCCAGCAGCTGCTGCACCACACGCGGGCGTACCTCGCAGTGGACCGTCCGGTCTACGTCTACTACGGGGCGGTGGACACCTCCATCGTCAACGTGGTCACCCCCCGCTACTTCCGCAAGTACCTGATCCTCGAAGCGGCGCGCGCCGCCTGGCTGCGCCGCACGGGACTGCTGAAGGACTACCTGGACACCCGTTTCGAACACTTCCTGGTCACCTGGTACCTGCGCAAGCTCGAGCAGGTGGCCCCGGAGCTGCGGGAGCAGGCCGAGGAGGTCATCCGCCAGATCGTCGCCGAATACGTCCCGGACCCCAGCGCCCACCGGTGGCGCACACCGGAGGCGCTGCGATTCTTCGGTCTGGCGGGACCCCGGGAGGCCCTGCGCGGCCGACTGCCGGCCCCCACCGCGCTGCGCCCCGCCGCCGGGGCGGCCCGCCGGAGGATCCTCCGCGAGGTCTCCCGCCGCGCCGCGGCGTTCAAGCGGACCGCCGGCGGCCGAGTGCTGGGCGCCGTGTACCGTCGCACGCTCAAGCCGGAGCCCACCGCTCAGCGGCAGATGATGGCCGACCTGCGTGAGGACCAGGAACGCCTCGAGGCCCCGAACGGGCCCTGGGAGACGGTGATGGCTGCCGAGCAGGTCGTGGACCAGGCCCTGCAGGCCTCAGCTCCGAACTCGACTCCGGACTCGACGCCGGACTCGACTCCGGACTCGACGCCCGCGGCGGGCGGCTCCCCGGCCACCCCGGGGCTCAGCGGGCGTACTCGTCGCGAGACCGGCCGGTGACGGCCTGGAGCATGCCGACGCCTTCACGCCACCACAGGCTGTCCTGATAGCTGACCCGCCGTCGCTGCAGGCGGCGCAGCGCCACCCGGCCCGCTCCGAGGCTGAGACGTGCCATCGCCTCACCGGCGATGCGGACGCTCCCGTGCCCGCCCTTGGCAGCCTTCTTCGCCCGCACATGGCCGGCGCGGACCCCCCGGGCGCGCATCCACTGGACTGTGGCCCGGTCAGCCGGCACCTCTTCGACGACCTCTGCCTCGGCACACCACCAGCTGACGGCGCCGACGGACTGCATGCGTCCGAACAGCTCCGAGTCTTCTCCGCCGCTGAAGTTGAAGTCCTCGTCGAAGCGGAAGGCCGGCTCAGCGGTGAACCAGTCAGCGCGGACCAGCACGTTGTTCGTCGCCGGACGCATCGCCCAGGGGCCTGTCGGGAAATCGATGCGACGGATGAACCCCTCGTCAGCCAGGCCCGCCGGGGTCCCCGGCGGCATCAGGGACCTCACGGGACCGGAGACCGTGTCGGCGCCTGAGGCGTCGGCGGTGCGCACCAGGGCGGCGAGCCAGTCCGGGTGGGCCCGTTCGTCGTCATCGATGAAGACCACGGCCGAAGCGTCCTGGGGAAGAGCCTCCAGAGCGGTGTTGCGGGCAGTGGCGATCCCCGGCTGCGGCTGGTGGACCCAGCGAGCCTCGGGCCAGAGCCTGCGCACCGTGGTCTCGGAACCGCCGTCGGGATCGTTGTCGACCACCAGCAGCCCAGGCCTGCGGGGGACACGTTGGGCCCGCAGAGACTTCAGCAGATCAGCGAGCAGGTCATTGCGCCGGTAGGTGCACACACAGATCCAGAGCCGCTCCCAGTCCACGGGCGGGCGCACGGCGCCGGCCCGCGGATCCCGGGAGCCCCCGGCCGGCGACCGGCCCCCGTCGTCCGGGACGAGCTCGTCCAACAGCTCCGAATAGCGCCGTCCGAGCTGGGGCAGGTCCGCATGCTCGGCCACCCAGCGGCGGCCCTGGCGGGAGACCGGTGTAGAGTCCCGGTCGCGGGCCAGCGCGGTGAACGTCGCCGCCAGCCTCTCGGCCCGGGCTCCACCCTCACCGGCGTCATCGATCACCGTGACGTTCTCGGCC
Organism: Nesterenkonia suensis; assembly: GCF_054782935.1. NCBI lineage: Bacteria > Bacillati > Actinomycetota > Actinomycetes > Micrococcales > Micrococcaceae > Nesterenkonia > Nesterenkonia suensis. The sequence goes on along the minus strand of NZ_BAAGRN010000001.1, from coordinate 934,350 downwards.
TGCCGGAGGATCTCGGCGGCCTCCCCGGTCACCGCAGCGGTGATGTGTTTGCCCAGTCCGAGCAGCTCGAAAGTCTTCGACGGCACCGTCCAGGCGAAGGACGCCCAGTCGGTGCGCAGACTCACCAGAGCGGTGTCCGCCCAGCGATAGTGGTCCCAGACCTCCTCGCCGTGACAGGGATCGCCGAACTCGATCGCAGGACAGTCCGCGGCGCGCCGCCGCAGGCGCTCCTTCTGCGTGCCCGAGCCGATCATCCGCAGCACGACGTCGACCTCCCCGGTCTCATGGACTGCCTTGACCGCATCGATGCATGCCTCCAGGGCCTGGCTCTCGCCGTGGTTGCCCAGATACGTCACCCGCAGAGTGTCGGGCTCGCGCTCACGCTGCTCCAATGCGGGGACCCCGGCCAGGTCCACCCCGTTGCTGATCGTGGCGACCCGCGGCACTCCGCGCCCGACGAGCCGCCGAGCGAAGCCGGCAGTGACGGTGACCACCAGGTCAGCGTCCCGTTGGACCCCAGTGACCACCGTCTCCATCAGCCGCCCGGCAGGCCCGGCCCGCACCCCGGCCTCCCGGGCCAGGTCGGGCCAGGCATCGCGCATGTCCACCACCAGCGGAACACGGCGCAGCCGGGCGGTGAGCCAACCGGCGCAGATCACCGGCAGGGCGGGAACCGTCGCGATGACCACGTCCGGGCGCGGCGCGACCAGCGCCCGCGGCACCATCAGCACCGACACCACCGCGTCCGAGGCGAAGCGTCCGGCCCGCGAGTCGCGCAGCAGGATCCGTGGGACCCGCAGGATACGCTCTCCGCCGGGCCCATCGCTCGCTGGCCACCGCATCCTCCCCTGGTCGCGATGAGCCACCGACGTGTGCCGCGGGTCGGCGGAGGGGGTCACGACGTCGACCCCCCAGCCGTCGTCGACCAGCGCGGCGGTCAGCCGCTGCCACCTTCGTTGCGGGGGCGTGGACTCGGGCCAGTACGAATGCGTCAGCAGCTGCGCGCGCCTCATGGCTGGGGCACCTCGGTGGGCTGGTCCTCCGGGTCCTCGGTGAGGTCCTCAGGCAGCTCGTCCTGCTCGCGGACCTCCATGTACTCCAGGAAGCCGTCGAGGTTCTCCTGGCGCAACGATGTGCTGAGAAGCCGCAGCGCGTCCTCATCCTGCAGCAGCACCTGAGCTCCCCCGGAGGTCACTGTCGGCTCACCGGTGGGGATGGTGAACATGTGGATGTCCTCGGAGCGCAGATCCCGCATCTGCAGCGCGTAGTCCACCACCGTGGAGGAGTCGAGGCCCTCGTCCATCCAGAGGTAGGGAACGATGCTGTTGACCGCACCGGAGACCCGCTGCGGACTGGTCAGCGTGTCGGCGCTGAGGAACCGGTCCACGATCGCGTGCACGACCCGCTGCTGATTCTGCACCCGCATGAAGTCACCCTCGATGAAGGACTTCCGCTCCCGCACGTAGCGCAGAGCATCGGGGCCTTCGAGCCGGATGGTGCCCTCCGGGTAGAAGGCAGGGTTGAGCTGACCGGCGGAGAAGGCCATCGGGTTGTCCACGTAGACTCCGCCCAGCGCCTGAGTGAGATCCTCGAAGCCGTCGAAGTCGATGATCCCGATGTGGTCGATATGGGTGTCCAGCAGCTCTTCGACAGTATCGATCACCAATTCGTAGCCGCCCGCGTCGAGGGCCGAGTTGATGCGGCCCTCCCCGTGTCCGGGGACGTCCACCCACAGGTCCCGGACGATGGACATGACGTAGACCCCGGACCGGTCCGCCGGGATGTGCACGAACATCATCGTGTCCGAGCGTTCCCCGTCCTCCCCCTTGATCTCGGCAAGGTCGAGGCCGTCGCCGCGGCTGTCCGAACCGAGCAGCAGCATGTTGATCACGCCGTCGTTGGTCCGGTCAGCGGTCTCGTCCTCCAGGTCCATCTGCAGCACGTTGCGGTTGTCGTCGAAGTCGCTCTGCAGCTGACGCAGATAGAGTCCGGCGGCCACGACGGCGACGGTGAGCACCACCGCCACCACGGCGGCTGACCATCCCGCGATGCGACGGCGGCGACGACGACGTGCCTGCTTGTCCTGCGTGTCCTGCGGTGCCGCGGGCTCCGGGGAGCCCGCCGGGGGCCCCGCCGTCGCGGCGCTCTCGCTGAGGCGCTTGGCCCGACGCGGGCGGTGGGGCTGCCGCCCGGCGGCAGAGTGGCGATCAGCCACGGGTCCTCCCCTCGGAACGGAACAGTCGTGTCATCGGCGCGTCGGTGCTCGCACCGTCGATGCGTCGGGCCTGCTCGTGCCCTCCGGTCATCCACGCCATGCTAGCGGACTCAGGGGTCTCACCAGCGCCCCTGGCGGGGCCGCGGCTGGCAGCTCGGGCACCAGTAGGAGGATCTGCCCATGAAAGCGGTGCGGCGGATCACCGCCGCACGCGACGTGCCGGCGCAGCGGGTGCATGGTCTGCCCTCACGCCCATAGCAGGTCAGCGAGCGATCGAAGTAGCCGGAGGCCCCGTTGACGTTGACATAGAGCGCATCGAAGCTGGTGCCGCCGGCCTCGAGGGCGGCGGCCATGACCTCGCGGACCGCCTCGAGCAGCCGCGCGGTCTCGGCGCGGGTGATCGTCTCCGTGCGGCGGGCGAAGTGCAGGCGCGCCCGCCAGAGCGCCTCGTCGGCGTAGATGTTCCCGATGCCGGAGATCAGGGTCTGATCCAGCAGGGCGCGCTTCAGTCCGGTGCGTCGGCGGCGCAGCGCGCGGAAGAGTCGCTCGGCAGCAGCGCCGTCCGCCTCCGTCTCGAAGGGATCTGCGGCGATATGCGCCGCAGGACTCGGCAGGGCGCCGGAGGGATGCTCGGCGGCGATCAGCGGCGTGACCTGCATGCCGCCGAAGATCCGTTGGTCCACGAAACGCAGCTGCTCGGGAGCCCCGGGACGCACCGAGAGGTCCAAGGAGATCTTCAGGTGCTTCTCCACCGGAGCCGCACGGTCCTGGACGAGAAGCTGGCCGCTCATCCCCAGGTGAACCAGCAGCGCCGCGTCGGTCTGGTCCAGGGGAATCCAGAGGTACTTGCCACGGCGCTGGGGCTCCCCGAAGGTGCGGCCCACCAGTCGGCCACGGAAGTCCTCGGAGCGGGTGACGGGCTCCGGTGCCGGGGGCAGGCCGCAGGAGCGCCCCTGCCCATCCCCACCGGTCTGCTCGTCGAGCGGCTCATGACGACGCAGACTGCGTTCGTCGTGGACGTCCACGGCGGTGACTTCGCGACCGGCGGCCCAGGTCACGAGTCCACGACGGACGACTTCGACCTCGGGAAGTTCAGGCATGGCAGGCCGATCAGCAGTTCAGCGGTCCAGGCCACCGCTGAGCACGTCGTCACCCTCGGAGCCCTCCGCGAGCTTCTCCGCAGTGCGCCGAGCGGCCTCCCGCTCGGCGTCCTTCTTGGACTTGCCGGTCCCGGAGGCGTACGGCGCACCCCCGATGGTCAGCGTCGCGGTGAAGGTCTTGTCATGGTCCGGACCGGAATCCTCGAGCACGTAGCGGATGTCCCCCAGCCCGCGATGGGCGGAGATCTCCTGGATCGTGGTCTTCCAGTCCTTGCCGGCGCTCATCGCCTGGGCGTCGGAGAGCAGGGGCACCACCAGTCGGAGCACCAACCGACGGGCAGTCTCGAAGGAGGTCGACAGGTAGGCGGCCCCGATCAGCGCCTCCATGGTGTCGGCGAGGATCGAATCCTTGTCCTGTCCGCCGGTGCGCCGCTCTCCGGCCCCGAGGCTGATGTGCGGGCCCACGTTCAGCCCCCGGGCGATGCGCGCCAGCGCCCGGGTGCTCACCAGAGCGGAGCGCAGCTTCGCCAGGTCGCCTTCTGCGTGATCCGGATACGTGCGGAACAGGTAGTCGGTGACGGCATAGCCCAGCACCGAATCCCCGAGGAACTCCAAGCGCTCGTTGGTCGGGATCCCATCATTCTCGTAGGCGTAGGACCGATGCGTCAGGGCACAGCGAAGAGTCTCGGGGTCGATGTGCACCCCGAGACTCTTCACCAGTGATTCTTGGTCATCCGCTCCGACGGGTCCGCCGGAAGGAGCCGGTGAGGTCACGCGTCGGCGACCTTGCGGCCCTTGTACTCGTAGAACAGCGGCGTGCCGGCCGAGTCGGTCACGAGCTTGGCCTGATGCGGCTGGCTGTAGACGACACGTCCGTTCTCGACCGTCTTGACCAGCGAAGGCGCCTGGGCCTTCCACTGCGAACGGCGGTGACGGGTGTTGGCACGGGACTTCTTCCGCTTCGGAACAGCCACGGTGTCTCTCTTCTCTCTCGGTGTCGGTCAGGTCAGCAGGAGGAGCCACGGCCCCTCCCCAGGTGGAGTCTTTCAGTTCTCAGGCTCGTCCAGCCCGTCCCGCAGCTCGGCCAGGGCCGCCCAACGGGGGTCGATCTGCTCGTGGGAATGCTCGGGGTCGTCCTCCATGCGGAGTCCGCACTGGGAGCACAGCCCGGGGCATTCCTCGCGGCAGACCGGCTGGAACGGCAGTGCCGAGACCATCAGGTCCCGGAGCACCGGCTCCAGATCGATCAGCAGGTCCTCGCCGATGAGGCGCTCGTCCTCCTCGTCCTCGGCCGCCTCGGAGGCACGCTCGGGATAAGTGAACAGCTGCATGACATCCACGGTGAGCAGATGTCCCAGCTCATCGAGGCACCGTCCGCACTGACCGACCATCTGTGCCGAAACGGCACCGGTCATCAGCACGCCTTCATGCACCGACTCCAGCCGAAGATCCAGCTCGAGGTCCTCACCCTCGGGGAACCCCACCAGCACAGTGGAGAAGCCGGCGGGCACGCCGAGGGTTCTGGTGAGATGCTGCTGGGTCCCGGGTCTGCCCCGGAGCTCCTTCACATCGATCACCAGGGCACTTCCGTGCGGTGCAGCCACGGCGGACACTCCCTGCGGACGACGAACACTTCGATCCTCGAGGACCGACGAGCCAGTCTATCCCACCCCGAGCAGCTGTGACGAATCCGGACCACCGGCTGGCGGCCGTGTCGAGCCGCGAAGCAGGGGTCACAGGCCGGTGACGAATTCCTTCAGCCAGCTGCGCAGGTCCTCGCCGAGGTCCTCGCGATCCACTGCCAGGGTCACCACGGCCTTGATGTAGCTGAGCTTGTCCCCGGTGTCGTAGCGGCGCCCGCGGAAGACGACGGCATGCACCCCTCCGCCCTGCTCGGCCGGCTGCGAGGCCATCGCCTGCAGCGCGTCGGTCAGCTGGATCTCGCCCCCGCGCCCCGGCGGCGTCTGTTCGAGCTGGTCGAAGATCGCCGGATGCAGCACATAGCGACCGATGATCGCCAGGTTCGACGGCGCCTCCTCCACAGGCGGCTTCTCCACGAGTCCGGTCACCGGCACCACGGTCTCCTCCCGGAGATGAGCCTGCCCGCTGTCGACCACACCGTAGGAGCTGATGTCCTCCGGGGGAACCTCCATCACCGCGATGACCGAGCCGCCCAGCTTCTGCTGGGTGTCCAGCATCGTGGTCAGCAGCTCGTCACGAGGGTCGATCAGGTCATCACCGAGCAGCACGGCGAACGGCTCTGCTCCGACGTGCTGGCGTGCGCACTGCACCGCGTGGCCGAGACCCTTGGGGTCTCCCTGACGCAGGTAGTGGATGTCCCCCAGCTCGGTGGCCTCGCGGATCGCGGCCAGCTTCTCGGTGTCGCCTTTGGCCTCCAAAGTGGCCTCGAGAGCGGGCACCCGGTCGAAATGGTCCTCCAGAGAGCGCTTATTGCGCCCGGTGATCATCAGGATGTCGTCGAGCCCCGCCGCGGAGGCCTCGGCCACCACGTACTGGATGGCCGGCTCGTCGACGACCGGCAGCATCTCCTTGGGCATCGCCTTCGTCGCCGGCAGGAACCGGGTCCCCAGACCCGCCGCCGGGATCACGGCCTTGGTGATCGGCTTCATGATGCGCATCGACCTCTCTGTGTCGCACCTCGGATGTCGAGGACTCCTGTCGGATGGCGAGGATTCCTCAGACGCAGGACTACGGTATCGAGGAATCTAGCACGGTGCCGGTTCACACCCGGTGCGGATCAGCTCTCATGACGCCGATCCGTGAGCCGACGCTGGACCGCGCGGGGCACATGCTCGGAGACATCCCCGCCGAGGCTGTGCACCTCTTTGATCAGAGTGGAGGACAGATGGGTGTACCGCCCGTCGGCCGGGAGGTAGATCGTCTCGAGTCCGCTGAGATGGCGGTTCATCGTCGCCATCGGCGTCTCATAGGCGAGGTCCTTCGCATCCCGCAGCCCTTTGACCACGGCGTTGGCGCCGTGCGCCTTGCAGAAGTCAGCCAGCAGCCCCTCGCCCAGCGGCTTGGCGATCACGCCTCGCACGTAGGAGAACGTCTCCTGGACCATCTCCATGCGCTCCTCGACGGAGAACATGGGGTTCTTGTGCATGTTCGGCGAGACGGCGACGATCACCTCGTCGAAAAGGTTGGAGGCACGGGCGATGATCTCGACATGCCCGTTGTGCAGGGGGTCGAAGGATCCGGGACACACTGCTGACTGCATAGACAGGACACTACTGCAGGTGAGCTCCCCCCGGCACGCGGATGGGCCGACGTGTCCGCAGGTGTGTCCGCAGAAGTGTCCGCAGAAGTGTCCGCAGAAGTGTCTACGATGGGAGACATGCCCTCCAGCGCCGACCGTCGGTCCGACTCCACTCCCGCCGCCCTCTCCCGCATCCCGCTGGACCACCGCCCCCTATGGGTCAAGGCCGCGATCGGGGCGAACACGTTCGACTTCGAGACCGGAGCGGTGCTGCCCACCATCTACGAGCGCACGACCGCCGCAGCACTCGCCCACGGAGCCGTCAACCTCGGCCAGGGGTTCCCCGACCGGGACGGCCCGGACTGGCTGCTCTCCGCCGCGGCGGAGGCCATCACAGATCCCCAGGTGGGCCCGCCGAACCAGTACGCTCCGGGGCTGGGCCTGCCGCTGCTCCGCGAGGCGATCTCCCAAGACCACCGACGACGCTACGGGGTCAGCCTCGACCCGGTGGAGCAGGTGATGATCACCACCGGGGCCACCGAAGGCATCACCGCGGCCATCCTGGCCTTCGCCGAACCGGGCTCCGAAGTGCTGACCTTCGAACCCCACTACGACTCCTATGGCGCCTGCACCGCACTGGCCGGGGCCGAGCTGAAGGGCGTGCCGCTGCGCGCGCCCGACTTCCGTCCCGACATGGACGCCCTCGAAGCCGCCATCACGGACCGGACCTCGCTGATCCTGCTCAACACCCCGCACAACCCCACCGGAACCGTGTTCAGCGCCGAGGAGCTGCGCCGGGCGGTCGACATCGCCCGGCGGCATGATCTGCGCATCATGTGTGACGAGGTCTACGAACACCTGGTCTTCGACGACGCCGCGCACCCCCATCACACGATCCTCTCGGTGCCGGGCGCCGACGAGGTGGCCGTCGCCGTCGGGTCGGCCGGGAAGTCCTTCTCGCTGACCGGTTGGAAGATCGGGTGGATCACCGGGTCCGCCGCCCTGCTCAACCAGGTGCGCGGAGTCAAGCAGTTCCTCAGCTTCTCGTCAGGACCCGCCTACCAGTGGGCGATCGCGCACGGACTGCAGGACGACCGGGGCTTCTTCGCCGCCAATGCGGCCGCTCTCGCGACCGCCCGCGACCGGCTGCACGAGGGCCTCGATGCAGCGGGACTCCGACCGCACCGGGCAGAGGCCGGCTACTTCGTGGTCGCGGACATCAGCGAGGTCACCGACCTCTCCGGCCCGGACTTCTGCCACAGGCTGGCCCGCGAGGTCGGCGTCGCCGCCATCCCGGTCTCCGCGCTGACCATCCAGCACCGCGCCGACCCGGAGGACGAGCTGCAGCGCATGGTCCGCTTCGCGTTCTGCAAGGAGCCCGGAACCATCGATGAGGCCATGCATCGCCTCCGGCAGCGTCTGCCCCAGGCGCGAGGCTGAATCCCATGGCCCCTCCGACGAGGAACGATGACCCTCCGGCGGTGCGGCGCAGCCTGCCACGCAGCGTCCGGCTCTCCGCCTCCGGGACGCTGGCCGAGCTGCGGACCGACGACCTCACCGACGCCGGCGTGGTGCTCACCATCGACGGCGTCGAGCAGTCCCATGTGGAGACCGACGACCCCGCCTGGCTGTTGCACGACTACACCGTGCGGATCGCCGCAGTGCTCGACTCGCTGGGCGATCGTCCCGCCTCCCCGGTCCCGTGGCGCGTGCTGCATCTGGGCGCCGGCGCGCTGACCCTGCCCCGATGGGTGGAACAGCGGGCCGTCGCCCGAGGAGTGCGGATCGCCCCGCAGACGGTGCTGGACATCGAGCCCGAGCTGATGGACTTCGTGCTCGACGCCCTGCCGATGCGCACCCGCCCGCGGACCGTCGTCGCCGACGCAGCGGAGGCGCTCGCACCGGGCGGGGTCCTCTCCGGCAGCGTGCACGACGCCGTCGTCGTCGACCTCTTCAACAGTGCCGATGCTCCCGAGACGATCACCTCGGGCGAGTTCTGCCGCCGCCTGCGCGCGCGGCTGGCCCCGGGCGGTGTGCTGGTGGTCAACCTCGGAGACGAGCCGGACCTGACCTTCGCCCGCGAGCTGATCCGTCGGCTCCTCGCCGCCGCCGGCGACGGGGACCCCTCACGGTGCCTGGTCACTGCCCCGGCCGATGTCCTCGCATCCGAAGCGGCCGGGAACCTGGTGGTCGCCGTCACCGACTCCCCGATCCGGTCCCGTTCAGCTGAGGCCGTCTGGGCCGCCGGCCCGCACCCGGGCGAGGTGCTCACCGACCGGGACCTGACAGCCTGGCTCGGCTCTCAGGACGGCTCGGCCAACCAGAGCCGCGTCGTGCCGTAGGCGCGCTCCTGAAACCGTTCCAGCCCGGCCGGCCACAGCGGTTCAGGACTCCGGGCGTCCCTCTCCAGCACCACGGTGGCGGCCGGATGGAGCTGCGGAAGCGCCGCCTCCAGCACGGCGGTGAGCTCCTCCTCCGCGCACGAATAGGGCGGGTCCATGAACAGCAGCTCGATGCTCCCGCCGTCCCGGCGGTGGAGATGGCGCAGGGCATCGGCGCGGTGCACGCTGACCCGGGTCGGGTCGAAGAGCGAGGCATTGCGCCGCAGCGTGCGCAGGGCGGGCTCGGCCCGATCCACCAGCTCCGCGTGGCGTGCCCCCCGGCTCAACGCCTCGAGGCCGAGCGCCCCCGAACCGGCGAAGAGATCGACGACGACGGCGTCACCGATCGCGTCATAGACCTCCAGCCGGGAGAAGAGCGACTCCTTGACCCGATCGCTGGTGGGCCGGGTCCCCTCCCCCGGCACTGACGCCAGCCGACGGCCCTTATGCGTGCCGGCGATGATCCGCGCCACGAGCATGCCTCCCTGCCTGCAGTTTCTGTCCGTACGGTCCCACGAGACCACCGGAGGGGCCGGCCGCCCCGCTCGATGATCTGGTCCTGATCAGCCACGCTCGATATACGCATCAGCGCCGTCGCTGCGGGCGATCCACGCATCGACCGCAGCCCGCAGCACGGGGTGCCCCTCCCATGGCGGGTCCGCCGCGGTCATCGCTCGGACATGCTCCGCGGCGCGGGCGATGATCTGCTCGTCCCGGACGAGGCGCACCAGCTTCAACGTCGAGCTGCGGCCCGCCTGCGAGGCTCCGAGCACATCACCCTCACGACGTCGCTGCAGGTCCAGCCGGGCCAGCTCCATGCCGTCGCTGTGCGCGGCCACCTCCTGAAGCCGCTCCAGGGAGGGATGTCCGTCCGGCAGGCGGGTCACCAGCAGACACAGCCCTTGGGCCGATCCCCGCCCGATGCGGCCACGCAACTGATGGAGCGTGGAGAGGCCGAAGGCGTCGGCGTCGAGCACCGCCATCACCGTGGCGTTGGGCACGTCCACGCCCACTTCGATCACCGTGGTGGAGAGCAGCACATCGATCTCGCCGCGCTCGAAGGAGGTCATCACCGCCTCCTTCTCCGCTCCGTCCATCCGTCCGTGCAGACAGGCCAGGCGGAGCCGACCGATGATCGGATGGTCAGCGAGCCGGTCGGCGAGGAGCTCGACCGAAGCGTCCTGCTCGATCTGCACCCCTGAGCCGGGGTCCTCCCGCTGGTCGGACTCGGAGATCTTCGGGCAGACCACATAGGCCTGATGGCCGGCGGCGACCTCCTCACCGATCCGTTCCCAGACTCGGCCGATGACCCGGGGCCCCTGTGTCATCTGCGCCACATGGGTCCGGATCGGCTGACGGCCTGCCGGCAGCCCGTCCAGGACCGTCAGCTCCAGATCCCCGAACACGGTCATCGCGACCGAACGGGGAATCGGCGTGGCCGACATCACCAGCATGTGGGGGGTGACCGCATACCGGTGCCGCAGCGCGTCCCGCTGTTCGACGCCGAACCGGTGCTGCTCATCGACCACCACCAGCCCCAGATCCGCGAACTGGGCCTTCTCCCCCAGCAGCGCATGGGTGCCCACCACGATGCCGGCGGCCCCAGAGGCGATGTCCAGCAGCGCCTGTCTGCGCTCGGCCGCGCTCATCGAGCCGGTCAGCAGGGTCACCGTGACTGCAGGGGCGTGGTCGGGACCCTCCCAGGCGGAGAGCAGGTCCGTGCCCGCCAGCGGGCCGAGCATCGCGCGCAGAGACCGCTCGTGCTGAGCCGCGAGGACCTCCGTGGGGGCCACCAAGGCAGCCTGTCCGCCCGCGTCGACCACCTGGAGCATCGCCCGCAGGGCCACCAGTGTCTTGCCTGATCCGACCTCGCCCTGAAGAAGCCGATTCATCGGCTCTGCGCCGGCCAGGTCCTCGGCGATGAGCGCACCGCAGCGCTGCTGACCCGGTGTGAGCGTGAACGGCATCCCGGCGTCGAAGACCCCCAGGAGGCCATCGGCGCGCTGCGGTCGCGGGGCACCGATCCCGCCGCCGGCCACTGCACGCCGCCGGGCCAGCAGCGCCTGCAGCAGGAAGGCCTCTTGGAACCGGAGACGCCGCAGCCCGTCGGCGGGGTCCTCCATGCCGGCGGGACGGTGGATCAGCAGATAGGCGGTGGCGAGCGCGCAGAGCCCCTCCGCCTCAGCCACGCTCGCGGGCACCGGATCCGGCCAGGCATCCAGGTCCACCATCTCCAGCACGAGCCGCACACAGCGGTAGATCTCCCAGCTGGAGACCTTTCCGGTCGCCCGGTAGAGCGGGACCGGAGTGGACCGGCCCTCCCCCGGCAGCGGAGCTCCGGCCGGGCCATGGTCCACCAGGTCAGAGACCCCTCCGTCGTCCGAGGGCAGGACCGAATAGTCCGGGTTGTTCAACGTCAGTCGGCCGCCGTAGCTGCCGACCTTGCCATGGAACATCGCCCGGACCCCGGAGCCCAGGTCCCGGTGCGCCTGATGTCCCTGGAAGAACGCCATCTGCAGGCGGACGCCGTCGTCGTCCTCGACGAGCACCTCGACCAGAAAGCCACGGCGACGCTGCATCCGGCGTTTCGAGGAGCTGACCACCCGCGCGACGAAGCTGACATGCTCGTCCTCACGCAGCTCCGCCAAGGAGGAGAGCTGCCCATGCTCGACCCACCGGCGCGGAATATGGTCGAGGAGGTCCTCGGCGGTGCGCAGACCGAGCTCCCGCTCCAGGGTCCGGGCTGACGACTCCCCGAGCAGCCGCTCCAGCGGCGTGTCCGGTCCATGTCCCGTCATACACCGAGCTCCGTGAGGGTCAGCGCCTCCACAGACCCGGCGGACCGGATCGCCTCGGCCGTCGGAGCACGGCGCCCGGTATGGACATGGACCCGCCACCGATAGGCCCCGGCGGCATCCGGCTCAGCATCCACCGGGGTGATGATCACCGAATCACCGAGCTCGTCGAGCCGGTGCCGCAGCGACGCGGCCCCGAGCGGATCGAGGCGCACCGTGGCCATGATCTCCACCAGGTGGGCCCCGTGGGCGGGCTCTGTGTGCGGCCAGGAGGCTCCCTGGGGGGCACCCTGGTCATGAGTCGAATGCGCCTCGGTCTCAGACTCGGCCCCCTGCAGGCCGGGCAGGCCCTCGAGCAGATCCTCGCTGAGGGCCTCTCCGCAGACCGTGGCGCGCAGGGCGTCGAGGATCAGCAGCAGGCCGGCACCCCCGGCATCGACCACACCGGCGGCGCGGAGCACCTCGAGCTGATCCGTCGTGGCCTCCACCGCGGCGCGTCCGGTGCGCAGCGCCCGCCGCAGGCAGTCCTCCAGTGCGGCACGGCTCTCCGGCTCCTGGATCTCGGCGGCACAGGAACGGATCTCCACGGCGACCGCGTCGAGCACCGAGAGCATCGTGCCGGCCACCGGCTCGGACAGTGCGGTCCAGGCACGCAGGCTGGCGCGGTCCAAGGCATCGGCCAGCTGTGGCGCGGTGAGCCGCTCCTGACCATGGAAGGGCTCCGCGATCCCGGAGAGCAGCACCGCCAACAGAGTCCCGGAGTTGCCGTGGGCCTCGACCATCGCCGCAGAGCCCACTTCGGCGAGGAGCTCGCCGAGGTCCTCCTGCGTGGAACCCTCCGCAGCCCGGCGACATGTCTGTGTCGCGGCCAGCAGGTTCGTCCCCGTGTCGGAGTCCGGGACGGGGAAGACGTTGAGCTGGTCCAGCTGGCCCCGGTGGGTCTCCAACGCCTGTTCTGCCCGTGCGAACCACTCCAGGACCGCCTGGCGGCCCTTGACCTTTCCCCTCATGGTCCTCCTCGTGCTGTGTGCTCGTGCCGACGGACTCAGAGGTCGTGGTCGTCCACGTACTCCTGCAGCGTGCCGTCCTTCAGCGCCTCGGAGATCTCCGCGATGACCTCCGTGTCCTGGTGCCAGATCCATTGGCCGTCGGGTGATCGTCCTGAGTCACCGGTCGGCAGGGTGAAGAGCTGGATGTCACCGGTGGCGCCGCGCATCCTCCAGGCCAGGGACGCCACGGTGGACGAGTCCAACGTCTGATCGACCACCAAGTGCGGGGAGAAGGTCTCCACCATGTCCTGCACCTGACCGGGGTTGGACAGGTTCGACGGCGCCAGCGACTCCTGGATCACCGCACGGATGAAGGCCTGCTGGTTGCGCACGCGCTGCAGGTCGCCGTCGGGGAACGTCGCCCGGTGCCGCACGAAGGACAGCGCCTCTTCGGAGTCCATGTGCTGGGTTCCCGGCTCAAAGGTGTAGCCCTCTCCGGTGGTGAAGGCCTCCGGGTAGCTCGAATCCACCGCCACGCCGCCCAGGGAGTCGACCAGGCCGATGAAGCCGAGCATGTCCACTGAGGCGATGTGATCGATGCGCACGTCGAACAGCTCCTCGAGCGTGTCGACGGTCAGCGAGATGCCGCCGAGCGCCAGCGGCGCGTTGACCTTGTGCCACCCATGATCGGGAACCTCCACCCAGAGGTCTCGAGGAATGGACATCACCTGCACGCTGTCCCGGTCGTCGGGGATGTGCACCAGCATCATAGTGTCGGAGCGTCCACCCTGCGGCACCCGAGGGAGGTCCTCCGACTCTCCGGAGCCTCCATGCTCGTCGGAGCCGATGAGCAGGATGTTGACGGAGTCGTCCTCCTTGGCCGGTCGGCGAGACTCCTCGGGGAAGGTGTCCTCCTCCGTGAAGGTCTGGACGTTGTCCTCATAGCTGCGGGACAACGAGTTCAGATACACCAACGAGGCGATCAGCGCACCGCCGAGCAGGACGACCAGGGAACCCAGCACGACGCCGACGACGATCCGACGACGGTTCCTGCGCCGAGGGCGCGGCGGTGAGACGGACTGTTCGGCCATGACTGGGGTTCTCCTCGGGTGGGCGCGTTCCGACCGCCGGACGGCGGCAGGGACGCGTGAACGGCATCCGGCGGTCGACGAGCGGCAGGCAGGTCGACATCCTCCCAGGATAGGCCAGAACTGTGACGAGCCATGACAGCATCGGGTGCGGCGGCTCCGCTACCGTGTGGACCATGCCCCATGATCGGACCGTCTCCTCGCGCCGCCGTCTGCCTGCCCTGGCCCTGCTGACCTCGGCCCTCGTGCCGCTGTCAGCCTGCTCCGGCGGGATCGCCTCCGTCGAACCCGCTCCGCACGCCGCCGATCCGATCTGTGCCGAAGTGATGCTCGCCATGCCGGAGGTGATCGGAGAGCATGCCCAGCGGGAGACCGACTCGCAGGGCACCTCCGTCTGGGGAGATCCGAGCAGCGTGGTGGTGCGCTGCGGGGTGGAGCCGCCGGGCCCCAGCCCCGAACACTGCGTGACCGCCGACGGAGTGGACTGGCTCGCGATGGAGGAGGACGGGAACGACTGGCGGCTGGTCAGCTACGGCCGCGAACCCGCAGTGGAAGTGCTGCTGGATGTGGAGGAGGCCCCCTCGTCGACGGTGATGCTGGCGTTCGCCGGGGCTGTCGAACGTGTGGAGCAGACCCGACAGTGCACCTCCACCGAGCAGGAGATCGAGGAGACCCAGGACTCCGACGCGGTCGTCGAAGACCCCGGCGGCACCTCTGGCGGCACCTCGGGCGGCACCTCTGGCGGCACCTCTGGCGGCACCTCTGGCGGCACGGAGTCAGACGGCTGAGACCCTCTGCTCAGCGCAGGCCGACGGGCCGCTGCAGGGCCAGCGTGATCAGCTCGGTGATCAGCTCCGGATACTCGATCCCGGTGGCGCGCCACATCTGCGGGTACATGCTGATCGGGGTGAATCCGGGCATGGTGTTGATCTCGTTGATCAGCACCTCCCCCTCGTCGGTGTAGAAGAAGTCCACCCGGGAGATGCCCTCGGAGTCCACTGCCTCGAAGGCCATGACCGCCTGGCGCCGGATCTCCTCCGCCGCCTCGGCCGGCAGATCGGCCGGGCAGCTGAGATCGGCGGCCGCGGCGTCGGTGTACTTGGCGGTGAAGTCATAGAACTGGTGGGACTCGCCGCCGTCGTGGACGACGATCTCCCCCAGCTGCGAGGCGCGCGGGGACTCACCCGCGCGACCGTCCAGGACCCCGCACTCGATCTCTCGGCCCGAGACGCCCTGTTCGACGACCACCTTCGGATCATGCTTCTGCGCCAGCGCGACGGCCTCCTCGAGCTGCTCCCAGGAGTCCACCCGGGTGATCCCCACTGAGGATCCTGCGCGGGCAGGCTTGACGAACACCGGCAGCTGCAGCCGGCGCACCCTCTCCAGCGCGGCCTGCGGGTCGCGCCGCCACTGCCGGGCGGTCAGCGTCTCGTAGGGGCCCACGGTCAGCCCGGCGGACGCGAAGGCGATCTTCATGAAATGCTTGTCCATGCCGACGGCGGAGGCCAGCACTCCGGCGCCCACATAGGGCACTCCGACCGCTTCCAGCATCCCTTGGAGGGTGCCGTCCTCGCCGAAGGGCCCGTGCAGAAGCGGCAGCACGACGTCGATCGGTCCCAGCGCGGTGCTGACGCCGTCGGGACCGACCTCCAGCAGCTCGCCGGTGCGTCCTTCGGCGCCGTCGGCTCCGCTGTGCAGCGTCACGGTCGAGGCCGTGGGCGCAACCCGAGGCAGCTCCCCCGCCCCGAAGGAGTAGTCTCGTGGATCCACGGAGGGGCGCGTCCACTGCCCCGAGGCGGTGATGCCCACCGGCACGACGTCGAACCTCTCCTCGTCGACGGCGTTGAGCACACCTGCTGCGGTCACGCAGGAGACCGCATGCTCCGAGGAGCGGCCGCCGTAGAGCACGAGCACGCGCGGGCGGGGCTGTGCTGGTTCTGACATGGAGGGGGTCACTTCCCTTCGGCTTTGAGATCTCGGGCCAGCAGCAGCGAGGCGATACGGTCCACGGCGAGGGTGCCCTCGAGCACGGCCACGACCGCCTCCGAGATCGGCATCTCCACCCCGTGGCGGCGCGCCAGGTCGACCACGGCCGATCCTGACTTCATCCCCTCGGCGGTCTGGGTCAGCTCTGCCGCGACCTGCTCGGCGGTCAGCCCGTCGCCGAGCAGCCGGCCGGCGCTGCGGTTCCGTGACAGCGGGGAGGCGCAGGTGGCCACGAGGTCACCCAGCCCCGCCAGTCCGGAGAAGGTCTCCAGCTGTCCGCCCAGCACACTGGCCAGCCGTGTGGTCTCGGCCAGGCCACGGGTGATCACCGAAGCCTTGGAGTTGTCGCCGAGACGCTGGCCGTCACAGATTCCCACCGCCAGGGCGATGACGTTCTTCACGATGCCGGCGATCTCGACCCCGACCACGTCGGTGTTGGTGTAGGGCCGGAAGTAGGCGTTGTTGCACAGCGCGGCGATGCGTTCAGCCACCGCGGCCTCGGTACAGGCCACCACGGAGGCCGTGGGCTCCTCACGGGCGATCTCCATGGCCAGGTTGGGGCCGGAGATCACCGCGACCCGAGCGGGGTCCACCCCGAGCTCCTCGACGATCACTTCGGACATGCGCATGTCCGTGCCACGTTCGAGCCCCTTGATCAGGGAGACCAGCACGGCATCCTCGCACAGCGCCTCACCCACGGCCGCCAGATGCGAGCGCAGGGACTGCGCAGGGACGGCGAGCACCACGACGTCGGCGGCTGAGACCGCCGCGGTGAGGTCGGTGGTGGCGCGGATGCAGTCGGGCAGGACGGTCTGACCCAGATAGGAGGAGTTGGTGTGCTCCTGGTTGATCTCGCGGGCGACCTCCTCCCGCCGGGCCCACAGCATGACGTCGACCGGCGCGGCGGAGGATCGGGCGGCGTCGCCGAGGACCTTCGCGAAGGTGGTCCCCCAGCTGCCGGCACCCAGGACTGCGATGCGCACGGCCGGGACCGCCCCGCCGACGGACTCAGCCTGTGCGGAGTTGCTCAGCGTGGTCATGGTTCACCCTTCCTCGACCTGGCGACGGGGGACACGTTGGCGCAGCGCCCGATCCCAGATCAGCTCCGGCGGCTCCTCGCCTCGCAGGGCGCCCACTCCGGCGGTGAGCGCATCCTCGATGCGCTCGGTCGCCTGGGCGAGCACCTGGCGGGTCCGGGGTCGCTCACGCAGGTCGCTGAGTTCGACCTCCTCCCCCACGCACAGTCGGTAGCGGCGACGGGGCAGGACCTTGGGGACCTTGCCATAGGGGGCCAGGAGATCCTGGACCCCCCAGTGGGTGATCGGGATCACCGGGGCGCCGGTGTTCAGCGCCAGCCGAGCGGCCCCGGTCTTGGCGCGCATCGGCCACAGCTGCGGGTCACGGGTGAGAGTGCCCTCCGGATAGATGATGATGGCCCCGCCGTCGGCGAGGACCTCGCGGGCCCGCTCCAGGGAGCCCTGCGCCTCACGCTGGTTCCGAGCCACGGGGATCTGCTGCAGCCGGTGCAGCATGCCGCCGAGCACCGGGAGGCTGAACAGGGAGTCCTTGGCGAGGAAGTGGGGCGTGCTCCCCCCGTTGTAGACGGCGTGCGCGACGGCGAACGGGTCGATCTCGGTGACGTGGTTGGC
This sequence comes from Nesterenkonia suensis, assembly GCF_054782935.1. Taxonomy (NCBI): domain Bacteria; kingdom Bacillati; phylum Actinomycetota; class Actinomycetes; order Micrococcales; family Micrococcaceae; genus Nesterenkonia; species Nesterenkonia suensis. The sequence continues at coordinate 916,927 of NZ_BAAGRN010000001.1, read as the reverse complement.
GACCACGATGTAGCCGCCGCGGGGGAGCCGCTCCATGCCGTCCCACTGCTTGCCCATGAGCAGGTTCAGTGCAGGTCGGACCACGCCTGCGGCCGCGCGGATGCTGAGCGAGGCAGGTTCGTCTCGGGGAGGTGTCACAGCAGAAAGCCTACCCAGCCTCAGCGCTCTGTCATCTCGACGTCGGCGCCGAGTCCGGCGATCTTGTCGATGAACCGCTCGTAGCCGCGGTTGATGATCTCGATGCCGGTCACCCGGGAGACGCCCTGGGCGGCCAGCGCGGCGATCAGGTGGGAGAATCCCCCGCGCAGGTCAGGCACGTCGATGTCGGTGCCCGTCAGCTCGGACGGGCCCGAGATGACCGCCGAGTGCAGGAAGTTTCGTTGGCCGAACCGGCACGGATTGGACCCCAGGCACTCGCGGTGCAGCTGGATGGAGGCCCCCATGCGTTGGAGCGCCTCGGTGAAGCCGAAGCGGTTCTCATAGACCGTCTCGTGGACGATGGAGACGCCGTGGGCCTGGGTGAGCGCGACGACCATGGGCTGCTGCCAGTCGGTCATGAAGCCCGGGTGGACGTCGGTTTCGAGCACGAGCGGCTTCAGCGGATCCCCCGCGTGCCAGAAGCGGATGCCCTCGTCGTCGACCTGGAACTCGCCGCCGATCTTCCGATAGGTGTTCAGAAAAGCGGTGAGGTCCCGCTGCGCCGCCCCGCGGACGTAGATGTCGCCACGTGTGACCAGGGCGGCGGAGGCCCAGGAGGCGGACTCGTTACGGTCCGGGATTGCCCGGTGCTTGAATCCGCCGAGCCGGTCGACACCCTCGATCCTGATGGTCCGGTCGGTGTTGACCGAGATGATCGCGCCCATCTGTTGCAGCAGGGCGATCAGGTCATGGATCTCCGGCTCGACGGCGGCGTTCTTCAGCTCGGTGATGCCTTCCGCCATGACGGCGGTGAGCAGGACCTGCTCAGTCGCTCCCACGGAGGGATAGGGCAGATCCAGCTTGGCCCCCTTGAGCCCCTTGGGCGCGGTGATGTGGATGCCGGTGACCTGCTTGTCGACGACGGCGCCGAAGGTCCGCAGGACCTCCAGGTGGTAGTCGATCGGGCGGTCGCCGATGCGGCAGCCGCCCAGATCCGGGATGAAGGCCTCCCCATTCTTGTGCATCAGCGGGCCGCAGAAGAGGATCGGGATGCGCGAGTCTCCGGCATGGGTGTCGATCTCGGAGTGCTCCGCGTTGCGCATCTGCCGGGGATCCAGGGTCAGGTCGCCGGTCTCCGGGTCGACATCGACGTGCACCCCGTGGATGGTCAGCAGGTTCGTGACGATCTCGACGTCCTTGATCTCCGGGACGTTCCGCAGCTCCGACGGTTCGCTGCCGAGCAGAGAAGCGACCATGGCCTTGGGCACGAGGTTCTTCGCGCCGCGTACCCGGACGCTGCCCTCGAGGGGCTTTCCACCCTGGATGGTGAGCAGTTTGGCCATAGTGACTCGACGATCCCTTCATGATGCACAGGAGATGTGGCCATGCCACTGTATCCAACGTCGCGGGCCGCACCGGACAATTCCGCCATGGGGGAAGGCAACGATTCCATGACGGAGGCCCCTCCCAGGGAGCTTCCAGCGGATCCCCAGCAACAAGGGGATCTGAGTCACTCTCCCGTGGAGCTCAGGTCCTGGCCGGGAGGGTCTTCGGCTTCCATTCGGGTCGGCTGGCCTCGAACTGCGCGATGTCCTCAGCACGGGTCAGCGTCAGGGAGATGTCGTCGAGGCCCTCCATGAGGCGCCACCTGGTGTAGTCGTCGATCTCGAAGCCGGCCTCGACCGAACCGCAGCGCACTGCGCGCGCCTCGAGGTCCACCTCCACCTCGGCGCCGGGCTCCTTCTCGAGCTCCTTCCAGATGAGCTCCACGTCCGGCTGGGCGACCTGCGCGGTGACCAGACCCTGCTTGCCGGAGTTGCCGCGGAAGATGTCCGCGAACCGCGAGGCGATGACCACGCGGAATCCGTAGTCCTTCAGCGCCCAGACGGCATGCTCCCGGGAAGACCCGGTGCCGAAGTCCGGCCCGGCGACCAGCACGGTGCCGTGTTTGTACTCCGGCTGGTTGAGGACGAACTGGGGGTCCTTCCTCCAGGAGGAGAACAGGGCGTCCTCAAAGCCGGTGCGGGTGATCCTCTTCAGATAGACCGCCGGGATGATCTGGTCGGTGTCCACATTGGAGGCGCGCAGCGGGACGCCGACGCCGGTGTGCCGGATGATGGGTTCCATGCTCGATTCAGCTCCTCGTGAGTGCGTCCGGTTCAGGCCGGCTGCGATTCAGGGGTCAGGACGTCGGAGGGGGCGGACAGGGTGCCGCGCACCGCTGTGGCCGCGGCGACCACCGGGGAGACCAGATGGGTCCGGCCGCCTTTGCCCTGCCGCCCTTCGAAGTTCCGATTGGAGGTGGAGGCACAGCGCTCCCCCGGCTGCAGCTGGTCGGGGTTCATGCCCAGGCACATCGAGCAGCCCGCGAAGCGCCACTCGGCGCCGAAATCCTTGAAGACCTGGTCCAGTCCTTCGGCCTCGGCCTGCAGCCGGACCTTCTGAGAGCCGGGCACCACGATCATCCGCACCTGGGGGTCCTTCTGGCGGCCTCGGAGGATCTCCGCAGCGGCACGGAGATCCTCCATCCGGGAGTTGGTGCAGGAGCCGAGGAAGACCGTGTCCACCCGGATGTCGCGCATCGGCGTGCCGGGGGCGAGGTCCATGTACTTCAGGGCCCGCTCGGCAGAGTCGCGGTCCACCGGGTCGTCGAAGTCCTCGGGAGTCGGCACCGCGCCCGAGAGGCTCACTCCCTGGCCGGGGTTGGTGCCCCAGGTGACGAAGGGCTCGAGCTCATCAGCATCGATGACCACTTCGACGTCGAACTCCGCACCCTCGTCGGTGCGCAGCGCACGCCAGTTCTCGACGGCGGCATCCCAGTCCGCGCCCTGGGGGGCGTGGGGGCGCCCCTTGATGTAGTCGAAGGTGGTCTCGTCCGGGCCGATCATCCCGGCCCGGGCCCCGGCTTCGATCGACATGTTGCAGATGGTCATCCGAGCATCCATGGAGAGCTGCTCGATGGCCGAGCCGCGATACTCCAGCACGTATCCCTGACCGCCGCCGGTACCGATCTTCGCGATGACCGCGAGAATGATGTCCTTGGAGCTGACGCCGGGTTTCAGCGTCCCTTCCACGGTGATGGCCATGGTCTTGAACGGATTCAGGGAGAGTGTCTGGGTGGCCAGCACATGCTCGACCTCCGAGGTGCCGATCCCCATGGCCAGCGCACCGAAGGCTCCGTGCGTGGAGGTGTGGGAGTCTCCGCAGACCACGGTCATCCCCGGCTGGGTGAGCCCGAGCTGCGGGCCCACCACGTGGACGATCCCCTGGTCGTCGTCGCCCAGGGAGTGCAGCCGGATGCCGAACTCCTCCGCGTTGGCGCGCAGAGTGTCCACCTGCTTGCGGCTGATCGGGTCGGCGATCGGCTTGTCGATCTCGAGCGTCGGGGTGTTGTGGTCCTCGGTCGCGATGGTGAGGTCGGGACGGCGCACAGGACGTCCGGCGAGCCGCAGCCCCTCGAAGGCCTGCGGCGAGGTCACCTCATGGACGAGGTGCAGGTCGATGTAGAGCAGATCGGGCGTACGCTGATCGCCCTTCTGCTCACCCAGCACGACGACGTGATCGCGCCACACCTTCTCCGCCATCGTCAGCGGCTTCTCCACCATGGGGTCCTCCTGAAGTCGGCCTTATACCACTACAGAAGCACCGATGCCAGAGGGTATCCAGAGGCACAGGCCCAGGTCTCACTATCTGAACCGCGGCCCACCCCTGGGGCGCTCTCAGCCCGCCACCCGTGACGCCCCAGGGTCTCACTATTTGAGACTTTGCCCCCTGTTCCCCGTATGATGATCTCCATGTCCAGCTCTCGATCAGGCGCTCCCCGATCTGGTGCTCCCCGATCCCGCGCCCCCCGACCCACCGCGCCCGGGACTCCGCCGCCGACGCAGCAGCCGCTGTCCCCGCAGGCACCCATGGAGCCGGATCCGCCGCGCCCGCTGCACTCTCCCTCCGGCATCGGCGTGGTCGACAAGTCGGTCATGATCCTCGACGCCCTGGAGGCCGGACCGGCCTCCCTGGCTCAGCTGGTCGAGTGCACCGGATTGGCCCGCCCCACGGTCCACCGGCTGGCTTCGGCGCTGATCCACCATCGCTTCCTCAGCCGAGACGTGCGGGGCCGGTATGTGATCGGCTCCCGGCTGGCGGAGCTCGCCTCGGCCGCCGGAGATGACCGCCTCGTCTCGGCCGCCGGGCCTATCCTGCTCAAGCTGCGGGATGCCACCGGTGAGAGCTCCCAGCTGTACCGTCGGCAGGGCGACGCTCGGGTGTGCGTGGCCTCGGCGGAACGGCCCATCGGACTGCGTGATTCGATCCCGGTCGGCACGCAGCTGTCGATGAAGGCCGGATCCGCCGCGCAGGTGCTGCTTGCCTGGGAGGATCATGAACGCCTCGTCGAGGGCCTGCAGGGGGCACGTTTCACCCCCACGGTGCTGGCCGGGGTCCGCCGGCGCGGCTGGGGCGAGTCGCTGGGGGAACGTGAGCCCGGCGTGGCCTCGGTCTCCGCACCGGTGCGCGGCCCGTCAGGTCGGGTGATCGCCGCCGTCTCGATCTCCGGGCCCATCGAGCGTCTCACCCGTCAGCCGGGTCGGCAGCACGCCGAAGTGGTCGTGCAGGCCGCCCATCAGCTGACCGAACTGGTGCGGAAGAACCCCGATGCCGCCGAGCATGGTCTCGGAGAGGACCCCGGACGCCCCTGAGGACATGCCACACGCGTGACAGGGCACGAGGGCTCGGCCCGCGCACGCGGCACGCCCGGTGTCCGCTCCCCACCGCCCTGTGATCCGCACCCACCTATGATGGGGCCGTGATCAAGAACATCAGTGTCATCGGCACCGGATACCTGGGCGCCACACACGCGGCCTGCATGGCCGAGCTCGGCTTCGACGTGCTCGGCGTCGACGTCGACCCGGAGAAGATCGACCTCCTCTCCCGCGGAGATCTGCCCTTCCACGAGCCCGGCCTGCCGGAGCTCATCCGCCGCCATGTGGACTCAGGGCGCCTGCGCTTCACGACCGACCTCGAGGAGGTCGGCGGCTGGGCGGACGTCCATTTCATCGCCGTGGGGACCCCGCAGCTGGCCGGCGGGACCGGGGCGGACATGACCTTCGTCGACACGGCGACTGCGGAGCTGGCCCGGGCGATCAGCAAGGACTCGCTCATCGTGGGCAAGTCCACGGTGCCGGTCGGCACCGCCCGGCGCCTGAGCGGTCTGGTCGCGCAGGAGTCCCGCGACGACGTCCGGGTCTCGCTGGCGTGGAACCCTGAGTTCCTCCGCGAAGGCTTCGCGGTGCAGGACACTCTTCGCCCCGATCGGCTGGTGGTCGGCACGAGTGACCCGGAAGACGAGGCTGTGCTGCGTGAGGTCTATGCCGAGGCGCTCGGGCGCGAGACTCCGTGGGTCAGCACGGACTTCGAGACTGCGGAGCTGGTCAAAGTGGCGGCGAACGCCTTTCTGGCCACGAAGATCTCCTTCATCAATGCCTTCTCCGAGGTCACGGAGACCGTCGGCGGCGACATCCGCACCCTGGCGGACGCGATCGGCCATGACACCCGCATCGGTCGGAAGTTCCTCAACGCCGGAGTCGGCTTCGGCGGAGGCTGCCTGCCCAAGGACATCCGGGCGCTGCAGACGCGGGTCTCGGAGCTGGGCCTCGACCACACCATGAACTTCCTCAATGAGGTCGACCAGATCAACCTCCGCCGCCGTGAACGGGTCGTCACACTGGCCGAGCAGATCCTGGGCGATCTGACCGGCCGCCGCATCGCGGTGCTCGGCGTGACGTTCAAGCCGCTCTCCGACGATGTGCGGGACTCCCCAGGCCTGGACGTGGCCAATCGGCTGTTCAACTCCGGGGCCGACGTGTTCATCTATGATCCGGAGGGCAGCGCCAATGCCCAGCGGCGCTTCCCCCGCCTCAGCTATGTGGACTCCCTCGCCGAGGCCGCGAAGGACGCCGACCTGGTGGTGCTGACCACCGAATGGCACGAGTTCAAGGCGCTCACCCCCGCCGACCTCGAGGGCGTGGTGGCCACCCGAAACTTCCTGGACGCGCGCCACGTGCTCGACGCCGACCAGTGGGAGCGCGCCGGCTGGACCTTCGCCCAGCTGGGGCGCCATTTCCCGCAGGGCTGACCCGACTGACCGCGCCGAGAAGAGCGCGCCGAGATGTGCGCGCCGGAACACGCTGAGGGGCAGCCCTCAGCGCAAGGAATCCCATCCGGGACTGCTGACGCCCTCGACCCACACACCGGGGTCGTCAGGGTGGTCCCGCACCGCACCGATCGGTCGGAAGCCCTCGGGCAGGTGGGTCCCCGCCGGGAACGTGGCGAGCAGGGCATAGTCCTCTCCTCCTCCCAGCACCCACTGCCGGGCGCGTCCCGGGTCCAGGTGGCTCAGCAGCGCCGCCTCCTCCTCGATCCTCTGCTCGTCGAGATCGATCCTCACCCCGGAGGCGCGGGCCAGTCGGTCGGCGTCGCGCAGAAGCCCGTCCGAGACGTCGAGTCCCGACGTCGCTCCGGCGGCTGCGGCACGGGGGCCCGCCGTCAGGTCAGGAGACGGACGACGCTGAGCCGCCAAGCAGAGGTCCAGGAGCTCCTCATCACGCGCGGCCGACTCCAGATGCCCTTCGAGGATGTCCAGACCGGCGGCGGCCCGCCCCAGCGGCCCGCAGACGGCCAGCACGTCACCGCCACGGGCCCCGGAACGCAGCAGGGCCTCTCTGGCGACCGGGACGCCCAGGGCGGTGATGGTCACCGCGACGAGTTCACCGGACCCGAGGTCTCCCCCGGCGATCACGCAGCCCTCTGCACCGGGGACTGTGGACTGCTCGGCGATTCCGCCCATGATCCCCACCGCCCAGTCCAGGCGCGTCTGCGGCGGCAGGGTGAGGCTGACCAGCAGCGCTGTGGGGCGCGCGCCCATGGCGCTGATGTCGGAGAGGTTCTGGGCCGCAGCCTTGATACCGACGGCGCGCGCAGCCTGAAGCGGGTCGTCCCACCAGCCGAGCCGGAAGTCCTGGTTCTGGGACATGGTGTCGGTGGTGGCGACCAGCCCTGGCTGGTGGAGATGGAACACCGCAGCGTCGTCACCCGGACCGAGCCTCAGTCCCCCCGGAATGCCGGACGCGGCCGCCGCGGACGCGTTGTGCGCCTCGATCACCTCACGCAGAGCCGCGAGGACACTGTCCTCCCCGAGGTGCCCGACCGTGTCAGAGTCGACAGGACCGACAGGACCGGCAGGACCGGCGGGACTGGCAGGGGTGGTCTCTCGCATGGATCCCATGATCCCATGATCCTCCGGGATGACTGATCCTCCGGTCAGATGCTCCCACCTCAGAGCAGAAAGAAGGAATCCCGCAGGGAAGACGAAATGCCCCGGATCTGATGATCCGAGGCATTTCAGAATATGGTGACCCCAGCGGGATTCGAACCCGCGTTACCGCCGTGAGAGGGCGGCGTACTAGGCCGCTATACGATGGGGCCATATTCAGTTCTTCAGCCGCCGGGACGGCAACTGACGGAGAGATGGCCTCCACTCCCCAGCAGAGGAGGAAGAGACCATCGACCGTGACCCCAGCGGGATTCGAACCCGCGTTACCGCCGTGAGAGGGCGGCGTACTAGGCCGCTATACGATGGGGCCCTATATCATTATGATGCCCCCGTCTCCGAGGGCTGCACCAGCCTATCGGCTGGGTTTTCGATCCGCAAATCGAATCGCGCTGGGCTACTAGGACTCGAACCTAGAACGACGGTACCAGAAACCGCTGTGTTGCCGATTACACCATAGCCCATCGGCCGCTGCTCAGTGACAGAGTCTCGGAGGATCGCTCCTCCGGGATTTCTGTGCGCCCCGCAACGGGAAACTACTCTACACGAGCAGGTGCCTTGAGCACAAAATCGACAGCGGCCTCCACAGTGGCGACCTTCGTCACACCGTCAGGGGCCTCCACCGTTCCACGCCGGTCCACCAGCACGGACTCCAGCCCGGCATCCTGCGCCCCCACTCCATCCGCCCAGGGATCGTCACCGACATAGGCACACTGCTGGGCGTCCAGCCCCAGTCGCCGGGCGCCCTCGAGGAAGATCTCCGGGGCAGGCTTCACCGCGCCGACGGTGTCAGTGCCGACGACCACGTCGAAGCCCTCCAGACCCGCGATGCTCAGCTTCTCCCGCTGATAGGAGGCCACGTTGTTGGTCACGGCCGCGACGGCCACGCCAGCGGAGCGCAGCCGGGCCAGCGCCTCGGGCACGTCATCGAAGGGCCGCCAGCGCTGACGCACCACCCGTTCGTACTCGTCCTCCCAGGCGATCAGGCCCTCCGCGTCCGGAACGGCCGAACCTGCCGCGCGATAGGCGTCCCGGACGCGGGCGACCCGCTGTCCCCAGAAGCTCAGCTCCCCGGCGAGGTACCGGGCATACTGCTGGCCGGCATCCTCGCAGAAGCTGCTCTCCGCCGCTTCCCAGGCGGCAGGTTCCCAGACGACCCTCTCCCGGCGGAGATGAGCAGACGCCAGCTCACGGAAGGCTGACCGCATGGCGCTCCTGAGATCGACGAGAGTGTCGTCGACGTCGAAGAGCACGCCGGCGGGACTCATCGAGCCTCGGCTGCGGAGCGGAACCGTCCCAGGCGGTTCAGGGAGGACTCCCTTCCCAGCAGTTCCATGGACTCGAAGAGCGGTGGTGAGACTTTGCGACCGGAGACCGCCGAACGCACCGCACCGAAAGCCTTGCGAGGTTTCAGCCCCAGACCGTCGATCAGCGCCGCCCGCAGAGCCTCTTCGACCGCTTCGGTGGTCCACTCATCCTCGTCCAACCCCTCGAGCGCTCCGATCGCCGCGTCCAGCGTGCCCAGCACGTCCTCCCCGAGACCGCTGAAGGCCTTGGGCTCGATCTCCAGATCGTCGTCGGAGACGAAGAGGAAGGCCATCATGTCCGCGCCCTCGCCGAGCAGTGCAATGCGCTCCTGGACCAGCGGGGCGGCGCCGTCGAGGACCCGTGCCTCCCGGTCGGTGAGCTCTTCGCCGACCAGCCCCAGCGCCTGCAGGTAGGGCACCAGGCGATCCCGAAAGTCACCGGGCTCGAGGCGCCGGATGTGGGTACCGTTGATCGCTTCGGCCTTCTTCGTGTCGAAGCGGGCCGGATTGGCCAGCACGTCGGCGACGTCGAAGTGCTCGACCAGCTCATCGACCGTGAAGATGTCCTCGTTTGCCGACAGCGACCACCCCAGCAGCGCCAGGTAGTTCAGCAGCCCCTCCGGGATGAAGCCGCGATCCCGGTGGTGGAACAGGTTGGACTCCGGGTCCCGCTTGGAGAGCTTCTTGTTCCCCTCCCCCATCACGTAGGGAAGATGTCCGAACAGCGGGATGTGCTGGGCGACGCCGACGTCGTGCAACGCTCGGTACAGGGCGATCTGACGCGGCGTCGAGGACAGCAGGTCCTCCCCGCGGAGCACGTGGGTGATCCCCATCAGCGCATCATCGACCGGGTTGACCAGGGTGTAGAGCGGCTGCCCGTTGGCACGCGCCACCACGAAGTCCGGGGTCGACCCGGCGGAGAAGGTGATCTCTCCGCGCACCAGGTCGGTGAACGTGAGGTCCTCGTCCGGCATACGCAGACGCAGCACCGGCTCGCGCCCCTCGGCACGGAATGCCGCGACCTGCACCTCGGTGAGGTGCCGATCGGCGTTGTCATAGCCCAGTTTGGGGTCCCGCCCTGCGGCACGATGGCGTTCCTCGACCTCCCCGGGAGTGGAGAAGGACTCATAGACATGACCTGCGGTCTTCAGCTTCTCCAGCACATCGGCATAGATCTCGCCGCGCTGGGACTGCCGGTACGGGCCGTGCTCGCCGCCGACCTCCACGCCTTCGTCCCAGTCCAGCCCCAGCCAGCGCAGCGCCTCCAGCAGCTGCTGGTAGGACTCCTCGGAGTCACGGGCGGCGTCGGTGTCCTCAATGCGGAACACCAGTCTTCCCCCGGTGTGCCGGGCGTAGGCCCAGTTGAACAGCGCAGTCCGGATCAGGCCGACGTGCGGTGTGCCGGTCGGCGAGGGACAGAACCTGACGCGGACCGGGGTGGAGGCGTCGACGACGGGGATGCTCATGATGGTGTGGTGACTCCTGTGGAAGATCAGCGGCTGGGTGGTCAGCCGGGGATGGTCAGCGACGAAAGTGAGTGACCAGGGTGCCGATGCCCTCGATCTCGGCCTCGAAACGATCCCCGGAGGAGACCGATCCGACGCCGGCCGGCGTCCCGGTGAGGATGACGTCGCCCGGCAGCAGGGTGAAGGCCTGCGAGACGTAGGCGACCAGCTCCGGGATCCCGAAGATCATGTCCGAGGTGGTGCCGTCCTGGACGGTCTCCCCGTTGAGGCGCCCGGTGATGCGCAGGCCCTCGGGGTCCAGCTCGGTCTCGATCCAGGGACCCAACGGGGTGGACCCGTCGAATCCCTTGGCCCGGGCCCACTGGCCGTCGGTGCGCTGCGCGTCCCGAGCGGTGACGTCATTGCCGACGGTGTAACCGAAGATGACGTCACCGACCCGTTCGACAGGCACGTCCTTGCAGATGCGGCCGATGACTACCGCCAGTTCTGTCTCGTAGCTGACCTCCTCCGAGAAGGAGGGCAGGGTGACAGGTTCGTTCGGACCCGAGACGGCGGTGTTGGGGATCAGGAACAGCAGCGGCGAGACGGGGACGTCGTGGCCCATCTCCTTAGCATGGTCCGCATAGTTGCGGCCCACGCCGATGGCCTTGCTCCGCGGGATGATCGGGGCGACCAGCCGCACGTCCTCGAGGGCATGGGCGGTCTGCGTCTGCTGGAACCCCTGGTAGAAGGGGTCTCCGACCAGCTCGGTGACGGTCTCCTGCCCGGGATCTCCCGTGATGACTCCGAAGGTGGGCTCTGCGTCGGTGACGAAACGTGCGATGCGCATGCTCCCCACCCTATCGCGCGGACCTCAGGCCAGCCGGTGCATCCAGCCGTGGCGGTCCTCGACGGTCCCCGTCTGGATCCCGAGCAGCTCCTCGCGGATCGACTGGGTGACCTCACCGGTGCCGGTGGAGGCGATGGTGCGGTCGCCGTCGAGCAGCTCGCCGATGGGGGTGATGACCGCGGCGGTGCCGCAGGCGAAGACCTCCGTGATGGTGCCGTCCCGCACACCGCGGTCCCACTCGTCGAGGGTGACCCGACGCTCCTCGACCTGCAGGCCACGGTCTTTCGCCAGCTGGATGACGGAGGCCCGGGTGATGCCCTCGAGGATCGTGCCGGTCAGCTCCGGGGTGATCAGCCGACCGTCGGAGGAGACCAGGAAGACGTTCATCCCGCCCAGCTCTTCGATGGCGTCGTCGTGCAGCGGGTCGAGGAACAGCACCTGGTCGCAGCCCTTCTCGGTCGCCTGCGCCTGCGCGGCCAGCGAACCGGCGTAATTGCCTCCGGTCTTCGCCGCCCCGGTGCCGCCGGGTGCGGCACGGGTGAAGTCCCGGGACACCCAGATGCGGACCGGCTTGAGCTCACCGCCGAAGTAGTTCCCCGCCGGAGAGGCGATCACGCGGTAGCTGAACTCGCGGGCCGGGCGCACTCCGAGGAAGGCCTCGGTGGCGAACATGAAGGGCCTCAGGTAGAGCGCCTCGCCCTCGCCGGAAGGGACCCAGTCGGCGTCGACCCGGACCAGCGCCTCCAGGGACTCCACGAACAGTTCCTCGTCGAGCTGCGGCATGGCCATCCGGCGGGCGGAGCGGTTCATGCGGCGCGCATTGGCGAAGGGGCGGAAGGTGTAGACGCCGCCGTCGGCATGCCGGTAGGCCTTCATCCCCTCGAAGATCTCTTCGGCGTAATGGAGCACGGCGGCGGCCGGGTCCAGAGTGATGGGCCCATAGGGCTCCACGCGGGCGGAGTGCCAGCCGGCGTCCTGGGTCCAGTCGATCACCGCGGTGTGGTCGGTGAAGTTCGTGCCGAAGCCCGGGTCGGCCAGGATCTGCTGGCGACGGGCCTCCGTCGTCGGCTCAGGATGTGAGGTGACGTCGAACGTCATGGGAGCAGCCTTTCGCTCGATCTGTGCGTGCGATCCACTCTACCGCCGACCAAGGCCCCTTGAGGCCCTCAGCTGAGACGGGCCAGCACCGCGTCACCGCGCTGGACGGTGCTCAGCCCACGCGCGGCCTGCGGGTCCCGGGCCCACTCAGCCAGCTGGGCCTGCACGGCCTGCTCCAGCCGCGCAGCGGCCTCGGTCAGACCGAGGTGCTCCAGCATCAGGACCCCGGAGAGCACCGCGGCCGTGGGATCGGCGATCTGCCGCCCGGCGATGTCCGGCGCGGAACCGTGCACCGGCTCGAACATCGACGGTGCGGAGCCCTCGACGTTGATCGAGCCCGAGGCGGCCAGGCCGATGCCGCCGGTGACCGCTGCGGCCAGATCGGTGAGGATGTCGCCGAAGAGGTTGTCGGTGACGATGACGTCGAAGCGCGCGGGATCCTGCACCATGTGGATCGTGGCGGCGTCGACGTGCATGTAGTCCCAGCTGACCTCCGGGTGCCCGACGGCGACCTCCTCCACAGTGCGGCGCCACAGGTCCCCGGCGTGGGTGAGCACATTGTGCTTGTGCACCAGGGTCAGCCTGCCGCGGCGCTGCGCGGCTCGGGCGAAGGCGTCGGCGACGACACGGCGCACCCCGTGCGCAGTGTTCAACGACACCTCGGTGGCGATCTCGTGGGCGGTGCCGCGACGGATCGCGCCCCCGTTGCCGACATATGGACCCTCGGTCCCTTCACGGACCACGACGAAGTCGATCTCGGGATCACCGGACAGCGGGGTGGCCGTGCCTGGGTAGGTGCGCGCGGGGCGCAGGTTGATGCTGTGGTCGAGGCTGAAGCGCAGCTTCAGCAGCAGCTCCCGCTCGATGAGCCCCGAGGGAACGCGAGTGTCCTGCGGGTCGGCGCCCACCGCGCCGAAGAGGATCGCGTCATGGCCGCGCAGCCGTTCCAGGGTCTCCTCCGAAAGGGTCTCCCCGGTCTGTGCCCAGTGGGCGGCGCCGAGCGAGTACTCGGTCCAGGTGACGTTCACAGAGGCCGAGTCCAGGACGCGCTGGAGGACGCGTCGGGCCTCGGCGATCACCTCAGGTCCGATGCCGTCACCAGGGATGACGGCGATGTCGAACGTGGTGCCGGTGGCGTGCTGCGCAACAGAGTCAGACATGAGACTCAGGCTAGGTGCTCCCCCGCCTCGCGGCGAGGGGAGCACCCGCGCTCTCAGCATCTGAGACCCTTCAGGAGCCGTCGGCGCTCAGACCGCGACGGACTCCTCATGACGAGGGAAGATCGGCTGCGGCTTCTCGATCGGAGTGCCAGCGACGAGCTGCTCGTCGAAGGCGGCGAAGCTGCGTGGGCCAGTGGTGGAGACGTGGGTGGCACCGGCGTCGCCGGCGGCCGCCACTCCCAGGGCGTCCAGCAGCTGGGTCGCCGATCCCGGCATCACCGGCTGGATCAGCAGCGCCACCCGGCGGACCACCTCGGCGGTCACCCACAGCACGGTGTTCATCCGCCCCGGGTCGGTCTTCTTCAACTGCCAGGGTGCCTGCTCCGCGAAGTAGGCGTTGGCCTCCCCCAACACGTACCAGGTGCGCTCCAGCGCCCGATGGAAGTCCTGCTTCTCGTAGGCGGCGCGGCTGATCTCCAACAGTCCCGAGGCCTGGTCCAGGATCGCCCGGTCCGCGTCGGTGAACTCACCGGGCGCCGGCAGTGCGCCGTCGCAGTTCTTCACGATCATCGACAGCGACCGCTGCGCCAGGTTGCCGAGGTTGTTGGCCAGATCCGAGTTCTTGCGCCCGACGACGGCCTCATGGGTGTAGGAGCCGTCCTGGCCGTAGGGAAACTCCCGCAGCAGGAAGAACCGCACGGCATCCAGGCCGTACGTCTCGGTCCACTCCGCCGGGGCGACCACGTTGCCCACCGACTTGGACATCTTCTCCCCCGCGTTGTGCAGGAAGCCGTGGATCATCACCCGGCGCGGCAGCTCCAGGCCGGCACTCATCAGGAAGGCCGGCCAGAAGATGCAGTGGAACCGGGAGATGTCCTTGCCGATGATGTGCAGATCGGCCGGCCAGTGACGCCGGAACGCCTCGGACTCGACGTCCGGGAACCCGACTCCGGTGAGGTAGTTGGTCAGCGCGTCCACCCAGACGTACATCACGTGGTCCAGCTGTGTCTGGTCCGCGGTGAGGTCCTTCGGCACCGGCACTCCCCAGTCGAAGGTCGTCCGGGAGATGGACAGGTCCTCCAACCCGTTCTCCACGAAACGGATGACCTCGTTGAACCGACTGGCGGGCGCGGCGAACTCCGGCTGGGTCCGGTACAGCTCGAGCAGCTTCTCCTGGTAGGCGGAGAGCCGGAAGAAGTAGCTCTCCTCCTCGGTCCAGGTCACCGGGGTTCCGGTCTCGATCGCGTAGCGTCCACCGTCCTGTCCCCGCTCGATCTCGTCATCGGCGAAGAAGCGCTCGTCCCGCACGGAGTACCAGCCGGCGTAGGTGTCGAGGTAGATGTCGCCGGCCTCGACCATGCGCCGCCAGATCGCCTGCGAGGCCGCGTAATGGTCCGCGTCGGTGGTCCGGATGAATCGGTCATAGGAGATGCCGAGGACCTCGTCGTCGACACGTCGGATCGCCTCGGCGTTCCGCGTGGCCAGCTCATAGGGAGAGATGCCCTCACGCTCCGCGGTCTGCTGCACCTTCTGACCATGCTCGTCGGTGCCGGTGAGGAACCGGACGTCGTACCCGTCGAGGCGCTTGAAGCGCGCCATCACATCGGCTGAGATGTACTCGTAGGCATGCCCGATGTGCGGCTCCCCGTTGGGGTAGGTGATCGCCGTGGTGACATAGTACGTGGGTCGTGACATCGGTGGTCGCCCCTCAGTTCCTCTCAGTTCCGGTCCTCGAGGTCGACCTCGGCGGCCAGCGCCGCACCGACCTCCCGGGCGATGGTGTCCAGCACGCCGCTGGGCAGGGCGGCATCCACGGCCAGCACGGCCAGGGCCCGCTCCTCCCGGGTGTCCTGCGAGACCTGCATCCCGGCGATGTTCACCTCGGCCTCGCCCAGGATCCGGCCCAGGGCACCGACCACCCCAGGGCGGTCGGCGTACTCGAAGATGACCAGGTGGTCGGTCAGCGGGATCTCCAGGTCGTAGCCGTTGACGCCGACGATCTTCTCGATCTGCTTGGGTCCGGTGAGCGTGCCGCGGACCTCCAGGTTGACTCCGGAGGCGGTGGCGCCCCGCACGGTGAGCGCGTTGCGGTAGTCCTCGACGTCGGGCGTGGTGGTCAGTCGCGTGGCGATCCCGCGCTGCTCGGCCAGCACCGGGGCGTTGACATAGGAGACCTGCTCCGAGACGACGTCGGTGAACACGCCCTTCAGTGCGGCCAGCTGCAGGGCGTCGACGTTGTGCTCGGCGATCTCGCCGGCGGCCTCGGTCTCGATGTCGGTGAAGGCGTCGGAGGCCAGGGCGTTGAGCACCCGGCCCAGCTTCTCGACCAGCGGGATGCCCGGGCGGACCAGTTCGTCGATGGCGCCGCCGGCGACGTTGACCGCATCGGGCACCAGCTCCCCGGCCAGGGCCAGACGCACGGAGCGGGCCACAGAGACGCCCGCCTTCTCCTGCGCTTCGGAGGTGGAGGCCCCCAGATGGGGAGTGACCACCACGTTCTCCCGACCGAAGAACGGCAGGTCCGTGGAGGGCTCTGAGGCGAAGACGTCGATCGCCGCACCGCCGATGAGGCCCTCCGCCAGAGCGACCTCCAGGTCGGACTCGTCGACGAGTCCCCCGCGTGCCACGTTCACCACGAAGGCGGAATCCTTCATCTTCTCGAAGGCCGCACGGTTGAGCATCCCGAGCGTCTCGGGGGTCTTCGGCATGTGGATGGTGATGACGTCGGCCTTGGCGAACAGCTCATCGAGGGTGACCAGCCGGGCGCCGATCTGGTGGGCGCGCGCCGAGGTGACGTAGGGGTCGTAGGCGATGAGCTCCATGCCGAAGGACTTCATGCGCTCGGCGACCAGCCCGCCGATGCGGCCCAGTCCGATCACACCGAGGACCTTGTCCTGCAGCTCGACGCCCGAATACTTCGAGCGCTTCCACTCCCCTCCCTTGAGCGCGTGGGTCGCCGGCGCGATGTGTCGGGCCAGCCCCAGGATGTGGGCGCAGGTCAGCTCTGCGGCCGAGATGATGTTCGACGTCGGCGCGTTGACCACCATGACCCCGGCCGCGGTGGCGGCCTTGATGTCCACGTTGTCCAGGCCCACGCCGGCCCGGGCGACGACCTTGAGCCGGGGCGCGTGGCTGAGCACCTCGGCGTCGACAGTGGTGGCCGAACGCACCATGAGCGCATCCGCATCAGCGAGGTCGGTGACAAGACGCTGGCGATCGGTCCCGTCGGACTGACGGATCTCGAAGTCCGGCCCGAGGGCCTCGACAGTGGCGGGTGAGAGTTCCTCGGCAAGTACGACGACGGGTCGGTTGATGCTCACAGTGTCCTTCTTCTCGGTGATGATGGTCTGGTCTGCTCCGGTCAGAAGTATGGGGTCGGATCGTCCGCCGATCCGACCCCATACACTCTAGCCGTTCAGCGGGCGGCCGTGCCCTCGGTGTAGTCGTCCTCCTGGGTGATCCAGGAGAACAGCTTGCGCAGCTCGCGACCGGTGGACTCGATCGGGTGCGCCTCGTTCTTCTTCCGCAGCTCGGCGAACTCGGCGGCGCCGTTGCGCTGATCGTCCATGAAACGCTTCGCGAAGCTGCCGTCCTGGATGTCGACCAGCACAGCCTTCATGTTCTCCTTCACTTCCGGGGAGATGACCCGCGGGCCGGAGACGTAGTCGCCGAACTCGGCGGTGTCCGAGATCGACCAGCGCTGCTTGGTCAGACCGCCCTCGACCATGAGGTCGACGATGAGCTTCAGCTCGTGGAGGACCTCGAAGTAGGCGATCTCGGGCTTGTAACCGGCCTCGGTCAGGGTCTCGAAGCCGTACTGCACCAGCTGGGAAGCACCGCCGCAGAGCACGGCCTGCTCACCGAAGAGATCGGTCTCGGTCTCCTCGGTGAAGGTGGTCTCGATGACGCCGGCCCGGGTGCCGCCGATCCCCTTGGCATAGGCCAGGGCGATGTCCTTGGCCTGCCCCGACGGGTTCTGCTCCACGGCGATCAGCGCCGGGACGCCGCGGCCGGCCTCGTACTCGCGGCGCACCACGTGACCCGGGCCCTTGGGGGCGACCATGGCGACGTCGACGTCCTCCG
The DNA here is from genome assembly GCF_054782935.1 of Nesterenkonia suensis. Classification (NCBI taxonomy): domain Bacteria; kingdom Bacillati; phylum Actinomycetota; class Actinomycetes; order Micrococcales; family Micrococcaceae; genus Nesterenkonia; species Nesterenkonia suensis. The sequence continues at coordinate 899,522 of NZ_BAAGRN010000001.1, read as the reverse complement.
GGGGAGTGATGAAGCCGTAGCGGATGTTGAAGCCGTGCGAGAACAGCAGCACGTCCCCGGCCTTGAGGTGCGGCGCGATCTGGGAGGAGTAGACCTCGGCCTGATGCTGATCCGGGACCAGGATCATGATGACGTCGGCCTCCGCGGCGGCCTCGGCCACCGGCTTGACGGTCAGCCCCTGCTCCTCAGCCTTGGCCGTGGAGCTGGACCCTTCCTTCAGGCCGACCCGCACGTCCACACCGGAGTCGCGCAGGGAGAGCGAGTGGGCGTGGCCCTGCGAGCCGTAGCCGATGACGGCCACCTTCTTGTCACTGAGGACCGCCAGGTCTGCGTCGTCGTCGTAGTAGAGGTCAGTCACGTCGAGATCTCCTTGGATGATGGGTGAGTGGTTCAGATGTCGTATGGGGTCGGCCGCTCAGCGGAGCGCCCGGTCGGTCATGGACTTCGACCCGCGGCTGATGGCCAGGGTTCCGGAGCGCACGATCTCGCGCACCCCGTAGGGCTCGAGGACCTCCAGGAGGGCGTTGAGCTTGTCCGGGGCGCCGGTGGCCTCGATGGTGAGCGAGTCCACGGAGACGTCCACGATCTTGGCGCGGAAGAGGTCCACCGCCTGGGTCACCTGGAGTCGGGTCGGCGAGTCAGCCTTGACCTTGATCAGCAGGTGGTCGCGCTGCACCGAGTTCTCCGGCGCCAGCTCGATGATCTTGATGACGTTGATGAGCTTGTTGAGCTGCTTGGTGATCTGCTCGAGGAGCTCCGCGTCGGCGTCGACGACGACCGTGATGCGGGACAGCCCGTCGATCTCGGAGGGGCCGACCGCGAGCGAGTCGATGTTGAACGCCCGTCGGGCGAAGAGGCCCGAGACCCGGGTCAGGACTCCGGGGACGTCCTCGACGAGCACGGACAGGGTGCGGCGCTGGGCGCCGGGGTTCGGCTGAGGGCTGGTCATGGTCTACTCCTCCTCGTCCCAGTCCGGCGTCATGTTGCGAGCGACCTGGATGTCGCTGTTCGAGACTCCGGCGGGGACCATCGGCCACACCATCGAGTCCCGGCTGACCACGAAGTCCACGACCACGGGACGGTCGTTGATCGCCATGGCCTGGGCGATGACGTCGTCGAGGTCCTCCTCGCGCTCACAGCGCAGCCCCACGCAGCCGTAGGCCTCCGCCAGCTTGAGGAAGTCCGGGATGCGGACGATCTCTTCGCCGGAGGGGTTCAGCGACGTGTTGAGGTCGGTGTTGGAGTAGCGGGACTCGTAGAACAGGGTCTGCCACTGGCGCACCATGCCCAGGGATGAGTTGTTGATCACCGCGACCTTGATCGGGATGTTGTTGATCGCGCAGGTGGCCAGCTCCTGATTGGTCATCTGGAAGCAGCCGTCTCCGTCGATCGCCCAGACGACACGCTCAGGATTGCCGACCTGGGCTCCCATCGCGGCCGGGACCGAATAGCCCATGGTCCCCAGACCACCGGAGTTCAGCCACTGGCGGGGGCGCTCATAGTCGATGAACTGGGCGGCCCACATCTGATGCTGGCCGACTCCGGCCACATAGACGCCCTCCGGGCCTGCTGCCTGGCCGATGCGTTCGATGACCTTCTGCGGGGCGATCGCTCCGTCCTCCGGTTCGGTCCATCCCAGCGGGTACGTCTCCCGAATGCGGCCCAGCTGACGCCACCAGCCGTCGTAGTCGGGGTGCCCCTCCTTCTCGAAGATGTCCGCGACAGCAGTGTCGAGCTCGGGGATGATCTCCTTCAGCGAGCCGACGATCGGGACGTCCGCCAGCCGGTTCTTCGAGATCTCGGCCGGGTCGACGTCAGCGTGGATGACCTTGGCCTCCGGGGCGAAGGAGTCCAACTGGCCGGTGACACGGTCGTCGAAGCGGGCCCCCAGGGTGATGAGCAGGTCTGCTCGCTGCAGGGCCGCGACGGCGGAGACGGTGCCGTGCATGCCCGGCATGCCGACGTTGAGGCCATGCGAGTCGGGGAACGCCCCCCGGGCCATCAACGTGTTGACCACCGGCGCCCCGACCGTCTCAGCCAGCGCGGCGAACTCCTCGGAGGCATCGGCTTTGATCACACCGCCGCCGATGTAGAAGACCGGACGACGGGCCTGCTGGATGAGTTTCGCGGCCTCCCGAACCTGCTTCGCATGTCCCCGCGTCACCGGACGGTAGCCGTTGAGCTCGATCGTCGGCGGCCAGGAGAACGTCGTCCTTGCGGTCTGGGCAGACTTGGTGATGTCGACCAGGACCGGACCGGGCCGCCCGGAGGAGGCCAGGTGGAAGGCCTCCGCCATCACCTGCGGGATGGTGTCGGCGTCGGTGACCAGGAACGAATGTTTGGTGATCGGAGTGGCGATGCCGACGATGTCGGCCTCCTGGAAGGCGTCGGTGCCGATCACCTGAGCGTTGACCTGACCAGTGATCGCGACCATCGGCACCGAGTCCATGTGGGCGTCCGCCAACGGGGTGACCAGGTTGGTGGCGCCCGGGCCGGAGGTGGCGAAGCAGACGCCGACCTCACCGGTGACCATGGCGTACCCCTGCGCCGCGTGACCCGCGCCCTGCTCGTGGCGGACCAGAATGTGGTTCACCGTGTCGGAGTCCATGAGCGGGTCGTAGGTGGGCAGGATAGCGCCGCCGGGGATGCCGAAGACATCCGTCACACCGAGCGCCTCCAGGCTCCGGATGATCGACTGGGAACCGGTGACCTCCACAGGCTCGACCGGCTGGCCGGGGCCATAGAGACGACGATCGGCCGAGGTCGTATGACTGGTGCGCGGCTTCTTCGCGGCCAGCGCCGCGGGGCTCGTCGCAGCTGGTGTGCTCATCGTTGACTTCCTGTTGTCCTGTCCCTGGGCGGGTGATGCGGGAACCCGGAAAGAAGAAACCCCGACAGAAAAGCGTCCCTGCTGGGGCTCTCTACCGGGGTCGAGCGTGTGCGTCAGCTCAAGGTGCGACCGTCGTCCTGCCCGCAGCGAGCAGGATTCGGGCCGCCCTGAGGAGAGTGGATCACTCCACGTCTCCCCCGGCGGCGAGTACGGCTACTCGTAGCAGGTGACGCATGACCCCCATGCTTCCCGGGCGTGTCACGGGTGTCAACAGACCAGACACCCGTCTCACTGTGTGGACCGCTCAGCCGCAGTAGGCCCCTTCGGCCGCAGAGCCCACGAGCTTGGCGTACTTCCCGAGCACCCCGGTGGTCACATACGGCTCCAGCGGACTCCAGTCCTGCTTCCGGCCGGCCAGCTCGTCCTCATCGACCACCAGCTCGATGGAGCGCCCGGCGATGTCCACGCGGATGGTGTCGCCGTCGGCGATGTAGGCGATGGGGCCGCCGTCCACGGCCTCCGGGGCGATGTGCCCGATACACAGACCCGTCGTGCCTCCGGAGAAGCGCCCGTCGGTGATGAGCAGGACATCCTTGCCCAGGCCGGCACCCTTGATCGCACCGGTGATCGCCAGCATCTCCCGCATCCCGGGACCACCCTTGGGGCCTTCGTAGCGGATCACGACGACGTCGCCGGCCTGGATCTTCCCCTCCTCCAACGCCTTGAGCGCGGCCTGCTCGCGTTCGAAGACGCGGGCGGTCCCTTCGAAGACCTCGGCGTCGAAGCCTGCTGACTTCACCACCGCACCCTCCGGGGCCAGGGATCCGCGCAGCACGGCGATGCCCCCGTTGTGGTGCATCGGGTCGTCCAGCGAGCGGATGATCTTGCCGTCGATGTCCGGCGGGTTGATCGCTTCGAGGTTCTCGGCCACGGTCCGCCCCGTCACCGTCAGACAGTCACCGTGGAGCAGCCCGGCGTCGAGCAGGGCGCGCATGACCACCGGCACGCCACCGACCCGGTCGACGTCGGCCATCACGTACTGACCGAAAGGCTTCAGGTCGCCGAGATGCGGGACCTTGTCCCCGATGCGGTTGAAGTCCTCCAGGGCGAGGTCCACGCCGGCCTCCCGAGCGATGGCCAGCAGGTGCAGCACCGCGTTGGTGGATCCTCCGAAGGCCATGGTCACGGCGATGGCGTTCTCGAAGGCCGGTTTGGTGAGGATGTCCCGGGTGGTGATCCCCTGACGGAGCAGGTTCACCACGGCCTCGCCCGAGCGGTGGGCGAAGGTGTCTCGGCGGCGGTCCGCCGAGGGCGGGGCCGCGGAGCCCGGCAGGGACATGCCCAGGGCCTCGCCGATGGCGGCCATGGTGTTCGCGGTGTACATGCCGCCGCAGGCTCCCTCGCCGGGGCAGATGGCACGTTCGATGACGTCGAGGTCCTCCTCGCTGATCGCACCGCGGGCACAGGCGCCGACTCCCTCGAAGGCGTCGATCAGGGTGACCTCCTTCTCCGTGCCGTCGGAGAAGCGGGCGATGCCGGGCATGATCGAGCCGGCATAGAGGAACACCGAGGAGAGATCAAGGCGCGCCGCGGCCATGAGCATGCCCGGAAGGGACTTGTCGCAGCCAGCCAGGAGAATGGAGCCGTCGAGGCGCTCGGCCTGCATGACGGTCTCCACCGAGTCGGCGATGACCTCACGAGAGACCAGCGAGTAGTGCATGCCCTCATGTCCCATGGAGATGCCGTCCGAGACGGAGATCGTGCCGAACTCCAGCGGGTAGGCGCCGCCCGAGTGGACGCCCTCCTTGGAAGCACGGGCCAGGCGGTCCAGCGAGAGGTTGCAGGGGGTGATCTCGTTCCAGGAGCTGGCGATGCCGATCTGCGCCTTGGAGAAGTCGTCGTCCCCCATGCCCACGGCGCGGAGCATGCCACGAGCGGGAGCGCGGGTATAGCCGTCGGTGACCTGCCAGCTGCGGGGCTTCTCCGCAGTGGACGGGCCGGTGACCGGCTGCGGCGGGGTGAACGGAGTGTCCTCACTGGTGCTCTGTGCCATAGCCAGATCGTATACCCGCGGCGGAATGTGTCGGGGGGAGCCTCGCCGTCGTTCTGGTATGTGAGACGCCGACCGGCACCTGAGCCTTCCCACCCTCCGGCACAGAGGCCGGCTCGTGCAACGTCGCTGGTGCCGGCCCCGGCACCGGCTGCCTCGGTGAGCGACGCCGTGCCGTGCCGTTGGCCCAGAGCACGCCGCCGATGACCAGTCCCCCGCCCAGGAGCTCGCCCCGCATCGGTACCTCGCCGAGTCCGATCCAGGCCGTGAGGATGCCCACCACCGGGACCAGCAGGGAGAACGGCGCGACGGTGCTCGCCGGATGCCGCGCCATCAGCCAGACCCACACTGCGGAGCCGATGAGGGTCCCGACCGTCACGGTGTAGAACAGCCCGAGCCAGGCGGGGACGGCCCCCGCGGTGAAGGAGGAGGCCAGGGCCCCGGCGATCTCCTCCGGGCCCTCCAGCGCCAGCGACAGGGCGACCATGGGCACCGGCGGGATGACCGTCATCCACAGCACCAGACGCATGGGCTTCTCGGCGCGCGCCTGACGAGAGGCGAGGTTCCCCAGCGCCCAGCCGAAGCCGCCGAGCACCACCAGCAGAAAGGGCATCCACCCGTCGAGACCCCCTCGGGTCAGTCCGACGACGACCAACCCCGCCACCGCGACAGAGACGCCGACCGTCCGCCGCGGACCGAGCCGCTCGTGGAGCAGCAGCGCGCCGAGCAGGACGGTGAAAGGAGCCGAGGACTGCAGCACCAGGGAGGCCAGCCCCGTCGGGAAGCCCGCCGCCATGCCGAGGTACAGACCGAAGAACTGCAGCGTGCCGAAGCCCAGCCCATAGCCGATCAGCCACCGCAGCGGGACATCGGGGCGCGGCACCAGCAGCAGGGTCGGCACGGCCAGGACCGTGAAGCGCAACGCGACCAGGAACAGCGGCGGGAACTGCTCCAGGGAGAAGTGGATGGCGAGAAAGTTCACGCCCCAGAGCACCGCGACGGTCAGCGCGAGGAGGAGATGACGCATGGGCATGTTCTCCAGTCTTGCCCCGCCGACTCATTCACACCAGCGCATTGTTCTGCATCCTCAGTGAAGCGGAACTGAAGTCACAGTGCGATGATGCGTCCTATGGAGCACCGACATCTTGAACTCCTCCGAGAGATCGCCGCCCGGGGAACGCTGGCCGCCGTGGCCGAGGCCACCCACCGGTCTCCGTCCGCTGTGTCTCAGCAGCTGCGGGCGGCGGAGCGAGACCTGGGGGTCCGACTTGTGGAACCGGCGTCGCGGACAGTGCGCCTGACGCCGGAGGGAGAGCTGCTGGCTACCGGCGCGGAGGACATCGCCGAGCGCATCGCTCGACTGCAGGCCCAGCTGGACGCTCGCCGGGGTTCGCCGGCGGGAACAGTCTCGGTAGGGACCCTGCCCAGCGCGGGAGAGGCGCTGATGCCCGGGCTTGTGGCACGCCTGGCGGAGACGCGGATCGATCTGGACCTCGATGACTTCGACCTGGCTGAGGCCGACTATGCCGCCCGTGCCCACGACGCGGACATCGTCATCGCCCACAGCCTCCGCGGGGACGTGCCAGCGGGCACCACGGGGCTGGAGATCACCCGGCTGGCCCGTGAGCCGCTGGTCGTGGCGCTACCGGCGCGCCACCCGCTGGCGAGCGCCGACACGATCGGTCCCGACGAGGCGGGGGCGCTGGAGTGGATCGGCGTACCACCGGGGTATCCCTTCGACACCGCGCTCGTGGCGCTGGAGAACGAGTACGGCGCTACCCTGTCACGTAGCGTACGGCTGCGAGACAACCGTCTGGTGGAATCGCTGGTGCGCGCCGGGCTGGGAGCGGCCCTGCTGCCCGGATTCACCACCCGTCCCCGTGCGGGCCTCGTGCTGCGGCCGCTGACCGGAGTACGCGCGCAGCGTACGATCGTGGCGATGAGTCGCCCGGACCGGGGCGCCCGGCTGGCCGTGCGCACTGTGACGGGCCTGCTGCAGCAGACCGGAGCGGAGCTCGAGGCCGCCCACCGCGACCCCGCCCCGGGAGAGGTGGCCGGTGCGATGGTCGACGACGAGACCCGCTGTGCCCACTACGCCACTCCGCTGGACGTGGTGGCGATCCGCTTCTACTGCTGCGGCCGCTGGTACCCGTGCCTGCACTGCCACGACGAGGCGGAGGACCACGAGGTGCTCCCCTGGCCCGCCGAACTCCACACCGCCCGAGCGATGCTCTGTGGGGTGTGCCGCCGGCAGTTCAGCATCGCGGAATACCTCCAGGTGGACGGATGCTCGGCCTGCGGCGCCGCGTTCAACCCCGGGTGCAGCCGACACCACCCGGTGTACTTCGAGGTGGGCACCCCGAGCTGAGGCGGGCACGCAGGGCTGAGCTGACCGCTCAGACGGCGACGACGTACTCCATCTGCCGCCGCGGGAAGCGCAGATCCACGGTGCGAGCGGGTGGCCCGACGGCGGTCCCGCCCTCATGCAGGCTCTTCTCCTCGGGGCCCTGCTCCTCGGAGCCCTGCTCGCCCGTGTCCTCTTCCCGGGGCAGCACGCCGTGCGACTTCATCCGGTGATGCCGCCGGCACAGCATCTGCAGATTCTCCGCCGAGGTGGGGCCCGCAGGCCAGGCCAGCCGATGGTCGGCATCGCATCGTTCCGCGGACACGGTGCAGCCCGGTGCCTGGCACGTGCCGTCACGGAACGACACGGCGTCCCGCAGCACACGCGGCACGAACCGTCCGCTGTATTCGTGGGCGAGCACCTCGAATTCCACCCCTGTCGGGCCGAGTGCGGGATGCGACAGGGAGGAGCCGAGGTGAGGCGGCGGCTCCGGCGGCTCCGGGCCATGCTCCGCCCCCGGGGCATCGTTCCTGTGCCGATCACCCGAGGGTGGATGATCGGCGGGCGGATCCGGCGGGGCATCATCGGATCCCATCGGATCCACGATCATCGTGTGCCATCGTGGTCGGGTGGCTGGATCAGCCAACAGCCCGAGAAGCTGGTCCGGCGGCAGCGGGCGCGACCGGTCGCGCATCACCGCCGGGGCATCGCTCTGCCCGGTGAGGGTCTCCAGCGGCACCATCACGGCCACAGTCGCGTCGACGGGGACATCATCCACGGTGCGACCTGTCAGCAGCCAGGCGGCGAACATGTCAGCTTCACGCTCGGCAAGAGTGCGCGGATCACCTCCAGCGCGGGTTTCGGCGGGTTGTCCCCTCCGGCCAGGGCCCTCTGGCTGCTCAAAGGTGACTGTCGGATGGTGCGGAACCGGCTGGACCGGGCTGACGGCCACCGCACGCAGCCGGTTGCGGATGGCCTCGGCGGTCAGCGTGGGGAGCAGCGCATGGAGATAGCTCATCCCCTCGTCGAGGTGCTCCAGCCACAGGCCCCGGCCGCGTGTGGCGGCCTGCGCCCGACGTCGGTGCTCCTCCGGCTCACGTACGGCCACGAATCGGCGTAGCCAGGCGTCGATCTGCGCAGGACGCCGCTCTTCGACCCACGCTGCGGCCCGCTCGTCCAGTGCCTCCACGCTGGCCGGGTGGACGAGCTGCTCTGCGGTCTCCACGATGCGGCGCAGGGTACGGGCGTCGAGCCGTCCCTCACAGAAGCCCCGCCAGGTGCACGGCAGCTCTTCACGTGCGGTGCGGGCCTGTCCCAGCAGGGTCACGACGGCGAGCTCGCTCAGCCGCATCGCCTCGGCGATCCGCGCACGGACCGCCCGTCGTTCCACCTCGCGGAGCTCCACGCTCAGGTCCTGGGCGGCAAGGTGCCGGTCGGCGTCGTCGATCACCTGGAGGGCTGCACGGAGCTGCTCCGCTTCGGCACACCGGAGCGCCCGCGTGGCACGTCGGACGGCGTCCGTGCCGGGGTCCTGCCACAGGGTGTGAGGCGCTACCGTGTCCATGTCTCACACACTAGGCACGACCCCTGACACGTCCTGCAGGAGACGCGGACCCGCCTCTTGAGGGGCGCTGCGTCAGGATCTCCCGGGGCCCCACCGGGCCAGGGATTCAGCCCATCTGGTCGACGACGGTCTCGGCGACCTCACGCATCGAGAGCCGTCGGTCCATCGAGGTCTTCTGGATCCAGCGGAAGGCCTCCGGCTCGGTCAGCCCCATCTTGGTGGTCAGCAGCGACTTCGCCCGGTCCACCAGCTTGCGGGTCTCGAACTTGTCGGCGAGATCAGTCACCTCCTCCTCGAGCGCACGGATCTCGTCGAACCGGGCGGCCGCCACCTCGATGGCGGGAATGAGGTCGTTCTCCGTGAACGGCTTGACCACATAGGCCATCGCCCCGGCTTCACGTGCCGACTCCACCAGATCCCGCTGGGAGAAGGCGGTCAGCATGACCACCGGCGCGATGCGCTCCTCCGCGATCACCTTCGCCGCGGTGATGCCGTCCATCTTCGGCATCTTGACATCCATCACGACGAGTTCAGGCTCATGCTCTCGGGCCAGCTCCACGGCCTGTTCGCCGTTGTCCGCCTCACCGACCACTTGGTATCCGGCACCTGTGAGGATCTCGACGATGTCCAGGCGGATGAGGGTCTCATCCTCTGCGACGAGGACCCGGCGGCCCTGGGTCTCTGCGGGGGCATCGCCTGTCGGGGCGGCCTGCTGCTCTTCAGTCACCGTTCTCCTTGGATGAGGTCATCGTTGCCGGCACAGGCCGACAACAGATGGACGGGCCAGTTGTCCCCCTCAGGGTATCGCCCGGTATGCTGTTGGGGCACCTCAGGGTCGCCTCCATCGGGCGAACAGATCCCACGAGGTGCAAGCACCAGCCCGAATGGCGGAATTGGTAGACGCGCCGCACTCAAAATGCGGTACCCCTGGTGTGCGGGTTCGAGTCCCGCTTCGGGCACCGGAATGACGCGGATCGAAGCCAGATTGTTGGCGAGACTCCTCGATCTGTGGGCGAGATGTCAGTGCGTCGGCGTCAGCCGGTGCGTGGCCGGCTGACTTCCCGGGCCATCCAATCATGGGGGCGTCACCCGGCGGGTTTCAAGGCGAGGCAGGCCGACGAGGACGCCACCTCCAGGAACCGGGTGGGCATGCTGGCCTGGACGTTGTACCGGCGGGGCCTGCGCCCGCATTCCGGCTACCCCCGCGATGTGTGCCGCTCCGAGGAGCGGGCCGAGGCGCAGCGGAAGTACTGCTTCGCCGAGGCCGCCGTCGCGCAGGCCGAGAGATACTCACGTGGCAAAGACGGGGCGACAGAGCCGGGGCTGCTGCACGTGCCCGTCTACCAATCGCCCGTGGAAATCTAGTCGTCACCCATGCGAGCCAGCGACTTGTCGATCCTGCGCAGGCGATACAAGGCCACCGTGCAGACGTAAGACAGCCCAAATGCCAATGAGGCGAGCCCAGCCAAGAGCATGATCCCGAGGGTCGCTCCATCTGGAGTTCCGCTCCAGATTGTTCCCGCTGTAGCGAGTACCGCGATGACGGTGGAGATGTAAAAGCAGACGATGAGCCCTCCACCAGGCTCATAGTCTCCGCGCTCCATCTTCTTGTCACTCAAGGTTGAACTCCCACTCGTAGTACGATCCCGTGTACATCTCGCGATACACGAGGTACCCACTTTCGACGGGAGTCTCAAAGACTATGGGGCCGGATGCGGTCGATCCCGGGCGCACCGATCCGCGAGGGTACTTGCTCGAATCGTCCAGGCAGTTGTTCGCCGCATGCGTCGTGGGCCTGTCCCCGACGATGCTCCCGTCACTGTCGATGATCTCGAAATGCGGAGTATTCAGCAGGAACCCATCGGGCAGATGCGGTGAGGCTTCCTCGGGGACCGAAACCTCGAAATCGATGGCGAAGAACGTCCCATCGGGCTCTATCGCGGAGACTCGATTGCATGTGAAGTCCGTGTGGACGTCGGACGCATCGAGGACTGCGATCTGATCCCCCGTAGCCGTGTCAATGAACTCCTGTGGTGACGAGTCAGGCATCGGCAAGTTCCCCCGGCTGTTGAGCTCGCCCTGCTCCGGCTCATCGACCTCCTCGTCAGGTTCGCCATCGTCCGGGCTTTCCGTCGCGTCCGGCCCTTCCGATTCCGCCGGCGATTCAGTCACGTCCGGACTCGGCTCCTCAGCCCGCTCTGCAATTTCATCCGGCGTCGGCACCGGCTGTTCCTCAGTCATTCCGACGCATCCAGTGAGGGCGAGCATTCCGATACCGGCCGCCCCGACGCCGGTCTTCCACCAGTGATCCATCCCCTCAGAGTACCCAGGGTGTCTGACGCTCATCGTCAGTGGTGACCTGACAGACCGCTGCTCCACGAAGAGTGCCGGGCACATTGCCCCCGGCAGAGAGAAGGCCCCCGGAGCTGGCCAGCGTGAGGGGGACGCTGTCTCGGCCAGACCCGGGGGCCCGAATCACTCGCACCTTAAAGAGGCCCCGCCAGTCTAGGAGCCGCCCCTGAGCGGATCCCGGCCTCCGGCTGGTCACCAGCTGAGTGGGGTGGGATGCTTCCGCGTCGCAGGCGAGGTCCGTGGGCCCGTCTCGCGGGCGTGCCCTCACATCGGCCTTGCTCTCGGTGGCATAGGCTCGTTCACCATGCGGCGCCGTGCCAGTCACCGATTCGCCCACCTGGTGACCGAAGTGTTCAGCCCCTTCCTGCTGGTGGCGGTGCTGCTCACACACGTCGCCGTACTCACCGATCCCACGTGGTGGTGGTCCGCCCTGACCTGTGTCACCTTTCTGGCCGGGATCCCGTGGCTGACCTCCGTGATGATGGTGCGTCGCGGCCGGGCCACTGACCGGTTCTTCCGGCACCGCGACCAGCGCCACCTCTTCTACGCCCTGGCCCTGGGATCCATGCTCCTGGGCGGCACGGCGCTCCTGCTTGTGCCGACCTCAGCCGACCTCCGACTCGCCGCCGTGCTGGCCGTGGGGACTCTGGCGGCGATCATGGTGATCAACACACGTGTGACGATCAGCATCCACGCACTGTCGGCCGCGCTGGCCGCAAGCGTCATCCCCGCCGGACTCCCCCACACCGCCTGGTGGGCCATCGGCGCAGCCTGCTGGGCGCTGTCCTGCTGGTCCCGGCTCGCCATGCGCCGCCACAGCGTGCTGGACCTGACACTGGGCAGTCTGCTCGGCCTCGGCGTCGGCCTTCTCTTCCTGGCCTGGGCACCGCACTACCCCGGCACATGACGCCACAGCCCCCGAGACGACGCCCGCAGTCGAGAGCCCCTGATGCCCCGGGTACACCCGGCACATGACGGAGCCCCGCGGCGAGATCGCCGCGGGGCTCCGTCATCCCGAAGGGGGTGGGACCCTCAGAGTGCGCTGTTGGCGCTGCGGGCCGGCCACGGCCCCACAGGCTCACGGTTCGGGGGTGCGTCACCGCGCCGCAGCGAATCGATGTCCGCCGCGTCCGTGATGTCGCCGATGCGGTGCACCTTGACCATGTTCGTGGTGCCGGCCTGGCCGGGAGGCGAACCGGCGGCGATGATGACCAGCTCCTCCGGCTGGGCGATGCCCTCCTCGAGCAGAAGCTTGTCCACCTGGGCGGTCATCTTGTCCGTGTGGGAGGCGAACTCCACCCAGCGTGGCTGCACGCCCCAGCTCAGGCACATGATGTTGTGTGTGTGCTCCACATGGGTGAAGGCGAAGATCGGCTGCTCCCGCCGCAGACGGGAGAGACGCCGGGCGGAATCGCCCGACCGGGTGAAGGTGGCCAGATACTTCACATCCAGCTGCTCAGCCATCTCAGCGGCCGCGCGGGTGACCGCGCCGCCGCGAGTGCGCGGTGTCGATCCCAGCGGAGGGATCCGCCCCAGACCCTTGCGCTCCGTGGCCTCGATGATGGCGGCCATGGTCTCCACCGTCATGATCGGGTACTTGCCCACCGAGGTCTCCCCGGAGAGCATGACCGCGTCGGCCCCGTCGAGCACAGCGTTCGCGCAGTCCGACGCCTCGGCTCGGGTCGGACGCGGATTGTCGATCATCGACTCCAAGACCTGGGTGGCCACGATGACCGGCTTGGCCCAGCGGCGGGCCAGCTCGATCGCACGCTTCTGCACCACGGGAACCTCCTCGAGCGGAAGTTCCACGCCCAAGTCACCGCGGGCGACCATGATCGCGTCGAAGGCGTCGACCACGTCCTGCAGCGCGTCCACCGCCTGCGGCTTCTCCACCTTGGCGATGACCGGGACGCGCCGACCCTCCTCATCCATGATGCGGTGCACCGACTCGATGTCAGCGGCGTCACGGACGAAGGACAGGGCGACCATGTCGAAGCCCATGCGCAGGGCCCAGCGCAGGTCCTCCTCGTCCTTCTCGCTCAGCGCCGGCACGGAGACCGCCACACCGGGCAGGTTGATGCCCTTGTTGTTGGAGACCTTGCCGGGGACCTCGACCTCCGTCACGACGTCGGTGTCGGTCACCTCTAGGGCGCGCAGGGCGACCTTGCCGTCGTCGATCAGCAGAGTGTCTCCGGGCTTCACATCGCCGGGCAGACCCTTGAAGGTCGTCGAGCACCGCTCCTTGGTGCCCTCGACGTCGTCGATGGTGATCGTGAACCGGTCACCCTCCGCCAGTTCGTGCTCGCCCTCGATGAAACGCCCCAGACGGATCTTCGGCCCCTGCAGGTCAGCGAAGATGGCCACCGCCTGGCGGAGATCCTTGGACACCTCCCGGACGGTCCGGTAGGTCTCTTCGTGGACGGTGTAGTCACCGTGGCTCATGTTCACCCGGGCGACATCCACCCCGGCCTCGATGAGCTGGCGCGTCACTTCATAGCCGGCGGTCGCCGGGCCGAACGTAGCGACGATCTTCGCGTGTCTCATGCCTCACCCTTTGTCGTATAGGACGGTCAAGTTGCTGATCCCCTGGCACGACGTTGGGCCAGCTGGAGGGCGCGCCGAATCTCCGGCGGCCGACATCATGAGCCTATCTCACAGATCGCGAGAAACTCACGGGTCACTCACCCGCCGAGCGAGATCGCCCGGTCAGAGGGCTTGACCGGCGCCGGCAGTCGCGAGGTTCCTTCCAGGTACTCGTCCACCTCCTTGGCGGCCGCCCGTCCCTCAGCGATCGCCCAGACGACCAGCGAGGCTCCTCGCCCGGCATCGCCGACGGCGAAGACGCCGTCCGAGGAGGTCATGTAGTCCTCGGAACGGGCCACATTGCCACGACGGTCGAACTCGGCGCCCATCTGGCCGGACAGGGTGTCCTGCTCCGCGCCGGTGAAGCCCAGCGCCAGCAGCACCAGATCCGCCGGGATCTCGTGCTCGGTGCCCAGCCTCGGGGTGCGGGAGCCGTCCTCGTTGTACTGGGTCTCCGCCACGCGCAGCGCCCGCACGCGGCCGGTCTCGTCCCCGAGGAACTCCACAGTGGACGCCAGGTAGCGACGCTCGCCCCCCTCTTCGTCGGCCGAGGTGACCTCGAAGACCTTCGGGTCCATCGGCCACGGCTCATGCGCCGCCCGCGACTCCGGGGGCTGGGTGCCGATCGCCAACGTCGTGACCGAGGCGGCACCGTGCCGGTGCGCGGTGCCGATGCAGTCCGCACCGGTGTCCCCGCCGCCGAGCACGATCACATGTTTGCCCTCGGCGTGGATCTGCTCGGGGACTTCGTCTCCATGGGTCGCCCGGTTCGACTGCACCAGGTACTCCATCGCGAAGTGCACCCCGTCCAGGCCGCGGCCCGGGATCGACAGGTCGCGGGGCACCATGGCACCGGTGGCGACCACCACGGCGTCATAGCTTTCGCGCAGCGAATCCCAGGTGATGTCCTCGCCGATGGCCGTGGAGGTGTAGAAGCGCGTGCCCTCGGCCTCCATCTGCTCGATCCGGAAGTCGACGTGGTGTTTCTCCATCTTGAAGTCCGGGATGCCGTAGCGCAGCAGCCCGCCCAGCCGGTCGTCGCGTTCGTAGACCGCGACGGTGTGCCCAGCACGGGTCAGCTGCTGGGCCGCGGCCAGACCCGCCGGACCGGATCCCACCACGGCCACGGTCTTGCCGGTCAGCCGCTGCGGAAGGACCGGCTCCACCCATCCGTTGGCGATGGCCTCGTCGGCGATGGAGACCTCGGACTGCTTGATCGTCACCGCCGGCTGGTTGATCCCCAGCACGCAGGAGGTCTCGCAGGGCGCCGGGCAGACGCGACCGGTGAACTCCGGGAAGTTGTTGGTCATATGCAGCCGGGAGGAGGCCTCCTCCCACTGGTCCCGCCAGATGAGGTCGTTCCACTCCGGGATCAGGTTCCCCAGCGGGCAGCCGGTGTGGCAGAAGGGGATGCCGCAGTCCATGCACCGGCTGGCCTGTGTCTGAGTGGTCCCCTTCTGCTGACGCTCATAGACCTCCTTGAAGTCCATGATGCGCACGGGCACGGGGCGTGAGGGCCTGTCCTGCCGCTCACGGTGCTTCAGGAATCCGCGCGGGTCAGCCACGGGTCACCTCCAGGATCTTCTGCCACGTCTCGTCCCCGTCCGGGTCCAGCCCCTCGTCCAGGGCGGAGGAACGGGCACGCAGCACGGCGTCGTAGTTGCGGGGCAGCACCTTGGTGATGCGCCCGAAGGTGCCGGCCGGGTCGTCCAGCAGGCGCTCGGCCACCGCCGAGCCGGTCTCCTCCAGGTGGCGACGGAGGAGGTCTAGGATGATCTGCTGATCCTCCTCGTCGGGCGGCAGCAGGAGCAGGTCACCGGCGTAGCGGGCCTGGGTGTTCATCCGGTCCTCGTCGAAGTCCAGCACGAAGGCCGTGCCGCCCGACATGCCGGCGCCGAAGTTGCGCCCGGTCGGGCCCAGGATCAGCGTCTGGCCACCGGTCATGTACTCGCAGCCATGGTCACCGATGCCCTCGACCACAGCCGTGGCCCCGGAGTTCCTCACCAGGAACCGCTCCCCCACCTGTCCACGGAGGAACAGCTCCCCGGCGGTCGCCCCATAGCCGATCACGTTGCCGGCGATGACGTTACGTTCCGCCACCAGCGGCGCCTCAGAGTCCGGGTGGACAACGACGCGTCCGCCGGAGAGGCCCTTGCCGACATAGTCGTTGGCGTCGCCGGAGAGACGCAGAGTGACCCCGTGCGGCAGGAAGGCCCCCAGGGACTGGCCGGCCTCGCCGACCAGATCCACTTCGATGGTGTCCGGGTCGAGAGTCCGCAGACCCAGCGCCTTGGTCACCTCGTGGCCGAGCATCGTCCCCACGGAACGATCGGTGTTGATGATCTTGCGCTCGATCCTGACGTGCTGCCCCCGACGGATCGCCGACTGGGCCTGCTCGATCAGCGCGACGTCGAAGTGCTTCTCCAGCTCGTGGTCCTGCTCCCCGGTGCGGCGCAGCGTCTCACGGACGGCCGGATCCTCGGGGTCGTACCCGCCCAGCACGGAGTCCAGGTGCAGCCCCTCGGTCTTCCAGTGGCGCTTCGCGTCGTCGAGGTCCAACGCGTCGACGTGCCCGATCGCCTCGTCGAGGCTGCGGAAGCCCAGCTCCGCGAGATACTCACGCACCTCCTGGGCGATGAACTCGAAGAAGTTCACCACATGGTCGGCCTTACCGGTGTAGCGGTCCCGCAGAGTCGGGTTCTGCGTGGCCACCCCCACCGGACAGGTGTCCAAGTGGCACACGCGCATCATGATGCAGCCGGAGACCACCAGCGGCGCGGTGGCGAAGCCGTACTCCTCAGCACCCAGCAGCGCGGCGATGACGACGTCGCGGCCGGTCTTGAGCTGACCGTCCACCTGGACGGTGACCCGCTCCCGCAGGCCGTTGAGCATCAGGGTCTGCTGGGCCTCGGCCAGGCCGAGTTCCCAGGGGGCCCCGGCATGCTTCAGCGAGTTCAGCGGCGAAGCGCCGGTGCCGCCGTCGTGACCGGAGATCAGCACGACGTCGGCCTTGGCCTTGGTCACGCCGGCGGCCACCGTGCCCACTCCGTGGAGCGCCACGAGCTTCACGTGGACCCGCGCACCGGTGTTCGACCGCTTGAGGTCATAGATCAGCTGGGCGAGATCCTCGATGGAGTAGATGTCGTGGTGCGGCGGCGGGGAGACCAGCGAGACTCCGGGAGTGGAGTGCCGGGTCTCGGCCACCCAGGGGTAGACCTTCTTGCCCATGAGCTGGCCGCCCTCGCCGGGCTTGGCGCCCTGGGCCATCTTGATCTGCAGATCGTCCGCGTGGGTCAGATACTGGCTGGTCACACCGAACCGGCCGGAAGCGATCTGCTTGATCGCACTGCGCCGCTCCGGGTCCGCCAGGCGCGCCGGATGCTCGCCTCCTTCACCGGTGTTGGAACGCGCCCCCAGACGGTTCATGGCGATCGCGAGCGTCTCGTGGGCCTCCTGGGAGATCGAGCCGTAGCTCATCGCCCCGGTGTTGAACCGCTTGACGATCTCGCTGACCGGCTCGACCTCGGAGATCGGGATCGACGGCCGGCCGCCCTTCAGCCTGATGAGCCCACGCAGGGTCATCAGGGCCGCCGACTGGTCGTCCACGGCCTTGGTGTACTGCTTGAAGATGTCGTAGCGCCGACTCTTCGTGGAGTGCTGCAGCTTGAAGACGGTCTCCGGGTTGAACAGATGCGGCGGGCCCTCGCGCCGCCACTGGTACTCACCGCCGATCTCCAGCTCATCGCCGCGGCCCAGGTCGTTGCCGTCCGGCGGGTACGCCTTGGCGTGCCGGGCCATGGTCTCCGCGGAGATGACGTCCAGTCCGACTCCGCCCATCGGCGAGTGGGTCCCGGAGAAGTACTGGTCGACCACGTTCTGCGCCAGGCCGACCGCTTCGAAGGTCTGGGCGCCGCAGTAGGAGGCCACAGTGGAGATGCCCATCTTGGACATGATCTTCAGCACGCCCTTGCCCAGCGCGGTCAGCAGGTTGTGCACCGCCTGGGACTCCGAGACGCCGGTGATCTCGCCACGACGCACCATGTCCTCCGCCGACTCCATGGCCAGGTAGGGGTTGACCGCGGCCGCGCCGTAACCGATCAGGCAGGCCAGATGATGCACCTCGCGGACATCGCCGGCCTCCACGATGAGGGAGGCCCGGGTTCGGTTGGCGGACTTCAGCAGATGGTGGTGGATCGCCGAGAGCAGCAGCAACGACGGGATCGGGGCCCACTGGGCGTTGGAGTCACGGTCGGAGACCACGATGTAGCTCACCCCGCGGTTCACCGCCGCCGAGACCTGCTCACACAGGTCACGGATGCGCTGGCGGAACTCCTCCTCGGTGCTGCCGACCCGGTAGAGGCCCCGCACCTTCATGGCGATCTTCCGGCCCTCGTCGCTGCGGATGTTGGAGATCTTCGCGAGCTGGTCGTTGTCGATGACGGGGAAGTCCAGGGCCACCTGCTTGGCACCGACCTTCTCACTGGTCAGCACATTGCCGTTCGGGCCGATGTGCAGGCCCAGCGAGGTCACCAGCTCCTCGCGGATCGCGTCCAGCGGCGGGTTGGTCACCTGGGCGAAGTTCTGCACGAAGTAGTCGAAGAGCAGCCGCGGACGGTCGGCGAGCACCGCGATGGGCGTGTCAGTGCCCATCGCGCCGATCGGCTCCGCTCCGGTGGAGGCCATCGGGCCGACCAGGATCCGCAGCTCCTCGTGGGTGTAGCCGAAGGTCTGCTGGCGCAGCCGCACGGACTCCTTCGGGTGGCGCACGTGCAGCCGCTCCGGAAGGTCCTCGAGCTCGATGAGGTTCTCATCCACCCACTCCTGCCACGGCTGGGCGGAGGCGAAGTCGGATTTGATCTCCTCGTCCTCGATGATCCGCCCCTCGACCGTGTCGAGCAGGAACATCATGCCGGGGGCCACACGGCCCTTGCGCACGATCGACGACGGTTCCAGGTCGACGACGCCGACCTCGGAGGACATCACCACCAGGCCGTCGTCGGTGACCCAATAGCGGGCCGGACGCAGGCCGTTGCGGTCCAGCACGGCGCCGACCTGCTGACCGTCGGTGAAGGCGATGGCAGCCGGACCGTCCCAGGCCTCCATGAGCATGGAATGGTAGCGGTAGAACGCCCGCAGGTCCGGGTCCATGGACTCATGGTTCTCCCACGCCTCCGGGACCATCATGCGCATCGCCTGCGAAAGAGGGCGCCCCGAGAGCATGAGCAGCTCGGCGGCCTCGTCGAAGGAGGTGGAGTCCGAGGCCCCCGGGGTGCAGATCGGGAACAGGTACTCCGGGTCCTCCCCCAAGAGCTCGCCGGCCATCATGGACTGCCGGGCACGCATCCAGTTGCGGTTGCCCTTGACCGTGTTGATCTCTCCGTTGTGGGCGATGTTGCGCAACGGCTGGGCCAACGGCCAGGACGGGAACGTGTTGGTGGAGAATCGCGAGTGGACGATCCCCAGCGTCGTCTTGAAACGCTCGTCGGAGAGGTCCGGGAAGAAGGGCTCGAGCTGCGCAGTGGTCAGCATGCCCTTATAGGTGATCGTCTTCGACGACAGCGAAGGGAAATACACGCCCAGACGGTTCTGCCCGCGTTTGCGCAGCCGCCAGGCCCGCTGGTCCAAGGTTCCCGGCGCCGCGAAGCGGAACTCCTCAGAGTCCTCCTCAGCCAGGGCCACGAAGAGCTGCTCGAAGTGCGGCATCGACTCACGGGCCAAAGTGCCGATCATCGAATCGTCGATGGGCACCTCACGCCACCCCAGCACCACCAGCCCCTGCTCGGCGGCCAGGTCCTCCAGCGAGGTGCGCATCTGCTCCCGCTCCGACTCGGACTGCGGCAGGAACGCGGTCCCTGCGGCGTACTCGCCGACATCGGGCAGGTCGAAGTCGACGACGGCCCGGAAGAACTCGTCCGGGATCTGCGTCAGCAGCCCCGCCCCGTCTCCGGTGCCGACGTCGCTGCCGACGGCACCACGGTGCTCGAGATTGCGCAGCGCCACCAGGGCGTGGTCGACGATGTCGTGACCCGGTTCCCCACGCAGGGTGGCGACGGCGGCCATGCCGCAGTTCTCATGTTCGTTGGCCGGGTCGTAGAGCCCGGCCTTCTCCGGATAGGCGGAGAAGCGCACGAACGGGCTGATGACGCCCTCGTCGGGGGCCTGCGCGATGTCAGCAGGAGCGGGGCTGTACGTGCCCGGCGATCCCAGTGTGGACATGACGGTGTTCCTTCCTCCGCATACGGACGTTCCATGGGAGGGGACATCATCGACCCCTGTGTGCTGGAGGGACGCGTTCCGCCGGGGCGGCCGCACCGCCCGCTGCTGTTCCTGGCGAACGGGCCGGGCGCCCTCGTCGTGCGTCTCATTGCTTGAGCGGCTCACAGGCCGGGCGCCGTGGTGCGCGCGCCGCCATGGGCCGTGGCCAGCTTCGGGTGACCGCCGCCAACGGGTGCGAGTCGACGGGCACGCCAGTGTTGCCTGAGTCTCAGGCTGATCACATCAATCTTCCGCGTGAAGGTCCCGTGGAGGCAAATCGAATCTCAGGATCTGGAACGCCCGGCAGCCACATCGCGTGGCTCA
This sequence comes from Nesterenkonia suensis, assembly GCF_054782935.1. Taxonomy (NCBI): domain Bacteria; kingdom Bacillati; phylum Actinomycetota; class Actinomycetes; order Micrococcales; family Micrococcaceae; genus Nesterenkonia; species Nesterenkonia suensis. The sequence goes on along the minus strand of NZ_BAAGRN010000001.1, from coordinate 879,220 downwards.
GCTCTCCTTCGCCGCGGCTCCTGCCCCGTCCCCGCGCGGATCCGACGGCGTCGTCTCAGCATCCGAAAAGGCCGGGCTCCTCTCGGCGGTGTCGTCCACGTCGTCGGAGGTGCCGTCGTCGGAGGTGCCGTCGTCGGAGGTGCCGTCGTCGGCGGCAGTGTCGGCGATGTCGGCCTCCGTGTCGGCGTGCGCCGCGCGGGGACCGTGACCAGGGCGGAAGACGTGCTGCTCCTCAGCCAGCTGCTCGGCGGTGCGGGGCCGCTTGGACCACAGCACGTAGAGCATCACCACAGCGACAAGGAAGGTCAGGACCGAAGCCCACATGTTCAGACGCCAGGTGAGGCCGAAGATGTTGATGAACTGGGTCGACTTGTCCAGCTCGTCGATGCGCAGGCTCTCGATCCAGAAGCGGCCCAGCGTGTAGTAGGCCACATAGGTCCAGGCCAGCAGGCCCTGCTTGAACTGGAAGCGGCGGTACAGGAGCAGCAGGGCCGCCACACCCAGGAGGTTCCAGATGCTCTCATAGAGGAACGTGGGGTGGAACAGAGTGGACTCGCTCATATGCGCGACCTGCGGCACGCGCCGATCCATGTCCACGGCGAGTCCCCAAGGCAGGTTCGTCGGACCGCCATAGAGCTCCTGGTTGAACCAGTTGCCCCAGCGCCCGATCGCCTGAGCGAGCAGGACCCCCGGGACCACGGCGTCGGCGAACCCGGCGAACTTCATCCCATATCGGCGGCAGGCGAACCAGACGCCGACCGCACCGAGGAGGATCGCCCCCCAGATGCCCAGTCCCCCCAGCCAGATCTGCGGGATCAGCGAGAGGTCGCCCGAACCGTCGAAGTTGGGGCCGAAATAGGCGTCCGGAGAGGAGAAGACATGGTAGAGCCGTCCGCCGACGATGCCCAGCAGCACCGCCCACAGCGTGGCGTCCATGACATTCTCGGAGCTTCCGCCGCGAGACTTCCACAGCTTGGAGGTCAGCAGGATCGCGGCCACGATCCCCGCCACGATGCACAGGGCGTAGAAGTTCACCGTGATGGGCCCGAGGTCCAGGCCGCTCGAAGGGGGCGCAGGGAATCCGGCGAGCAGGTCGCCGTCCCTCGTGGCCGCCGCTGCGGGGGAAGTCATTGACGCGTCGTCCTCTCCGTGGTGGATGCCGGCCCGCCGCTGACACGGAGCGGACCGGGATGCAGTCTAGGCGCTGAGGCCGGGGTGGCGCGATCAGGCAGGCCTGCCGGAGAGCTCTCCGGCCAGCCGACCCACCGCCTCGGGGCCGCCGTCGCGCAACGCCGCCACCAGCGCAGTCCCGACGATCACACCGTCGGCATACCGGCCGATCTCCTCGACATGCGCACGGGTGGAGACGCCCAGCCCGACGCAGACCCGCTCCGCTCCCGCCTCGTGCGCGGCGGTGACCACCCGCTCCGCCGCATCGGAGACGGCCGAGCGGGCGCCGGTGACGCCCATCAGCGAGACCGCGTAGACGAAACCCCGGGACGCCCGGACGATCTTCGCGACCCGTTCGGGCGATGAGGTCGGCGCCGAGAGGAACACACGGTCCAGTCCGTGGGCCTCAGTGGCGGCGATCCACTCCTCCGCCTCGTCAGGGATGAGATCCGGAGTGATCGCCCCCGCTCCCCCGGCCTCGGCGAGACGGCGGGCGAACTCGGCCGCACCCATGCGGTCGATCAGGTTGTAGTAGGTCATCACCAGCACGGCGGCATCGGTGGCCTCGGTGACGGCCCGGACGATCTCGAAGACCTCGTCGATCCGGAATCCTCGTCCGAGCACCTCTGTGGTGGCCTGCTGGATGACGGGGCCGTCCATCACCGGATCCGAGTAGGGGATGCCGATCTCGATGACATCGGCGCCGTTGCGCGCCAGCTCGATCGCCGCGGCGATGGAGGAGTCCTTGTCCGGATAGCCCGCCGGCAGGTACCCCACGAAGGCGGGCCGTCCTGCGGCCCGAGCCGCCTCGATCCTGGCGGCCGTCCGGGATGCCGGTGCGTTCTCCGCCGCTGAGGCGGTCCCCCCGCTGGTCTCCGCGCTCATGCCTGCACTCCCGTCTCCGGCGCACGGCCGGGCTCCTCGTCGCTCTGCGTGGTGTCGGTGTCGTCACCCTGCCCGGGGAGCAGCCGGAACCACTCTGCGGCGGTCGCCACGTCCTTGTCCCCGCGACCGGAGAGGTTGACGATGATGATCCGCTCCGCGGCGGCCTCCGGAGCCTCCTGGGTCCACCGGGCGGAGAGCCGGGCGGCACCGGCCAGGGCATGGGCCGACTCGATGGCCGGGATGATGCCCTCGGTCCGGCAGAGTGCCTCGAAGGCCACCATGCACTCCGCGTCGGTGATCGGCTCGTAGACGGCACGCCCGACATCGGCCAGGTGGGCATGCTCAGGCCCGACGGAGGGGTAGTCCAGACCGGCGGAGATCGAGTGGGAGTCGACGGTCTGCCCGTCGGCGTCCTGCATCAGAAAGGAACGGGCCCCATGCAGCACGCCGGATCGGCCGAGGGTGATCGCGGCGGCGTGCCGGCCGGTGTCCACCCCGTCGCCGCCGGCCTCGAAACCGTAGAGGGCGACGTCAGTGTCGTCGAGGAACCCGTGGAAGATGCCCATCGCATTGGACCCTCCGCCGACGCAGGCGCAGACGGCGTCCGGCAGCCGCCCGGTCTGCTCGAGGATCTGCTCGCGCGCCTCCTCGCCGATCACCTGATGGAACCAGCGCACCATCGCGGGGAAGGGATGAGGACCTGCCACAGTGCCGAGCAGGTAGTGGGTGGTCTCCACGGAGGCGACCCAGTCCCGCAGAGCCTCATTGATCGCGTCCTTCAGCGTCTTGGCCCCGTGCTCCACCGGGATGACCTCGGCCCCGAGGAGGCGCATACGGGCCACATTGAGCGCCTGACGGCGCGTGTCCTCCGCGCCCATGTAGACCACGCACTCCATGCCCATCAGCGCGGCCGCCGTCGCCGTCGCCACTCCGTGTTGGCCTGCCCCGGTCTCAGCGATCAGCCGGCTCTTGCCCATCCTGCGGGCCAACAACGCCTGGCCGAGGACGTTGTTGATCTTGTGCGAGCCGGTGTGGTTGAGATCCTCCCGCTTCAGGAAGATGCGGGGCGCGCCCTGCTCCGCGGCGAAGCGCGGCACCTCGGCCAGCAGCGAAGGCCGTCCTGTGTAGTCCCGGCAGAGCCGCTGGAACTCCGCGGTGAACTCCTCGTCCTCGCGAGCTTCGAGGAAGGTCTTCTCGACCTCGTCGAGAGCCGCGACCAGAGACTCCGGCATCCAACGGCCCCCATAGGGCCCGAAGTACGGGCCCGCGGCCTCACGGAAGCTCGCGGCGGCGGACTCTGCAGACATGTGGTTCTCCTGTTCAGATCATGAGACGTGCCGCTGGCCTGCATCGGCTGACGTGCAGAATCAGATGCGGCTGGCGGCGCGGAAGCGACCCAGCGCAGCGGCCGGCTCACCGTCACGGACGAGTGCTTCTCCCACGAGCACCGCGTCGGCGCCCTGGGCGGCATAGTCGGCGACGACCCCGGCACCGTCCACTCCGGACTCCGCGATGCGGACCACCCCCTCCGGCAGGTGGCGCGCCATGGTCCCGTAATGGGCGATGTCGACGTCGAGGGTCTTCAGATTGCGCACATTGACACCCACGATGCGCGCGCCCACGTCCACGGCGCGGGCGATCTCCTCCTCGGTATGCGCCTCGACCAACGCCTCCATGCCCAACTCGTGGGTCACGGCGAGGAAGTCCCGCAGCTGGGCGTCGTCGAGGGCGGCGACGATGAGCAGCACGAGGTCGGCGCCGTGGGCGCGTGCCTCATGGAACTGGTACTCGTCGACCATGAAGTCCTTGCGCAGGACCGGCACGTCGACCGCCGAGCGGACCGCGTCGAGATCCGCCAGGGATCCCCCGAACCGCCGACGCTCCGTCAGCACGCTGACCGCCGCAGCGCCGCCGGCCTGGTAGGCACGGGCCAACCCGGCGGGATCATCGATGGCGGCGAGGGACCCCTTCGACGGTGAGGATCGCTTGACCTCGGCGATGATGCGCACACCGGCGGCGTCGTTCCGTCCCCCGCGCAGGGCGGCCAGACCGTCCCTCGGGGCCGGGGCGTCGGCGATGCGGGAGGCCAGCTCCGACAGCGGTGTCACCGCTCGACGACCGGCGAGGTCCTCCCGCACTCCAGCGATGATGGTGTCCAGGACAGTGCCGGTCCCGGCGCCTGTCCCGGCGGCGGAGGCTGAACTCTGAGCAGTCACCGGCGGCTCAGCTGGTCGAGGCGTGCGGAGCCCGCTCGCCCGGGCCTGCGGTGTTGTCCGGCATGGCGGGGCCCTGGTGATGACGGGGATCCTGACCACGCTCCAGGACGGACCAGCTGTCCATCTCCACCCCGTAGCCGGCCTTCTTCAGACCCCAGCCGAGGATGAGCGCGAGCGGCACGCAGGCGGCCCCGATGTAGGCGAGCGCCCAGACCTCGATCACGAAGCCGATGCCGGCGATGATGGAGCCCACGATGAGGGTGAGGCTGAGCGCCCAGGCGGCAGGAGTCGACCCATGCCCGATGTGGTCGAGATGGATGTGGGCATCGCCGGGCTGTTCGCCGGCCTCAGGCTGCTGCTCGACGTCGCGCACGGTCCGCTGCTGCGTGGTGGTCATCAGAGTCCTCTCTCGGTCACGTCTGCTCAGCCTCCATTCTGCCATGCCCGCCCTCTGGAGTCCGACCACGTTTCCCCGCATGGAATCACCCCGGGGAGCGGTCCGGAGAGGGCCCAGAGGGCCCGTGAACGCTGGACAGCGCCGCGGCCACGGACCAGGCTGGGGCCATGCCGACTTTGCCGACACTGATCAGCGCCGACGAGCTGCAGACGCTGCTGTCCTCCCCCACACCGCCCACCGTGCTGGACGTCCGGTGGCGCCTGGACCGCCCGGACGGCCGCGCCGACCATCGGGCCGGGCACATTCCGACGGCGGTCTACGTGGACCTGGACCACGAACTCAGCGAGCACGGGGAGCACCCTGATCAGGGACGGCACCCGCTGCCGCGCAGAAGCACGCTGCACCAGGCGGCCCGACGCTGGGGCCTGCACCCGGGGTCCACCGTGGTGGTCCATGACGACCTGGACAATCTCGCCGCGGCGCGCGCCTGGTGGCTGCTGCGCCGTGCCGGAGTCGAGGACGTCCGGGTGCTCGACGGCGCCCTGCGAGCCTGGAGGAAGGCCGGACTGCCTCTGGAAGTCGGAGAGGTGCTCCCTCCCCCGGGCACGATCACCCTCCGGGATCCGCGACATGACCCGTCCGGGCTGACGGCCACAGCCGCCGTCGACCTCGAGGCCGTACGTCGGCTGTCCGCCGACCTGCAGGCTGGACGCCCCGCGGAGGCGACGCTGCTGGACGCGCGCGCCCCCGAGCGGTTCACCGGCGAGCAGGAGCCGATCGATCCGCGGGCCGGGCACATCCCCGGTGCCGTGAACCTGCCCACCGCGGGCAACGTCGACGACGACGGGCGCTTCCTGGCTCCCGAGGAGCTGCGCGAGCGGCTGCGGGCCGCCGGAGCGCTCGAGGGACGCCCGGTGGTCAGCTACTGCGGCTCCGGCGTCAACGCCGCCCACGCCACACTCGCGGCGCACCTGGCCGGCTTCACCGCCGCGCTCTACCCGGGCAGCTTCAGCCAGTGGTCCCAGCACCCGGAGCTCGCAGTGGAGGCGGTGAGCTGACGCCGCTCAGCTGCGACGCTCGGCGGTGGGGTCCTCCCCCGCGCTGAGGCCGTCCCAGAGATCGAACTCGTCGGGACCGGCGTCGTCGTCCTCCCCGTCGTCCTCCGTCACACCCTTCGCGCCCCCGTCAGCGGCCCCCTCACCGGGACGAGACGTCTCATAGCGCTTCGACCTCCGGTCCGGCCAGCTCCGGGAGAAGATCAGCAGGGCGAGCGCGGTCAGCACCAGCAGCCCCGCACCGGCCAGACCGACCCACACGGCTGGGCCGAGGGCATACTGCCGGGCCAGCTCAGTGGTCCCCGTGACCTCCCCCAGTGCGGCCAGTGATGCTTCTCCGGGGGCGAGGACCACCTGCAGCAGGGTCACGGTCACCAGCGCGCCGGCGCCGAGCATCAGCAGACCGATCACGAACCGTGCGATGCGCCGGGCGATCGTCACCGCCACCGCGGAGGCCAGACCCACCAGCGCCATCGCGGTGACCGTGTCGGCGATGTCGGAACCGGGGATCTCCACCCGATCCATCGCCGAGACGTCACCCAGACCGGAGGCGATCACCCAAGTCTGCGTGGCCGATGCGAGCAGCAGCACTCCGGCGAGAAGGCCCGCCAGCACCACGGCGCGGCGGCTCATCGTCCCTCCTCCACACGATCCGCGGCCAGCACGGCACGCAGCGGGGCGGCCGCCTTGTTCACGGTCTCCAGACGCTCGGCCTCGTCGTCGCTGTCCGCGACGATCCCGCCGCCGGCCTGGACATAGGCCCGACCGTCCTTCAGCAGCGCACTGCGGATCGCGATGGCGGCGTCCATCCGACCGGAGAAGTCGAAGTACCCGACCACTCCCCCGTACACGCCCCGACGTGTCGGCTCCCAGACGTCGAGCAGCTGCAGCGCCCGAGGCTTCGGCGCACCGGACAGTGTGCCCGCCGGGAACGTCGCAGCGAGGGCGTCATAGGACGAGGCTCCCGGCGCCAGCTCACCCTGCACGTGCGAGGTCAGGTGCATCACATGGCTGAAGTGCTCCACCGCCATGAATCGCGTGACCTGCACCGACCCCGGCACACAGACCTTCGCCAGATCGTTGCGCGCCAGATCGACCAGCATGATGTGCTCGGCACGTTCCTTCTCATCGGCGAGCAGGTCCTCGGCCAGCCGCTGATCCTCCGCCGGGGTGTCGCCCCGCGGACGGGTGCCGGCGATCGGATGGGTCACCACAGTGCCGTCCTCCACCGTGACCAGCGCCTCCGGCGAGGCCCCCACCACCTGATAGGGGTCGCCGTCAGGCGTCTCGAAGTGCAGCAGATACATGTACGGGCTGGGGTTCAGCAGCCGGAGCATCCGATAGACCGCCAGTGCATCCACATCAGTGGCCACCTCGAAGCGACGGGAGACCACGATCTGGAAGACCTCGCCGTCGACGATCGCCTGCTTGGCCTTCCCCAGCGTGGCCAGATACTCGTCCTGGTCCCAGGCCAGCTCGACCCGGTCCTCCAAGTCCTGCTCCACGGCCTCCTGCCAGTCCGGGGCGGCCACAGCGACCCCCGGCTGGACCGGCTCGGCGAGCGCGGCGCGCATCTGCTCCAGTCGGGCCACGGCGTCGGCGTACGCCTGGTCCACACCGGTGTCGCGCCCATCACGGTTGAAGGCATTGGCCACCAGGGTGACGGTGCCGTCGCGATTGTCGTGGACGACCAGGTCGCTGACCAGGTTCATCGCCATCTCAGGAACGTGCAGATCATCCACCGGGGGGTGCGGGAGCCTCTCCCAGTGTCGGACGACTTCCCAACCGGCGTAGCCGACCAGCCCGGAGGTCAGGTGCGGCAGCTGCCCGGTGCGGGCCCGTCCGTTGTCACCGCCGAGGAAGTCGAGGCTGGCCCGGAGCACCTCGGCCGTGGTGCCGGCCTCCGGCGTCCCGGCGGGCGGTTCACCCAGCCAGACCGCCCGGCCGTCGCGCTCCGACAGGGTGGCCTGCGAGCGCACACCGATGAAGGAGTGCCGGGACCAGGCGGCACCCGGGGCCGCCGACTCCATCAGGAAGCTGCCGGGGCGGCCGTCGGCTAGGGTGCGGTAGATGCTCAACGGGGTGTGCCCATCGGCGAGCAGCCGCATCGTCACCGGGATGACACGGTGGTCCCGGGCCAGATCCGCAAAGTCCTCCGCACTCGGGGAGACGAGGCCGAAACGTCGGTCAGGCCTGCTCATGGGCACCTCCCTCCAGGGCGACCTCGCGCCCGGTGAAGCAGGTCGGCGTGCCGGTGTGGCAGGCCGGACCCGTCTGGTCCACGGTCAGCAGCACAGTGTCCCCGTCACAGTCCAGGGACACCTGGCGGACCTGCTGCACATGCCCGGAGGTCTCCCCTTTGCGCCACAGCTCCTCGCGCGACCGGGACCAGTAGGTGGCCTGCTTCGAGGACAGAGTGGCCGCGAGCGCGTCCTCGTTCATCCACGCCAGCATCAGCACCTCCCCGGTGGCGGCGTCCTGAGCGATGGCCGGGACCAGACCGGCGTCGTTGAAGGCGACCTTCTCACGGATCTCGGCGGAAAGCGGGGTCTGGGTCATGGCGAGGTCCTCGACAGGTGGGCGGATGGCAGGGCGGACCGGTTCAGTAGACCGGTTCAGCGGACGGGATGCCCGGCGGCGCGGATGGCCTCCTTGACCCGGGCGATCATGTCGACCGGGCCGAAGTGGAACATCGAAGCCGCCAGCACCGCGTCGGCGCCGGCGTCGATCGCCGCCGGAAAATGCTCCGGGCGCCCGGCCCCGCCCGAGGCGATCAGCGGGACCGTGGTGACCTGACGGACGGTGCGGATCAGCTCCTCGTCGAATCCGTCCTGGGTGCCGTCGGCGTCGATCGAGTTCAGCAGGATCTCCCCCACGCCGCGCTCGGAAGCCTCCCGGCACCACCCGATGGCGTCGATCCCCGTCCCCCGGCGTCCCCCGTGGGTGGTGACTTCGAAGCCCGAGGAGACCTGCGGATCCTCCGTGCGCCGGGCGTCCAGGGACAGCACCAGCACCTGGGAGCCGAAACGATCGGTGATCTCGTCGATGACCTCGGGACGGTCCACCGCCGCGGTGTTGATGGAGGTCTTGTCCGCCCCGCAACGCAGCAGCCGGGCCACGTCCTCCTGGGTGCGGACCCCGCCGCCGACGGTGAGTGGGATGAAGACCTCCTCGGCAGTCTGGGTCACCACATCATAGGTGGTCTCCCGATCTGCGGAGGACGCGGTGACGTCGAGGAAGGTCAGTTCGTCCGCTCCGGCATCGTTGTAGCGGTGGGCGAGCTCCACCGGGTCTCCGGCGTCGCGCAGGTTCTCGAAGTTCACGCCCTTGACCACTCGGCCGGCGTCGACGTCGAGGCAGGGGATGACCCTGATCGCCAATGTCATCTCGGTCCCCCTCCCTGTTCAGACCCGGCAGGCGTGGATGGAGGTGACCAGGATGGCCCGGGCCCCGAGCTCATAGAGCTCGTCCATCAGCTGGTTGGTCTTCTTCGCCGGCACCATGGAGCGCACCGCGACCCAGTTCTCATCGGCCAGCGGCGAGATGGTCGGCGACTCCAGCCCCGGGGTGACGGCGCTGGCCGCCTCGAGGTGCTCACGGCGGATGTCATAGTCCATCATCACGTACTGGCGGGCCACCAAGACGCCCTGAAGACGCCGAGACACCCGGTCGATGCCGGCGGGACGCTCGCCGTGGCGGGAGATCATGATCGCCTCGGAACGCATGATCGGCTCGCCGAAGGTCTCCATCCCGGCGGCCTTGAGCGTGTTTCCGGTCTCCACGACGTCGGCGATCGCGTCCGCCACCCCGAGACGGACCGCCGTCTCGACCGCACCGTCGAGGTGGACGACCTCGACGTCGTCGAGCTCCTGCTCCTCGAGCCAGCGGCTCAGCAGGCCGTCATAGCTGGTGGCGATGCGCTTGCCGGCCAGGTCCTCGGCGGTGCGGAACCGGCCGGCGGGTCCGGCCAGGCGGAAGGTGGATCCGCCGAAGCCGAGTCCCATGATCTCCTCGGCGCCATGGTCCACCCGGGCGTCCTGGAACAGGTCCCGGCCGGTCATGCCGACGTCGAGAGTCCCGGAGCCGACATAGACGGCGATGTCCCGGGGACGCAGATAGAAGAACTCGACGCCGTTCTCCTCGTCGATCATGACCAGCTCACGCTTGTCACGGCGCTGGACGTATCCGGCCTCGGAGAGCATGGCCATGGCGGCCTCGGAGAGGGCGCCCTTGTTCGGTACAGCTACACGGAGCATGGAGGTGTCGTTCCCTGTTCGGATGTCGTGCCAGTGGGGTCATGGAGTGACCGGCGTCGCCGGCGGATCAGAGATGTCGATAGACGTCCTCGAGGCTGAGCCCCTTGGCGAGCATCATGACCTGGAGGTGATAGAGCAGCTGGGAGATCTCCTCCGCGGCGGCCTCGTCGGACTCGTACTCGGAGGCCATCCACACCTCGGCGGCCTCCTCGACGATCTTCTTGCCGATGCTGTGGACGCCGGCGTCGAGCGCGGCGACGGTGCCCGACCCCTCGGGGCGGCTTGCCGCCTTCTCCGCGAGTTCGGCGTAGAGCTGGTCGAAGTTCTTCACCGTCCCAGGGTATGCCTTTCTGCGGGTCGAGGACGACTCCGCCCCGTGACGCGTCACATCCCCGGTCATGAGGTGATCCGGGCCACCTCGACGGCGGCCGAGACGGCGGCGTGCGCAGCTTCGAACCCTTTGTCCTCCTGTGATCCCTCCAGGCCCGCACGGTCCAGGGCCTGCGGCTCGTCGTCGCAGGTCAGCAGCCCGAAGCCCACGGGCACTCCAGCGTCCAGGGCGACCCGCAGCAGACCATCGGTGGCGGCCTGGCAGACATAGTCGAAGTGCGGGGTGCCGCCACGGATGACGACGCCCAGGGCGACGACGACGTCGTGCCGAGCAGCCGCGGCGGCGCTGATCACCGGCAGCTCGAAGCTCCCCGGCGCCCGGATCAGCGTCACATCATGGATCCCGACGTCGTCCAGGAAGCGGCGGGAGCCGGCGATGAGGCCGTCCATGACCTCGGTGTGCCAGCGGGAGGCGACCACGGCCACGCGCAGCGGCCTCTCGGCCGCGGCGGCCCGCAGCTGCTCCAGCTCGGCGGCGTCGATCTCAGGGGTTCCGGTGCTGCTCATCTCTCTCCTTGTTCATCGAGCGGACGCGTACGCTCCGCCGGGTCCTCATGATCGGTGACCTGTTCCTCCGCCGCGGCGGGCTCGTCGAGGTCGCGGGTTCCGCGGTCCTCCAGGCCGAGGTGGTCCATCAGGTGACGCATGCGGTCCCGTTTGGTGCGCAGGTAGCGCCGGTTCTCCTCATGGACCACTCCGTTGGAGGGGGCCTGTTCGACATCGAGGCCCGCCTTCAGCAGAGACTCCACCTTGTCCGGGTTGTTCGTCAGCAGGGTCAGCCGAGTGATCCCGCAGCTGTGCAGGATCGCCGCGGCACCGGTGTAGTCGCGCAGCTCAGCGGCCAGCCCCAGCATCTCATTGGCCTCGACCGTGTCCGCCCCGTCCTCCTGGAGGCGGTATGCGCGCAGCTTGTTGGCCAGTCCGATGCCGCGGCCCTCGTGGCCGCGGAGATAGAGCAGGTGGCCGCCGTCGCGCTGGATGGACTCCAGCGCCGAGGCCAGCTGGGTCCCGCAGTCACATCGGTGGGAGCCCAGCACGTCCCCGGTGACGCACTCGGAGTGCATGCGGATCAACGGCCGCTCCTCGGCGGGCCCGGATTCGGAGGCCGGGCGCGAGCGCGCGGAGATCAGCAGGTGTTCGTGGCCGGTGGCGTGCTCGGTCCACACCTGGGCGGCGAAGATGCCATGGTCGGTGGGCAGGGTGACCAGCGGACCCGGGGTGACCAGCGCGCTGGACTCCTCCTCCGGGTTCTCCCAGGAGGCCTGGACAGCATCCATGACGGCGTCAGGGTTCGGCTCGCCGCCACGGTAGGCGATCAGGTCAGCGATCGAGATCAGGGCCAGCTGGTGGTCGTCGGCGAACTCGCGCAGCGCCGGCAGGCGCATCATCCGGCCGTCGTCGTGGACCAGCTCGGCGATGACCCCGACCTCCGGGTGTCCGGAGAGTCGGCAGAGGTCGACCGCGGCCTCGGTGTGACCGTCGCGGCCCAGCACCCCGGCGTCGTCAGCGATGAGCGGGAACAGGTGCCCGGGCCGAGTCAGGTCCTCAGCACCGGTGGCGGCGTCGGCCAGCAGCGCGGCGGTGCGCGCCCGATCGGCGGCGCTGATGCCTGTGGTGACCCCGGTGGCGGCGTCGCAGCTGACCGTGTAGGCGGTGCCCTTCGGGTCCTCGTTGGCCTGCACCATCGGCGGCAGCCGCAGGTGGTCGGCCCGCTCCCGGCTCATCGGCACGCAGACCACCCCGGAGGAATGACGCACGGCGAAGGCCATCAGCTCCTCACTGGCCGCGGCCGCCGGGAAGATGATGTCGCCCTCATTCTCCCGGTCGGCGTCGTCGACGACGACGACGGGGCGCCCCTTGGCCAGCTGGTTCAGCGCGACCTCGATCGGGTCGAGCACCGGGGACGGGGTCTCCGGACGACGGACGGCCGGCACCGGCGACGCGGCGCTCTCCGCGCTGACCGTAGTCTCCGCGCTGACCGTACCCTCCACGCCGGTCGTACCCGCCGCGTCGGTCAGCGCTGGGGCGTCTGCCGCGTCCAGGTCGAGCATCCGACGGGTGTACTTGGCCAGCACATCGACCTCGAGGTTGACCTGACCGCCCTCGGGCAGGCCGCCCAACGTGGTCTCGGCCAAGGTGGTGGGGATCAGCCCCACTTCGAACCACGCCTCGATGGCCCCGGGAGCGGAGACGGACGTGACCGTCAGCGACACCCCGTCGACGGCGATCGATCCCTTCTCCGCGATGAACGGGGCCAGCTCACGATCCACCGCGAAGCGATGCCGCCCGTCGTGGTGGTCCCGGTCGAGGAGCGTGCCCATCCCGTCGACATGGCCCTGGACCACATGCCCGTCCAGCCGCGCGCCCGACGGCAGGCACCGTTCCAGGTTGAGCCAGTCGCCGACGTCGAGCTGTCCCATCGTGGTGCGCTTGAGAGTCTCGGCGATGAGGTCCACGGTGACCGTCTCGCCGTCGATGTCGGTGGCGCTCACGCAGACGCCGTTGACGGCGATGGAGCCGCCCAGGGCGAGCCCCTCGACGTGGCCCGGTGCGTCGAAGGTGAGTCGCTCGACCCCCCGGGCCGGGTCCGGCCGCCGGGAGAGCACCCGTCCGAGGCCTGTCACAATTCCGGTGAACATGCTGTTCAGCTGCTCCTGTCTGTCTGGGCACCGCTCGGGTCGACCGGTGCCTGTGCTGTCGGCGGGGATGCCGGCGAGGATGTCGGCGAGGATGTCGGCGGGGACGTCGGCGAGACCCCGGCGCCCACCACCGGCTGGAGGTGGACGCAGACGTCGTCGTCGAGGACGCCGACCGCTCCCCCCTCGGCGGGGTCCAGGGTGAATCGACGGGCCTGTGCCAACGTGGTGACGCCGATGTCACCGACGCTGGACGGCCCTGCACCAAGAATCAGCGGTGCCTGGTAGGCGAAGATCTCGTCGACCAGGTCCTGGGCGAAGAATGCGGCCAGCACCCGTGAGCCGCCCTCGACGAGAACATGGCGCACCGGGTGACCCTGATGCTGGATCTCCCCCAGGCGCTGCAGGGCCTCCAGCGGATCATGGGTGCGCAGCTGCACCCATCCCTGTCCCTCCGGACGGCCCTGACGCAGCCGAGCGCTCTCTGGCAGCGGCCTGAAGCCCATGACACAGCGCAGCGGCTGGCGATCGGCGCCCGTGCCGTCGGGCAGCCGGGCGGTGAGGCGGGGGTCGTCCACTTCCGCGGTGTTGCTGCCGACCAGGATCGCGTCGATCCGCTGACGGATGCGATGAGTGTGCTGCCGCGAGGTGGCCGAGGTGATCCACTGGCTGGTCCCGTCCGCCGCAGCGATGCGACCGTCGAGGCTCTGGGCCAGATGGACGGTCACGAAGGGACGGCCCTGGCGACGCGCCTGGGCCCAGCGGTGGTTGATCGCCCGGCAGTCCTCAGCGAGGACCCCGGCGGCGACCTCGACACCGCCGGCGCGCAGCACCTCGGCTCCGCCGGAGGCGTCCGGAGTCGGATCATCGACGCCGTAGAGGACCCGCCCCACGCCGGCGGAGAGGATCGCCTCGGTGCACGGAGGCTGGCGGCCGTGGTGGCGACAGGGCTCCAGGCTGCAGTACAGCGTCGCGGACGAGAGGTCGACCTCCGGTGCACAGTCGGCGATCCGGCGCAGCGCGTCGCGCTCAGCATGGAGATGCCCGGCACCGCGATGGTGGCCCACTGCCAGGACCTCCCCCTCCGCGGAGACCAGGACGGCTCCGACGAGCGGGTTCGCGCCGCGGGGCCCCTGGTAGGCCGCCTCCACCGCCTGACGCATGCAGCTCTCGTCCCGGTGCTCAGCCATGGCCGCCCCTCTCCCGGGCGGCCTCCGTCGAGGCGTCCGACGGAGCGGCGACGACGGGAGCAGCGGGACGTGGGGGTGCTGTGAGCAGGTGCTCGACAGAGGAGAGTCGGCGCAGGGCGTCCATATCAGCCGTGTGTCCTTCCCAGACCCGAGGGTGGAGTCGGCTCCGGGGACGACGAGGCCTGCGCGGCGGCCGATCCTTCCGGGGATGCTCACGGCGCTCCGGTGATGGACCGACCTTCGTGCTTCTCCCATCCAGACTGTGACTGTCGGTACCGGAGTTCCACCGGTTCAACCGGGGCCGCGAACGGCCTCGGGTCGCGGACTTTCACCGCCGGTTCGGACTTTCACCGACCCCGGAGCACGAAGTGTGTCGAGGACCAGTCTGCCACAGACACAGAGAAGGCCCGGAATCCAGAGGATTCCGGGCCTTCGTGCTGGAGCGGATGACGAGATTCGAACTCGCGACCCTCACCATGGCAAGGTGATGCTCTAGCCAGCTGAGCTACATCCGCATGGGTGATCAGTATAGACCACCCAGTGCGCGATACTGGGATCGAACCAGTGACCTCTTCCGTGTCAGGGAAGCGCGCTACCGCTGCGCCAATCGCGCCTATTCAACTGTTCGGCCCGCTGAGCGGCCCGAGCGAGGTGGGGACGGGAATCGAACCCGCGTTGACGGCTTTGCAGGCCGCTGCCTCGCCACTCGGCCACCCCACCGTACCCGTCGCCGGGTGTCGGGATCGACTCCATTTCGAGCCCATCGAGCGGATGACGAGATTCGAACTCGCGACCCTCACCATGGCAAGGTGATGCTCTAGCCAGCTGAGCTACATCCGCACATCGGTTTCCAGCTGACCTCCGAACGAGCCTCTCGGCCTGCCCGAATGTCCGCTTTCCGACGACATGAAACTCTAGCCCAGGCCGTGGCCCCTCGTCCAATCGAGGCGACGTGTCCGCCGTCACAGACACCGCTGTGACCAGGATGATCCGCGTCATGCCGGGGATCAGCCGCTGCAGAATCCGCCCTCACGGCCCCGGGACACGACGTGGCCGCCCCCGGCGACCGACAGCTCCCCATGGCAGACTGGTCGGTGATGACACAGCCCTCACTTGCTCATGCCACTGAGTTCGGCCGGATGTACTCCCGGTCTCTCACCTCCGCCCCCGAGGTCCCCTCGATCACCACGGTGATCGGCCAGGAGCACAAGGACCTCACCGGATGGGCCGGGCACCTGGCCACTGCAGAGCTGATCCAGGACGACCGGCTGTCGGCCGCCGTCGGCTCAGCCTCCCAGCTGCGGACGCTGGCCCGGCACGCCTCCTCGGCCGCGGAGCGTTTCCGGGACGCCGCAGCCCGCCGCGGAGACCGTGTCCACCACTACGCCGAACAGGTCGCACTGCAGGCGCTGGGGCGCCCCCAGGAGGCGTCAGCGGCCCGCGCGGTGCTCGCCGAGCACGGAGAGACAGCCTTCGCCGACCGCTTCGACGAATGGTGGGAGCTCTACGAGGTCCGCCCGATCGCCGCCGAGGTCACGGTGTGGAACCACACCGTCGGCTACGCCGGCACCCTGGACCTGGTCGCCGAGATCGGCGGACGCCTCTGCGTGATCGATTTCAAGACCAAGGGTCTGGACCGGCGGGGACGGGCGAAGCCGCTCAGCGAGTCCGTGGTGATGCAGCTGGTCGCCGGCATGCAGGCCGAGGAACGCCTCACCGATGCGCAGGCTGGGATCTGGGAGCCTTGGACCTACCGCCGGGACTGCCTCCTGATGGCGGTGGCGATCTCCGCGGCCGAAGTGGTCCCCGTCCAGGCATCGCCGGAGGCGCTGAAGTCCCACTGGCACAAGTTCTGGGCCCTGCGTCAGGTCTGGGAGCACAGCCGCCGCGCCACCGAGGCGGGGCCTGCCCTGCGCCCACTGGCCCCTCCGCCCTCCCGGGCCGAGGCGGCGTCGCGGAGCGGCCCCGACGCCGACGCCGCCTCCGTTCCCCCCGTGCCACCTGTCACACCGGCCGCCTGAGGCGCGGGCGACCCCTCGGGTCGGCAGTAGGATCGTGCCCATGGCAGTTCATCCGCTCCGCACCATCGGCGACCCCGTCCTCCGTACCCCCGCGCATCCGGTGGACGAGTTCGACGCCCGCATCGACGAGCTGATCTCCGACATGTATCAGACGATGGATGCGGCCGGCGGCATCGGATTGGCCGCACCGCAGATCGGCGTGGGACTGAGGATCTTCACGTACGACGCCGCGGGAGCCCGCGGGGCGGTGGTCAACCCGCAGCTCACCCTGGCCGGGACGACGGGGCCGACCCCACGCGACCCCGACCATCCCGCCGAGGGGCAGAATCTGCTGCGCGAGGGATGCCTCTCAGTGGACGGTGTGTACGCGCCCGTGGATCGAGCCCAGCGGGTCCTGCTCACCGGCACTGCACCGGACGGCTCCTCCCTGCGTCTGGAGGCCGTCGGCCTGCTGGCCGCCTGCTTCCAGCACGAGATCGACCATCTCGACGGTCGGCTGTTCATCGATCGGCTCACCGGAGACGACCGGCGCCAGGCGATGCGCACCCTGCGTGAGCAGCAGGCCCTCGGCGCGGCGGCGACCAGACCCGACGTCGGCAGACCCGCCCCGACCGGGCGTGGCTCCGGCTCCGGCTCCGGCTCCGGCTCCGGCAGCAGCTTCCTTCGCCCGACCCAGAGACCGACCCAGAGACCGACCCCGTGACCGACCCAGAGACCGACCCGTCCAGGTTCCACATCCGAGAGGACCCGATGACCCCCGCCGCGCGCCCCCGACTCTTCACTGAGGATGAGCTCCACGAGGCCCATGGCGCCGTCACCCGCGATCAGCTCTCCGCCGGTCCCCACGAAGGTCGGGTGCTCTTCGCCGGCACCCCGCAGATCGCGGCCGACTGTCTGCAGTCGCTGCTCGCCGACGGCGTGGCTGTCGTCGGGGTGCTGACCCGCCCCGACGCCCCGGTGGGGCGCCGCCGCCGTCTCACCCCCTCCCCGGTGGCTCAGGCGGCCGACGCGGCCGGCCTGCCCGTGGTCAAGGCCGACCGGATCAATCAGGGGACCCTGGAGGCGCTCACCGCCTGGGACGTCGATCTGGGCATCGTCGTGGCCTACGGCGCCCTGCTCCCCCGGGCCGCGCTGGAGGCCCTGCCCCACGGGTGGGTCAACCTGCATTACTCCGCCCTGCCCCGGCACCGAGGCGCCGCTCCCGTGCAGCACGCGATCCTCGCGCGCGACACCACGACCGCGGCGACGGTGTTCCAGCTCGAGACCGGACTGGACACCGGGCCCATCCACGCGATGTGCGAGGTGCCGCTCGGCCATGGGACCAGCGCCGGCGCCGTGCTGCAGGATCTCACCAGGCTCGGCTCGGCACTGCTGACCGTGCTGCTGCCCGAGCTGCTGCACGGCGCCTCCGAGCCGGTGCCGCAGCGCGGCGAGCCGACCTTCGCCGGCAAGCTCGACCGTGAGGACGCGTTCATCGACCCACGGCAGGAGGCCGAGGCTGCGGCGGCACGGATCAACGCCACCATCCCGGAACCCGGCGCCTGGACCCTGCACGGTGAGCACCGGGTCAAGCTCGGCCCCGCCCGCGTCTATGAGACGGAGCTGCCCGAGCACCTGGCACAGGCCCGGCCCGGCGACGTCGCCCAGGCGCCGCCCGACCGGGAGTCCCCGCACCCCCTGGTGGTGCTGCGCACGGACGATGGCGGCGTCGTCCTCAGCGCCGTGCAGCCCGCCGGCAAACGGATGCTCAGCGCCGCCGACTGGTTGCGCGGTCAGCGCGGCCATGTCGTGCTGGGCGCACACGAGGAGGAGTCCACCGCATGAACGCACGACACAGCCCCGGGAAGCGTCCCGGCGAGGATCGCGGACAGCGCGCCACGGACCGGCGACGCGATGCCGGCGGGCACCAGCGCCATCGGGGCGGTGCCGACGGCTCCCGACCGCCCCGCCGCGGTGAGCAGGCCCCGAGCCGTCGGCGTCGGCAGGCCGATGCCGCCCGCCTGACCGCATTCCGGGTGCTGCGCGCCGTCAGCCGCGACCACGCCTACGCCAATCTCACCCTGCCGACCGAGATCCGCCGGGCCCGGCTCGACCGCCGCGACGCCGGCTTCGCCACAGAGCTCGCCTATGGCGCCCTGCGAGGCCAGGGCACCTATGATCAGATCCTCTCCGCCTGCGTGGACCGACCGCTGCAGGAGCTCGATGCCCAGGTGCTCGATGCGCTGCGCCTCGGTGCCCACCAGCTGCTGGGCATGCGGGTGGACTCCCACGCCGCCGTCTCAGAGACCGTCGCCCTGGTCCGCGGCGAGATCGGCGCCGGCCCCGGAGGGTTCGTCAACGCCGTGCTGCGTCGGGTCAGCGCCCAGGACCGGGAGGCCTGGCTCGCCGAGCTGATCCACCAGCACGGCCTTGCCGCAGGCTCCGATGAGGAGCTCGGTCTGCGTCATGCCCACCCGGCCTGGGTGGTCCGTGCGCTGAAGCAGTCGTTGCGCCTGGCCGACCGCGCCGAGGAGCTTCCCGACCTGCTGGCCGCAGACAACGACGCCCCGGTGGTGCATCTGGTGGACCTCCCGGAGGCAGGACAGCCCCGCCTGGCCTCCGCCGTGGAGGCCGGAGCCGAGCGCAGCGAGCTGCTCACCGGCGCCGCGGTGTTCCGCGGCGGCGACGTCGGACGGCTGCCCGGCGTCCGGGAGGGCGAGCTGCGCGTCCAGGACATCGGCTCCCAGTGGGTCGCCCGAGCCCTCGCCGGGGCCGCAGCCCCGGCCGCCC
This sequence comes from Nesterenkonia suensis, assembly GCF_054782935.1. Taxonomy (NCBI): domain Bacteria; kingdom Bacillati; phylum Actinomycetota; class Actinomycetes; order Micrococcales; family Micrococcaceae; genus Nesterenkonia; species Nesterenkonia suensis. The sequence continues at coordinate 860,235 of NZ_BAAGRN010000001.1, read as the reverse complement.
CAGGCCCAGAGGTCGCCGGGGAACAGTGGCTGGACCTGTGTGCCGGACCCGGAGGAAAGGCCGCACTGCTGGCCGCGCTCGCCTCCGGGCGCGGGGCGCATCTGCTGGCCAACGAGCCGACCGCACATCGGGCGGACCTGGTCCGCCGTGCGCTGTCCCCGGTGCCCGAGGCTGCCTGGTCTGTGCGACAGGGCGACGGCCGCGGAATCGGCGACGACCCGCAGGTGCGCCGACTCATGGCAGACCGGGGCGGCTTCGATCGGGTGTTGGTGGACGCCCCCTGCACCGGCCTGGGAGCCTTGCGACGTCGGCCGGAGGCACGTTGGAGACGCCGCCCCTCAGATCTGGCCGAACTGACCGTGCTGCAGGAGGAGCTGCTCGACGCCGCCGCTGACGTGCTCGCTCCGGGAGGCCTGCTGGGATACGTGACCTGCTCGCCGCACGTCGCCGAGTCCGTGGTGCAGGTCGAGGACCTGCTGCGACGCCGACCCTGGCTGCGCCTGCTCGACGCCCACGACGCGATGCGCCACACGGCGACGCCGGAAGGGGCCCGGCTGCTGATGCCGACCATCGCCGCGGAGTCGGACGGCCCCGTCCCGCCGGCCGAGACAGCCGAGACAACTGACACAGCCGACACAGCCGAGAGGATGGTGCAGCTCTGGCCGCATGTCCACGGCACTGACGCGATGTTCTTCGCCCTGCTGTTCCGTCCCGCCGCTGAGGCCTGACCCCGAGGATCGACTCGTGACGACTTCCACACCACGCCCCCGCACCGCCTGCATCCACCCGAGCATCCTCAGCGCGGACTTCGCGAATCTGGCGGGCGAACTCTCCCGGATCAGCACCGCCGACGCGGTGCATGTGGACGTGATGGACAACCACTTCGTGCCGAACCTGACCCTCGGGCTGCCCGTGGTGGAGTCGATCCGGAAGGCCACCGACCTCCCGCTGGACATCCATCTGATGATCGAGGATGCCGATGTCTGGGCACCGAAGTACGCCGAGCTGGGCTGCGAATCTGTCACCTTCCACGCCGAGGCGGCGAAAGCCCCGGTGCGTCTGGCCCGCGAGCTGCACGCCCAGCAGGCGAAGGCCGCGATGGCGCTGAAGCCGGCCACCGGGATCGACCAGTATCTCGATATGCTCGGTGAGCTGGACATGCTGCTGCTGATGACCGTGGAGCCCGGGTTCGGCGGCCAGGCGTTCCTCGACCTCGTGCTGCCCAAGATCCGACGGGCGCGCCGCGCCGTGGACGACCTCGGTGGTGAGATCGCGATCCAGGTCGACGGCGGAGTCAACGCCGAGACGATCCTGCGCGCCGCCGAGGCGGGAGCAGACACCTTCGTGGCGGGGTCGGCCGTCTACTCGGCCGATGACCCGGATGCCGCCATCGCGGATCTGCGGGCCCTGCTGAAGGACTGATGGAAGAGACTGATCCTCTCCGAGCATGAAAGAACCGGCGGGACTCTCGACCTTCCCCTGAAGAGAGCCCCGCCGGTACAGCTGAGAGTCTAGCGGAAACCGAACCGCGGCTGCACCACGGTGGCACCATCGCCTCCGGCCGGGTGCAGCTCTTCGCGCCGCAGCTCTGCGATGGCCTCCTCGAAGTCGTCCAGGTCGTCGAACCCCCGATAGACGGAGGCGAAACGCATATAGGCGACGACGTCGAGCTTGCGCAGGGGGCGCAGGATCGCCAGTCCGACGTCATTGGCGTCCACCTCGGCGTTGCCGGAGGCGCGGACCGCCTCCTCCACCTCCTGAGCGAGCACCGCCAGATCATCATTGGACACCGGGCGGCCCTGACAGGCCTTGCGCACACCGGTGATGACCTTGGAGCGGTCGAAGGGCTCCGCGGCTCCGGAACGTTTGATGACGTTTAGCGAGGTCGTCTCCATCGTGGTGAATCGCTTGGAGCACTGCGGACACTGCCGACGCCTACGGATTCCGGAGCCGTCCTCGAGCGTCCGCGAGTCCACGACCCGGGAGGAGTCATGCCGACAATAGGGGCAGAACATCTCGGCACCCTCCTCTCGTCCTCATTGGGCACACCGAGTCATCGACTGTGGATGACACCACTATTCTACGCACAACATATAGCCTGCAACAAAAACTCAAGCACAAGATGTTGTGCTTTGAGTGGTGTCATCCCTGGAGACAGCTCGGCCCCAGCAGAACCTTCAGGTCTCCATAGAGCGAGGGTGAGGGCGTCACCTGGTACTCCGGGCCCAGGCGCATCACTTCGACCGTGTCTCCGGAGAGCAGCTGCACGTGCACCTCGTTGGAGCCACGGTGACGCATCAGCACCTCCCCCAGCTGGGTGACGACCTTCTCGCTGGCCCGCTGACTGGGCACCGTGAGCACCACCGGCCCACTGGCCGCCTCGCCGTCCAGCTCCGGCACGATCATCTCCTGGGCGGAGATGGAGACCCCTCCGTCCTCGCGCCGCTGCAGTCGCCCCTTGACCGCCACGACGAGATCCTCCGCGAGCACTGTGGAGATCGGCTGATAGGCCTTCCCGAAGAACATGACCTCGATCGACCCGGCGAGGTCCTCCACCTCGACCTTCGCATACGGATTCCCCGACGACTTCGCGATGCGTCGCTGCAACGTGGTGATCATGCCTGCGATCGTCACCGTCGCCCCATCCGGCGGGCCCTCCTCGCTCAGCAGCGAGGAGATGGACCGGTCAGCATGCTGCGCCAGGACGCGCTCGAGTCCCTGCAGCGGGTGGTCCGAGACGTAGAGACCGAGCATGTCGCGCTCGAAGGCGAGCTTGTCCTTCTTGTCCCACTCCGGCAGATCCGGCACCTGCACCGCGTCGAAATCGTCCATGCCGTCGTCTCCGGTGGACATCGCCCCGAAGATGTCGGTCTCGTACTGCAGCGAGTCCTTCTTCTGCTTCACCGCCTGATCCACAGCCTGCTCGTGGATCTGCACGAGCGCCCGCCGGGTCTGCCCCATCTCGTCGAAGGCCCCGGCCTTGATCATCGATTCGATCGTGCGCTTGTTGCACACGTGCTGAGGCACTTTCTTGAAGAAGTCTGAAAACGAGTCGAAGCCCCCCTGCTCCTCCCGAGCCTCCACCAGGCCGGCGACCACGTTCGCGCCCACGTTGCGGACCGCGCCCATGCCGAAACGGATCATGTCGTCGCCGACAGGGGTGAAGTTCAGCGTGGAGTCGTTCACGCTCGGCGGGGTGACCGTGATCCCCATGCGGCGACACTCCGCCAGATAGAGCGCGAGCTTGTCGCGGTTCTCGCCCACAGAGGTCAACAGAGCCGCCAGGTATTCCGCGGGGTAGTTGGCCTTCAGATACGCGGTCCAATAGGCCACGAGACCGTAGGCGGCGGTGTGAGCCTTGTTGAACGCATAGTCGGAGAAGGGCAGCAGGACGTCCCACAGCGCCTGGGCGGCCTCCTCGGAATAGCCGCTCTCCTTCATGCCGGCGAAGAACCCCACCTGCTGCTTGTCCAGCTCGGCCTTCTTCTTCTTGCCCATCACACGCCGGAGGATGTCCGCCTGACCCAGGGTGTAGCCGGCCACCTTCTGAGCGATCGCCATGACCTGCTCCTGGTAGATGATCAGCCCATAGGTCGTGCTGAGGATGTCCTCCAGCGGCTCTTCGAGCTCCGGGTGGATCGGGCTGACATCCTGTTGGCCGTTCTTGCGCAACGCATAATTGGTGTGCGAATTGGCCCCCATCGGCCCGGGACGATACAGCGCCAGGGCCGCGGAGATGTCCTCGAAGTTGTCCGGGCGCATCAGCCGCAGCAGCGAACGCATGCCGCCGCCGTCGAGCTGGAACACACCCAAGGTGTCACCCTTGGCCAGCAGATCGTAGGCCGGACGGTCCTCCAGGTCCAAAGTCTCGAGGTCGACGTCGACACCCTTGTTGTTGCGGATGTTCTCCAGCGCATCGGAGATGATCGTGAGGTTCCGCAGCCCGAGGAAGTCCATCTTGATCAGACCCAGCGACTCACAGATCGGGTAGTCGAACTGGGTGATGATCGCGCCGTCCTGCTCGCGCTTCATCAGGGGGATGATGTCGATCAGCGGATCCGAGGACATGATGACCCCGGCTGCGTGCACACCCCATTGACGCTTCAGGCCCTCGAGTCCGGTGGCCAGGTCGAAGATCTCCTTCAGCCGCGGGTCCGACGCGAGAGTCTCTCGCATGTCCACTGCCTCGGAGTAGCGCTCGGCCTTCTCGTCGTAGATGTGCGACAGCGGCGTCGGCTTGCCCTGGGCGTCCGGGGGCATGGCCTTGGAGAGCCGGTCACCGGTGGAGAAGGGCTCGCCCATCACCCGAGCGGCGTCCTTCAGCGCCTGCTTGGACTTGATGGTGCCGTAGGTGACGATCATCGCCACACGCTCGTCGCCGTACTTGCGCACCACATAGTCGATGACCTCGCCGCGGCGACGGTCGTCGAAATCGACGTCGAAGTCGGGCATGGACACACGGTCCGGGTTGAGGAAGCGCTCGAAGATCAGTCCATGCTGCAACGGGTCCAGGTCGGTGATGCGCATCGCGTAGGCCACCATCGAGCCGGCGCCGGAGCCACGCCCGGGGCCGACGCGGATGCCGTTCTCCTTGGCCCATTTGATGAAGTCGGCCACGACCAGGAAGTAACCGGGAAAGCCCATCTGGGTGATGACGCCGATCTCGTACTCGGCCTGCTGCCGGACCTTGTCCGGAATGCCGGAGGGGTAGCGGTAGGCGAGCCCCCGCTCGACTTCCTGGATGAACCAGGACTCCTCAGTCTCGCCCTCCGGGACGGGGAAGCGCGGCATGTACGAGGCCGACTCGTTGAACTCCACCTGGCAGCGCTCGGCGATCTCGAGAGTGTTGTCGCAGGCCTCCGGGAAGTCGCGGAAGAGCTGGCGCATCTCCGCGGCCGACTTGAGATAGAACTCCTCGGAGTCGAACTTGAACCGTTTCGGATCGTCCAGGGTGGAGTTCGACTGCACGCACAGCAGCGCCCCGTGCGCCTTGTGGTCGTGCTGATGGGTGTAGTGGAGGTCGTTGGTGGCCAGCAGCGGGAGGTTCATCTCCTTGGCCAGCTTGAGCAGGTCCCCCTTGACCTTGCGCTCGATCTCCAGGCCATGGTCCATCAGCTCACAGTAGAAGTTCTCCTTGCCGAAGATGTCCTGGAACTCCCCCGCGGCCCGCTTGGCCTCCTCGTACTGGCCCAGGTGCAGACGCGTCTGAATCTCCCCCGAGGGGCAGCCCGTGGTGGCGATGATCCCCTTCCCGTAGGTCTGCAGGATCTCACGGTCCATGCGCGGCTTGTAGAAATAGCCCTCGATGGAGGCCAGGGACCCCATCCGGAAGAGATTGTGCATGCCACGGGTGTCCTCGGCCCACATCGTCATGTGGGTGTAGGCACCGCCGCCGGAGACGTCCTTCTCCCCGGCCAGGCCCTCGCCCCATTTCACGCGGCGACGCTCTGAACGGTGCGTCCCCGGCGTCAGATAGGCCTCCAGGCCGATGATGGGCTTGACGTCATACTGCTGGGCCGTCTTCCAGAACTCGTAGGCGCCGAAGAGGAAACCGTGGTCCGTGGTGGCCACCGCCGGCATGCCCAGCCGCTGGGTCTCCTCGAAGAGCTCTCCGATCTTCGCGGCGCCGTCGAGCATCGAGTACTCGGTGTGATTGTGCAGGTGCACGAAATCGCCGGACATGATCTACCCCTCCTCCAGGATACGCAGAGCCCCGGTCAGATCCTGCGGGTACTCCGAGCGGAAGCTGACCCACTCCCCGGAACCGGGATGGGTGAACCCGAGCTCACGGGCGTGCAGCCATTGTCTCGTCAGTCCGAGCTCAGCGGCGAGCCCCGGGTCTGCCCCGTAGGTCAGGTCACCGGCGCAGGGGTGGCCGAGCGCCGAGAAATGGACTCGGATCTGGTGTGTCCGGCCGGACTCCAGCCGCACCTCCATCAGGCTGACGCGCCCGTAGGCCTCCAGCAGCCGGTAGTGCGTCCGGGATGCGCGGCCTTCCTCGACGACGGCGAACCTCCACTCATGGCCGGGGTGACGACCGATCGGCGCATCGATCGTACCGTCGACCGGGTCCGGAAGCCCCTGGACCAGTGCGTGGTAGATCTTGGAGGGGGTGCGGGCGCGGAAGGCCTCCTTGAGCACGCTGTAGGCGCGCTCGGTCTTGGCCACCACCATCGCTCCCGAAGTTCCCACGTCGAGCCGGTGGACGATGCCGCGACGCTCCTGCGCGCCGGAGGTGGAGATCTCCACGCCCAGGCCGAGCAGTCCGCCGATGACCGTGGGGCCGGTCCATCCCGGAGAGGGGTGGGCGGCGACGCCCACCGGCTTGTCCACAACGACGAGATCGTCATCCTGGTGCAGCAGGTGCAGGTCCTCCACGACTTCCTGGACCACCTCCAGAGGATCCTCAGGGTCAGGGACCGTCACCGTCAGCTCGGTCCCTTCGGGCAGCTTCTCGGACTTCTTCACCGGCCGTCCGGCACGGCCTCCGGTGCCGTGCCGCACGGCCCCGTCCGCCAGCCAGGCGGCCGCCGCCGTGCGGGAGAGCCCGAACCGGGCGGCGATCACCGCATCGGCGCGGGCGCCGTCCTGGTCGGCGGGGACCTCGAGGAGCACCACAGCGGGGTCCTCGCCGGTCATCGGCCCTCTCCCTCCACGGGATCCTCGTCGACATCCGGGTCCTGGGCCTCTCGGCTGTGCTTCGTCTCCCGGGTGCCGTCGATGTTCAGCCCGAAGATCATCATCGCGCAGACCCCGATCATCGAGCAGACGATGAACGAGTCTGCGATGTTGAAGATGGCGAAGTGGGGCACTGCGATGAAGTCCACGACCTCCCCCAGGCCGAAGGACGGCGGGCGGAAGAGCCGGTCAGTGAGATTCCCTGCCACTCCTCCGGCCAGTCCGCCCAGCCCGAGGGCCCACAGCCAGGAGCCGCCGAGACGCCGGGAATGCCAGATGACGAAGCCCAGCACGCCGGTCATCACGAGGGTGAAGAACCACGTGTGGTCCGTCCCCATGGAGAAGGCAGCCCCCGGGTTGAGGTGGTACCGCCAGTAGAGGACCGGAGGGAGCACCTCGATCTGCTCACCCAGGACCATCGTGGACTCCACCCACCATTTGGTGAGCTGGTCCAGGCCCCAGGCGACCAGAGCGACCGCCGAAGCGGTCATGATCGCCGCGCGGCGGCTGGGCCGGGCGACGGGGGCCTGCTCAGACACGGACGGGAGCTGCTCGGGGCTCACAGCTCGGCGCCGGTGGCTTCCTTCTCGATGGATCCACGGCTGTTGAGGTCCGCCAGCTGACCCTCGATGTAGTCCTTCAGACGGGCACGGTAGTCGCGCTCGAAGCTGGTGAGCTCGCTGACCTTCGTCTCCAGGTCCGCCTTCTTCCGCTCCAGCACGGACAACGTGCGGGACGAGGTGAGCTCAGCCTCTTCGATCATGTTCTCGGCACGGGTCTCCGCCTCGGTCACGATCTCCGCGCGGCGACGCTCCGCCTCCGCGATGTACTCGGCCCGGGTGTTCTCCCCCTCGGCGATGTACGCCGCACGGGTCTGCTCACCCTCGGCGATGAACTGATCACGGGTCTGCTCACCCTCGGCGATGTACGCCGCACGGGTCTCCTCGCCCTCGGCGATGTACGCCGCACGGGTCTCCTCGCCCTCGGCGATGTACGCCGCACGGGTCTGCTCACCTTCGGCCACGTACTGGTCGTGGAGCTTCTGCGCCATGGCCAGCACACCCGTGGCGGTCGAGGCCACACCGTCGGCGCCCTGGGCGGAGGCGTCATCGTCCTGGGCCGGTGCGGTCTGCTGCCCCTCAGGTGCGGGCTCGGCCGGGCGGGTCCCCAACGGGTACTCCGGGTACGCCGTGACGGAGCTGAGGTCCTCAGCCGGCGCCTCGGAGGACTCCTCGGACGCCGGGGCCTCCTCGTCCTCCGGCTCGTCGCTCTCGGCCTCCGGCTCGTCGCTCTCGGTCACCGGGGAGAAGGTGCCGGTCACCTCGGCGGCGGTCCCGGCATAGCCCGACAGCCCCGCGTCCTTGAGCTCATCCGGCTCCAGATCAGCCGGGTTCTCCTCGATCTGCGCCTCCAGTGCGGCGACCTGCGCCCTGAGGTCTTCGCTCTCCTGGATCAGCCGACGAAACTCGACGACGACGTCGTCCAGGAAGTCGTCGACCGCGTCCTTTTCATAGCCGGGACGGAACTTGGTCTCCGGGAACTCCTTGTTCAGAAGGTCGTCGGGAGTAAGGGCCATGCAGTGTCACCTCATCGAGAAGCGGTTCAGCGTGAAGGCGCGGCGCCCAGCATCGGCCCGCGGACCTACAGCGTCCTGTGGAATATCAGGTGGTCAGGGGCAAGGATACCCCGTCGTCGCCTCCAGGTTCGACCTCAACCTTCAAGCGAGGCTTGGAACGCTCCCCCGCGCTCCCCGTCGAGGGCAGGCTCAGGCCATCCCGATGCCCCGGGCGACCATCTTGGCGATGACGACACCGAGGAAGACGATGATGAACCCCATGTCGAGAGCGATCCCTCCCAGATTCAACGGCGGGATGCGCTTCTGCAGCCACCGGATCGGCGGGTCGGTCACGGCGTAGACCCCGATGGCCAGGGCCAGGGGAAGCCCCTTGGGCCGCCACTGGCGGGCATACTGCTGGGTGATGTCGAAGATGATCCGGATCACCAGGGCCAGCTGAAAGACGGTCAGCAGCAGATAGATCGGGGCGGCGATGAGGTCCACAGTTCGGCGTCGTTCCTCTGATCAGGGGCAGGGTCGTCTCAGGTCTCAGAAGCCGGGCCCTGGGGACATCATGTCAGCCTCAGGCTCAGCTCTGGTTGAAGAACTGCGCGGAGGACGGCGAATCGCCGGCTGCGCGCTCTTCGGCGAGCACCTCCACGTTCTTGGGCGTCAGCAGGAAGACCTTGTTCGTCACCCGCTCGATCGACCCGCCCAGACCGAAGACAAGGCCTGCGGAGAAGTCGACCAGGCGTTTGGCCTCCGCCTCCCCCATATCGGTGACGTTCATGATCACCGGGATGCTGTCGCGGAAAGACTCACCGATGACCTTAGCATCGTTGTAGGAGCGCGGGTGGACGGTCGTGATTCTACGCATGGCGGAACTCTCATCCCGGGAAGAGGGGGCACGCTTGATCGGGGTCACCGGAGCCCGGTACTCGGGATCCACAGCGAGGCTGGAGCTGTTGTAGCGCCCGGACTCCCCCACGCCCTCCTCCGCGCCGCGGTCAGACCCGCCGGCCCACGTCGACGCCGCCGAGCCGACGGACTCATGGGCCGCGGCGTCGAGGGATACGACCTCGGGGCCGCGGGAGCTCGCACCCGCCGGGGCGGCCGAGAGCGACCCGCTGCGCGAGGACGCCGCCGTCGGCTCCGCGCTGCGGGCCGCCGCCGGGGAGGACTGACGGGGAGCCGCAGACGCGGAGGACTCCGCCTCGCCGCGTGCGGCTCCCCGATCGGCTGCGCCGAAGCGGTCGTCCTCGTAGTCATCTCCATCGGCGAGGCCGAGGTAGATCATGGTCTTCTTGAATGCACCGGCCATGAGGATTCTCCTGGGGAAGTCTGGACCTCGGACGGCTGAGTCCGTCACGAGCAGGTGACGGGCTCTGAGCTGAAGGTCCTGGGATTGTCACTGCGCGTCTCTGACACTATCGCGGCAGAGGTCGCTTCCCGAGGACATCGCGTCCGATCCGCAGGTGTGTCGCGCCGTGGGCCACCGCCTCTTCGAGGTCATTGCTCATGCCCGCTGAGATCATGTCGGCCTGGGGGTGCTCAGCGTGGAGACCAGCAGCCAGTTCGCCCAGGCGCTCGAAGGCGGGAGCCGGGGGCTCCCCGAGCGGAGCGACCGCCATCAGCCCGGCCAGGCGCAGGTTCTCCGACGACGCGATCGACGCAGCCAGCTCCGGCACCTGCGCCGGGGTCGCCCCGCCGCGTGAGTCCTGCGGGATCTCCTGCCGGAGGTCGACCTGGATGAGGCAGTCCAACGGGGAGCCGACGTCGGCGACCCGACGCAGCGCCTTCAGCAGCGAGGAACGGTCCACCGAATGCACGGCCGCGGCATACCGTGCCACAGAGCGGGCTTTGTTCGACTGCAGCTGACCGATGAAGTGCCAGCACGGCGGACTCAGCGGGGCCTCGGGATGGGCCGCGGAATGCGCCTCCAGCAGGGCTTCGACCTCCTCGGCCTTCACCGAGGCCTCCTGGTCCCGATTCTCGCCCACATCCGCGACGCCGAGCCGCAGCAGCCGCAGGACGTCCTCTGCCGGGAAGAACTTGGTGACCACGATCAGCTGAGGCCGATCGGCGCGTCCTGCCCGCGCCACGGCCCGATCGATCCGCTGCTGCACGGCGGCCAGGCGGGTCCGAAGCTCCTGGGTGCGCGGGTCGTCGATCGGGGGCACGGAGATGCTGTTCACGTCCACCCTTCCACTCTAGGCGACCCTGGGGGCCGTGCTGAGGAGTTCAGCGGGCGCGCCAGACAAGCCCGACGAACCGCCCCTGCCCGGGAGCCCTCCGATGGGAGAAGAGCGTCTCATCCTCGATGGTGCACCCGGCGAGCTCCGCGATGTTCACCCGCAGCTCACGGAGCACCTCCTCAGCCTCGGATCGGAGATCCAGAGCCGGGGTTCCCCAACTCGTCTGGGAGGCCAGGGCAGGCCGCTGGGATCCCAGCTCCTGATGCATGGTCGCCGAGACCTCGTAGCAGGATCCGCAGGCACCGGGCCCCACCCAGGCCTGCACCCGCTCGGCTCCGTGCTCACGCATCAGAGTCACCGAGTTCTCCAGCACTCCCTCCAGCAGGCCGGTGCGACCCGCGTGGGCGGCCCCGGTGATCAGCGGGGCATCACCGTCCCCCTGCCCCACCAGCAGCACCGGCAGGCAGTCGGCGACCATCACCGCCAACGGCTGGGCCGCGCCCAGGGAGATCCAGGCGTCGCCCACTGGTGCTCGTCCGGAGTCGGCAGGGTGTCCGGAGGCTTCGTGGACGACCGCGGAATGCACCTGCTCGAGGAAGCACAGCGTGTCGGCGCGGACTCCCATCTGCGCCTCAAGGCTCCGGCGGCGACGGGTCACCGCCTCCTCCGGCTCCTCACCGACGTGACGGGCGAGGTTCCCAGCCTGCACCGACGTGAAGGCGACGTGGACCCGTCCCTCGGCGGCCGTCCCGCGCCACCAGAAAGGAGAGTCCACGTCGCCTGTGGTCGTCATCTGACGACCCTCACTTCAGAAAGTCAGGGACGTCCAGGTCGTCACTGCGGCTGCCGGTGTAGTCCGACTCCACGATGTCCGGGATGTCCTGCTGCTCCTGGGATCCCGCCTGGTGCTGTCGCGGCATCGGCTGCTGCGGAGCAGTGTCCTGCTCCCCGGCCTGCTGCTGGGGAGCGGCCTGAGCAGACTGGTGGATCGGGGTCGTGCCCGGCACCGTCGTCGACGGCGCAGGACGCGTCGCCGGCGCCGGAGACGACGCCCGCGGCGCCTGAGGCGCGGAGGCCTGGGCCGGCGCCTGCTGCGGAGCCGAGGTCGCGTCGACCTGGTCGAATCCGGCGGCGATCACCGTCACCCGAGCCTCGTCGCCGAGGGCATCGTCGATGACCGCACCGAAGATGATGTTGGCCTCCGGGTGAGCGACCTCCTGGACCAGCCGGGCCGCCTCGTTGATCTCGAACAGCCCCAGGTCGCTGCCGCCCTGGATGGAGAGCAGCACGCCGTGGGCACCATCGATCGAGGCCTCCAGCAGCGGCGACGCGATCGCCAGCTCGGCGGCCTTGACCGCTCGATCCTCACCGTTGGCCGACCCGATGCCCATCAACGCCGATCCGGCGCCCTGCATCACCGACTTCACGTCGGCGAAGTCAAGGTTGATCAAGCCTGGCGTGGTGATCAGGTCGGTGATGCCCTGGACACCGGAGAGCAGCACCTGGTCCGCGGAGCGGAAGGCGTCGAGGACCGAGACGTTCTTGTCGGAGATGGAGAGCAGGCGATCGTTCGGGATCACGATGAGGGTGTCGACCTCGTCACGCAGCCCCTCGATGCCGGTTTCGGCGGAGCTCGCGCGGCGGCGTCCCTCGAAGGTGAACGGACGGGTGACCACACCGATGGTCAGCGCGCCCAGGGAACGAGCGATCCGGGCGACGACGGGAGCACCACCGGTGCCGGTGCCACCACCCTCGCCGGCGGTGACGAAGACCATGTCAGCACCCGTGAGCACCTCTTCGATCTCCTGGGCGTGGTCCTCGGCGGCCTGTCGGCCCACCTCGGGGTTGGCGCCCGCGCCGAGACCCCGGGTCAGCTCGCGGCCGACATCCAGCTTCACATCGGCGTCGCTCATCAGCAGGGCCTGGGCATCGGTGTTGATGGCGATGAACTCGACGCCCCGCAGGCCCACCTCGATCATCCGGTTGACGGCGTTGACGCCGCCACCACCGATGCCGACGACCTTGATCACGGCCAGGTAGTTGTTCGGTGTTGCCACGTTGTGTGTCCCTTGCTCGTCTCTCACGTCATAGGCACGGAGACCCCCGCTGCCCGGTGAGCCGCGGCGCGACTCCTCACTGTCCATCTGCGGGATCCGCCGCCGAAGCGGCGGGTCCCGCCGACCCGTCAGGCTCTCCGGCCGGACCGGTGTGGTTCGCGGTCACACCGGGCCGGTGATCGGGGAACACCGACGTCGCAGCGGCTCGTCGAGCAGACGGGAGCCTCCGTACGCATGTCATTCTTCTGGTGGTCCACAACCCTCGGCAACGTTCACGTTGCACTTGAACCTTAGGTCACTCACGAACATTCGACCTGGGTCGAAGGTTGCCTTCGACGCCACTCTACCGCCGCAGCCTGGACACGGCCCGGCCATCGGCCGACCGGCGCGTCAGCGCGCCTCCCCCGAGGGACATCCTGGGGACGACGCGAGGCCACCCTGGGGACGCCGCGGGGCAGATCATCGGATCACAGGCGTGTCCGGTGTGGAGATGTCGATGACGTCGGCGGCGGTGAAGTCCTCGGCCTCCGAGGCGAGGATCGCTTCGAGGACCGTGGCCTTCTGTTCGCCGAGCTCCTCCCCGCCCCAGACCACCGTGCGTCCGTCGTCGAGGATCAGCCGCACCGAGTCGATGGACTCCGCAGTCGCCGAGTCCATCGTCTCCCGCGCCGCCGCAGGCAGCTGACCCAGCACGGAGACGATGGTGCCGAAGACCGCTTCATCCTGCAGGGCCGCCTCATTGCTGATCTGGGGAGTGGCATAGCCCTGAGCGTGCTCGGCCCCAGCATCGTCGTATCGTCGGATCACGTCACCGTGCTCGTTGTAGAACAGCAGTCCGTCTCCGTCGCGGACCTCGGCGACCGGCGGATGTTCGACGATATCCACCGACAGGGTGTTCGGAAGCTCTCCCTGGACGACGACGTCCTCCACCACGGGTTCCTCGGCCAGCAGCTCCTGGACCTGGGCGTTGCCCACCTGCGGCAGCGGACGACCATACAGCGGCTGGAGCAGCTCCTGCGCCCGCGTCTCGGTGAGCAGCTCGTTGCCCTCCACCTGAACCTGCTCGATGGTCAGCAGCGGAGAGTAGTACAGCACCGCGACCACTGCGACCAGCAGCCCCAGCGCACCGGCGGTCCAGCCGATGCGCCGACGACGTCGTCGGCGCGCCCCGACGACCTCCGGTTCGGGAAACGGCAGCAGGTCGACATCCACCGGCTCAGCGGGCTCCTCCTCGGCTTCCCTCGGTCCACCGGGGCTCCCGGAGGCGCCCTCCTCGGGTCCATCGCCGTCGTCGAAGGCCTCCGCCGCGGTGATCCTCGCCCGTCGCGGTCGCTCCGCACTCAATGCGACGACCCTCCCCTCCCCGACAGAGGAGGGAGCAGCATCCGCGAGGAGGGGACCCGGGGCCTCCCCGCCGGGGCGCTCCTGGGGCGCCAGATCCTCGGCAGGAGACTCTTCGCGGCGCTCCGAGGCATACGGTGCTCGGGGACGTCGGGGGCTCATTCGCGCAGCGCCTCCACCAGAAGCGGGCCCAGCGCGGTGACATCACCGGCGCCGAGGGTGAGGATGATGTCTCCGGGCTGTGCGGCCGCGGCGGCGGCACGGACCGCCTCCTCGGGCCCCATGAGTCCGCCCGCGGGCGGACTGTGACCGGAGAACAGGTCCGCCGTGATGAGTTCCGAGGTGACTCCGGCCAGAGGTGCCTCCCGAGCCGGGTAGATGTCCAGCACCGCCACCGTGTCGGCGGCGGCCAGAGCCGCAGCGAACTCACCGGCGAAGAGGCGGGTGCGGCTGAACAGGTGCGGTTGGAAGATCGCGTGGACCCGACCGGCCGGTGCCACTGCGGAGCGGGCGGCGGAGAGCACGGCCGCGACCTCGGTGGGATGGTGTGCGTAGTCGTCATAGACCCGCACTCCACGATGCTCGCCCTTGTGGTCGAATCGCCGCGCCGCGCCCTGGAAGTGCTCCAACGCCTGCGCGCACTCGTGCAGGTCCAGTCCCGCACGCAGGCCCACTGCCACCGCCGCCAACGCGTTCAGGGCGTTGTGGAGGCCCGGCAAAGCCAGAGTCACCTCGGCCGGCACCTGCGCATGTGCCCCACCGGTGCTGACGGAGAACCGCTGCCCGAGAGTCCCCACGGCCGCGTCGGCATGGCCCTCCAGGCGCAGGTCCGCCTCGGGAGACCGCCCGTAGGTCGTCACGGTCACCCCGCGGGACTGGAGGTCGGTCGCCACCTGGTCGAGCAGGTTCACGGCACCGACATCGTCGCGGCAGATGATGAGCTCCCCGCCGTCGAGGATGCGCTCGGTGAAGTCCACGAACACCTGATGCACCGCCTCCGCAGTGCCGTGGTGGTCCAGGTGGTCGGCCTCGACATTGGTGATGATGGCCACCTCGGGCCGGTAGTTCAGCAAGGAGCCATCCGACTCGTCGGCCTCCGCCACGAACCAGTCGCCCTCTCCGGCGGCAGCATTGACTCCGAGGCCGGCCACCGTCGCGCCCACAGCGAAGCTCGGTTCGAGACCGCCCTGCTCCAGGAGGACCGTCGTCATCGAGGACGTGGTGGTCTTGCCGTGGGTCCCGGCCACCGCCACCGAGCGGCGGCCGGTCATCACAGCGGCCAGTCCCTCGGAGCGGTGCAGCACCCGCAGACCGCGGCGCCGCGCCTCCTCGTACTCCGGATTGCCGGCAGCCGCGACGGAGGAGGCGATGATGGTGCTGATCGGCTCTCCGGTCTCCTCCTCCACCGAGGCGATGTTCTCGGCGCGATAGCCGACCCGCACCGGTGCTCCCGCAGCCCGGAACTCGTCGAGCACCGGCAGCTCCTTGCCGTCCGTGCCCGAGATCGGCACCCCTGCGGCATGCAGCAGTCGAGCCACGGCGGAGACACCGACCCCGGCCAGGCCGAGCAGGTGGACCCGGCCCAGCTGCCGCAGCGTCAGCGGCTCGTGCTCCGATCCCTCCGGGCCCGCTCCGGTGCTCATCGCTCTCCCTCCCGGCGACCGGCCGCGTCCAATGCGGCCTGCGCCATACGTTCATCCGCATCGGTGATCCCGCGTGCGGCAGAGTGTTCCTCCATGGTGCGCAGCAACCGTGGGTCGGCCAGCAGCGGCGCCACGTTGCGGCTGAGCCAGTCTCGGGTGAGGTGCTCGTCCTTGACCAGCAGGGCCCCGCCGGCGTCGACCAGCTCCCGAGCATTGAGCTCCTGCTCGCCATTGCCGATGGGCAGCGGCACGAAGACCGCGGGCAGGCTCACCGCCGCCACCTCACAGACCGTGGCCGCACCCGACCGGGCGATGATGAGGTCCGCGGCCGCATAGGCCAGCTCCATGCCATCGAGATACTCCCGCTGGTGGTAGCCCTCACGCTGCAGCGGGGCCCCTTGCGCGTCGCGCACCGTCTTGTCCCGGCCGGTCAGATGGAGCACCTGGGCGCCGGTGGCCAACAGGTCGTCCAGTGAGGCGCCGACCGCCTGATTCACCGATGCCGCCCCGGAGGATCCGCCCGTGACGACCAACGTCGCCCGCTCGGGGTCCAGCCCGAGCTCCCGACGAGCGTCGTCGCGCACCGCGGCACGATCCAGCTGGGAGATCTCCCGGGCCATGGGCATCCCCACCCAGTGGGCACCCTTCAACGGGGTGCCTTCGAAGGCGACACCGGTGAACCTCGCCCAGCGGGCCCCGAGTCGGTTGGCCAGACCGGGCCGTGCATTGGCCTCATGGACGATCACCGGCACACCCAGCCGACGCGCCGCGAGATAGACCGGAGTGCAGACGTAACCCCCGACGCCGATCACCACCGCGGCGTCGTGACGGGTCAGGACCCCCGCGGCGTCGTCGACCGCCCGACGGAAACGGCCGGGGAAGCGCAGCAGATCCCGTGACGGACGTCGCGGCATGGGGACCTTCTCGATCGTCTCGAGCGCATAACCGGCCTCGGGCACCAGACGAGTCTCCAGCCCCGACTCCGTGCCGATCATCGTCACCGCCGCCTCCGGGCAGAGCCGCTCGACAGCTCGGGCCACGGCGAGCATGGGGCTGACATGGCCGGCGGTTCCTCCGCCGGCGAGGACCACAGAGGGTGTGCTCATGGAGAGGCGGCCTTCTTCCTGATCTGGCCGGCGGATCGCCGGCTGCGTGCGACATCGACGTGCGGACTCCCGGACGGGTCCCCGTCGTTGTGGATCTCGGCGTGAGGGGGATCGCCCCCGTGGCGTGCCCGGACCTCACGGCGCCGCCGGTGGGCGAAGTTCAGCACCACCCCCACGGCGAGCAGAGCGCAGGTCAGCGCGGAGCCTCCGTAGGAGATGAACGGCAGGGGCACGCCGATCACCGGCAGCAGGCCGGTGACCATACCGATGTTGATGAACGCCTGACCCACCAGCCAGGCGGCGATGCCCATGCAGGCCAGCTGCGCGAACCGGTCGTCGCTGGTGCTGGCGACACGGAAGATGCCCAGAATGAGGGCACCGAAGAGCAGCAGCACCACCAGCGTGCCCAGCAGACCCAGCTCCTCGCCCAGGATGGTGAGGATGAAGTCGTTCTCCACCTCCGGGATGTAGTGCCACTTCTGCCGCGACTGCCCCAGACCCACGCCCCAGAATCCTCCTGTGGCGAGCGCGTAGATGCCGTGCTGAGACTGATGGCAGGGGTCCGAGGGGTGGTCGCAGTTCATCCCCAACCAGGCCTGGATGCGGAACAGCCGGTTGGAGCTGGTCCACGCCAGCAGCAGGACCGCGACGACCGCTGACATCGCGGTCACTGCGAAGTAGCGCCAGGAGACGCCCACGGTGAACAGCAGTGTCCCCACCATGAGCAGGATGATCAGGCTCGTGCCGAGATCCCCGCCGAGCAGAACCAGTACCAGGATGGACAGGGCACCGGGCAGCACCAGCGGCATGACCCAGTGGACGAAGTGGCGGACCAGCCGCCCCTTCCGAGTCAGCACGGCCGCACCCCAGAGCACCAGCGCCAGCTTGGCCAGCTCCGAGGGCTGCCCCTGGACGGGGCCCAGCCGGATCCAGTTCTTGGAACCGTTGACCTCGTGGCCCAGGGGGGTGAAGACCACCAGCGCCAGCAGCACCCCGGAGAGGATCATCAGCACCCATCCGAGCAGCCCCAGGGATCGGTTCGGCAGCCGGGAGATCACGAACATGCCGATCAGCCCGACCACGGCCCACATCGCCTGGCGCGAGAACAGGGCGAAGGAGTTTCCGGAGTTGCCGAACGCGTCGACCGAGGACGAGGACAGCACCATGGTCAGACCGATCACCGTCAGGGCCAGCG
Source organism: Nesterenkonia suensis (assembly GCF_054782935.1). Classification (NCBI taxonomy): domain Bacteria; kingdom Bacillati; phylum Actinomycetota; class Actinomycetes; order Micrococcales; family Micrococcaceae; genus Nesterenkonia; species Nesterenkonia suensis. The sequence continues at coordinate 842,465 of NZ_BAAGRN010000001.1, read as the reverse complement.
TCGACCCGAGGACCAGCCAGAAGTTGGTATGGGCGCTGCCGCCCTCCGTGAACCTCCAGAACCGGCCGATCCGCTGCGACCAGCGTGCACGCCTCGCGGCCCTCCATCCGCCGGGCTCCTCGGAAGCGTCCGAACCCGGGGCCTCCTCCGTGGCCGGAACCTCCGCCTCGACCACGCGGAGTCGGCTGCGCAGCTCCTCCGGCGTGGGGGAGCCGCTCGGTTCCGCCCCGTGGGAGGCGCCCTCCGGAATCTCTGGCGCCGGCGACTCGGTCGGGGCGCTCTCGGCGGCGTCTCCGACGGGATCCTCCACCGTGTCGACGGGAGAGCGCCGGACGGACGGGAGACGCGGTCGTCGGTCGTCCATGCCGTCCTCCTTCTCCCTGGTGATCTCCTCAGCGGTCGGCAGACCGCCCCTGTCCTGACTCCCCGCGACCCTCGGCGGCCCGCCCGCCCTCCTGGGACGTGTGGAGATCGGCGGCCGAGCGCCGTTCCATCAGCGCCGCGACGGCCTCGATGAAGGCCTCTCCGCGCGCCACATAGGAGGCGAACTGGTCCATCGACGCCGCCGCAGGGGCGAGCAGCACCGTCTGGTCCCGCTCAGCCAGCTCAGCGGCCGTCTCGACCGCTGCGCGCATGGCATCGGCCCCGTCACGCCCGCGGAGTCGCCGCTCCAGCGGGGAGAGCGGGCCGTCGCCCCCATCCTCCCCCACCCGTCCGCCGACCACCGGCACGCCGGGCGCGTGTCGCTCCAGGCTGGATCTCAGCTGGGAGGAGTCCGTGCCGACCAGGATGACCTGCCGGAGGCGGGGAGCCACCTCGGCGACTAGCTCATCGTAGACGACGCCCTTCGGCAGGCCGCCGGCGATCCAGACCACGTCAGAGAAGGTCTTCAGCGAGGCCGACGCGGCGTGCGGGTTCGTCGCCTTCGTGTCGTTGACCCACAACACGTCCTGCGACTTGGCCACCGGTTGGATCCGGTGCTCTCCCGGCTCATGACGCCGGATTCCTTCACGCACCGCCTCCGGAGCGACTCCGGCGGCTCGCGCCAATGCGGCCGCCGCCAGGGCGTTGGCCACCAGATGCGGAGGGGCCGCCGTTCCGAAGTCGGCAAGCTCGCCGATCTCCAGCGCCTGCCGCTGGCGGTCAGCCACGAAGGCGCGGTCCACCAGGATGTCCTCCACCAGGCCGACCATGGACAGCCCGGGAGCCGACGTCGTGAAGCCGATCGCCCGGCAGCCCTCCTGGACGTCGGCTGCGGCGACCATCCGCTCGGTGATCGGATCGTCCACGTTGTAGACGCAGGCGACCTGGGTGTTCTCATAGATCCGGGCCTTGTCTGCGCAGTACTGCTCGAACCCGCCGTGCCAGTCCACGTGGTCGGAGGCGATGTTCAGCACCAGGGAGGCCACAGGATCCAGCAGCTCCGTGTAATGGAGCTGGAAGCTCGACAGCTCCACCGCGAGCACATCGAACCCCTCCGGGTCCCGGATCGCATCCAGCACCGGAGTGCCCACGTTTCCGCACGCGGCCACACGTAGTCCCTCGGCGCGCACCATCGACTCCAGCAGGCCCACCGTGGTGGTCTTCCCGTTGGTGCCCGTCAGCACCAGCCACCGAGGCGTCCGGGCTCCTGGGCGCGCCCCGAGGCGCCAGGCCAGCTCCACCTCGGACCAGACCGGCACACCCCGCTCCGCCGCCTCCACGATGAGCGGCGCATCAGGACGCCAGCCCGGGGACGTGACGACCAGATCGGCGGGTGCGCCGTCCACCGGAGGAAGCGTCTCCGTGTGCTCAGCACCGAGCAGCACCTGGGTCACGCCGACGATCTCCAGGGTCTCAGCGTCCCGACGCCGGGACTCGCCGTCGCCGCCGTCGACGACGACGACCTGCGCACCCAGCTCGGCGAGAGTGTCGGCGGCCGCGAAGCCGGAGACGCCCAGACCGGTGACCACGACCCGCAGCCCCTCCCAGGGCGCATCCCATCCGATCAGATCCGGTCTCACGTGCGGGCGTCGGCCCGACTCGGTGGGCTCCGAGCCGTGGTGGATGTCCGGGGCTCCGCTCACTGGGTCAGCACCCATTCGCCGTAGAACACCGCAAGACCCAGCCCCACGGCCAGGGCACCGATGATCCAGAAGCGCACCACCACAGTCACCTCAGCCCATCCCTTGAGTTCGAAATGGTGCTGCAGCGGCGCCATCAGGAACACCCGGCGCCCGCCGGAGATCTTGAAGAAGCCCACCTGGAGAATCACCGAGAGCGTGATCAGCACGAAGAGCCCGCCCAGAATGACGAACAGCAGCTGCGTGTGGCTCAGGATGGCGAAGGCGGCCAGCGCCCCGCCCAGGGCCAACGATCCGGTGTCCCCCATGAAGATCTTCGCCGGTGAGGTGTTCCACCACAGGAATCCGATCAGCGCGCCGGTGATGATGCCGGCCAGCAGCGCCAGGTCCATGGGGTCGCGCACCAGGTAGCAGACCGAGTCTACCGCCCGGGGCGCCCCGCAGGACTGGTTCGTCTGCCAGATGGACATGATCGTGTAGGCCGCAGTCACCATCGCGGTGGCTCCAGTGGCGAGACCGTCGAGGCCGTCGGTGAGGTTCACCCCGTTCGTGGTCGCGGTGGCGATGAGGTTGGCCCAGACGACGAACAGGATCAGCCCCATGATCGGACCGGCGAAGGCCAGGTCCACAGCGGTCTCCCTGGCGAAGGAGATCGCCGTGGAGCCAGGGGTGATCCCCCGCGGATCAGGAAAGTTCAGCGCGAGCACGGCGAAGAGCACGCCGACCGCTCCTTGGCCGGTGATCTTGGCCCACGGGGTCAGCCCCAGGGACTGCTTCCTGCTGATCTTCGAGAAGTCGTCGGCGAAGCCCACCAGTCCCATGCCCACCATGAGCAGCAGCAGGAGCATGCCTGAAGCGGTGGGGCCGGAGGTCTGATCCCGTGTCACGAGCAGGAACAGGTGAGTGGCGAAGTAGGCGACCACCACCACGAGCACGATGACCGCACCGCCCATCGTCGGCGTGCCACGTTTGACGTGATGGGTGGTGGGCCCGTCGTCGCGGATGAACTGGCCGTAGCCACGCTTCACCAGCAGCCGGATGAAGAGCGGAGTGCCGAGGAGGGTCAGGATCAGGCCCAGGACCGAGCCGATCACCACTGCTACCACGAGGCACCTGCCTTCCCACCGTCGACGTCCTCGGATCCCTTCGCAGCGATCCGGTCTCCCAGCAGTCTAAGTCCTGCCCCGTTCGACGACTTGAACAACACGACATCGCCGCTGCGCAGCTGCTCCTCCAGGTGCGCCTCCGCCTCCTCGGCGGTGGCGACCCAATGCGCCTCGTCGCCCCAGCTGCCCTCGGCCACCGCGCCTCGATAGAGCGGGTAGGCCTCCTCGCCGACGACGAGCAGCTGGTCGATGTTCAGCCGCACGACCGTCTCGCCCAGCTGAGTGTGCCGGAGGATCGACTCCTCTCCCAGCTCAAGCATCGGCCCCAGAACCGCCACCGAGCGTCGGCTCGTCGGCCGGGTGAGCATGGCCAGGGTCCGCAGCGCCTCGCGCATCGACTCGGGGTTGGCGTTGTAGGCGTCGTTGATCACCGTCACCCCGTCGGGCCGCTCCGTGCGCTCCATGCGCCATCGGCTGCTCGGCCCCAGTCCCCTCAGACGCTCCACGACGTGCTCGCCGGAGACCCCAACGGCCCGGGCCGCCGCCGCGGCGGCGAGGATGTTCGTCACATGGTGGGTTCCGGTGAGCCCGCTGGTGAGCTCGTGCATCTCTTCGCCGAAGGACAGCAGGAGTCTCGGGTGGCCGTCCTCATCGAGGCGGACCTCCTTGGCGGTGACTGCGTCCCCGACGGCGTCCATGGAGTCCGCGGAGAACCAGATGACCGGAGCGGAGGCGACGTCGGCCATCCGCCGGACCTGTGGGTCGTCGTCGTTGAGGATGACCACGCCGTCGGCGCCGACCTCCTCGACCAGCTCCTGCTTCACCTCGGCGATTCGGTCGGCACCGCCGAACTTGCCGGCATGTGCGGAGCCGACCATCAGGACCACGCCCACATCGGGGCGCACCATCTGCGCCAGATGGCGGATGTTGCCGGGGCCGTCCGCTCCCATCTCGACCACGAGCCACCGGGTGTCCAAAGAGGCGGTGAAGACCGTCAGCGGCACTCCGACCTCACCGTTGTAGGAGCCTCGAGGCGCCACTGTGGGGCCCTCGGCCTCCAGGACCGCACGCAGCAGGTCCTTGGTGGTGGTCTTTCCGGCGGACCCGGTGATGCCGATGACGGTGGTCGGCGAGTGGGCTCTGATCCGGGCGACGATCTCCGCGGCCAGGTGCCCCATGGCCTCGACCACGTCGTCGACGATGACCGCGGGATGGGGCCTGCCTGCCGAATCGGCGGTCTCCCGTTCAGCCAGCACCAGGGTGGCGCCGGCAGCCAGGGCGGCGTCGATGAACAGGTGGCCGTCGGTGATCTCACCCGGCTTGGCGATGAACAGGGAGCCGGGCTCCATGGCGCGAGAGTCGGTCTCCGCGGCGGAGACGACCACCGCACGCGGGTCATCGAGGCCGGACGGCCGGCCAGAGGTGATCTCGGCGATCTCAGCCGCAGAGAGCTCGATCATGCTGTCTCAGATCCGATCTGTGGGGTGATGGCGGTCAGTGCAGTCGTGGTGCAGGTCCTCACCGGTGGTCTCCGGACTGCTCGGGCGCGTCCTCCAGGACCGTGGTGTCCTCGATCTCCAGCGGAACATGCCCGTGGCGCAGCAGGGCCTGACGCAGCTCGACCCGATCATCGATGGGACGGTGCTCCCCAGCGAAGTCCTGATGGACCTCGTGGCCCCGCCCGGCCAGGATGATGGTGTCCTGCGCCGAGGCGGCGGCGACGGCACGCTCGATCGCCTCAGCACGGGGAGTCACCTCCTGAAGCACGGTGGACAGCCCGCCGGACTCCACAGCCTCACGGGCGCCGGCCATGACCTCCGCGCGGATCTGCACCGGGTCTTCGGCATGGGGATCATCATCGCTGATGATGACATGGTCAGCCATGCGGACCGCGATCGCCCCCATGGTCGGGCGCTTGCTCCGGTCGCGCTCCCCGGCGGCACCGATGACCAGGATGATCCGCCCTTGGCCCTTCGACGCGGCGGCGGCGTCGAGGGTGCGGATCATCGCATCCGGATTGTGGGCGAAGTCGACGATGGCCGCGGGCCTCTCACAGATGACCTGCATGCGGCCCGGCACGCTGATGGTGAAGGGGTCGCGGTCCTCCAGGGCTGCGATGACCTCCTGGCGACCATAGGGCGCCTCCGGCGCCTCGAGGACCATGACGGCGGCCAGGGCGGCGTTCGACACGTTGAAGAGCCCCGGCAGACCGGTCCGAGTGCGGATTCGCTCTCCGCTGCGCGCGTGGTGGAGGGTGAACCGGTGTCCCAGACCGTGGGGCTCGACGTCGACCACCTGCCAGTCGACCTCCGCGGCCTGCCCCGCGGTGGCCAGTGTGACCACACGTCCGGTCGCCACCGAGGCCATCTGGTGACCCCAGGGGTCGTCCACGGTGATCACGGAGGTGCGGGTGCGGCGCCGGGTGAACAGCTCCGCCTTCGCGGTGAAGTACTCCTCCATCGAGCCGTGCAGGTCCAGGTGGTCCTGGGTGAGGTTCGTGAAGCCCGCGACGTCGTAGAAGAGCCCTGCCGTGCGCCGATAGCTGATCGCATGGGAGGAGACCTCCATCGCGGCCGCGGCGACGTCACGCTCCCGGAACAGCGCCATCAGGCTGTGCAGCTGGACCGCCTCGGGCGTGGTCAGCTGCGAGGGGATGGTGTCCCCACCCGCACTGATCTCGATGGTGCCGATCAGTCCGGTGCGCCGGCCGTGCGGAGCATGCAGCGCCTCGAGCAGGGAACGCAGGAAATAGGTGGTGGTGGTCTTCCCGTTGGTGCCGGTCACCCCGAACAGCGCAGGGGCAGAGGCTTGGGTGTTGCCATAGATGACCGCCGCGGCCGGCCCGGCGGCCTCCCGGACCCGGTGGACCTGCAGCACGGGGACCCGGTAGCCCGCCTGTGCCCGGACTCGGTCCACTCCGGCGGCGTCGGTCAGCACCGCGGCGGCGCCGGAGTCGATCGCCTGCCGGGCGAAGTCCGCACCATGGGCCCTGGCACCGCTGACCGCCACGAACAGGTCCCCCGGGCCCACGGCCTGAGGGTTCATGGCGGCTCCGGTCAGCCGCGTCTCATGTTCGCGCTGTCCCACCGGCGTCAGCAGCGGTTCGTGGCCGGCGGCCTGGAGCTCCTCGGCGAGGGCTCCCACCGTGGTGCCGTGCACCTGCCGGGGCCTGAACACGCTGTCCTGCTCCGCGACGGAGAGCGTGGCGTCTGATGGGGGCATCGGATCTCTCGTTCCGGTGGATGGGTCGGGTGGGCTGAACCGTTGAAAGTTCTATCACGGCGGGAGCGCCCCGAGAGTCCCGACGGGATGCGATCTGCATGACACCGACCAGATTCTTCCCGCCGGCGGCGGTGCCGACCGCCGCGGCACGGCGCGCTGCGGGGTCACCACGGCCGATCCTGATCGTCTCCGACGAAGGCGTCATAGGACTCGGACTCCTCCCCGGACGGCGGCACGTTCCGCGTGCTCAGCACATAGGACATCACATCGGAGAAGGTGTCGGTGACCGTCCAGTCGCGCCATTCGCCCTGCGGACGGTGGACTGTGACGGCCACCAGGTACTGGGGATCGTCCAGTGGCGCGACCCCGATGAAGGAGGTGGTGTGTCCGTCGAACCCGCCGCTCTCGCCCGCGGCCTGACCGGTGCCGGTCTTTCCACCGACGCGGTAGCCGGGGATCTGCGCGCCAGTGGCCGTGCCATGGTCCACCACGCCTTCCAGCAGCTTGAGCATCTCCTCAGAGGTCTCTGAGGAGAACACCCGGTCAGAGTCTCCTTCGACGGGGTGCTCGACCCCGTCGGGGTCGATGTAGGCGTCGATGAGCGTCGGGGCGACGCGCACCCCGTCGTTGGCGAAGATCTGGAACTGACTGATGTTGTGCAGCACCGTGGTGGTGTAGCCCTGGCCGAACTGGGTGGTGAAGGGCTGGCGGGCGTCCCATTCCTCCGGGGAACGCAGCACCGAGGTGGCCGAGGAGGTCAGGCCGACGTCGATCTCCTCACCGAGGCCGACCTGCCGCATCCAGTCATAGCGCTCCTGCTCTGAGAGCTCATTGCCGATCATCACCGTGCCGGTGTTGTAGGACCGGGCGAAGATCCCGGCCGCGGTCATCTCGAACGTCTCGTGGCGCATCGAGTCGTTGATGACCTGGCCGTCGAACTCCTGGCGGTTCGGCACGGTGAACGCATCCGTCGGCAGGACCGCCCCCTCCTCGAGCGCCATGGCGAAGGTCACACCCTTGCCCGTGGAGCCCGGCTCGAAATCCTGCGTCAGGGCGATGGGTCGGCGGAACAGCTCGTCGGTGGCCCCCGGGTCGGCGGGATCCACCGTCTCGGAGTCCGCCATCGCCATGATCTGACCGGTGGTGACGTCCATGACGGTGACGTTGCCCCACGCTGCGCTGTACTCGTTGGCCTTCTGCGCGATGGCCTCCTGCGCGAACCACTGCAGATCCTGGTCCACGGTGAGCCGCACGTCCTGTCCGTCCTCGGCGGGGATCTCCTCGAAGGGTGCGGTGGGGATGCGGACGCCGTCGGCGGCGATCTCGAACGTCCGCTCGCCGTCGACCCCGGACAGGGCGCCGTCCTGGGCCAGTTCGATGCCGTCCAGCGGGGTGCCGTCTGAGCCGACGAAGCCCAGGATGGAGCCGGCGACCTCACCGGAGGGGTAGGTGCGCTGGGAGACCGGCTCCGCGTAGACCCCGGGAATGTCGAGATCCAGCACGCTCTGGCGCTCATCCGGGGTGATCGACCGTGCGATCACCGCATAGGGACGGTCCCCGATCATCCGCTCCTGAAGGTCCATCGGCTCCGCGTCGAGGATCTCCGCCAGGTCGGCGATGGCCGTCTCCACCGGCATGGTCGTCCACAGGCCGGTGACCTCGTCCCGCACCCGGAAGTCGTCCACGAGGCGCTGGTCGACCACCAGGTCGTAGCGCTGCACGCTGGTCGCCAGAGTGCGCCCCTCGACGTCGAGGATGTCCCCTCGCTCGGCAGGCAGCGGCACACTGCGCAGACGCTCTGAGACGGCCGCCTGAGCGTGGCCGGAGGGGTCGAGGCCTTGGACGTGGAAGAGCCGGAGCCCCAGCACGAGCAGCAGGGCGATCAGGACGGCGAGGCCGATCCGCATGCGCTGGGAGACGATCTTCCCCTCGCGCGACCGGAAGTCGTCCGTGCTCTGGTTCGGCGTCACCATCGATGCTGAGGTCCTCCGAGGTCTGTGGGGCGGTCGACGGTCCGATCCGGACGCCGACGCGACAGGGCCGGACGACAGACCGCCGTCAGTCGAGGCCGGGGGCGGGGATCGTCCCGCCGTTGAGCTGCTGAGGGCCGAACCCCTGGCCGCTTTCGGCAGCAGAGTCTTCCGGCGTCTGCTGTCCATTGTGCCCCGGGTCCGGCAGGGTGAGGGTGTTCAACGCGCCGGAGCCGAGCATCCCGGAGGGCGCGCTGCCGGCCTGCTCGGAGACCTCCAACGACGGCGCCATCTCGTCTCCGGGCTGCACCGGTGTCGTGACGAAGCTCGAGGGCCGGTCTCCCGACTCCGCGGCCTCCGCGGTGCCGCTGACCTCACCGGTGGCAAGGGCGAAGGCTCCAGCCTCGGAGGGCATGACCATGCCCAGGGAGACCGCCGAGTCAGAGAGCACCTGAGGCGACTGCAGATGGAGGACCTGCTGTTCGAGCGCCTGGTTCTGCTGGACGAGCTGCTGGTGCTGAGCGCTGAGTTCGACCACGCGGTACTGGGTGTTGGAGACGTGGATGTTGACGGCGAGGACCACGGCCAGGGCGGCCACCATGAGCGCGATCACTCCGGCGGTGAGGCCCCGATGACGACGCCGCACCTTGGGCAGCGCACGCAGGGCCGGTGCCGCGAGGCCGAGCGGCTCCTGCACCTGCTCGGTCGAGCGAGCCGGAGACAGCTCCACGTCAGGAACAGCCTGTGTGCTCATCCTGTGATCCTCCTCGCACCGATCTTCTCAGCTGATCGCAGTTTCGCGGAGGCGGCTCGCGGGTTGATCGCCATCTCCTGCTGGTCCGGGATCTCCGCACCGCGGGTCACGGCGCGGAAGGTCGGCCGGTGCTCCTCCAGCTCCACGGGGAGCCCAGGGGGCGCGGAGGACTTCGTCCGCGCAGTGATGGCCCGTTTCACCAGCCGGTCCTCCAACGAGTGATAGCTCAGCACGACGATCCGTCCACCGGGGGCCAGCGCGTCCATGGCTCGGGGCACGGCGTCGGCCAGGACATCGAGCTCACGATTCACCGCGATGCGCAGCGCCTGGAAAGTCCGCTTGGCGGGATGACCGCCGGTGCGTTTGGCAGCTCCTGGAACCGCCTGGTCCACGACGGCGGCCAGGTCCGCGGTGGAGGTGAACGGCGCACTCTCTCGACGGGCGACGAGACGCGCCGCGATGCGCCCGGCGAAGCGCTCCTCCCCGTACTCCTTGAGCAGGTGGCGCAGCTCAGACTCGGAGACTCGGGCCAGCAGCTCCGCGGCCGTCTCATCGTCGGAGTCGGCGGCCGCGTCCATGCGCATGTCGAGCGGGGCGTCGTAGGAATAGGCGAAACCCCGCTCGGCCTCGTCGAGCTGCAGGGAGGAGACGCCGAGGTCGAAGAGGATCCCTGCCAGCACCTCGTCTGCGGCCAGCTGCTCCTGGGCGACCGCGTCCGCTCGGTCATAGACCGTGCGGACCCCGCGGAACCGGTCGCCGAAGGGAGCGAGTCGTCGGCCGGCCAGGTCGAGCGCCTGAGTGTCTCGGTCGAGCCCGATGACGCGGAGGTCCTCGGAGCCGGAGAGCATCGCCTCAGCGTGGCCCCCCATCCCCACGGTGGCATCGATCACCACCGGAGCTCGTCCTGCCTGGCGGACGGCGTCGGCACCTCCGAGCACCAGCTCGACGCAGCGATCACGCATCACCGGCACATGTCGGTCGGCGGGGGCCCGCTCAGTCATGTTCGCCTCCAGATGCCGGAGAGGATCCTTGACCCAGCTCCCCCTCCGCGCCGGTGCCGCCTGACACCGGGGAAGGGATGTCAGGATGCACTCGGAGCGGCTGGAGAACTCGCCCAAGGACCCTCTCGCCTGTTCGTGGTTCCGTACGGCATGCCGCACGCTGTGACCCCCTGAGGATGCCGCGTCTAGAAGAGCCCGGGAATGGCTTCCTCGTCCGTCGACGAGAACTCCGACTCCTTCTCCTCCAGGTAGGCGTTCCATGCCGCGCTGTCCCAGATCTCAGCCCGGTCTCCCGCGCCGATCACCGTGACCTCACGGTCGAGCCCCGCGTAGTCCCGCAGCGCCGCCGGGATCGTGATGCGGCCCTGCTTGTCCGGCGTCTCGTCGGAGGCGCCGGAGAGGAACACGCGGATGTAGTCACGTGCCTGTCGCGAGGTCAGCGGCGCCTGGCGCATCTGCCGATGCACGTTCTGGAACTCCTCCGTGCTGAACACGTAGATGCACCGCTCCTGCCCGCGGGTGAGAACCAGGCCGTCGGCCAGTTCGTCTCGATACTTCGCGGGAAGGATCAGGCGACCCTTGTCGTCCATGCGCGGGGTGTAGGTGCCGAGGAACACAGCGCCCACCGCCTCACATGTTCGTGCTGAATCGCCCTCCAGGAACCCTCTTCCCTCTGACGCACTCCACTTTACCCCACTTTCCCCCACTTTCAACCCATATACCTCCCGGCGTCGCACCCATCACCCGGAGGGAAGCCCAAAGAGCGGCTCTGACCTGGGGATTCATGCGGTGGAGCACAGTGGAGGGCGCGAGGCGCACTGGTGGTGGGACTCCCCCGCACGGAGTGCCTCCGGGGCATGGGAGCCCCTCCCCTGACGCCGCAGGATCGGCCGGAGGAGCCCCGGTGGTCAGAGGTGGAGGACCCCGGTGGTGGAAAGTGGAGGACCCCGGTGGTAGGCAGTGGAGGGCCGCGAGGTGATCCTCCCCCGGGCACGAAGAAGCCCTCCTGGGAGATCTCCCAGGAGGGCTTCAGCAGGCCTCGGATCGGTCAGGGCGGGTCACCCGCTGGCCGTCGGCCGCTCAATCCTGACGGCGCCGCTCTTCCCAACGCTGCTCCAGTCCGCTCATGAATGAGCCGGAGGGGCTCGGTGACGTCCCGTGGGGACCGCCGCCACCTCCACCACCGCCGCCGTGTCCGCCGGATCCGGGATTCGCCCCGGAACCGGTGCCGCCGGTCGTGGCGAAATAGACTCCGGCACCCATGATGAGGAAGCCGGCGACCCCTACCGGGATCCATTGGCTGTAGATGCTGAAAAGCAGGACGACGAGCCCCAGCACGGCGACCAGGAGCCCGAGCACGAGGTTCCGGACATTGACTTTTCCGGTCGGCGCTTCCTGCATCGACGTCGCGAAACTCGGGTCCTCGGACTGGAGCTGCTCCTCCAGTTCCTTCAGCATGCGCTGTTCTCGCTCCGAGAGTGGCATCGTGAGGCTCCTTGCAGTTCGCCGGCGGTCGCTCTCCCTGGACGTCCTTCTTCGCACAGGGTCCAAGCTGGTACGCCTGGAATCTCATTCTACCGTCTCCACGCGCCCGAGACCTAGCTGTGACCCCTGCCGTAACTGTGCTGTGACCCGACGTTCAGCTCTCGTCAAGGGTTGCTTCACCCCAGGTCGGACGAGGCCGCGGCCGCGATGGAGGCACTGGGCCGCGCAGCAGGGTGCCGTGTCAGTGTCCCGCACCGGCGTCGGGGTCGGCATCGCCCCCCGAGGCTCCCCCGGCGCCGGGCGCCTCTGGGGCATTCGCCTCCGGACGCAGCAGGGAAGCTGGCCCCACTGACGCTCCGGGAAAGCGGCGAGCCACGGCGTCGAGTGCGTGCTCCGCCTCGATCCAGTTCGTCTCCGCCCGGTCGAAGCTGAGCTGGAGCGCCCCGCCGTCATGGTGCAGGCGCTCAGCCCGGACACCGATCAGCCGGACCGGCTGGGGTCGCGGGCCGAGCCGATCCAGCAGCGTGGCCGCACGCGATCGGAGGGTCAGGGCAGACTGCGTGGGATGCGTCAGCGTGGCACTGCGAGTCAGCGTCTCGAAGTCCCGGTAGCGCAGCTTGAGACTGACTCCCTGGGCGGACGCCCCGGCGGCCCGAAGCCGCGCCGCGATCCGATGACTGAGACGCAGGATCTCCTCGTGGAGCACCTCGGTCGACGAGACGTCCTGGGCGAAGGTCTCCTCGGCCCCGATGCTCTTCTCCTCGCGTCGAGACTCCACCTCGCGCTCGTCCTCGCCCCAGGCCAGCCGGCGCAGATGCGGTCCGTTGACACCGAAGCGCCGACGCAGCAGATCCTCGGAGGTCTCCGCCAGCTGCCGCACGGTGGTGATGCCCAGCTGCTCCAATGCGGCGGCGGTGCTCCCGCCGACGCCCCAGAGCGCCCGGACCGGGAGGCCATGCAGGAACTCGAGCCTCGCCGTCGGCGACACGACCAGCAGCCCGTCGGGCTTGGCCCGAGTGGAGGCGATCTTGGCGATGAACTTGCGATCGGCGATGCCCACAGTGCAGGGCAGCCCGAAGCGTTCGCGCACCTGGCGGCGGATGGTCCGCCCGATCTCCTCCGAGGTGCCGAGACGCCGTCGGGCCCCGGTGAGGTCCAGGAAGGCCTCGTCCACACTGACCTGCTCCACAGCGTCGGTCACCGTGCGGAAGTACTCCATGATCCGGTGCGACCACTCCTGGTATCGGGCAGGGTGCGGCGGCAGGATGAGCGCGCGGGGACTCAGCTGCCGCGCCCGGGCGAGCGGCATGGCCGAGCGCACCCCGTCGGCCCGCGCCTCATAGGACGCGGAGAGCACGACGGAGCGGCCCGAGTCCTGCGCCACGATCAGCTTCCTCCCACGCAGCTCCGGGCGCTCCAGAAGCTCGACCTCGACGAAGTAGGCGTCCATGTCGACGTGCGCCAGGACCCGCTGTCGTCGAGTCCCCCGTGGGGACGTGCCTGCCTGCATGCTCCCAGCCTACTCAGCGCCGCTGACGCGACGTCCCGCTGACGGGATAGGCTGGCGTCGGCCGCCCGCGAGGCCAGCCACGATCGAGGCCGGCGACGTCGCGCGGCCAGCAGCCCGACACCCGGAGGACACCCTCAGATGCGGACCCCTGACTTCATCTCCCACGTCTCCTCCTGCTGCGCCCACCATCTGGCGGCACGTCGGCAGGAGGTCGCGGAGGTCTCCGGTGACGCTGCCCCGGTGGCCGATTTCCTGACCGAGCTCACCGATGGCGGCAAGCGGCTGAGACCGGTGCTCGCCTGGATCGGGTGGCGCGCTGCCGGAGGCACCGCCGCACCGCACACAGCGCTGGACCGTCTCGCCGTCTCCCTGGAGCTTTTCCAGGCGGCGGCCCTGATCCACGACGACGTCATCGACCGATCGGCCACTCGCCGCGGCCGACCGAGCACTCACCGCCGATTCGAGGCCCTGCACCGGGACCAGGGATTCGCCGCAGATCCGGCACACTTCGGCACCTCCGGAGCGATCCTGGCCGGTGACCTGGCCCTGTCCTGGGCCGGTGAGGCGTTCGCTGAGGCTCAGGACGCCGCACGGACGCTCCACCCCTCCGTTGCTGCGCTCACCGCGGCCCGCCACAGCTTCCAGCAGATGCACACCCACGTCATCGCGGGTCAGTACCTCGACATCCACGCCGAGGTCGCACCCCCCGCCGCCGACGAGCACCAGGCGGTGACCCGTGCGCGGAAGGTGCTGCGCTACAAAGCGGCCCGCTATTCCACCGAGCACCCCGTGGTGCTGGGTGCGGCTCTGGCCGGCGCTGAGGAGCCACTGCGACGACGGCTCGCCGCCGCCGCACTGCCCGTGGGTGAGGCCTTCCAACTGAGAGACGATCTCCTCGGCGTGTTCGGGGACCCCGAGACCACCGGCAAACCGGTAGGCGACGATCTGCGTGAGGGCAAGCGGACCGAGCTGATCGCCTACGGCCTCTTCCGCTCCCCCGAGGCCGCGGCACGTGAGCTGGAGTCGATGCTCGGCGATCCCGACCTCTCCACGGACGCAGTGGACCGCGCCCGAGAGATCCTCACCGCCTGCGGAGCCGTCGCAGAGGTCGAAAGCAGCATCGAGTCCCTGATGCTGCGCAGCCGGGAGGAAACCCAGCGGCTGCAGGACATGGGTGTGGCGGAGGACGTCCTGGTCGACCTGCGCGACGTCAGCCACCGTCTGGTGCGGCGCAGTCGATGAGGACCGGCCCGTCTTCGCTAGGCTGGACCAGGTGAGCACCGAACTGCCTGATCCGTGGATGGGCACCACTGTCGACGGACGCTATGAGATCGAGGACCGGGTGGCCCGAGGCGGCATGTCCACGGTCTATCTGGCGCGCGATGGACGCCTGGGCCGCCACGTGGCCCTCAAAGTGCTCTTCCCGCATCTGGCCGAGGACCGCAAGGTTGTGGAGAGATTCGAGCAGGAGGCTCGCAACGCGGCCCTGATCTCTCACCCCAACGTGGTCCAGGTCCTGGACCAGGGACAGACTCGAGAGACCGCCTATCTGGTGATGGAGCACGTCCCCGGTGCGACTCTGCGCACCCTGCTCAAGCGGGGACCGATGACGCCGCGACTGGCGCTGACCTACACGGAGTCGATCCTGCAGGGGCTCGGCGCCGCCCATCGGGCCGGCCTCGTGCACCGCGACATCAAACCCGAGAACGTGCTGGTCTCCCGCGACGGCCGGATCAAGCTCGCCGATTTCGGCCTCGCTCGGGCCGCCACCCATCACTCCGGCACGAGCACCCTGATGGGCACTGTCGCCTACATCTCCCCCGAGCTGCTCTCCGGTGAAGGGGCCGACGAACGGGCCGACATCTACGCGGTCGGGATCCTGCTCTACGAGATGCTCACCGGAGTGCAGCCCTATACCGGGGACTCTCCGGTGCGGGTCGCGTTCCAGCATGTGAACTCCACGGTTCCGGCGCCCTCGGCCGCAGTGCCGGGGCTCTCCCCCGCGCTGGACGAGATCGTCAGAGCCGCCACGCGTCCGACAGTCGACGAGCGGCCCAAGCATGCCGACGAGCTCCTCTCCCTGGTCACCCGGTGCCGAGAGGGGCTCCGGGAGGAGGAGCTCGACCACCTCCCGGCCCCCGCTGCTCCACCCACCGACGCCCAGCCCGGCCCGACGCCGTCCGCCGCGCCCGCCGGCACCTCGGTGTTGCCCGTCGGGGGAAGCATCGCCGACGAAGCATGGGGCGGCGCGGTGAGCCCGGACGCCGAGGAACGGGACGCGCACGCCGTGCAGCAGGACGAGCCGGAGGACCCGGCACCGCTCCGCGACGATCAGGAGGGTGAGGACCACACCCTCGCGCTGAATACCAGGGAGGAGTTCCCTACGCGTGTGGAGGCCGACGCGTGGGACGACGATGTCGCGGCCGCCCTGCTCCATGCCCGGGCCGGCGCCACGCTCGACGTCGCGGAACGGCAGACGGTCGCCGAGGTGCCCACCGAGGCGTTCCGCTCCGTGGAGACCCCAGAGGTGCCGGAGACCGCCGCCCCGGACGAGGCCACGACGGAGATGTCGCAGGCGACCGGTGCTGAGGCGCACAGTCCCGAAGACCACCGGGCGTCCGAAGCGACCGAGGTCTTCACCTGGGCCGCCGATGCTCCACCACACCCCGCCGCGGAGGAGACCACCGAGTTCTCGGCCGTGGGGCCTGCCCTCCCGAGGAGCCGCCCCGAGGCGGAGCACGACGACGTGTCGGCCGATCACGGCCCACTCGCCTGGGTGCGGCGTCGTCGCCACCACCCCCATGATGATCGCCGTCGTCGGCAGCGGCCGACGGTGGAGCTGGCACGTCCGACGCCCACCCGCACCTGGCTGACCATCGCCGTCATCATGATCTGCGGCGCTCTGCTGGTGCTCTTCGCCTGGTACCTCGGGCTGAGCCCAGAGATCATCCCCAGCCTGGGAGACGGAGACGCCCCGGAGCCCACGGCGCTGTCGGCCATGGACCTCCGGGGCGTCGGCGTCTGATCCGGGTCAGGACCTCCGCGACTGGGTCAGGGCCTCCGCAACCAGGAAGGCCAGCTCCAGGGACTGTTTGTGGTTCAGTCGGGGGTCGCACAAGGACTCGTAGCGGGCGTCGAAGGCCGACTCGTCGATGATGTCCGATCCGCCCAGGCACTCTGCGACGTCGTCACCGGTCATCTCCACATGCAGCCCTCCGGGGTACGTCCCGAGCGAACGGTGCACCTCGAAGAACCCGCGGACCTCGTCCATGACATCGTCGAACTGCCGCGTCTTGTAGCCGTTCTTGGCCGTGATGGTGTTGCCGTGCATGGGGTCCGTGACCCAGACGACCTGTGCGCCGGAGTCCCGGACCGCCTCGACCAGCGGCGGCAGCTTCTCCCGGATGTTCTTCGCTCCCATCCGGGTGATGAAGGTCAGGCGACCTGGCTCGCGCTGGGGGTCGAGCTTCTCGATGAGCGCCAGCAGGTCCTCCACCGTGGTGCTCGGGCCGAGCTTGACGCCCAACGGGTTGTGCACGCGCGAGAGGTAGTCCACGTGCGCCCCGTCGAGCTCCCGCGTGCGCTCCCCGATCCAGACGAAGTGTCCGGAGGTTACGTAGGGTTCTCCGGTGCGCGAATCGATCCGCGTCAGAGCCCGCTCATAGTCCAGCAGCAGAGCCTCGTGGGCGGCGTAGAACTCCGTGCGCTTCAGAGCGTCGAAGTCGGCGCCGCAGGCCTCCATGAACCGTACGGCACGGTCGATCTCACCAGCGATGGACTCGTAGCGGGCGTGGGCCGGGTTCTCCATGAAACCCTTGTTCCACTGCTGGACGGCCCGCAGGTCCGCGAAACCTCCCTCCGTGAACGCCCGCACCAGATTCAGCGTGGCGGCGGAGGTGTGGTAAGCCCGGACCATGCGCTTCGGGTCCGGAACCCGCGAGGCCTCGGTGAAGTCGAAGCCGTTGATGATCTCGCCCCGGAAGCTGGGCAGCGTCACATCACCGCGGGTCTCCATGTCGGAGGAGCGCGGCTTCGCGAACTGGCCCGCCATGCGGCCCATCTTCACGACCGGCAGAGAGGCGCCGTACGTGAGCACCACCGCCATCTGCAGCAGAGTCTTCACCCGGGCGCTGATCTTGTCCGCCGTCGCACCGGAGAAGGTCTCCGCACAGTCGCCGCCCTGCAGCAGGAAGGCCTCCCCGGAGGCGACCTTGGCCAGGCGTCGCTTGAGCTTGTCCACCTCTCCGGCGAAGACCAGCGGAGGGTTGGAGGACAGCTCGGAGATGGCCGCGTCGAAGTCAGGGTGGTCCCGCCAGTCGGGCTGCTGCTTGATGGGCAGCCGACGCCACTCGTCGAGACCCGGATAGTCGGCGGCACCGGTGTGCAGAATCTCACCGGGCGCGGTCAACGGGGTCTGGGCTGGCGTCTTCTCTGGCGTAGTAGTCACGTCTCCAGCCTAAGACTCATACGGGCGGTCGACCCAATGCCCCGGGCGCGCAGTCCAGATGCTGGACTGCGCGCCCGGGGAGCCTGGCCGCCGCCGCGTCGGGTCAGCGATCGCGCGCAGCCGCCGCCTGGGCGTAGAGGTCGTCGACGACGTCGGAGTAGTCCTTCATGACGCTGGGCCGCTTGATCTTCATCGACGGCGTCAGGTGCCCGGACTCGATCGTGAAGTCCTCCTCGAGCAGACGGAAGGTACGGATCGACTCCGCCCGAGAGACCGACTCGTTCGCCCGGTCCACCACACCCTGCACATGGGCGATGATCTCCTCCCGGGTGATGAGCTCGCTCATCGGAGTCTGCGGGTCGATGCCGTGCCGCTCGAGCCACTGCGGCAGGGTCTCGGGATCCAGGGTGATCAGTGCGGCGACGAACGGCCGCCCGTCCCCGACCACGACCACCTGGGAGACGATCGCATCGGAGCGGATCTGGTCCTCCAGCTGAGCAGGGGCCACGTTCTTTCCGGCCGCCGTCACCAGGATCTCCTTCTTGCGACCGGTGATGGTCAGGAAGCCCTCGTCGTCCAGCGAGCCGACGTCTCCGGTGCGGAACCAGCCGTCCTCCGTGAAGGCCTCCGCCTTCAGATCCGGTCGGTTGCGGTACCCGGCGAAGACGCACACCCCCTTGCCCAGAACTTCTCCATCCTCGGCGATCTTCACCGCACAGCCGGGCAGCGGGGTGCCGACGGATCCGATCTTGAGCTTCTCCGGGGTGTTGACCGTGATCGGGGCCGTGGTCTCGGTGAGTCCGTAGCCCTCCATGATGGTCACCCCGATGCCGTGGAAGAAATGGCCCAGCCGCGCACCCAACGGGCTGCCTCCGGAGACGGCATGGGTCACCTGCCCGCCCATACGGGCATGAAGCTTCGAATAGACCAGTTTGGAGAAGAGCTTGTGCTTCAGGGCCAGCCCGAAGGGCACCTTGCCGGACTCCTGCGCTGTGGACCAGTCGATCGCGGTCTGGGCGGCCTTCTGGAAGATGCTCCCCTTGCCGTCGGCCTCGGCCTTCATCATCGCCGCGTTGTAGATCTTCTCGAACACGCGGGGCACGGCGAGCAGGAACGTCGGATGGAAGGTGCCGAGGTCGTCGACGAGGTCCTTGATGTCCGAGGTGTGACCCACGCGAGCCCCGGCGGCCACGCACAACACTGAGATGAAGCGGGCGAAGACGTGCGCCAGCGGGATGAACAGCACCGTCGAGGAGTCCCTGTGCACGACATGCCCCAGAGAGTGCGTCGTCTGCAGGGAGAGCTCGGTGAAGTTCCCATGGGTGAGCTCGCACCCCTTGGGACGCCCGGTGGTCCCCGAGGTGTAGATGACCGTGGCCAGGTCGGACAGGCCAGCGCTGGAACGGCGCCTCTCAATCTCGGCCTCGTCGACGTCGGCGCCGGCGGCACGGAGCTCCGTGATGTCCTCGTTGTCGAGGCGGAGCACCCCGGTGAGGCACTCGAGCTTCTCCTGGGAGACGGCTCGGTCGACGACCTTCTCATGCGGGGCACTGTCCACGAAGGCCAGGCGCACTTCGGCGTCCTCCACGATCCAGGCGACCTGGGACGGCGAGGACGTCTCATAGATCGGCACCGTCACAGCGCCTGCGTACCAGATGGCGAAGTCCAGCAGAGTCCACTCGTAGCGGGTGGGGGCCATGATGGCCACCCGGTCGCCCTGCTGTATTCCGCGGGCGACCAGGCCCTTGGCGAGCGCGACGACGTCCTTGCGGAACTCGCCGGCCGTGATGTCGGTCCACTCTCCGGGGCTGAGCTGCCGACCGAAGAGCACATTCGTGGAGTCCGCGTCGACCTGACGCTCCAGCAGGTCGGTGATGTTGAGTTCGGCAGGGACCTCGATGGCCCGGGGGGCGGCGAATTCCTTCACGGATGGACTCCTCTGTCGACAGACCGTTGCGGTGGCGGCAGGGGCGCGATGCGGCTCCCGCCGTGCGGTTCTACCTGATGGTAACAACCATGTGGTCCGACTCACACTAGTGACCGCGGGGGCCTCCTGTCCACGCGGCCGTCTCGTGCGTCGGCCCCGTTCAGACCTGGGCTCCGTCCCCCGATCCTGCTCGGTTCCTCGGCATCTGCAGGAAGAGGGTGACCAGGCCGACGAGGATGACACCGATGAGCGCCGGAGCGACCCAGGAGGGCGGCGTCGAGGGAAGCCACGTCAGCACCAGGATCGCCACCAGCCCTCCGACGGCCAGCAGGGCGCCCAGCACCACACCGGGCTTGGCTCCGGCCAGCGGATTCTTCGGATTGGGCGGACGGAAGTCGTCGGCGTCGTCGAGCGCGGCCTCGTCCACGGTCCAGTCCCGGGGGCCTTTCCCCGGGCTGCCCACAGGACGGGCCGCCCCCCGACGGCTGAAGATCGCGCTGGGGTCGTCATCGCGGTGGCGGGTCATTCGTCCTCCCCTGAGAGTGTCGGCTTCTCGGGCCGGCCGGTCGGCGGCTCGTGGTTCCTGTCGGCGACGCCCAGAAAATCGAGCGCGAGCCGTCCGATGGCGTCGGCGTCATGGTCCAGGGTGGCCACGTGTCGCGAACGCTCCAGCACGACCTCGGTCAGCTGCCCCGGATCCATGGTCCTCCCCAGGGTATCCGCTGACACCCGGGGAAGGACATTGTCGGTCGCCGAACGCAGCAGCAGGACTGGGGCACGGACCTCGCCCAGCTCCCGACGGACTCGGGCGATCAGCCGCCCCAGCATGTCCACCCCGCGCAGCGGGGTGCGATCATAGGCCTCCTCCGTCGCCCCGGGCCTGGCGATGTCTCCAGCCACCGGGGCCACGGAGGGCAGAACTCTCCCGGCCAGTCGGGCAAACACCAGCTGGACGGGCTTCAGCCGCAGGCAGGGGTTGATCACCACCACGGCCGCGGGACTGCGCCGTGCCGCCACATGGAGGGCCAGGGCGCCACCCATCGAGAGCCCGACGACGGCGACCCGCCGACGACGGGTGGCGAGTCGGTCCCAACCCGCCACCGCCGCACGCAGGATCTGCTCGGCCGACGTCGCATTGAGGTCCTGCCAGCGTGTCCCATGGCCGGGAAGCGTCGGAACCTGCACGTCGCAGCCCGCCTCGCGGAGGGCGGAGGCCACCGGCTCCATCGAGGCCGGCGTGGAGGTGAAGCCGTGGAGCAGCAGGACTCCCAGCCTCTCCCGGGAGGGAGCCGCCGACGTCTCCGAGGACGAGGAGTCACCCTCGACCGGCACTCTGCTGTGAGCCATGACACCACCCTATCCGCTGATCGACGGTCTACAGTGGATCTCGGGCGAGCCCGGCCGAGGCCGCCCCGGAGAGGCCTGTCCGAGTGCGCCCCCACGCACGACCCGCCCCAGCCCCGGCCCCAGCCCCGAGGAAGGATCCCCGGCCCGTGTTCTACTACGTCGCGAAGACCTTTGCCGTCGGTCCGGCAGTCAATGCCGTCTTCCGCCCCTGGGTCAAGGGGCTGGACAACATCCCCGACGAGGGACCGGCGATCCTGGCCTCCAATCACCTCTCGTTCTCCGATTCGGTCTTCCTGCCGGTCAAGGTCCCGCGGCCGGTCCGCTTCCTGGCCAAGAAGGACTACTTCGTCAGACGGGGACCGACCGGGTGGGTGACCAAGAAGTTCTTCGACATCACCGGCCAGATCCCGATGGACCGCTCAGGCGGACGAGCCAGCCAGAACTCTCTGGATGCCGGAGAGCAGGCCCTGCGGGAAGGAGCACTGCTCGGCATCTACCCCGAAGGCACGCGCAGCCCGGACGGACGGCTCTACCGAGGCAAGCTCGGCGTCGGTCGCTTGGCACTTCGCACACAGGTGCCGGTGATCCCGGTGGCGATGATCGGCACGGACAAGGTCCAGCCGACCGGCAGGAAGATCCCCTCCATCCGTCGGGTCGGCATGATCATCGGTCGGCCGCTGACCTTCGAGGCCTATCACGGCCATACGGAGGACCGGTTCGCCCAACGTGCCGTGACCGATGAGATCATGTACCAGATCATGCGCCTCTCCGGGCAGGAGTACGTGGACCGGTACGCAGCCGATGTGAAACGCCGCATGGAGTCCGGCGAGGCCTGACCCCCGCTCAGACACCTGCCTCGTCGAGGATGCCGCGGCACTCCTCGAAGGCGGCGTCCTCAGCCCAGGCCGCAGCGCCCTCCTGGTGCTCCACCAGCGTGCGCTGGAGGATGCAGTAGGTGGGCTTGCGCTCGTAGTCACCCTCGTGCAGGGTCGCGTCACCCTCGCCCGGGAAGGTGTTGGGGACCCAACTGTGGGCATCCAAGGTGCCCCAGACGGTGAACGAGTGGCAGTTCTCCACCTCCAGGCAGGCCTGCAGGACGGTCTCGAACCGTTCGGCGGCGCCGGCGCGGTCCTCATCGCTCATCCTGTCGTCCTCGCCGACGTCTCCGCGAACATCGATCTCGGTCACTGCGGTGTGCAGTCCGAGCGCGTCGAAACGCTCGAGGTTCTCCTGATAGGTCTCGTCGAAGCCGTAGTTCATGCTCAGGTGCGTCTGGGCACCGAAGCCGTGGACTGGGACGCCGCGCTCCAGCTGCTCCTGGACGAGGTCGTAGTAGGCGTCAGACTTGGCATTGATGCCGTCGACGTTATAGTCGTTGTAGAACAGCAGCGCGTCGGGGTCCTCCTCGTGGGCCCAGCGGAAGACGTCGTCGAGGATCTCCACACCGAGCTCGCGGATCCAGATGTTCTCCTCGTCCCGGATCGTAGCCTCGGCGTCGTCACCGAAGATCTCGTTGGCGACATCCCACTGCTGGATGCAGCCGGCGTAGCGGGAGACCACAGTGCGCACGTGGTCCTCCAGGATCTCGCGGAGCTCCTCAGGGCTGTGCTCCCCCTCCTCCAGCCAGTCGGGGTTCTGCGAGTGCCAGGACAGCGCGTGGCCGCGGACGTCCATGTCATGGGCCTGGGCGAACTCCACGACGGCGTCGGCGGCCTCGAAGTCATAGACCCCTTCCTCCGGGTGGACGAACTCCCACTTCAGGTAGTTCTCGTGAGTGATGGAGGAGTACTCCTCGGCCAAGTGCTCCCGGTAGTCGGCGTCGTCCGGGAAGGGATCCGGGTACTCCTCATCGCCGTGGTGGCCGCCGCCGGCCGCGACATTGCCGATGCGGATGTCGTCGTCGCTGTGGGCGCGCAGCGAGTCCCGGTCGGCGTCGTAGGCGGTGCGACCACCCTCCGGAGCGAAGGCACACTCAGCGGCCTCGTCGACCTCCCCCGGGCGACCGGCGTTTCCGGAGTTCCCGGGACTGTCAGGCCGACCGGCGCTTCCCGAATTGCCCGGGCCGTCAGGCCGACCGGCGTCGCCGGAGTTCCCAGGGCTGTCGGGGCGACCGACGCTGCCCGAAGTGCCCGGGGCTTCGCGCTCCGCATAGATGCTGCCAGCCGGTGCGGCCGCCGCCGCGGGCTGCACAGCGATCGCTCCGAGCGAGACTGCCATCATCCCGGCACATACGGCGGCCGTGAGTCGAGGCCTGGTGGTCTGCGTTGGCATGGGTCCTCCTGGGGTCGAGTGCATGAGCAAGACAACCATGGGTGAAGCCGTCGCCCGGCCGGGATCGCTGAGGAACACCGCGACTCCCTCGGGAGCACGCGGGAAGATCGACTCTGCTCCCCCGCACAATGCCGTGGAGCCCGATCGAGGAGCATCTCACCATTTTTTGTCCTCCCAAAAGACTATTTATGGCACACCCCTGTGTCAAGATTCACACCACCACTCGGCGAGCACACGAGAAGGGCCCCGGAGATTCTCTCCGGGGCCCTTCTCGGCACTCGTGCGCGAGGGGGGACTTGAACCCCCACGCCCGTGAAGGCACTGGCACCTGAAGCCAGCGCGTCTACCAATTCCGCCACTCGCGCGAGCTGCCGCCTCAGGAGCATCCGGGACCGTTATCCCGCCGTCACCGGCAAGCCTCGTTCCGTTCACTCCGTCGAACAGCGATATCCATCCTAACCACAAGCTCGGCCGGGCGCCTAATCGAGGAACCGTGACGCCTGTCACAGCCCAGTGACAGCTCTGTCGCAGTGCAGTCCGGAGTCAGCCTCCCTCTCCCACCACCACGTCGGCCACGTCGAGCAGCTCCTCAGGGAGCTCCAAGCCCATGCGCTCAGCGGCCTCGCGGTTCACATGCAGCTCGTGCTCCTCTGTCATCTCCACCGGCATCGTCGCCGGGTCCTCTCCGTCCACCAGGATCCGCAGCGCCATCTCGCCGGACTGCCGACCGATGGCGTGGTGATCGACGCCGAACGTGGCCACGGCGCCGCGGGCGACGGAATCGACGTCAGCGGCGAAGACCGGGATCTGACGCTGCTGGCCGAACTGGATGACGGACTCCAGAGCCGAGACCACCACGTTGTCGGTGGGGATCCACAGGGCGTCGACGTCGGCGAGCGCCTCGACTCCCTGCTGGACCTCCGCAGAATTGGTCACAGTGGCCGTACGGATCGCCAGGTCGAGATCCTCGGCGGCCTCCTCGGCCAGGTCCACCTGCACCTGGGAGTTGGTCTCCCCGGAGGCGTAGAGGATCCCCAGCGTCGTCACGGAGGGGTCGATCTCGGTGATCAGCTCCAGCTGCTCGTCGACCGGGTTCACATCCGAGGTGCCGGTCATATGTCCACCGGGGGCCTCCCAGGACTCCACCAGCCCCGCCGCCTCCGGATCGGTGATGACCATGAACAGCACCGGGGTGTCCCCGGCCTGGGTCGCAGTGGCGACCTGCTGGGACTGAGAGGTCGCGATGGTGGCGATGAGGTCATGGCCCCCTCCCGCCAGCTGCGAGGCGATCGTTGCCTCGGTGGAAGGATCCCCCTGAGCGTTCTGCTCCTCCCAGTCCACCTGGGCACCGGAGTCTTCGACAGCGGCCCGGAAGCCTTCCCTGGTGGCGTCGAGCGAAGGGTGCGCCACCGGCTGCGCGATGCCGATGGAGAAGCTCTGCTCCTCCGCCGACGCGGCGGGATCCTCACCGCCTCCGTCGGCACCACAGCTGGTCAGCATCAACGTCATCGCGGCGAGCCCCGCCGTTCCTCGGAGCCTGCGACGAGCAGCTCCTGCCTGGACCCTGGACATGGTGGTCCTCCTCCACTGTCTCGGATGGGGATCCCGGCGTCGGCGACCCGAGGCCCGCCTGAGGGATCGAGACATATGCTCCCATGGACGCGCCCCCTGGGTGATGGACGCACCCGTCGTGGAGGAACCTGCCGACCCCGACGAGCACCCGTCGTGCTGCCACTCATCCGATCCGCCAGGGTCCACAGACTCGATAGACTCGGAGACGCCATGCCTGACTCCACGCGCACCTCCTCCCGCCGCCGCCCCCGTCCGGACGCCGGAGCGGCGACCAGTGGACCCCGGCGCCACGCCGAACGGCGGCGCTTCACCGCGGAGGAGCTGAACTACCCCGCTGAGCTGCCCGTGACCGGTGAACGCGAGCCCATCATGGAGGCGCTGCGCACGCACCAGGTGGTCGTCGTCGCCGGAGAGACCGGCTCGGGAAAGACGACTCAGCTGCCGAAGATGTGCCTCGAGCTCGGTCTGCAGGACCAGGGCATGATCGGGCACACCCAACCTCGACGTCTGGCGGCCCGCAGCGTGGCCGAACGCCTGGCCGAGGAGCTGGGCACCGGCATCGGGGAGGACATCGGCTACCAGGTCCGCTTCACCTCCGAGGTCTCCGAGTCGAGCGCCGTGAAGCTGATGACCGACGGCATCCTGCTGACCGAGCTGCGCCGTGATCCCCTGCTGCGCCGCTACTCGGCGATCATCATCGACGAGGCCCATGAGCGGAGCCTGAACATCGATGTGATCCTCGGCTACCTGAAATCGGTGCTGCCGAAGCGGCCCGACCTGAAGCTCGTCATCACCTCCGCGACGATCGATCCGGAGCGATTCGCCCAGCACTTCAGCTCGGATCCGCAGAACCCCACCGTGCCCATCATCGAGGTCTCGGGGCGCACCTACCCGGTCGAGGTCCGCTATCGACCGCTGAGGCCGGACGTCGACGCCGCCGAGGAGGACGAGTTCGACCAGGACACTTCCGGCGCAGGCTCCGCCGAGGAGCGGGACATGATCGACGCCGTCGGCGACGCTGTGCTGGAGCTCGCCGAGGAGCCCGACGGCGATATGCTGATCTTCTTCCCCGGCGAGCGGGAGATCCGCGACGCGGCGGACGCGCTGGCTGAGGTGACCCGGCGTGACCGACGGCTCGCCGGTGCCGAGATCCTTCCGCTGTTCGGGCGGCTCTCCCTGTCCGAGCAGAAGCGGGTCTTCTCCCCCGGCGGCCGACGCCGGATCGTGCTGGCCACCAACGTCGCCGAGACCTCCCTGACGGTGCCCGGGATCAAGTACGTCATCGACACCGGCACCGCTCGGATCTCGCGGTACTCCACCCGGACGAAGGTTCAGCGGCTCCCCATCGAGGCCATCTCCCAGGCCAGTGCGAACCAGCGGGCGGGGCGCTGCGGCCGCACCAGCGACGGCATCTGCATCAGGCTCTATTCGCAGGCGGACTACGAGTCGCGCCCGGAGTTCACGGACCCAGAGATCCTGCGCACCTCCCTGGCCTCGGTGCTGCTGCAGATGTCGTCGATGGGCATCACCCGCACCCCGGAGGAGCTGCTGGACTTCCCCTTCGTCCAGCAGCCTGACGCGAAGGCCGTCACCGATGCCGTCCGACTGCTGACCGAGCTGGGGGCTCTGCACCCGGGCGGCCGGGACAACAGCGCGGACCGGGGCACAGACCGAGACACAGACCGGGGCGCAGACCGCCCTCCACGACGCGGCTCGATCACCCCGGTGGGGCGGACTCTCGCTCAGCTGCCGGTGGATCCGCGACTCGGCCGGATGATGGTCGAGGCCGGGCGGCGAGGCTGCCTTGAGGAGATCATCGTGCTGGTGGCCGCGCTGTCCATCCAGGACCCCCGCGAACGCCCCGCCGAGGTCCGCCAGCAGGCCGACGAGATGCACCGGCGCTTCGCCGATGACGCCTCCGACTTCTCCGCGCTGCTGAACCTCTGGCGGCACCTGCTGGACCAGCAGCAGGAGCTCTCCGGCAACCAGTTCCGCAAGATGTGCCGGCGGGAGCATCTGAACTATCTGCGGGTCCGCGAATGGCAGGACCTGGTGGTCCAGCTCGCCGAGCTCGCGAAGCAGGCGGACGTGGGACCGCTCGCCCGGCCGCCGCGACGTAGCCAGATGCCGGTGGAGCCGGCGGCACGCCACGATGCGATCCACCGATCGCTGCTGGCCGGACTGCTGAGCCACATCGGTCTCTACTCGCCTCGGACGCGCGACTACCAGGGGGCCCGCGGCACCCGGTTCGCCGTCTTCCCAGGCTCCGGGCTGTTCAAGAAGTCCCATGACTGGGTGATGGCCGCCGAACTGGTCGAGACCTCTCGCCTGTGGGCCAGGACCGTGGCTCGCATCGACCCGGCGTGGGTCGAGGAACTGGCGCCGCATCTGGTGAAGAGGACCCATTCCGAGCCCCGGTGGTCCTCCCGGAAGGGAGCCGCCGTCGCCACCGAGAAGGTGACCCTCTATGGGGTCCCGGTGGTGGCCGACCGCCAGGTGCTCTTCGGACGCATCGACGCCGAGCACAGCCGGGAGCTGTTCATCCGTCGGGCACTGATCGAGGGTGACTGGACCACCCGCCATCACTTCGACCGACGCAATCGGCAGCGGTTCCAGGAGCTCGACGAGTTGGAGAACCGCACCCGGCGCCGGGATCTGCGCGCCTCGGAGGAGCAGCTCTTCGCCTTCTTCGATGAGCGTGTGCCGAAGACGATCGTCTCGCAGCGGCATTTCGACGCCTGGTGGAAGACCCAGCGCCACGAGACGCCGGAGCTGCTCGACCTCACCGACGAGCTGCTGCTCGGCGAAGCCGCCGAGGAGATCGACATCGACGCCTTCCCCGAGCACCTGGACCTCGAGGGACTGCGCCTTGAACTGCGCTATGAGTTCAATCCCACGACCTGGAGCGTCGGCGAGTCTCGCAGCGGCACCGCTGACGGCGTGACCGTCCGCATCCCGGTCCTGTTCCTCAACCAGCTGCGTCGCGAACACTTCGACTGGCTGATCCCCGGGCTGCGCGCTGAGCTGATCACCCAGCTGATCCGGTCGATGCCCAAGCAGCTGCGGAAGAACTTCGTCCCCGCCCCGGACGTGGCGGCCCAGGCGCGGGAGCTCGTGGAGGACGAGTTCTCTCCCGGGGAGGATCCCTTGGCTCCCTCCCTGGCCGCCGTGCTGCAGCGCCTGCGGGGCGTGCGGGTGGATCCCGAGGACCTCGCGCTCGACCGACTGCCGGCCCACCTGCGCTTCACCTACGCGGTGATCAGCGAGCGCGGGCGTGTGCTGGACAGCTCGCAGAACCTGGAGGAGCTGCAGCTGCGCTTCGCTCAGCAGAACCGTGAAGCGATCAGTCGGTCCCTGGCCGGCGGCGGCGCCGAGGTCTCCAGCACCGGCACGGGCCCCGGCGACACCTCTGCCGCACAGTCCGGACCCTCCGGGGGACCTGGCCGACCGGGACAGGCGCGAAGACCGGGAACGTCCGGGAAGCAGCGGCGCGCAGGCCGGGGCGACGCCGACGGCGGCGCCGGCGCGGCTCCCTCGCCGGTGCCGGACCAGCGCGAGCAGACCGCCTGGACCTTCGGCGACCTCCCCCCGCAGATCAGCCGCACCGTCGGCGGCCGCGAGGTGACCGGGTATCCGGCTCTGGCCGAGGAGCCGCCAGGGCGCCGCGGGGTCCGCTGCACCATCCAGGACTCCGCCGCCGACCAGCGCCGGGTGCACCGGTCCGGTGTGGTCGCCCTGTTGCGCGAGGTCCTGCCCTCGCCGCAGCGCTATGTGGTGGATCATCTCAGCAACCGTGAGCGACTGGCCTTCGGCCGCTCGCCGCACGGGACCGTGGAGTCCCTGGTGGCCGACTGCACCACGGCCGCTCTGGACCACCTGGTGCCCGAGGAGCTGCCCTTCAGCGCCACCGAGTTCGAGAGGATCTCCCGCGCAGCCCGCGCGGAGCTGATCGAGACCGTGTTGGAGCTGACCGACGTCGTCGCCAAGGTGCTCGGCTCGGCCTCCGAGGTGGCCGCACGACTGGACTCTGCCGGGTCTGCGTCCCTGAAGCCGGCGGTCAGCGACATGCACGCCCAGCTGGGGGTGCTGGTGCATCCGGGCTTCGTCTCCGCCACCGGCGCGGCACAGCTGCGGCATCTGCCCCGGTACCTGCAGGCCATGTCCGTGCGTCTGGACCGGCTCGAGGCCGGACAGGGACTCACCAAGGACGCTGAGGACATGGCACTGGTCCAGCAGCTGGAAGACTCCTACGACGCCGCGGTCGAGGCGGTGCCCGCCCAGCTTCCGGTGCCCGAGCAGCTCGCCAGGGTGAAGTGGATGCTGGAGGAGCTGCGGGTCAATCTCTTCGCTCAGCAGCTGGGCACCGCGCAGACCGTCTCGGCCAAACGGATCCGCCGCGCCATCGCGCAGGGATCACGCTGACAGGGATCACGCTGACAGGGATCACGCTGACAGGGATCCGGGCCGTCCCCCACGTCTCCGCACGTGGCGGGCCGGCCCGCCGGAGCTGACGACGCTCACAGTCCTGGGATGAGGCGGTGGTAGGCCGCGTTCCAGCGCAGCTCCTGGGCGAATCCGCGGGCGGTCGCGCCCTCGTCGATCACCGCGAGCTCCATGCCCGCGATCTCGGCCAGATCTTCGAAGGCCTCCAGGCCGACAGCAGTGGTCAGCACGGTGTGGTGTGCGGCCCCGGCGGTCAGCCAGCATTCGGCCGAGGTGGCGAAGTCAGGGCGCGGTTCCCAGACGGCCCGGGCGACCGGCAGGTGCGGCAGCTCCGCCTCGGGCTCGACGATGTCGACCACGTTGGCGGTCAGCCGGAACCGCTCACGCAGGTCGGCCATCGCGACGACGACGCCCTCGCCGGGGTCGGTGTCGAAGACCATGCGGACCGGGTCCTCACGGTCGCCGATGCCCAGCGGGTGCACCTCCACCCGGGGCTTCGCCGTGGTCAGCGACGGGCAGATCTCCAGCATGTGCGCTCCGAGGATCTTCTCCTTCCCCGGAGTCATCTCGTAGGTGTAGTCCTCCATCAGCGAAGCGCCCCCGGGCAGGCCGTGGCCCATCACCTTGGCCGCGCGCACCAGCAGGGCGGTCTTCCAGTCCCCTTCGGCGCCGAATCCGTACCCGGAGGCCATGAGCCGCTGCACCGCCAGACCGGGCAGCTGCCGCAGCCCTCCGAGGTCCTCGAAGTTCGTGGTGAAGGCTCCGAATCCGCCCTCGGTGAGGAAGGAGCGCATCCCGGCCTCCTGACGAGCCGCGTAGGCCAGCGACTCGCGACGCTCACCACCGGCGCGGAGCTCCTCAGCGACGTCGTAGAGCTCGTCATATTCGGTCAGCAGGGCGTCCACCTGCGACTGCTCGACGGCGTCCACCCGCTCGACCAGCTCGTTGACCGCCCAGGTGTTGACCGAGACGCCCAGGCGGATCTCGGCTTCGGTCTTGTCCCCCTCGGTGACCGCCACGTTGCGCATGTTGTCCCCGAAGCGGGCCAGCTTCAGGTTCCGCAGCGCGTCCCATCCGGCCGTCGCACGAGCCCAGGTGCCGATGCGCCAGGTGACGCGGGGGTCGGAGGCATGGCCGACCACAGTCTTGCGCGGCGTGGCCATCCGGGTGGCGATGTAGGCGAACTCGCGGTCGCCGTGGGCGGCCTGGTTGAGGTTCATGAAGTCCATGTCGATCTCCGCCCACGGCAGCGCGGCGTCTGCCTGGGTGTGCAGGTGCAGCAGCGGGACGTCCAGGGCGTGGAGCCCCTGGATCCACATCTTCGCCGGAGAGAACGTGTGCATCCAGACGATCACGCCGAGGCAGTCGGGATCGGAGTTGGCGTCCAGCGCGGCACGGCGGATCGCGTCACGGTCGGTGAGGACGGGCTTCCACTCGACGGTGACGGGGATGTCCTCGGCGCCGTCGAGCATGGTCGCCACACGCTGGGACTGTTCGGCGACCTGGCGCAGGGTCTCCTCGCCGTAGAGGCCCTGGGATCCGGTGAGGAACCAGATCGTCTTGCCGGTGAACGGGGATGCCATGGGTGGGTTCTCCTGGAGCAGGTGGTGGGCGGGAACAGGGTCGGTCTCGGGTGCCTATTGGCCGTAGACGTTCTGGTAGCGGTCATACAGGGAGTCGATCTGCGCCTGATCGATGCGCGGCGGCTCCCCGTAGGCCCGGGCGAAGTGGACGGTGCGGGCGACCTCCTCGCACATCACGGCCGCTTTCACGGCCGCCTTCGCATCGGCGCCGATGGTGAAGGGACCGTGCTGGGCCATCAGCACCGCGGGCGAACGGGACTCGCGCAGGGTCTCGACGATGCCGCGGCCGATGGAGTCGTCACCGATGAGCGCGAAGGGTCCGACCGGGATGTCGCCGCCGAACTCGTCGGCCATCATGGTCAGCACGCACGGGATCGGTTCCGCGCGGGAGGCCCAGGCGGTGGCGTAGGTGGAGTGGGTGTGCACCACTCCCCCGACGCCATCCATCTCACGGTAGACATAGGCGTGGGCCGCGGTGTCGGAGGAGGGTCTGAGCCGGTCCGGGGTGCCGTCGTCGATCTTCTCCCCGTCGAGGGTGCAGACCACCATGTTCTCGCCGGTGAGCTCGTCATAGGAGACTCCTGACGGCTTGATGACGAACAGTCCCGGGCCGCCGTCGGCTTCGGCGGGGGGCTCCACCCGCTCGGACACGTTGCCGGCGGTCCACACCACCAGCTCGTTGCGGGGCAGCTCGGCGTGGAGTGCGGCGACCTTGTTGCGCGTGCGGGCCACGGCCTCCTGGAGTTCGCTGCTCTGCTCGACGAGTCGGATCATGCCGGCACCTCCTGGGTCCGTACGCCCTGCTGGCTCTCTGCTGTCCGCTGGGCGTCGTCCTGTGCGACGGCGTGGGCCTCGCGGCGGATCCGCTTCAGCCGGCGCATGATGTCGTCGCCGCCGCGGCCGAAATGGTCGTGCAGCGCCTGGTACTCGGCGAAGAGCACATCGTAGGCCCGCGCCGCCACCGGGTCCGGCGTGTAGGCCTCGACGACCCGTCCGCCCATCACCGGGGCGGCGCTGCGCACGTCCGGAAAGGCGCCTGCGGCGACGGCGGCGTGGACGGCCGAGCCGAGCGCCGGGCCCTGCTCGGAGATGATCGTGGAGATCGGCAGCTGAGTGATGTCCGAGTAGAGCTGCATGAGGAAGCAGTTCTTCAGCAGTCCGCCGGCGACGACGAGCTCGCGGACCGGAACTCCGGAGGCGCCGAAGGCCTCGATGATGGTGCGGGTGCCGAAGGCGGTGGCCTCCAGAAGCGCCCGGTAGACGTCCTCCGGCCTGCTGCTCAGGGTGAGGCCGAGCACGAGCCCGGAGAGCTCGTGGTCGACCAGCACGGACCGGTTGCCCGAGTGCCAGTCCAGCGCCACCAGCCCATGAGCCCCGACCGGCTGGGCCTGGGCCTTCTCCGTGAGCAGCTCGTGCAGGCTCAGCCCTCGCGCGGCAGCCTCCTCGGCGTACGCTCCAGGCACCTGGTTCTCCACGTACCAGCCGAAGATGTCCCCGACGCCGGATTGGCCGGCCTCATAGCCCCATGCTCCGGCGAGGATCCCGCCGTCGACGACGCCGCACATGCCCGGGACCTCGGCGAGCACCTCGGCGTTCATCACGTGGCAGGTGGAGGTCCCCATGATCGCCACCATCTGGCCGGGTTCGACGGCATCGGCCGCCGGTGCGGTCACATGGGCGTCGACGTTGCCCACGGCGACTGCGATGCCCTCGGGCAGTCCGGTCCACGCGGCGGCCTGGGCACAGAGCCCACCCGCGCGGTCGCCGAGCTGACCGATCTCGTGGTCCAGTTTGTCCTCGACGAAGTCGGCGAAGTCCGGGTTCAGCCCGGCCAGAAAGTCCTTCGACGGATAGGAGCCGTCCTGGTAGATGCCCTTGTACCCGGCGGTGCAGGCGTTGCGGACGTAGCGGCCCGTCAGCTGCCAGACGATCCAGTCGGCCGCCTCGACCCAGTGCTCGATCGCCGCGTAGACCTCCGGGTCCTCCTCGAGGATCTGCAGCCCCTTGGCGAACTCCCACTCCGAGGAGATGAAGCCGCCGTAGCGGCTGATCCACGCCTCTTGACGGGAGTGGGCGAGCTCATTGATGCGGTCGGCCTGCCCCTGGGCGGCATGGTGCTTCCACAGCTTCGCGTAGGCATGAGGACGGTCGGCGAAGGCCTCAAGCTCGTTCAGCGGGGTGCCGTCGGCGGTGGTGGGGACCATGGTGCAGGCGGTGAAGTCGGTGGCGATGCCGATGACGTGCTCGGCCGGGACTCCGGAGGCTTCGAGCGCAGCGGGCACGGCGTTCTTCAGCACGTCGACGTAGTCGGCGGGCAGCTGAAGCGCCCAGTCCGGCGGCAGGGGCTCACCCTGGTGGGCGGTCAGGGCCGAGTCCATGACCGCGTGGCGGTACTCGTGGACGGCGCTGCCGAGTTCGGCACCATCGCGGACGCGCACCACCAGGGCACGGCCGGAGAGGGTGCCGAAGTCGACACCGATCACCACAGCATCGGGAGAGGTCATCGGGAGCTGGCTCCTTCGGGGTCGGCAGGGATGCTGTCCAGCTCCTGGGAGCGCCTCCGAGGCGGAGGTCCCAGGGAGCCCCGGACATGATGATGTTAACGTTAACATTCTGCTGTGGCGTACGCCACCCCGTCATCCGAACTGTGATCGAGCCCGTCATCGGACGTCTCATCGAACCCACGAGCAGCCCAGGCGCAGCCCAGGAGGGGCCCGGACCAGCAGGAGCCGGACGGTCGGCGAGCACTCAACCGGAGCGGCGCACCACCAGCCGTGGCAGGATCGCGACGCGCCCCTGGTCCCCGTCCGGAGCCGCGCCGACACCCGCTCCGGCACCCGTTCCGGCACCCGTTCCCGGATCGCCGCCTCCGAACAGCGCAGCCATCGCCGCCGCCCCGGCCTCCTCGAAGGGCTGACGCACAGTGGTCAGCGCAGGAGAGAAGAAGTCCGCGCCGTCGACGTCGTCGAACCCCACCACGGCCAGGTCCTCCGGCACTCGGAGACCAGACTCCCGCGCGGCCTGGATGATCCCCAGGGCCAGGTGGTCATTCCCCGCGAAGACGGCGTCCGGGAGCTGCCGAGCCTCGCCGCCGGCACTCTCGCAGATCCCCGCGGCCAGCATCCGTCCCGCCGCGGCATACCCGTCGGCCGCCGCCCAACCGTCGGCACGCACCAACGGCGGCAGGTCGAGCCCTTCCGCCTGCAGCTCCTCGCGCCACCCCACGATGCGCCCCTGCGCGTCGAGATAGTCCTCCGGTCCGCAGACATGCGCGATGCGCCGCCGCCCAGCCTCATGCAGATGCCGCACGGCCCGCCGGGCACCGGCAACCTGGTCGATGCCGACCACCTGCATGTCCGCCGAGGCCTCGGCGGCAGAGGCCAGCACCACCACCGGCACAGTGCGCGAAATCTGGCGGGCGGCCTCGGCCATGGCAACCACCGGGGCGATCACCACGATGCCGTCGATCCCCCGGTCCAGGAAGAACTCCAACGCCTCGTCGACGGTCTCCGGACCCGGCCGACGGACCACACTCAGCGCTGTGGCGTATCCCGCCTCGCGCGCAGCCGACTCGATCGCCGCCGTCATCCGACTGGGCCCGAACGTCGAGTCCCCGGGGCTGACCACCCCGATCAGCCCGGTCTGCCGAGTCTTCAGCGCCCGGGCGGTGCTGTTGCGGCGATAGCCGAGGCTTCGCATGGCCTTCTCCACCCGTTCGCGGGTGTCCGGCCGGACGACGTCCGGGGAGTTCAGCACCCGGGAGACGGTCTGATGGGACACCCCCGCGACCCGGGCGACGTCGACCATGGAAGGGGCCCGCTCGCCGGAGCGCCCCGAGGCCATCGTCATCGCGCCGCCGCTCAGTCGACCGGTACGGTGTCCGAGTCGCCCATCAGCCGCAGCGCCACGCGCAGCTTCTCGGCGGCCTCGTCCATCGTCTGCGGATCCGGATCGGTGAGCACACGACCGAAGTCGTGGTCCTCCATCGAGTTCGACGGCCACACGTGGAGATGAAGGTGCTCCACCTCGAAGCCGGCGATCGTCAGCCCCGCACGAGCTGATCCGAAGGCCTCCACCTGGGCCTTGCCGATACGGTGGGCGACACGCATCAGATGGGCGACCAGGTCGCCGTCGGCGTCCGTCCAGCGGTCGACCTCCTGGCGCGGCACCACCAAGGCGTGGCCGTAGGCGAGCGGCGCGATGCTGAGGAACGCGACGCAGACCTCGTCCTGCCAGACGAAGCGGCCGGGCAACTCGCCCTCGATGATCTTGGTGAACACGGTGCTCATGGTGCGGCTCCTGTCGGAGTGGACGACGATGACCGGGGATGCGCGGCGGAGGGCTCCGCAGGTTCGACCTCCGTCGAGACCTCCTGGCGCTCAGGGCGCCGGACCGCCGTGTTCCCCTTCGGTGATGGTACCGGCGAGGAGGACTCCCGGACTGCCAGCGACCACGGGATGACCTCCTCGCGGGCCTCCGGCGCGGGACGCTCGGCCGACCCGCCGAAAGCGTCGATCCGCTCCAACAGCAGCTCCACGGCACGCCGGGCCGTCCAGGCATGGTCCGGCGCCACCGAGCTGAGCGAGGGCACCATGAACTGTGCCTCCGGGATGTCGTCGAAGCCGACCAGCAGCACGTCCCCGGGAACGTCGAGCCCATGATCAGCCAGTCCGCGGATCACTCCGAAGGCCACAGTGTCGGTGAGGGCGAAGGCCGCATCGACAGCGACCCGGCCGGCCGCACGGGCGGCGTGGATCGTCTCGGCGAGTCGATGGCCCGCACGACGGCCGGCCTCGGGCGTGACCTCCGGAGCCTCGACGAGCAGTGCAGGATCGACCTCCAGGCCGGCCTGCGCCAGCGCCTCGCGGTATCCGGACATGCGCAGACTGTGGATGGTCTGGTCCTGCGTCTCAGGTCCGCCGATGAAGGCGATGCGCCGCGCTCCCTGTGCCAGCAGATGCGCGACGGCGGCCCGGGAGCCGTCCTCGTTGGCCATGACCACATGGTCCGCGGCGGTGGGGTTCTCGCGCTCCCCGAGCAGCACGATGGGAAGGCCGGCGGCGACCTCGAGCTTGTCCAGATCCATCCCGACCGTGCTCAGGATGAGCCCGTCATAGTCCATCGCGCGGGAGAACTGGATCGCGGCGACCTCTCCGGCCTCCTGCGCACCGGTCTGCTCCACGGCCACCCGGTAGCCGCGCTCCTCCGCCGCCCTGGCGACATGCATGGCGAGCGAGCCGAAATAGGGGATGTCGTGGCCCGGGACCGCCAGGCCGATCACTCCGCTGCGGCCCGAACGGAGGTTTCGCGCGGAGACGTTCATCCGATAGCCCGAGTCGGCGAGCTGGCGCAGCACGCGCCGCCGCACCTCCTCGCTGACTCCCGGCCGACCGTTGACGACATTGGAGACCGTCATGGTGGAGACCCCAGCGGCTCGCGCGACGTCGCTCATCCTCACCGTGCCCACCGGCTGTGCCTCCTGTTCGCCGTCCTGGCGCCGACCACACGTCTCGACGGGATCCGCGCACACCTCGCATGCTAGCAATCCCAGACGCGCGCGGCCCCGCCGAGGTGCTCCGGTCAGCCGATCGCTTCCTCCATCTCCGCATGCATCCGCTCCGCCGCCTCGGCGGGCGACTGCCGCTCGAAGAAGATCTCGTTGCAGTACCGATAGGCGATGTCCTGCAGTCCCGAGAAGCCCAGGGCCGGCACCGGTTCGGCCTCGCCGATCTCGTCTTCGATCTCGTTGATGAACTCGGCCACCGCCAGCTCCTGGCCCTGGAGCTCGTCGAGCACCATCTCGCGGTTCTCCACATTGGCGGGAAGTCCCCGGTCCATTCCGGTGGCCGCGGCGGCCTCCTCGGAGTTCACCAGGAAGTCCACGAAGGCCTGCGCCTCCTCCGGGTACTCGGTCTGGGACGTCACCGAGAACATCATCGTGGCCTTGAACCACAGACCGTTGTCCTCGCTGCTTCCGGTGACCGAGGGGTAGCGCAGCAGCTCGAAGTCGACGCCGGCGAGATCCGAGAGACCCGGAACCATGTTGCTCCACCACCGCCCGACCGCCTGCTCGCTCTGCTCGAAGATCGACTCTCCGGGCGCGGCGTTGGACTCTTCCTGCATGACCGACGCGGGCGGATAGGAGCCCCGCTCCAGCAGCTCCTGCTGGAACTCGAGGTACTCCTCGGCGTCCTCGACGGTGAATCCGAGCTCGCCGTCGTCGGTGGTCAGATGCTTGCCATGCTGCCGCAGCCAGACCTGCAGGTCCACGGTCTGCGGGACCCCGCCATCGCCCCAGTATCCGTCACCGAGCGTC
Source organism: Nesterenkonia suensis (assembly GCF_054782935.1). NCBI lineage: Bacteria > Bacillati > Actinomycetota > Actinomycetes > Micrococcales > Micrococcaceae > Nesterenkonia > Nesterenkonia suensis. The sequence goes on along the minus strand of NZ_BAAGRN010000001.1, from coordinate 805,448 downwards.
TCATTGAGCTCTGCGGTGAGATCGATGTAGTCCTCCCATGTCCAGGTGGTGTCGTCGGGGATCTCCATGTTGGCCTCGGCGAACAGGTCCGGATTGGCCAGCACCGTGATGGTGTTGATGCCGGTGGTGATCCCCATGAGCCCGTCTTCGGTGGTGCCGTTGTCCACGACGTCCTGGTCGAACCCGGAGGTGTCGAGATCGTCCATCGGCAGCAGCGCCCCGCGGTCCGCATATTCGCGCAGGTAGGTGTCGTCCATCTGGATGATGTCGGGGGCTCCCCCGCCGGCGGTCTGCGTGGCCAGCTGGTCCCAGTAGCCTTCCCAGTCGCTGTACTCGGTGGAGATCGTCACATGCGGGTTCTGCTCCTCGTAGAGATCCACGACCTCCTCGGTGATCGCGTTGCGGTGCTCCGCGCCCCACCAGGCGAAGCGGAGGGTGACGTCGCCGTCGTCGCCGCCTGCGTCTGCGCCGTTGCCGCAGGCGGTGAGGGCGATGACTCCGGCACATCCGAGCGCGGTGAGACGAGCCCCCCGGGCTGTCCTGGCGCGCCCTAGAGATCTGGCGGTACTGGCGGTGCTGGCGGTGCTGGCGGTGCTGGCGGTGCTGGCGGTGCTGGCGGTGCTGGCGGTGCTGGCGGTGCTGGTCCTCATGACGTGCTCCTCTTCAGTGTCTCGTCGCCGGCCCAGGCCGACGGGGTTCTCGACGAACATGGGTGGTGCGGTGCAGCCGATGGAGGATCGTCGACGTCGAACACGACCCCGCGAACATCTGTGAGATTCCTCACGGCCTGATCGATACAGTAATTGGATCGATTCATTCGGTCAATGGCCTGACCGCACCACCGGCCCGACTCAGGCGGCGAGTCGGATGCTCACATAGGCTGAAGGCGGCAGTTCCAGGCGCAGCGTGCCCTCCACCCATCTCGCCCCCTCGAACGGCGCGGGCGCCACCCGATCCGGCTCCTGGGCCGTGTTGTGCTCCCGGGGGTCGGCCGCCGTCAGGACCGTGGCCCCCGCGAGCTCCAGAGGTCCGTGCCCCCGCAGCCGCAGCTCCACCGTCATCGCGGAGTCGGGGTCGAGATTCGCGGCCGTCACCGTCACGGCGCCCTCCTTGGTGGAGGCCGTCGCCGTCACCGCGGGCACGGTCCGCCCGTCTGCCTCGCGCTGCGTGACGTCTCCCACCGGGCGCACCGGCAGATGGGCGGCGTCATGATGGCCCACGTCCATCGCGAAGGCGTGATAGGTCGGAGTGAGCACCAGCTGATGCCCGTCGGTGAGCACCATCGACTGCAGCACGTTGACCGTCTGGGCGATGTTGGCCAGCCTCAGGCGATCGGCATGGGCATGGAACGCGTCGAAGTGCACGGCCGCGACCAGCGCATCGCGCAGCGTGTTCTGCTGGTGCAGGAAGCCGGGATTCGTGCCCGGCTCGACGTTCCACCACGTGCCCCATTCGTCCAGGGCGAGGCCGACCTTCTTCGTCGGGTCGTAGGCGTCCATCACCGCGGCATGACCGGCGATCAGCTCCCCCACCCGGTGGGCGCGGGCCATCGTCGCCCAGTACTCCTGGTCTGTGAACTCTGTGGCCGAGCCCTTGTCCATCCACGAGCCGGACATCGTGTAGCAGTGGAAGGAGATCGCCTGGTACAGATCCCGCGGCGCCGGATCTCCCAGGCCACCGGTGAGCTGCTTCATGAGCACCTCGGTCCACGCATAGTCTCCCTCGTTCCCTCCGGCCGCCACACGGTACAGACGCGCCTGCCCGTGGTCTCGGGCGTAGGTCGCATGCTGCCGGGCCAGCGTGCTGAACTGGTCGGCGGTCAGGTTGCCGCCGCAGCCCCAAGGCTCGTTGCCGATGCCGAAGAAGGTCACATCCCAGGGGTCCCGACGGCCGTTCTCGGCACGGAGCCGAGCCATCGGCGAGTCTCCCGCGCGAGTGAGGTACTCGACCCAGTTGCTCGTCTCCTTCACCGTCCCCGAACCGACGTTTCCGGAGATGTAGGGCTCAGCGCCGAGCAGGTCGCACAGCGCCATGAACTCATGGGTGCCGAAGTGGTTGTTCTCCTCCACGTCACCCCAGTGGGTGTTGACCATGCGTGGACGCTCACCCCGCGGCCCGATTCCGTCGGTCCAGTGATACTCATCGGCGAAGCAGCCTCCAGGCCACCGCAGGTTGGGGATCTCGATGGCCCGCAACGCCTCCACCACGTCGGCACGGATGCCTCCGATGTTCTCGATCTCGGAGCCCTCCCCCACCCAGAATCCGTCATAGATGCACCGCCCGAGGTGTTCGGCGAAGTGCCCGTAGAGATGACGGCTGATGGTGGGGCCGGGGACGTCGACGTCGACGACGGCGGTCAGGGCAGGGGTCGGATCGGGACTCACAGCGGACTCGCCAGAAGGTGTCGCTGCAGTCGTCTCTCGGGTGGTCACAGGGGAGGTCATCGGTCTCCTTGCTCGGGGGTGAGGGGGTGCGGAGCGGTCGGTGGCGCCGCCTGCTCCTGGGCCTGGGCCTGGGACTGGGCCTGGGACTGGGACTGGGCATGGAGCCGCAGCGCCCGGGAGCGGGAGAGGTAGAGCGCCAGGCAGACGCTGTACAGCAGGACGCTGACCACATCCCGGGTCAGGAAGGTCCCGATCACGCAGGCGATCAGCCACCAGGTGACCGCACGGCTGTGCTGGAGCTTCAGCCGCCAGGCGACCACCGCTGTCAGCAGCGCCCCCAGGAGCACGGCGATGCCGTAGGTGCGCACGACGGCGGCCACCTCGGTGACCATCGACGCCGAGCCGAGGGCTTCGGCGTCCTGCAGCCCCTGATAGCCGCTGGAGGCGAACCAGTACTGGTACGGGAAGAGGGTCAGCACCGCCAGCAGCGCGTTCCAGCCGGCGGCGCCGGCCAGCAGCACCCGCTCCGCACGGCGCTGCGGCGGACGGACGGCCCCCGCCCCCCGGGGACGGCGTGTGCGGAGGGCGCTCATGGCGCTCACCCCTTGATCCCGGAGGACATGCTCAGCGAGCTGACGAAGTACTTCTGGGCCACCAGGAAGAGGACCAGTGTCGGGATCATCGCCATCACGGCGGAGGCCATGAGCTGACCTGTCCGGTCGTATTCGGCCAGCATGTTCTGCAGCAGCTGCAGCCCGGCCGTGATGGGCATCTGGTCCACGTCGTTGAACACGATCAGCGGCCAGAGGAAGTCGTTCCAGGACCCGGTGAAGGCGAACAGGAAGATGACGATGAGGATCGGACGGATCATCGGCAGCACGATCCGGAAGAAGATCTGGAAGTCGCCGGCGCCGTCGATGCGCGCGGCGTCGTCCATCTCCTTGGGGATCCCGGCCAGGAAGGCCCGCACCAGGAAGATGTTCGCCACTCCCGCCAGACCGGGAACGATCATCGCCCACGGTGAGTTCACCCATCCCAACCGGGAGACGATCTCATAGAGCGGGATGAGGTTCGCGATGACCGGGAACAGCGAGATCGCCAGCAGCGTGAAGAACAGGACATCCTTGCCCGGGAAGTCCAGACGGGAGTATCCGTAGCCGGCGACGGACACCACCACCACGGTCAGCAGCGCATGCGTGGTGGAGATGAACATGGAGTTCCAGAACCACCGCAGCACCGGGTATCCGGCCACATCGTTGAGCAGCGAGACGTAGTTGTCGGCCACCCATTGGGCCGGCAGCAGCCGGAACGACTCGAAGGCGAACTCCGTGGGCGACTTGAAGGAGGTGGACAGAGCGAAGACCACCGGAAGCAGCCAGATGAGCGCCAGCGCCAGCAGCACCGCATAGGTGATGGACAGGGCGAGTTTCGAGCGCATGGGACTGCCGAGGCTCGGACCTCTCCCCGGCCTGGGACGCCTCGGCACGGGCTGCGGCTGCCCGGGGACGCCGTCGGCGCCGCCACGGCCGGGCGCCCGCTGGTCGGTCTGGATGACGGCCATGTCAGACATCGGTCCTCCTGTACATGATGAAGAACTGGATCGCGGAGATCGCCATGAGCACCAGGCCGAGGAGCACGGCCATGGCGGAGGCGACGCCCGCGATCGAGGGGCCACCGCCGAAGGCCAGGTCGCGGACCTCCATCATCAGCACCGTGGTGCTGTCGGCGGGGCCGCCGTTGGTGAGCATCAGCGGCTGGGCGAAGACGTTGAATGAGACGGTGGTGGTCATCACCGTGGTGTAGAGCAGCGGCAGCCGGATGGAGGGCAGGGTGACGTTGAAGAAGGAGCGCACCGCCCCTGCTCCGTCGATCGAGGCCACCTCGTACAGTTCCTGCGGCACCGCGGAGATCGCGGATCGGTAGATGATCAGATTGCCGCCGATGCCGGCCCAGACGGTGAGCACGAAGATCGTCATCCAGGCCCACGGCTGAGTCGTCGTGAAGCTGATGTCCGTGCCCAGATAGTGGTTGATCGGGCCGAACTCGCGATTGAACACCAGGTTCCAGGCGATCGCCGCGGCGGAGACCGCGATCAGGCCGGGCACGAAGAAGATGCCCTGGAAGACGTTGGCTCCCCGCAGATCCTTGCGTGACAGCAGGACTGCCAGCACCAGGGGCACAGCGATCAGGAGCGGAACGCCGACGGCCACGAAGAGGATCGTGTTCCACAGGCCGTTCATGAAGATGCGGTGGAAGGCGTGGTCGGTGTCGAAGAGCACCCGGAAGTTGTCCAGTCCCACCCACTGCGGATCCCCGATGAGGTTCCACTGCGTGAAGGCCACATAGATGCCGAAGCAGGCCGGGAACAGCCCGAAGACGGCGAAGAGGACCAGGTGAGGCCCCATGAAGGGGATCGCGCGGAACCAGGCCCGCAGCCCCTGCGGGAGACGGCTCGGCGGCGGGGTGCTGCGGCGTGCGCCACGGTGCTGCGCTCGTGGGGTCGTCGTCGTGGTCATGGCGCCTCCACCATTTCGATGCGGGCCTGGGTGGTCTCATTCATGCGTTCGACGGCCTGCTCGATGCTGTGCCGCCCGAAGGCCACGTTCTGTGTCTCATCCCAGATCGCCTCCCCGACGTAGGGGGCGAATTCGAAGTTGTCCGTGACCATCAGCTCCTCGTTCTCGGGACGGGTGAAGAAGGACTGCGGGTGCTCCTGATAGGCCTCGCTGTCGAAGGTGTCACGGCTCGCGACGATCTGCCCCGCCTCGGCCCAGCCCAACGAATGGGTCCGGACGAACTCGAGGAAGTCTGCGACCGCGCGGTCACGCTCCGGGTCGCGGCCGTCGTCGTCCATCTGGACGAAGGCATGGGACTCGAAGTGGTTCACAGCGTTGTCCGGATCGATCTGCATGCTGTGGGTCAGATCCCAGCTGAAGCCCTCGACGTCGTCGTGGCCGCTGATCTCCCAGGTGCCGGAGGGGTGGAAGAGCGCCCGTCCGCTGCGGAAGACCTGGGCGGAGTCGGCGTCCTCCGGGGCCATCAGCCCGGCCTCCTGCATGCCCTGGATCGCGTCCAGAGCCCGCACATAGGGCTCCGCGGAGAAGTCGATGTCCTCGGCGGTGTCTCCGACGCCGTCGCCGATGTTGTACTGCCAGTTGTAGACCAACAGAGGCGCGAAGAAGGTCGTGGTGGCGTAGATCCCCTCCGGGAGCTGATCCTCGAGCTCCATGATCTCGTCGACCGTGACGAGGTCGTCGTCGAGGATGTGCTCGAGATCCAGCTCCTCCAGGAGTTCATCGTTGTAATAGGTGACCAGCCCATGGAGGTCCAACGGGACCGCCCATTGGGCACCGTCATACTCCCCCGCCTCCCAGGCCGGCTCCAGGTAGTTCTCCGGGGCGAGCCCCGGCGCCATCTCCAGCAGCGGTTCGATCGGCGTGAGGATCTCGTTGCTCGCCAGCTCCGCGATGGCCAGGTTGTGCACGAGCACCACATCGGGGATGTCCGCGCCGGCTCGGGCCACCGAATACATCCGCATGTACATGTCGTCCCGCGGTGCGGGTTGGAACGCCACCGGGATCTCCGGATCGGTGGCGTTGTAGTCCTCGACGATCTGCTGCATGAACCGGCCGTCGTCCCCGCTGAGCAGGTTCCAGAACTGGAGAGGCTCCTCACCTCCCCCCTCCCCGCAGCCCGCCAGCGGCAGCACCAGGGCTGCGGCGGCGAATCCGGCCATCTGGGTCCGTCGTCTCATGGAATCCCCTCCGAGTGTTGCGTGGATCACAATGATTTATCGATAAAGTAGTCGACAGAGGACCCCCCGTCAAGAGCATCGACGCTGAGACGTTCACCAGAGACCGCACATGACGTGCCCTGACGCCCCGCACCGGCCGTCGGCCCCCAGGTGACGCTGTTACTCTGGGGGACATGCCGGAGCCCACCCCTGCGCAGGGAGGACGAGACCTGTGACTGCTGAGAACACCGCCACACCCCCGGTGCGCGGGCGCTCCACGCGCCAGAAGCGCGCCGTCTGGGCCGCGCTCAGCTCGCTGGAGGACTTCGTCAGCGCTCAAGACCTGCACCGCATACTCGAGGACCGTGGCGAGAAGGTCTCCCTGGCGACCGTCTACCGCATCCTCCAGGCCCATCAGGAGGAGGGTCTGGTGGACGTCCTGCGCCCCGACGACACCGAGGCGATCTACCGGCTCTGCGCCCGCGAGGAGCACCACCACCACCTGGTCTGCCACAGCTGCGGCCTGACTGTGGAGTTCGAAGCCCCGGACATCGAGCAGTGGACCGAGCAGCTCGCCGCCGAGCACCGCTTCATCGACGTGAGGCACACCCTGGAGGTCTTCGGCCTCTGCGAGGCCTGTGCCGCTCACCGCCGCGCCGAAGCCTGAGGCCCTCCGAGAGGTCGGGCTGGTCAGGAGCCGGCCGGGACCGCCATCACGCGAGCCGCCTGCTCCTGACGGCGCAGCCGACGGCCACGGCCGATGAGCAGACACACCAGATAGATCAGGAATGAGATCGTGGTGATATAGGGGCTGATCGGAATCTGCCCCGTGATCGCGAGCATGATCCCGCCCACTGAGGAGATCAGCGCGAAGACCATGGACAGGGCCACGGCCATCACCGGCCGGGCGGTGACCTTCAACGCCGCAGCGGCCGGGACGACCACCAGGGACAGCACCAGCAGGGCGCCCACCACCTGGACAGACATCGCCACGGCGGCTCCGAGCAGCACCATGAACACCAGCGAGAGCGCGTTGACGGGCACACCGCGGGCCTGAGCCAGCTGCGGGTCGATCGAGGAGAAGAGCATCGGCCGCCAGACGACCGCCAGCAGCGCGGTGATCACCAGCGCGCCGGTGACCAGCGTGCGCGTCTGCATGTCGTCGACCCCGACGATCTGTCCTGTCAGCAGCCCGAACCGGTTGGCCGACCGGCCCTGATACAGCGAGAGGAAGAGGATCCCCAGCCCCAGGCCGAACGGCATCAGCACACCGGTGACCGCACTGGTGTCCTTGTCCTTCAGGCTCAACACCCCGATCAGCACAGCCGCCCCGATGGCCCCCATCGCGGAACCGAGCACGACGTCGAGGCCGATCAGCAGGAACAGAGCCGCCCCCGCGAAGGAGATCTCGGCGATGCCGTGGACCACCAGGGCGGTGCGGCGCAGCATGATGAGCACTCCGATGACCCCGCCCATCAGCCCGAGGACCGCCGCCGTGATCACCGAGTTCCGCACCAGCGAGAACAGCTCCCAATAGCCGTCCACACTGAACGATGAAGTGACCTGTTCGATCATCGGGCCGCTCCCATCCGACGCCCCTCAGGGGCCTGCTCCGCGTCACCGCGCGGAGGGCCGGGATGACTATGCGGCTCGTGGTCATCGTCGTGGACATGCGGACCGACCCCCACCCGCGGGTCCTCCGGGGCCCGCGATGGCCCCTCGGTGCCCTGACCGACCTCCCCGTCAGCCCCATGGCCCGGAGCACAGTGATGCCCTTCGAGATGATGGGACATCACCACCAGCCGGCCACGATGCTCGATCACATCGATCGGGGCGTCATAGAGCTCACTGAGCACCTCGGACCGCATGACCTCACGGGTCGGCCCGATCCGGTGCTGGCCACGGGCCAGATAGAGCACCCTGTCCACATGCTCGACGATCGGATTGATCTCGTGCGTGACGAAGACGACCGCAGACCCACGCTCACTGGCCTGCCGCTGGATCAGATCCGTGATGGCCTGCTGATGGTGCAGATCCAGCGAGTGCAGCGGCTCGTCGCAGAGCAGCACCGCCGGATCGGAGGCCAGGGCCTGGGCCGCGCGCAGGCGCTGCTGCTCCCCACCGGAGAGCAGACCCACCGGCATGTCCGCGTAGTCGGTGGCCCCCACCTGTTCGAGGAGCCAGTCAACCTCACGACGCTGAGCACGCGGGCGCAGCCGGAAGCCATAGCGATGTCCGTCCAGACCCAGTGCCACCAGATCCCGGGAGCGCAGCGGCGTCTCCGCCGGCATGGCGTGCTGCTGGGGGATGTAGCCGACGGCGCTGCTGCCGCGGCGCACCGAGCGCCCGGCAACCTTCACCTCACCCCAGCTCAGCTTCTGCAGGCCCAGCAGCACCTTCAGCAGTGTGGACTTCCCGGCCCCGTTGGGACCAAGCACCGCGAGGAACTCCCCGGCGGAGAGGTCGAGATCGACCCCTTTCCACAGCGTGCGTCCGTGAAAGGCCATACCTGCCCGATTCAGCGACAGGACGGCAGGGGGTGCCGCACAATCAGCCACGCCGGTCCTCCACGATGTCTTCGACCTGGTCGATGTTGTGCTCCATCCACTCCAGGAAGTCGTCGATGTCATCGGGCAGAGTCTCGGAGAACTCCAGGACCGGCAGGCCGGCATCCTCGGCGGCCAGCCGGATCTGCAGGGACTGGTTGGTCTCCGTCTGCTCGTTGTAGGCCAGCATGTCGATGTCATCGCTGGTGACGATGTCCAGGGCGTCCTGGTACAGACGCGGGGCGACGTCGTCGCCGTGCTCCACCGCCGCGAGGAACCGCTCCTCGGTGAGGTCCTCGAAACCGGCGTCGAGCAGCAGGAACTGCGAGACCGGCTCCGTGGCCAGATACGCCAGACCCTCGGCGCCGAGGGCACGGTTCCGCTCATCGAGCGCCTCGATCTCCTCGACCAGCCGCTGCGCGTTCTCCGCGTAGAGGTCCGCGTTCTCCGGTGCGAGGTCACCCATGTGCTCGCCGAAGTCGCGGGCCACCTCTGCCATCAGGGCCAGGTCGTACCAGACATGCTCGTTCTCGTAGCTGCCGGTCCACTCATGCGAATGATGATTCTCCCCCTCGATGATCTGATACACCAGGTCATCCTTGTCGGCAGAAGCGGCGAGCCGAGTGATGAAGGGGTCATAGCCACCGCCGTTGGCGATGATCACATCCGCGTTCTCGATGCTGAGCCGGTCCTGCGGAGTTGCCTCATAGGAGTGTGGATCCATGGCGGGATTGTCCACCATCGCCTCCACCTCGGCAGTGTCCCCGACGATCTTCTCCGCCAGATCGGAGTACACGTCGGTGGAGGCCACGATGACCAGGCCGGTGTCCTCCCCGTCCGCCGACGTCGGCTGTTGCGCGCCGTCATTCCCGCCGTCCTGGCCGCCCCCGCATCCCGTGAGCGCCAGCGTGAGAGCACCGAGCAGGCCGGCCGCCCGGGCCAGCGGAGGCCGACGGCCAGCTCCCCGGCGGAGTGCGGCGGGTGATCCTGCATCGGGGCGGGAGATGTCGGGCATGGTGTGGTCTTTCCTGAGTCGCGGGGCTGATCCGGCGCAGCGCGTCAGCGCCGGTGGCGGACTTCAGCGTACGCCTGCACACTGTTGCGAACAAATCTCATCTTCAGGTATTCCGCGTGATCCTTCCCACAGGCCGCCGAACGGCTCACCCATCCTCGCCGACGGTGTGCTGGCGCCGCGAGTCCCGTGCCTGCGTCGCATCGTGGATCTCACCGACCAGGACCTCCAGGACGTCCTCCAGGAAGAGGACTCCTCGAGTGACGCCGTCGTCGTCGATCACCCGCGCCAGGTGGGACCCGGTGCGCTGCATCTGCGCCAGGCAGTCCTCGATCTCGTCCGCGCAGGCCATGTTGCCCAGCGAACGCACCGTGGTGACCGGGATCGGCTCCCCCACCTGGGACTCGGGAAGACTCATCACATCCTTCAGATGCACGTAACCGGCGAAGTCCCCCTCTTCGTCGACGACCACGAACCGGGAGAAGCCGGTCCGGCCGACGGCCTTCTCCACCTGCCGAGGGGTCACCTCGGAAGGCACTGTGACGACGTCGTCCACCCGCACCATCACAGAGTCCGCGGTGTAGTCGGAGAACACCAGGGCTCCCGCGATGACCCCGGCATCATCATGCACGGTGCCTCCACGGGTCGACTCGGCGACGATTGACTGCATCTCCTCCAAGGTGAAGGTGGAGACCACCTCGTCACGGGGCGTGACCCCGACGAGCCGCAGCACGGCATTCGCCGCGTGGTTCAGCAGCAGGATCACCGGCTTGAGGATCCGGTAGAGCACCACCAGCGGAGGGGCCAGCATGAGCACCGCGCGATCGGCCACCGACACGGCGAAGTTCTTCGGCACCATCTCGCCGAGCGTGACGTGCAGGAAGGAGACCAGTGCCAGGGCCACCAGGAAGGCGGTGATGGAGGCCGCGGTGGTGTTCATCCCGACCAGGGTGAGCGGATCCGTGAGCAGATGGTGGATGGCCGGCTCGGAGACCTGCAGGATCAGCAGGGAGCACACGGTGATCCCCAGCTGCGCGATGGCCAGCATCTGCGAGACATGCTCCATCGCGTACAGCGCCGTGCGCGCCGCCTTGGACCCGGCCTCGGCCCGCGGCTCGATCTGGCTGCGACGAGCGCTCATCACCGCGAACTCCCCGGCGACGAAGAAAGCATTGCCAGCCAGCAGCACGACCAGCCAGACGATTCCCATCACATCGCTCGTCATCGACGACCACCCCCGTTGCGATCCGCGGCCGCCCGCATGTGTTCCGCCCGTTCGGCGGCCGCTCGGCGCGCGCGCTCAGCGGCGGCCTCGGCAGCGAGCCGACGTGCCTCAGGGTCGGGGGTGAACCGGAGACGATCGATGCGCCGCCCCTCCACACCGACCACGGTGAGCCGCCCGCCGTGGACCTCCACCTCGTCGCCGACGGCGGCGATCCGGCCCAGCCGGTCCAGCATGAAGCCCGCCACCGTCTCATAGGCCGGATCCTCCGGAACCTCCAGCTCCAGGACCTGGACGTTGATCTCGTCAGGACGCAGCAGCCCCGGAAAGTACCAGTCGCCGGTGGCGGCCTGGAGCACACCGGGAGTGAGCCGGTCATGCTCATCGGCGACCTCCCCGACGATCTCCTCGATGAGATCCTCCAGGGTGACCACACCGGCGGTGCCGCCGTACTCATCGACCACCACGGCCACCTGCAGCGGAGACTCGCGCAGAACCGAGAGCAGCGCGTCGAGATGGATGGTCTCCGGGATGCGGGTGATCTCGGTCATCACCGTCGCGGCCACCAGCCCTTCGCGCTTGTCACGCGGGACGGCCACCGCCTTCTTCAGATGCGCGACGCCGCGGACCTCGTCGACCGACTCTCCCAGCACGGGGAACCGCGAGTGCCCCGTCCGGCGGGCAACATCGATCAGTGCGGTCAGCGGGGCGTCGGCGTCGACCGTGATCATCCGAGGACGCGGCGTCATCACGTCGGCCGCCGTGCGCTCGGAGAACCGCAGGGTGCGGTCGAGATAGGCGGCGGTGCCCTCGTCGAGAGTGCCGAGCATGGCGGACCGGCGCACCATCGAGGACAGCTCCTCCGGAGTGCGCGCGCCCGAGAGCTCCTCCTTGACCTCCAGGCCGAAACGATGCAGCACCTGGTTGGAGAAGCCGTTGAGGACCACGATCAACGGTCGGAACAGGGCGGTGAAGATCAGCTGAGGACGCGCCAAGGCACGACCGATGCGGAAGGCTTCGGCGATGGCGAGGTTCTTCGGCACCAGCTCCCCGATGAGCATCGTCACCAAAGTGGCGATGATCATCGCCACAGTCAGTGAGACTGCCCCCGCCGCCTGATCGGGCACTCCGAGGAGCTGGATCGGGCCGGCGAGCAGCACCCCCAGGGCAGGCTCGGCCACGTAGCCGGTCAGCAGTGTGGTCAGTGTGATGCCCAACTGACAGCTGGACAGCTGTGTGGACAGCGACTTCAGGCACCGCATCAGCGGCACGGCACGTCGGTCGCCATGGTCGACGGCGCGTTGGACGGTGGGCTGGTCGAGCGCCACGAGGGAGAATTCGACGGCGACGAAGAAGCCGGTGCCGAGGATCAGCAGGAGTCCGACGCCCAGGAGGATCCATTCCACGGTGTCAGCTGCACCTCCGCGACTCCGCAGGGCGACACACCGGTGCCGCGGGGCGGGCGGGGCTGCGAGGTGATGCCGCAGGGCGGCGGATCGGTGCCTGGATCAGGGCGGACCGGGCCGGCTGGCGATCAGGAACAGTGAGAATCAGGCGCGAGCCCGGTTGTCGATACTCCATAAGGCTTCGCAGTGTACAGCGCGACGCCTCCGACGCACCACTTGAGGGCCGAGGCCCGGCCCCCGGGGTCACCAGGTGGTGGGGACCGGCTTGCCCTCCTCATAGCCGGCGGCGGACTGCACCCCGGCGACGGCCTGCTCCCGGAACTGGGCGAGATCCCGCGCACCGGCGTAGGTCATCGAGGACCGGACACCGGCGGTGATGGTGTCCAGCAGGTCCTCCACCCCGGGACGCTGCGGGTCGAGGTACATCTTCGAGGAGGAGATCCCCTCCTCGAAGAGCCCCTTCCGCGCCCGAGCGAAGGCGTCCTCCCCGGCTGTGCGGTGCTGGACGGCACGGGCCGAGGCCATGCCGTAGCTCTCCTTGTATCGCCGGCCGTCCGCCTCGCTGATCAGGTCTCCGGGACTCTCGAAAGTGCCCGCGAACCACGAGCCGACCATCACCTGGGAGGCCCCGGCGGCCAGGGCCAGGGCGATGTCACGAGGGTGCCGCACCCCGCCGTCGGCCCAGATCCGCCGACCCAGCTCACGGGCGGCGGCGGCGCACTCGAGCACGGCGGAGAACTGAGGACGGCCCACCGCCGTCATCATCCGTGTGGTGCACATCGCGCCGGGCCCCACCCCGACCTTGACGATGTCGGCCCCCGCCTCCACGAGGTCCCGCACGCCCTGGGCCGAGACGACGTTTCCGGCCACCACCGGGACGGCGCCACGCTCGCCCGCCCGGGAGTCCACCACCCGACGCACAGTGCTGAGGGCTTCGACCATCCGGCGCTGATGGCCGTGGGCGGTGTCGACGACCAGCACATCGACGCCCGCGTCGAGCAGACCCTCCGCCTTGGAGGCGACATCACCGTTGATGCCCACTGCGGCTGCCACCTTCAGATGCCCCGAGGCGTCGACGTTCGGCGCGTAGAGCGTGGAGCGCAGCGCCCCGCGCGGAGTGAGCACCCCGGCGAGGGTTCCATCGGAGGTGGTCACCGGCGCATAGTCGCAGCCGGCCTCCTCCATGGCGAGGAACGCCTGGCGCAGGCCGGCGTCGAGCGCCTCCGCATCCTGCGCATCCGCGCGCTCCGCCAGGCCGAGTTCGGCGGTGGTGAAACGGACCTGGGGCATGCGCATCACCGATCCCACCGAGGAGAAGCGGTCCTGGCCCTCACCGTCCTCGGCGTTCACGACCCCGGCGAGCCGGAGATCCTCATCCACCACGCAGACCGTGTGGTGGTTTCGTTTGTCCAGCAGGTGGAGCACGTCGAGCAGGGTGTCCTGAGGGCCGACCTTCAGCGGGGTCTCAAAGACCGGGTGACAGGACTTGACCCAGCTGGTCACCTGACGGATGACCTCCAGCGGGATGTCCTGGGGCAGCACCCCGAGCCCGCCACGGCGGGCCATGGTCTCCACCATCCGCCGCCCCGTCACCGTGGTCATGTTGGCCGCCACCAGCGGCATGGAGGCGCCGGTACCGTCGTCGGCGGAGATGTCCACCTCCATGCGAGACATCGCGTCGGACCGGGACGGCACGAGGAACACGTCCGCGTAGGTCAGATCGGTGGTGGGCTCGTTGATGAACTTCATGGGGTCGTCGTCCACCCTTCGTGGTCTGGCGCTCGCGCCGCGGGGAGGCATCGGTTCGGATGCATCGCACGGCATCAGACACGATACCGCGCGCGGTGGCGACCCCGTCGGGAAAGTCACTATGCTGGGACGAGGTGACCGAGAGGGTCTCCGGCCGGCCGGGGTGTGAGCCTCGCAGGCGGTGAGGACGCCGTCGTCGTGACCCTCGAAGGTGGGAATATCGCACCGCAGGCCGAGCACCTCGGCCCGGGATGAAGGTACGGCGGTGCGGCGAACCGACACAACACATATGGAAGAGGCGTATCCACAGTGCCAGAGCTAACGTCCAGCCGTCTCGCGGAGGAGTTCCCCGGAAACGAATGGTTGGTCGCCGACATATACGACAAGTACAAGGCGGATCCTGACTCCGTGGACCGCAAGTGGGCCGACATCTTCCGCCGGCTCGAAGGCGAGGCACCGTCAGGGATCGCTGAGGCTCAGCCCGGCAACGGGGCCGCGCAGCAGCCAGCAGCAGCCTCTCCCACCCGCTCCACGGGCACTGCGACGACGCCGTCCGACGCCGACTCCGCCACCGAGGCACGCCCCGCCGCCGCGAACCAGAAGGACCCGCGCAGCGAGAGCACCCCGGTCACGGCCAAGCCTGCCGAGCCTGACTACCTGCAGAAGCCCACCGGGGAGAAGACCACCACGGGAAGCCGACCGGTGGCTCCCAAGCAGCCGACCACCAAGAAGGCCAAGGACTCCGGGACGACGCCGATCCCCTCCGAGCCCTCCACCGCCCGGAGCGACGACTCCCCCAAGGAGCAGAAGCAGGACGAGGTCACGGTCCTGAAGGGCATGTCCAAGGCCATCGCCGCCAACATGGACGCCTCGCTCTCGGTCCCCACCGCCACCACCGTCCGCGCCGTGCCGGCGAAGCTGTTGATCGACAACCGCGTCGTGATCAACAATCACCTCAAACGCACACGCGGCGGCAAGGTCTCCTTCACCCACATCATCGGATACGCCATGGTCAAGGCCCTGCGCGCCCACCCGTCGATGAACGTGGTCTACGACACCAAGGACGGCAAGCCGGCCGCCGTGCAGCCCGCCCATGTGAACTTCGGCCTGGCCATCGACATGCCGCGCCCGGACGGCAGCCGCGCCCTGGTGGTGCCGAACATCAAGGCCGCCGAGGACATGAGCTTCACCGAGTTCTGGGCCGCCTATGACGACGTCGTCAAGCGGGCTCGGGACAACAAGCTCACCCCGGACGACTACTCCGGCACCACCGTCTCGCTCACCAACCCGGGCGGGATCGGCACCGTGCACTCGGTGCCGCGCCTGTCCAAGGGCCAGGCGTGCATCATCGGCGTCGGGGCCCTGGAGTACCCCGCAGAGTTCCAGGGCGCCTCGGAGAAGACGCTGAACAAACTGGCCGTCTCCAAGGTCATCACCCTGACCTCCACCTACGACCACCGGGTCATCCAGGGGGCCGGATCCGGGGAGTTCCTGAAGACCATCCATCAGCTGCTGCTGGGCGAGGACGGCTTCTACGACGAGATCTTCGAAGCCCTGCGCATCCCCTACCGTCCGGTGCGCTGGTCGGCCGACATCCAGGTCAACCCCGAGGACCAGATCAACAAGGTCGCGCGGATCCAGCAGCTCATCCATGCCTACCGCGTCCGCGGCCACCTCATGGCCTCAGTGGATCCGCTGGAGTATCGGATGCGTGAGCACCCGGACCTGGAGATCGAGACCCACGGCCTGACCTTGTGGGACCTGGATCGAGACTGGCCCACCGGCGGCTTCGGCGGCAAGCAGATGCTGCCGCTGCGCAACATCCTGGGCGTGCTGCGTGACACCTACTGCCGCAACACCGGCATCGAGTACATGCACATCCAGTCGCCCGAGGAGCGCCAGTGGTTCCAGGACGAGATCGAGCACCCCTATGAGAAGCCCTCTCGTGACGAGCAGTTCCGCATCCTGGGGCGGCTCAATGCCGCCGAGGCGTTCGAAACGTTCCTGCAGACCAAGTTCGTCGGGCAGAAGCGCTTCTCCCTCGAGGGCGGCGAGTCGCTCATCCCGCTGCTGGATGTGATCCTCTCCGAGTCGGCCGACGAAGGCCTGGAAGAGGTCGCCATCGGCATGGCCCACCGCGGGCGGCTGAACGTGCTGGCCAACATCGCTGGGAAGACCTACTCCCAGATCTTCCGCGAGTTCGAGGGCCGGGAAGCCGGCATCGGCTCCGGAGACGTCAAGTACCACCTGGGCACCCGCGGTTCCTTCACCTCCGACCGAGGAAACTCCACCAGCGTCTACCTGGCGGCCAACCCCTCCCATCTGGAGGCAGTCAACCCGGTGCTCGAAGGCATCGTCCGTGCCATGCAGGACCGCCTGGACCAGGGCCCGCAGGGGGCCCACGCCTTCTCCGTGCTGCCGCTGCTGGTCCACGGGGACGCGGCCTTCGCCGGGCAGGGCGTCGTCGCCGAGACCCTGAACCTGTCCCAGCTGCGCGGCTACCGCACCGGGGGCACGGTCCATGTGGTGGTGAACAACCAGGTCGGCTTCACCACCGCCCCGAACTCCGGCCGATCGATGACCTACTGCACCGACATGGCCAAGGCGATCCAGGCGCCCATCTTCCACGTCAACGGCGACGACCCGGAGTCGGTGGCCCGCGCGGCGTCGCTCGCGTTCCAGTACCGCCAGCGGTTCAACAAGGACGTCATCATCGACCTGGTGTGCTACCGGCGTCGCGGGCACAACGAAGGCGACGACCCCTCGATGACCCAGCCGAAGATGTACAACCTCATCGAGGCCAAGCGCTCCACCCGCCGGCTCTACACGGAGAACCTGGTAGGACGTGGCGACATCACCCAGGATGAGGCGGACCAGGCTCTCCAGGACTACCGCCAGCGCCTGGAGCGGGTGTTCACCGAGACCCACGCCGCCCAGACGCAGCCGATCTCGACCCTCTCCAGCACCGGGGACGACGACGTGATCGCACCCACCGCCTCGGAGCTGGAAGAGGACGTCCCGGCCCGTGCCGCCACCGACACGGCCATCTCGGAGGAGGCGCTGGCCCACATCGGAGAGGTCCACACCAACATCCCCGAGACTTTCTCTCCGCATCCGAAGCTGAAGTCGCTGCTGGAGAAGCGCGCCAAGATGGCCCGTGAGGGTGGGATCGACTGGGGCTTCGCGGAGGTCGCGGCCTTCGGTTCCCTGCTCATGGAGGGCATCGAGGTCCGGATGGCGGGTCAGGATTCTCGGCGGGGGACCTTCGTCCAGCGCCATGCCGTCTTCCACGACCGCGTCAACGGCGACGAGTGGTATCCGCTGAAGAACCTCACCGAGGATCAGGCGCGGTTCTTCATCTACGACTCGCTTCTGTCGGAGTATGCCGCCCTCGGCTTCGAGTACGGCTATTCGGTGGAGAACCCACAGGCGCTGGTGCTCTGGGAGGCCCAGTTCGGCGACTTCGTCAACGGTGCGCAGACCGTCATCGATGAGTTCATCGCCACCGCCGAGCAGAAGTGGGGCCAGCGGTCCTCGGTGACGATGCTGCTGCCGCACGGCTACGAGGGTCAGGGGCCGGACCACTCCTCCGGTCGCCCTGAGCGCTTCCTGCAGCTCTGCGCCGAGGACAACATGACCGTGGTGATGCCGTCGACCGGTGCGAACTACTTCCACCTGCTGCGCCGCCAGGCCGTGGCCCGCCCGCGCCGTCCGCTGATCGTCTTCTCCCCGAAGCAGCTGCTCCGGCTCAAGGCTGCGGCCAACTCGGTGGAGGACTTCACCACCGGCACCTTCCGAGAGGTCATCAGCGATACGGCGGTCGACAAGTCTCGGGTGAAGCGAGTCCTGGTCACCTCCGGGCGCCTCTACTACGACCTGGTGGCGACCCGGGCGAAGCACAAGGACGACACCACGGCGATCGTGCGTCTCGAGCAGCTCTACCCGATGCCGGTCGATCAGCTGCGCGAGGAGCTGGCCAGCTACCCGGCGGAGGCGGATTTCGTCTACGCACAGGACGAGCCGGCCAACCAGGGGCCCTGGCCCTTCCTCGGAATGAACCTGGTGCCCCTGCTGGACCAGGACCTGCAGCTGATCTCACGTCGCGAGTCGGCGGCGACCTCTGTGGGTCAGGCGCGCCGCCACGCCAAGGAGCTCGACACGCTCCTGGCCCAGGCGTTCCCGCACCTGAACCTGTGACCGGGTCGCATCGCTGAGCCCAGTGCCTCGCAGTCGGCGGAGGCCGTCCATCTCTCGGGTCGGCGGCCTCCGCCGTCTTCGCTCGGACAGCTGAGGCCGCGCTGGCGGACGCCGGAGGGCTCTGCCGCAGCGGCTTCTCCCGATGGGGTCCCGTGGCGCGTCCGACGCCGTCGGCACACGGCGAAGGGGGTAACGTCAGGGAGAGGAAAGTCGGTATCCGTCAGCCGCCCCGGCGCTCAGCGTCTGGTCGGTGCCACAGAGGAAGGGACGACGTGGAACGCAGCATCAGAATCGTCGCCGTCGGCAATGAGCTGCTCACCGGAGCGGGGGATCCCCGCGCACTGGGGTGGCTCGGTCGGGTGCTGGCGAAGACCCCCACGGACTCCGTGCACCTGGAGCACTACGTGCTGGCCATGCCGAGGGAAGGCACCGAGGCCCTGTCCCACCGGTGGCAGGCCGAAGCCGCTCCCCGATTCGACGAGGACGCGGAGAACCATCTGATGGTGGCCCTGAACGACATCGACCTCGACAGCACGAGCTCCTCGGCGCGCTCCCGGCTCAATCTGGCCAATATTCTGGACCGGGCGAGTCAGGAGGGCATCCGCTGCCTGGTCGTCGGGCCCATTCCTGGGCTGGATCCCGAGCGCAATCAGCGATTGGCCGAGCTCAACACCGCCTACCAGGACGTGGCCTCTCGCCGCTCGCACGTCTACGTGGACACCTTCACCCCGCTGGTCCAGCACGACCAGTGGCGCCACGATCTCGCGAGCAACGACGGGGTCCCCGGTCAGGCCGGCTACGGGCTGATCGCTTGGCTGGTGCTCCACCGCGGCTGGTATCAGTGGCTGGGACTGCGCGAACCCGCGGCATGAGCGCCGAGTCGGCTAAGATGAGATCCAGCCGACGAAAGGAGCTCCACGATGAGCAAGCGTGGACGCAAGCGCAAGGACCGCCGCAAGAACAACGCCAACCACGGTAAGCGGCCCAACTCCTGACCATGTCCGGGCCTGAGCCCGGAGACTGGGACGGCCCCCGCCGGATCACTCCTGCGGGGGCCGTCCCAGTCTCCGGGCTCCTCGCCTCAGCGGCGGCTCTCGTGCCCGGCCTCGACGCGGATCTCGCTGATCCGCTCCAAGATGGTGACCTTCAGAGTCTCCGGGGCACGTTCCGTGCAGGACCGGCGGACCACTGACCGGATGATGCATTCCAGGTCGTAGTCGGAGGCGCATTCAGGGCAGTCGTGCAGATGGGAGCGGACCTCCTCGAGATCGCTGCGGCTGAGCGCACCGTCGAGATACTCGTAGATCCGCTCCATCCGCTCCTGGGTCTCGCGGCAGTCCCCACCGAGGCAGTCCTCCGTGCTGCGGTCTTCGCTCATTTTCGAGCCTCCTGCTTCTTGAAGCCTCGTTCGCGGGCGTAGTCGGTCAACAGTTCGCGCAGCAGCTTGCGTCCACGGTGGAGCCGAGACATCACCGTGCCGATGGGGATGTTGAGGATCTCGGCGATCTCCTTGTAGGCGAAGCCCTCCACATCGGAGAAGTACACGGCCAGCCGGAACTCCTCGGGGATCTGCTGCAGGGCGTCCTTGACGTCGGAGTCCGGAAGGTGGTCCAGCGCCTCGGCCTCGGCGGAGCGCAGCCCGGTGGAGGTGTGCTCGGCGGCCTGGGCCATCTGCCAGTCCTCCACGGTGTCCGTGTTGGCCTGCTGCGGCTGCCGCTGCTTCTTCCGATAGATGTTGATGTAGGTGTTGGTCAGGATCCGGTAGAGCCAGGCCTTGAGGTTCGTGCCGGGCTTGTACTGGTGGAACGCCGAGTAGGCCTTCGTGTAGGCCTCCTGGACCAGGTCCTCGGCGTCCTGTGGGTTGCGCGTCATCCGCATCGCCGCCGAGTAGAGCTGGTCGACGTACTGCAGCGCCTCGGACTCGAAGCGCGCACGCCGCTGCGCGTCGGTCTCCTCGGCCACGTTCACGTTCTCGTCACGGTCTTCCATCACAGAGGAGTCTACGCCCCCGGGGCGGGCCGCGGCCGGGGTCCGGTGCTCCAGCGTGCCTGTGGTCATGGACAGGACAACGAAGAAGTCCGGTCCACAATTCCCCGACCGGGACTGATTGGGTAGATTGTCTTCTGGACGATGCCGAACGCCTCGATGTCCGGCAAGCACAGCTCAACCGAGTTCACACGCACGCGGAGCCGGGTGAAGACCCCGGCTCCTCGGCGCCACAGGAGGATTTCATGTCTCTGATCCGCAAAGTCGCCCGCCCGCTGCTCGGCGCCGGCTTCATCGCCGACGGCATCGACCGCCTCCGCAACACGGAGGAGGCCGCCGAGAAGCTGGAGCCCACCCTGCAGGAGCTCGGTTCGCTGGTCCCCCAGGCGGAGATCGTCACCGCTGATCCGCGGCGCACCGCCCAGGTGCTCGGCGGGATCGAGGTCGTCGCGGGCCTGGCCCTGGCCATCGGGAAGTGCCCCCGTCTGGCGGCGTTCGGCCTGATCGGGGTGCACAAGCTCAACAGCTATGTGGAGCTGCGCAGTGCGGGCCTGGACTCTGTCGAAGACCTGACCTCCCAGCGCGACACGCTGCTGAAGAATCTGGCCATCCTCGGCGGTCTGGGCCTGGCCGTCGCCGACCTGGACGGCAGGCCGTCGTTGGGCTGGCGCGCCGAGCACCTGACCAGGCAGACCCGGAAGAAGGGCGCCCGGTTCAAGGACAAGACGCACCAGTGGGCTGAAGACTTCGGCGATGACGCCGTCAAGACCGCCAAGGCTCTGGAGCGCGACGCCGCGAAGACCTTCAAGCGGGCCGAGAAGGAAGCCGTGAAGGCCATCTCCGCAGCCGCCAAGGAAGGCAAGAAGAAGGCCGAGGACGCGCTCTGAGCACCACGATGTCTGCTGAGGCTCCCCCGGTGCCCCCGACCCCGTGGCCCGCGCCGCGTGCGGGGGCACCAGTGCGTGGAGAGGTCATCGTCCCGGCCTCGAAGTCGCTGACGAATCGCCTTCTGCTGCTGGCCGCTCTGGCGGATGGGCCGTCCGTCGTGGTCAATGCTCTGCAGTCACGCGATTCCGCGCTGATGCTCACCGCCCTGGAACAGTTGGGGGCCGTTGTGGAGCATCTCGCCGCCTTCGACGGCACCGAGGAGCCCGCCGTGCGGATCACCCCGCTGCCGCTGGGCCAGCACGCGCAGGGTCCGGACCTCCAGGTGGACTGTGGGCTGGCCGGGACCGTCATGCGGTTCCTGCCGGCCGTGGCCGCGCTGACCGGCCGGACTGTGCACTTCGACGGTGATCCGGAGGCACGGGTGCGTCCCATGGGGGCCGTGCTCGACGGGCTGGCCACCCTCGGCGTCCAGGTGAGCGCGGACGCGGGGTCCGCACACGGAGAGTCGGGAGAGTCGAGAGAGTCGAGAGAGTCGGGAGAGTCCGCTGGCGCCCTGTCGGCCGCCCTTCCCTCCACCCTGCCCTTCACGCTGCGCGCCCCCGGCGGGCTCGACGGCGGCGAGACGGCCATCGATGCCTCGGGGTCGTCACAGTTCGTCTCGGGACTTCTGCTGGCCGCTCCTCGCATGGCTCACGGCCTGACCCTGCGGCACTCCGGCACCTCGGTGCCGTCCCTGGAACATGTGGAGATGACCCTGACGGTGCTCGAGCAGCTCGGGGTGACGGTCAGCTCCCCGGCGCCCTACACCTGGCGTGTCGAGCCCGGACCGATCACCCCGTTCACCGTCCGGGTGGAGCCGGATCTCTCCAACGCCGGGCCTTTCCTCTGCGCCGCCGCCGTCACCGGCGGGGAGGTGACGGTTCCCGGCTGGCCGAAGACCTCCACGCAGATCGGGCGCCGCTGGACCCGGCTGCTGGCCAACTTCGGCGCTGAGGTCTCGAGCGTCGATGAGCCCAGCGGGGAGACGGTGACGCTGACCGTGCGGGGTCCGCGGCAGCTGACCACTCCGGGCACCGTCGACGGCACCGCGGAGCTCACCCCCACGGTGGCGGCCCTGGCGGCACTCTGCCCCGGCGAGACGACGTTCACCTCAGTGGCTCATCTTCGCGGCCACGAGACGGATCGCATCGCCGCCCTGGTCGCCGAGATCCGCCGACTGGGCGGAGAGGCTGAGGAGACCGACGACGGTTTTCGGGTCCTGGCCCCCATCACGCACGGCGGGCTGGTGCGCAGCTATGCCGACCACCGCATGGCGACCTTTGCGGCCATCCTGGGACTGGCGACGGACGGGGTGGAGGTCGAGGAC
Source organism: Nesterenkonia suensis (assembly GCF_054782935.1). Taxonomy (NCBI): domain Bacteria; kingdom Bacillati; phylum Actinomycetota; class Actinomycetes; order Micrococcales; family Micrococcaceae; genus Nesterenkonia; species Nesterenkonia suensis. The sequence continues at coordinate 782,959 of NZ_BAAGRN010000001.1, read as the reverse complement.
ATCGGCTGCACGGCGAAGACCATGCCGACCTTCCCTCAGCTGTGGCGGGATCTGATCTCCCCTGGACACGCTGGGGGCGCGGAGACGCCATGAGCCGCCGCTGGTCCTCCCGCCGGGACTGGGATGAGTCCGACGTCCGAGTCCGGCCGAACAAGCGCGGTTCCCGTCCACGTACCAAGGAGACCCCGGACTATCCCGACGCCGAGCTGGGACGCGTGGTCACCGTCGACCGCGGACGTTACACCGTGCGTATGCACCGACTCGAGGAGGCGGATTCCGCCGGCGGCCCAGCGGCTCGGGAGCGCGTCGTGGTGGCTGTCCGTGCCAAGGCGCTGCGCCGCACCCCGGTGGTGCCCGGTGATGTGGTCGCACTGGTGGGTGACACCTCCGGTGAGGACGGTGCTCTGGCCCGTCTGGTGCGGGTCGAGGAACGCTCAACGTTGCTGCGACGCAGTGCTGACGACACTGATGACGCCGAGCGGGTCGTGGTCGCCAACGCCGATCAGCTGCTCATCGTGGTCGCCGCGGCCGATCCCGCACCGCGGACGGGCTTCATCGATCGCGCCCTGGTGGCCGCCTACGACGCCGGCATCGAGCCCATCCTGCTCATCACCAAGGCCGATCTCGCCCAGGACCCGGAGGATCCGGCCGGGTTGGTCAGCCACTATGCCGAGCTCAGCCTGACCATGGTCATCTCCGGACACGCCACGCCGACGTCCGAGGAGTCAGCGACCCCAGAGACCCCAGAGACCCTAGAGACGCCAGAAGCCCCAGAGACATCCGAGCGACCCAGGACGACCGAGGCCGCGGCAGGCCCCGGCGCCTGCTCGCCCCCGACCCTGGAGCCCTCCGCCGTCACGCGCCTGCGGGGCCTGCTCCGCAGGCACGTCACCGCGATGATCGGCCATTCCGGCGTGGGGAAGTCCACCATGGTCAACGCCCTGACCGGGGCTGACCGCGCCACCGGAGGCGTCAACGCCGTCACCGGCCGGGGGCGCCACACCTCCTCCTCCGCGGTGGCGCTGAATCTGGCGCCCTCGGACGACCCTGAGGCCCCGGTGGATGAGGATGCCGCGCGGGAGTCCTGGATCATCGATACCCCCGGGGTGCGCTCGTTCGGCCTGGCCCATGTGGATCCCGATGATGTGCTGGCCGCCTTCGAAGATCTGGTCGAGGGATCGGTCGACTGTGAACCTGGCTGCGCACACGCCGCGCCCGAGGGCGGGTGCGCCCTGGACGCCTGGGTGCAGGCAGGTCATGGCGGCGAGCACGGTGAAGCGCGGTTGGCGTCGCTGCGTGGCCTGCTCTCCTCCCTGGCCGGGTCTGCGCAGGAGCAGGAGGAGAAACGACTAGGGTTGTCCCCATGAACCACCGCACGAGCCCGTACACCGAGGACCTCCGTCTGGCCCATATGATCGCCGACTCCGTGGACTCCCAGACCATGTCGTTCTTCCAGTCCATGGACTTCGCGGTGGAGACGAAACCCGACCTGACGCCGGTGACAGACGCTGACCGTCGGGCCGAGGAGATCATCCGGACTCAGCTGAGCCGCACGCGCGGCCGGGACGCGATCTACGGTGAGGAGTACGGCTCGACCGGTTCGGGACCGCGGCGGTGGGTGATCGACCCGATCGACGGGACCAAGAACTTCGTCCGCGGCGTGCCGGTCTGGGCTACGCTGATCGCCCTGGTGGAGCACGGCGAACCGGTGGTCGGAGTGGTGAGCGCCCCTGCGCTGAATCGTCGGTGGTGGGCGGCCCAGGGCGGTGGCGCCTATACCGGCAAATCGCTCGCGGCGGCCACCCAGCTGGGGGTTTCGAAGGTCTCCTCGCTGACGGACGCCTCCTTCTCCTATTCGTCGTTGACCGGTTGGCGGGAGGTCGGCCGCATCCAGAACTTCCTGGAGCTCACGGATACGGTGTGGCGGACTCGTGCCTACGGCGACTTCTGGTCCTACTGCATGGTCGCCGAGGGTGCGGTCGATCTGGCCGCGGAGCCGGAGCTGGCGCTGCATGACATGGCCGCCCTGGTGCCGATCGTCACCGAGGCGGGAGGACAGTTCACCTCCTTGGACGGAGAGCCCGGCTGCACCGGGAAGAACGCGCTGGCCACCAACGGTCTGCTGCATGAGGCGGCGCTGGGCGCACTCGCACCGGACGCCCCGACGCCGTGGGCGGAGGACGATCGCGAGACCTGACCGGAGGTCGGATCTGTCACGACCCGCGAGCACCGCTTGCAACTTTAGGTATGCCTAAACCATACTGGGGGGCATGCTGCGCACTTCAATGACGACGACGTCCCTGTTCGCCCTCGGCGCCCTGGCCCTGAGCGCCTGCGCCGCCGACGGATCCGCCGACCCAGACGCCGGCGGCCACGACACCGGCGCCCCGGAGGCCGGCGAGGATCGGCCCGTGGTGCTGGCCACCTTCACCGTGCTGCAGGACATCGCCGAGACGGTCGGCGGTGACCGTGTCGACGTCCGCTCGATCACCCCGCTGGGCGCAGAGATCCACGAGTACGACCCCACCCCGGGCGATGTGCGCGATGCCGCCGAGGCCGACCTGATCCTCGCCAACGGCCTGGGTCTGGAGGCGTGGCTGGACCAGTTCCTCGCTCAGTCCGAGGCCCCCACGGTGACCGTGACCGAGGATGTCGATCCGCTGCCGGTGACCCGGCTGCCCGAGCACCCGGACGAGTCGTCCGAGATGCCGACCAATCCCCATGCGTGGATGTCTCCTCGGCAGGGCGTGACCTATGTGGACGGCGTCGAGGCCGCCCTGACGGAGCTGTCCCCGCAGGACGCCGAGGTCTTCGCCGAGAACGCCGAGGCGTTGCGTGGGGAGCTGGAGGACCTTGACGCCGCAGCACGCGAACGTGCCGCCGAGCTCGACGACGTCCACCTGGTCACCTGCGAAGGGGCGTTCAGCTACCTGACGCAGGATCTGGATCTCGGCGAGCATTACCTGTGGCCGATCAACGCCGACGACGAGGGCACACCGCAGCAGATCGAGGCCCAGATCCGATACGTCCGCGAGCACGAGGTGCCCACGGTGTTCTGCGAGTCCACGGTCAACGAGGCCGCCCAACAGCAAGTGGCCGAGGACTCCGGGGCCCAGCTCGGTGACCCGTTGTACGTCGACTCGCTCTCCGCGGAGGACGGTCCGGTGCCGAGCTATCTGGACCTGCTGCGGCATGGCCTTGAGCTGATCCTCGACGGAGCGGACCCTGACAACGCGGACCCTGACAACGCGGACCCTGAGGAAGCCGACCGGTGAGCGACCGAACCCCAGCCGCCATCGCAGTCGAGGGTCTCAGCGCCGGATACCCCGGGGTGCTGGCCCTCGAGCAGGTCGATCTGCAGGTCGGCCCCGGACGGCTGTGCGCCCTGGTGGGCGCCAACGGCTCGGGCAAGTCCACGCTGTTCTCCACTCTGCTGGGGCTTCGCTCCCCCGCCGCCGGGCGGGTGCGGCTCTTCGGCCGCGCCCCCCAGACGGCCCGCCGGCGGAACCTGGTCAGCTACGTCCCCCAGCACGATCAGGTGGACCAGGCCTTTCCCATCACGGTGGAGCAGACCGTCATGATGGGCCGCTATGGGCACATGGGCTTCACCCGACGCCCCCGCCCAGCCGACCGCGTCGGGGTCGATGCGGCCCTGGAGCAGGTGGGCTTGACCGAACTGCGGGCGCGCACCATCGGTGAGCTCTCCGGCGGGCAGCGGCGGCGAGCCTTTCTGGCCCGCTCGATCGCCCAAGAGGCACCGCTGATGCTGCTGGACGAACCGTTCGCCGGGGTGGACCGAGTCTCGGAGGCGCTCCTCGTCTCCGTGCTGCACCAGCTGCGCGACGCCGGCACCACGCTGCTGATCTCCACCCACCACCTCGAAGGCATTCCGGAGCTCGCCGAGGAGGTGGTCCTGCTGCACCGCACAGTGCTCGCCTCCGGAACCCCGGAGGACGTGCTCACCGAGGAGCGCCTCGCCCGAGCCTTCGGCACGGTGCTGGGCCTGGGGCCACCGGTGCACGGCCCGCAGACGCACGAGCCGGAGGCTGGGCGATGACGGCGCTGACCGACCTGCTGGTGGGGCCCCTGGAGTTCGGCTTCATGCAGAACGCCCTGCTCGTCTCCGTGGTGGCGGCGGCAGTGTGTGGCCTGCTGTCCTGCTGGCTGGTGCTCATGGGCTGGTCGCTGATGGGCGAGGCCGTGGCCCATTCCATCCTGCCGGGCATCGTGCTGGCCTATATCTTCGGGGTGCCGATGGCGGTGGGCGCTTTCGTGTTCGGCATGCTGGCAGTCGCCCTGATCGGCGGAATCAGCACGTCCGCGACGTTGAAGCATGATACGTCCATCGGAGTGGTGTTCACCTCGCTGTTCGCGCTGGGTCTGGTGCTCATTTCGCGGACTCCCAGCCAGACGCACCTGCAGCACATCCTCTTCGGCAATGTGCTGGGGACCTCCCGAACGGATCTCTACCAGGTGCTGGCCCTGGGTGCTCTCACCGCGGCGATCCTGCTGATCAAGCGCCGGGACTTCACGCTGCTGGCCTTCGACCGCACCTTCACCCACACCATCGGGCTCTCCGCCGCCGGCCTGTCCACCGTGCTGCTGATGCTGCTGGCGCTGACCACGGTGACGGCCCTGCAGACCCTGGGCATCATCCTGGTGGTGGCGATGCTGGTCATTCCAGGAGCCACCGCCCAGCTGCTCGCCCGCACGGTGGGCCGGATGCTGGCCGTGGCGTCGTCGTCCGCGGTGCTCTCCGCCCTGGTGGGGGTGTATGCGAGCTACTGGCTGGACATCGCCACCGGAGGCACGATCGTGCTGGTCCAGGCGGTGCAGTTCACCCTGGCCTATCTGTTCGCCCCACGGAGGGGGCTGCTGGGCCGGGTGACGCAGAGGCGCCGTCGCCCGGTGACCTCTAGACTTGATCAGGCTTCTGCGCTGACCGAGAGGATCCCATGACCCCGCGCACCTCCGCCCAGGGACGCTCCACCCGCACCGCCTCGGCGACGACATCGGTGGAGGACTACGCCAAGACCATCTATGGGCTGGCCGAGTGGGATGACGCCGCGGTCACCGCCTCCGCCCTGGCTCGGACCCTCGGGGTGTCGAACCCCTCGGTGACGCTGATGGTGCGCAAGATGGCCGATCTCGGCCTGGTGGATCATCAGCCCTATGCGCCGATCCGGCTGACCGAGCAGGGCCGCCAACTGGCCCTGGCGATGGTCCGTCGGCACCGGTTGATCGAAACTTGGCTGGTGCGCGAGCTCGGCTATGGCTGGGACGAGGTCCATGAGGAGGCAGAGAGGCTCGAGCACGCCGTCTCGGAGAACTTCGTGGATCGGCTCGATGACCGCCTGGGCCATCCGCGGGTGGATCCGCATGGGGACCCCATCCCCGCCCCGGACCTGAGCCTGGACTATCCGGACACTGAGCTGCTGTGCCGGGTGCCGGCGTCCTCTGCGGTCCGTCTGGAGCAGGTCGACGACGGCGTCCCGGACGCCCTGCGCGTGCTGGCGGAGCAGCAGGTGGAGATCGGCGCGCAGGTGCAGGTCACCGAGTCGGAGGCCGGCGACGTCGTGGTGGCCCGCACCGAAGCCGGCGAAGGCATCCGGCTCGCCCATGAGCTGGCCCATGCGATGCGCGTCTCGGTGGTGCGGCCTTCCGCTCCGGGGGCGCCTGCCTCCGGTGACGACGACTGATCCAGGGGCCCCATGGCCTGGCTGGCCGGCGTCGGCGGCGCGGCGTATTAGGCTTGGACGGTGTCCTCGCCAGTCGATCCCCCCTCAGCCTCCGCCACGCCATCAGCCCCACCGCTGGTGGCGCTGATCCTGCTGGTCGCCTGTGCCGGGGCGGTGGGTGCCCTGCTGCGGCTGGCCCTGGGGCACATCATTCCTGAGCACGGTATGAAGTTCCCGTGGACGACGCTGCTGATCAACATCTCCGGTTCCGGTCTGCTGGGCGTGCTCACCGGGGTGGCCTCGGTGCGTCCCTGGCTGCGACGCTGGGCCGTGCCGGTGCTGGGCACCGGGCTGCTGGGCTCCTACTCGACCTTCTCCCTGGTGGTCCTCTCTGTGATGCCCGCTGTGCCCGGCGGAGTCTTCGAGGAGCTCAGCGCAGTGACCTATGTGAATCCGGGAACTCTGGAGATGCTCTCCTATCTGCTGATCAGCGTCATCGCCGCGACCGGTGCGGCCGCAGCGGGGATCACGGTGGGGCGGGCCATGTGCGGCTGCGTGGAGGACCCCTACGCCGTCGCTACCGGTGCGCGGGAGTCGAGCCGCGGAGGTGACCTTCGATGACGACGACGCTCTCCGTCGCCCTGGTGCTCGGCGTCGCCGTCGGCGGGGCCGGCGGGGCCGTGCTGCGCCTGCTGCTGGACCGTTATGTGCGCTACGGGATCCTGGTGGCCAACACGCTGGGCTGCCTGGTGCTGGGCTTCCTCTACGGGGAGTTCTCCGCCCTGACCGCCGTGCAGCCGGCTCCGGAGGCCGGCGTCTTCTCGCCAGGAGTGCTCACCGTGCTCAGCTACGGACTCATCGGGGCGCTGAGCACTTTCGCGACCGTGTCGCTGCGCGCCGCCCAACGGTGGGCGGACGGCCACCGCCTGCAGGCCGCCTGGATCTGGCTGGTCAACATCGTCTGCGGCGTCCTCGCCGCCGGACTGGGCATCGCGATCTCCGGGCTGCTGGCTCCCTGACCGCTCCCCCGGCCTGCGCGTGGCAACGCCTGCGACCGGCTCAGGGGCACGACGTGAGACCGCCCACCTCTGAGGTGCTGGGTGTATCATGGACAGTCGGCTCGGCGGCCGGCCATGCGGCCGCAGAGACTGACACCGAGGAAACTGCGAGGAGGTGGCACCATGGCGAAGAAGAAGGCCGGCAAGGCGCAGAAGGATCCCAACAACCACGTGGTCGCCACCAACCGGCGCGCACGGCATGACTACACGATCCTGGATCGCTATGAGGCGGGGCTGGTGCTGACCGGCACCGAGGTGAAGTCCCTGCGGGAGGGGCAGGCCTCCCTGACCGACGGCTTCGCCGCGTTCTCGAACTCCGGGGAGCTGTGGCTGGAGCAGGTCCACATTCCCGAGTACCTCAACGGCACATGGACGAACCACAGCGCCCGCCGGAAGCGGAAGCTGCTGCTTCATCACAAGGAGCTGGTGAAGATCACCCGGCAGATCGAGTCGTCGGGCAATACGATCGTGCCACTGCAGCTGTACTTCAAGGACGGCCGGGCGAAGGTCGAAATCGGCATCGCCCGAGGCAAGCGGGAGTTCGACAAGCGGGAGACGCTGCGCCGCAAGCAGGACGAGCGTGACGCCCAGCGCGCGATGCGCTACCGCAACCGAGGCGCCGCCTGAGCGACTGCTGCTGACGGCGGACAGGCGCCGCGCCCCATGACACACCACACGACACGACGAAGGGCCGCCGGCTGACGAGGAGTTCCTCATCGGCCGACGGCCCTTCTGCGGTGGTGGAGACGGCGGGAATCGAACCCGCGTCCGATCTGGCATCACATGGACTTCTCCGGGCGCAGTCTGCGCTTCGGGTGTTGCTCGGCCCCAGCCATCGTGCAGACAAGTGGCTGACCCGGGCCCAGTCGTGTGATTGTCGAGCGACGCCCCCACGACGAAGGCGGCGCTCCAGTGGCTATCTAGCTGATGCCAGCTGCTGAGGCGATAGCGACCTCAGGCTGACAGACTCGCGGTCGCTGCTATCAGGCAGCGAGGGCGAAGTCAGTGCGCTTAGAATCGGCACTTATTGGGTTGCAGAATGGTATTAACGAGGGCACCCTGCATCCTCGGCCCGCTTCCCCATGCTCAACTCAGATCGTCGAAACCGATCGTCCCCATGTGTGATTGTCAATCATCGATCCTGCCGCACAGCCTGTGCGGAGCAGGTTTTTCAGTATACGACAACCGGCCCCCGGGCCACAATATTCCCGGCAGAGCCCGTAGGCCGCCCGTCCGAGCTCATACGCGCAGGTAGCGCCGGACCGTCAGCCAGGAGGAGAGCACCGCCAGCAGCACACCGATGAGAACCAGCCCGGGCATGATGAGCCAGGAGGCGGAGGCGTCGAGGAACTGGATGCCCGGCACCTGCTGGGAGAGCCACTGGCCCAGGAGGAACTCCGCGATCACCCAGGTCGCCGCGCAGGCCAGCAGGGAGCCGACGACGGCGGCGATCACCCCTTCGAAGACGAAGGGCAGGCGGATCATCGATTTGGAGGCCCCGACCAGGCGCATGATGCCGGTCTCGCGGCGTCTGCTGAAGGCGGAGAGGCGGATGGTGGTGGAGACCAGCAGCACCGCACAGACGAGCATCACGGCCGCGATGATCAGCGCGACGATCGTCAGCCCGTTGAGGATCGCGAAGATCTGGTCGAGGACCTCCTGCTGATCGGCCACGTTCTCCACCCCGGGCGCCGAGGAGAACAGCTCCGTGACGATGGGGTACTCCTCGGGCTCGTGGAGCAGCACCCGGAATGACTCGGGCATGTCCGCAACCTCCAGCGAGGCAGTGCGGGCACTCTCCCCCCGGGACTCCAGGAAGTTCTCCAGCGCCTCCTGCTGAGACTCGTGGCGGAAGCTGGCCACGTACTGGCTGGCGGCGCCGTCCTCCAACGAGTGCTCCAGCGCATCCCGCTGGTCCGGGCTGATCGCCCCGGTGGGACACGTCGACTGGGCGGAGTTGTCCGTGCAGAGGAAGACCGAGACCTCGAGACGGTCGTAGAAGTCGTCGGTCATCTGATCGACCTGGGTCTGCATCAGGGCGGCGGCCCCGACGAAGGTCAGAGAGATGAAGGTGACCAGGATGACCGAGGCCACCATGGCCACATTGCGGCGCAGCGAGGTGAACGTCTCGCGCAGCATATACAGCAGGCGATTCATCTGTTCCTCCTCAGTCGTCGCCAGAAGGAGCGACGCTCACCGCTGACCCCGAGCTGTTCGGCAGTGCGGCGGGTGTCGGTGTACGTGGTCTGCGAGGCTGACGAGCGTGGCCGGGGAACCTGCCCCGACTCATCCGTGGGGGCGTCATCAGCCGCGGGGTCACCCCGATCCGAGGATGCCCGCTGGCCCGCGCCCGCATCGCGGTCATCGCCCGCATCGCCGTCCACCTCCTCGGGCTGACCCTCCTCCGGCGGCAGGTCGTCACCCCCTTCTCCCTCGCGCTCGTCCGGAGTCGCCGCGGGGTCACCCCCAGCAGGGCCGGCCGGCAGCACCGGGGGCCGTCGTCGAGGCCCCTGCCCCCGGTGGGCCGGATGCTCAGGCTCGTGGACAGGCGGCTCATCATCGCCGCTCTGCGTGCGGAACCGGGCGTCCTCGATCTCGTCACGTCGGGCCCGGGCGGAACCCGGGGGCGCCGGCGAGTCAGCGCTGCCGGCGCGATCGACCAGGCCCGGCGCGGCGTGGGTGAACCAGGACTCATGGAGGTGCTCGGCGACACCCTCCGGTCCGGCCGAGATCTGCGTGTGAGAAGAGACCGCCTCGCGCAGCGCATCGAGTCCGATCTCCGGAACATCCCGGTCAGCCTGCGGGCCAGGCGCCGGGCCGGAAGGGGCCGAGCCCGACGCCTCCGGGTCAGCGGGGACCGGCTCCTCGCGCTCGTCCGGAGTCGCCGCGGGGTCACCCCCAGCAGGGCCGGCCGGCAGCACCGGGGGCCGTCGTCGAGGCCCCTGCCCCCGGTGGGCCGGATGCTCAGGCTCGTGGACAGGCGGCTCATCATCGCCGCTCTGCGTGCGGAACCGGGCGTCCTCGATCTCGTCACGTCGAGCACGCTCGGACCCTGGCGCTGCCGGCGTGACTGCGCTGCCCGGGCGATCCACCGCTCCCCCGGAGGCGTGCGCGAGCCAGGAGAGCTTCGGTTTCTCGGCCACGCCTTCGGGCCCGGCGGACATCTGCGTGTGGGAGGAGACCGCCTGACGCAGCGCGTCCCGCAGTCGCTCCGGATCCGCGCCTTCACCTTCGGGCTCGGGCATGGTGTATCCGTCACGGCCCAGGTCAGGCATCTCGGCGCCGTCGAACTCGCCGGTGGGTTCTGGGAGCCCGGATTCCACCTGTTGGCTGCGCAGGTGCTCCGGCCAGGTCACCCGAATCCCCTCATCCTGGGCCGCGGGGGCCGGGTCCCGGTCCTGGTCGCCCTCCGCGCCGGTGCGAGTCGCTGATGCGTCCTCTGCCTTCTCTGCGTTCTCTGGCTTCTCTGCGTTCTCTGCGTTCTCTGCTGCTGAGGGCACGGGGTGCCCCGCGCTGCGGGCGGCGTCTGCGGTGACGGTGTGCGGCGCCGGCTCCGGCGCAGGGCGGGGGTCCTGGGCTCGGAGTCCGCCACTGGTCTCCTCGTCGCGGAGGATGCTCCAGGCGTGGGACCCGCGCGGGGGGTCATAGGAACCACGCTCGTCGTCACGGACCAGGGCGCCGTCGTGGAGCTGGACCACCCGGCGGCGCATGCGATCGACGATGACACGGTCATGGGTGGCCATGATGACGGTGGTGCCGGAAGCGTTGATCCAGCGCAGGATCTTCATGACCTCGTCCGAGGCGCGCGGATCGAGGTTTCCGGTGGGTTCGTCCGCGAGCACGATGGCGGGCTCATTGACGATGGCGCGGGCGATGGCGGCGCGCTGCTGCTCGCCGCCGGAGATCTCATGAGGATACCGGTGGGAGAGGTCCTCAAGACCGACCCGTTCCAGCACGGCGGTCACCCGCTGACGGATCTGCGAGCGCTTCGCCCCGATGACTCGCATGGCGAAGGCGACGTTGTCAAAGACGGTCTTGTCCGGCAGCAGGCGGAAGTCTTGGAAGACCATGCCGACGCTGCGGCGATAGTCGGGCACCCGACGCTCGAGCATGAGGCCGAGGTTCTGTCCAGCCACGGTGACCTTGCCCTGCTGCGGCAGCCCCTCGCGCAGGATCATGCGCAGCAGCGTCGACTTCCCGGAGCCGGAGGCGCCGATCAGGAAGACGAAGTCGCCACGGTGGAACTCCACGGAGACGTCGTCGAGGGCCGGACGGCCTCCCGGCTCATAGCGCCGTGTGACGTGTTCGAAACGGATCATCTCTCACCAGCTGCCCCGGCGCGCACCGGCCGTTCGGGGCACAGGTCGGGGAAGACGGACCGGCGCATTCTGACTCTAGTTCAGCAATGGGTGCTTTCAGCCCATCAGCGACGGCGTGCCGGAAGTTCCTGCCGCCGTCGGACCCACGGGCGGGTCAGTTCTCCAGCAGCGACTGGGCGCGCCAGCGGATGCCGGCGTCGATGAAACCGTCGAGGTCGCCGTCGAGCACCGCCGAGGTGTTGCCGACCTCGTGCTCGGTGCGCAGGTCCTTGACCATCTGGTATGGGTGCAGCACGTAGGAGCGAATCTGGTCACCCCAGGAGGCCTTGATGTCGCCGGCCATCTCCTTCTTCTCGGCGGCCTCCTCCTGCTGCTTGAGCAGCAGCAGTCGGGACTCGAGGACGCGCATGGCGGCGGCGCGGTTCTGGATCTGGGACTTCTCGTTCTGCATCGAGACCACAGTGCCGGTGGGCAGGTGGGTGATGCGCACCGCCGAGTCGGTGGTGTTCACGCTCTGTCCGCCCGGGCCGGAGGACCGGTAGACGTCGATCTTGAGGTCGTTCTCGTCGATGTCGATGCTGTCGGTGCCCTCGATGAGCGGGATGACCTCGACGGCGGCGAAGGAGGTCTGGCGACGGCCCTGGTTGTCGAAGGGGCTGATCCGCACCAAACGGTGCGTGCCGGCCTCCACCGAGAGGGTGCCGAAGGCGTACGGCGCCTTGATCTCGAAAGTGGCGGACTTCAGCCCGGCCTCTTCGGCGTAGGAGGTGTCGAGGACCTTGACCGTCCAGTCGCGCCGCTCGGCCCAGCGGGTGTACATGCGCAGCAGCATCTCGGCGAAGTCGGCGGCGTCCACCCCTCCGGCCCCCGAGCGGATGGTCACCACGGCGTCGCGCTCGTCGTACTCTCCGGCGAGCAGGGTGACGATCTCCAAGGACTCCAAAGCCTTGCGGATGGACTCGATCTCCTGGACCGCTTCGGCGAGGACGTCGTCGTCCTCCTCCTCCTGGGCCATCTCCACCATGAGCTCGACATCGTCGATGCGACCGGCGAGCTTGGTCAGGCGTTCCAGCTCGGTCTGCTTGTGGCTGAGCTGGGAGGTGATCTTCTGGGCGTTGGCCTGGTCGTCCCACAGATCCGGCGCGGCCGCCCGCTCACTGAGCTCCGCCACCTCGTCCCGGAGCTTGTCCACGTCGGTGACGTCGGTGATGCGGGTCAGGGTGGAGCGCAGGGAGCGCAGCTCGGTGGGGAAATCAGTCTCTGCCATAACGACACCACCCTACCGGCTGGCGCCGAGGTTCGTCTGCCGCGCCACCGCCACCGCCACCGCCTCCGCCTCCGCCTCCGCCTCCGACCCACGAGACGCGACGTGCGGGCCGGCCGGGCGGACGGGCCGCAGTCGGAGCGGACAGCTCGGGCGGACCGGGGACGGAGGTTCAACGGTTGAGGCTGACACGTGCATGCGACTCGGCGGTGACGGGGACCTCGGCCGGCAGGAACCAGCTGAGGATCGGCAGCTCGGCCGAGGCGCCGAGCCGCACATGGGCGGTCTCCCCGCCGTCGGCGACCCAGGCGTCGGTGACCTCCAGGTGCATCAGGCGGCCGGGGGCGCCGGATGCCTCCAGGTAGTCCTGAGCTTGAGCCCGGACCTGGGTGGAGGTCAGTGCGGGGGACGTGCCCGCCGTCGTGGCGCTCTGCGCGGCCGCGGAGGCAGCACCGTCGGCCGCAGAGAGGAGCTTGCGGGCCTCGAGGTTCACCGAAGTGGCGCCGACCACCACGGAGACCAGCATCAGCACCACCAGGATCATGCCCAGGATCAGCACGGTGGACTGGCCGGACTCCTCACGGTGCACTCTCAGGGCCCGGGACCTCAGGCGGCGCAGCCGCGATCCGTGGGCGTCTCGGGACGTGACGATCACGGCACTCACCCTCCTTGGATCTGCACCGATGTGGCGGACACGGCGACCAACGTGGGGTACCAGCCGCCGATGTCCGGGATCAGCGGGACAGGCACCTGGATCTCGACGGTGAAGGCCACAAGATCGCCGTCGGCGGTGCAGGTGCCCTGCGGACAGCTGCGCGTGACCGTGGCTCGCGCGGGGTCGATGTCGAAGTCCTGCAGAGTCGCCAGCACGGCGGCCTCACTGCGGCGCTCCGCCTGCGGATCGCCTCCCTCTGTGGAGACGTACATCTTCGCCGCCTGGTCTGCCGCTCCGGCCGCGGCGTAGGTGGCGCCCTGGACGGTGGAGACGCCCACCACGAAGTAGATGATCGGGATCAGCAGCAGCACCGCGAGCATGATGAACTCGACGATCGACGAACCGTCCTGGGCGGACGTCGAACCGAGGCGGCCTCGCAGGGCGGCCACGGCCCGTGCGAGGGCTCCCCGCGGCCGTGCCCGTCCGAGGTGAGGCTGCGCGTCTGACGGTAAGAGCTCACTCGAACTCATAGGCCCGCCCCTGCACCTCGAGAGTCCCGACTCCGGGACCGATCCCCATCAGCGGAACCGCCGCGCGGACGGTGATCCGCAGCGTGCGACCTTCCTCCTCCTCGACGTAGCTGTAGCTGACCTGGTCAGCGTGGCCGACGGCGACCGACGAGCGGATCAGAGACTGCGTCCGGGCGACACCGTCCTCGGCGGTCCGATCGTGCAGGGCGCCGAAGCGGGCCCCCTGAGAGGCCGCATCGATCACGGCGTTGCGCACGTGGACGAAGGTGGTGAGCTGGATTACCGCCAGTGTCAGCACGATCAGCAGCACCGCCACCATGGTGAACTCCGCAGTGGCCGCACCTCGCTCCTCCTGCAGGCGAGCCCCGCGCCACGGGCTCTGCTGCCCTGCGCCCGGGGTTCCCGTCGTCCGCATCGCTGCGTCACCGACGGTCAGCGCGACACCTGCTGGATGGCGTCGCTGAACAGACCTTGCAGGGCCGGCTGAGCGACAGCGAGGAGCCCCGCAACGAGCACCGCGCTCATCAGAGTGATCATCACCCAACCGGGCACATCGCCGCGCTCCTCGGTCTGCAGACGGGTCAGCAGCGCCGACAGGCCGCCGGTCGGCTCGATCTCCGCAGAACCTCGGGTGTGCGGCGCCTGGGTCGGGGTCTCGTCTTCGTGCATGGTGGTGTTCCTCTCCGGTTCGGTGGTGGATGATGGTCGGTTCGTTCAGTCGCCGCAGTGCGTCGAGGCACGGGACGATCAGCGGGGCAGATGAGCAGGTGATGGCGGTGGTGAGGTCACACTCCGATCGAGAGCAGTTCGAGTCCGGGATAGACGGCGAAGATCACCGTCAACGGCAGCACCCCGAAGACCAAGGGGATGAGCATCGAGATCTCCTTCTTGCCGGCGGTCTCCATCAGGTCACGCTTGGAGAGGTCCCGCACGTCCTCTGCCTGTGCCCGCATCACCTCGGCCAGCGGGGTCCCCCGGTCCATAGCCACGATGATGCCCTCCAGGAAACGAGAGATCGGAGCAGACTGGACGCGCAGCGACATCTCCTTCAACGCCTGGGAGAAGGGGGAGCCTGCCTGAGTCTGGTGCAGCACTCGGGTGAGCTCGACGTTGAGCTCACCCTGGGAGACCCGACTGACCCGCTCGAAGGCCCCCGGAGCGCTCTCCCCGGCACTCACTGCCAGGGCGATCATCTCGGCGACCGTGGGAAACTCCGCAAGCATCCGGCTCTGTCGACGACGAATCTGGACGGTGAGGAGGTTGTCACGGAGGGCGAAGCCGAGCACGGCCAGCACCACCACGCTCAGCACAGCCAGCACGCCATGGAACTGGCCGGACATCAGGGCCAACAGGTTCACCGCCGCACCCAGCACCGCGCCTGCCGCTCCCATCATCAGCTGCTGAAGCCGGAACTCCGAAGGAGAGACGATGGAATCGGCCTGGTCCAGCCGCCGTTGGAGCGCGGCGACGTCGATGCTGAACCGATCCAGGCGGACGATGGTCGCCTTGACCAGCGGGATGAAGATGCGCCCGACAGCTCCGATCTGGACCAGAGGCCGTCCCGAGCTGGTGAACAGGCCTTCTCCGACCCCCGTGGATCGCAGGGCAGGAGAGACCCTGTCCACGAATCGAGGCCTGTTCAGCACGGGCAGGGAGAAGATCGCCGTCACCAGCCCCAGTCCCAGGCCCAGCCCGGCGATGACCGCCCAGGTGATCGTCACGCTCACAGCAGCACCCGCCCCTCCCTCGGCAGGGCGCCGATGCGCAGCATGAGCCGATAACAGACCATGGACACCACCAACCCGACGGCGAGCACCATCAAGCCTGTCATGCCGCGATAGGCCGCAGCGGCCTCGGGCTGAGTGGACAGCAGCAGCACCACGATCCATGGGGCAGAGACGGCAAGCTTCGCGGCATTGACCGTCCATGACTGCCGAGCCTCCAGCTCGCTGCGCGTGCGGGCGTTCTCCCGAAGGAACTCGGCCAATGTCCCCAGCAGCCGTCCCAAGTCCGTGCCGCCGACCTCCCGCGTGATCGTCAGTGCGACGATGATTCGGTCTCCAACAGGATCAGCCAGCCGATCCTTCAGGCGGCGCAAGCAGGTCTGCATGTTCTGCCCGGCGCGGTAGTCCCGGGAGAACTCCACGAAAGGTTCGCGCAACGGCTCCGGCCCGGAGCTGCCGAGCTGCATGAGCGATTCTTAGACACGCAACAGCACATGAAAGACCCCCGCGAGGCGGGAACCTCCGGGGGTCAGGAGAACCGCAAGACGGGCGGTTCATCGCTTCCAGTGTAGCCAGCACTGGCAGGCGGGGAAAGGCCCGTTGAGACAGGTTCTCCGGGCGTTTTCGATCGGGTCCCCGCCCTCATCAGGATCTCTGGTTACACCCTTCCGAACCTCGTGGTACCAGGACGAGGAGCCGCCGCAGGCCAGCGGCGGCTAGGCCCACAGCTTTCGACGCTCCGCTACAGCGGGGGGTCTAGTAGTCGTGGGGCGAATGGCGCAGAGCGGGGGCGGTGGTGTCGGGCTTTCTTGGGGAAGGGGATCATGACAAGCTCCAGTCCCGCCGCAGGCGGGTCCGCTATCTATCCGGGAGGAACTATGGACTCCATCAGCGACGTGTACTACGTGGATGACCTCAAGATATACGCGGTCGAGAATGACTGCACAGTTGTGGAAGCGCTGGAAACGTGGATGAGGCGTCACGGCTATTGCTCTTAGTTGGACGAGTCTAGGCCCCGGCCATGAGTGCCGGGGCCGACTTGTGTCTAAGGGTCGCATTTCAAATGCGACCGTCCCTACTTTCGGACGCAACGAGGCCCCTGGATGGTGACTTCATCCAGGGGCCTCAGCGTGTGCCCCGCGGGACGCCCGACAAGGGTCGAACGAGTTTCCTGTGTACGGGTGTCGTCGTCGAGTACCTACTTGCCGAACTTTCCGGTGCGGCGCTTCCTGTCCCATCGCACCAATTGGTGGGTCGTCCTCCGGTCGTAGCCAATGGACTCCATTGCGCTTACAACCTGGTCGATGGTGAGGCCTTCCTTGGCGCAATGGGCCAAGACGTTGGGCAGCATCTCTTCGGTCTGGCTATTGCGGGCCCATCCGTTGTTCCCTACATGGTCGATGAGATCAAGCAGCTTGATCTGCTCGTCGGTAAACCCGAGCCATTGGAAGTTGTGCGGCTTCTTGGCCATATCCCTGATCCTCGGAGTTCAGCGCGATGTCAGCGCGGATAGTCCGTCGGCAATCTGATGGAGGACCTGTTCGAGGGACTGGATCTGATCCGCATCAGTCATCCCCCAATGGCCGTGCTTCGGGTTCTCGTAGGGCTTGCCTGACTCGGAGGCCGTCTGCCCATAGGTGGCCTCGCGGATGAGATGCACATTCTCGTTCAAGCGTTCCAGAAGGCCAATGATGGCCTCATTCTGGTTGTACAAGTCGTTCAAGCTCGCGTGTGGCTCGTCCATGTGTCTCCCTTTCTGCTCGCGCTAAGCCCCAGGGCGGGGCATCACGGCCCACGCTAAGCTCTGGGATGTACCTGACGGTAGGGCTGAATGCTTTCGGCTGTGTATTGGACGTCGGTTGCTGCTGGGCCGCGCTGGTCATCACAGGCGCAACGCGTCCGACTCAGAGTCTCGACGGCTACTGCAACACCATCAGGAAAGCTGCAGCCCCCTGTGTTCTATGCCCCTCAGGGAAGGGTCTGTGTGCACCCATGGTGTGACCTCCTCTGACCCCACCCGCCAGAAAAGGTAAAACCCCCGGCGGTGCGAGTTTTCCTGCCCGGCGGCTGACATTCACGGCCCGGTAGGGGGTACCCCCACCCTTCTGTTGCCCCTGGTGGCTCATGCTGGCGTCGTGCGCCGCCCTGTGGCCTTGGTGCGTGCTCGTGTGGTGGCTGGTGCGGCGGCGTTGTGCTCGTCGCTCTGTGGAGCTCTGAGCGCTTCTGTGAGTGTCGTTCTGCTGGTGTTGATGGTTGCCGAGCTGGTCGTCTCGTGGCTCTGGTGAGTCTGTGCGGCGGTCGGCTGCTGTCGTCGCGTCGCTGCGGCTGTGGTGCAGGTCCGCGCTGTGCTGGTCCGCGGTGGAGTGTGGGCGGCTGTGAGGTGTCGCTGTGCGCTGTATCGATGAGTTCTGTTCACGCGCTCTGAGTGTTGTTGTCGATCCGTGGCGCGAGCTGCGGTCCGTCGGAGGCGGCGTTGTGCTGCGGGTGGTGGGGCATGAAGAGACCCCCAGACTCTCGGGCGTTGCGCCCATGGTCTGGGGGTCTCGCTTCCACCTTGACTGACTGGAAGTACCACCACCCCCATCATACCCCAGGGGGGTGTCATGAGGGGTGGGGTGTCAGGCGGCCGTCCCGGTGGTCAGCTTGCCCACACGCTCGGCGTGCTGCGGTGCCCAGCCGATGCGCCAGGTCACGCGGAGCCCCACCGAGTCGCTGTCGAAGTAGGCGTGCTCGCTGGTGGCGACGTTGACCTGTCCGGCGGCTGCGGCGATGGCCCGGGAGTCGATGACTGCGAGCTGATCGGCGGGCACCGCAGGGGAGGTGACAACGGGGACTCCAAGCAGTCGCTTGGCCTGGTCGTCGGTGCCTGCTCCAAGCAGGGACTCGTGGGAGTCGGTGGCGGTCTTGAGCTTGCGCAGAGACCCCCATGCGGTGGGGCTGGCGACGATGATGTCAGGCTCGCCGTTGTTCTGCTCGATGGTGGCGAGCAGGTCGGCCAGCGGGTCGAGGTCGGTGTCGATGGTGCCACCGTCGATGACGCCGGGGGCCTGCAGCACTCCGAGCAGTCCGGCGTTGTTGGTGCCGTCGGCGTTCATGAACTGTTCGTCGGCCTTGCGGGTGACTGCGCGGCGCACCGAGTTGTTGAGCAGGTTCGCGGTGTGCTCCTGCTGGTACTGGGCGCGGGAGATCCGCAGCAGCTGCGAGACGGCTCCGGTGGTGACGACGACCTCGTTCAGCGCGGGGTCCGCCTCGGGGATGGTGTTGCCCTCGACGACGAAATCAGCGGCGGCGTCGTCCACCCAGGGGACTCGCACGGCGGGTTCGTCACCGTTGATGGAGCCGTGCACGGTGGCGGCCTGCAGCAGCAGCGCCTCGGGTACGGCGTCGTCGGCGGCGATGGCTACCCGGTCCGGGGACCATGCCTTGTCACTGGTGTTCGTGGTGATGGTGGACATGAGCTGTCCTTTCCGGTGGCCTGCAGATGCGCGTACGGCCACCTAGCGATGATCGGTGTCATTGCCTGGTGGCCGCCGGGGCCTATCCGGGTTCCCCGCCTGTGAGAGGGGGAGAGCTGGGAGCGTGGTCCATGGCTCCGGGCCTGGACGGTGCTCCCAGCTCTCAGTCTATCTCAGAGGTCTGACACGCGGGGTCAGCTCTGGCGATTCTCCGGTGGTCTGAACGCGTCGGCCATGGTCTGTTTCTCGGGGCTGCTGGACCGCTGTTTGCCGCGGGCGGAGTCGAACCGTGTGCTGCGCTCGGCGAGTTCGGGCCGCTGCTGCAGCAACTCCGAGACGGTGGTCTCGATGGCGTCTGTGTCGGTGGTGCCGTCCTCGGTGACGTAGTCCTCCGCGGTGGTGCTGGTGAGCATGTAGACATCTGAGGGGCGGATGACGGCGCGGCCGTCGAGCGCTGCTGTCAGTGCGCTGGTGACGTTCTCGCCGCGGGCGGCCTGCAACTGCTGCTGGAGGTGGTCTCGCTGGGCCTCTGCGTCGCGGAGCCGCTGCCGGTAGCGCTTGGACTCCTGGCGGAGCTTGGACACTCGAGGATCGGTGTCGTCATCCTCCGGCGCGTCGTCCTGGTCGCCGTCGGTGTGGTCCACGGAGGCGTCAACGGGGTCCGTGTGGTCCTGCACTGCCTCGGGCGTCGTCGCGGGCTCCTGCTGGTGCTCCTCGGCGTGCTCGGTGGCCTCGGGTGTCTCGGTGGTCTCACTCATCGTTCGCGTCCTCCTGGTCGTCGTGGATGTCGTGGGCGGCCTCGGCGACGACGCGGGCGGCCTCGCGGGTCAGGGCCGCGATGGTGGTGTCACGCCCTGCCGTGTCTTCGGTGGACTCGCCCTGCTCGATGAGCTGGGCGGCGCAGTCGCCGAGGCGGTCGGCGATGCTGATCAGTGCCACCAGCAGATGCAGAGGGTTGTTTGCCTCAGCGTCGAGGTAGTCCATGCTCAGCATGTCCCCGATGTCCTCAATGCGCCGCTCTCGGAAGGCGTGCATGATGCCCTCGGCGCGCAGTGCGGCGGCCGGGGTGGTGGTGAACCAGTCTGTGTTGGTGCTCATCGTGTGGTGTCTCCATTCGGCTGCTGGTGGGCGGTGCCCTGGTGCTCTGCCAGACGCTCGGCCCGTCTGTCTCGGGGGTGGATGATGTGGTCCTCGTCGTGGGGGACCGCAGTGGGCAGTGGGGTCTCGGGTGTGCCGTCTGCGCTGCTCATTGGGCGGCCTCCTGCTGTTCGATCATGTGGCGGATATCAGTACGGGTCAGACCTTGTAGGTCGTCCTCGTCGGCGGCGAGTCCGCGGCGCACTGCCAGTGCGGCCAGCTGGGGGCGTTTCAGCTTGTCGAGCTCCGGCACCGGCTCCCGCTGTGCTGCCGTCTCTGGTGCTGCGGCCTCGGCCTGCCGGGGTGTGTCGGTCTTGTGGGCTCCACAGAGGGGTTCGGGGGCCGTGGGGGCTGTGGTTGGTAGGTAGATGACCTGTCCGCAGGCGCGGCATCGGATGATTCTCATGCGTCCTCCCGGTCGGTAGTGGTGAGGCCGTCGCAGTCGGTGGCGTCGGCGGTGGCCTCGTGTGTGAGTCGCCAGCGTCCGGCCAGGGTGGGTAGGTGCTTGCCGTGCTGTTCGGCGACGTCGGCGAAGATGAGCACGATGGTGTCGACCATGGCGACGCCTCCCATGCGCAGAAGCTCCTCGCGGGCTTCGGCATCGGCTGTGTCCCATAGCTGCATGTACCCCAGTGCGTCGCGGATTGATGCGGGGGTGATGTTGTGGCTCATGAGTCGATGCCTCCTCGGGCCTTGTCGAGCTTCACGATGCGTCCGGTCCAGTTCGGTTCAGCGCCACAGTGGTCGTCCAGACCCCCTGAAAGGTGTGTAAGGTCTGCAAGATCGGAGGCGGACTCTTCCCCGAACCTTGCAGAACTTTCACTTCTTACAGGGGTGTAGAGACCTCGACCGGCTCGGGCGATCCGCTGCGCCTTCACCGCACGAGTGAGGCACACGTCCACAACACTCGCGGGGAGACCCGCCTCCAAGATGAGGTCGCCGCGCTTGATCCCGTCGGGGTGCTGGTAGACGAC
Source organism: Nesterenkonia suensis (assembly GCF_054782935.1). Taxonomy (NCBI): domain Bacteria; kingdom Bacillati; phylum Actinomycetota; class Actinomycetes; order Micrococcales; family Micrococcaceae; genus Nesterenkonia; species Nesterenkonia suensis. The sequence goes on along the minus strand of NZ_BAAGRN010000001.1, from coordinate 762,165 downwards.
ACCGACGATGGTGCTCATGTCGTCGCCTACTCCGTCGGTGGCCTCGCGCTGCTGGACGGCCTGCGCGGCCTCGGCGAGCGTGGAGCCCTCTAGCGTCCATCGGCCTTCTGCGAAGTTCACCGCGTACTGACCTTCTGCGGCGTCCCGGCTGGTGACGTTCAGCGTCCCTGCGCCGTCGTGACGATCACGGGTCAGCGTGATGATGGTGTCCGCTGCCCCGGCGATGCCCTGCGTGCCAGACACGGACTCGACGAAGTCGCCGCCGTCGCCCTTGCTCTTCCGGGTGTGGTGGACCAGCACCAGGGATGCGCCGGGGGTGCTGTCGGCTGCGGCCTTGAGCTGTCCCAGCTGTGAGTAGTCGTGCCCGTACTGGTCCGAACCGGAGTAGACGGGTCTGATCTTCTGCAGGGTGTCGATGATGATCAGCGGTCGCTCAGAGCCTCGGCGCTCCAGGTAGGCGAGGATGGTCTCTACGGGGTTCGCGGTCAGCTCGGTCAGGAACTCCAGGTCCGCCGAGCCGAGGGCACAGCCCAGAATCCGTAGGCGGGACTGCAGTCGTCTCGGTCCGTCCTCCAGCGCTGCGTACAGCACAGGCCGACGCTCAACTGTCACCGATCCCAGGGCGAAGCCGCCTACGGAGACATTGAGCGCCACGTCCAGCACCAGCCAGGATTTGCCGAGCTTCGGGGGCGCGACGATCACGACGGTCCCCTCTGGGATGATGCCCTCTACGGCGTACTGGATCGGCGGGAACTGCTGGTCCATGAGCCATTCTGCGGAGAACGCGCCGCTCAGCGGATCAGTCTCAGTTGCTGTCATGCTGCCTCCCGTCGTGTGCGGCCCTGCGTCCGTGCCCGGTGTGCGCGTAGGGACTTGATCTTGTCCTCGGCGGGGAAGGGGTTCAGACGGGCCTGTTCGGCCTGGAACGCCAGTTGCTCGTCGGTGAGCTGTGCGCGGCCAAGGCGGACGCCCTGAGCAACTCCGAAGTGATAGCCGGTCTGGTAGATCGAGACCTCGCGCTCACTGCTGGGGGCCGGGAGCATTTCAGTCATGGGCACCGCCTTCCGGATCGACCGGCACCAGGCGGCAGAGGCGGATCGTGGCGTCACAGCCGCGTTCCTGGGCCCGCCTCACGGCCCGCTGTGCGCTGGCCAGGGTCAGATGCACCCGGCGCTGGTAGCGGGGCGATCCGTCTGCCGTGCGGACCTGTGAGACCACAACCGGCAGGTCTGTCAGGGTCTCGTCGGCAACCTGGACGATGTGTGTTTCCGTCATGCCGCTACCTCCTCGGCGTGGGCGATGACCTCGGCGAGCTCGGCAGTCTCGACGCCGAGCACCTCCGCGGCCTTGAACACGTCGTCGGCGATCTTCCCGAGCGACGGCCAGGTCCTCCGGGTGGTGCTGTTCGCCCGGAACGCGAGGTTCAGCAGAACCGACTTCTGCGTGGGGCTCAGGTCGGGGATGGAGTATGCCCACTCCATCCGCTCGTACGGGTTCGTGGACTTCATGCGGCGGCTCTCTGTTCTGAGGTTGTGGTGAGGAGTGCTCGGACTTGGGTCCGCTGCTGCTCGGTGGGCGGCGGGGCCTCGTCGAGGAGCTTTGCGACGTGGTCGCGGATGCTGAGATCAGTCACGGCTGTGGTCTCCCTGCAGGGCGGCGATTGCTTCGTCGGGGTCGATGCGGACTGTCCGCGGTCCGAGGCGAATGTGGGGGATGGTGCCGTCGTGGACGAGCTGCCGGATCAGCTTGGGGTGGACGTTGAAGCGGACGGCCAGCTGTTCCGGGCTGACTCGTCCGGGGGTCTCTTCGGTCGTGGTCACGGGAACCTCCCTTAACTAGATGCGCCCCCGACCGGATCGGTCAGGGGCGTTAAGTAGGTCGAGCCCCGTCACGTGTGTGGCGGGGCTCGCTTGGGCATAGAAAAAGGGCCGACCGTGTGGGGTCAGCCCTCGGGGGTCATGCAGTTGTTTGGCGCGTCGACTTGGCTTTCTCGGCCGTAGGGCCGGCGTCCGTCGACGTCTTGGGTTGGGGACACAGGTGCCCCCTTAGCCTTTCTACGCTCGCGGCGGACGCGAGCCGGGCGCAACTACTCTCATGCCCGCCGAGGGACGAACCCAAGGGTGTACGGGCGCTGCGAACAGTTGCGCGGCCTGCATCGGGTGATAGGCATAACCCTCCCGACTGCCCGCCGAGACGCGAACGTCAGGGATATACGGGCCTGTTGCGACGTTATCCACGTCTGACAACCTAGTTAGATACTAGGGGACAGCTGGTGATTCAGCAACCGATAAGGGGACGCAGCGACCATTGTGGCGGTCTCGCTGGGGCGGGTCAGTTTCGCACCACTATGTCGACGTCTTCGGGGATGAACCGCTTGGAGCCGGGCCGGGAATGCGGCTTGACGATGACGCGCACGAGCGCCTTCACAACTCCCCTCCGCCGGTGGAGGTCGAGAGAGTCCCAGACGGCGCGTATATCCTCGGCGTCCGCCAGGGCCTCTAGTCCTGGGGCTTTCGAGGACGCGGCCAATTGCTGGTTGATCTCCTCCATCTGTTCTCGCAGTCGTTCGTTGGCTGCCCGTAGTTGAGGCGCGGTCAGCTCTCCATCGGCGAACTCCGTTCCGAGCTGAGCCTCGCGCTTCCTCAGAACCTCGGCCTTAGCGACCAGGACCTCTCGGTCGGGCGCGTCGGGCTGTGGGGCGGCGGCGAGTCCGTGGCGCTGGATGTAGCCGAGGACGAACTCGGTCACCATGACGTCGAGGGCGTCGGCTTTCCGGGAGACGTGCCCGGTAGTGGGACAGGTGTAGTAGCGGACCTTGTCATTACGGTTCTTCGAGCGGAGGCCCGCCCCGCAGATACCGCACTCGGCGACGGTGGACAGGAGATGTTTCACGCGATTGTGTCCCGGCCCGACCCTGCGATGCTGCATCATCGACACAGCCGCCTCCCAGGTGTCTCGCTCCACCAGCGCCGGCCACTGCGCTTCTGTGCCGGTCAGCTGTCCCTTGTACTGGGCCAGGCCCGCATAGCGCGGATTCTGTAGCACTCGACGGACGCCGCCTTGGGTCCACTCGTAGCCGCGTGTCGTGCGGATGCCCTGTGCGTTGAGACGACGGGCCAGCTCGTGCTGTGGGACACCGGCGAGGAAGTCGGCGTACATGCGCCGTACGGCTTCGGCCTCCCGAGGTTCGGGGGTGACCTTGTCCTTGCAGTATCCGAATGGTCGTTCAACGCCCCACGGCTTGCCCTGCTCGGCGCGTTGTTTCGCGGCGCGTTTCTGTCTGAATGACTTCATCTCGACTTCCCCGCGAGAGAATGCGGCCTTCGTTCGGGCGAACGTGCGCCCGTTGACTGTCGTCAGGTCCGCCTCTCCGTTAGCCGTCACCAGGGCTAGGCCGGACCTTTCGGCGGCGTCGATCCAGTCCTCGAGTTGCCGGGGCTGTCGGGTCAGGCGGTCGAGGTCGAAGCACACCAGGGCGTCGAACTTGCCCGCAGCGTAGTCCTCGCGCAGTTGTTCGTAGGCGGGACGCTTCACCGACTCTTTGTAGGCTGAGAGACTGTTGTCGGAGTAGACGCCTGCCAGGGTCCAGCCTCGGCGCTCGACAATGGCGCGGCAGTCCTCTTCTTGTCGCTGGACGCCGAACTCGTCGCCGTGGCGGTCGTACGACAGTCGGGTGTAGATCGCGGCTCGCATTACTTCATCATACGTCTACTTGACATGCGTGATTGCATGATGGCCTCCGGAAGAGACATTCCTGCCCGCACGGCCGACCGCAGGTGGTCCACGACATCGGGCCAGATCTCTCGCAGCATCGCCCGGCGTCTGGCCGCCTGCCAACGCAGCACCACGACAGGGACGGCGGCGGCGAACAGGGCGAAGCACAGCGCGACCGGCACAGCGGCGGTCAGCAGCATCACCAGCAGGAAGGCGACCAGCGCACAGGCCACGATGGCCGTCACGACTCCGGAGACTCCCACCCGTCGGTGGCCGGCTTCGGCGAGCAGCCGGCGCAGGCGCCCCGGGCGCCTCAGGCCACCGCGGATCCTGACCGGCCGGCGCGGCCACCATGACCACCAGATCAGCAGCAGGCCCATCCCCAGCGCCGTCCCCCACAGCAGGCTCATCCCAGCACCCCGGCACGCCTGAGCTGACGGCGCCCGTCCTCCGTGAGCTTAGGCAGCTCGAAGGCCGCGCTCGGGCTGATCTCGAGCTCCCCACCGGTCCGGGCGAACAGGGTCGAGGTCTCGATGCGTTCAGCCTCCACCCGTGACCCCACGGCCACGATCTGCTCCACCTGCCGCTGTCCTTGCCCGTCACGCGCACAGTGGACCACCAGGTCCACGCAGGAGGCCACCGTCGGCACGATGAAGCCCCGGCCGATGTTCTCCCCGGCCAGCAGCGGAAGCGTGCAGATCTTGGTCAGAGCTTCATGGGCACCGTTGGCATGGACAGTGGCCATGCCTGGGAGTCCACTGTTGAGTGCGATGAGCATGTCCAGACTCTCCGCCTCACGGACCTCACCGACGATCAGCCGATCGGGACGCATGCGCAGCGCTTCCTTCACGAGGCGCCGCAACGGGATCTCCCCCTGGTTCTCCAGATTCGGCTGGCGGCACTGAAGACCCACGACATCACGCAGCGGAAGCTGCAGCTCGAAGATCTCCTCGACGGTGATGACGCGCTCCCGAGGGCCTATGGCAGAGGCCAGACAGTTCAGCAGGGTCGTCTTTCCCGCCTGCGTGGCGCCGGAGACCAGCACATTCATCCCGCTGGCCACGCAGACCTCGAGGAACCGCGCCGCAGCCGGTGACAGGGAGCCGAGATGCACAAGGCCGTCCAGACTCGAGGCCCTCGCGATGAACTTACGAATGTTGACGGCCCAGTGGCGCCGAGTGATGTCCGGGATCACCACATGGAGGCGGGAGCCGTCCGGCAGCGCCGCGTCCACGAACGGCGACGACAGGTCGAGACGACGCCCGGAGGTCTTGAGCATGCGCTCCACGAGATCACGGACCCGCTCCTCCGTGAGGGTGATCGAGGTCAGCTCCGAGCGTCCGCCTCGAGCGACGAAGACCTCCTGCGGTCCGTTGATCCAGATCTCCTCGACGGTGTCGTCCTCGAGCAGGGGTTGGAGCTCCCCGAACCCTGCCACCGAGTCCACGACGTGCTTGACCGCTGCGTCGAGGCCACCGATCAACGGCAGGGCGCTGACCATGGATCGCCTGTCGTACTCATTGACGGCCGTTTCGACCAGCTCCCGCAGACCACCCCGGTCTTCGGACGGGTCCAGTCCGCGAAGACGGACCTGCTCCCGCACCTCCTCCTCCACGATGGCCAGAGCCTCCACGCCTCACTCCCCCTCGTTCTCGTGCTCTGCGTGCTGTGTTCGCACACCTGGTGAGCCTCGTACCGAGGGCCACATGGCGACTCACCCGCCGTCGCGGCCCGGCCCGCTCCCAGTGGCCTTCACAGGGCAACACCCTAGCCAGCAGGGGGCACCGGGACCAGATAGATGACACAGCTTGTGGATAACCACACGCGACAGGAGCCTCTCCCCGCGTTATCCACAGGCTCCTCATCGATGGGCGCCCTGGTGGGCTTCTGGCACATACGCTGGGCCCGCTGAGGCATTCACCGACGCCGCTGAGGAGGAAGAATGTCGTTGACCCTGACAGTTGCCCTGACTCCCGGCGCTCTGTGCCAGCAGCGGTGGGACATCCTGCGGCGCTCTGCGCCGGGGCATGGCGCATATGACGCCAGACTTCGGGTGCAGGGTGCGTCCCGGCCCTCCGGCGAGCAGCTGGAAGACGCTCTGCTCACCTGGGTGGGCACGTCCTCCGGGGCCCTCCGGGCCTCAGTCAACGGCCACCCCCTGGCGACAGTGCCCTCCGGATCCCCCCGCATCCACCCCGGCATGGTGGTGGTCCTCCACCCTGCGGACTCGCCGACGGCGAAGAACGGCTCAGAGAGGGGCCCCGCGGGAGGTCGTGGCGCTCACCTGCCCCTGCAGCTCTGTGTGGACGAAGGCCCCGACGCCGGCCGCCTCATCCCCCTGACCCGGGGAAGCCATGCCGTCGGCAGGGGGCCGGTGGACATCTCGCTGGCCGATCCCGGGATCGGCCGGGAGCACTGCACCATCGCCGTCGGCGCCCGCGCCGTGACCGTCTCGTCCACCCACCCCGCCCAGGACCGCCGGTCGAAGCACCGACAGGCTCCGTGGACGAACCGTGAACCGCTTCAGATCGGCGACTCCGTCCTGCGGCTGGTGACCGAGAGTCCCGCTCCTGCCTCGCCGAGCTCCTGGCCTCCTCCTCAAGTGCCGGTGGGTGAGGATCCTCCCGAGGGCAAGCACCGAATGATGCTGCTCATGGCCTGCGTCCCCCTGGTGATCGGCATCGTGCTGGTGTTCGTCACCGGAATGTGGTTCTTCCTGCTGTTCAGCGCCGTGTCCGCGCTGGTGGCTGCGGCCACGATGGCTGACGCAGCCCGCCGCCGTCGTCGCTTCCGCGCGGCGGTGGACACGGCGGCCTCCCAGTGGGCCGACCTGGCTGACGCGCAGTTGGACACCCCCGGTGTGCTCATCCGCAGGCTCCGTGCGACCGGCCCGGACGACGGCGCACCGGTCAGCTCCTCGCCGCAGGAGCAGACCCCCTCCGCCGACGACATCTCGTCCCCGACAGCGCCAGTGGTGCGTCTGGGGCACGGCGTGGTGGTACCGGTGGTGGATGTGCCCACCACGACCCGACGGCAGGAGGAGGTCTACGTCCATTGCAGCGTCGGGATGTCGCTGCGGCCCGGCGAACAGGTGACGATCCATGGCCCTCGACGCGCCGCCCGGCGCCTGCTGCGCTGGATTCTCGTCCAGCTCGTCGTTCGAGAGGCTGCATCCCGCCCTGCGGTCCACGTGGTCGGGGATCCTGCCCGCTGGTCGTCGCTCCTGGAGGACCATGGTGTGGCCTTCCACTCCCCCGATGAGGCCTTCACCGACATCCTCGCCGCTGCCCAGGCACCGGGCGTCCTGGTGGCCGAGGCGTCGGTCACCGCAGAGGTCCTCGATCAGGCACTGCGCCACCGATGGTGCGTCCTCGCCGTCCATCCCCCCGAATCCGCACCAGTCCCATGGCGCGATCGATCCGGATGGGACATCGACCTCGACGACGGCATGCTTCGTCGCAGCCCCAGCTCCACGAGCGTCCCTTCCGACGCCCCGGGAGACTCGACGGAGGCCGCCGCAGCCGCGCCGGCGCCCGGGCGGGCCCACGGACTGGTGGTCGACGGTCTGTCCCGCACGAGCATGGAGGAGCACCTGCGCCTGGCCCTGCCCCACTGCGCGGTACTCGACGTCGAGGGAACCGTTCCGGACCGTCTGGAGATCCCGCTGCCGTCCAAGATGCTCACACAGTCCGCCGCTGATTCCCTGGTCTCGGTGCTGGGCCGCAGCGTCTCCGGCGAGGAGCCCCTGGACCTGGTGGAGGACGGGCCGCACATTCTGCTCGCCGGGACCTCCGGCTCGGGAAAGTCCGAGCTGCTCAAATCCCTGATCCTGGGTTGGGCCGCCCGGTACAGCCCCGAGGAGCTCTCCCTGGTGCTCTTCGATTTCAAGGGCGGTGCCACCTTCCAGCACCTGGCCGAGCTGGAGCACTCCCTGGGGCTGATCACCGATCTCTCCCAGGCTCAGGCGGAACGCACCTTGGCAGGCATCCGTTCGGAGCTGGTGCGACGCGAGCGGCTGTTCCTGGACGCCGGGGCCGGGGACTACCCCGAATACCGTCGGCTTCGGCCGGCTGAGCCGCTGGCGAGGATCCTGGTCGTCATCGACGAGTTCCGCATCTTCTCCCATGAGTTGCCGGAGACCATGGACGAGCTCATGCGGCTCGCCACGCTGGGACGCTCACTGGGCCTGCACCTGGTGCTCTCGACCCAGCGTCCGCAGGGCGTGGTCACCGCAGACATCCGCGCCAACATCGGCAGCATCGTCACCCTGCGGCTGCGCAGCGAGGACGAGTCTCGCGATCTGGTGGGCACTGTGGAAGCCGGCAGGCTTCCCCGCCACCTGCCCGGCCGGGGGATCCTGCGCCGCCCCGGTGAGCCGCCGATCCTCTTCCAGACTGGTCTGCTGACCAGCGCAGAAGAGGAGCTGACCCTGATTCCGGTCCGATCCCGTCATGCCCCAGAGGCGGGGACCGCGACCGGCGGCGCGGCCACCCGCGACGTGGTCCAGGCTCTCGATCGAGCCTGCCGGGCGGCGGGCAGATCGCGTCGTCACACTCCCCTGCTGCCTCCGCTCGTCGAGGAGCTCGACCCCGCCACAGCCCGCGGAACCGCCGAGGGCCCACCAGTGCTGGGACGGCTGGATCTCCCGCCAGAGCAGGACCAACGGCCCCTGTGGTGGGACCCGGCCCGCGACGGCAGCCTGGGCCTGATCGGTGAGGGCGGCTCCGGAGGTCGAGAGGCCGTCGTCGCCCTGGCCTCTCAGCTGCTCAGCGACCCCTGCGGGCCCGATCATCCCGGATGGGAGGTGCACCTGCTCGACGGTGACCGCTCCCTGCAGCAGTTCGCCGACCGTCCCGGGCTGGGCAGCTGGCTCACCGACGAGCACGCCGCAGAGGTGGACCACCTGCTGCAGCGGCTCCAGGAGGAGCTCACCGCCCGGCGCACCCGCGGTCTGCGAGACCGCACCGACGACTCCGAGATCGTGGTGCTCATCAGCGGCTATTCCCAATGGCACCAGGCCGCCCAAGGGCCGGCCGGCGGGATGATGGAACATCTGCTGGGCACCCTCATCAGCGAGGGAGCCGACGTCGGGATCTCCGTACTCCTCGCAGGCGGTCGCGAGCTGGCCAGCGGCAGGGTCGGTTCTCGGCTGCCACGTCGGGTGTATCTGCCGCACGGCGTCTCCCAGGACACCCGGATGCTGTGGCCGAAGCTGCGACCGGTGGACCCCATCCCGGGCCGCGGCGTCCTCCTCGACGCTGAGCACCCCTCCCCTGGCACGGAGATCCAGCTGGTGACCGTCCCCGCGCCGGATCCGCCGGCGCGGACCTCGGTCGGCGCCGGGGACCCACGGATCAGGCGACCACAGATCACCGTGCACCCCCTGCCTGAGCTCATCCGGCTCGACCAGGTGCGCCAGACCGCGGACACGGTGCCGGGCGCTGCCGGGGCAGGTTGCGCCGTGATCGGGGTGGAGCAGTTCACCCGGCGACCGGTGGCGTGGGACGATGCCGCGGTCACGCTGATCCTCGGCGCCGCGGGCACGGGACGGTCCAACTGCCTGGAGGTGCTGGCCCAGCAGCTCGACGACGCCGTGCTGCTGAGCTCGGCGACGGCCTGGTCCGACGGTCCAGGAGCACAGACGGTGCTGCTGGACGACGCGGACCGACTGGGGCCCGAGAAACACCGGATCATCGACCAGTGGATCCAGTCGGGGACGCGGGTGGTCGGCACGGCGCAGCCCAGCAGCGCGCTGTACTCGCAGATCCCCTGGTCACACCACGCACGGTCCTCCCCTGCGAATATGCTGCTGAGCCCCCTCCACCGGTCTCAGGCGGACTTCTTCGCGGTGAACGTCCCGGTGCTCCCGCGCCCCATCCCCGGCCGGGCCGTCCACCTGCGACCGGAAGGTCCCCGGATGGTCCAGTGGGCCCTTTCGGGCTGAACCGCCTGATCGGTGGAGCTGGTGAGCAGACGTCCAGGATCCATGAAGGTCGCGACGATAGAGATGGAGTCATGCGCAGTACATCCCGCAGCTCTGCCGCCCTGGTCGCGATCGCCGTCTCGGCGAGTCTGCTGGCCGGCTGCGGCTCCCCTGACGACACTCCCGACCCGCCCGAGGCGGCCGACGAGGAGGGCACCCTCGCTCCCTCGCACGAACCCTCGGCGGAGCATCCCCACGACGTCGATGACATCGACTTCACCCTCGACGTGGCGCTTCAGGCGGTCAACACCGCGGTGGATGCGGAGGAGGGCAAAGCAGTCGCCTTCGACAAGACCGGTGCGGATGAGCGTGGCATGAGCGTCGAGGTCCTGGTCGGCGGAGAGGAGATCCGCATCGTCGTCACCGATCCGGAGGGCACCGCTGAGTCCGAGACCCACGACGGCGGTGCGGCAGACGAGGACCTGCAGGCTCGGGCCGCCGAGGCCGACGTCCCCCTGCTGCGCGCCATGCAGATCGCCCGCACCGAATCCTCGGGTCTGGTCCTCAGCGCCCAGCTGGAGGACCGTGACGGGGAGCTCATCGTCTGGAGCATCACGGTGGAAGGTCCGGACTCCGAGAACACCGTGATCATCGACGCACGCAACGGCGCCATCGTGCCGGAGGGACCCAGCCCCGTGGAGGAGAACAACATCGGCGGCGACCCCGACACCATGGACGACGACACCGACTGACGAGCCCGACTGACGAGCCCGGGTCGTGGTGTGCGCGACCCGCTCCCGCATCCACCGGAGCACATCCCTGAAGGAGATCAGCATGCCCCTGCCCATGACCCCGACCTCCCGGCTGCTCGCCCCCAGGACGGTCACCGGAGCGTCCGTGGCGACGCTGATGGCGCTGTCGCTGACCGCCTGCGGACCGGATGACCCTGCCGAGGAGGGGGAGGACACGACGGTGACGATCGGCGAAGACAGCGACGCCGGGGACGACACTGCTGAGGACACCACTCAGGACGGCTCTGACGACGGCACTGACGACGCAGCGTCCTCAGACTCCGCCGACGCTGACCACCCGGCCTATGGTGGGCTCGACACCGTCCAGGCCGAGCACCCCGACGGGGTGGTCTTCGCGGTGGAAGCCGACGACGGCCTCTACGAGTGGCACGTTCTCGTCGAGGGAGTGGAGCGCGAGGTCCACACGGACCAGGCGACCGGGGAGATCGTCCATACCGAGGACGACGACGCCCCGGACGGTGACGACCTGCGGGAGATCGAGGCGATCCAGGTCGACTTCGCCGAGGCTCTGCGAGCCGCCGAGGAGCACGCCGATGACGCCTCCGGGGTCTTCATCGACGAGGCCGAACTCGACACCGAGGACGGCGTCGTCGTCTGGGAGATCGAGCTCGACAATGGCCACGACCTCATGGTGGACGTCACCTCGGCCGAGGTCCTCGACGTGGACGACTGAGGCCGTCGTCGGGCGGGCATCGCGACATCCTGGTGTCCCCTCGGGTGCCGTAGACTGAGCGGACTCGCATCACCCGCACGACCGACGCACGCAGGAGGTGGCCGCGTGACCGCCGTCGAAGGCCACAGCGCCCCAGGGAACTCTACGGAGGCCCGTCCCCCGGCCCGGGACCTCACCGGGTCCTCTCCGAAGGCACGCGCCTGGCGCACGTTCGTGGAGACCGCTGCGACCATCAATGTGAAGATGGAGAAGCGCCTTCACGCCACCACAGGTCTGCGCCTCGCCGACTACAACCTGCTGCTGGTCCTGTCCGAGGCGGAGGGAAACCAGCTGCGCATGGGTGAGCTCGCCGAGCGGATGATCTTCTCTCCGTCCCGGCTGTCCTACCAGGCCAAGTCGTTGCAGGCCCGGGGCCTCATCACCCGGTGCGCCGATCCTTCCGACCGCCGCGGAATGACTGCGGCTCTCACCGATGAGGGTCGACGGATCTTCCAGGAAGCCTCCCAGGTCCACGCCCAGCACATCCGGCAGATATTCCACGACTCCGTCGACGACGCCGAGGCCGCCTCGCTGCAACAGATCTGCCATCAGTTGCTGGCGACCGCCAGGGAGACCGAACTGCGGTGACGCCCTGACCCTGACGATCCGCGCGATGTCACCGAGAGCGGACAGTGCCGCCGGTGCCGCCGCCTGAGCCGTCAGCCGGATTCGCGGGCGAGCACGACCTCCACCGAGTCGGCGCGCTCGGCCAGCACCTCCAGGTGCTCCAGGGACGCCTGCACACTGGCCAGCGCCAGGCGCGCGTCGACCGCATCCAGTCCGGGCTCGAGCACCACACCGATGCTCAGCTCCGGGCCGCTTCCACCACCGGAGACCGGGTCACCAGAGGCGGTCACCGTGCCCACGCCCTTCCCCGGTGCCATGACCAGACGGGTCACTCCGAGACACTGCCCCACGATCCCTTCCAACGCGGAAGCGACCTGCGGGCACTGGTACGACGGTGTCCACGGTGCACCCTGGGCGAGAGCCACCACGGCCGGGCGGCGCAGCACGAAGGTCAGCTCAGCTCCGGGATCCACCACGACCAGCTCGGCGCTCTCCCCGAGCGCGGCGAGCATGACCCGTTCGGCCTCGGCGGCCACCGGACGCGCCTCAGGATGCCAGGCGGTCAGCGCCTCCACCGAGGTGAAGGCCGGCATCGTGGAGCGCCCGGAGGCCGAGGTGATGCTCACCAGCGCGATGTCAGCTTCCTTGTCCCCGGCCGGGGCGCCGTCGTGGGCCTGCCCCTGATCCGCGACCGTGGCGATCACCGGGACGAACAACCGTTCGCCCCGCAACGCATTGACGAACCCGGCCTCGTCCAGTGCGCCATCGAGCAGCCCGTCGCGCGCCGCGGCGACCTGTCGGGTGATCCGGCCGTCGTCACCGTCGAAGGTGTGCAGCGGGTTCCCGTCCCCGGAGAGGTCCCGCCCGTCCCAGGGAATCCCGGCGGAGTCCCCGGCCCGGCCGTCAGCGGTACTCGACTGGCGGGCCAGCAGGTTCGCAATGTGCGCGGGCAGCGCACGGCCCGAGGTCTCAGCGGCGCCGTCCCGGGACGCGGAGTGGCCCCGCTGGCTCTGGTGGTGCTCGCCCTGGTGGTGCGTCATGCCGAGGCGGAGGCCGCCTTCAGCGCCTCGGGGAAGGTGAATCGTCCGGCATAGAGCGCCTTGCCCATGATTGCGCCCTCCACACCGTGGGAGACCATCTGCGCCAGCGCCGAGACATCCTCGACGGAGGAGATCCCGCCGGAGGCCACCACCGGCTTGGCCGTGCGGCGGCAGACCTCAGCGAGCAGCTCGGTGTTCGGGCCGCGCAGCGTGCCGTCCTTGGTGACATCGGTGACCACATACCGTGGGCAGCCGGCCTCCTCCAGCCGCTCCAGCACCTCCCACAGGTTCCCGCCCTCCTGCGTCCAGCCGCGCGCCGCCAGGGTCTCGCCCCGGACGTCGAGCCCCACTGCGATGGCCTCGCCATGGCGCTCGATGGCTCGAGCCGTCCACTCCGGGTCCTCCAGCGCGGCCGTGCCCAGGTTGACCCGGGTGGCCCCGAACTCGAGGGCCCGGTCGAGGGACTCATCGTCACGGATGCCGCCGGAGAGTTCGATCCTGATGTCGAGCTCCCGCACCACGCGGGCCAGGACATCGCGGTTGTGCCCGCGGCCGAAGGCCGCATCCAGGTCCACCAGGTGGATCCACTCTGCTCCCTGCTGCTGCCAGGTCAGTGCGGCCTCCAGCGGGTCGCCGTAGCCGGTCTCGGAGCCCGCCTCCCCCTGGACCAGGCGGACGGCTTGACCGTCAGCGACGTCGACGGCGGGCAGCAGCTCCAGGGCGGGCACTGTGGCGGTCTCGGGGGCGTTCTCGGCCATGGCGTCGGGTCTCTCTTCCTGCGGCGATGTTCCTGCGGGTGGTGGGGTATCAGGGCCGGATCGGTGCTGGCCGGCCTGACGTTCAGAGGCTCTCGATCCAGTTCTTCAGCAGCTGCATGCCGGCATCACCGGACTTCTCCGGGTGGAACTGGGTCGCCGCCAGCGGACCGTTCTCCACGGCGGCGATGAAGTCCGCACCGTGGTGGGACCAGGTGACCTTCGGGGCGACCATGGAGTCGACCGTCTGATCGAAGTCCCACTGCTGGACGGCGTAGGAGTGTACGAAGTAGAAGCGCTCGTCTGCGAGCCCGTCGAAGAGCACAGATCCTTCCGCGGCGCGGACGGTGTTCCAGCCCATGTGCGGGACCACGACGTCCTCCGGGAGGGCGGTCACCTCCCCGGGCCACTCCCCCATCCCGTCGGCGGCGATGCCATGCTCGACACCGCGCTCGAACAGGATCTGGTGCCCCACACAGATGCCCAGCACAGGGCGCCCGCCGGCGACCCGACGCCCGATCCAGCGCGGAGCGTCGATCTCCTTCAACGCATCCATCACCGCGGCGAAGGCGCCCACGCCCGGAACCACGAGGCCGTCGGCGGCGAGGACCTGCTGGGGCTCCCGGGTGAGGGTCGCCTGGGCGCCGACGCGCTCCAGGGCACGGACCGCCGAGTGGACGTTGCCGGAGCCATAGTCGAGGACGACGACCTCGGGCTTCGCCATCACAGCGCTCCCTTGGTCGAGGGGATGCCTTCCACCCGCGGGTCGGACTCCACGGCCGCCCGCAGGGCACGGGCGAAGGCCTTGAACTGCGCTTCCACGATGTGGTGCGGGTCGCGGCCAGCCATGACGCGCATGTGCAGGCAGATTCCGGCGTGGTAGGTGATCGCTTCGAAGGCGTGCCGGGTCATCGACCCGGTGAAGTGCCCTCCGATGAGGTGGTACTGCTGGCCCTCAGGCTCGCCGCTGTGCACCAGGTAGGGGCGCCCCGAGACGTCGACGACCGCCTGGGCCAGGGCCTCGTCCAGCGGAACCGTGGCTTCGCCGAAGCGGCGGATTCCCGCCTTGTCCCCCAGGGCGGTGCGCAGCACCTCGCCGAGGACGATGGCGGTGTCCTCCACTGTGTGGTGGACGTCGATGTGGGTGTCCCCGGTGGCCTCGATCTGCAGGTCGATCAGGGCGTGCTTCGACAACGCGGTGAGCATGTGGTCGAAGAACGGCACGCCGGTGGAGATCTCCGAGGTGCCGGTTCCGTCGAGATCCATGCGCACGCGCACACTCGACTCGGAGGTGACTCGTTCCATCTGGGCCGTGCGGCCCGAGATCAGTTCTGCTCCCATGGCTCCTGCTCGTGGGTACGGGGGTGGGGTCTGATGACGCCGCCTCCAGTCTACGCATCACCGCAGACGGGGTCCGCGGCGTCGGCGGCGGTCTCAGCCGCTGGACAGAGGTGCGGCCGTCACCGGTCCGCCGAGTCAGCGGCCCAGGTGTCGTCCCAGGGCCTCGAGGAATGCGGTGGTCTCCTCCTCGGTGCCGGCGGTCACCCGCAGGTGGCCGGGGATCCCGATGTCTCGGATGAGCACTCCGGTGTCGAGCAGATGCTGCCAGGCCGCCTTCTCGTCCTGCAGACCGCCGAAGAAGACGAAGTTCGCGTCGGACGGCGCGGGAGTGAGGCCGAACGCGGTGAGGGCCTCCACGATGCGGTCCCGCTGACCCTTGATGCGCTCCACATTGGCCATCAGCGTCTCGCTGTGATCCAGTGCGGCCTCCGCAGTCGCCTGAGTGACCGCGGAGAGGTGATACGGCAGCCGCACCAGACGCAGCGCATCGGTCACCTCCTCGGCGGCGGCCAGGTAGCCCAGCCGTCCGCCGGCCAACGCGAACGCCTTGCTCATGGTCCGCGAGACGATCAGCCGCTCCCGCCCGTCCAGCAGCTCCAGCGCCGACGGGGTGCCGTTCTGCCGGAACTCCCCGTAGGCCTCATCGACGACGACCATGGTGTCCCCTTCGAGGGCCGCCTCATAGGCGGCCTCGACGACGTCGAGACCCAGCGCAGTGCCGGTGGGGTTGTTCGGGGAGCAGAGGATCACCACATCGGGACGGTGGGTGCGGATCTGACCGGCCACGTCCTCGGGGCTCTGCGTGAAGTCCTCCGCCCGGGTGCCGGCGATGTACTCGCTGTAGGTCCCGCGGGCATAGAGGGGATACATCGAATAGGTCGGCGGGAACGCCATCACGGAACGCCCTGGACCGGCGAAGGCCTGCAGGATGTGCTGCATGATCTCATTCGACCCGTTGGCGGCCCAGATGTTCTCGGCGCTGAGCCCGTGCCCCAGGTAGTCGGCGAGCTTCTCCCGCAGCCGGGTGAACTCGCGGTCCGGATACCGGTTCAGGGACTGCGCGGCGGCGCGGACCTCTGCGGTGATCGCATCCACGACGTCGGCGGGCACGCCATAGGTGGTCTCGTTGACGTTGAGCATCGCCGACACGGTCAACTGAGGCGCCCCATAGGGTTCCTGCCCCCGCAACTCGTCACGCAGCGGAAGCCGCGCCAGGCGTTCGGATCGGCTGGGGGTCGCCGTCGACGGCGTCGCGCCGCCTGCCCCGTTCTGCTGAGAAGTCACTCGGCCATCCTACTCGCGGCGCTGGGACCCGAGTCAGCATCTTCCGCGATCTTGACGTCTCGCGTCATGGTGGATCGCCCTCTCTGCGCGTCCGCTCCGGGATGCTGGTGGTCAGTCCACCACCGGGACATCGAGAGTCTGCCCCGGGTGCAGCTCCGAGGAGGAGAGATCGTTCAGTTCGGCGATCCGCGTGATCAGCACCTGGATGTCCTCTTCGGAGTCCACACGGGACGCCACGCTCCACAGCGTGTCCCCGGGGGTGACGGTCACCTCGATCGCCTCGACCCCGAGGGCCTCCTGGCCGGAGGCCTGAGCCAGGTTCGTGAAGCTGCCCACCAGCAGGGCGAGGCCGACCAAGGCTGCCGCCAGCAGCACCAGTGCCGGCAGCCCGACGAACAGCAGCCGCCCCCGGCGGGTCAGCGTCACTGTCGTGCCCTGCCCGGCAGGCGCGGAGTGCCCGGCGTCGCCAGGAGACGCAGTGGACCGACTGCTGGTGAAGGAGGCGTGCGAGGGACGCATGGGAAAAGACCTCTCTCGTGCTGGCTGCCGAATCGAAGACTGTTCGAATCTGTGTTCTATTTCTAGCACACTCGTTCGACATGAGGCCAGACATGCGCTCGAATATGCTGGCTTGGCAACCTGTGGTCCCGTAGCCTGAAGCACATGTTCGAACCCAGTTTCGGATGCGATGTTCGATCGGGTCTCCATGCCTCAGAGTCCATCAGGATCCTCTGACATGGACAGTCCCGCATCGGGTGTCTCAGAGCCGAGCCAGGCGGCGGACAAGTCCAGACCCTGCACAGAGAGGCGTGAGTGATGGCCGTGGAGAAGCGACCAGCCGAGGAGACCGGAGCCGCCCAGCGGACGCAGGAGGAGGCTCCCCGCCTGACGGATCGGCAGCGCAGCATCGTCGATGTGATCCAGCAGTCCCTGGCCGAGCGCAGCTACCCGCCGTCGATGCGCGAGATCGGCGACGCCTGCGGACTCGCCTCGCTGTCCTCGGTGACTCACCAGCTGGCTCGCCTGCAGCAGATGGGCTATCTGCGCCGTGTGCCGGGCAAGCCTCGTGCCATGGAGGTCATCCGGGACTCAGCAGGCCGCCTGCTGGCCCCGGACTCCGAGGTGGCGCCGGAGCAGGCCGCCGCACGCTCGGACGAGACGACGGCGCGCCCCCAGGGGGCCGACAGCGCCGTGGTGGATCTGGATGCCTACCGAGAGCAGAACGACAGCCGCACCACCGACATCCCGGTGGTCGGACGCATCGCGGCCGGCGGCCCCATCCTGGCCGAGCAGCATGTGGAGGACGTCATGCCGCTGCCGCGTCAGCTCACCGGCGAAGGCGAGCTGTTCATGCTCCAGGTCCGGGGAGACTCGATGATCGAGGCCGGAATCTTCGAGGACGACTGGGTCGTGGTCCGTCGGCAGCAGACCGCGGAGAACGGGGACATCGTCGCCGCGCTGCTCGACGACGAGGCGACGGTGAAGACCCTTCGCCGACGGGACGGTCACCAGTGGCTGCTGCCGCAGAACCGCAGCTACGAACCGATTCTGGGGGACGAGGCCACCATCATGGGCAAGGTCGTCACGGTGCTGCGCAGCCTCTGACCCGCACGCAGCTCTCAGCGCCGGACATCACGGACGTCACGACCTGGAGCGGGTGGCGACTCACCTGTCTCCGGTGTGCTGATCCGCCAGTCGGCGCAGGGCCCCGCGCGCGATGTCGCCGCTGACCGTCGGCCAGAAGTCCGGCATCGACTTCTTCAGGAACCCTCCGTAGCGGGCGGTCGCCAGCCGGGAGTCCAGAATGGCCAGCACTCCCCTGTCGTCGGCGCTGCGGATCAGCCGTCCCGCCCCCTGGGCCAGTCGCGTCGCCGCATGGGTCGCCGCCACCTGCATGAAGCCGTTGCCGCCGTTGCGCGCCACCTCCTGGGTGCGTGCGCTCATCAGCGGATCATCGGGACGGGGGAAGGGGATCCTGTCGATGGCCACCATCCGGCATGACCGGCCGGGGACGTCGACGCCCTGCCACAGGCTCATCGTGCCGAACAGGCAGGACTCCTCGTCCTCGGCGAACTCGCGCACCAGAGCGGACATCGTCGCGTCACCCTGGCACAGGATCGGCACATCCAACCGACCACGCAGGTCCTCCGCGGCCTCCTCGGCGGCGCGCCGTGAGGAGAACAGGGCCAATGTGGCCCCCCGTGAGGCCTCGATGAGCTCAGCCAGCTCGTCACGCTGCTGCTCGGCGGTCTTCAGCGACGGCGCGGGCAGATGCTTCGCCACGTAGAGCACCCCCTGCTTCGGGTACTCGAAGGGGCTGCCGACGTCGACGGCGTCCCAGGAGGGGGCCTTCTCCCCGCCCAGTCCGAGCGCTCCGGCCACCGGCTCGAAGCTGTCTCCGATCGTCAGCGTCGCCGAGGTCAGCACCACCGTCCTGTCGCCGAACAGCCCGTCCCGCAGCCGACCCGCCACCGAGGTGGGCGCCACATGCAGGATCGGGGGTTCGGTGATGTCGGCCTCCCGGTAGCCGACGCCAGGGGTGAAGCTGCCGGGACGGGTGAGCCAGATGACGTCAGGTGTCTCCGCGGACTGCAGCATCCGCTCCGCAGTCTCCTGGACCGCCTGCACTCGGGCCCGGGCGGTGGCGCGCCCGGTGTCCCCCTCGGACTCACCGGATGGCTTGCTGTCCGACAGGGCGGTGCGGGCCGCATTGCGGGTGATCTCCAGAGCCTGGGTCTGCTGCGGGTCCGGCCCCCGGGTGAGCAGCCCGGACTCCTTCGCATGGAAGGCCGCGTCGACCGCGATGGCGGCCGCCTGCAGGTCCTCGCCGCTGAGGCTCGTGTGGCGGCGCAGCGAGCTGGCCGCCGTCTGAATCATCTGCACTGACAGCTGGGCCGTCACCGCCGAAGTCACGCGGTCGGCCAGCTCGTGGGCCTCATCGATGATGACCGCGTCGTGCTCAGGCAGCACCTGCAGACCTTCGAAGGCATCGATGGCCAGCATCGCGTGGTTGGTGACCACCAGGTCAGCGTCCTGTGCCCGCTCACGGGCCAGCTCGGAGAAGCATTCGGTGGCCATCGGACACTTCCGCGGTCCGATGCAGTCCACGGCGTTGACCGAGACCTGACGCCACGCTCGGTCCGAGACGCCCTCCGGCAGGTCGTCCCGATCACCGGTCTCGGTCTCTTCGGCCCACTCCCGCAGCCGGACGATCTCCCGGCCGAGCCGGGAGCCCGGTTCCGGTGCGGACTCCCCTACAGGCTCCTCACCGAAGGAGAACAGCGCCTGCTCCTCATCCTCCTGGGGGAAGCCTCCGTCGAGCTTGTGCTTGCAGAGGTAGTTCGCCCGGCCTTTGACCAGCGCGATGCTGACCTCATCCTCCAGCTCCCCGTCCAGATGCGTCAGCAGCCGGGGAAGATCGCGCCCCATGATCTGGGCCTGCAGGGCCAGCGTCGCGGTGGAGATCAGCACCGGACGTTCGCTGTCCAGGGCGTGCACCACGGCGGGGACCAGATAGGCCAGCGATTTGCCGGTCCCGGTGCCCGCCTGCACCAACAGGTGCCGCCGACGACGCAGGGCGTGGTCCACATGGCGTGCCATGTCCATCTGGCCCTCCCGGTGCACCCCTCCCATGGCGGTGACGGCATGGTCGAGGAGCTCAGTGGACCGCAGATGCCCGGTGGACCGGGTGGTCGGCGCCTGCGGACTCATGCGGCGCCCGGCTCGTCCGTGAGGACGTGCTCCTGCAGCTCGGCGGCGAGGTCCGGACGGACTCGCACACTCATCCGCGTGCCCTCGGCCAGGTACTCGGTGCTGAGGATCTCGGCGTCTGCACCGTGCAGCCGAGAGACCACGTCTCCGTCGGAGTAGGGGATCAGCAGCTCCAGGCTCACATTCGGGCGCGGGATCGACTCGCTGATCAGCTCGCGCAGCTCGTCGATGCCCTGACCGGTGTGGGCCGAGACCAGGACAGTGCGCGGCTCCCGGCGCCGGATCCGCTCGACGACGACGTCGTCGGCCATGTCAGCCTTGTTCAGCACGATGATCTCCGGGACCTCGTGGGCGTCGACCTCCGCCAGCACCGTGCGCACGGCGCTGATCTGCCCCTCCGGCTCCGGGTGAGAGGCGTCCACCACGTGAAGGATCAGGTCCGCATCGGCGACCTCCTCCAAGGTGGAGCGGAACGCCTCCACCAGCTGGGTGGGCAGCTGCCGCACGAAGCCGACGGTGTCCGAGAGCGTATAGCCGATCCCATCGGGTGTGGACGCCTTGCGCACTGTGGGATCCAGGGTCGCGAACAGCGCGTTCTCCACCATCACCCCGGCGTCGGTCAGCCGATTGAGCAGCGAGGACTTCCCGGCGTTGGTGTAGCCGGCGATCGCGACCGACGGCACGGCGTGGCGCTTGCGGTTGGCGCGCTTGGCCTCACGGGCCGGCTTCATTCCGGCGATCTGCCGACGCAGCTTCGCCATCCGGGTGTTGATGCGTCGACGATCCAGCTCGATCTTCGTCTCACCCGGTCCGCGGGAGCCCATTCCGGCGCCGGCGCCGCCGACCTGCCCACCGGCCTGGCGGGACATCGACTCACCCCAGCCGCGGAGCCGCGGCAGCAGATACTCGAGCTGAGCGAGCTCCACCTGCGCCTTGCCCTCGCGGGACTTGGCATGCTGGGCGAAGATGTCCAGGATCAGTCCGGTGCGGTCGATGACCTTGACCTTGACGATGTCCTCCAGACCGCGCCGCTGGGACGGCGCCAGCTCGGAGTCCACCACCACGGTGTCTGCTCCCAGGTCCGCGACCGCCTGGCGGATCTCCTCGGCCTTGCCTGATCCGAAGAACGTGCCGGGGTCGGGGGTGGCTCGGCGCTGCAGGAAGCCGTCCAGCACTGTCGAGCCTGCGGTCTCAGCCAGCGCGGCCAGTTCCCGCAGCGAATGCTCCGCCTCGGTGACGGGGCCGGTGCTCCACAGCCCGGCGAGCACCACACGTTCCAGGCGTAGCTGGCGGTACTCGACTTCGGTGACATCCTCCAGCTCGGTGGAGAGCCCCTCCACCCGGCGCAGGGAGCGCCGCTCCAGCAGGTCGAACTGGTCGCCGTCCGCCTCGGTATGGCGGGTCCGCAGGTCAGCGAGCTCCCGAGCCTGCCCCTCAAGCACAGAACCGCGAGCCCCCTCGGCGGTGTCGCCGTCCCGGCGGTGCGCCGCGTCGGCGATGATCCGGGTCCGCCCGGTCCCGCGAGGTGCTTCGGCACGGCTGACGCTCTCGGCACGGGCCTGATCGGCGGCCAGAATGCGCTCGATAGTGGCATCCACGGTGGCCTGGTCATCGACAGCCTGGCTCTCCGGAGCGTCCGGCGCCTCAGCGCCTGCGTCCTCGCGCGGTTCGTCCCCCGTGCCAGGGGTGGTGTCGTCGTGATGGGTGTTCGTCATAATCTCCTCGTCGGGGCCACCTGTCATCGGCGGCTCCCTCTGTGCCGGGTCTCGGCTCCGGCAACCCCGGTGAGGGGTCCTTCCATCCTACGGCTCCGCGCTGGAGCGGCACTAGCCGAGGCCGCCGACTGTGGAGTACGACGACGGTGCCTGTCTCAGCTGTGGAGGAAGGGGCTGCTCCCGTCGAGGCTGTCGACCAGGGCCTTCGGGCGGTCCGCCGGTGGCGGATTCCTGCCCGTTGGTCGTCCACGCCAGGCGGGGTGGCGGAGTCAAGAGGTGGTGATCATCTCAGGCCGACGGGCGGGTCGAGCACGTCGATGGCCGGAGCGTGACAGGGTGATGGTCTGCGGGTGTCCGACAGGGCGACCCGCGGGCTCGACCGTGGACGACGCGAGGGTCGCGTCGCACGAGAGCATCAGAGGAAGAAGATCCACATGGCAGAGGAGTCTACGGTGTCCTGCGCGCCCGTGCGAATCTGGCGCCACAGGGGTCAGCTGGTGCGGAGGCGATAGCATCTCCCTGTGAGCTCTCAGCACTATTTCTCCTCCGCCCCCTCCGGCCCGGCACGTCGCCGAGAGGTCGACGTCGAGCTGGCCGGACGGCAGGTCTCCGTGGTCACTGCCGGTGGGATCTTCTCCCCGGACGGGATCGACAAGGGGACCGCCGTGCTGCTGAAGCACGCGCCGGAGCCCGCCGGGGAAGGGCACCTGCTCGACATCGGCTGCGGCTGGGGACCGATCGCGCTGACCATGGCGCTGCAGTCCCCAGACGCGACCGTGTGGGCCGTGGACGTCAACGCCCGAGCCCGTGAACTCTGCGCGGAGAACGCTCGACGCCTGGGTCTGGGGAACCTCGAGGTGATGGCCCCTGAAGACGTCCCTGTCGGCGTCCGGTTCTCCACGATCTGGTCCAATCCCCCGATCCGCGTCGGCAAGGCTGTCCTCCACGAACTGTTGGAGCAGTGGCTGCCGCGCCTGGAGGACGAGGCCGAGGCGTGGCTGGTGGTGCAGAAGAACCTCGGCGCGGACTCGCTGCTGACCTGGATCCGCTCGATGGTCGCGGCGGTCGGCGATGACTTCACCGCCGACCGGCCGGAGACGGCCAAGGGTTTCCGCCTGCTGCGCGTCCGGCGCAGCCAGGGCTGAGCGACTGCTGTCAGAGCAGCCGGGCCACTGTCAGGGCTGCGGAGCCGCTGTCAGGCGATGACCCCGCTGTAGACGTTCTCGGCCGGACCGGACAGCTCCACATCCTCGGCGCCGTCCTCCCGGGCCAGGAATCGCACCGTGACCTCCCCGCCGGGGACCTGGACGGTCCAGGCGTCGGCGCCGTCCTCGGCGGCCCAGACCCGCACGGCTGCCGCCGCCGCGCAGGCTCCGGTCCCGCAGGACAGCGTCTCGCCGACTCCGCGTTCGTGCACCCGCATGCGCACCTGCCCCATGCCGTCGACGACCAGCGGGTCGGAGGGGACGACGAACTCCACATTGGTGCCGTGCGGGGGCACCGGATCCACCTGCGGTGCCGTGTGGAGGTCCAGGGCCTCCAACGCGTCCTCCTCGGGCAGGGCCACCACCGTGTGGGGGTTGCCCAGGGAGATGCTCAGCGCCGGACGCGGGTCGGTCAGCCCCTGGGCGATGACCAGGGAGTCCGAGGCGTTGGCCTGGGCCAGCTCGGGGTCGATGAAGGACCAGATGCCCATCCCGATGGCGTAGCCCTCCGGCACACGGCGCACCGTCCGCACCCCCGCCCGGGTGACCAGTGCGAGCTGGTCCCCCTCGGCGAGTTCGACGAGACCTTCGGAGCTCAGGAAATGGGCGAAGGCCCGCACCCCGTTGCCGCACATCTCCGCGACCGAGCCGTCCGAGTTCCAATAGTCCATGAACCAGAGCTGGTCGGCGGGCTCGTGCGGGATCTCCTCCGCCTCGAGGACCCGGCGTGCGTCGGCGGCCAGCCGGGCAGGCACAGCCCTGATCACCCCGTCACCGCCGATCCCCTGGTGGCGATCACACAGCGCTCGGACCACCGAGGCGTCGAGCGACAGCTCACCGTCGGCGTCGGCGAGCATCACGAAGTCGTTGCCGGTCGCATGGGCCTTGGTGAAGCGGGCGCCGCTGACAGCGTCGAGTGCGGGGAGGTGATGGGCCACGGTGGTGCCTTCCTGGGCGGAGGGGTGTGTGGTTCTGCTGTGGGTCAACGTCAGCGGATGCGCGTTGCTTCCCTGAGTGTGAGCTGGGCCTGGTCGGCCAGCTGCCCGACGACGTCGTCGGCCTCCAGGTCCACCGGCAGCCAGGTGATCCTCGGGTCCGCGCGGAACCAGGTCTGTTGACGCTTCGCGAGGCGCCGGGTGGCGGTGGCTGTCTCTTCCACGGCGGCAGCTTCGCTGAGCCGGCCGTCCAGGACGTCGAGGAACTGCTGATAGCCGATGGCACGGGACGCCGTGCGCCCCTGGCGCAGGCCCTGCGCCTCGAGGGTGCGGACCTCTTCGAGCAGACCCTGGGCGACCATCGTCTCCACGCGGGCGTCGATCCTGCCCCGCAGCTGATCGCGCGGCAGGGTCAGCCCGATCTGGTGCACCGGGCCCACGGCGGGCTCGTGGACTCTCTGCGGCATGTAGGAGGAGAAGGTCCGGCCGGTCAGCAGGACGACCTCCAGGGCACGGACCAGCCGACGGTCGTCGCGGATCGCTGAGGCGGACTCGGGGTCGGCGGCGCGCAGCTCCTCACGGAGACGTTCGGGGCCTTCGTCCTCGAGACGCCGGGTGAGCGTGCGGCGGGTCTCGGGATCGGTGGGCGGGAACTCGATGACGTCGACGGCGGCGCGCACGTAGAGGCCGGATCCGCCGACCATGATCGGCACTCGGCCGCGAGACCGGATCTCGCCGATGAGCTCTCGGGCGTGCCGCTGATAGACGGCCACCGAGGCCTCCTCCGTGACGTCGAGGACGTCGAGAAGGTGGTGCGGCACTCCGCGCCGCTGGTGTTCGGCCACCTTGGCGGTGCCGATGTCCATGCCTCGGTAGAGCTGCATGGAGTCGGCATTGATGATCTCCCCGCCGAGGCGCAGCGCCAGCTCCACCCCGAGAGCGGATTTGCCGACGGCGGTGGCTCCGGCGATCACGAGCAGCGGCAGCTGCCCAGGCGCGGAGGTCACCGGCTCAGCCGTTCGGGCGCATGGTCGGCATCCCCAACGAGACCGCCCCCGGCTGGTCCCCGCCGACCTGGGTGGTGCCCACGCCGCAGGACTCCGCCTGAGCGCGATCCCAGGCGTCACCGGCGAGGGATCGACGCAGCCGGTACTCCTCCCGCGAGGCCGGGTCGGCCAGCAGGTGATGGGATCCGGCCCCAGAGATGGTCACTGTGACGAAGTCTCCGGGCCGGGGCCGCTCAGCGCCCTCGGGGACGGAGAAGTGCACCAGGCGGTTGTCCGGAGCACGCCCGGAGAGTCGTCCCGTCTCCGCGCCTTTGGACCCGGAGTCGGCGGTGACCAGCAGCTCCTGCACCGTGCCGAGCTGTCGTCGGTTCTCCTCCACTGTGATCTCATCCTGCAGCGCGATGAGCCGCTCGAAGCGCTCCTGGACCACCTGCTTGGGGATCTGGTCCTCCATGGTCGCCGCCGGGGTGCCGGGGCGCGGCGAATACTGGAAGGTGAAGGCCGAGGCGAACCGTGAAGCCTCGACCACGCGCAGGGTGTCCTCGAAGTCCTCCTCGGTCTCGCCGGGGAACCCGACGATGATGTCAGTGGTCACTGCGGCGTGGGGCATGCGCTGCCGGACCTTGTCCAGGATGCCGAGGAACTTCTTGGACCGGTAGGACCGCCGCATGGCCTTCAGCACGGTGTCGGAGCCGGACTGCAGGGGCATGTGCAGCTGCGGCATCACGTTCGGGGTCTCCGCCATCGCCTCGATGACGTCATCGGTGAAGGAGGCCGGGTGGGGGCTGGTGAAGCGGACCCGTTCGAGACCGTCGATCTCGCCGCAGGCGCGCAACAGCTTCGCGAAGGCCCCGCGATCGCCGAACTCGACGCCGTAGGTGTTCACGTTCTGGCCCAGCAGGGTCACCTCGACCGCACCGTCGTCGACCAGGGCCTGGACCTCGGCGAGGATCTCGCCGGGGCGTCGGTCCCGTTCCTTGCCGCGCAACGACGGCACGATGCAGAAGGTGCAGGTGTTGTTGCACCCCACCGAGATGGACACCCAGCCGGAGTAGACCGCATCACGTTTGGTGGGCAATGTGGAGGGGAAGGTCTCCAGAGACTCGAGGATCTCGATCTCCGCGTCCTGGTTGTGCCGGGAGCGCTCCAGCAGGGTCGGCAGGGAGCCGATGTTGTGGGTGCCGAAGACGACATCGACCCATGGGGCCTTCTCCAGGACGGTGTTCTGGTCCTTCTGCGCCAGACAGCCGCCGACGGCGATCTGCATGCCCTTCCGCTCCCGTTTGGTGCTGCGCAGCTGACCCAGGTGTCCGTAGAGCTTGTTGTCGGCGTTCTCGCGCACCGCGCAGGTGTTGAAGACGACCAGGTCCGGAGTCTCGTCCGGTGCGGCGGCGCTGTAGCCGGCGTCCTCCAGCAGACCGGAGATCCGCTCGGAGTCGTGGACGTTCATCTGGCAGCCGAACGTGCGCACGTCATAGGTGCGGGCCGGTGCCGGCTCCTCCTCGGAGCTCCGGGCGGCCGGTGCGTGTGCGGGGCGGTCCAGGGTCGTCTCGGTCATCGTCACGCTCGCAGATCTCACAGGGTCGGTCTCGGGGGGCATCCTCGGGCGCACTCGCGGGGGCGGACCCGCGCTGCCGGTCAATTCTACGCCCCCGTGCCGCGGGCTTCACCCACCGGTGGCCCCGCTGATGTGCTCGTCCAGGGCTTCGCGCACCAGCTGGAACGCCGCGCCGGGGCTGTGTCCGCGCCGCGCGAGCATCGAGACCAGCCGACGGGTGTGCTTGTCCCGCTCCTTGCGCGCCGCGGCATCGTGCCCCGGGGGAAGATCCACGCCACGCAGCTTCCTGGCGATCAGCTCCCGCGCCGCGGCGTCCTCGTCGTCGGCGCTGACCTGCTCGAGCGCCTCCTCGATCTCCGCGTCGGCGACTCCGCGCTCCGTGAGCTCACGGCGCAGGGCCGCTCGGCCCAGCCCCCGATTCTCATGCCGAGTCCGTGCCCACATCCTGGCGAAGGCCGCATCATCGATCAGCTGAACCTCCTCGAGGCGGTCCAGCACCGCGATGATGACCTCCTCGGAGAACTCCTTGGCACGGAGCGCCTCCGCCAGCTGATGACGGCTCTTGGCCGAGCCGGTCAGCTTGCGCAGCACTACGTTGCGCGCCCGGTCGTAGTCGTCGCCGCAGTCATCGGAGATCCTGGGCCGGGCCGGCTCAGCGGACACCTCCCCAGCGGGGCCGCCGAGGTCCTCCGTCTCCGGCGATGACGACGACTCCCCCGCCTCGAGGCGGGCCAGAGACTCTCGCAGGGCGGCGATGGTGTCCTGCTGATGGCCGCCGGTCCCCGAGGCGGGTGCGGGGTCCTCGCTGACACTCATCGGTCAGACTCAGGCCGGGCCGTCGACGGCCTTCAGCGACGGGCCGCCGTCCTCCGACTCGGCATCGATGATGCCCAGCTTCTCCCGGATACGGCGCTCGATCTCATCGGCGAGGTCCGGGTTGTCCTTCAGGAACTGGCGGGCCTTCTCCTTGCCCTGCCCCAGCTGATCGCCGTCATAGGTGAACCAGGCCCCCGACTTCTTCACCAGGCCGTTCTCCACGCCGACGTCGATCAGACCGCCCTCGCGAGAGATTCCCTCGCCGTAGAGGATGTCGAACTCCGCCTGCTTGAACGGCGGCGCCATCTTGTTCTTCACGATCTTGGCCCGGGTTCGGTTCCCGACAGCGTTGGTGCCCTCCTTGAGGGTCTCGATGCGGCGGACGTCCACGCGGACCGAGGCGTAGAACTTCAGGGCCTTGCCGCCCGAGGTGGTCTCGGGCGAACCGAAGAACACGCCGACCTTCTCGCGCAGCTGGTTGATGAAGATGGCGGTGGTCTTGGTCTGCGAGAGTCGCCCCGCGATCTTCCGCAGCGCCTGCGACATCAGCCGGGCCTGGAGCCCGACGTGGCTGTCTCCCATCTCCCCTTCGATCTCGGCGCGCGGCACCAGCGCGGCCACCGAGTCGATCACGACGATGTCCAGCGACCCGGAGGAGACCAGCATGTCCATGATCTCCAGGGCCTGCTCCCCGGTGTCCGGCTGGGAGACCAGCAGGGCGTCAGTGTCCACTCCGAGCTTCTCCGCGTAGGTGGGATCCAGGGCGTGCTCGGCGTCGATGAAGGCGGCGATGCCTCCGGACTTCTGGGCGTTGGCCACCGCATGCAGGGCGACCGTCGTCTTGCCGGAGGACTCCGGGCCATAGATCTCGACGACACGTCCGCGGGGAAAGCCTCCGATGCCCAACGCGGCGTCCATCGAGATGGACGACGTGGAGATGGTCTCGATCGGTGCGCGGGTCTCGTCGCCCAGGCGCATCACCGAGCCCTTGCCGTACTGCTTGTCGATCTGGGCCAGGGCCGCTTCGAGCGCCTTCTCCCGGTCTGGGCTGACTGCCATGATTCACCTCTGTGACGTCGTCTGTGCTGATTCTGTGGCACCAGTGCGGTGCTGTGATGACGCCTCCGACACTATGCACCACCTCTGACACGTCCCAGCAGGGAGTGCTGGTCTGTGGACCATCGGGCGTGGCGGTCACCGTGCGCGACACCTACTGTGGAGAACACTACCGCACGTCCTCGAACATACCTTCGAAGCAGAGGTGCGTGTCGGGCGCCGTCCTGCGGGTCGATCCGGAGATCGGGGTCAGCGCTTCGGAGGGATGTCGCGTCCCAGGCGCCGGTCGTCCGGGATCTCCTGCTGCTGGCAGATCGCCTCCCAGACTTCCCGTGGGCTCACTCCGGAGGCCAGGGCCTCGGAGGCCGTCTTCTGATGGCCGGTGAGCACCAGGGAACCGGCGAGGACGTGCGCATAGCGGGTGCCGAACTCGCCCTCCATGAGGAACCAGAATCTGCTCAGCTGCATCGGCGCTGCCCCTTCCCTCGGCGGGGCTCCGCACAGGTCTGCGACATCAGGCGCTCTCGGCGGGCGGAGGGGTGCCTCCTTGTCCGCCTTCTCCCCCCTGCCCGGAGGCGGGGAAGCCGGGTCCGGCGGGGTCCTGTTCGGCGTAGGTGCGGTTCAGCTTGGCCACCAGCATCCAGAGCGCCTCGATCTCCTCCTGGTCCCAGGACTGCAGCATCGTCAGGTAGCGTTCGGCACGCTCCTGCTGGGCCGCTTCGAGGCGTTCCCGGCCCTCGGCGGTCAGCGAGACCGTCTGCGCACGGCCGTCGGCAGGGTCGGTCTCCTTGCTCACCCACCCTCGCGAGACCA
This sequence comes from Nesterenkonia suensis, assembly GCF_054782935.1. NCBI lineage: Bacteria > Bacillati > Actinomycetota > Actinomycetes > Micrococcales > Micrococcaceae > Nesterenkonia > Nesterenkonia suensis. The sequence goes on along the minus strand of NZ_BAAGRN010000001.1, from coordinate 733,201 downwards.
GCGTCGTCAGCTGGCGGGACAATGTGGGCTTGCCGATCCCGAGGTGCCGCGCGATGGAGGTCATCCTCGCGGGCCCTTCGTTCTGCAGGGTGGCCAGCACCGAATAGGACGCGGGCTCGATCTCAGGGTCGATCCGACGAGCCAGCTGCAGGGCGTTGAACCGACGGCGGACGAACAGCCGGTTGAACTCCCGTTCCAGCTCGCGGACCAGGGCAGGGCGGTCGGGCGTATCCATGCGTGTCAGTCTAAGGGGTCGCGAGGCCGATCACAGATCAGGCGGGACGCCGACGTCACAGAGGGTCGGCCCCGTGGGACCGACCCTCTGTGCTCAGACACTCAGGGCGATGTCATCCGCAGCTGCGGGCGAGCTCCTCCTGCGTGAAGTCCTCGGGGATGCCGTCGGGCACCACACCGTGGCCGAACTCGCGCTGGAACTCGGTGGGCACAGTGTCCGGGACATGCAGCCCCTCCGCCACGGCGACACGCTCGGCCACCTGGCCCAGCATCGACGAGAGCGGCACGTCCAGCGCGGCGCAGATCGATGCCAGCAGCTCGGAAGAGGCCTCCTTCTGTCCACGTTCGACCTCGGACAGGTATCCCAACGAGACCCTCGCCCCATGCGAGACATCGCGCAGCGTGCGGCCCTCGGCCTGGCGGATGCTGCGCAGGACATCGCCGATCTCCTGACGCAGGACCACGGCCTTGGCCTCCTTGGACTCGGCGGCCGGCGCGGCGTCGACGTCCAGGTCTTTCCAACGGGTGACTCCGTTGACGGTGACTGGCTGTCTCACCATGGTCTCTCTCCTTCGTGGACTCCGATGGCCCTCATGCGTCTGCTCCTCGGTCCGACCCTGGGGCCTGACCGTGAACGGTGCGAGAGCAGACGCCTCATCCGGAGCAACTCGATCTCCCCGGATTTTGTTCCCCACTCTAGCGGGGATCACCGACACCTGGGGGCTCTGTGAGCAGCAGCTCCTCGACGAGCTTCAGCGCAGCCTCCACTGTTGCCTCCCGGATGGCGGCCCGATCCCCGTCGAGGTCGAGCAGCACCGCCCCGGAGATCCAGTGCTCCCCCGCGACCATCGCAGGCCCTCCGGAAGGACCTCCGGAGGACACGCCGGCGTCGGCCTCGCAGGCCTCCGGCAGTCGCAGCCCGACCCGCTCAGCGGCGTCCTGGGAGCAGGCCAGACCCACGTAGACGGTGCCGACGTCCTTGCCCTCATGGGGCTCGGGCCCGGCGACGCCGGTGGTGGAGACTCCCAGCACGGATCCCGTCGCCGAGGCCGCGCCGCGGGCCATGGCCGCCGCGACCGTGGGGTCGACGGCACCGCGGGCTTCCAGCAGATGCTCGTCCACGCCCAGCAGCTCGTGTTTCACCGGATTGCAATAGGCCACGACGCCGCCCCGCAGCACCGCTGATGCCCCCGGGACGTCGGCGAGCCGGGCCGCCAACGATCCGGCCGTCAGCGATTCCGCCGTGGACAGAGTCAGCTGGCGGTGAGCACAGCGCTGGATGATCTCCACCGGGTCCGTGCGGCGTTCAGCCGCCTCGGCCACCTGATCTGCGGGGCCGGCGATCTCCTGCTGATCCCGGGTCCAGCGTTCATGGGCGACCCCCGCCTCGGGTCGGTGCGCGCGCACCGGCTCCGGCTCTCCCCGGCGGGCATCAGAGCTCCCGGGGCTCTCCCCCCGGCTGGAGCGGGGCATCGCTCCGGGTCCTCCGCTCACGGGCTGAACCTCCTCCACGGTTGGTCGGAACGCGCTGGGTCGGAACGCGCTGATCAGGTCGGGCGGCCCGGCGATCTTGATCGCCCCTGGCCGTTCAGCGGGCCGCGCGGCGCAGACGCAGCGCCGAGAGCAGATAGTCGAGCCCGGTGAGCACGGTGACCACCAGAGCGGCCATCATGATCCAGAATGCGACGTCCGCCAGCCACCCGGCGATGACCACCAGCGGCAGCAGCATCAGCTGCAGACCGGCGGCCTGCAGGACCGTCTTGAGCTTGCCGCCGCGGGAGGCCGGGATCACGCCATAGCGGATGACCACCATACGCAGCACGGTGATGCCGAGCTCACGGGCCAGGATCACGATCGTCACCCACCACGGCAGCTCACCCAGCACCGAGAGCATGACCAGCCCGGCACCGATGAGCAGCTTGTCCGCAATCGGATCGGCGATCTTCCCGAAATCGGTGACCAGGTTCCTGGCACGGGCCAGGTCGCCGTCGATCTTGTCCGTGATCATCGCCGCGGCGAACAGTCCCGCCGCGGCCCAGCGCCAGCCTCCGTTGGTCGCCTCGAAGCCGCCCGCGGTCGCCGGCGCGGCGTCCAGCAGCAGGAACCAGACGAACAGCGGCACCAGCACGATGCGCAGCATCGTGAGCGCATTGGCGATGTTGAGCAGCGGGGGCTTCTCCGGGTCGGTCTGCTCTGGGGTGGACGAGCTCACGCAGTTCCTCTTCTCGGCGGGGCGGGGCGCGGAGCCGGGATCAGGATCCGGCAGGTCACCGTCCGGTGAGCTGCCAGGCGTCCTCTCCGGCAGTGGAGTCGTGACCGTCATGATAGTCGCTCGCCTCGGGCAGGGAGGCAGTGCGCTCGGCCAGATCCCGGGCGATCAGGTCCGCTGAGCTCAGCCCGGACATGGTGGAGCCGCCGGCCGGCGGGGCCCCACGCTGGGGCTGGTGCCCGGCAGGACTGGGATCTGCGGGCTGGTGGCCCGTCGGCGAGGCCTGCGGGGGCTGGTGCGGAGCGGCCTCGGTGGGTCCGGTCCCGGCCGGGGCACCGGTGGCGACGCCGGGGGCCGGCTCGAGGTCCACCGGGGCGCCCTCGTAAGCGCCGGGGGCGTCCTCGGACGGCGCCGCCGTCGGCGGCTCCTCCCCTCCGATGGTCGCCAGCACCCCGGGAAGCTCCTCCGGGGTGACCAGCACATCGCGCGCTTTGGATCCCTCGGAGGGCCCGACCACGCCACGGGACTCCATCAGGTCCATCAGGCGACCGGCCTTCGCGAAGCCGACGCGCAGCTTGCGCTGAAGCATCGACGTCGATCCGAACTGGGTGGTGACCACCAGCTCAGTGGCCTGCAGCAGCAGGTCGAGATCATCGCCGATGTCGGCATCGATCTCCCGCTTCTTCGGCTCCATCGCGGCGACGGCGTCCTCGCTGTACTGCGCCTTCAGCTGCGACTTCACATGCTCGACCACGGCGTGGACCTCGGACTCGTTGACCCAGGCACCCTGTACGCGCATGGGTTTGTTCATCCCCATCGGGAGGAACAGGGCGTCGCCCTGGCCGAGCAGCTTCTCCGCCCCGACCGAGTCGAGCACCACGCGGGAGTCGGTGGCGGAGGAGGTGGCGAAGGCCATCCGGGAGGGCACGTTCGCCTTGATCAGGCCGGTGACGACGTTGACCGAGGGTCGCTGGGTGGCCAGCACCAGATGGATGCCGGCGGCACGGGCCAGCTGGGTGATGCGCACGATGGAGTCCTCGACATCGCGCGGAGCGACCATCATCAGGTCCGCCAGCTCGTCGACGATCACCAGCAGGTACGGGTAGGGCCGCAGCTCGCGCTTCGAGTCCGGCGGCAGCTGGATCTTTCCGGCCCGGACGGCCTTGTTGAAGTCATCGACATGCTTGTACCCGAAGTGGGCGAGGTCGTCGTAGCGGTTGTCCATCTCCTTGACGACCCACTGCAGCGCCTCGGCGGCCTTCTTGGGGTCGGTGATGATGGGGGTGACCAGGTGCGGCACGCCCTCGTAGGCGGTGAGCTCCACCCGCTTGGGGTCCACCATGACCATGCGGACCTCGTCCGGGGTGGAACGCATGAGCACCGAGGTCACCATCGAGTTCACGAAGGCCGACTTGCCGGCGCCGGTGGCACCGGCGACCAGCAGGTGCGGCATCTTCGCCAGGTTGGCCACCACGTAGCCGCCCTCGATGTCCTTGCCCACGCCCATGACCATCGGGTGTTCGGTCTTCCGGGCCGCGTTGGAGCGCAGGACGTCGCCCAGGGCGACGACCTCCTTGTCCTTGTTCGGGATCTCGATGCCGATGGCGGACTTGCCGGGGATCGGGCTGAGGATGCGGACCTCGTTCGAGGCCACGGCCAGGGAGATGTTCTTCTCCAGGGAGGTGACCTTCTCGACCTTGGTGCCCGGAGTCAGTTCCACCTCGTACCGGGTCACCGTCGGTCCCCGGGAGAACCCGGTGACCTGTGCCTCGACCTTGAACTGGTAGAACGTCTGGTTCAGCGCCTCGACGATCTCGTCGTTTGCCGAGGTGTGCTCCTTCGGCGGGGGTCCGGCAGGCAGCATCGCCTGGTCAGGCAGCGTGTAGGTGACGTCGCCGGCCAGCTCGAGCTGCTCGGAACGCACCGGGAGATCCGTGGCGGGCGCCGGAGTCTCCGCGGCGGCGGCAGTCGGCGCGACGGCCGCCCGCGGCTGCGGGCTCGACTGAGGGCTCGGCTGCGGGTTCGGCTGCGGGTCCGGCTGCGGGTCCGGCTGGGCCGGAACACCCTCGAAGGCCCCGGCCGCTGGGGCGGCCCCGGAGTCTGCCGACGGTGCGGGACCATCGGGAACCTGGCCGGACTCGGCGGCCTTCTCCCGGGCCCGCTGGATCGCCAGCTCCTGGGCCGTGGGGCGGCGCACTCCCGGTGGGACGGCAGGGGCCGACGGCGCGGAGTCCTCCTCCAGGGCGGAGCTGTCGTAGGCGCCCTCTGCGGCCGGGGACGGCAGCTCGTCCTCGGAGCTGAGCTGTTCGTCAGGGAGTGCGGTCTCGGCCTTGGCGCCGAGGATCTTGGCGAGCAGGCCCTTCTTCGGACGCTCGGGCTCCTCCTCGAAGACGGCGGTCTCCTCGGCGGCCTCGCCGGACGCGTGCTGTGCCCGCGCCTTCCGGGGCTTCCGGGAGGTCCCCTCCTGGGCGCTCCTGTCCGCGGAGGTCTCCTCGGTCAGCGGCTTCGTCTCGGGCAGCGGCTCCGGGCGTTCCCCGACCACATAGGCCTTGGCGACGGCGAGGCGCTGCGGGATCCGGCGTAACGGGGTGTCGGTGAGCACCAGGATGCCCGCGAGCAGCGTCAGGGCGAGGATCACCCAGACGGGGTAGGGGGTGACCAGGCTGGCCAGCGGCACCGTGGCCAGGTATCCGATGATCCCCCCGGAGGCCAGCATGTCCTCGAAGGCGGCGTTGAGTGTGGGCATGCCGTGGGCCAGGTGAGCCAGGCCTGCCGCCGAGCAGAGGATGAGGGTCAGACCGATGGCGACGCGGCTGTTGTCCTCGTGCTCCTGGGGGTGTCGGATGTAGCGCACTGCGGTGATGAACAGCACCACCGGCAGCAGCGAAGCGGCCCAGCCGAAGGTCCCGGCGGTCCCGTTGTGGACGATGTCGATGCTCCAGTGGTCATGCTGTCGCACCCCCCACCAGTCGACGACGGCGGTGATCAGAGCCAGCAGGATGAACACCAGGGCGGCGCCGTCACGGCGGTCCTCGGGGTCGACCTTGACCTGGCGGCCGATGCCGCGGAGCGCAGCGGCCACCGGCGTCGCGAAGGCCATCCAGAGCCCGCGCAACGCGGCGGCCACCAGGTTCCCCCGGTCCGGGGCCTGGTGGGTGGTCTTCTTCGACGTCTTCGCGCGGCTGTCAGCACCGGTGGTGGACTTCTTCTTCCGTCCGTCCGAGCTGGCGGCGCGCGAGGGGGAAGTACGTGTCGCCATACCCGCCAACCTACCGCGCGCAGGCGCCGACCGGCGTGATGGCCACGCCTTTGGCCCCGAATCACACCGGACGACGCCATCACACCCGACGACGCGCGCCGGGATCAGGTCTCGACGATCACCGGGACGATCATCGGCTTGCGGCGCAGCTTGCGGTTGACCCACGAGCCGATCGTCCGGCGGACGATCTGCTGGAGCTGGTGGGTGGTGTGCTCCTTGTTGTCCTGGATGGCCTCAGTCAGCGCCCGGGCGATCTTGGCCTTGATGTCCTTGAAGACCTTGTCCTCCTCGGCCACACCACGGGCGTGGATGTCCGGGCCGGAGACGATCTGCCCGGTCTGCCGGTTGACCACGGTGATGACCGAGATGAAGCCCTCCTCGCCGAGGGTGCGCCGGTCCTTCAGGTCAGCGTCAGTGATCTCGCCGATGGAGGAGCCGTCGACGTAGACATAGCCGCATTCGATCTGGCCGGAGATCCGGGCGACGCCGTCGCGCAGGTCCACCACGGTGCCGTCCTCGCACTGCAGCACCCGCTCCGGGTCCACGCCGGTCTCGATCGCCAGGTTGCCGTTGGCGATCAGGTGGCGGGTCTCGCCGTGGACCGGCATCACGTTCTTCGGCTGGACGATGTTGTAGCAGTAGAGCAGCTCACCGGCGGAGGCGTGGCCGGAGACGTGAACCTTGGCGGTGCCCTTGTGCACGACCTCGGCGCCGAGCTTGAGCAGCCCGTTGATGACGCGGAAGACCGCATTCTCGTTGCCCGGGATCAGCGAGGAGGCGAGGATGACGGTGTCACCCTCCCCCACCTGGATCTGGTGGTCGCCGTTGGCCATGCGGGAAAGCGCGGCCATGGGCTCACCCTGGGAGCCGGTGGACATCAGCACGACCTCGTGGTCCGGGAGGTTGTCGATCTTCTTCATGTCGATCAGGATCCCCTCGGGCACATCGAGGTATCCCAGCTTCGCGGCGATCCCCATGTTGCGCACCATGGAACGGCCCACGAAGGCCACGCGTCGGCCGTGGGCGGCCGCGGCGTCGAGCACCTGCTGGACGCGGTGGACGTGGGAGGAGAAGGACGCGACGATGATCCGGCGTCGCGAGTCGGAGAAGAACTGGTTGATGACCGGGCCGATCTCCTTCTCCGGAGTGGTGAATCCGGGGACGTCGGCGTTGGTGGAGTCGGTCATGAACAGGTCCACGCCCTCTTCGCCGAGCTTGGCGAAGTGGCGCAGGTCGGTGATGCGGCCGTCCAGCGGCAGCTGGTCCATTTTGAAGTCACCGGTGTGCAGCACGGACCCGGCCTCGGTACGGATGTGGACCGCCAGGGCGTCCGGGATGGAGTGGTTGACCGCGACGAACTCACACTCGAAGGGGCCGAACGCCTCGACGTCGCCGGCCTGGACCTCGAGGGTGTAGGGCTTGATCCGGTGCTCCGCCAGCTTGGCCTCCACGAAGGCCAGCGTCAGCGTGGAGCCGATCAGCGGGATGTCCGGCTTGTTGCGCAGCAGGTACGGCACTGCGCCGATGTGGTCCTCGTGCCCGTGGGTGAGCACCAGGCCGACGACGTCGTCGAGCCGGTCCTCGATGTAGCTGAAGTCTGGCAGGATCAGGTCGACGCCGGGCTGCTCCTCTTCGGGGAAGAGCACCCCGCAGTCGACGATGAGGATCTTGCCGTCGAGCTCGAACACCGCCATGTTGCGCCCGACTTCTCCCAGGCCTCCGAGGGGCACGATGCGCATCGTGCCGTTCTTCAGCTTCGGCGGGGTGGTCAGGCGCTGTGGTGCCAAGGTGATGGCCCTCCTGGGTCGGTGTTCAGATCTGCGATATACGTGATCCCGAGCCTACGTGCTCGGTGGACTCCCCACCTAGGCGGACCATCTGCCCGGCCCAGGGGACGAGGAGGGCTCAGAGGTTCCAGCCGGCCTCCCGAAGGTCGGCCAGGACGAGTTCCTTCTCCTTCTCGTTGGCCTGCACCAGCGGAAGGCGCACATCGGGGGCGATCGGGAAGCCGAGCCAGTCCAGCACCAGCTTCGAGGAGACCGCTCCCTGGACCCGGGTCATCATGCCGCGGATGACCGGGCCGAGCTCGCCGTGGACGATGCGGGCCTCTTTGAGGTCGTAGTTCAGCACGGCGTCGATCATCCGGCGGAAGTGGGGGCTGGCCACGTGGGAGGTCACCGAGACGACGCCGACCGCGCCCATGGCCATCCAGGCCAGCACGTTCTGGTCGTCGCCCGAGTAGACCTCCAGCTCGGTCTTGGTGAGCACCTCGGTGGTGGCGGTGATGTCGTTCTTCGCATCCTTGAGCGACATGATGTGCGGGTGCTCGGCGAGCTTGAGGATGGTCTCCGTCTCGATCGCGATGCCGGAGCGGCCCGGGATGTCATAGATCATCAGCGGCAGGTCGGCGGCGTTGGCGACGGCCTCGTAGTGGGCCAGCACGCCGTCCTGGCTGGGCTTGTTGTAGTACGGGGTGACCACCAGCTGACCGTCGGCGCCGGCGCGTTCGGCACGGCGGGCCATCTCCAGGTCATGGGAGGTGTGGTTGGTGCTGGTGCCGGCGATGACCTTCGCGCGGTCACCCACGGCGGACTTCGCCGCCCGGACCAGCCCCTCCTTCTCGTGGTCCTCCAGCGTGGAGGTCTCACCGGTGGTTCCGGAGACCACGAGCGAGTCGTTGCCCTCCTCCACGAGCTTGACGGCGAGCGCCTCGAAGGCCTCGTAGTCGACCCGGTCGTCCTGGGTGAAGGGCGTGACCATCGCGGTGATCAGATGCCCGAAGAACGGATCCGTCTGATCGGGGTGCTTGACCTCGCCCTCGGTCAGGTGGAGGTCGAACTCGTGTGTCAGCTCGTTGTCGCTCGCCATGGGCAGTAGCCTACCGTCTGTGGACAGCCCCAGCACCGCCGGTGCGACGCCGCGTCGCGGCCGCCCCCGGCGCACCCCCCGCATCTCCGGAGTCGACGCCGCCCGCTGCCTCGCCCTGCTGGGGATGATGGCGGTCCATGTGCTGTCCACCACGGACGAGGCCACCGGCGATCCGACGCTCGCCGGATGGCTGTTCACCGGCCGTCCGTCCGCGCTGTTCGCGCTGCTGGCCGGCGTGGGCCTGGCCCTGCTCAGCGGAGGAGCTCTCGGCGCGGGTTCGCGGGAGCGGGTGGTCTGGAACCGGAAGGTGGTCGCGGTCCGGGCGCTGCTGATCATGGTCATCGGTCTCGCCGTCGCGGAGCTGGAGACCTTCGTGGCCATCATCCTGGTCCACTACGGGATCCTGTTCCTCTTCGCCCTGCCGTTCCTCTCGCTGGGGGCCCGGGCCCTGTTCGCCCTGGCAGCGGGCTGGGTGCTGCTGGCTCCGCTGGTGCTGCGCGGAGTGCACACCCTCCTGGCCGAGAGGCTCGACGAGTTTCCCTCCGGGTGGCGGCTGTGGCATTCCCCCGGATTCGCCGATCTGGCCGAGCCGCAGCTGTTGGGCATGGACCTGGCGGTGACAGGCTACTATCCGCTGATCATCTGGCCGGCGTACCTGTTCACCGGGATGGCCGTGGGACGGCTGCGACTGGACAGCACCGCGGTGGTGGTGGGGCTGACAGCGGCCGGGGCCGGGTTGGCCGGGGTCAGTTGGCTGGCGGGCCGGATCACGCTGGCCACCAGCGACGTGGTGGCCGATCTGGCCAGGTTCTCCAGCCTGTCCGACCGCGAGGTCCGCGGCGAGCTGCTCACCGGCACTCTGCTGCCGATCATCGAGGACTCCCGCTGGTACCTGCTGCCGACGCCGCACTCCGGCACGTCGATCGATGTGCTCCATACGGTGGGGACCTCGCTGCTGGTCCTGGGGGTCTGCCTGCTGGTGACCCGGCGGATCGGACGTCTGGCCGCGCCGGTGGTGGGTGCCGGGGCCATGCCGCTGACCCTCTATGTGGGGCACCTGCTGGTGCTGCACCTCTGGCACGCCGAGGACGGCCTGCTCAACACCTCCGCGATCGGGCCGGTGGAGATGATGGTGGTGCTGCTGCTCGCGGCGCTGGCCGGAGGGGCGCTGCAGCAGCTGCTCGGGCGCCGCGGACCGCTGGAGGCCCTCACCCATGGCGCCGGGGTCGCCGTCGCCGGTCGGCGCCCGGACTGATCCGGTGCTGCGCGGGTCGGCCGCGTCCGCCGTGCGTCATCCTGCCCAGGGGGCTCGTCGTCCCCCGGTGCTCGTCCTCCGGTGTCCCCGCTGGACGATACGCTGGAGACCATGAGCCAAGCTGAGATTCGTGTGGCGGTGATCGGCGCCCGAGGGCGCATGGGAACCCAAGCTGTGCAGGCCGTCGACGGCGCGGAGGACATGGAGCTGGTCGCCCAGCTCGGGCGGGGCGACTCCCTGCAGGTGCTGCGGGACTCCGGTGCCACCCACCTGGTGGACCTCAGCATCCCGGACGCCACGGAGGACAATGTCCGCTTCGCCGTCGAGCAGGGGATCCACGCAGTGGTCGGCGCCACCGGCTGGGACGCCGACCGCCTGACCCGCCTGCAGGGGCTGCTCTCCCAGCATCCGGACACCGGAGTGCTGATCGCCCCCAACTTCGCCCTGGGCTCGGTGCTGGCGACCGCCTTCGCCGCCAAGGCCGCCCAGTACTTCGAGTCGGCCGAGATCGTCGAGCTGCATCACCCCGACAAGGTCGACGCTCCCTCCGGCACGGCGGCACGGACCGCGGAGCTGATGGGCCAGGCCCGGCGCGAGGCCGGCGTCGCCCCCTCGCCGGATGCGACCGCCCATGATCCCGACGGCGCCCGCGGGGCTGTGGTGGAGGACATCCACGTCCACGCGGTCCGGCTGCGCGGGCTGGTGGCCCACCAGGAGGTGCTGCTGGGCTCCCCCGGGGAGCAGCTGACGCTGCGCCACGACTCCTTCGACCGGGCCTCCTTCATGCCCGGAGTGCTGCTGGGGCTGCGCACTGTCGCCTCCCGTCCGGGCCTCACCCATGGCCTCGACGGCTACCTCGACCTGGGTCTGTAGGCGCTGACGATGACGGCGAAGATCTGGACCTCCCTGGTCATCCTGATCCTGGCGATCTTCCTGGGCGCGGCCGGCTACAACTCCTGGCGGCTGATCACCTCTGCCGAGCCCGTCGCCCAGCTCATCGGCCTCGGCGCCGTGCTGGTGGTGGCTCTGGGCGTCTGGGTGCTGCTGCGCGAGCTGCTCTTCGGGTTCGGTTCGGAACGGCTCGGCCGTCTCCTCGCCGAAGAAGGCGGCCTGCCGGAGGACACGGTGGAGCGTTCCCCCGGGGGGCGGGCCGACCGTGAGCAGGCGGACGAACAGTTCCGCCGCTACGCCGCCGAGGCCGAGGCCGCCCCGGAGGACTGGCGCAGCTGGTTCCGGCTCTCCCTGGCCTATGACGTCGCCTCGGACCGTGCCCGCGCCCGCAAGACGATGCGCCGGGCCATCAGGATGCAGCGGGCCGAGGCCCGCGACTGACCGCCGGCGGTGAGCCGCGCCATCGAGGGGATCAGCACCACCGCCTACGTGTGCATCCACGGGGTCGGTTCCCCGGACTCCGGGGACCTGGCCGATCGGACCTACGACGCCGTCCGGCGGGGGGCGGAGGCCGCCGGCGGCACGCTCACCGAGCTGCCTGTCGAGGCCGCCGCACCGGCGGCGCTGACACATCGGGCCCGCATCGAGGTGCCGGGCCACGAGCCGTACCTGGCCGAATTCCATGACGGCTGGTGGTCCTCCGGGCTGCGTGCCCCGCAGTTCTGGGTGGTGCTGCTGTGGGTGCTGGAGGTCGCCCCGTTCGCGCTGATCAGCGGTGTCGGCGGCTGGTACGGGGACCGGTGGCGAGAGGCTCCCGACGGCGTCGGTCCGCTGCGCCGGGCGGCCGGCCGGGTGGCCGCGCTGCTGACCACGGCGGCCATGCTTGCCGCTGTGCCGCTGATCTGCCTGGTGCTGCTGGTCGGACTGCCGTTGGCCGGGCTGGTGCCGCCATGGCGGCGTCGGCTGCGCCACCCGCTGGTGGAGATCGTCGGTGATGCCTGGCTCTATCGCTCCGCGGTGCTCGATGACACGGTGCTGCCGCAGCTCACCCGGCTGGTGGAGGCCGCCTCCGCGCGTGCCGATCGGGTCGCCCTGGTGGGGCATTCGCAGGGTGCCGAGCTGAGCCGTCGGGTGGCGCTGCGCACCACAGCCGCCCGATGCGTCTGGGTCGGTTCCGGGGAGCATCACCTCAACACGGTGCGGATGGCGGCGGTGAGCGGCTGGTTGCCGCTGATGGCCTGGCCGTTCGTCCTGGGCTGGCCGATCGTCCTGCACCTGGCGCTGACCCGCGGAGGCGGTCTCCTTCCCCACAGCGCCGCCGGGACGGTCACCGGGGCCGTCACCGGCGCGGGGGTGCTGCTGCTGGCGGCGCTGCTCTACGGCGGGCTCACCGCCGGGGTGATCCGCTGGCTGCGCCGCCGCCCCGCCGACGTCGGACAGGTCCCGGAGAGCAGGATCTGGCATGTGAAGTCTCTGCTGGACCCCGTCTCCTGGGGCACGGTGTTCCCTTCCCGCCTCGAGGCGCAGGACCGGCAGCCAGGCTGCTCCACCGGCTCCGCCGCCGAGCATGACGACGGCGGGCCCGGCCCGGTGTGCGTCCGCTATGTGCCCGCGCACCGGCGGCAGCCGTGGTGGGCGGAGCACGTGACCTATTTCAGCCGTCCGGCCACCGGGGCGGTCATCCTGGAGGCGGGGCTGGCGCAACCGGCACCGGTGCTCCCTCCCGCACAGGTCGTGGTGCCCTGGTGGATCGTGGCGCTCTCTCCGGCGGTGCTCCTCGGCCTGCTCGGTGTCACCGCCGTGCTGGGCCGGTGGCAGTCCGGACCGCTTCCCTGACCCTGTCCGGCCCCGCTGGCCCTGTCCGAGCGCGTCCGAGCGCGTCCGAGCGGTCTGCAGGCCAGCGCTGACCGATCAGCGGCCGGCGGCGTAGCCCTGGGCTCCGCGCGGATTGGCCGCTGCACTCAGCCCGCCGGTCTCCGGGTCTCGGGTCACACAGGAGAGTCGTCCCAACGACCAGTCGCCGGCCCGGGTGATCCGGTGACCGCGGCGCACCAGGCCTTCGATGACCTGCTCACCGAGGCGGTCCTCGACGACGGCGCCGCCCGGCTCCCAGGTGCGCGGCCAGAAGGAGCCGGGCGCGGAGGTGGTGTGCAGACTCGGCGCGTCGATCGCCTGCTGCGGGGTGTGTCCGCCGAGGAGCATCCGCAGCAGCATGGGCAGCTGCCACTGGTCCTGCTGGTCACCGCCGGGTGTTCCCAGGGCGATGACCGGTTGGCCCTCCGTCAGCACCAGGGTCGGGGAGAGTGTGGTCCGCGGTCGCCGTCCGGGCTGCAGCCGGGAGGGCGATCGTTCGTCCAGCCAGGTCATCTGCAACCGGGTGCCGAGGCAGAAGCCCAACCCGGGGATGGCCGGTGAGGACTGCAGCCACCCGCCGGAGGGCGTGGCGGAGATCATGTTGCCCCACCGGTCCACCACATCGATGTGGCAAGTGTCGCCGCGGATCGCGGCGGCGGTCACCGAGGGGTCCACTGTGGACTGGCCTGCGCCGCTCACCGTGGGCTCCCCCACGCCTGCCCCACCGGTGGAGGTGTCGGTGACCTCCTGCAGCGGCGGGAGCACCGTGTCTCGTCCGGGCAGCTCCCCGGGTCGGAATTCCGCACTGGCCTCTTCGGTGATGAGTTCCCGTCGGGCGGCTGCGTAGTCGGAGGACACCAGGTGGTCCAGATCGATGTCCTCGTGCCCGTAGTGGGCGTCCCGGTCCGCCAGGGCGAGCTTGAGCGCCTCCAGCACCAGGTGCGCCCCCCGCTCGGTGCCGGGGTCGAGCTCTGCGTCGTCGAAGCCCTCGAGGATCTTCAGCGCCTGCAGGAGCACCGGCCCCTGGCCCCAGGCGGCGGTCTTGGCGATGGTGTGGCCGCGGAACTGTGCTGTGGCCGGAGCCTCGCAGCCGGCGTCGAAGGCCGCGAAGTCCTCAGCGGTGAGGACCCCGGCGTAGTCGGCGCCGTCGGAATGCCGGTGCGGCGTGCTGACGAACGCGGCCGTCCGCTGCGCCACCAGTCCGGTCTTCCACTCGGTGCGGGCCGCCTCGATCTGCTCGACCCGATCCTGAGCCTGAGACCCGGCGGCGAGCAGCCCGCGCAGCACGGCGGCATAGTCCGGGTTGCGCATGCGCGAGCCCGGTGCGGGCGGTTCGCCCTCCGGCATCCACAGCGCCGCCGAACTCGGCCAGTGCTGGGTGAACAGCTCGGCGACGCTGCTGATGGCGGCAGAGACCCGCTCCAGCACGGGGGCGCCGTCTTCGGCCAGGTCGATGGCGAACTCGAGCACCTCGCCCAGACTCCAGGTGCCGTGGTCGCGGAGCAGGACGAGCCAGGCGTCGACGGCGCCGGGCACCGCGGCGGCCAGGGCTCCGGCACCCGGCACGGTCTCCAGGCCCAGGCGCCGGAAGTGTTCGATGGAGGCACCGGCCGGAGCAGGTCCCTGCCCCATGAGGACCCGCGGCGCACCGGGGTCCTCAGCGGTGGCGAAGAGTCCGGTCATGTCCCCGCCGGGTCCGTTGAGATGGGGTTCCACCACGTGCAGCACGAAGGCCCCCGCAGTGGCGGCGTCGAAGGCGTTTCCTCCGCGTTCGAGCACCGCTTGGGAGGCAGCGGTGGCCAGCCAATGCGTGGAGGCCGACATCCCGAACCGCCCCTCCAGAGTGGGGCGGGTCGTGGCCGTCTCAGCGTGGGTGTAGGTGGTGCTCATCGGCGCGGGGTCCTTTCGACGTGAGGGGCCGCCCGGGCGTCTTCTGACGCGCGGGGCCGGGCAGTCGACCTTCTGTTGCTTGATGCAACAGTATCGGATCGGCTCCAGCGGCGGGTCACGGCGCGTCACGCGCCGTCTCTCAGGCGATGCCCACCCACTCCTTCGCCCCGTCGGAGAAGAACTGCTCCTTCCAGATCGGCACCTCCGCCTTGATCTGTTCGACCAGTTCAGCGCAGGCGGCGAATGCCTCGGCCCGGTGGGCGGAGGAGACGGCCGCGACCAGGGCGTGGTCTCCGATACGCAGGTCTCCGATCCGGTGCCCTGCCCAGATCCGCACGCTCGGGTGCGCAGCGGCGACGGTGCGGGCCACCTCGGTGAGCCTCCGCTCCGCCGTCGGGTGCGCGGTGTAGCTCAGGCGGTCCACGGAGCGGCCGTCGTCGTGGTCGCGGACGATGCCGGCGAAGTCCACCACGGCCCCGGCCGCAGAGGCCCAGACCTCCTGGTGCGCCTGGGCCGGCTCGAGGGGCTCAGCGCTGAGCCAGGCGCGGACCACACGGTGTGCGGCAGGTTCCGGGGCGGCGTCGTGCGGGACGCCCTCGCGGGTCAGCCCGGCAGCAGGCGGCGTCTCCGCGGCTGCGGCGCCACACGGCCCACTGGTCCCCCGAGGCTCATCGGCCAGGTGGTTCTCACTGGTCATTCGAGGATCCCCACTCGTCATGCTGGCGCAGGTCGGCGACCTGATCGCACAGGTGCGGCAGGATGTCCACCAGCACCTCCATCCCCTCACGGACCGCCTTCGGCGATCCGGGAAGGTTGACGATCACCGTGCCCTCGGCGACGCCGGCCACTCCCCTGCTGAGCGCGGCCAGCGGGTTGTGCGCCCGGCCGTGGGCACGCACAGCCTCCATGATCCCGGGGATCTCCTTGTCCAGCAGCGGCAGGGTGTACTCCGGGGTGAGGTCATCGGGGGTGAGCCCGGTGCCGCCGGAAGTGACGATGACCGCCGGTGCGACCTGGACCAGCAGCTCGGAGAGCGCGGCGAGCACGCCCTCACCGTCGGGGATGATCACCGGAGGGCGGCATCCGAAACCGATCGCCTCAGCGAACTCGGCGACGATCGGAGCGCTCTGGTCCTCCCGCACGCCCTGGGCGGCGCGGGTGGAGACGATCACCGGGGCGATGAGCCGCTCGAGGTCACGTTCGTGATCGTAGTCATAGCCGGACTGTTCTCGATCGGGCCGCCCGTGATCGTGTTGCTGACGGTCGGGCGTCTGGTGGTCGGGCGTCTGGTGATCCGGCTTCTCCGCGTCGCCGGCGCTCTGCTGCGGCGGGTGCTGATGGTCAGTCATGTCTGGTCCATTCTCCATGTCGTCCGCCGGCCTTGTGAATGACCTGCTGATCGGTGATCACGGCGGCACGGTCCACCGCCTTGATCATGTCGTAGAGAGTCAGCCCGGCCACCGAGGCCGCGGTGAGTGCCTCCATCTCGACTCCGGTCCGCGACGTGGTGCGGACCTCGGAGGTGATCTGCACTGATCCCGGCTCGGGCCGGTCGACGTCGAGATCCACGGTGATCTTGCTCAGCGGCAGAGGATGACACAGCGGGACGAGCTCATGGGTGCGCTTGGCAGCCATGATGCCGGCGATCCGGGCGGTGGCCAGCGCGTCGCCCTTGGGCAGGGCTCCGTCGGCGAGCTGGGCGGTGACGTCCGGGCGGGTGCGCAGCACTGCCTGGGCACGGGCGGTGCGGGCGGTGACCTCCTTGGCGGAGACGTCCACCATGTGTGCGCTGCCGTCCTTGCGCACGTGGGTCAGGCCCGCAGTCGGCAGGGCCGGTTCGTCGGTGGTGTCAGTCCCTGTCATGGCGTGGTCCTTCCGGTCAGCAGCACAGCCTCGCGCTCGGCTCCCGCCTGCACGTGGGCGTCCTCCTCGGGCAGTTCGAGCAGCACGTCGGCACGGGCCAGGTGGCCGAGCAGATGGGAACTCGGCCCTCCGACGAGCCGCACGCTCGGCACGGCGGGTCCCTCCGAGGGGTCCGCGGGCGCCTGGTCCTCGGCGGTGAAGATCGCACGACGGTACTGCGTCACCCCGGGCTTGGAGTCCACCGGCTCCTGCAGCCGGACGGTCAGCCGGTGCGGCGGCGGGCAGGCGGCATCGAGTGCCGCGAGCGCCGGGCGCACCAGGGTCTCGAGACTGACCGCACAGCTGACCGGATTGCCGGGCAGGCAGATCACGGCCACCGCGGGGCGGCGCCCTTGGGAGGGGATCAGCCCCCAGCCCTGGGGGCCGCCGGGCTGCTGCGCGACGGAGCCGAACTCCACGCCACGGCTGCCCAGCCCCTGACGCACGACTTCGAAGGCCCCGGCACTGATCCCGCCGGCGGTGATCAGCAGCTGGGGATCGTGCTGGGCCAGCAGGGCATCGACCACATCGGTGAACATCTCGACATCATCGGCGGTGGCCGAGGCGGCCTGGACCTCGACGCCGAGGTGCTCCAGGGCCGCGATGAGCAGCGGGGTGTCCGCGTCGTAGAGCTGCCCGGGATGCAGCGGGCTCCCTGCCTGGCGGACCTCGTCGCCGGTGGAGAGCACCAGCGCGCGCACCCGCGGCCGGATCTGGACGTCAGGCAGCCCCAACGCCGCCATCAGGCCGAGCACCGCAGGGGTCAGCACGTCTCCTTCGCGGAGCACCACGTCTCCGGCCTGGACGTCGGTGCCGGCGTGGCGGATGAATCGCCCCGGCTGCAGGTCCTCGTCGGTGAGGCCGGTGAAGGTCACCGGTACCGGGGTGCCGTCGTCGTCAGGCCCACCGGCTGCCGGACGGGCGGGAAGGATGCACTCGAAACGGCCCGCGGTGGTGCATTCCACCGGGATCACCGCATCGGTGCCCTCCGGGATGGGCGCACCGGTCATCACGGCCAGCACCGCGCCCTCCGGAAGCTCCGGGGCCGGCGAGCCGGCGGGGACCACCCCGGCCAGCGGCAGCGTGGTCTCGGCACCGGTGGTGAGATCGGAGGTGCGGACGGCGAATCCGTCCATCTGTGAGTTGTCGAAGCTGGGCAGCGGGCCGGGGGCGTCGACGTCGACGGCGGCCACACGGCCCACCAGCCCGGAGTCGGTGACCCGGCGTCGTTCCGTGCGCGGACGTGCCGGGTCCTCCAGGGCCTCGGCGAGGACGGCGCGGAGCCGCTCCACATGCTCGGTCACAGAGGCCCGCCGGGTGGCGGGAGCGGCTGCGGCGGGTTCGGCAGTATGGGCTGGTGCTGGTGATGGCGCCATGGGTGTGAGTGTAGTCCCCGGCTGTGACGAGGGTGACCTCGCAGTCGCTCGAAACTGAAGGTGACCGCTCGTCCGGGCGGTGCGGCAGCTGGGCGGACGGGGTCATGCGCGTGAAACACTCGACCCCGTAGCATGGGGACATGGAGGAACTGGCCGCCCAGACCGCTGACGCCGGGCCCGCGAACGGAGCACGCTCCGTGCCGCTGGGCATGCCAGGCCTGCCCGCCCGGCCCGGTGCACCGCTGCCCGGGGCCGAGGAGGCCGATCCGACCCGGGGGCTGATGGACCGTTTCGGGCGGCGCGCCACTGACCTGCGCATCTCCCTGATCGACAAGTGCAATCTGCGCTGCACCTATTGCATGCCCGCCGACGGGCTCCCCTGGCTCTCCAAGGAGAAGCTGCTCACCGCTGCGGAGATCCGCCGGCTGGTGCGCATCGGCGTGAACACCCTGGGTGTGCGCGAGCTGCGGCTGACCGGCGGCGAACCGCTGGTGCGCGCGGACCTGTCAGACATCATCGCCGGCATCCGCGCCGACCACCCAGGGCTGCCCATCGCGATGACCACCAACGCGATCGGTCTGGAGCGCAAGGCGCAGGACCTGGCCCAGGTAGGGCTGGACCGGGTCAACATCTCGCTGGACTCGGTGCACCGGGAGACCTTCGCCCAGCTGACCCGCCGGGACTCCCTGGACAAGGTCCTCACCGGTGTGGAGGCCGCCGCGGCAGCCGGGCTGACCCCGCTGAAGGTCAACGCGGTGCTGATGCGCGGGATCAACGACCGTGAGGCCCCCGACCTGCTGGCCTGGGCGCTTCAGCAGGGCTATGAGCTGCGGTTCATCGAGCAGATGCCTCTCGACGGCGACCAGAACTGGCGCAGCGAGGGCACGGTCTCGGCCGCCGAGACCCGGGCGCTGCTCTCCGAGAGGTTCCAGCTGCGCCCTGACGCCATGCCCCGCGACGGCGCCCCCGCCGAGCGTTTCGACGTGTTCAGCCTCGACGGTGTCCCGTTGGGCCGGGTCGGGGTGATCGCCTCCGTGACGGAGCCGTTCTGCGCGGACTGCCGGCGCACTCGCATCACCGCCGAGGGCAAGGTGATGAGCTGCCTGTTCTCCCACCAGGAGGTGGACCTGGCCCACCTCCTGCGCGATCCGGACGCCGACGACGACGCCGTCGCCCGCCGGTGGGCCGAGGCGATGTGGCTCAAGCCGGCCGCCCATGGCACCGACCGTCCCGGATTCGAACTGGACAGCTTCACCCGCCCGGACCGTTCGATGTCCGCGATCGGAGGATGAGACGGATGACCCGCACACCGACGTCCGACGCACGGTCGGTCGGTGCAGAATCGGCCGGTGGAGAGTCGGTCGGCACAGTGCCAGCCGGCGCACGGCCCGAGCCGCCCGCCACCGGCGGGACGCTGACCGTGCGGCTCTTCGCCGCCGCGGCCGAGGCCGCCGGTGCCGAGGAGGTGCCGCTGCCGCTGGCCGGGACGACGTCGCTGGCCGAGGTGCTCCGGGATCTGCCGGTCAGCGCGCACGGCGGCGATGCCGAACAACTGGCCCACGTGCTGGGGCGGTGCTCGTTCCTGGTCAACGGGGTCCGGGCTGCGAAGGAGACCACACGGGTGGCCCCCGGGGACCAGCTCGACGTACTGCCGCCCTTCGCCGGGGGCTGAGCCGATCTCGGGGCATCCGCCTGCCCAGGGGTCACTTCCCCGGACGTCTCCGGGAACCTGACACGTCTTAGGGCCGCGAGGTGTACTGGATTCTGACTCCTGGTCTCTCAGCGGGCTCGCTCAGTCCAGGTCGACGTCCTGCAGCTCGACGACCTCCCTGTCACCGAGCGGGTCCTCCAACTCCACCACCACGGAGACATAGAGCGCCTCCTGGGTGCAGGGCTGGTCGCCGGCTTCGGGCAGTCGGCCGGAGATCGTGGCGATGCGGACCTCCTCGGCGTCCTCCTCCACCACTGAGCGGACCCCGTAGCAGCTGGGGTTCCCGGAGTAGAACTTGACCTCCAGCTCGGTCTCCGAGAGCTCCTCATAGTCCTCCCAGGTGGCCAGCACCTCATCGACGAGCTCGGGTGCCTCGTCCACCTGGCTCGGCGTCGGCTCCGGCAGCGACGTGTCGCCGTCCGCGCCGTCGTCCCGCTCGCCGTCCTCGTCGCCATCCTCGGGGCCGGTCGGCTCATCGAGGTCGGTCTGGGCGATGTCGGAATCCGGCTCTGCCCCTGGATCGGGGGCCTGGTCCTCTCCCCCACCGGCGCATGCGGACAGCAGCAGGGCGCCGAGCAGCGGGACCGCGAGCGCGAGGCCGCGAGCCTGTGCGGAAGCGGCGAGCGGCGCCGCGGCGAGCGTCTCCGTGGTGGGGTGCGCCGTGGTGGGGTGCGCCGGCCCTCGGGCATTCATCAGGGTCTCCTCGGCTGTGGGTCCAGGGTGCGCAGCGTGTGTTCTCCGGGCCAGTGGGCGCTCAGCATCTGCATCGCCGCCCGCGGGTCCTCCACGCTGACCACGTAGTCCCGCTCAGTGGTGATCAGACGCAGGGTGGGGCCCTCGACGACGTACTGGGTGGTCTCCGCGCCGGACTTCCGACCCCATATGGCGATCAGCTGGGTGCGGCCACCGGTGCGGATCTGCTGCACGGCCTCCCACCGGACGGTCTCGGCCGCCCAGAACCCGGCCTGCAGGCGCAGACCGTCGTCGACCACGCTGAGCTGCACGCGCAGCGACGCGGACCAGGCGCAGATCAGGCAGGCCAGCAGGATCCCGCCCAGGAGGGGCAGAGCGCTGGCGGTGGACCATCCCCAGGCCAGGGCGGGCAGCGCGACCCCGACGGCGGCGAAGCCGGCGATCAGCTGCTGCCGGCGGGACAGGCCGACGTCGCTGATCAGTTGCTGGCCCTGGTGGCCTGTGGTCCGATCACTCATCCTGCCTCCTTCCCCTCCTGCCGGGCTGTCGTGGCCGGTCCTCACCGGCGTTCCCCCGACCTCACCGGCTCCCCGAGCTTCAGTGTAGGAGCGGGACGGTCCCTGAGTCACCAGGGCCCCGCCCGGCCGGCGACCTGACGATCAGGAGCCCGGGGCGGGGCGGACCACAGTGGTCGCCCGGGGTGAGTCGGCCAGCCGGCGGGCGACCTGGCGCACATCCTCTGCGGTGACCGCCTGCAGCTGGGCGAGTGTGTCTGAGACGTCGACGAACTCGCCGCGGACCAGCTCGGCGCGGCCCAACCGGGACATCCGTGAGGCGGTCTCCTCCATGCCGAGCACGGTGCCGCCGCGCAGCTGACCCTTCGCCCGAGTGAGCTCCTCCTCGGTGACCGGTTCGGTGGCGATGCGCTCCAGCTCGGCGGTCATCACCTCCACCACGCTGTCGACCTTCTCCGGCAGGCAGCCGGCGTAGAGGCCGTAGCAGCCGGCGTCGGTGTAGGCCGCGGAGAAGGAGTAGGTCGAGTAGGCCAGGCCGCGGCGCTCCCGGATCTCCTGGAACAGCCGGGAGGACATCCCGCCGCCGAGGATCGCGTGCATCACCGACAGGGCGAAGCGGTCCTCATCGGCGGCGGAGAGCCCGCGCCCGCCCAGGATGACCTGCGCCTGCTCGACCGGTTTGAGGTGCTCCTCCACTCCGGGGCGCACCGGGATCTGCTGCTCGTGGCCCACCCGGCGGGCGGCCGGATCGCGAGTGATCGTGGCGTCCCAGGCGGAGGCGCCCAGGGCGTCGTCGATCATCCGGCACAGCTGGTCGTGGTCGAGTCCGCCGGCGGCGGTGATCACCAGTTCGTCGGGCCGGTACCAGTGACTGAAGTGGGCCTGGACGTCCTCACGGGTGGCGGCGCGGATGTCATCCGGGGTGCCGCCGATGGGCCGGCCCAACTCGTGGCCGTCCATCACCTGGGCGGCGAAGCGCTCGTGGACGACGTCGTCGGGGTCGTCCTCGGCCATGGCGAGCTCCTCGAGGATGACTCCGCGCTCGGTCTCCATCTCCTGGGGGTCCAGTGCGGCGGAGGTGACCATGTCGGTGAGCACCTCCACGGCCATGGGCAGGTCGGCGTCGAGCACCCGGGCGTAGTAGCAGGTGGACTCCTTGCCGGTCATCGCGTTGGACTCTCCGCCGACGGCGTCGAAGGCGGCCGCGATGTCCAACGCTGAGCGGTTGGGGGTGCCCTTGAACAGCAGGTGCTCCAGGAAGTGGGTGGAGCCGTGCTGGTGCGCGGCCTCGTCCCGGGAGCCCACCGCGATCCAGAAGCCGATGGTCACCGATCGCTGACCCGGCATCGCCTCGGTGAGCACCCGTACCCCGGAGGGCAGCACAGTGCGGCGGACGGTGGATCCGGCATCAGAGTTCAGGATGCCTTCGGTGCGGGGATCGATGGTCACGCGCATGGGGTGGGGGTGCTCCTGCTGGGTCGACGGTGCGCCCGACGGCGGGTCGGGAGCGGCGGCACGGTGCCAGAAGGTGCCAGGGTAACGCAGGTGTGGGCGCGTCGGCGTGGTCGGCCAGGTTCACCGGCCGGTCCAGCCGGCCAGCACTCCCTCGGCCTTCTCCGTCAGGGTCTTCTGCAGCAGCGGCCCGAAGCTGATCCGTGAGACGCCCAGCTCGCCCAGCCGTGCCAGGCCGAGTCCGTCAGGGATCGCTCCCTGCTCCGGGTGAGCGGTGACGTTCACCGGAGTGCTGACCTCGTCGAGGATGGTGATCAGCACCTCCTCCGAGGGCAGGCCCACCGGGTAGAGGCTGTCGGCGCCGGCCTGCTCCATGAGCCTCAGTCGGTGCAGGGTCGCGGCGAGCGGGTCCTCGAAGTCCTGCGCGTGCTTGTAGACGTCGGTCCGGCCGTTGATCACCAGGGGCACTCCGGCGTCGTCGGCGGCCCGCCGGATGCCGGCGAGGTAGTCGGCGTGCTCTTCAGGTGCCCGCATGGAGCCCCGGGAGTGGACGGTGTCCTCGATGTTCAGACCGACGACGCCGGCGACCAGAGCGCGCTCCACCAGTTCAGTGGGCGGGGTGTCATAGCCGGATTCCAGATCGGCGGAGACCGGGATGTCCACGGCAGCGGTGATGCGCGAGACGGCCTCGAGCGCCTGTGCCAGGCTCATCGCCTCGCCGTCGGCCGCTCCCAGGGAGTCGGCGAGGGGGTGGCTGCCCACGGTGAGCGCCTCGAATCCGGCGTCGGCGATGAGCCGGGCGGACCAGACGTCCCAGGCGGTGGGCAGGATGACTGGAGCGTCCTGGTGGTGGAGACGTAGCAGGGTCTCGGCCCGTTCGGCGAGTTCAGCGGTGCGAGGTGCAGGGGTCACGGGGGATCCTCTCGGGGTCGTCGGGGTCATCAGAGGGCTTCGGCACGGTGTCGACGGTGGCTCTCAACGCCCCAGCACGTGACGCAGCGCCTCGGCGAGGGTGTGGTGGCGGAAGGCGTAGCCGAGCTCGAGCGCCTTCTCCGCACTGGCTCGTTGGTCGGCCATGACCAGCTCTCGGGTGCCCTGGGCTCCGAGCAGCAGCTTCGGTCCGAACCCAGGCACCGGCACCAGAGACGGGCGGCGCAGCACTGCACCGAGCGTGCGGGCGTACTCGCGGGCCGTCACCGGCTCCGGAGCGACCGCGTTGACGGGGCCACGGGCCGCCGGGGTCAGCGCGAGGTGGACGATGAGCGCGGCGATGTCGTCCAGGCTGATCCAGCTCTGCCACTGCGAGGTCCCCAGCGGGCCTCCGAGGCCGGCGGCGAACAGGGGCAGCATCTGCTGCAGCGCCCCTCCGGAGGGGGACTGTACGAGGCCGGTGCGCACCGTGACCACCCGCACCCCGGAGCTCTCCGCACGGCGGGCGGACTCCTCCCAGGCCCGGCAGGCTTCGGCCAGGAAGTCGGTGCCGCAGCGCAGGTCCTCGGTGAGCAGCTCGGTCTGCTGGGTCCTGTCATCCGGGGTCGCCCCGTACCAGCCGATCGCCGAGCCGCTGATCAGCGTCCTGCCGCGCGGCTGGGCGGTCTCCAGGCGGGCCAGCGCATCGGCGATCAGGGTGGTGCCGTCCACGCGGGAGGCCCGAACCTTGCGCTTGTGCTCCTCGGTGAAGCGGGCGGCCAGCGGGTGCCCGGCCAGGTGGATGACGGCGTCGACGTCGGCCAGCGCCTCCTCGTCCAGCAGCCCGGTGTCAGGGTCCCAGCGGATCTCGGCAGGGTCCTGCGGATCTGTGCCCGTCCCGCGGACGAGACGCCGCACCTCCAGCCCTGCTCCGCCGAGCAGCGCGCACACCTGGGTGCCGATCATCCCGGAGGCGCCGGAGACGGCGACCACCTGGGGCCCTGGGGTGGTGTCCTCGGTGTCGGCGTCGAGGTGGGCACGGCGTTCACGCTGCTGGGAGGCCAGGTGGCCGGTGCTCTGGTGGAAGGCCAGGTCCTGAACGGTCTGATGCGCGCGGTGGTCGATGATGCGGCGCAGCTCGGCCTCGAAGACCCGCTGGGCGCGGCGACGCACCGGTCCGGGAAGCCGTGGGGCGGCGGGCATCTCGTAGGTGATGGTCTCGTGGAGCACCGTGCCGGGGCCGTCGTCGTGGAACTGACGCTCGTGCCGCCAGCTGCGCAGCGGCCCGGAGACCATCACGTCGGTGAAGCCATGGCCGGGGCGGAAGTCCTCGTGGCGGGACTCCCAGGTCACCCGGCGGGGGATCCTGCCGGGGAGCACGGTGCCGAGCATGCCCGCGGCGGCGTCGGCGCCGGTGCCCAGCAGAGTGGGGACGGTGAGGCTCAGCCGGGAGGTGGCCCCGTCGACGGGTCCGTCGACGGGCTCTTCCAGGACCTCGCCGGCGAAGGGCGGCACCAGGCGGGTCAACGCACCCGGCCGGGTGTACCAGGCGAAGACGTCGTCCCGGGCGAAGGGAAGGTAGGTCTCCTGCTCGAAGCGCGGCATCGTGCCTCCCTGCACTGGAATGTGCCGCCTGCGCACCGGTGTGACGCTGCGGCTCCCCGTTGTGGTGAATCTACCACTGCGGGCCCCTCCTCGGGATGCCCAGACGGCGGCGGGTCCGCTCACGCGGGCGGGCGGAATCAGGGCCCCTCAGGAGCGTGTCAGGCCCCTGTGGCAGAGTGAACGGCGTGAGCGACACGCAGAGCACAGACCCCGCCATGACCTCCGTCCCCCATGCCGCCGCAGCTGCTGCCGAGCCTGCCCCGTCCGGCATCGGCGCCGGTGCGGCCGTCTCCGACGTCCCCGTCGACCCGGCCTTCCATGCCGAGGCCCGCGAGCGCCTGACCGCCCTGACCGGACGGGACGCAGATTTCCGGCCCGGTCAGCTGGAGGCCATCGCCGCCCTGGTGGAGCAGCGGCGTCGGGTGCTGGTGGTGCAGAAGACCGGCTGGGGCAAGTCGGCGGTGTACTTCCTGGCCGCGCATCTGCTGCGCCGCCGGGGCCGCGGGGTGAGTCTGATCGTCTCCCCGCTGATCGCCCTGATGCGGGACCAGATCGCTGCGGCGACCCGTGCCGGGGTGCGGGCGCAGGCGGTGAACTCCGCCAACGCCCACGAGTGGGACACCGTGCTGGAGGCCCTGGCCGCCGATGAGCTGGACGTGCTGCTGATCTCCCCGGAACGACTGGCCAATCCCCGCTTCCGGGATGAGGTGCTGCCCGGCCTGCTGGACCGACTGGGCATGCTGGTGGTGGACGAGGCGCACTGCATCTCTGATTGGGGCCATGACTTCCGCCCGGACTATCGACGCCTCGGCGAGATCGTGCGGAACCTGCCGGCGGATGTACCGGTGCTGGCCACCACGGCGACGGCGAACTCCCGGGTGGTCGATGACGTCGCCGCCCAGCTGAGCCCGGCCGGGGATGCCAGCGGCAAGGAGGTCATGGTGCTGCGTGGCGGGCTGAGCCGGGACTCGCTGCGGCTGGGGGTGCTGAAGCTGCCGGAGTCGGAGCAGCGGATCGCCTGGCTGACCCAGCATCTGGGGTCGCTGACCGGCAGTGGGATCGTCTATGCGCTCACGGTCTCGCAAGCCCAGGATCTCACGCGGCACCTGCGGGAGCATGGCCACCAGGTGGCCGCCTACACCGGGCAGACAGATCCGGATGAGCGAGCCCAGCTGGAGGCCGCCTTGAAGGACAACCAGGTGAAGGCGCTGATCGCCACCTCCGCATTGGGGATGGGGTTCGACAAGCCGGACCTGGGCTTCGTGGTGCATCTGGGGGCGCCGTCGTCGCCGGTGTCCTACTACCAGCAGATCGGCCGTGCGGGCCGTGCCGTGGACAACGCGGATGTGCTGCTGCTGCCCGGCCGGGAGGATGTGCGGATCTGGGAGCATTTCGCACAGGCCTCCATGCCGACGCAGGAGCGGGCGGATGCGGTGCTGGCCGCTCTGGCCGAGCACCCGGACGAGCCGCTCTCGGTGGGTCGGCTGGAGGCGATGGTGGAGATCCGCCGCTCCCCGCTGGAGCTGCTGCTGAAGGTGCTGGAGGTCGACGGCGCGGTGCACCGGGTGCGTGGCGGCTGGGTGACCACCGGTGCGGGGTGGCGGTACGACGCCGAGCGCTATGACACGATCCTGCGGCTGCGCCGGTCCGAGCAGCAGGCGATGCTGGACTATGAGCGGCTGCCGGCCGGGCAGTGCCGGATGGTGGACCTGGCCGCCGCGCTCGACGACGACGCCGCCAGACCCTGCGGCCGGTGCGACACCTGTGCCGGGCCCTGGTATCCGACCGGGCTGGATCAGGACTCGGTCTCCCAGGCGCGGGCCTCGATGGACCGGGTGGGGGTGGAGATCGCCCCGCGGAAGCAGTGGCCCACCGGGCTGGGGGCCCTGGGGATCTCGTTGAAGGGCCGGCTGGGCCCGGGCGAGCTGGCCGAGGAGGGGCGGGCGTTGGCACGGCTGTCCGATCTGGGCTGGGGGCCGACGGTCCGGGAGGCCGTCCAAGGTGAGGACGCCGAGGTCCCGGACCGGCTGGCCTCTGCGGTGGTGCGGGTGCTCGCCGAATGGGACTGGGCGCGCCGCCCGGATGTGGTGGTCTCGGTGCCGTCCCGGCGGCACCCACGGCTGGTGGACTCCCTGGCCCGGGGCGTCGCCCAGGTGGGGCGGCTTCCCTACGCAGGGTCCCTCGAGCCGGTCGACGGCGGCCCGTCCAGCTCGCCTGAGGCCAACAGCGCCTTCCGGCTGGCCGGGCTGCTCGGCCGGTTCCGGGTCCCGCAGGAGATGGCGTCCCCGGTGCAGGGGGCCGCGGTGCTGCTGGTCGACGATGAGGTGGTCTCTCGGTGGACGCTCACCGTGGCGGCCCGGGAGCTGCGCGGTGCCGGGGCCGAGCTGGTGCTCCCCTTCGCCCTGGGCATGCGCGGCTGACCGGGTCACCGGGGCGCGAGCCCCTGGCCCTGCTCAGTGCCGTCGCAGCACGACGTCGGCGGCGTCCTCCCGGCCGAAGGCCCAGAGGATCAGTTCCCCCGGGGCACCTTCCAGGGAGATCATCGGATCCTTGGAGGACCCGTGGGTGACCGAGCCGAATCCAGGACTGATGAAGGTGATCCGCCGTCGCTGCTTCCGTGCGGCGGCCAGGAACAGGGTCCGGGCAGCCTGCCGCCACAGCCGCCCCTGGACCTCCTCCAGAACCCGGCGACGGCGCGGCTGCAGGGCGGTGCCCACACCGGCTGAGGCGTCGTCGTCTGGTGAGTCGTCCTCGCCAGGTCCGGCCTCGGCAGTGCCGCCGTCCCCGGTCTCGGCCGGTGTGATCTCGGAGGCCACCCGGACGTCGGCGCGCAGCACGTCCTCGGTGTGGACGAAGAACTCCACCGTGTTCACCGCGTCATCCACCGCCCGGGTCCGTGCCGGATGCCAGGAGGGCACGCCGGCGGCGATGCGGTCCAGCAGCTGCTCGAAGTTCATCTGTTCGAACTGGTGGTACTGCTCCAGGGCCTTCGCCCCGACCACCGGCAGCTCCTGACCGAACACCAGGTGGGGCCGGGCGTCACGAGCCGCCACATGCACCGCGAGGTCATGGGTGGTCCAGCCCTCACAGAGGGTGTCGGCGGTCGGGCCCTTCTCCCGCAGGGCCTTCACCAGGGCCTGACGTTCGACGGCGGCGGTCGAGCGGAGAGCAGATGTGGTCACAGAAGATCCTCGGATTCGAACAGTCGGTCGGACAGGGGTCCTGAGCTCACCACGGGCGGGCCAGCGCGGAGGGCATCCCGGCCAACCCTGGCGGGGCGACCCAGATCTGCCCGCCCACGGTGATGCGTCCCACCGCGTAGGCGTTGCGCAACGAGGGGACGTTCTCGGGGTGGATGCTGCCCCACAGCACCGTCCCCGGCTCCGGGTGGGGCAGCTGTTCGCAGAGTCGCTGCAGCACCGCGGGGCCGTAGCCGCGGCCGCGGTGCTCCTCGTCCAGGCAGATCTCCTGGACCAGGTGACCGCTGAGGCCGTGGTCATCGTCGCGCGGGGCGGAGACCACCCCGGCGGGCTCACCCTCGGTGAAGATTTCGAACAGCGCCTCGTCCTCGGCGGCCTCCTGGAGCTCCTCCCGGTCCGCCGGGGTCGCCCAGCGGGTGCCTTCCGGGTGGGCGGCGTAGATCTCCGCGACGCGGGCGGCGGCCAGGGTGGGGTCCATCGGCTCCA
Organism: Nesterenkonia suensis; assembly: GCF_054782935.1. Classification (NCBI taxonomy): domain Bacteria; kingdom Bacillati; phylum Actinomycetota; class Actinomycetes; order Micrococcales; family Micrococcaceae; genus Nesterenkonia; species Nesterenkonia suensis. Next base: position 704,892 of record NZ_BAAGRN010000001.1, on the reverse strand, counting down.
GGCTCACCCGCCGGTAGGACGCCACCCGGGTGCGGTGGTTGATCCCCCGGATGAGCCCGGCCACCAGATGCTGGTCCACCGCGCAGGGCCCGACCTCAGGCACCTGCGCGACCTCGGCGAGGCTCGCCTCCGGGTCCCCGACGGTGAAGCGGACGCTCAGCGGCTGGAACTCCGCCAGATCTGCGGCGGCCTCGGCGGCGATCCTGGCGATGTTCTCGGCGGTGGGGCTCAGCGAGGAGGCGATGACCTCCACGAAGGGGCGGGTGAGGTCACGCTCACGGAAGCGGATCCCGATGACCGACCAGCCGTCGTCGTGGGTGATCCGCCGGTCCGCCCACATCAGCGGATCCTCGACGTCCACGGAGACCTCGTCTGCGGAGGCCTCTGCCTCGGCCCGGACGAGGTCACGGACGTCGGCCCCGAAGGCGGCGTCGGCGACGCGTTCGGCATCAGGCTCCAGGGCGATGCGCAGCTGGGCCAGCAGTCGCTCCTGGGTGTACCAGTCCTGCAGCTGCCAGGCGGTCCAGTCCGCCCGGGCTGCGGCGAGGTCATCGAGAAGTTCTCCCATGTCACGACCCTACCGAAGCCCGGCGGCCCCGCACAGGGGTGGTCGGTCCGGAGCGCTCGGCCAGGCGGCCGCTCAGAACAGCTGGCGCCAGTTGGTCCGCGCCAGGTCCACCAGCTCGTCGCCGCGGCCGGAGAGCACCGTGCGGATGGCGTAGAGGGTGAAGCCCTTGGCCTGCTCGGCGGTGATGGTCGGCGGCATGGACAGCTCCTGGCGTTCGGTGACCACGTCCAGCACGGCCGGCCCGTCATGGGCGAAGAGCTCCTCCACCGCGGCCGGCAGCTCCTCGGAGGACTCCACCCGGATGCCGCGGATGCCCATCGCCTCGGCGATGTCGGCGAAGCTGGGGTTGGTCAGCCCGGTGCCGTAGTTCACGAAGCCGGCGGCCTTCATCTCCACCTCCACGAAGTTCAGCGAGGAATTGTTGAAGACCACCGTCTTCACCGGCAGCTGCGCCTGGGTGAGGGTCAGCAGCTCGCCGAGCATCATCGTCAGCCCGCCGTCGCCGGCGAGCGCCACCACCTGCCGGCGCGGGTCCGCGGAGGCCGCGCCGATGGACTGGGTCAGCGCGTTGGCCATGGAGCCGTGGGTGAAGGATCCGATCAGTCGGCGTCGGCCGTTCATGGTCAGGTAGCGGGAGGCCCAGACCACCGGGGAGCCGACGTCAGGGATGAAGACGGCGTCCTCGGCGGTGGCCTGGTCCACCAGCCGGGCCAGGTACTGCGGGTGGATGGTGCGCTTCGAGGAGGTGGCCAGCGAGTCCAGGTCCTTCCGGGTGCGCCGATAGTGCTTGGTGGCCGAATCCAGGTGCTTGGAGCTGGCGTGGGCGTCCAGCCGGGGCAGCAGTGCGGTGACGGTCTCCCGGACTCCCCCGACCAACGCGACGTCGACCGGCGTGCGGCGGCCGATCTGCTCGCCGCGGAGGTCCACCTGCACCACGGTGGCGTCTTCCGGGTAGAACTGCTGGTAAGGCAGGTCCGCGCCGAGCACCAGCAGCGTCTCGGCGGCCTCCATGGCGTGGTATCCGGAGGAGAAGCCCAGCAGGCCGGTCATGCCGACGTCGTAGGGGTTGTCGAACTCCACGTGCTCCTTGCCGCGCAGCGCGTGGACGATGGGGGCCTGCAACCGTTCGGCGATCTGCAGCAGCTCCGGGTGGGCGCCGGCGGTGCCCGCTCCGGCGAGGATGGTCACCCGGTCGCAGCCGTTGAGGGCCTCGGCTGCGGCGGCCAGGGCATCGTCGGCCGGGGTGACCGCGGAGCTGGTGGCGCGGATGATCTCCGGAGTGGCCGTGATCTCCTGCAGGGCGACGTCACCAGGGATCACCAGCACGGCCACGCCGCGCTTCTCCAGGGCCTCGCGCATGGCGATGCGCAGCAGCCGCGGCAGCTGCTCGGCGTCGGTGACGTGTTCGACGTAGACGCTGCACTCTCGGAACAGCTCCTGCGGGTGGGTCTCCTGGAAGTAGCCTGAGCCGATCTCCTCGCTGGGGATGTGTGCGGCGATGGCCAGCACCGGGGTGCGCGAGCGCTGGGCGTCGTAGAGCCCGTTGATCAGGTGCAGGTTGCCCGGACCGCAGCTGCCGGCGCAGACCGCCAGCTCGCCGGTGATCTGGGACTCCGCGCTGGCGGCGAAGGCGGCGGTCTCCTCGTGACGGACCTGGACCCAGTCGAGGGTGTCGGCGGCGCGCAGGGCATCGGTGAAGCCGTTGAGCGAGTCGCCGGGAATCCCGTAGACCCGCTGCACTCCGCTGGCGTGGAGGGTGTCGACGATGTGGCGTGCGGCTGTCGGCATGGGAGGTGCCCCTTTCCGTGACGGATCGCGGCCTCTACGCACCGGATCCTCGGCGGAGGCCGCCTCGGGCTGAGTCTAGGACTGTGCATCGCTGGTGCCTATGAACACCGTCACAGGGGCGCCGAGCGTCTGACGTTCCTCCGGCGGCGGCCCTGCCGTGGACCGGGGCCGCCCTCTCCGCGGGCCCTGGGGCGATGACCCGTTCCTCACATTTTTATACTGACCAGTCAGTTTAAGAGTATACTGGGGAGCATGTTGGAACTCCACGACGTCGCCTTCGACGGTCATCACGGCCGCCTGGTCGAGCCGACCTCCTTCTCCGTTCCCGACGGCGGGCTCGCCGTCCTGCAGGCGCCCACCGCCATGATGCGCACCGCCCTGGCACTGATCGCCTCGGGCCGGATGGCGCCCGATGCAGGTGAGGTGCGCATCGACGGGGTCGCCGAGCTGCGCCCGCTGCGGCTACGCACGGCCCTGGTGGACGCGCCGACCATCACGGCACCCGAGCACCACATGACGGTGAAGAACGTGGTCTCCGAGTTCCTGGCGCTGCGCCCGCTGCGCAGCCGGGTGGGCAAGGAGGCCCGCCGCATCGGGGTCCGCGCCTGGCTCGCCGAGCACGACGCCGAGGACCTCGCCGGGGCCCGGATCGACACGCTGGAACCCCTGGAGCGCGTCGGGCTGCTGCTGGAACTGGCCTTCTCCGACCCGCAGGTGCGCTTCGCCGTCGTGGACTCCCCCGACCGTCATCAGGTGGACCGCGACCAGCTGCTGGACTTCCTGGAGGACCGCTGCAGCGTGGACCACGACCGTGCCGTGCTGGCAGTCCTCGAGGAGGCGCCCACCCGGGAGGACATCCCCTGCGGGTTCGCCGGGCACCACGAGGGGCCGTTCCTGCTCAGCGCGGAGTCTTCTGAGGACCTCGAGGCAGAGGCTGCCGGCGAGACCGCTGTGGCGGGTGAGACAGATACCGCGGCCGAGACAGAAGCGGTGACCCAGACAGCCGACGACGACGTCGAGGCCGCTGCCGCGGAGGTGGTCGCCCTCGACGACACATCACCGGACGAGACAACCCCGGACGAGACAACCCCGGACACCGACCTGGACGACCTGCTGGAGGACAAGCGATGACGTTCCTGCGCCTGGTGCGCTCCGAGTTCGCCCGGATGACCAGCAGCTTCACCCCGCTGATCACCATCTTCGGGCTGGCCCTGGTGCCGGTGCTCTATGCGGGCATCTACCTCTACGCCAACTGGGACCCCTACGAGAACCTCGAGGGCGTGGACGCCGCACTGGTGAATCTGGATGAGGGCGCGGACTTCGAGGGCGAGCACCGCACCATCGGTGACGACGTCGCCGAGGAGCTGATCGACGACGCCTCCTTCGGCTGGGAGGAGGTCGACTCCCGGGAGGCCGCGGAGGCCGGCGTCTCCTCGGGCAAGCACCAGTTCGCGCTGATCATCCCGGAGGACTTCTCGGAGGCGCTGGCCTCGCCGTCGAGCTTCGAGTCTGCGGATCAGGCGATCCTGGACATCACCACCAATGAGGCGAACAACTATCTGCTGAGCAACATCGTCTCGGTGCTGGCCTCGGAGATCCATGAGTCGGTCTCCAGCGAGGTCGGGCAGGAGACCGCTGATGCGATGCTGACCGGCTTCGGGCAGATCCACCGGCAGCTGGTGGACGCCGCCGACGGCGCCACCCAGCTCCATGACGGCGCCGGGGAGCTGCGCGACGGCATCAGCGAGCTGCATGACGGCTCGGTGGATCTGGCCGACGGCGCCGGGGACCTGGACGACGGCGTGGACGAACTCGCCCTGGGCCTGGGGCAGCTTTCCGAGGGCACCGAGCAGCTCTCCGACGGTGCGAGCCAGCTGTCCACCGGCGCCTCGGAGCTGTATTCCGGCATGTCTGACCTGCAGGAGGGCGCGGATGCGGTGGACACTGCCGCCGGGCAGCTCTCCGACGGCGCCTCCGAACTGAACACCGGGATCAGCACGCTCCACGACGGCGCCGAGCAGGTGGCCGACGGCAATGAGGCGCTGTCCGCGGCTTCCCATGAGGCCAATGACATCATCTCCGAGTTCGAGGCCTCGGCCGAGGGGCGTGTGGATCAGGCGGTCCAGGATCTGCTGGACGCCGGGGTGATCGAGCAGGAGCAGGTGGAGGAGGCGCACGAGGCGCTGGGCTCGGTGGCCGAGGATTCGGAGCTGCTGACCCGAGCCCAGGAGGCCCGCAGCGAGCTGGGTGAGGCGCAGGAGAACATCGACGCTCTGGCCGCCGGCTCCCGCGAGGTCGCCGACGGCGCCTCGGAGCTGCTGACCGGAAGCTCGGCGCTGGCCGACGGTGCCGCTGAGCTCTCGGCCTCCACCCCGGACCTCTCCGACGGTGTGGGCACCGCCCGTGATGGTGCCCTGCAACTGAGCTCCGGCGCCTCGGACCTGTCCGACGGGGCCGATGAGGCCCACCAGGGGGTGGGCCAGCTGATCACCGGCACCGGCGAGCTCAACGAGGGCGCCACGGCACTCTCCGACGGCGCGATCGCCCTGCGGGACGGGCTCGCCGAGGCCTCCGACGGCTCGGTGGAGCTGACCGACGGCACCCAGGAGCTGGCTGAGGGACTCGACGACGGCGCGGACGAGGTGCCTAACCCTGACGAGGATGAGCGCCAGGAGATCAGCGAGGTGATCGGCAATCCGCTGAAGGTCAATCAGACCGCGCAGGCGGAGGCCGGCAACTACGGGGCCGGGATGGCGCCGTTCTTCCTGGCGCTGTCGCTGTGGATCGGTGCACTGGTGATGCTGCAGGTGCTTCGGCCCACCTCCCCCCGGGTGTTGGCCTCGAATGCGCCGTCGGCTTCGATCGCCCTGGGGTCCTGGATTCCGTTCCTGCTGCTGTCTCTGACGCAGAGCCTGCTGCTCTACACCGCCGTGGTGCTGGGGCTGGGCCTGACCCCGGCGCATCCGTGGCTGGCGCTGGCGCTGCTGTTCGCCGCCTCCATGGCGTTCTCCGCCCTGGTCCAGGGTGTGGTGGCGCTGCTAGGGAACCCGGGCAAGATGCTGATGATCCTGGTGCTGGTGCTGCAGCTGGTGGCCTCCGGGGGCACATTCCCGCCCCAGACCCTGCCGGAGCCGCTGCAGGCGCTGCACCCGGTGCTGCCGATGAGCTACGTGGTCGACGGGCTGCGGCATGTGATCTACGGTGCCGACCTGGCCACCCTGTCCACGGTGATCGCCGCGCTGCTGGCCACCACCGGTGTGGGGCTGACCCTGCTGGTGCTGGCGATCCGGAAGAAGAAGATGTGGAGCCTGAAGCGGCTCCAGCCGGCCATCGAGGAGGCGGCATGAGCGCGAACACGGTGGAGCACCCCACCGGGAGGGTGCGCCGCGGTTCGGCCCGGGTGCGGCTGCTGCAGGCGCTGATGTCCCTGGACGATCACCGCAGCGTGCAGGAGCACTCGGTGGACGAGCTGGCCGCGATCGCGGGTGTGGCCAAGGGCTCGGTGTACTACCAGTTCGGCTCCAAGGAGAACCTGGTGCGCCAGATGCTGGTGCATGGGGCGGAGGAGCTGCAGCGCATCATGGATGAGCTCGACGACGGCGAGGGGTTGGCCGCTGTCCGGGCCAGCCTCACTGCGCAGATCCGTGCGGCCTTCGCGTTCCTGCGCGAGTACCCCTCCTTCACCGGGCTGGTGGCCTATGCGTTGGCCCGACGCCGGGACGACGAGTCCCAGCAGCTGCGCGCCGAGAAGGAGGCCATCGTGGGTCTGCTGACCGACCGGCTGGCCCGCCTCGATGCGGCGAAGGTAGCCGAAGGTCTCGCGGAGGCGCCGTCGTCGTCGGCTCGGCTGGAGATCATGGCGACCTCCCTGCTCTCGGCGGCGGTGACGTTGAGCATCGAACAGCACACCACCCATCAGGAGTGGTCCGAGGAGGACTGTGTGCAGGCGCTGGTGGCGATGTCGGCCGGCGGACTGGGGTGAGACACACTCCGGCACTCCCCTGACGCGCCTCGGCACGTACGGAACAAACCACCCTGATTCCGCGTTCACACTTGTAGCAACAACCAACCGGTGGCCGGACTGCGTCCACCGACGACGCCGCGAGGATGAGCTCTCATGCCGAACGTCTCCCCCGACTCCATCCCGGCCGCCGATGGCCGCACCCTGAACGCCGCCACCGCCATGGACGCGGTCACCCTGCGGGTGGGTGACCTGGAGGCGATGTCCGCCTACTACGAGACCGCCCTGGTCATGAAACCGTTGCAGGAGCGCACTCGGGGCCGGGAGGTCCACCGGGTGCTGGGCCGCGGTGCCACGCCGATGGTGCGGCTGATCCATACCCCGGATCTGCCCGGGGTGAACCCGCATGAGGCGGGCCTGTTTCACACGGCGTTCCTGTTCGAGGACGAGGCCTCCCTGGCGGCGACCGTCCACCGGGCCGCGCAGCACCCGCGGTCCCGGTATGTCGGCTCGGCCGATCACCTGGTCAGCGAGGCGTTCTACTTCGCCGACCCGGAGGGCAACGGCATCGAGCTCTACCGGGACAGGCCCCGGGAGACCTGGGAGGTCACCGGGACGCAGGTCCGCATGGACAATCTGCCGCTGGACCCGAACGCGTACCTGCGCCGCCACCTGGACCAGGAGGTGCTCGACGCCGGCGCCGCCCGCGCCGGCAGGGTGGGGCACGTGCACCTGCAGGTGGGCGACGTCGCCCGGGCACGTGAGTTCTATGTGGGCGCAGTGGGCTTCGATCCGACCGCCAGCTGGAACAGCGCCCTCTTCGCCTCGGCCGGCGGGTATCACCACCACGTGGCGATGAACACCTGGAACAGCCGTGGGGCCGGGCCCCGGTCCTCCCGCCTGGGGTTGGGTGATCTGGCGATCACTGTGCCGGGCCGCGAGGACCTGGACGCCCTGGTGGCCCGGTATCGCGCGCAGGGGATCAGCTTCGCCGATGAGGGGCACCGCGTGGTCACCGAGGACCCGTGGGGCACCCAGGTCTCGGTGGCCGTGCCCGGGACCGACACTGAGGAGCTGCTCAGCCGATGACGATCAGCTGTCGCTGATGTACATCGGCGACACGCTCCCTCGACGCGTGGGCCGACTGAGTCCGCGCCGGTGGAGGGTCAGCCCGAGTTCGCCGAGGATCCGGGAGGCGTCCCTGCCCGTGCGAGCCGGCACGTGGGCGGCCATCCAGAGGACTCCCCCGTCGGTCGGTGCGACGCCGGGCCGGCGGGTGATGAGCACCGAGGTCCAGCCTTCGCTGACTGCTGCTCCGTGCTGGGCGGCCCGGGACTCCAGTCCGGAGACCGTCCACTGGGGCACCTTCTTCGGTCCATAGCCGGGCAGGGCCCAGGCAAGTCCGGAGGGTTCGAACACCTGAGACATCCAGCCCAGGACGCGATGTGCGGCGGTAGGGTTCAGCCCGAGCTTTCCCCGGTCCGACACATCCTCGCCGACGAGCCCGCCACCGGCGGTCAGCATCATGAGCAGCTGGCGCAGCTCGTGGGCTGAGGTCTCCCCGGTCAGCAGGTCTCCGCGGGCGGTCTCGGGGTCCTCGAACCCGGTGATCTGGGTATGGAACGAGGGCTCGTCACGGAGCCTGAACCTGTCGAAGAATGCCCGGGCCTCCGCCGCGAGGTCCACTCCCCTGGTCTCCAGGGCGTCCCGGACGGCCAAGGACGTGGCCGCGTCGGACGTGCCGATGATGAGTCCGAGAGCGTCATGCAGACCCAGCGTCAGGTCGGCGGCACCCTCGCCTGCGTGTCCCCTGGAGCCTGGCGGCAGCCGCAGGGGCCCGACGACGGCGGCCAGCCGGTGTGCGGCGGTGATGGTCACCGGCATCTCCAGCAGGCCAGGGTCGGCGGCATCGACCTCGGCCAGGGCCAGCGCGGCGAGGAGTTTGCCTGTGCCGGCCAGCGGGTGGAAGTCGCGGTGGCCGAGGACGTCGCGACCCACGGTGCCGCCGTCATGCCCTCCGCCGGTGACCCCACCGATGGCGGAAAGGACGCCGGGGTGGGCCGCGGTGGCTTCCAGCTGCGCGTCAGTGCCGGGGACGTCGTCGGGGATACGGAAAAGGCTGGGGACGCGGACAGTCTGCGTGCCCCGCGCGTCCGACTCAGCGCGCCGCCCCTCCCCGCGGCCGACTCCGTCGTACCAGCCTTCGATCTCCTGCCCGATCTGCCCGAAGAGCTCGTAGGCGGCGATCCGGCCGGGTGTGCCGTCGGGCAGCTCGGTGGGGATGGTCTCGGCGTAGACCGCGACGGCGGCGACCGGGGCGCCGTCGTCGGTGGTGGCGAGCCCGACCTGGGAGAGGCTGCGCAGCCCACGGCCGTTCTTTTCGGCCATACGCAGCCGGGTGGTCAGCGCGCCGAGCAGCGGGGTGTGGAGCCCGTGCATGAGTTCGACGGCGACGCGGCACAGCTCCGGGGTCAGGTGCAGGGCTTCGGCGGCATCGGTGTCCTGGGTGCCGCGGCCGAGCTGGGCGAGCAGGTGGGCCTGGTCGGCGGCGGTGGTGACGGTCATCTGCTCGATGCTGTGGTGCCAGGTCAACTCACCGCTGCGGGGGAAGATCTCCCGGTGGAGGGTGTTCCGCAGGCCCACCCAGGCGCAGTAGTCGTTGACCTGCTGCAGCGCGGCGGCGGCGCGGCCCTCCTGCCTGTCGCCCTGGTTCATGCTGGTCGGCTGGACAGCCTGGCCGATGGCGTCGAAGACCAGCTGGGTGCAGATGTTGTCCGAGGTGATCATCATCTGCCTCAGGTGGTCCTCCAGGGTGAGCTCGACACCGGGGGCGAGGTCCTTCATGATGCCGGCCTGGACGCCGTCGTTGAGTTCCTCGGTGATGGGCAGTCGCTGGTCAAGGCAAAGCCTGCCCTGGTGGACCAAGGCGAGGCAGGCCAGCAGGACGCTGACCTTACGGGTGCTGAAGGAGGGCACCTGGGCGTGGGCGCCGTCGCCGATCGTGGTGGGTTCCTCGGAGGTCAGGTCGCGGATCTGCCAGTGGACCGCGAAGGGCTGGGCAGAGGTGAGCTCGCGGATGCGCTGCTCAAGGTCGGTCATCTGGGTAGAGGTGGACAACTCTCTCCTCACCGCGCGCCATCGGCGCCGCGAACCGTCGGGACGCCTCGACGCTACACGGTGGCGCTGACCTCGGCGCAAGAGTTCTTCATGCAGACATGTCAGAGGTGGGCCTGATGATTTCTGTACGCGAGGAACCGGGTTCTCGAGAGTGATTCCGTCACCCGCTTCCCCATCGACGGCGACGGGTCTTCGCGCATGATGCACCGTACCGATCTGTGAGGAGAAGACCATGTTCACCCCCATCAGCACTGCGTTCAGCACCCCCACGCAGTCCATGACGACGGCGCCCCGTCGCCTCGCCGCAGGATCCCTCCCTCTGCTGGCGGCGTCCTTCGCCCTGACCGCCTGCACCGAGGCGGAGCCGGAGGTGGTCACCGAGACGGTGACCGAACCCGTCACCGAGGAGGTCGAAGTCGAGGTCGAGGTGGAGCCGGAGGACCTCGAGGAGCAGCGCGAGGCGGCGGACGAGCGGGATGAGGAACTCGACACCCGCGAAGCGGAACTCGAGGAGTGGGCCGAGGAGCTGGAGGAGCTGGAAGGCGAACTCGAGACCCGGGAAGAGGATGTCTCAGCCACTGAGCTGGAAATCGAGGAGAACACGATCCCGGGCAGCGGGGTCTACCTGGTAGGTGAGGACATCCAGCCGGGCACCTATCGGATGAACCTCGAAGGCGATCGCAGCTGTTACTGGGCCCGACTCTCGGGGCTCAGCGGCGAACTCAACGACATCATCACCAACGACAACGTCAGCGGCCAAGGGTTCGTCACCATCGCCGAGTCCGACGTTGCCTTCGAGACCTCTCGATGCAGCGAGTGGGTCCGTCAGTGACGTGCTGAGAGCAGTGACGACGATCCTAGCGTTGCTGTGCTGGGCCTCAGCGCGAGCCCAGCACAGCACCTCTGGGGACGGACGCTCGCATTGCTAGAGCCAGCACCGTCCCTGCGCGCACACACGATCCTAGACTTGCCGAGGTACGGCCAACACGATTCACAGCTAATTCCATCTAACACAGCCTGATAATCGGAGTATTCTGTCCTCCACCTGCTCAGAGCACTCTTGACGAGTCCATTCTTGTCTCGAGGTCTCTCAGCAATCACTCGCACTGCACAATCACGTCGTCCGACTTTCGAGGTCTGGGCCACGTACGTTCATCTTGAGGGGCAACCGAATGCACTTTCACTTCGCATTCTCGCTGGGGGCATGGCTTCCGTGGCCGCCGGAGGATCCACCTGACTTCGTCGTGCTGGGGTTCCTGGTGGTCGTGGGCGCGATGCTCCTCGGCGCACTCAGCGCCATCACTCGTCGGACGTCTGTGTGCAGGAGGCGGGTGAAGGCTCTGCACGTCATCGTGGACCAGCTGGATATGGCCGCATTACGAGCCAGCAGGTCCAGCGCCTTGGCAGCCTCGGAGTCGTCAGACGTGCCTGCGGATGTCCGCCACCTGTGGCAGGAGTTCGATGAAACGTTCGTCGAGGATCGCTCGGGGAGCCAACTGCTCAACACCGTCGATGCTCGAGACGTGTTCAACTCAGAGTCTCTCGCCAAGGAACTGGTCCACTCCCGTGGGTTGGCCTTCATGCCGTCTGCGATGACCGCCCTCGGCGTCCTGGGAACGTTCCTCGGCCTGGCCATCGGTCTGTACGGGCTTCAGCTGGGCGGCAGCACCGAGGGTGACATCGTTGAACTCCAGACGGGTGTCCAGCAGCTCATCTCCGGCGTCTCGGCAGCCTTCCTGACGTCCATCGCCGGCGTCGCGGCCAGTCTGATCACCGCTGTCATTCGGTTCGCGTGTGCGGCGTCCTGCGATGAGAAGGTCGCCGGGCTCCAGACCCGTATCGATGGCCTGTTCAATCGACACACACCGGAAAGCTCGTTGGTCAAGATCGAGCATGCCACCGAAGACTCTGCGCTGTCTTTGAACGAGCTCCACGAGAAGATCGGAATGAAGCTCCAAGAGGCCATCCAGGGCATGGCAGGGGACATGCAGACGGCAGTCACCACGGCATTGGAGAGTGCCATCGCCCCCGTGCTGCAGGACATCTCCAGCCGCTCCAGCGAGCAGACTCACGGCGCTCTCGAGTCGCTCATGCGCGAGTTCGAGGGCAGCTTCCGTGAGCTCGGCTCGGCCCAGGCCGAACAGCTCTCCGATGCGACCAAGGACCTCAGCACCTCGGCAGAAGCCATCAACTCCGCGCTCTCCTCCACACTGGCCTCCATCCAGCAGCAGGGTGCCCAGACTCAAGAGACCGTCCAATCGGCGGTCCAGCAGAGCGTCGCCGTCATGGAAGAACGCAGCCAGAAGTTCGAGGACCAACTCCTGGCTCTGCTGGAAGCCATGCGCACTGAGCGGCAGCACAGCGTGGAGCTGGCCGAGCGCCTGGCCGGTGTGGTCGGCACCGCCGGTGAATCCATGAAGGAGTCGAGCACCACGCTGAGGTCCAGCACGCAGGATCTGCGGACCGTCGGGGACCAGTGGGCCCGGTCCGCCGAGTCCATGGACGAGCACCGCGTCCAGTTCTCCGACGACTTCACCAGGATCAGCGAGGCCCAGAGCAGCTCCATCCAGCAGCTCGACATCCATGAGCAGCGCCTGCGGGAAGTCGCCGCTGGCGTGCTCGAAGCCGCCGAGACGCAGAAAGCCGCCACCGCGGAGGCGGCTCAGACCTACGCGTCACTGCACGAACAGCAGGACGCGTTCCTCACCCGAGTCAAGGAGAACGTGGAGGACCTGCAGGTGCAGATGCGGAAGTGGCTCGACGAGTACGGCTCCACCGTCAAGTCCCAGACTGACGACCGCATGAACACCTGGAACGTCCACAGTCGGGAATACGCAAAGAACATGCAGGCCATCGCTGAGGGCCTTCAGGGCACCCTCGAGGAGATCTCTGACTTGAAAGGACGCATGAAGAATGCGGATCTTGCGCCGCAGAAGCTCCAGTGACTCCCCGGACGGCAGCTCATACTGGATCTCCTTCACAGACCTGATGGCTGCCCTGCTGGCCGTATTTGTGTTGGCCGTGGTGATTCTGGCCCTCAATCTCGGCCGTCAGCAGCTCACCCTGGAGGATCAGCAGCTCGCCCTGGAGGACCAGCACGAGGACTTCGAGGAGCAGATCGAGGAGCTGCAGTCCGCTGAACAGGTCCGCGCCGAGCTGGTGGACGAGATCCGGGACGAATTGGAGCGCCAGGGTATCGAGGTCCACGTCACCGAGAACAACTCGGTGCTCAGCATCCCGAACGAGCAGCTCGGATTCGCCGCTTCCGAGTATGAAATCAGCGAGCAGTACGAGAACGTGACACTCGCCATCGGCACCGCCGTGTCTCAGGCGATCCAGAAGGATGAGCGGTTCGAACACCTGGACACCGTGTTCGTGGAGGGCCACACGGACAACATGGCGTTCGACGGACTGGAGGGCACCGGCAACTGGGGACTCTCCACGTTCCGGGCGATCTCCCTGTGGTCCCTGTGGGAGGACCAGCTGCCGGCCGACGATCGGCTCAGCCAGCTGCGCAGCGCCCACGGCGACAACCTGTTCTCGGTCTCCGGCTACGCCGAGACTCGTCCCGCCACTGAAGAACAGGACGACGACGCCCAGCGGGCCGCCAATCGGCGCATCGACATCCGCTTCACCATCGTGCGTCCCTCCTCTGACGACATGGAGGACCTCAGCGAGCAGTTCACCCGGGAGGAGGAGGGATGAGCTGGCTGCCCGCGCCTCCGTCCGCCAGGAGCTTCGCCGACTGGGACTCGCTGCCCGAAGAATGGACTCCGCTGGTCGAGTCCTCGCGTAAGCTGCGCGAACGGGTGCACAGCGGCGGCCATCTGGTCGATGCCCGTGCCGAGGCACGTAAGGCTCTCGAACGCGACGATGAGGAGCACGTGCAGGCCCTGATCGCGCAGGGGCCCGGAATGAGACGCGCAGTCCTCGCTGCGTGGGGAGAAGACAAGGATTTGGCCCGCCAGACTATGACGGTGAAGAGAATCCGTGCTGTCGCAGGGAGACGCAGCCACCTCTCCCCTATGGGGGTCCTGCAGCTGCTCACACTCCACCTGGAGTACTTCACTTCGTTGCAGCAGTGGGATCCACAGCTGGCTCGCGCGGTCCAGAGCGCTCTGCAGTCACAGGCGGCCCGTCTCCCCGGCAGCCGTGTCTCGGGATTGCTCAAGGCTCTGAGCAGCAACGCCCCTGTGCTGGCCTCGGCGGCCGCGCCGCGCACACTCGCCCGCCACGCGCAGGAGCGGGGTCGAGCCCTGGATGAGCTGATCAGCTCATGGAACTTGGGCTCCTACCGACACAGCGAGTTCGGCGCGGCGCTCGCGGCGGAGTACTTCCTGGCCAGGATCGCCTCCGCGGATCCCTCAGTCCCCCACGATTTCCTCCAGGAGCTCGTGGAACCGGCGCTCCACGGCACGATCATGTCAGACGGCCGTGCCCTAGGGCATCACGCCGTGGAGGCGATGAGCAGGCCCGCCGCAGTGCCGTGCGACGCATGGATCGAGGCGATCCTCGCTATCGCTGGCGATCCTCGCCTGCGGAACTCCTCCAGCTGGTTCCAGTGGTGGCGCGAAATCGATGACGGAGCGCGGGGAACCGTGACCTCCTGGCTCAGCCGGCGGGACTTGGAGCTGTTCCTGAACGCTTACGAAAACTTCATTGAGAGCACCAACCTGGACGACGAACGTCGGATGTTTGAGGACCGGAAGTACTTCATCAAGGGACTGCTCGAGGCTGGGATGGTCCGCGAGACTCGCCTCTTCATGGGGCAAGTCGCCGGGGACTATGTGAAAACCCTTGTGGACCGCTCCTTGGCTTCGTCGATCACACCACTTCTCGGTGCGCGCGGCGAGGTCGCCACCCTCGTCGTCATTGCTATGGACTGCGGTGAATTTCAGTTAGTGGAAGGGAGCCATAACTTTCAACTATGGGCCTACACGGGGCCGAGGGTGGAAGAGCTGTTCGACCGGTCACAGGAAGGAGTGCGCCTCGCGTTCTTCCGGCAGGATGTGCCGGAGGCTGCTGACCTTCGGGCCCCCGGGCGCCTGAGAGTCAGGCAGAGCTTCAGACACAGAGGAAGCACCTGGCAGGTCAACGCGTTGCAGTTCCTCGCGGTCCGGCACATACCGATTCCCTCCCTCAAGCGCCTGATGTCGCCGGAGTCGTATGACGAGTACCGACGTATCCACGGCACCCCCTACGAGCTCCTCTGAGGACCGCACCATGTCATTTCTGGACAAGATCCTCCCCCGTCGCCGCAAGTCGCCCAGCACTCACCCGGACCAAGACCTGCCCTCTGCGCAGACGACCTGGGACGAGCACGGCGCGACGATCACCTTCCCCGAGCCGCTGTGGTCAGCTCTTGAGAGCGGCACTGCCCCGATGGTGGAAAGCGAACGTCACATCATCCTGCAGATGCTGGAGGAACGTGGCCAGGCCCGCCAGGAGGGGCAGAGCTTCCACCTCGATGTCACCACAGTCGGCCATCTGGACGATGACGTCGCCGAACTTCTCAGCCTGCCACCGCGATATGCCGGCGAGTTCGACACACGCATCACCGGTGACACCACGACCTCGCGTTTCGAGTTCACCATGGAGGCACGCCGGGGTCGGCGCAGCGAGCCGTATCGACGCACCGGTGCGATCCTCAGTCTCGGCCACGGTGAACACGTGCAGGAGTACCGCCTCACCGCTCCGCTGGTCGATGCGCTGAGGGCCGTCGAGGATCATCACCAGATCCCGCCTGCTCGGCGCTCCGAGCAAGTGAACGTGCGGCTGGTGGCTAGGCTTCACCAGGCCAGGGAGTCGGCGGCAGAGTTCACTACGGTGTTCGCCGAGGACGTGCGCCGCACCGGCCACCTGGATGGGGACTCTGACGACACCGCCGGCACGCGATTCCCCATGAATCTTCACCACTTCGAGAAGTTCACCACCCACGTGCCGGAACGGGTGCGGGTCACTGTGGACCAGCACGACGATGGGTCTCTGCTGCTGACCCCGGACCTGGGCTCCGGGCACACACCCGAGGAGTTGAATTCTAGGTGGAGTCAGCTACGGACTACGTCCACTCAGGATGGAGGCGTTCTCCGGGTCGGCAACACTCTGATCCCCATCACTGGAGGTCAGCTGCAGGCCATCCGTACCATTCACACCAACCAGCACATCCCACCTGACAGGTCTCAGGAGTTTCTCCGTGCCCCGGGCGACTACCTCCGCCCGCAGGATGACACCCTGGTCCCCGAAGTCGACCTCGAAACGTTCAGCATCCGGGTCCGAGCTATCGGCCGACTGGAACCGGTCACGTTCAAAGCTGCCTCTGACGCGCCTCAGGAGTGGTTCTCCGAGACTGAGGAGGTCATCCAGCCAGAAGAGCTGGTGGACCTCATCCAGGACATGGAAACGCTCATCGAGCATGAGGACACCATCGAGCGCACCTGGGAGCGGGGTGGCAGCGTGATCCCCTACAACGAGGAGCACCTCATCGACGTCTCGGACCGGGAGAAGGTGACCGGGGTCCTCGAGGAGTGTCGGCGGCGTCTGACTCCTCCCAAAGTCTCCGCTCCTGCGAAGCCGGACGACGCCGTCTCTGTGGGTTTCCTGATAGATGACGACACCTCGTCACCCGGCTTCGACGAGGCCCGCCGTGCCGTAGCGGCCTCCACCGCCGGCGTCGACCTGAACGACCTGAAGTACTCCCCGTTTCCGCATCAGCGGGAGGGCATCGAATGGTTGGTCTCCCGCATGCGGGCCTCCTTGGCGAGGCCCTTCGACGATCCCGATCGCGTGCAGGGCGCGATCCTGGCCGACGACATGGGCCTCGGCAAGACCTTCATGACATTGGTGGCGCTGCGGCAGTTCATCCAAGACATCCGCAGCGCGGAAGGGGAGCCGGAGAGGCCGCACCTGCTGGTGCTGCCGCTGACACTCCTGGAGAACTGGACCGACGAGATGAAGAAGTCCTTCACCTCCGATCCGTTCGACGATGTCCTGACCTTGCATGGACCGGATCTGACGCGGTTCCGCCTCCAGGGTCGCCGCCGGGAGACGGAGGTCAGCGCCGCGCAGCTCGATGACGGCATGCTCAACACCTCCGACGTGCGCCTCTCACTCGCTGTCGGAGACCAGTTTGGAGAGCACCGGCTCGACAAGCCGGGGCGCGTGGTGCTGACCACCTATGACACCCTGGCCTCCTACCAGCTCTCGCTCGGGAGCGTGCACTGGGGCGCGGTGATCTTCGACGAAGCTCAGGACATCAAGAACCCCGAAGCGCTGCGCACGCGGGCGGCCAAGGGCCTGCAGGCCCGGTTCAAGCTGGTGGCCACCGGCACGCCGGTGGAAAACAGCCTCCAAGATCTCTGGTGTCTGATGGACACCGCACAGCCGGGTGCGCTCGGCACCTGGCTGGAGTTCAGACAGAGGTGGGTCCAGCCTCTCCGGGGTGCCGGAATGGAGGAGAAGCAGCGCCTGGGCCTGCGACTGGCTGAAGCGACGCGTCCTCTGATACTGCGCCGGAATAAGGAGGACCACCTCCAGGACCTCCCCACCAAGACGATCCATGCCGGGGCACACGCACCGGGCGCTGAGTTCACCGAACGGCTGCGCATCGCCATGCCGGACAAGCAAGCTCAATGCTACTCGCAGGTGCTGAGTGGGCATCGGGCTCGGGCCTCCACCAAGGGGGCCGCCCTGAAGACGCTGGGCAAGCTGCGCACCATCAGTCTGCACCCAGACGCGTCAGAGACGTCGTGGGACGCCAAAGACCCGCAATGGACGGATGGTGCGCGCATGATCGCCCTCATGCAGGTCCTCGACGAGATCCGGGATCACGGTGAGAAGGCGATCGTCTTCGTCATTAACAAGGCCGTGCAGCGTCGGTTGGCGCTCTGGCTGGGCCGGCGATACGGACGACAAGTCCGCGTCATCAACGGAGACACCAAAGCCACCAGCAGTCCCGCCGGATCTGGGAGCCGCGGGGAGCTGATCCGCGAGTTCGAACAGGTGCCTGGCTTCCACGTGATCATCATGTCGCCGGTGGCCGCGGGCCGAGGCCTGACCGTCACGGGGGCCAACCACGCAATCCACCTGGAACGGCACTGGAATCCGGCGAAGGAGGCCCAGGCGACCGACCGTGTCTATCGCATTGGCCAGCAGAAGCCGGTGCACGTGTACCTGCCGATGGCGATCCACCCGGACCCGGAGATCGTGTCCTTCGACGAAAACCTGAACCATCTCATGGCGGAGAAGACCTCTTTGAAGGACGCCGTAGTGGTGCCAGAAGCCGTGGACGAGCGCGACGTCATGTCCAGCATGGGGATCAGCTGAAGGCTGTCCCCGGCACGGTCTGTCGTCACCCGACGGAGCGTGCGAACCATCTGTCTCCTTCGGCGCTGCAGCGGCGGGTCTCTACTCTGTGGTGGCCCCTCGGACGGGGACCGTGAAGGCATAGCAGCTGTTGTCGCCTTCCAGCCTGGGCCCTCGATACATCATGTCCCAGCCTGTCTGGTCGCCCCATTCTGCATTGAACGATTGCTCGCCTCCGAAGCCCATGTAGACGGTCCTGGCTCCTGGAGCACCATCCCTGGTGCAGAAAACGCTGATCCCACGGAAGTACGGGTCGGTCACGCCACCCGGCTCCTCAAAACAGGTGGGCCCTTCGTCCGTGTCGAAAGCCACCCAGAGGTGCTGTGTTTCTTCACCGCAGCTTGTCGCCGTGGCATTGTCCTGGAGGACGTCCTCGCGCCTGTCATGCCACGGAACGTTCGTCAGTTCCTCTGCCAGCGGCCCGACGCCATCCTGGGTGAGTTGGTCCTCATACAGGGGTGTGGCACTGCCAGGGTCGATGACACCCTCCACCGTGTAGGTCTCGCCATCGATGGTGAGCTCTGTGGCCGGCTCGTCAAGCTCGATCAGTCCTGTGTCATCGGGGGTAGCCCCGTTCCCGAGTGCATCCGACCACGCGCGCTCCATCGGGGCATGGTCGAACGGGGATTCAGGCGTCGGCACCGAGGCATAGTCATAGATGGGCGGGTCCTCGCTGGCGGGAGGCCGGGGCGCCGCATACAGATCGTCAGGTTGTGGCCCCCCGTCTTCGAACTCCTGTGCTTCCTCACCGCTCCGGTCTGCCGCATGGTCGGCCGACGGGGCTTCGCCAGCTGCAGACGTGGCATCTTCATCCTGCGACGTTGCCTCCGGCGCACAGGACGTGGCCAGGAGCGTGATGCCCAGTACGGGAACCAACGTTGCCAAGGGATTGCGTCGCATGTCGTTGTCTACCTCTCCTCCACGCTACGGTTTTGCGCTGACAAGTCCGGGCCTCACATCTCCGGCAGCAGGGCGCTGGGCTGACCGGACCACGTGACGACCAGTTCGTCCCGGGCACGGGAGGCGGCCACGTAGAGCACGGACCGTTCGCGCATGAGGACGTCCTGGTGCTCTGCCTCGGGCATACGGCTCAGGGTCCACCGAGCGGGCATGTCCTGCTCCCCCACCCCCATGACGGCCACGCACTCGAACTCCATCCCCTTCGCACCGTGCATGGTCATCGCAGGGATCTCGTCGGGCCGCAGCCTCGCCGCCCGGCGCGCGTCCACTACACGCACCGGCTCCTTGCCGTCTGTCAGCTCCACCGCTCCGAACGCCTCGATGACCGTGGTCAGGGCCCTCTCACTGCGGACCAGCACTCCGATGCCGGAGGGCCGGTGCCCGGCCTCCATCCATCCGCGGATCCGTGCTGCAACGGCGTCCACTTCCCCTGCGACGTCGGCGGCGGAGATGGTCACCGGCGCGGGTCCGGATCGCACCGAGCGGTAGTCGTCGGAGCGCTCCAGCTCTTCCTCCATGTCCAGGTAGGTGTCCCCGGAGAGCAGGGACACTGCGTAGGCGAGGTTCTCCGCCGTGGTCCGGTAGTTCAGGCGCAGCCGTCGGGCGCGGCCACGGACCTTGATGCCGTAGCGGGATAGGGCGATCTTCTGCCCGTAGATCCGCTGATGCGAGTCCTCAGCGATGAACAGATCGTCCGGCCCTTCGGCCGCCAACGCCCGGAACAGCATCCAGTGGCCGGGGTGGAAGTCCTGCCCCTCGTCCACCAGCACGTGGTCCACCGCATGCCGTTCGCCGCGGGCGGCGCGGTCGTCCAGGATCTGCGCGGCGATGACCGCCAGCTCCGGGAAGGTCGCGGCGTCGTCGAGCTGGTTCGTCTGGCGGAACTGGGCGAATACCTTCCACAGCTGCTGACGAGCGGCGCGGTTCAGGGCGGTGCCCCGGCCGGCACGGGGGACCCGCACGTACTCACGTTCAGAGGTGATCTGGTGGGCCAGCACCACGGTGGTGTATTCCTGCTCCAGGAACGCCGGGGCGGTCAGCTCCTCCGCCAGGTCCGGCCGGACCCGCTCGACGGCGGCGTCGAACAGTTCCGCGGTCTTGGCGACTCGGCTGCTGAGCCGGTTCCTGCCGGACCCCAGGACCCGTGCGACGGCGGCGTCGACCTCCTCTGGGGAGGCGTCCCGGACGATCTGTGCCGAGACCTGGTCCATGCCGAGGATCGCCACGCCGGGTTCGCCGAGTCCGACCAGGGGGATCTCGGGGTCGAGACGGCGCAGGTTCTCGGTCAGCGAGGACGTCAGCGTCTTGGTGAAGGTGGTGAGCAGGATGCGAGCCTGCGGGTTCTGCCGGTGCAGGTGCCGCGCCCTGTGCAGCAGCACCACGGTCTTGCCGGTGCCCGCTCCGCCAGACAGGCGGTAGGCGCCCGTGGTGGCCTTCTCCGCGTAGACCCGTTGCTCGGGGTGGAGGAAGACCCGCCACCGGTCGATGTCCATGGACTCCAGGGCGGTGCGCAGCTCTTCGTCCGAGTCGCCGACGTAGGCGAAGCCGGCGCTGCCGCGGCGGATGGCGTCCACCACCTGTACATCCGGCGAGGCATCTGTCGATTCGCCCGCCGGACTCAGGTTGAGGTCCTCTCGCACCTGATCCAGACTCTCCCCGCTGGCCAGCCCCAGCAGCACCAGCCCTTGGGACTCCGGGGCGTCGTCGACCACTCCAGAGAACTCCGCCTGACTGGTGGCAGCCAAGGCGCGGGAGGCCAGGTCCGGGTTGATGCCGGCCTGCTCATGCAGCGCGTCTGCCGTCCACCCGGTGCTCAGCGCGTTGGTCCAAGGAACCGTCGCAGCGGAGACAACGGCCGCTGCCGTCGCCGCCGGCGCAGGCTCCTCCGGCGGCGTCTCCTGAACCGGCGGGGCCTCGGTCCGCTGGGGCGCCGCAGCCTCCTGCGGCTGCGGTGCCGCGCCTCGATCCTCGAACTCCGGGGTCCCCAAGGCGGGGTTGAGCCGCAGCACGGTGGAGCGGGCGATCCTGATGGCCTCGTCGTGGTGCCAGGTGCCGTAGTAGACGTAATGGGCGTCCTCGCCGGGGACCTCCATCTTGTAGAGCACGGCGCGCCATTCCTGGGTCACCCGTCCGGTGCGGACGCGGCGGTCCTGGGGCTCCTTCATGGGCTCGATGTGCAGGCCGGGCGTGGTGTCATCGGCCTGGAGCTTCTGCAGGAAGTCGTAGATCCGCTTCTTGATGGAGCCGTCCACCTTGTTCTTGGTGGAGGCCATGGAGACGAAGGGCACGGGTCAGTCCTCTCTTCCTTGGCCGATGCTCAGCGCCTTCAGGACGCCGGGGACGTCGTCAGTGGGCAGGGCGGTCCAGCCGGCCTTCTGCAGCTCGTGGGCCTCGTCCACCTCGTAGGTGACGACGACGCGCTGCCTCCTCCAGGCCAGCTGAGTGGGAATGCCGTCGATCTCGTGACCGAAGTCGGGCGCGCTCAGGCCTTCGATCTGCGCGAGCTCCTGGAGATAGCTTCGTTCGTCCTCGTAGGCCTCGGTGAGGATGGAGAGCCACTCCGAGGGCAGCGTCGGCTCCTCGACGGAGCTTTGGGTGGGCTCGACGGCGGTCTCCTCCGCGACCGCCCGACGAGACTGAGCCGGCAGACGTTCGTCGAGGATCGAGGAGATGTGTGAACTCGTCGCCACGACCGCATGGTCGGTGGTCTCACGGAACGCGATGAGGTTGCTCCAGAACAGCCACCGCCGCCAGGACTGCGCGTAGGCAGGACTGTGGAGGGCGTCGTCATCGTCCTGCAGGAGCAGCACGGTGCGGAGGGCGCCCGGCTTCCTGCTGGTGGGGTCTCCAGCGGTAACGAGTTGGAGGTGCTCGTCGTGCCGCCGCCACCAGGCCGCAGCCGGCTCGTCTCCTGGGCCCCGACGCAGGTGCGTCGACAGCGCCTCCTGCGCCCCGCGTCCGAGGCTCTCTGCACCCGTGACCTCTGGAGGGACGTCCTTGGTCAGACTGGTCATCGCCAGAGCCGGGGCGACGTCGGCGACCTTCTCCCACGCCTCCAGCTCAGGGTGGAGCATCCAGCACCACAGCAGCTCCATGGAACCCGCGTGCAGGGCTCGGGTGATCGACGCGTCGAGGCTGTGGTGCTGCATGAACATGCCCAGGGCTCGGTCACTGATCCAGTCTCCGGCACCGCCGTCGTCGGGGGTGCTGTCAGCTCCGCGGTGGAACCGTTCCACATCCTCTGCCGTCACAGCCCACGGAATATGACGTCGGGTGCCGACGTCGCGGATCCGGTGCCGCTTGACGGCGTCATCGCCGACCCGGTTGTGGGCGGGGTCGGCGTGGTAGGCACGGCCGTCGGTGAACACAGCGACGGTGGGAAGGTTCGGGTCGTCGGCGGAGAGCAGGAAGTCGGGCCGGCTGCCGGCGACGTCGACCTGCGGTTCGAGCTTCCACCGACGTCGGTTGTCCGGCATGACGATGTCCAGGACCTCCCCGGTGGGGCCGGGCCTGGGCTCCACGCGCGCGTTGATGGCCTCCAGCCGCTGCTTCAGCGCGGTGCGGAAGGCGATCTCGAGGTGTGATTCCCCGGAGGTGTCGGCCTCGATCTCCTCCTGGATCTGCCAGGACGCCACCGAGGGCTCCTCCGTCCCCTGAGGCTCGGCTCCACCAGCCTCCTTCCCGCCGAGGCCGAGCATCAGTGTCAGGAGCCTCTCGGCGGCCACAGTGGAGACGCTGTCCTCGTGCCCGTAGTCGGCGAACGGCAGCAGACACCGGTGGCAGGAGCGGCGTCCCTCGTCTCGGCAGGGGCAGGCCCGGACGGTCTTCCAGGCCGCGACGAGCGCGCCGTGGACCTTCTCCGGGTCAAGGAATATGGAGAGGTAGCCGGTGCCGCCGGGCACGGTGTCATGCAGCAGCAGCGCGTCCTGCCCCTCCCCGGCGGAGGGGTCGGGCACGCTCATCACGCCCAGGGCTCCGGGGGTGCCGCCGAGGTGCTGGTGCAGCCCCATCAGCAGGGCGGCCTTGAGCGTGGGCACGGCGAACTCGTCAGCGGCGGTGGCCGCCACCGGGAGCGTCAGGCAGACCCCTTGGGTGGTCAGTGTCCGGGCGAGGATCACCTGTCGGGTGTGCTCCTGTTGGCTGGTGCGGTGGCGGCACCAGAACCGGTGGTCCTGGGCGTGGTTCTCCCGGGCGTGGGTGTCCTGCTGTCCGCAGTAGGTGCACAGTGGGAACAGGGGTGCGGCGATCTCGTGGCCGGCGATGCGCAGCTGGGTGCCGCCGCGTCCCTGCCGACCCAGGTTGTACCAGGTCAGGTCCACTGAGCGGAGGTGCCGCACGCCCAGCCCGGTGTTCTTCACGAACCAAGACTGGGAACCGGAGACGTCGATGTCGGCGGTGCCGAGGACGGCGAACATGGTGCGCTGCCGTTCATCGCGGCTGTCCGAGATGACGGCCTCGTCCCGGCGGACCTCGGCGCTGACCTTGCTCAGCTTGACCACCGAACGGATCTGCCCGATGTCGGCGATGCCGGCATCCCGGCACCGCGGGCAGGTGGTCACCGTGCCGCGGTGCTTCACCGGATCCTCGGAGATCCGTTCCACCGCCTTGCGCCATCCGCAGGCAGGGCAGATCTGCCAGTCCTGGATCTCTCGGGCATCGGGCCCGAGCTCGACCGCGTCGATGGCGATCTCCATCCCCTGAGCGTAGAAGCGTGTGCCGGGGGCGAGCTCCTGCAGGGCTACCCCGGAGGCTCGGCTGAAGGTCTCGCTGGCGGCGACGAACTGCTGGGTCTCCTCGTCCCTCCAGGAGATGCCGACCTCCAAGGTCACGGCGTCCCCGATGAGGGTGTAGTTGGGGAACACCCCGTGGTGCTCAAGTGCGGAGAGCCAATAGTCGCGGCGCTCCTCCCCGGCCTCGTGGTAGAGCCGCTTCAGCTGGGACTTGGCCGACCGCAGGTTCCGCAGAGCCTCCTGAACTTTGGGATGCTCTGGGTCCGGGTAGTCCTTAGAGGCCCGGTCGTGGTCCCTGTCCAGTTCAGCGACGGCGCGCTCCACGTCCGCGATGCGGCGCTGCAGGTCTTCCTGGTCCTGGGTCCACCGGCGGTGGGCCTCCTGCAGGACCCCGGTGAGGTCCTCCGCGGACCATCGACGCAGCCGCTGGCAGCTGTTCTCGTCCAGGTGCTCGCCGAACTGAGCGATGAACTCCTCCACGAGCTCCGCGCCCCGGGTCTCGGACAGGGCCTGGAGCTGCCCCAGGTACGAGTCCGGCTCAGTGGAGCCGAGGGCCTGCTTCACCGTGGCGGGGTGGGGCGCCTGCGGGTCTCGGGCCAGGTGGTCGGCGAGGAAGGCGGCGTACTGCCGGGTGAGGATCTCGTCGGCCTGCAGATAGGTCGACGGCGCCCGGACTTCGCCGTTGATCACCGAGAGCGGGTCGTAGAGCTTGGGCAGGTGTTCGCCGCGCCCTCGGGCGAAGGCGAGCACCAGGGAGTTGCCGGTCAGGCGTCCGGCCCGCCCGACGCGTTGGACATAGCTGGCCACAGTGCGGGGCATGGACGCCAGGACCACACAGGAGAGGTCGCCGATATCGATGCCCATCTCCAGGGTGGGGGTGGCCACCAGCACGTTGGGGGCGTCCGGGTGGTCCTCGGAGCTCCGGAAGGCGTCTTCGTACTCCAGGCGCAGTTTGTCCTCCAACAAGGACGTGTGCTCCCGGGCGACGATGCGGCGCGCCGACGGGTTCTCATACATGCTGCGGTAGAAGTCATCCCCGGGGATCGCGGCGGGACGGATGGTGCCGGTGCAGGTGCTCTGCAGGCAGGGGGCGTCGGCGAGCTGGTCGACGACGTCGGCGGTGCCGAAGCTCTGGGATTCGCAGACCTCGCAGCGCAGGCTGAGCCGCCCGGCGGCGAGATCCTCATCAGTGGGGGTGGCCAACACGATCCGGTCCGGGTGCAGGGAGTAGGCCCGTGCCCCGGGTTCGGTGGTGTGGATCTGCAGCACCCCGGTGCGGGCGAGCTCTTCGAACAGTTCGCGGGCCAGCCGGCTGGCGTCCTCCCTGCTGACTCCCAGAGTCCGGTGGGTCCAGGTGGTGTACCAGCTGCCTGCCGAGGTGACCGGGTCCAACCCACGTTCGGTGTTGCTGGGGCCGATCACCGGGAAGGCCGGCGCGGGGCGGTTGTCCGGGAAGGCGGGCATACCTTCATGCCGACGCCGGCCGCCCCACACGTGGTACCGGGCGCCGTCGTGCCGGATGTAGGACTCCAGCCAGGGGTGGTCGATGCCGCCCTGCAGCCGGATGCGGACCAGCACGCCGCGCACCCAGTTCAGGTAGCGCTGCTCGGTGGGCAGTCCGATGTCCGGCAGCACGTGCAGCTTGGCGTCCCAGGCGCGCTGGGCGGCGGTGAGCAGCGAGGCCCGGCTGCCGGCGTCGACCTCGGCGACGACGGTGCCGGTGAGCTCCAGGGTGCGGCCCAGTCGTGCCTGGAGTCCAAGTTCCAGGGAGGCGTCGAACAGCAGGCGCCGTTTTACGCGGGTCTCGGCCTGCTGGCGCTGTCGGGGTGTGGCCCGAGGCTCCCAGAACTCACGGAAGCCTGGGCGGTCGGCCAGGTCTGGGGGCAGCAGCCGGTAGCGCCGGGCGGTCTCCTCGAGTCCGGGTGGGGTCATCATGGTCCGGTCCACCAGTTGACTGAGGGTCATCTCCTGCCCTCGGCCTTCTCCGGACGCCTTGCCCTCACCGAAGGCCCTGCGCAGCGCGGAGCGCAGGGTGAAGGTGTGCGCCCGTGCCTGGATGAATCCGGCCCGGTGGGCGGCGTCCTGCACGGAGTCGGTGAAGATCAGGGCCTTCTTCTCCTGGGCGTCCAGATCCTCGGAGCCGAAGAGGTTGGTGACCGCCACTGAGGTGAGTGTGGCGATCGCGCTTCCGACGAAGCGGATGGCGTCCGGGGTGAGGCAGACCGGACAGGTGTCGTCCCGGGAGAGGTCTCCTGCCTCCTGGGAGACGTGGAGCTTGACCGGGACGATGTAGCCGCGTTGGAAGTCCTCGTCCTGTTCGCCTGGTGGGTCGGTCTGCAGCGTGTGGTGGACGGTGTGGAGGTAGCGCAGGCCGGTCTGCCGGGTCTCGGCCGGGGAGAGGCTCTGCTGTGTCGCATCGTCGGCCTCGCGCACGGCGTTCATGAGCGCCCGGAAGCTGGAGTCCTGGTGGAGCGAGGCCTGGCGGATCTCATCGCTCTCGGTGATGATGTGCCCGTCCTCAGGGGCGGCCTTCGCACCCCATCCGCTCTTGCCGCAGTGCCGGCAGTAGATGGCGGGCAGGTGCAGCTTCTGCAGGTCCTCGCCCATAGCAGATTCGGCCTCGACATCGGTGGTGCCGTCGTCGCTCCAACGGAAGGAGGTGACGACGTCGACGGCGGCGTCGATCCGGCTCAGCTCCCTCACCCAGAGATGCGTCTCCACGGTGAGTGCGTCCCGGCCACAGACGGCCCGGGCATGGGAGTACAGGGCGATGAGGTGGCTGAGGAACTCGGTGGCGTCATCCAGGGAAGCGGTACCCGGCAGGCGAGGAAACAGGCCGGAGGCCACGTCCCGGAGCGACGCCGCCTGCTGGCTGTGCTCCACCAGCGCCTGGGTGAAGGGGTGGTGCCGCAGGGCGGCCAGCAGCTCATCAGCGGGAACGGGCGCGCTCGGTGGGCTGTGGAACAGCGCTGACAGCGCTGCGGAGATCACCGCGTGGTGGGACGAGTCCTTCCTCACGGCCTCGTTGGTCTCGGCGATGACCTGCGGCAGCTCGTCGACCTCGCGGGGTTCCGTGGCCGGTGGTGTGCTGTCTTCCTGCCACGTGGTGAACTCCTTGCGGGTCTCGGTGATGAGCGCCTCGGGGGTCAGCTCTTCACCGAAGATCGTCTCGGCGAACTCGAGCATGGTGTCCGCTCCCCCGGCGCCCCCGAGAGTGGCGGAGGTGGCGACCGGCGTGATGTGTCCCAGGGGCCGGGCTCGGTCCTGCTCCGTGGGGCCGTGGATGTGGTTCTCCAGGTCCTGCGGCCAGTGGGACTTCAGCGTGTGGCCGAGCCGGCGCAGCAACATGGCGACGTCGGTGCCCTGGGCACCGTCATAGGTGTGGAACTCGTCCAGTACCAGGTACTGCAGGCTGGTGGCGGAGTCCTTCCACAGCCCGGCGTCCTCGTGCCGGAGCAGGAGCATGTCCAGCATCTTGTAGTTGGTCAGCAGGATGTCCGGCGGGTTCTTGCGGATCTCGTGACGGTCATTGATGAGCCCGTCAGCGGTGACCCGGCTGCGGGTGCTGCTGGTCTGCCCGGTGTAGAGGGCGGCACGCACCCCCTGCAGCTCCGGGTGCTCCATGATGAGCTGTGCCAGGCGGCTGGCCTGATCATTGGCCAGGGCGTTCATCGGGTAGAGGATGAGCGCCTTGATGCCCGTGATGCCGGACCGTTGGGCGCGCAGCACATGGTCCAAGATCGGGTACAGGAAGGACTCCGTCTTCCCTGAGCCAGTGCCGGTGGTGACCAGCGTGGGTTCGGGACGGCGGAACAGCTGACCGTCTCCGCCCTTGGAGGTGAGGCGTTCGAAGGCACGCGCCTGGTGCCCGTAGGGCGGGAAGTCGGCCCCGTAGAAGTCCAGGGAGTCCTCCCAGCCGTGCTGGGCCGCTTCGAACGGCAGGCGGAGGCGGACGTAGGGACCTTTGAACATGCCGGACTCGGGGTCCCGCAGGAAGCGGCGCACGGACTCCCGCGCGGAGGTGTCAGAGAGCGCGAACGTGGTGGTCAGGTACCGCTCGATGCGCTCGACCAGGTCCCCGGCCTGCCAGGTGGGCAGCAGCTCCGCCATGCTCACACCTCCGTCTCGAGGATTTGGCCGTCACGGTCGATCATGGCGGAGAACCGCGCGTAGGCCGCCCGCATGTCCTCTTCCCGGTCGAAGCTCCGGAAGGGGAACTCGAACGTGTACTCCACCGCCGACTGCGGATGCGTCCAGCGCAGGTCCTCTGCCGCCATGCCGTCTTCGCCGCTCTTGCGGTAGAGCTTGGCCATCTCCTGCGGCACCTTGCGACCATTGGCGTCATAGAGGTCCGTCTGTTCGTATCCGCGCAGCACTGGGAACTGGGTGCGGTAGATGATGCAGAGTTCGTCCGCGGTGAGGCCGAGACTCAACGCCGCCAGGGCGTCGAGTTCCACCAGCAGCTGACGCCGCTCGGCCGCCACGCGGGCGGGCGACTCCGGCGTCCACGGCGTGTCCATGACCTCGTACCACAGCGGTGCATAGGCCTCGGTGAGGCAGGTGAGGCGGGCCGCGCGGTGGACGATCTCGTCAGCGGTCGACAATTCAGGTCGCCATTGTGCAAGGTGCCCGAACAACGAGAATTGGATCTCAGCAGACCCCGAGACCTTCACGAAGAAGTCAGACGGGATGCCTGCCAGCAGTCCGACTTGCCCCAACAGTTGATCTCCCGAGGCGCACGGCCCCGCAGAATAGACGGGATGGACATGGGCCGCATGCGGCGGGAACACCGTGGGAAAGAGAGTCCTCATACCCGTTGTCGAGGCCATCCTGCGCCATGCGATCCGATAGTGGTCCCGGACAGGAGTCTTCGTCCCATCGGGCAGTTCCCAGCTGCCGTAGTCGGCGTCGTAGTCGACGTCCGCGGAGCGGTGGGGCTGGTAACTGGTGCGGGGGATGAAGTCCGCTGGCAACGCTTCGAGGTCCAGTTCGGTCCAGTCTTTGTTGCTTCTCATCGTCGGGTTCGGCTGCTTGGCGAACGGTGTCGCGACGGTGAAATGCGGTCCCTGGAGAATGACGTCCTTCCACGAGTCATTGATCCGCGAACCCACCTCGAAGTAGCCCCGTTTCCGGTCGGCTGTCTCGTGCCAGCCGCTTGAGTACTGCATGCCCAGCTCCCGGACCCGTGGCGCACGGCTCAGCTTCTCCAGCACGCTCATGCTGGCCCTGTTGACGGGATACACCATGCGAGCGTGCCACGGCGAGGTCCCCGGCTCATCCAGGATCTGCGCCCAGACGTTGAGCGTCTCCATCGTCACCTGGATGATGCGCTCCGGATGCGGACGCGTATCCCACCGGCCCTCGCCGTCCTTGAGGCCGGGCACCTCAGTACCGCCCTCATGGGCGAAGGACCGCTCCACGGTATCCGGGTGATACAGGGAGGCCGCCATCGTGAACGCAGCTTCATCCTGCCGGGAGCCGTAGACGTGCACACCATACGTGACAAGGTTGTGAATCTCGAAGAGGTGCAGCTCATTGATGAACTGCCAGTGACGCCTGAGCCGCCTGTACGTCTCTCCTCGCAGGCTCTGGGCCTTCTTCTCGGTGAAATGGGATTCCGGGTGGATCAGGGACACGACGCCCCTCACCGAGACATGTCGCCATGTCTGCACCATGAACGCGCGATACAGATCTGGCTGCAACCCCTCAAGTACGACGAAACGCGACGTGGAGCCCAGCACATCGGCGAGGACAGCCGTGGGGACGGCGTCGTCGATGAACCGGGTTCGGCGGCTCTCCTGCTCCAGGGTGGCCGCGCGCTTCTCCCGGACCTGCGCCTGCGTGGGCTTCTCCGTCAGTTGCCACCACGGATCGTGCTCGGCCAGGAGTGCCTTCTCATCAGAGCGGGGACGCACCCAGGGCGGGTTTCCGACCTGCAAGTCGAACCCACCGCGTCCGAAGACCGGGGCGAACTCCAGCTCCCAGTGGAAGAACCCCTGCTGGGCAGCGATGCGGTCGCAGACTGCGAGCCACGGGTGGCGGGCCTCGATCCGCTCGGGCGAGGCGGCGGTGGCCAGGCCCAGGTCCAGCTCCTCGTAGGCGTTGAGCTCTTCCCAGTCGGCCGCGCCCAGGAAGGTGCGCTGTCCGACGGTCCGGGATTCCTTCCCCCGCAGGCCGAGCAGACCTTCCAGCGCGTCCAGCCACTCGTCCACGGTGGGCGGCTGGACGTCATCTTCCGTGAGCGGCCAGAACCAGAGTGCGTTCCAGGCGTCCATGACCCGCTTGAGCCGCCGGTAGGCCCCGGCCGGGTCGGCGAGCGCCTGTTCGATCTCCTCCCGGCTGACGGTGGTCACCTCGGGAGACCGCTCATGGGGCCAGTAGTCGATGTGTCGGCGGGCCTGCGATTCCGCGATCTGCAGACGGCGGACCACGATGCCCCACAAGGTCTCCACCCGGACCGCAAGCCCGTGCAGACGCGTCACCTGCGGACCAGTCAAGGCCTTCCGGGTGCTTTTGGCCCAGGCCTTGAGCTCCTTCTGGCGCTCACCGGCCAGGTCCTTGACTTCCTTGGCGTCAGCGGCCGCACCCCACCCTTCCCCGGGGAGCAGGAAGTGGTGGATCCGCCCTGAGACCGCCTGGTCCTGACGGTCGGCATCCAGCGCCTCCACCAAGCCCGTGAGCGGATGCGCCTGAGGCTCCTCGGAGAGGTGCTTCTTCGCCTTGACCTGAGCGGTGGAATAGGTGGCGCGGCGTGCGCCGATCAGCGAGTTGCCACGCTTGAGACGTAGCCCGAACCAGGGCGCCTGCAGGCCCGGCTGCATGGTCTCCAGCCACAGGGAGACCTCGGCGAGCTCCACGGCGGTGTCATTGAGGTCCACCCCGTGGACCTGGTGCAGAGCGATCTGTGCCTTGACCTTCTGCAGCTCCTGCGGATACTCCTCTGCGGGGATCTCTTCACCCCGCTCCTTCTGCTTCCGGGTCAGGTACTCCTCGGCCAGCTGGCGGACCGCCTCGATGGCGAACGCCCCGGACCCGAGCGCGGGCTCGCAGACGGAAAGCTCCAGAATCTCGTCCGCCGGAGTGTCCTCATCCAGCAGCTCCTGGAGCGCCTGGGACACCACAAAGCGGGTGAGGACCTCCGGAGTGTAGTAGGAGGCCGACTGCTGACGCTCCCGCCCGGCCAACCGGAACACGAAGGTGCCCTGCCGGTGCACCACCGCTTCCTTCACCCCGGTCTCCTCATCCAGACGGGTCACGAAGTGCTTGGGCTCGATGTCCTCGGCTCGCTCCAGGGAGACCACCCAGGAGCCCTTCTCCGCGTCGCCGTTCTTCGCGACCTCTCGGAGGTCCTCCTGTGCGATGAACCCGGTGTAGGACATCAGGCCCTCATAGACCGCACCCAGCTGGTTGATGCCGAGGTTGGCGTAGGAGATGAATCCCCGCTCTCCCTTGCTGCCCGCGCGGCTCAGCAGCAGCCGCTGCAGCACCTTCTGCAGCTCCACATTGCTGAGCCTGACCTCATCGATCAGGGCGGTGGCCGCCGGGTCGAAGAGATCCGCCTTCAACGGCTCAAAGGTCAGCCCCTCATCGGTCTCCTGGAGCTCGCCGGACTCACCCGAGCCGGACTCACACGAGCCGCCGTCGTCGTTGCTGGTTGCGCCCCTCTGGGACGGGTGGTCCCCGTTGACCAGCTGGAACAGCAGATGCAGAGACTCGTAGAGGTGCACACCGCGCTGGGACCGGTGGCTCGGCAGGTCCGTGATGGCCAGCTCACGGAGCCGCTCCAGGCCATAGCCCGCGTCGTACTCCCCCACCCCCTTGGGCAGCACCCCCAGCTCCGGGGAGGCCTCCGCATAGAGCAGGAACAGGATCCGGTACAGGAAGCGCAGCGACTGCCGCGCCAGCACCTGCCCGTCCACGTCCTGCACCGGCAGTCCCTGGTCCCGCCGACGGTCCAGGACGTCATTGGCGATGATCTCGATCGACTCCCGGATCCCCTCACGCAGATCCTGGGAGACACCCACCGCGTGCTGGCGAGACTCGTCCAACCGGGCGTCCCACCAGATGGCGCCGTCGGCATCCGGCAACAGAGACTCCCGGCCGAAGATCGCCAGGAAACGGTCCACCTCCCCGTACTTGCGGGTCTCCTGCCGGTCCGCGATCAGCTGCACGTCCGCAGCCAGATACCGCCCCTCCGGCCAGCGCTCACGTTCGGTCAGGTACAGGTGCTGGCCTGCGGAGACCACGATGTACTTCGGGGAAGGGTCGGCCAGGTAGAGCTCGGAGAGCAGCTTCGCCACCGGCTGGTCCTGCCGCGGCTTACCGTCCACAGAGTTGGTGCCCACCAGGTGGGTGTCCGTCAGCCCTGCCTCCGCGCCGGCGGCCGGCGAAGCGTCCAGCCACAGCACCTCCGGCGATCCGCCGATCCGCGCACCGGAGACCGTGAGGTCAGAGCTGCCACGTTCCAGCACAAGCTCCTCCCGGTCTCCCGGCAGGCCCAGGATCTCGCGGAGAATCGACCCGGCGGTCAGGGCCGCGGCGTCACGGTGCTCGGTCTCTGAGGCGACCTCGCCGAGGCTGACGAGGACCTCCAGCAGAGCTCCGCGCTCCCGCGTGAACCGGGACAGCACCGTGATGCGTCCCTCCTTGGCCTCCCGGTCCCAGGACTTCCGCAGCGTCTCCACCTGTTTCTGAAAGGTGGTGCCTTTCCCCTCAGCGGTGAAGTAGTGCTCGCTGATCCAGTCCTCGACCAGCACGATCGACTCATACGAGGGCATCAGGCTTCCTCCTCGAGGTGGGACTGTACGGGGGTCTCCCGCGGTGTGATGACCAGCAGAGGGCGGACCAGCTGCTGATCCGGGCGCATGTCCTCGGCCAGACGCCGCTCCTCCTCGACCCGGTCACGACGCTTCTGGACCTCGGCGCGCTGGATCAGCGCGCCAGAGTCGTGGGTCCACCGTTCGGCGCGGGCCATCCACTGCTCCAGGCGCGCCGTCGCGCCTTCAGCCAGGTGGCTGCGCATCATCGTCAGGTGCCGCTCCGCGCTCTCCACCGCCTGAGGCAGCTCCTGCTGCAGAGCGGCTGTGGACACCGGCCCCGGGTTAGGAGCCTGGGCGTGGAAACCGACCTCAGTGAAGAATTCCGCCAGGTCAGGGATCGGCGTGGCGAACCCGTGGGTGATGCTCATGAAGGTGCGGTTCAGGACCTGGCCGCGGCGATTGGTGATGGTGCCCAGGATGAGGAAGGTCGGGTCCTCCACGTCACCGCGGACGGCCAGGACCTCGTTGCGGCTGATCGAGGCCAGGGCACGGTCACTGGCCCAGTCCAGGATCGGATGCAGCGGCCCCAGGTAGTGGGCCGCCGGCCAATTGGAGTCCTCAGAGGCCCGGGCAGCATGCAACGACCGCTCCCCCGCCTGCGGAGTGGTGGCCAACCGCAGCCGCTCGGTGACCTGACGCTCCTTCAGGTAGTCCTGCGGCAGGTGCCTCAGCCGGCGTCGGAGATCCACCGGAGGCTTCAGCGTGGCGATGCTGTACCGGGGGTCCACCTCCCAGTCCACCTTCTGGCGCGGGTCCCCGAAGGCCTCCACGAGCGCCTCCTCCAGGAACTCCAGCTCGGAGGGGTAGAGCCGCACCGGTGGATCGAGCGACACCGCCGACCGGGAGCCGGTGCCGCCCTCGGTGGTGCTCATCGGTGGTGTAGGAGCGGAGCCGGAGTTCGTGGCCGTGTGGTCTGCAGGGTTCGCCTCGGCGCCGTCGGCCCCGGCGAGCAGCGCTTCCAGGGAGTCCAAGGTCAGCGAGCCTGCGTCGGGGATGACCTCATCCACCTCCTGCCGGGCGGCAAGCGCGTCCCGGATGGTCCGCTCCTCGGCCTCCACCGAGTTCTTCCCCATCAGGGAGGCGACGTCACTGAAGAGCTTGTGCGCCTCGTGCTCCTTCTGGATCAGCGAGGTGAAGACCCGGACGTCTCCGGCGAAGTCGTCATCGCTGGGGTCCAGCATCAGCGTGGTGATCTGCGGCGAGTGCTTCTGACCGAAACGGTCGATGCGGCCGTTGCGCTGCTCGATGCGGATCAGGCTCCAGGGGATGTCGAAGTGGACCAGGTGGTGGCACTCGGCGTGCAGGTTCACACCCTCCGAGGCGACGTCGCCGGTGACCAGGACCCGCAGCTCCGACTGTCCCCGCTTGAACTGCTCCACGATCTCCTGCTGCTCCACATCCGAGAGCCCGCCGTGCAGCAGTCCGATCTGCTGAGGCTTGAGTCCCAGGGCCTTCGGCAGCTCCGCCTGCAGATGCTTCAACGTGGCCACCCGCTCCGCGAACACCACCGCACGGGTGGGCTTGCCCCGGCCCACCCCGATGTCCTTCAGGTGCTCCACCAGCGCCTGGAACTTCGCCGAGGCGCCCTGCTCGGCCTCCCGGCCGAGCCCCAGCAGCCGCTCCAGCGCCTCGCGCTCCGTGGGGCCCGCCTGCCGTGCCGGCTTCAACCGCTCCGAGATCGTCTCGATCAGGGCGGCTGGGCTCGAGAGGAACGCCTTGGCCAGCGTCCAGCCGAACAGCCGATTGCTGGAGGGGCCGCCGTCGTCGCTGTAGAGCCACGTCCGGGAGAGCTCCCGGGCCACGGCGTCCTCCGCCGGGCTGGCCGGGACCAGCAGGTTCTGCGGCTCCGCCCGCTCCGCCCAATCGGCGCCCACTTCCTGGGCCACCTCGGTGCTGTACCGGTGCCGGCGCACGATCAGCTGCCGGGCCGCCTCCTCATCGATCTCGCCCTGCGGGCTGACCACGGTGGGGTCCAGCAGACGCATCAGCTCCGCGAAGGACTCCATGCGGCCGTTGTGCGGAGTGGCGCTGGCCAGGATCAGCGCGTCCGTGCGCGGCGCCAGCAGCCGGGCCAGCTCGTTGTTCAAGGTGCCCGTGTTGGTCAGATTATGGGACTCATCGATGACCACCGCGTCCCAGCGGCGCTTCTTCAGGTGCTCCCGATACCTCGGTGTCTTCAAGGTGTCCAGGGAGATGATCGCCCGCTTGAAATAGGTGAACGGGTTCCGGGTGGCGGGGATGGTCTGCCGGACCCGCTGGATTCCCACCGAGTCCAGGCGCACGAACGGAAGGGCGAAGCGGCACCACAGCTCATGCTGCATCTGCTCCAGCACGTGCCGCGGCGTGACCACCAGGATGTTCTCACCCCGGCCCCGAGCCACCAGCTCCGCGAGGATCATCCCGATCTCCAGCGTCTTGCCCAACCCCACCGCGTCAGCGATCAGGATGCGCGGGCGAACGTTGCGCGGATCCAGGGCCTGGGAGACCGCCATGTGCTGATAGCTCAGCGGCCGGGAGAGCATGCTGGGGCTGACCGTCAGGCTGTTGCTGGTGGCCGGCACCGGCGTCTTGCGCAAGGTGGTCTCCAAGAAAAGGCGCGACCGGCGGTACGTGGCGGAGTCGTCCGCGGTGACCCGAGTCCGCCGGGGATCCACCACCGTGATCTCATCAAGGTCAGAATAGAAGGCCGCCTCGGTGTCTCGGACCAGCTCACTGAGCCCCTGAACCCGCACCACCGTGCCGGAGCTGGTGGCCGCCGTCTGGGTGACCAGCCAGTCCTCGTCCCGGACCCGGACCACTGACCCGGGAGCGACGTTGAGCTCCTGCGGCGGCTCTGTTGTGTGCACTGTCACGCTGTAGTCCTCACGCTGCTCCGTTGACCTGGAGATTCTGAATCACCGTACTGCGCCGGGAATGGGTGCCATGAAATCCTTCTCGGGTCAATGCTGATTCACACCTCATCTTTGCTCCGTGCGCGGCCAGGCCGCTCCTCACAGACTCTCGTAGTAGGTGCGGATGTACTCCGCCATCATGGCGCGGCGCTGGTCCAGGAACTCGAAGTACGTCTCCGCCGTCGTCGTCCTCAACGACGCTGGAACGGCGTTCTCCTCGAAGGTGGCACCCAGCTCCTCCGCAGTCCGGATCTCGCCAAGCTGGACATCACCCGAAGAGATCTGCTCTTCCACGCGGGCCAGATACTCAGCGGGGGCGGCGTCACGAATGCTGATGTTGACCGGTGTCTCTGTCATCGCAAAGTTCGCGATCTGGTTGTACTGAGAGGGGTCACGCACACCGGCCTGGATGAGATAGTTCTTCGGCACCAGATGGTGAATGTCCCCGCCGTCGTCCATCATCTGTCCCACGGTGATGTGACGAGACAGGAATCCTCGCGCCTGGCGCTGGATCTGGGCGGCCCAGAACACAGAGAGGTACGGACTGCGGGTGCTGGTGGTCTTCAGCTGCGACGGCAGCTCCACCCTCCAGAACCCATCTGTCAGCTGACCGTTCTCGATGGCCGCCAGCGTCGCCTCGACTCCGGCCTCGTCGATTCGGCGGATGTCCTGTTCGAACTGACTCTCGAAGGAGCCCGAGTGACGGCCGGTCAGCATCGACATCACGAACCATCGCCGCACGATGCTCTGGATCTTGCCGTGCGGCAGGTCACCCTCGGCCCTGAGGCGCAGATACAACGCGTACGCGAAGTTCAGGGCATTGTTCGAGCTGAGCAGCTTGTCCTGCGTGAAACCAGCGGACTTGATGATGAGGATGAACTGCGTGAAGTTGTGCTCATTGACGATCTCCCTCAGCACCGATTCGAGCTTGTCGAAGGAACGGACCGCCAGATCTTCGCTGAAGGAGCGCGTCTCAAAATCCCGGCCTGACAACAGGCTCACGAGGGAGGCCATCTTTCCACGCCCGAAACCACGCATCGCGGCCACACGGATGATGTCCGTGTAGTCGAGCTCATACAGCTCCGGAGCGTCCCTGCGCACCCAGGCGACCTTGTCCAGGAGCCCGGATTCAGCGAACCGACGGTCATTGGCGACGATGTCGTCATAGATGTTCGGATGCCTGAGCAGGTGACAGAAATAGTCGATCAGCTTGCGCAGGTTGGAACCGTGCTCGCCGTGACTGGCGATCTTACTCATCGCGAAGTCGGCGCTGGACAGCGGCACACCCTTCGAGTTGATGCGGATGAAGATCTCCGTGACCGTGTTGATGTCCAGCTCGGCGGCCAGCGTGATGATGCCGACCTGGGCATTCTGAATCCCCGCCAGACGCTCGAAGGCCTCCTCGACCTTGTCGGCGTCCGCCTCCTCGTTGTCCTTGAGATATGTGGAGATCGCACGAAACGTGGAGCCGGCATTCATGAACTCCGAGACATCGGAGAGCCACGCCTTGTCCCGATTCAGTACTGGAGTCAGCGTCTCGAACTCTTCGGTCTGTGGATTGAAGGCGATCTTGATGCGCTTTCGGGAGTAATCCTTGTCGACGACCTCCTGACCCACCAATGCTGCGGTCATCGCCGTGATGCGCTGCTGCCCATCGATCAGAATCTGGCGGAACCCTGAGGTGGTCCCATCCTTGAGCCCCACGTCCTGGCTCTGCCACGTGATCAGGTACCCGACCGGATATCCGT
Organism: Nesterenkonia suensis; assembly: GCF_054782935.1. NCBI lineage: Bacteria > Bacillati > Actinomycetota > Actinomycetes > Micrococcales > Micrococcaceae > Nesterenkonia > Nesterenkonia suensis. Next base: position 667,949 of record NZ_BAAGRN010000001.1, on the reverse strand, counting down.
TGTAGAGCGAGTCGAGCAGGTCGCGGACCTTCTTCGAGGACCAGACGAAGGGACGCTGCATCTCAGGGATCGCGATCTCACCGCTCTTCACCCAGGACAGCAATGTCTGCACCTGGTCCTGCCGCACCGAGTATTTCGGCATCCTCACTGCACCTGCACTCTCGACTCACGCCCGATGATGATGGGGCCAGCACCACGGGGCCGCCCTCTGCGGGGAACCTGAATATGTCCTGAAAAGCCTATCCCGCACCCCTGACACGATCTAAACATTTCCATCCCCACTGCTTGATCGAACACACTTTCGATACACGAAAGGGTGTGCCAGAAATGTCAGAGGTCCGGCGTAGTGTCACCTCACATCACTCGCATTGCAGGAGGAGACATGAAGACGTATCCAGACACCCATGACGACGAGATCATCGTCACGTCTGAAGACGCGGACGACGGCGCGCCGAAAACCCGATCGGCCGGCGCCCCGAGCATGAAGATCCTGCGCACGCTCTGGCTGGCCGCGATCGGCCTGAGCATGATCATGGTCTTCGTGGCCTCTGCCGGAGCGGCCCTGCAGGGCGGCTCCGAGCAGTGGGCCGAGGAGCTCTCAGCGGCAGATCTGCGCCAGCAGCTCAACGAGGGCAGCGCCACCGGGGCACCCCAGCAATCGGTGGTCAACGGCTGGCACACCACTGACCTGCTGGGGATCCAGATCGAGCAGGCCGCAGATCATCTCGCCCTGACCCAGGGACTGGTCACTCTCGCGCTGCTGCTAGGTCTCGGACTGCTCGGCGACCGGGTGCTCAGCCTCTGGGACCGGCCCAGCGCCTCCGGTGCCACACCGTCGTCGCCAGCTGAACCGGCCGACGTCGCGAGCTCCACCGCGCCGACCAGCGGCCTGCGCGACGGGCCGGTCCAGGACGTCACCGCCTGGCCAGCTCAGGACGAAAGGCACCACCGATGACGGTCGAACCACGCCCAGACCCGTCCACCGGCTCGGACGACATCGCCGGGTCCTGCTCCTTCGTTCTGCTGTTCCCGGTGCTGATGCTCGTCTTCCTGGGTCTCATCGGGCACCACATCGGCTTCCACGGCTTCGGCGGGGTGGTGCTCTCGCTGCTCGGCACCGCGGTGGCCTCATTCTTCAGCTCACTGATCATCGCCGGAATCGTCACTGCCATCATGCGAGGGCCTGACGAACCGCCGCAGATGGAATCCGATGAGACCCATCCCCCAGCGATCCACTCCCCCGAGCCCAGCACCCCGAAGCAGACCCCGAAGGCACGTCCAAACCCGAAGCCACGCGCCGCCGGCACGTGGCGCGCTCACCTTCGCCGCCACGAGCCCGATGTGGAGCAGGCCCTGCGCAACATCGAGCTCATGGTCCGCGAACGCCCGGAGTTCACAGGCGTCCAGCAGGAGAAGGTCCTCGACGCCGTCGCCCGCTTCAGCCAGCACCACCGCGACCAGCAGCACATCCTGCAGGGCTCCGCTCATCCGGACCACGCGATGGTCACCCGGGAGATGGGCCGCTACCGCCGCACTGTGCTCAAACTGCTCCAGCTCAGGCAGGACGAACTCGCTACCGGCTCCTACGGCGGATTCGACTACCGGGAAGATCTTCGTGCCGCCGAAGGGATGGTCGAGGTCCTCCAGGACGAGTTCGAACAGCTCCGGCGCGACGCCGAAAGCCCCTGACACCTGCCCCTGCACCACCCGCTCACATCTACTGAGGAGACACCCATGACCACGCACCGATACGCACCCGCCGCCCTCATCGCCCTGCTGGCCCTGACCGGGTGCGGCACCGGAGACTCGCCCACCGTCAGCGAAGCGGCGCCGGAGCCCACCGAGCCTGCTGCTGCCGCCGACGACTCCACAGAGGAGCCTGAGCCGGAGGATGACCCAGACCTGCCGAGCGAGGATCAGCTGCACGAGTTCGTCGAGGCCATCGCGGCCAGCACGCCCAGCGCCCTGCGGGACGCCGCCGACCTGGTGGTGCCGCACTCACCAGCTGCTGACTACCTGACCTACTTCACGCACCTGCAGGAGGCGAACATCGACGCCGGATTCACAGAAGAACGCGGTGAGACCGGCGACGTGAAGGACGGTTACGAAGCCTGCGCCACCTACGACGGCGAGACCAGCTGCACGGCCTATACCGAGTTCACCGGACAGGACGGCCAGATCTACAGTTTCCTCATCGAGGGCCGGGAGATCGCGGACCGGCTGATCGTCGGTTCCGGGGAGAGGGTGGAGACCCTGGGCGGTTCCAGCGTCGAGTTCGTCGCCGCCTACCTCAACGCGAACGACACCCACCTGCTGGTGGCCTACGAGCTGCACACTGGCGACGCACGCCTGCAGATGCCGTTGGCCAGCTACCGCGGCCCCTCAGGGCGCCAGTCCCAGTCCGACGGCGATTGGGGCGCATGGAACCTGGCACCGGACTCGATGAGCCACTACGTCGCCTCTTTCCCCGGCGCCGAGCTTGGCGGGGAGCTGCACCTGGAGGTCTTCGACGAGGATGGGTGGGATTCGGACACGGTGGTGCTGCCGACGTCGGGGTGACACCTACTGGGGCTTTCCCCGGCCATGACCCGGGGGTTGGCGCGTGGACGGCCCTCGCCGTCCACCCTGGACTGACCGACTTCGCCGCACCAGGATGGGCAGCAGGTCACCGCACCGGCCCTGCATCCCATCCCCGCGGAGGACATCATGCGCTCTCACTGGCTCGACGCCTCCCCCGCCATCCGCACGTCCGGCTCGAAGGGCCCGTACGAATGGCACGACGTCGTCGTCGCCGGCGCCGGGCTGACCGGGCTGACCACTGCGGTGCTGCTGGCTCGGGCCGGCAAGGACGTCGCCGTGCTGGAGGCGCGCCGCGTCGGGGCTCTGGCCACCGGGAACACCACCGGCAAGGTCTCCCTGCTGCAGGGCAGCACGCTCTCCCGCATTCGCGAGCACCAGTCGGATGCGGTGCTGCGTGCCTATGTGGAGGCCAACCAGGAGGGCCAGGCCTGGCTGCTGCGCCACCTGGACGAACATGACGTCCCCTACCAGCGCCGGGACGCATTCACCCTGGCCACCACCGACGACGGCGTGGCCACCCTCCGTGCGGAGCTCGCCGCGGCGCATGCCGCCGAGCTCGACGTCGACTGGGCCGAACCCACAGACCTGCCCTTCGACATCACCGGGGCGATCAGCCTGGCTGACCAGGCGCAGATCAGCCCCATGGACGTACTGGCGGTCCTGGCCGAGGAGCTGCTGGACCGGGACGGGCTCATCGTGGAGGGATCCCGTGTCACCGGGCTCGGCCCCCGTGAAGAGGACTACCTGACCGTGGAGACCAGCGCCGGGCAGGTCCACACCTACCACCTGGTGCTCGCCACCGGGGTGCCGGTGCTGGATCGCGGCGGGCATTTCGCCACTGTCTCGGCCCACCGGTCCTACGCCTCCACCTATCGCCTGCCCTCCGGCCTCACACCCCCGCAGGGCATGCACCTGACCGTCGACTCCCCCGACCGTACGCTGCGCAGCGTGCCCACCGGTGACGGCGAGGAGCTGCTGTTGGTCGGCGGCAACGATCACCCTGTGGGACGCGTGGACTCGCCCGCCACCGCCGTCGAGGACCTGGACACCTGGGTGCAGCAGCACTACCCCGGCGCGCGGCGCACCCACACGTGGTCCGCCCAGGACTACCGCAGCATCCACCAGATTCCTCTGGTCGGCGCCCTGCCCCACAGTGAGGATCGAGTCCTCTCCGCCACCGGCTACGCCAAATGGGGCATGACCAACGCGGTGGCCGCGGCCCTGGCGATCACGGCCGAGATCCATGACCACATGCCCCGCTGGGCGGAGACCCTGAACGCGCACACCACCAGTGCCGCCGACGTCGCCACCGGGATCAAGGACAACGTGCTGGTGGGGGCGCAGATGGCCACCGGATGGGCCTCCGCCGAGCTGACCTCCCTGCCGCATGAGGCTCCGGCTGAGGGCGAGGGCGTGGTGGGACAGCGGCACGGCAGGCCGCTGGGGGTCTCCACCGTGGAGGGCACCACCTGCGCGGTCTCAGCGGTATGCCCGCATATGGGCGGGATCCTGCGCTGGAACGACGCCGAGCTCTCCTGGGACTGCCCGCTGCATGCCTCCCGCTTCGCCCCGGACGGCACCCGCCTGGAGGGCCCGGCGCTGCACGACCTCTCCCGGCCCCGCGACGACGGCTGAGCGCCACATCCCGGCCCCCCTCCCACCAGGTCCCCGGCCGGGCCCGCGGTGACCGTTAGGGTGAGACCATGGATCTCCGCGACACCCCCGAGGACAAGCCCGTCGACTCCTCGCGCCTCCACCACGACGCCCGCCTGTTCGCCCTGGTGGAGGACGAGTTCCGCTTCGGCGAGCACCAGCAGACCCTGCACCGTTCATACCTGAAGCACCTGGGCGCGGTGGCCGTGCTGCCGGTGGACGAGCAGGACCGGGTGCTGCTGATCCGCCAGTACCGGCACCCGGTGCGCATGCACCTGTGGGAGGTGCCCGCCGGGCTCCTCGACGTCGAGGGCGAGCCCATGCTGGAGACCGCCCAGCGGGAGCTCCTCGAAGAGGCCGATCTGCGCGCCGAGACCTGGCACACCCTGGTGGACTTCTACTCCAGCCCGGGCGCCTCCAGCGAAGCGATCCGCGTCTACCTGGCTGAGGGGCTCAGCGAGGTGCCCGAGGCCGACCGACACACCCGAGACGGTGAGGAGGCCGAGATCGTGCCCACCTGGGTGCCGCTGGACGAGGCGGTCGCGGCCATCATGTCCGGGCAGATCCACAACCCGTCGGCCGTCGTCGGCCTGCTGGCGCTGCACGCGGTGCGCACCGGCGGAGGTCAGCTTCGGGACGCCCGGGCACCCTGGGAGGATCAGCCCCGAGGCATCGCGCCGTAGCCGCCGCTCAGCCCAGCGCTGAGCCCAGCCGCTCCGGGCTCCAGCGTTCGATTCCCCGGCCGCGGCTGTCGGTGAAGTCCTCGATGGTGGACTCCGGGTCCACGATCACAATGCGGTGCCCCTCGTCCAGCAGCTTTGCGGCCATCTCCGAGGAGGTCCTTCGGGCCACCGGAAGCACCTCGTCGACCCGGCTCATGTCGAACACGACCACCTCGGTGGTCGGCGGGGACTGGATGAGCTCATGGACCAACGCCTCGATGCTGCTGAGCACCAGGTCCCCCTGCAGTACGTAGACGGTCGCCGGCTGGTCCTCCAAGGCGACGCGCAGGGTCTCCCGCAGGGCCGACCGGGCCGGGCGGCTCGCCTCCATCAGGTGCAGGCCCAGATCGTCGGAGAGCCGCTGCATCAGCTCCACACCGCGCACGCTGTTGCCGTGTCCGTCCAGCCGTGGGGAGAAGACCGCCACGCCCACCTGCCCCGGCAGCACACCGATGATGCCGCCGGCCACCCCGGACTTGGCCGGGATGCCCACGCTGGTCAGCCAGTCTCCAGCGGCGTCATACATCCCACAGGTGGCCATCACACTGAGCAGCTGCCGGGTGCTCTCCCGGCACAGCAGCCGCTCCCCCGTGCGCGGCTGGATGCCGCCGTTGGCCAGCGTCGCCGCCATGAGCGCCAGGTCCGAGACCGTCACGGAGGCCGCGCACTGCCGGATGTACCCCGTCACCGACTCCTGCGGGTCCCCCGCCAGCTGCCCGGCCGCATGCAGCAGATACGCCAAGCCCAGGTTCCGATCCGCGGTGGCCAGCTCAGATTCCGCCACCGCCTGGTCGAGCTCGACGTCCCGGCCGGTCAGCCGACCGAAGAACTCCAGGACCCTGTCCAGGCCTGACTGGCGGCCCGAGCCGATCAGCGCATGGGTGGCGATCGCCCCGGCATTGATCATCGGATTCCGCGGCCTGCCCGACTCCGGGTCCAGGGAGAGCTCGTTGAAGGCCTCCCCGCTGGGCTCCACGCCGATCTTCTCGCGGATCCCCTCCAGCCCGTGGTCCTCGATCGCCAGCGCGTAGGCGAACGGCTTGGACATGGACTGGATGCTGAAGTGATGCTCAGCATCCCCGCTGGCATAGACGGTGCCGTTGACGGTGCACAGGGCCACGGCGACCGTGTCCGGGTCGGCAGCGGCCAACTCGGGGATGTAGTCGGCCGGTGCACCGCCCACAATGTGGTCGGTCTCGGCGATCAGGGTGTCCAGGTAGTCCAGAATCGGTGAGCGCATCGATGTTCTCCCAGGGATCGAGGTGACGACGGCCAGGTGCGCCCGACCGACAGGGGGCCCACGCAGCAGAGCTCAGGCTGGCCTGCGGGGTGACCCCATCATCATCCGATGCCGCACCCCGGGCAACCCACATCGAGTGGCCGCCCATCCCGGCATCTGGCCTGTGACACGACGACGGCCGGCGGCCGCCCCCGTGAAGGGAACAGCCACCGGCCGTGGTCGGTGCTGACATCAGCGCCAGCTCAGTGCTGCTGCCAGCTCAGCGCCGCTGCCAGCTCAGTGCTGGCGCCGGCACTGCAGACTCACTCGGAGTCGACGAGCACCTGGTTGACGGACTCCTTGTCCTCAGCGGAGCCGTCGTCCTCGTCCACCACCGGGGCCAGGGACAGCTTGCCACGGTCGTCGATCTTGGTGATCTCGACCTGCAGCTTCTGGCCCACACCCACGACGTCCTCGACGTCGTCGACGCGCTTGCCGTCGTTGAGCTTGCGCAGCTCGGAGATGTGCAGCAGCCCGTCCTTGCCCGGGGTCAGCGAGATGAACGCACCGAAGGTGGTCAGCTTCACCACCGTGCCCAGGTACCGCTCACCGACCTCGGGGACCTGCGGGTTGGCGATCGCGTTGATCGCGCCGCGTGCGGCCTCGGCGGCCTCCCCATTGGTGGCGCCGATCAGCACGGTGCCGTCGTCCTCCACGGAGATGTCGGTGCCGGTGTCCTCCTGGATCTGGTTGATCATCTTGCCCTTCGGGCCGATGACCTCACCGATCTTGTCCACCGGGACCATCACCGAGATGATGCGCGGCGCGAACTCGGACATCTCGTCCGGCGCGTCGATGGCGGCGTTGATGACGCTCAGGATGTGCAGCCGAGCCTCACGGGCCTGCTTCAGGGCGGCACCCAGCACCGCGGCGGGGATGCCGTCGAGCTTGGTGTCCAGCTGGATCGCGGTGACGAACTCCTCGGTGCCGGCGACCTTGAAGTCCATGTCACCGAAGGCGTCCTCCACACCGAGGATGTCGGTCAGCGCCGCGTAGCGGGTCTCGCCGTCGACCTCGTCGGAGACCAGACCCATGGCGATGCCGGCCACGGGGGCCTTCAGCGGCACACCGGCGTTGAGCAGCGACAGCGTCGAGGCGCAGACCGAGCCCATCGAGGTGGAGCCGTTGGAGCCCAGCGCCTCAGAGACCTGACGGATCGCGTAGGGGAACTCCTCACGCGAGGGCAGCACCGGCACGATCGCCCGCTCGGCGAGCGCACCGTGGCCGATCTCGCGGCGCTTCGGGCTTCCCACTCGACCGGTCTCCCCGGTGGAGTACGGCGGGAAGTTGTAGTTGTGCATGTAGCGCTTCTTGGTCTCCGGCGACAGGCTGTCGATGGACTGCTCCATCTTCAGCATGTTCAGCGTGGTGACACCCATGATCTGGGTCTCCCCGCGCTCGAAGATCGCCGAACCGTGCACCCGCGGCAGCACCTCCACCTCGGCGGTGAGCTGACGGATGTCCGTCAGGCCACGGCCGTCGATGCGGAACTGGTCGCGCAGGATGCGCTGACGGATGACCTGCTTGGTCACCGCGCCGAGGGCCTTGCCGACCTCTCCGCCACGGCCCTCGAACTGCTGGCCCTCGCCGGCGAGCTGCTCGACCAGCTCGGCCTTCAGCTCGGCGTCGGCGGCGTCGCGGTCCTGCTTGTCCGCGATCTGGTAGATGTTCGTCAGGCGCTCCTCGGCGGCGGCCTTCACGGCCTCGAAGACGTCGTCCTGGTAGTCCACGAAGGTCGGCACCTCGACCGGCGCCTTGGCCGCACGGGCGGCCAGGTCGGCCTGCGCCTCGCAGAGGACCTTGATGAACGGCTTGGCGGCCTCGAGGCCCTCGGCGACGATGTCCTCGGTCGGAGCGGTCCTGCCCTGCTCCTTGATGAGCTTCCAGGAGTTGTCGGAGGCCTCGGCCTCGACCATCATCACGGCGATGTCGTCACCGACCACACGGCCGGCCACGACCATGTTGAACACGGCGTGCTCCAGCTGGGAGTGCTTGGGGAAGGCCACCCACTGGGGACCCTCGGAGTCGTGGATCAGGGCCACACGCACACCGCCGATCGGGCCGGAGAACGGCAGACCGGAGAGCTGGGTGGAGGCGGAAGCGGCGTTGATGGCCACCACGTCGTAGAGGTCGTCCGGGTTCATCGCCAGGATGGTCTCGACGACCTGGACCTCGTTGCGGATGCCCTTGGTGAAGGCCGGGCGCAGCGGACGGTCGATCAGCCGGCAGGCCAGGATCGCGTCCGTCGTCGGGCGGCCCTCACGGCGGAAGAACGAACCGGGGATGCGTCCGGCGGCGTACATCCGCTCCTCGACGTCCACGGTGAGCGGGAAGAAGTCAAAGCCCTCACGGGGGGACTTGCCGACCGTGGTGGCCGACAGGATGGTGGTCTCCTCATCGAGGGTGACCAGAGTCGAGCCGGCGGCCTGCTTGGCCAGCCGCCCGGTCTCAAAGTTGATGGTACGAGTGCCGAACCGACCGTTGTCGATCACGGCCTCGGCATAGTGAACCTCGGGACCCTGCATGGCAGGTGTCTCCTCTCTGTTGTCGATAGCCAGGCACGGGCGCCAGTGAGAGGAGATGAATCAGACCATATGACGGCCTTCGATCGAAGCCCACGGGCCGCCTGCGCATCACGCGCGGCTCCCGGAGGCCACTACCGAGGACCGGAACACATGGGATCCATGCCCGCACCAGCGTGCCTGTCCTTCATAGTCTCGCATACAGAACAGGTGACTCCCACGGTCATTCGACCGCGTGTGGAGCCACCTGTTCCATCAGCTTGGTATCAGCGTCTGCACGCCTTGCCTGGTGCCCTGGGGCACTCAGCGGCGGATGCCGAGGCGCTTGATCAGCGCACGGTACCGCTCGATGTCGTTGTTCTGCAGGTACTTCAGCAGACGACGACGGCGACCCACCAGGATCATCAGGCCACGACGCGTGTGGTGGTCCTGCTTGTGCGACTTCAGGTGCTCGGTGAGGTCGCTGATCCGACGGGTCAGCACGGCGACCTGAACCTCAGGCGAACCGGTGTCGCCCTCGTGAGTCGCGTACTCCTTGATGATCTCCTGCTTGACAGCGGGATCCAAAGCCATGGAATTGCTCCTTGATGCATGTGCCGCGAACAATGTCCCGACGACGGCTCACCGCCTTCGAGCGCCAGCCACCGCGGACTGCAGCATGGCGTGCTCGTCGCGTACGACGACTGCCCCACTTTACCCCAGCAGGAGCCTCCCCGACGAATCAGCCCGACGGATCAGGCGGACGAATCAGGCCGACTCAGCGCCGCGCGGCCGTGTGCAGCACGGTCAGATACGGCAGCTCGACGACGTCGTCGCCGGCCAGGCCGGTGTGCTCCTCCAGGTACCAGTCCAGGTTCGCCCGACGACGGCCCCGCTCCTCCTCCCCTGCACTGAGCCAAGAGCTCATCGTCGTCGCCAGCTGGCGCAGCTCATCGGCGGTGAGCCGCCGCGACCAGGTGAGCTCCTCAGGGCGCGGCGCGCTGAAGAGCCGCGGATTCAGCGGCGGGCTCCAGCCGGGCCGATGCACATCCCCGGCCCGCATGATGCGCGTCAACCGATGCACCCAGGGATCCGCAGTGTCCAGATGATTGGAGATCACCGCCAGCGCCCCACCCGGGGCGAGGATCCGGTGGGCCTCACGCTGCACCCCGGCCACCTCGAACCAATGCCAGGCCTGAGCCGCCACCACGACGTCGACTGTGGCCGCAGGCAGCCCGGTGTCCTCCGCAGTGCTCAGGTGGATCTGCAGCCGCGATGCGGCAGCGCCTCCGTCATCCACCGTCTCCTCGAGCACCCGGGTCATCGTGCGGCTGGGCTCCACCGCGTGCACCAGGCTCACCCGCTGCGGGTCGGCGTCGAGCAGCTGCCGGGTCAGGATCCCGGTGCCCGCGCCCAGATCTGCGATCCGGACCGCAGTCCGCTCCCCGGCCACACCACGATCCGCAGCACCCTCGTCAGTGTCCTCGTCAGTGTCCTCGCCAGTGTCCTCGCCAGTGTCCTCGCCAGCGTCCTCCGCAGCACTCACGATCTTCTCCACCGCGAGCTGCGGATACCGCGGGCGCAGCGCGTCATACTCCCGGGCGGCGGCCAGATCCATCCCCTCCGCGTAGGCATCGGCCAGCAACCGCCGTCGCCCCGGATCCGCGATGATCACCTGATGTCCGGACTTCAGCCGCGGCCGGTTCGGCGATCCACCGTGCGGCGAACCACCGCGAGGCGAACCACCGGGCACCCCGCCCGCTGCCGCGGCGGCCGGGCCCACCGGCTCAGCCCTCCACGGCCGGAATCGGCCAGGCGTCCAGATGCTCCGGATCGTCAGTGCCCAGGGCCTGCTTGACGCGCACCACGTCCTCCTCCATCTGCCGAATCAGCTCCGGGATGCCCTCGAAGGCCACCATCCCGCGCACCCGGTCGATGAACTCCACCCGGACCTGCTGGCCGTAGAGATCGAAGTCTTCGACCTTCTCCTTCGGACGGCCGATCACGAAGGACTCCACCACCCGCTGCATCCCATCGAAGGTGGGATTCGACCCCACGGAGATCGCCGCAGGCCAACGCCTCCCGAGACCATCGGTGAGCCAACCGGCATAGACACCGTCGGCCGGGATCATGCCTTCTGAGTCCTGACCCAGATTCGCGGTCGGGAAACCCAGCTCCCGACCCCGGGCGGCCCCATGGACCACCTCACCCAGCACCGCATGCGGCCGCCCCAGCACCTCACGGGCCGCGACGACGTCGCCGGAGGCCAACGCCTCCCGCACCCACGTCGACGAGCAGCGCCGGTCCACCCCGAAGTCATCCACCCCGACCACGGCGAAACCATACCTGTGCCCCAGCTCGACCATCGTCTCGAAGGAACCGGCATTGCCCCGGCCGAACCGCACATCATGGCCGATCACCACCACCCGGGCGTTCAGCCCCTCGACGAAGCAGCGCACCACGAACTCCTCCGGAGTCAGCGCAGCCAGCTGAAGTGAATACCGCATCATCAGCAGCGCATCGATCCCCGTGGTCGCCAGCCGATTGATCTTCTCCTGCACCCCGGTGAGCATCTCCGGGCACGACTCAGGCCGGTGCACCTGCGCCGGGTGCGGGTCGAAGGAGATTGCGACGGCGGCGGCGTCGTACTCCACGGCCGCGACCGCCAACTGCCGCAGGACCTCCTGGTGCCCCAGGTGGACACCGTCGAAATTGCCGATGGTGACCGCTGTCGGACCGAGGTCGGTGGGAACCTCATCCAGGCCGTTCCAGTAGTGCACGTGTCTCCTCGGATCTGCAGGTGGTGCGACGGCATCATTGCCGCTACCCATTATGGGGCACCGATCAGCCGACACCCGTCATCTCCGACCCCGTTCCGCCCCGCAGACTCTTCGCGGGTCGGTGACGCCACAGCCAGTACAGTCCCACGAACGGCAGCACCAGCGGGACGAAGCCGTACCCCTGCCCGAAGTGTGACCACACCGTGGCCTCATCGAACAGCTCCGGATCCAGGAACGTCCAGGCCCCCACGGCCAGCACCCCGACCATCTCGATCAGCACCGCCACCAGCGCCGCCCGCCAGGCCGCCGTCGACGACCGGGCCAGAGCCAGCGTGGCGAAGACATAGACCAGCGCGGCGAAGGCGCTCAACGAATACGCCACCGGCGCGGCCTCGAAGTGGACCAGGATCTGATACAGCGCCCGGGCGGTGGCCGAGACCGCGAAGATCCCATAGGCGGTGATGATCAGCATCCCCACCCCACGGTTGCGGGGGGTGGGGGCCTCCGGCCTCCGGTGCGACGGTGTCATCGACCCTCCTCACTCAGCAGGCGCAGGGGGCGGTCGCGCTCCCCCACCAGATGACTTCCATGCGATAGACCATCACGAAGACCACCAGACCGACGAAGCTCATCACCAGGTTCGACCAACGGGTCCTGTCGATCATCGCCCAGACGAACACGCCCACCGGCAGCAGCAGCGCGGTGAACACATAGCCCCAGAACTCCCAGCCCTCGCCGGTGATGCTCGCCTCGAAGCCCAGCTGACGCACGGCCGCGTAGATGCCGTAGGCCACCAGGTAGAGCTCGACGCCGGCCAGGCTGAGGATCGACGAGTCGGCGGGATGGCGGCGCAGCGCGGTCATCACCCAGCAGATCAGCGTGGAGGCCGCGCACACGACCGCGCCGATGACGAACATCAGGGTCATGCGTCTCCTCCTGCCGGGCGGTCCTGCACGATTCTAAACCTCTACCAGCTGTAGAGCGCTCCGCGGCGGAGCACCAGGCCGGTGACACCGCTCACTGCGGGGCGAAGACCAGTTCCGGCTTCGCCTGGAAGGCGACCTCCTCAGCGGCGGCCGCCCGGGCGGCGTCGCCGGAGGCCGAGGCGTCCCGCTTCGCCGGCACATCCTTGACCAGGGCCACCAGCTCACCGTCAGGACCGAAGGCCGCGGTGAGGCGGTCCTCCTGCCCCGCGGCACCCGTTCCCGAGGCGGTGATCCGCCGCCCATGCCCCAGATTCTGCGCCTCCTCAGCGCTCAGCTCGCGCCGGGCGAAGATCGAGGCCGCCGCCTCCGCCAGCCCCACATAGCCGAAATCCTCGGCCAGCTGGTCCAGCGTCAGCGCGTTCTCGATCCGATAGGGCCCCACGGCAGTGCGGCGCAGCGCGGTCAGATGCCCGCCGACCTCCAGGGCCTCCCCCAGGTCACGCGCCAGTGCGCGCACATAGGTGCCCGAGGAGACGTCCACCTCGACGTCGACGTCGACGATCCTGCCGCCGTCGACCCGCCGGACCTGACACACCACGAAACGGTGCACCGTCACCGGCCGGGCTGCCAGCTGGACGTCCTCGCCCTGACGAGCCCGGTCATAGGCCCGACGACCATCGACCTTGATCGCCGAGACCGTCGCCGGCACCTGCTGGATCGACCCGGTGAGCCGGTCCACCTCGGACTGCAGCCGCTCGGCGGTCACCGCATTGGCGAACCGCGTCTCCACGAGCTCACCCTCGGCATCGTCGGTGGTGGTCGACTGCCCCAGCCGGATGGTCGCCGTATAGGTCTTGGAGACCCCGACGACATGGGTCAGCAGCCGGGTGGCTCGATTGATCCCGACCACGAGCACCCCCGTGGCCATGGGGTCCAGGGTGCCGGCGTGCCCCACTTTGCGGGTCCCCGCCAGACGGCGGATCCGCCCGACGACGTCATGGCTGGTCCACCCGGCCGGCTTGTCCACCAGCACCAGGCCGGAACCGACCGCGATCTCCTCGGCGCGCTGCTTCTTGCCCATAGGTGTGCCGGCCCCTCAGCGCCCGTCAGCGGAACTGGTCCCGTCGGACGCAGCGCCCTCGGAGTCGGCACGCTCAGAGTCGGCACGCTCGGGCTCACCCTGCGCAGGCTCCTCCGAACCCTCCCCCAACGACCGATACGGGTCCTCGCCGCCGGCCGGAGCGGCCTGCTCGCGCAGGGCCGCGACCTTCTCATCCTGCTCCCGCGCCTTGCGCAGCAGGTCCTCCAGATGCGCGGCCGACTCCGGGATCTCGTCGGCGACGAACTCCAGAGTCGGGGTGAGCCGGATGGTCAGCTGCCGGCCCAACTCATGGCGCAGCACCCCCTGGTGGGAGGCGAGCACCTCCTCGGCGCCACGGCGGGCGTCGTCGTCACCCATGACGGTGTAGTAGACCGTGGAATGCTGCAGGTCGTTGGTGACCCGGGCATCGGTGACGGTGATGAGCTCAGCGCGCTCATCCTTGACCCGGCGGCGCAGCGCCTCGGCCACGATCACCTTGATGCGCTGGGCGAGCCGCGCGGCACGTGCTGGATCAGCCATGATGGCCTCCTCGAAAAGTCGACAGGTGATCCCAGCCTAGAACAGCCCAGGCCAGGCAGGGACACCTCCGGGGACCGCACCACGACGGCACGGTCCCCGGAGGTGTCACAGCGACATAAGACTCAGACGCGCGGGATCTCGCGCATCTCCCAGGTCTCGATGATGTCGCCGGTGTTGATGTCGTTGAACGACCCCAGGCCGATACCACACTCGAAGCCGTCGCGGACCTCGGTGGCGTCGTCCTTGTAGCGGCGCAGCGACTCGATGGCCAGGTTGTCCGCCACCACGTTGCCGTCGCGCACCAGACGCGCCTTGGCGTTGCGGCGGATGATCCCTGACCGGACGATCGAACCGGCGATGTTGCCGAACTTCGAGGAGCGGAAGACCTCGCGAACCTCCGCGCTGCCCAGCTGCACCTCCTCGTACTCCGGCTTCAGCATGCCCTTCAGCGCAGCCTCGATGTCATCGATGGCGGCGTAGATGACCGAGTAGAAGCGCATGTCCACGCCCTCACGGTCCGCCAGGTCCTGGACCCGCTCGGCAGGCCGCACGTTGAAGCCGACGATCACCGCGTCATCCACCGTGGCCAGGTTGACGTCGTTCTGCGTGATCGCGCCGACGCCGCGGTGGATGACCCGCAGCTGCACGTCATCGCCGACGTCGATGCCCAGCAGAGCATCCTCCAGCGCCTCGACAGCACCGGAGACGTCACCCTTGAGGATCAGGTTCAGCGTGTCGATCTTGCCCTCGGCGACCACCTGGTCGAAGTTCTCCAGGCTCACCCGCTTGCGACGCTTCGCCAGCATCGCATTGCGCTCCACGGCCTCACGCTTCTCGGCGATCTGCCGGGCCGTCCGGTCATCCGGAGTGACCAGGAAGCTGTCACCGGCGCGCGGCACGGCGGACAGACCCAGCACCTGCACCGGACGGGAGGGCACAGCCTCTTCGACCGCCGTGCCGTTCTCGTCGAACATCGCACGCACACGCCCGAAGGCGGTGCCGGCGACCATGTTGTCACCGACCTTCAACGTCCCGGACTGCACCAGGACGGTGGCCACGGGACCACGGCCCTTGTCCAGATGGGCCTCGATGGCGACGCCGCGAGCCTCCTTGTCCGGGTTGGCAGTCAGCTCCAGGGCCGCGTCGGCGGTCAGCAGGACCGCCTCCAGCAGCTGGTCGATGTTCTGACCCTGGATCGCGGAGATGTCGACGAACATCGTCTCGCCGCCGTACTCCTCCGGAATCAGGTCATACTCGGTGAGCTGACCACGGATCTTGTCCGGGGACGCACCCTCCTTGTCCATCTTGTTGACCGCCACCACGACCGGCACACCGGCGGCCTTCGCGTGGTTCAGCGCCTCCACCGTCTGCGGCATGACGCCGTCGTCGGCGGCGACCACCAGCACAGCGATGTCGGTGACCTTGGCACCACGGGCACGCATGGCGGTGAACGCCTCGTGGCCCGGAGTGTCGATGAAGGTCAGGCCACGCTCGCGGCCGTCGTGCTCCACGTGGACCTGGTAGGCACCGATGTGCTGGGTGATGCCGCCGGCCTCACCTTCGGTCACCTTGGAGTTCCGCACGGCGTCGAGCAGGCGGGTCTTACCGTGGTCGACGTGACCCATGACCGTCACGACCGCCGGACGGGCTTCGAGGTCATCCTCCTCCTCCCCGGCGGCCTCTTCGGCCAGGTTGATGTCGAAGGACTGCAGCAGCTCCCGGTCCTCGTCCTCGGGCGAGACGATCTGGACCTTGTAGCCCAGCTCCTCACCGAGCAGCTGGAAGGTCTCCTCATCCAGGGACTGGTTGGCGGTGGCCATCTCACCGAGCTTCATCAGCACCGTGACCAGCGCGGCCGGCTCGGCGTTGATCTTCTCGGCGAAGTCGGCCAGGGAGGAGCCGCGCCGCAGCCGCAGGATCGTGGTGCCGTCACCCTTGGGGACGCGCACACCCCCGATCTCCCGGGTCTGCCGCTGCTCCATCTCCTGGCGCTTGGCGCGCTTCGACTTCCGCGACTTCGAACGGGACGGACCGCCGCGCCCGAAGGCACCGGCCGTGCCGCCACGGCCACGTCCACCGCGACCACGCGGCGGACCACCGGCCGGAGCTCCGGGGCGGCCGGGGCCGCCACCAGGACGCCCGCCGGGACCGGGGGTGGTCGACTGACCGGGCATCATGGACGGCTTCGGACGAGCACCGCCGCCCTGCTCCGGACGCGGACCGCCGGGCCGGGGACCACCCTGCGAGGGTGCAGCACCCTGCCGACCACGACCGCCGCCCCCGGGACGGGGACCGCCGCCGCGCTCGGTGCGCATGCCCTGCTGGGTGGAGAACGGGTTGTTGCCCGGGCGGGGGCCCGGACGAGGACCAGGGCGCGGGCCACCGGAGCCGCCGGGCCGAGGGGCCGGACGCTCAGAGGACTCCATGCCCTGCTTGGGGGCGAAGGGGTTGTTGCCCGGACGCGGACCCGAACGGGAGCCGCCCGATTTCGGAGCGCTCTCTCCGGGCTTCGGGGCGCCCGGCTTGGGCGCCGCGGGCTTCTCCGCACCCGGCTTGGGCGCAGCAGGCTTCTCCGCGCCCGGCTTGGGAACGCCAGCGGCCGGGGAGCCTGACGCAGGGGCGGAGGAGCCGCCCTGGTCCGACTGCTCGGCGGCAGACTTCGGCGCCTCGGCCTGAGGAGCCTGCTGCGGGGCAGACTTCTGCTCGGTCGGCTTCTGCTCGGTCGGCTTCTGCGCCGGCTTGGGGCCGGGCTTGACCGCACCAGGGGTCGGCGCGGAGCCTCCGCCGGGCTTCGGAGCGGAGTTCTTGGAGGCGTTCTTCTTCGCGGAGTCGCCGGAGTCCTTCTTGGCGTTCGGGAACGCCGAGCGGAGCTTCTTCGCCACCGGGGGTTCCACGGTGGAGGACGGCGACTTCACGAACTCGCCCATCTCCTGCAGCTTCGCAAGAGCTTCCTTCGATGTGATGCCGAGCTCTTTGGCGAGCTCATGTACGCGGGCCTTGGCCACATTTCTCCTAGTCTGGCCCGCACGATGCCCCGCCGAGATCAGCGGGGCTGATGTCAGCGGATCACCGGACGGAGCCGTCGAATTTTCTGAGGTTCATGACGGAGTCACTCAGGGATGTCTTCACTGGGCACTCATCCGTCGGTGCTCATCGGGTGTCCATCTCTTTCCAACCCGCTTTCATCTGGTGTGTGCTGGGACATCAACAGCCTCGACGCCGGGACCGCACGGCGGCGGCCTCGACATGGTCGAAGCTCAGGGACTCGACGCTGACCGGACGACGGAACGCCCGATTGAAGGCCTTCCGCCGCACCGCCGCCTCGAAGCACTCCGGCGACGGGTGGATCCACGCTCCGCGACCGGGCATCCGGCGCACGGCGTCGACCACCACGTGACGGGGCTGAGGAGCCTGCTCACGCCGCCCGGGCGACCGGTCGGCGTCGGGCTCCGCTGCCTCAGGCGCCAGCGCGAGTCTCACGACGTCTCCCTGCTCAACCCGTCGGCGACAGCCGACGCAGGTCCGGACAGGGACCATGACAGTCTACCCCCTCGACGTGGTCACAGAAGAATCGTTCCGACGCAGGTGCGTCCGTTCATCCTTCGGAGGCGGATGCTTCCCCGGCCAGTGCGGCATCCGAGATGATGTCGATGCGCCAGCCGGTCAGCTTGGCGGCCAGCCTGGCGTTCTGCCCCTCCTTGCCGATCGCCAGGGAGAGCTGATGATCCGGCACGACCACGCGGGCCGAGCGGGCGTTCTCATCCACGATGGTCACCGAGGAGACCTTTGACGGGGACAGCGAATGCGCGATGAACTCTGCGGAATCGTCGCTGTGGTCGATGATGTCGATCTTCTCGTCGTTGAGCTCGGTCATCACCGCACGCACACGGGAGCCCATCGACCCGATGCAGGCGCCCTTCGCGTTGATGCCCGACTGCTCGCTGCGCACCGCGATCTTGGTCCGGTGCCCGGCCTCCCGGGCGACGGCGGTGATCTCCACTGTGCCGTCGGCGATCTCCGGGACCTCGTGCTCGAAGAGCTTCTTCACCAACCCGGGGTGAGACCGAGACAGGGTGATCGAGGGACCCTTGAGACCCCGATGGACGTCCACCACATAGGCACGCAGACGCGACCCGTGGGTGTAGAGCTCCCCGGGGACGTGCTCCTGCGGCGGCAGGACCGCCTCGACCGTGCCCAGGTCCACCTGCACCATGTTCGGGTTCCGTCCCTGCTGGACGATCCCGGAGATCAGCTCGCCCTCACGGCCCTTGAACTCACCGAGCACCTGATCGTCCTCGGCATCACGGATGCGCTGCATGATGACCTGCCGCGCCGTGGACGCGGCGATCCTCCCGAAGTTCTTCGGGGTGTCGTCGAACTCGCCCAGCACACCGCCGTCCTCGCCGAACTCCTTGGCCCAGATGGTCACGTGGCCGGTGGACTGGTCGATCTCGGCACGGGCGTGCTTCAGAGCCCCCGGGGACTTGTGGTATGCCAGCACGAGTGCCTGCTCGATGGCCGGTATCAGCTTCTCGAGGGGAATGTCACGCTCTTTGACGAGCATGCGCAGGGCGCTCATATCGATATCCACTTGTTCCTCCAGTTCGCCCGCGCCCCGCAGGGGCGGTCCGCTCGCTCCGTACTCCGTCGCTCGTCCGCGGCCGATGACTCCGCCCGGTCCGCTCGCTCAGTGAGATGACTCCGTGGGAGAAAACTCTACCTGCACTCGGGAACTCCGAATCGCATCGAAGCGGATCTCGACCGGCTCGCCGTACTTGACCGGCATTCCCTTCTTCGGCGCGGGCCGCTGCTCGGCGACCACCACGCCGTCGTCGGTGACCTCTTTCAGCCGTGCCACCAGCGGCGGCTCCTCGGTCCGCTCGATCTCCAGCAGACGGCCGACGTTGCGCGCGAAGTGCCGAGGCTCGGTCAGCGGACGGGTCGCACCCGGGGTGGAGACCTCGAGGTCGTAGGAGTCGACGTCGTCGAGCGCCTCCTGGCTGTCCAGCACCGCCGAGAGCGCCTCGGAGAGGCCGGCGACGGTGTCCAGATCCACCTGGTCGGTGCCGGAGGCGTAGTCCACCACCACCCGCAGCGTGGACGTGGCGCCGCTGATCAGCTCCACCTCCTCCAGGTGCAGACCGTGGGCGGTGACTGTCGGTTCGATGACCGGGACCAGCGCCGAGGCGCGGGGGTCGCGGGCCTTCTCGTCCTCACGGGGGCGGCGTGGGGCTGCCATGGGGGCGTACCTCCGGCGATCGGGTTCTGGTGCGCCTCGATTGTATCGGTGCAGGACGACCACGCCCTCCTCCGACAGGGGCGTGCACACGTCTCCGCCCCGTCATGATTGTCACACCCCGCCCACATGGGCGAGGCTCTCCCATCAGGCCGGGGTGGGAGCAGGCGCGACGCCATCACTCCGGCGGGACGCCCGCCGCTCGGAGGATCCTGCCCAGGACGTGTTCCTGCCACGCCTCCGGCCAGCACCACCGGACGACTCCCAGACCCAGCGATCGGAGCTGGTCCTCCCGGACCTTCTCGTCGAAGACCACCTCAGCGGCGTCGAGACCGCTGAGCCTCCTCGCCCGGGTGTACTTCATCTTTCCGTCGAACTCACCGACCAGCCCGAGAGTCGGCCACCAGAAGTCCACCCGTGCCCGGCCTCCCCGCGGCAGGTCGAACTCCGCCTGCAGCTCAGGCAGGAGAAGACCTTCCTCCACCATGCGCACACGGGACAGCGACTCCCCCACCGATTCGGCTCGCGGGTCCGACAGCGCCCAGGCACGCTCCCAGCGACGGGACGCACGCGCGGAGGGCAAGAGACTCTCCCACGGGACGAAATCCTCTCGAACCATGGGGGCGCGCTGACCGTGCCGGCCGGCGCGCACGGCGTCCAACGTCACCACCGCCTCGTCCAGTCCCGCACGAGGCACCGTGTCCGCCACGGCGGCCTCGAGCACCTCCACACGCACCCGTTCCGCGGTGTGGTCCACCGGGATCTCGCAGCTGCCCGGGAGCGGCTCTGGCGTAAGCACACGCCTGGTCCCGACACCGATGAGGTCCCGGTGAGACAGCGCCCGTCCCTCCGGACCGACATGCTGGGCGAGAATCCGCTCGACGACGGCGCTCGGGGCGCGCCCGACGAGCGGCGCGCCCCGATGACGACCGACCTGCTGCCGCCGTGAGGTCCTCACGTGGACGTCTGACGGCGTACGCAGCTGCTGAACCCCATGCAGAGCCAGCGCCGTCTCCCGACAGAACACGCTGGTCGGATGCCACAGGCCCTGGGCGGCAGCTGCGAGGAGATGGCGATCCCACGGATACGCGCCGCACCACACGGCCGGATCCACGTAGACGCCTCGGCGCAGCCGCAGCTTCTCGCCCCGGCGGACGGCCTCTGTCAGGGGCTCTGTCGTATGGCTGCCGTCCAGCTCCAGGCGGGCTCGGGTGAGGGACGCGGGCAGGCGGTGCGTCGCCGTCGTCGTCTTCATAGGGAGACTATGGCTCACCCACCCCAGTGGGCTCCCCCCACCTGGCCGGTTCTGTGGAGACCCGAGCGGGTCGTCGTGACCTGTGGAGGAACCAGCGGGCACCATTCACCCCGTCCAGATGGCTGAGCCCCGCCCATCAAGACGGGGCTCAGCCATCTGGACGGGGCAAAGCGAGCGAGGGCGAGCAGGCGGGGCGGCGGTGCGGACGAGCCGGGCGGGGTGGCGGTATGGGTGAGCCGGGAGGGCCAGCTCAGCCGAACCAGGTGGTGATCAGATCCCAGCTGAGGTTCGCCACCAGCATGAACACCACGATCAGGAACACCACACGCACGAAGCGGGAGCCCTTGGCGATCGCCATCCGCGCACCCGTGTAGCCGCCGAGCATGTTCGCCACGCCCAGCAGCAGCCCGATGGCGATCAGCGCATGACCGGCCGGACCGAAGTACAGCAGCGCGCCGAGGTTCGTGGCGGCGTTGACGATCTTGGCGTGGGCCGAGGCGTTGAGGAAGCTGTACCCCAGCACCGTCACCAGCCCGATGATCAGGAACGTGCCGGTCCCCGGCCCCAGAACCCCGTCATAGAACCCCACGAGCAGCCCGATCAGCACCGCCCGGGCCACATGCCCCAGCCCGACATGACGCAGCTTCTCCAGCTGGCCGACGTTCGGCTTCACCGCGGTGAAGATGCCCACGGCCAGCAGGGCCAGCACGATCAGCGGCAGGATCACCATCTCCGGAAGCCAGGCCGCCACCATCGCCCCGCCGAAGCTGGCACACAGCGCGGCGAAGGCCGTCGGCATGGCAGTGGTCAGACTCGGCCTCACCCGGCGGACGTAGGTGATCGCCGAGGTGGTGGTCCCGAAGATCGAGCCCAGCTTGTTGGTCGCCAACGCCTGCACCGGAGTGATCCCGGGAACTGTCAGCAGGGCCGGCAGCTGCAGCAGCCCTCCGCCGCCGACGACGGCGTCCACCCACCCAGCGGCGAATCCCACCACCACCAGCAGCAGGATCGTCAGCGGGGAGATCTCCGCGAACTGATCGAGAAGGACCTCCACGGCCGAGCCGTCAGCGCAGCACGGAGACGCGTCCGACGATCGCGGTCACAGCCTCCTCGACCGGAACCTGCTCGGCCTCACCCGAGCGACGGTCCTTCAGCTCGATCGTCCCCTCGGCCAGGCCGCGGCCCACCACCACGATGGTCGGCACACCCAGCAGCTCGGCGTCGGAGAACTTCACTCCCGGAGAGACTTTGGGGCGGTCGTCGAACATCACCGACACACCCTCCACCTCCAAGGAGGCCACCAGGGTCTCCGCGGCCTCACCGATGGCCGGATCCTTGCCGGTGGCCACCACATGCACGTCGGCCGGAGCCACGGAGCCGGGCCACACCAGGCCCCGCTCGTCGTTGTTCGCCTCGGCGATCGCGGCCAGCACGCGGGTCACACCGAAGCCGTAGGATCCCATCGTCACCGTGGAGAGCTTCCCGTTGACGTCCAGGACCTGCAGCCCCAGCGCCTCGGCATACCGCTTCCCCAGGTGGAAGATGTGGCCCAGCTCGATCCCGCGACGGGTGCGCAGCGGCCCCGAGCCGTCCGGAGCGGGATCACCCTCCTGGACCACCACAGACTCGATGACGCCGTCCCAGACGAAGTCCCGGCCGGCGACGAGACCGAAGACGTGCTGGTCCCGGTGGTTCGCGCCGGTGATCCAGCTGGTGCCGGGGACCACGCGCGGGTCCACCAGGTACGGGATGCCCGTGGCACCCTCAGTTCCCAGGACCTGACGCTCCAGCTCCAGGCCGGGACCGATGTAGCCGCGGACCAGCAGCGGGTGCGCCTCCAGGTCCTCAGCGGTCGCCGCCTCCACGGTGACCTCACCGGCCGCACCCAGGTGCTGCCCGACCGTGGCCTCCACACGCTTCAGGTCGACGTCGCGGTCACCGGGAACCGCGATGACCGCCACCCGTCGTGCACCGTCAGGCATGATGACCGCAATCACCACGTTCTTCAAGGTGTCCGCCGCCGTCCACCGCCGGTCCGCCCGGGGGTGGTCGGCGTTCGCCGCGGCGACCAGCGTCTCGATGGTGTCGGTGCCCGGCGTGTGGTGCACCTCCGCCGGAGGCTGGCCCTCGTAGGGGATCTCCTGCGGGGGCACCGTGGTGACGGCCTCCACGTTGGCGCGGTAGCCGCCGTCGGACTCCACGAAGGTGTCCTCGCCGATCTCGCAGGGGAAGAGGAACTCCTCACTGGCGGAACCGCCCATCGCGCCGGAGACCGCGTCCACCGGCACGACGTCCAGGCCGAGGCGTTCGAAGATGCGCAGGTAGGCCGCCCGGTGGGCGTCATAGGCGGCCCGCTGGTCCTCCTCCTCCAGGCAGAACGAGTAGGAGTCCTTCATGATGAACTCGCGGCCGCGCAGCAGTCCGGCGCGCGGGCGGGCTTCATCCCGGTACTTGGTCTGGATCTGGTACAGCGAGACCGGCAGGTCCTTGTACGAGGTGTAGAGGTCCTTCACCAGCAGGGTGAAGAGCTCCTCATGGGTGGGAGCCAGCAGGTAGTCCGCACCCTTGCGGTCCTGCAGGCGGAAGATGTTGTCCCCGTAGTCGTCCCAGCGCCCGGAGGCCTCGTAGGGCTCCTTGGGCAGCAGAGCGGGCAGGTGGATCTCCTGGGCGCCGATCCGGTCCATCTCCTCCCGGACGATGGCCTCCAGCTTGCGCAGCACGGTGATCCCCAGCGGCAGCCAGGAGTACACACCGGGGGCGGCACGACGGATATAGCCGGCACGGACCAGCAGCTGGTGACTCGCGACCTCGGCGTCGGCGGGGTTGTCCCGCAGGGTGCGGAGGAAGAGATTCGACAGTCTCAGGGGCACAGTGCACTCAATTCCAGATCGATGGGACGGCTGCCGAGGGAAGTCTACTAGGGGTCACCGACCCGACAGGCCGTTCACGAGTCCTCCTCGTCCGGGTCGTCCTCGGCGTCGTCCTCATCCTCCGCGTCCTCGGCGTCCTCCTCATCCTCATCCTCATCCTCGAGGGTGAGATCCTCGCCGGTCAGCGCCGAGAGCACGGCGGCAGCCTGCTCCTGCAGCTCCTCCACCAGCTCCTCGCGCTCCTCGTCCGCGGGTTCTTCCTCAGCCGCCTCAGCGATCAGCAGCACCTGCGACCCCTGGCGCAGCATCACCGCCACCACGTGGGAGGTGTCCCCGTCGGCGGTCATCTCCTGAGCCATACCCAGGGACGCGTCCGCCGCAGTCCGCACCGGGACCGTCTCCAGCTCGACCTCCGTGGCCGGCAGATCGTCACCCTCGCCGCCGGCCCTCCGCGAGGCGGTGTAGCTCTCACAGCGTTCCGCCCCGTCCTGCTCGCCGACCAGGAATGCGTCAGCGGCCTCCCAGTCGACGAAGCTGTACGTGGTGGCCTCGCGCTCCCCCGACCGGGGCCCAGCAGCATCCGAGTCCTCCCCCGGGTCCTCCCCCGGGTCCTCCGGGAGCTCGGCGTCGGAGCCGCCGTGTCCCGCGGCATGCACCATCAGCGCCCCGTCGGGCAGGGGACTGGCCGACTGCACCACGTACTGCTTGCACTCCTGAGGGTCCACGCGCAGTCGCTGCAGCTCGGTCTCCAGATCACGCAGGCCCGGCAGCACATCATCCGTGTCGGTGATGGTCGCCCCGGGCAGATGCTCCTCAAGGGCCTCGGCCATCTGCTCATGGGGCAGCTGATTGCCCTCCGGCTCGGGGGCGCGCAGCTGCTGCTCGCCGCCGGGATCACCGATCGGCCCGCCCCCACGTTCCCGGTCGGCGATGGCCGGGTCCTCACCGCAGCCCACCAGCAGGAGCGCTGAGCAGGCCGCCACTGCCAGGGCCAGAGCCACAGGTCGACGACGGGGGACGGGCTGCGGCATTCCGATGCTCCTCGAAGGTCGGACGGGGTCGGACGGGGGCGGACGGGGCCCCGATGGGGTCGGACGGGGCCCCGACGGGGGTCTCGTCATCGGGCCCGGTCCCGGGCGGCGCTCCAGTGCCGGCGTCCGGGCCGCGACACCTCCCAGTATGAGCGCGGTCCGCGGCCCGCACCGAGCCCGACGCGCGCAGGGGCCGCGTGTCAGCCCAAGCTCACACGCGGCCCCTGCTCAGCGGATGGTCGACGACGGCGACCCCGGCGCTCAGGCGATGGCCACCTCCAACTGCACCACGGCCCAGGAGAGCGGCGGCAGCGTCGCCCGCAGTGCGCCGTCCTCCAGGCCCACCTCACGCAGCGGCGTCAGCCCGACCGCGTCCTGGTCGTCCAGCACGTTGGCGGCCCGGCGGTCACGGCCCTCCGGGATGCTCAGCACCTCGGCGGAGACCACCGCCGTGGCGTCCAGCCCGTGCAGGTCCAGAGTGAGGTCGCTGGCCTCCTCCAGGGATCGGTTGGCCACGAACAGCGAGAGCCTGCCGGAGGCCTCGTCCCAGGTGGCGGCGGCGTCGACGACGTCGACGTCCCCGAATTTGGCGGTGGAGACCTGGTCAGCGTCCACGGCGAGGCGGAGGATCTGCCCGCGGGCCATGGCGGCGATCCGGGCGAACGGCCAGAAGATCGACTGCCGCCAGGCCGGGCCGTCCTGCTCGGCCAGGATCGGAGCGATCACATTGACCAGCTGGGCCTGGTTGGCGATCCGCACTCGGTCACCATGACGCAGCAGCGAGTGCATGAGCGTGCCCACGACCACCGCATCGGTGACGTTGTAGGAGTCCTCGATCAGCCGCGGGTGCTGCTGCCAGTCCTTGGCCACATTATGCGGCTGGTCCTCAGTGTCCAGGCCCCGCTGGTACCAGACGTTCCACTCGTCGAAGGAGATGTCGACCTGCTTGGTGTGCTTGCCGGCGGCCTTGACGGCGTCGATGGTGGAGACCACGCCGTCGATGAAGGCGTCCATGTCCACGGCCTCGGCCAGGAAGGAAGCTGCGTCGCCGTCGTGCTCCTGGTAGTAGGCGTGCATGGAGATGTAGTCGACCTCCTCATAGGCGTGCGAGAGCACCGTGTGCTCCCAGGACCCGAAGGTGGGCATCCCCCGGTTCGAGGAGCCGACCGCGACCAGCTCCAGCGTGGGGTCCACCAGCTTCATGGCCTTGGCGGTCTCCTGGGCCAGCCGGCCGTACTCGTCGGCGGTCTTGTGACCGATCTGCCAGGGACCGTCGAGCTCGTTGCCCAGGCACCACAGCGTGATGTCGAAGGGATCCTGGGCGGTGCCGATGGCCGCGCCGTTCTTCCGGCGCAGGTCCGACCAGTAGGTGCCGCCGGGATGGTTGGCATACTCCACCAGGGCACGGGCCTCCTCCACCCCGCGGGTGCCGAGGTTGACCGCCTCCATGACCTCGACGCCGGCCTCCCGGGCCCAGTCGACGAACTCGTGCAGACCGAAGGCGTTCGTCTCGATGGTGTGCCAGGCGCCGTCGATGCGCACCGGCCGGTCCTCCACCGGCCCGACGCCGTCCTCCCACAGGTAGCCGGAGACGAAGTTGCCGCCCGGGTAGCGGACCACGGTGGGGCCCAGCTCCTTGACCAGCTTCAAGACGTCCTGGCGGAAGCCGCGCTGGTCGGCCTGCGGGTGGCCGGGTTCGTAGATGCCGGTGTAGACGCACCGGCCCATGTGCTCCACGAAGGACCCGAAGAGCCGGTGGGGCACGTCCGCGACGGTGAAGGCGCGGTCGACGGTCAGATGTGCGGTGGTCATGAGTCTCCTGTTCGGGGATGTGCGGGTAGAGGCGGCACAGGCGTCCGGCACGGCCGACGTCGGCTCACTGGCCGCCGAAGCCGGTGGTGGCCACGCCCTGGACGATCTGCCGCTGGAAGAAGAGGAACACCACGATCAGCGGCAGCGCGGCCAGCACGGCCTGGGCCATGACCTGGGCGTACTGGACCCCGTAGGCGCTGATCACAGTCTGCAGACCGACCGGCAGCGTCATCAGCAGCGTGTCGTTGATGATCAGGAACGGCCACAGGAAGTTGTTCCAGGCCTGGATGAACACGAAGATCGACACGGCTCCCAGGATCGGCTTGGACAGCGGAAGAACCACCGCCCAGAAGACCCGCAGCCGACCGGCACCGTCCACACGGGCGGCGTCCTCCAGCTCGATGGGCACCGCGTCGAAGAACTTCTTCAGGATCAGCACGATCGGCGCCATGACCACCTGGGGCAGGATCAGCCCCCAGTAGGTGTCGACCATGTTGAAGGCCAGCATCTGGTAGTACAGCGGGATGATCAGCACCTGGGGAGGCACGATGATCGAGGCGATGACCGCGAAGAACAGCGTGGCCCGGCCGCGGAACTCCAGCCGGGAGAACGCGTAGGCGGCCAGCGCGGAGATCCCGACGGTGACCACGGTGATCACCAGGGAGGTCCAGAGGCTGTTCCAGGCCCAGATGTAGACGTTGCCCTGAGAGAGGATCGAGGCGAACGCGTCAGTGGTGATCCCGTCCTCCCCCACGAGGGTCAGCCGGCCCGCGGCGGCGTCGGTCTCGGTCTTGAACGCCGTCGCCACCGCCCACAGCACCGGGAACAGCCAGGTCAGCGCCATCAGCGCCAGGACGATGAACGCCGTGATCCGGGCCGGGCCGAACGGCCGCTCACCGGGCTTGCGGTGACGGGTGATATCGGTGATGCCAGTGACTGTCGCCGTCGTTGTCATCGCTGCCCCTTCCGGCGATTGAGGACGCCCATCTGCAGAACCCCCACGATGAGGATCAGGGCGAAGAACACGTAGGAGATGGCCGCTGCGTAGCCGAACTCGTACCCGACGAAGCCGGCCTCGAAGATGTACTGGACGATCGGCCGGGAGGTGTCCGAGGAGAGCCCGCCCAGCATCTGGTAGGCCTGGTCGAACAGCTTCAGCGAGGCCAGGACCTGCAGGATGAAGACCACGCCGGTGACCGGCAGCAGCTGCGGGATGGTGATCGACCACAGCTGACGCCACGGGCCGGCACCGTCCACCGAGGCGGCCTCATACTGGGTCTGCGGGATGTTCTGCAGCGCGGCCAGATAGAGCAGGAAGTTGAATCCCACCGTCCACCAGACGGTCGCGATCGTGATCGAGACCAGATCCAGATGCGGAGTCTGCAGCCACGCGATCGGCTCGATGCCGAACCTGCCGAGGACCTCGTTGGCCACACCGATCTGCGGGTTGAAGATCCACCCCCAGATCTGGGAGATGACCGTCGAGGCCAGCAGGAACGGCATGAAGAAGGACAGCCGCCACAGCCACTGGCCCGGAAGCCCGGTGTTGACCAGCAGCGCCATGATCATGGCGATCACCACCAGCGGGATGGTGGAGATCACGGTGAACCACACGGTGTTGCGGATCGAACCCCACACGGTGGCGTCGGTGAACGCCTCCGCGTAGTTGCGCAGGCCGACGAAGTTTCCCCCGGAGCCGGCCAGCGACTGGTCGGTGAAGCTCAGGTAGGCCCCATGGATCATCGGCCAGACCACGAACATCAGGAAGGCCGCCAAGAACGGGGCCAGGAACCCGCCGATGACGAGCAGGTTCTTCCGGCCGGCCCGCTGGGCCGCGGCCCGCCGGGCCTCGGCGACGGCGGTGTCGTCGATCGGAGGTGCGATGCGCTGAACTGTCTGCGTCATGCCTGCCACGTCCCTTCAGGATCGACGGGGTTGGGCCGGGCCAGGATCCCGTTGACCACGCTGCGGAGGCGGTCGACCGCCTCCTGGTAGCCCTCGCCGTTCTGGATGGCGCCCTGGACGGCCTGGCCGAAGTCGGACTGGAAGTTGGCCCCGGAGCCGGTGAACCACGCGGTCGGGTCATAGACGATGTGTTCTGCAGCCTCGGCGTAGTTCGCCTGCGGCTGCATCTGCTGATACTCCCGAGCCTCGGTGATCGGGGTGTAGGCGGGGATGTGCCCGGCCCCGGCCCAGTCGACCGTCTCCTGCAGCAGCGCGGCCACGAACTGGTAGGTGTGGTCGCGGGCCTCCGGGTCCGGGCTGGACTGATGAGGCAGGACGAAGGCGTGCGAATCTGCGTAGACCGCGTCCTGGCCGAAGATCGGGGGGAACTGGGTGATGTTCAGCGGGACCCCGGCGTTGCGCATGGTGGGCAGCTCCCAGACGCCGCTGAAGAACAGTCCCGAGTTGCCTCCGGCGAACTCGGCGATCGCGGCGTCCTGGGTGCCCTGCCGGGCGGCGATCTCGCCGTCGACGAGCTGGTGCATCAGGTGCAGCGAGCTGATCGCCGCCTCATCGTCGATCTCCGCCTCGCCCTCCTGGGGGAAGACCATCTCCACTCCATGCTGGGCGTAGAGAGTGTAGAACAGCCGCCACATCTGGGTGCCGTCGGCGATGTACCCGTAGCCCAGCCCATACCCCGGGGAGGCGCCGGCGATCTCTCGGCAGACCTGGAGGAACTCCTCCGGGGAGCTGACCCGCGGGAACTGTCCCGACTCCAGGACTCCGGCCTCGTCGAGGATGTCCGTGTTGTAGAACATCATGAACGGGTGGGCGTCCAGCGGGACGCTGTAGAGGTCGCCGCCGAGCACTGAGTTGTTCCAGATCGGTTCGGTGAACGTCTCCCGCGAGACGCCGAGCTCAGCCAGGCGGTCCTGGTCCCACACGTCCAGCAGTCCGCCGGGGGCGTACCCCGGGACCCGGCTGGAGTGCATGATGGCCACTTCCGGCGCCCGCCCGCCGGCTCCGGCCATGGCGAGCTTGGTGTAGTACGGCGTGCCCCACTGCAGGACCGTGGGGCGGACGAAGTACTCGCCCTGGGCGTCGTTGATGGTGTCCAGCAGCTCCGCCATGGTGATGCCGTCACCGCCGCTGAGCAGGTGCCAGAACTGCAGGGTGATCCTGTCGGAGGGCCCGACACTGGGCGCGCACCCGGTCAGGGTCGCGGCCCCCATGCCGGCGAGCGCACCGCCCAGGAGCTGCCTCCTGCTGAGAGTCGGTCGTGTCATAGGTGCTCTTTCCTCGGTCGTCGTGGGGTTCGCCTTGGCGATCCCCACCCGGTGTTACATCGTTGGAATACCTGACCCGGGGACTGCCGATGTCGCCATCACAGAGGGTCAGCAGGAACACTGGTTGTTCCAACGATGTAATCACGCCACAGAACAACCTGTGGCGCGCATCACGATCGATTCAATAGTACTGCAGTCCGCCGACTCGTCAAGAGGGGCCACCCGGCGCATGGCCCGCCGGCGGACCCGCCGTGGACTCGCGGACCGCCACCCGATGCGGGATCACCACTGCCTGCGACGACGCCTCCTCGCCGCCTCCTGCCCGAGCCTCGAAGCGGGCCGCCAGCAGGTCCAGGGCCGCATTGGCATAGGCTCGGCGATCGAAGGCCACCGTGGTCAGCGGCGGCACGGTGAACGAGGCGTGCTCGACGTCGTCGAATCCGGTCACGAGCACGTCCTGCGGCACGTCCAGGCCCGCCCGGCGCAGCGCCTGGAGAGCCCCCATCGCGAGCGTGTCGGTGAAGGCGACCACCGCATCGAAGGGGACCCGCCGGGCCAGCAGCTCCTCCATCGCGGCCGCCCCGCCGGCCATCGTCCACTGATCCACCTCGATCTGCCGGGCAGGATCCACTGACAGCCCCGCTCCCTCCAGCGCGTCCAGGAATCCCAGCAGGCGCAAGCCGGCGGCCGCCTTGACCTCCTGCTCGCGCAGGGCTCCCCCGAGGGCCGCCACACGCGTCGCACCCTGGGAGATGACGTGCTCGGTGATCTGCCGCGCAGCCGTCCGACTGTCCACGAAGACCCGGTCGGTGCGATGCTGCTCCACCTCCCCGATGAGCACCACCGGAGGCAGATGGTCCACCCGCTCGATGACCGAGTCCTCCAGCCGGACCGGGTTCAGGATCAGCCCGTCGATCAGGTGGGTGCGGGCCCGGGAGACCAGATCCTGCTCCCGCTGCGGCTCGGCTGCGGTCTCTTCGAACTGCACGGCCAGCCCGCGCGCATGGGCGAGCTCCACGATCGTATGGGTCAGCTCCGCGGAGAACGCGGTGCCCAGGTCCGGCAACGCCACCCCGATGATGCCGGTGCGCCCGTTGCGCAGCCCGCGCGCGCTGAGGTTGGGCACGAAGTCCAGCTCCTCCATCGCCGCCTCCACCCGCTCCCGGGTGGGCCCGCTCACCGTGACAGCGCCGGTGAGCACATTGGAGACGGTCTTCGGAGAGACGCCGGCCCGCGCGGCGACGTCCTTCATCGTGGCACGTGAACGGGGAGGAACCATCACCCCAGCCTAGACGCCGTCGACGCGGAACCCCTGAATCGGGTGCATCATGATCACGCCACCTGCGTTCCGGAGACCTGTCATCATAGGGCTGGAGACAGTTGCAACTGACTCAGAACAGGACGGTGGCGAAGGTGCCGACCTGCTCGAATCCCACCCGGCGGTACGCACGGATGGCCGGGGCGTTGTAGCTGTTGACGTAGAGGCTCACCGTCGGTGCCAGCGTCAGCGCGTGGGCGACGACGGCCGACATCCCCGGCTCCGCCAGCCCCTGGCCTCGGCGATCCGGCCGCACCCAGACGCCCTGGACCTGGACGACGTCGTCGGTGACGGCCCCATACTCAGCCTTGAAGATGACCTCACCGCTGCTCGGCTGCGTCAGCACCTGAGCATGTCCGTCCGCGATCAGGCTGCGGATCCGCTCACGGTACTGGGAGACCCCCTGAGCATACGGGGAGAACCCCAGCTCCTCGGTGAACATCGCCGCGCAGGCCGGCTCCACCTGGGGAAGATCCTCCGGAACGGCCGGCCGCACTCCCGGCAGCGGCTCCACGGAGGAGGGACCCTCCATGGTCAGCAACGGCTGATCCTCCCGGACATCCCGGGGACTGCACCAGCCGGCGGCGTCATAGAGCTCCAGCACCGCCGCGGCCGGGCCGTAGACGGAGGAGATCCGCCGTCGCATCGCCCTCAGCGCCAGACCGAACAGCTCCGCCTGCCCGGCATCGGCTCCGACCGGGTTCACATTCGAGCCCACCCAGCAGGCGGCCGCCAGCCTCGTCGCGCCCGACCCCGACTGCTCAGGCGTCCGGCATCCGTCCGCCTCCCCCGCGTCGTCGATGCCCAGGAAGACCGCACCGTTTCGTCCGCGGCCCGCCCCGGCCCCACCGCGCGCGGCCAGCGTGGTGGCCACCGAGACGTTGGAGACCGGATCCTCGGCGATCAGGCGTCGCAGCGCCGGGGTGTCCTCGGCCGTGAGCACACGGACCGCCCCACCGGTGGCGCGGTCGATCCGGGCCACCAGAGTGTCAGCTGACGGAAACCACAGGGGCACCCGTTGCCTGAGCATCTCCATCGGAATCCAGGCCCATCTCTTCGGCGAGGCGGTTGGCCTCTTCGATCAGCGTCTCGACGATCTGGTCCTCCGGCACAGTCTTGATGACCTCGCCCTTGACGAAGATCTGTCCCTTGCCATTTCCGGAGGCGACGCCCAGATCCGCGTCCCGAGCCTCCCCCGGCCCGTTGACCACACAGCCCATCACCGCCACACGCAGCGGCACCTCCATGCCCTCCAGCCCGGCGGTGACGTCATCGGCCAGCGTATAGACGTCGACCTGCGCGCGGCCGCAGGAAGGACAGGAGACGATCTCCAGCTTCCGGGGCCGCAGATTCAGCGACTCCAGCAGCTGATTGCCCACCTTGACCTCCTCGGCCGGGGGTGCGGACAGCGAGACCCTGATCGTGTCACCGATGCCCTGCGAAAGCAGGGCCCCGAAGGCGGTCGCGGACTTGATCGTGCCCTGGAAGGCTGGGCCGGCCTCGGTCACACCCAGGTGCAGCGGCCAGTCTCCCCGCTCCGCGAGCAGCTGATAGGCCTGGACCATGATCACCGGGTCGCTGTGCTTGACCGAGATCTTGAAGTCGTGGAAGTCGTGCTCCTCGAACAGCGAGGCCTCCCAGACCGCGGACTCCACCAACGCCTCCGGGGTCGCCTTGCCGTGCTTCTCCATGAGCCGCTTGTCCAGGGAGCCGGCGTTGACGCCGATGCGCAGCGACGTGCCGTGGTCCTTGGCCGCCTGGGCGATCTCACCGACCCGGTCATCGAACTTCCGAATGTTGCCCGGATTCACCCGCACCGCCCCGCAGCCGGCCTCGATGGCGGCGAAGACGTACTTGGGCTGGAAGTGGATGTCCGCGATCACCGGGATCTGCGACTTCTTCGCGATGATCGGCAGCGCCTCGGCGTCCTTGTCCGTCGGGCAGGCGACACGCACGATGTCGCAGCCCGAGGCGGTCAGCTCGGCGATCTGCTGCAGGGTCGCGTTGATGTCGTGGGTCTTCGTGGTCGTCATCGACTGCACGGAGATCGGGTGGTCGCTGCCCACGCCGACGTCGCCGACCTGGAAGTTCCGCGTCTTCCGGCGCGGAGCCAGGACGGGCGGAGGGGCGGACGGCATGCCGAGGTTGATGGCGGTCACGGACTCTCCTGGGATATGGACGTCGTTCTCACATCGGGGGTCACCCGACTGCTCCCATGGTACGCCGCCCGGCAGACCCGCACCCACTCCGGGCCACAGGGAGGTGCCTCCCGGCGAGGAGGCTCACCCGGAACGCACCACGAGACCCCATCCTGATGACGATGCCTCACCCAGCTGGGCGGGGCCTCACCGTCAGGAGGGGGTCGCACGAGCAGGACGGGCCTCGCACTGCGGGCCTCCACCTCCACTACTGCTGGGAGAAGGCCGCGTCGAAGGAGGCCTCGGGGCGCTTCCACCGCAGCGCACGGATCCTCTCCACCGCTTCGGCGGCGCCGTGGAGGCGGTCCATGCCGGCGTCCTCCCACTCGATGGAGATCGGCCCGGAGTAGCCGATGTGGGCCAGCGCCCGGAAGGCGTCCTCCCACGGGACGTCCCCGTGGCCGGTGGAGACGAAGTCCCAGCGGCGCCGCGGGTCGCCCCAGGGCAGGTGCGAACCGAGAATGCCGCTGCGCCCGGTCTGCGGCCGCAGTCGGGTGTCCTTGCAGTCCACGTGGTAGATCCGGTCGGCGAAGTCGGTGATGAACCCGACCGTGTCGATGCCCTGCCAGAACATGTGGCTGGGATCCCAGTTCAGCCCGAACGCCTCGCGGTGGCCGATGGCCTCCAGAGTCCGCACCGTGGTCCAGTGGTCATAGGCGATCTCCGAAGGATGGACCTCCAGGGCGAACTTCACACCGTTGTCGTCGAAGACATCCATGATGGGGTTCCAGCGGTCGGCGAAGTCCTGGTAGCCGGCGTCGATCACCTCGGTCGGCACGGGCGGGAACATCGCCACGTACTGCCAGATCTTCGATCCGGTGAACCCCACGACGACGTCGGCGCCCAGCTTCCGCGCCACCCGCGCAGAGCGCTTCATGTCCTCCGCGGCGCGCTGACGCACCCCCTCGGGGTCTCCGTCGCCCCAGACGTAGTCACGTAGGATCGCCTGGTGGCGGAAGTCGATGGGGTCATCACAGACGGCCTGGCCGCCCAGATGGTGGGAGATCGCCCAGACCTTCAGCCCGTGACGGTCCAGGATCTCCCGCCGAGACTGCAGGTACTCGTCATCCTCATCAGCGCGCCGCAGATCCAGGTGGTCTCCGCTGGCCGCGATCTCCAGTCCGTCATAGCCCCACTCGGCGGCCCGGGCCGCCAGCTCCTCGAACGGCATGTCGGCCCACTGGCCGGTGAACAGGGTGACGGGATGGGAGGCGTGCTCTGCGCTCATGGTTCTCCTTGTTCTCCTTCTGGGGTGAGGTCTCGAGGATCTGGGGTCATCTCGGGGCGCCGACCGGCGTCCCGGCGGGGGCGACGTCGACCCAGTGGCCCTGCTGCGCGGACTCCATCACCGCATCGATGAGCCGATTCGCGCGGGCCCCGTCGGCGAAGGTGGGCAGGCCCGCCGGGTCTCCCCCGGCGATCCGTGCATAGGTGTCGCGGGCGAACGCCGCGAAGGCGTCCAGGTACCCCATCGGGTGGCCCGAGGGCACCAGCGAGAGCCGGGAGGCGTCTGAGCCCATCACCCCCGGATCCCGGGAGATCGTCACCGATCCCTCGGCCCGGCCCAGCCACAGCTCATCGGGGTGCTCCTGGTCGAAGAACACGCCGCCCTCGACGCCGGCCAGCTCGACGGTCAGCTGGTTCTTCCGCCCGGCGTTGACCTGGGAGACCATCAGGCTGCCCAGCGCGCCGCCGGCCAGCTCCACGGTCAGGGCTGCGGCATCCTCGGTGACGACCTCGGCTCCCCCGCGCCGCGGGTGGGCGATGCTGGTGGCCGCGTTCAGCCGCACGATCCGCTCGCCGGCGATGAACTCCAGCAGGTCCACCAGATGGGAGCCGATGTCTCCGAAGGCCCGCGAGCGCCCGGAGATCTCCGGGTCCACCCGCCAGTTGGACTCCTCGGCGTCGAGCATCCAGTCCTGCAGGTAGGCTCCGCGGACGGTCAGCAGCCGACCCAGCCGGCCGTCCGCGACCTCCTCCCGCGCCTGGCGCGCCATCGGGTGGAACCGATAGACGAACGGCACCGCGGCCACCACCTGGGCCTGCTCGGCGAGGTCGACCAGTTCGGCCGCCTCGGCGGCGTCGACGGCCAGCGGCTTCTCACAGACCACATGCCGCCCGGCCTGGATCGCCGCCCGCACGTGCTCGGCATGTCGGGCGTTGGGCGAGCAGACATGGACCACATCGCTGCGTGCGATCAGCTCCTCCACGCTCGCTGCCGGGTCCACCCCCAGCGGCTCGGCCGCCGCCACGCTGCGCTCCGGGGAGGAGGACGCCAGGCCCACCACCTCGGCACCGGCGGCACGTGCGGCCGTCGTATGGGTGCGGGCCATGAACCCGCCCCCGATGATGCCTGCCTTCAGTCTCTGCATTGACTCTCCTGTCTGCCCCGTCACGAGCCCTCCGATGGGGCGCTGCGCTCCGGGTCTGTCTGTTCGAACCAGCCGCGCCGCGGGTTCCTCACGTCAGGGAGCTCCCGCTGCTGTCCCGGGGCCGCCGCCCAGCGCACCCCGTTGGCCAGCACGCGGCGGATCTCCGGCTGGTGGTAGACGGGGTAGTCCTGGTCCCCGGGACTGAAGTAGAAGATCCGACCGCGGCCTCGGCAGTAGGTGAGCCCGGAGCGGAAGACCTCACCGCCGGAGAAGGAGCTGATGAAGATCAGCGACTCCGGCTCCGGGACGTCGAAGAACTCTCCGTACATCTCCTGCTCGGGGATGACCAGCGGGTTCGGGATCCCTTCGGCGATGGGATGGGTGGGGTTCACCGTCCAGACCAGCTCCTGCTCGCCCTCGTTCCTCCAGGCCAGGGAACAGGTGGTGCCCAGCAGCCGCTGGAAGATCTTGGCGAAGTGCCCGGAGTGCAGCACCAGCAGTCCCATTCCTTCCAACACATGCCGGTGCACGCGCTCGACGATGTCATCGCGCACCTCTCCGTGGGCCACATGGCCCCACCACAGCAGGACGTCAGTGCCGGCCAGCCGCTCTTCGGTCAGCCCATGGTCGAGGTCGCCGAGCGTGGCGGTGGTGATCTCCGCGTCCGGCAGATGCTGCCGCAGGCCCGCAGCGACCGCCCCGTGGATCCCGTCCGGGTACATCTCCCCGATGTGAGCGGGTTCGCCCTGGGCCTCATGGACACCCTCGTTCCACACCAGGATCCGCAACGGAGTCTCGGAGCGAGTCTCAGACATCGGCGAGCCTCACTTCCTGTCGATCAGCGGCCGACCGGTAGCAGGCATCGATGATGCGTGCCCTCTCCAGCGCCAGTGAACCATCATGGTCACGCCATCTGCCACGGTCCCCACGGACCACCTCGACGAAGTCCTGGACCACCTGACGATGCCCACGTCCGGGCTCCGCGGTGAGCTCGTAGTCGGCTGTCTCACCCTCCTGGTCGGTGAAGACCCTCAGCTCCCCCACCGGGGTCTTCGCCGCACCGGCCACATGCAGGTGGGCTCCTCCTTCGGTCCCGTACACGGAGAAGTCCAGCAGATCCTGAGACTCGCGATAGGTGGCCCATCCCGCCTCCAGGATCAACGTGGACCCGTCATCGAACCGGACGAATGCTGAGGAGAAGTCCTCGACCTCATACTCCCGCGCGGTGTCCTCCCGGGCCACCGAGCCGTTCTTCGCCCCGCCTCTGCCGCGGGTGCCGAGCTCGGCGAAGGCGGAGGCCGTGACGGTGACCGCCTTGGGCTCACCCAGCAGGTAGAGGGCGTAGTCCAGCACATGGACCCCGATGTCGATCATCGGGCCACCGCCGGAGAGCTCCTTGCTCGTGAACCAGCTTCCCAGCTGCGGGATGCCCTGGCGGCGCAGCCACGAGGCCTTCGCATAGTAGGAGCGGCCGAGCTCGCCGGCATCGATGACGCTCTTCAGCGCAGCGATGTCTCCCCGACGACGGTGGTTGAACGCGACGTCGAGCACCCGGCCCGCCGACCGGGCGGCCTCGACCATCGTCTGCCCCTCCTCGGCGTCACGGGCCAACGGCTTCTCGCAGAGCACGTGCAGCCCCTTCGCCAGGGCCGCGATCGCGATCGGCGCATGGAGGAAGGTCGGCACGGCGATGCTGACCGCGTCCAAGGACTCGATCTCGAGGAGCTCCTCCCAGGTGGGCACCCGGTGCGGCACTGCGTACTGCTCGCCCAGTGTCTGCCGCAGGTCGTCCTCCATGCCGGCCAGGGCCAGGATCTCCACACCCTCAGTCTGGCTGAAGCCCTCGAGGTGCTGCTGTCCAGCCCACCCGAGTCCGATGACTCCGACTCTCATCACGTCTGCTGCCTGCTCAGTACGGTCCGTCACTCTGTCCCTTCCCTCGGGGTTCACGTCGTCATGGTTCATGCTGGGTGCTGATCGGTTCACACGCTGGGCCGGGTGGGGTCCCAGTCGACGTCGAGCAGCTCGGAGGTCTCCACTGTGGTGCTGACCTCGACGAACTGACCGGACTCGACGGCCTCCGCGATCGAGACCATGACGTCGAGCACGTGGAAGGCCAGATCCCCGGGGACGCGCTCGCGGCGATCACCCCGGATCGCCTGGGCCAGCTCCACCACCCCGGTGCCGCGGGTGTGGAAGGAACCCTCGGCGGGGAGCACCTGAGGCTCCACCCCGCCGGTGTGCAGCGTGGTCTCCCCGTCGAACATGTTGGGATCGGGGAACACTGCGGTCCCCTCACTGCCGGCGATCTCTACGAAGCCGGCACGCGGAAGCTGCGAGTCGAAGCTGAAGACCGACTGTGCGCTGGCCCCGGACTCGAACTCGATCAGCGCGCTCACATGCGTGGGGACCTCCACGGGGAACTCCGTGCCCGCCTTCGGACCCGAGCCGATCACCCGGGTGGCGCGCGCCCGGGATCCGGTGGCGGCGACCCGGCGGATCGGGCCGAAAACCTGGACGAGAGTGGTCAGGTAATAGGGGCCGATGTCGAACAGCGGACCCGCCCCGCGGGCGAAGAGAAACTCCGGGCTGGGGTGCCAGGACTCCGGCCCCGGGACCTGGAAGAGGGTCAGCGCCGTCAGCGGAGTGCCGATCGCCCCACCGCGGATCGTGCGCAGCGCGGTCTGCAGCCCGGCGCCCAGAAACGTGTCCGGGGCGACGGCGATCCGCACCCCGGCCTCCTGGGCGGCCTGCTGAAGGTGGCGACCGGACTCCCGGTCCAGCGCGTAGGGCTTCTCGCTCCAGACGTGCTTGCCGGCCGCCACCGCCTGCAGCGCCACCTCCACATGGACTGCCGGAATGGTCAGGTTGACCACGATCTCGATGTCGTCCCGGGCCAGCAGCTCGTCGTAGGTCCCGGAGGCCTGCACACCCCAGTCCTTCGCCTGCTCGGCGGCACGGGCGGTGTCGAGGTCGGCGATGAACCTCACCTCCAGGTCCGCGAAGGAGGTGAGGTTCTTCAGGTATTCGGCGCTGATCACACCAGCCCCGACGACGCCGACCCCGACGACGCCCCCGGAGGGGACGGTCTGCTGCGGCGCCGCGGAGCTGCTGGTGGTGGGCTCGCTCATCTTGCGGTTCTCCTGGTCTGTGGTCATCGGGCGGAGCCGCCGGTCAGATAGGCGTGGCTGGCGGAGACGGCGTCGAAGATCTCGCCGGAGAAGTCATCCAGTTCCACCACCGGCAGAGCCTGCGGCGCGGCGGCGAGGATCTCAGCGACCGGCATGCTGCCGGAACCGACCGCCACCTGATCGGTGTTCTCCGTCGTCTTCGGCCCGTCCTTGACGTGGATGGCCACCACACGCTCGCCCAGGCGGCGCAGCAGCTCCGGTGCCGACTCGCCGCCGACCTCCGCCCAGTAGGTGT
The DNA here is from genome assembly GCF_054782935.1 of Nesterenkonia suensis. Classification (NCBI taxonomy): domain Bacteria; kingdom Bacillati; phylum Actinomycetota; class Actinomycetes; order Micrococcales; family Micrococcaceae; genus Nesterenkonia; species Nesterenkonia suensis. The sequence continues at coordinate 629,139 of NZ_BAAGRN010000001.1, read as the reverse complement.
CCACCTCGAGGTCGACGGCGTCACCGGCGACCTCGGCGAAGACCTCCAGGGCGGAGGTCCCGGAGATCCGGTTCTCCAGCTCGAAGGCATGGTTGTGGTAGCCGACCCGCAGGCCCTCGTCGGCGGCACGGGCGGAGGCCTCACGCAGCTCGGTGGCCACGGCCTCCACACCGTCACGGGTGGTCCAGCGGGCCGGGTCGATGAACGGGTCGATGACTGTGCTGACGCCCAGCCGACGGGCTGCGGAGAACACCGCGTCCAGCTCAGCCCCGGCCAGCGTGACGTGGGCGGTGGGGGCGGCGAGGCCGAGGCGGTTCAGCGGCTCGGCGAGCCGATCGGCGAAGTCCACGAGGCCGAAGGGCTCCACCTGGCGGAAGCCGATGGCGGCCAGCCGCTCCAGGGTGGACGCGGGGTCGGCTCCGACGCTCCCCCGCACGGTGTAGAGCTGGATGGAGAGATCATTCACGGTGTTCATGCTCCTTGCGACTGGCAGATCGGTCAGGTGCCCCAAGGTCACCTGCGCGGGCGTGGCCATCGACTGTGAAGGGGATCACCTGCACCGCCACTGCCCACAGTAGACACACTTCTGTTGGAGGTCAACATAAGTATGAAACTTATCAACACTGAGTAGTCATGCAACGTGAGAAGTATGGTTCACTGGTGTCCATGCACGTGGCCAGAAGCACCACCGCCCTCGGAGGGACGGGAGCGAGCGATCTCTTCCAGCTTCTGCGCGACGGCACACCCAAGAGCCGCACCGAACTCGCCGCGCTGACCGGACTGGCCCGCTCCACGGTGAACGACAGGCTCGCCGTCCTGAGCGACCTGGGACTGATCGGCCCGGCCGCCGACGGCGCCTCCACCGGCGGACGTCCTCCCCGCCGGGTCGCGCTGCTGCCCGATGCCCGACTGGCCCTCGCCGTCGACCTCGGCGCCAGCCACGTCCGGCTGGCGGTGGTGAACCTGCTCAACGCGCAGCTGAGCACCCACGAGGAGCCCCTCGACATCGCTGCCGGCCCCGAGGCCGTGCTGACCCGAGTGAGGCAGCTCACCGACGAGCTGCTCGCCGGCCTCGACCGGCGTCGCGACGACGTGATGGCCGTCGGCATCGGCCTGCCCGGACCGGTGCACTTCGAGACAGGACGCCCTGCCCGCCCCCCGATCATGCCCGGATGGGACGGATTCGACGTGCCCGGCTGGTTCCACCAGCACCTGGCGGCTCCGGTGCTGGTGGACAACGACGTCAACATCATGGCACTGGGTGAGCACAGCCGACTGCCCCGGCCGGTGGAGCATTTCCTGTTCGTCAAGGTCGCCACCGGCATCGGCGCGGGCATCATCTCCGGAGGGCGCCTGCAGCGTGGCGCCCAGGGCATCGCCGGAGACATCGGGCACGTGCGCGTGCGCTCCGGCGACGGCGTCTTCTGCCACTGCGGCAACGAAGGCTGTCTGGAAGCGGTGGCCTCAGGATCACGGCTGGCCGACAGGCTCCGCCGAGCCGGACACCAGGAGGTCACCAGCGGCCGGGACGTGGTCCGGCTGGTCGACGCCGGCGACCTCGACGCGATCCACGCTGTGCGTCAGGCCGGACGTGACCTCGGTGAGGTCCTGGCCGCCAGCATCAGCTTCCTCAACCCCGAGGTGATCGCGGTCGGAGGACGCATGGCCGGCGCCGGCGAACACCTGCTCGCCGGAGTCCGGGAGGTGGTGTATCAGCGGGCGATGCCGCTGGCCACCCAGCGTCTGGACATCCACACCGCCGCCCAGTCCCGGGACGCCGGGCTGATCGGGGCCAGCCTGTTGGCCCTGCATCACGCCCTCTCCCCCGCCGGGATCGATGCGCTGGCGCAGGCGACGCCGGGCTGAGCAGACGCCCCAGCACCGGCCGCTACGAGAACAGCCGGATGGGATTGACGATGTCCGCATAGATGAGCAGCAGCCCCATGGCCAGCAGCAGCCCGGCGACCACATAGGTCAGCGGCAGCAGCTTCGAGATGTCGAAGGGACCAGGGTCCGGACGGCCGAGCAGCTTCGCCAGTCGGCGGCGCAGCGACTCGTAGAGCGCCCCGGCGACATGCCCGCCGTCCAGCGGCAGCAGCGGGATCAGGTTGAACACCATCAACGCCACGTTCACCCCGGCGATCAGCGAGATCAGCGAAGCGAACCGGGATTCCAGCGGGACCTCATCCAGCGCCGAGAGCTCCCCGGCGATCCGTCCGACCCCGACCACGCTCAGCGGCCCGTCCGGGTCCCGCTCCGCCTCGGTGAAGGTGGAGACGGCGACGTCATAGAGCCGCACCGGCAGGTTCGCCACCACGCCGAGCACCGCCTTCGACTGCTCCCACACCACCGGTCCGGCCTCCCACGCCGGCTGACGGACGAGCTCCTGCTCGGCACCCATGCCGATGAACCCGACCGGCTCGGTGACCAGCGAACCGTCACCGTCCCGCTCGGCCCGTCCCAGCCCGTCCAGCACAGGACGTTCGGTGAGGATCGGGGTCACGGTGGTGGTGTGCCGCTCCCCGGCCCGCAGATACTCGACCGAGGTGGAGGATCCCGCCGAGTCACGGATCAGCGCGGTCAGCTGGTCCCAGTCCTGGACCTGCCGTCCGCCGTAGGTGACGATCTCATCACCGGGGCGCAGCCCGGCCTCATAGGCCGGAGCGGCGGGATCGTCCGCGCCGCACTCGGTCTGCCCGGCCTCAGCCGCCTCCACAGAGACCACACATTCGTAGACCTCATGGACCTGCGGAGTCGGCTCCATCGTGCCGTGGAAGGAGATCGTCCCGGCGGTGAGCACCAGGGCGATGAGTCCGTTCATCGCAGGCCCGCCGAGCATCACGACGATGCGTTTCCAGACCGGAAGACGGCAGAACATGCGCTCCTCGTCGCCGGGGCGCAGCTCCTCGGCCGCGACCTCACGGGCCTCCGAGGACATCTGTTGGAACAGGCCGGTGGACTGGGAGCTGACGGTGCGCGCCGGGCCCTGCTGAGGCCCGGCTCCGGACGCCGGCTCTTCGGGCCGCTCAGGCTGTTCAGGCTGTTCGGGCCGCCCGTACTGGGCACCGATCTGCCGCAGATACGGGTCCGTGGGTCCGGCGTCGGGATCGCCCTCGCCCGATGCCTCAGCAACCGCCGAGTCGGCGGAGTCCTCCTGCGGCGGCGGGTACATGCCGATCATCGCCACATAGCCGCCCAGCGGCACGGCTTTGACCCCGTACTCCGTCTCCCCCCGGTGCTTCGACCACAGCGTGGGACCGAAGCCGACCATGTACTGCGTGACACGGACCTTGAACAGCTTCGCCGGGACCAGATGGCCGATCTCGTGCAGCGCGATCGACAGGATGATCCCGATCGCGACGATCAGGATTCCGGCGGTCATCAGCAGCGCCGTCATGCCTGCCCCTCCATGGTTTCGTTCATGCCCTCGTTCCGATCCGCCGGCCCCTCCTGCGCCGTCTGCGCCGTCTGCGCCGTCTGCGCTGTCTGCGCAGGTGTCGTCTCAGAGCCTCCCGCCGGCCCCACACCGTCGGCGCCGCCAGCAGGCACGGAGACTGCAACAGCCGCGATGAGCTCGTCGGCCCGCGCCCGCGCCTGTACCTCGGCATCGAGGACCTCCTCCAGGCTGGGCGCCCCAGCTCCGCCGTCGTGGCCGGCCAGCACCCGCTCCACAGTGGGAAGGATCTCGGTGAAGCTCAGGTGGCCCTCATGGAAGGCATCCACCGCCTGCTCATTGGCCGCGTTGTAGACCGCCATATGTGTCGCCGACGCCGCACAGGCCTGCTTGGCCAGCCGCACGGCAGGGAACGCCTCGTCGTCGAGGGGCTCGAAGTCCCAGCTCATCGCCTGCATCCAGTCCAGCGGGGAGTCCACCGCCGGAAGCCGCTCCGGCCAGGACAGGCCCAGTGCGATGGGCACATACATCCGTGGCGGGCCAGCCTGGGCAAGGGTCGAGCCGTCCTGGAACTCCACCAGGGAATGGATGATCTGCTGCGGGTGGACCACCTCGGTGATGTCCTCCAGGGGGACGTCGAAGAGCAGGTGCGCCTCGACGACCTCCAGCGCTTTGTTGACCATCGTGGCCGAGTTGGTCGTCACCACCCGCCCCATGGCGAAGTTCGGGTGGCGCAGCGCCTGGGCCGGAGTGACCTCGCGCAGCTGCTGAGGCGTCCAGCCGCGGAAGGGGCCGCCGGAGGCTGTCACGATCAGCCGCCGCACCTCGCTGCGGCCCGTCACCGTCGGTGCGCACAGCCCACGCTCATGCCGCCCGGAGCACAGCGCCTGGGCCAGCGCGGAGTGCTCGGAGTCCACCGGCACCACCTGCCCGGGGCGACGCTGGACGGCCGCGACCAGAGCGCCGCCCACCACCAGCGACTCCTTGTTCGCCAACGCCAGGGTGGCCCCGGACGCCAGGGCGGCCAGGGTCGGCCGCAGCCCGATGGAGCCGGTCATGCCGTTGAGCACGACGTCGGCCTCCAGCTGTCCCGCGCAGTCCACCGCGGCCTCCGCGCCGGTGAGGATCTCCACCGGATGCCGGACACCGGCGGCCCGCAGCGCCTCAGCCAGCGGAGGGTTCCCCGGGTTCGCCGCCGTGCCGCCGTCGACGGCCACTCCCACCGTCCGGGCCCCGGTGACTCTGACCTGCTCGGCCAGCAGCTCCGTCTGGGTCCCTGCTGCCAGGCCGACCACCTCGAAACGGCCGGGATTGGCGGCGATGACCTCCAGAGCCTGCGTGCCGATGGACCCGGTGGAGCCCAGCAGGACGACACGACGGACCGCACCGGAGCTCACGGAGGTCCCGGCGCGGTCAGCTCCTGGGGCCGCCTCGCCGCCAGCGGCGACAGGGCCAGCGGCGACAGGGCCAGCGGCGACAGGGCCAGCGGCGACAGGGCCAGCGGCGACAGGGCCAGCCGCGTCGACAGGACTCGGTTCGCGCGAAGGATCGGAGGAGGACATGCCGCCATTATCCCGGCCGGGGCCGGATATGCGGGAATCCGTCATCGTCGGTGCGGCAGAGCACGTCTGCCCTCAAGGAGACCTGATGCACGTGTGGCCCGGATGTGCCGGTACCCTGGACGCACTGCACCTGTCCCCACCTTCGGCCATGCCGCCGACGACGAGGAGCCACACGATGATCACGCTGCGGGAAGTACAGCCGAGCGATCTGGACCAGTTCTTCCGGTTCCAGCAGGACGCCGACGCCGCACACATGGCGGGATTCGCCTCGACGAACCCGACGGACCGGGGCGTCTTCGACCACCACTGGGGCGAGCTGCTGAACTCTCCCGACACCATCGTGCGCACCATCGACTTCCAAGGACAGCCGATCGGCTCCATCGCCGCCTTCGAGGATGAGGACGCCCGCGAGATCATGTTCTGGACCGACAAGCAGTTCTGGGGGCGCGGCATCACCACTGAGGCCGTCTCGAAGTTCCTGCACGACTTCCCGGAACGTCCGGTCCGTGCCCGAGTGGTGGTGGACAACGTCGGCACCCTGAGGATCCTCGAGTCGCTGGGCTTCTCCGAGGTCGGTGAGGAGTCCAGCTTCTCCAACGTCCGGGCCCAGGTGGTCCAGGAGAAGATCCTCCAACTCAGCTGACCGGTGACCCCGGTCCGCTCAGCCGCCCGGGCGCTCTGGGCCCCGCGCTCCCCGCAGCGCAGAGCAGACGATCGCCAACGCCGCCACCGCGAACACCGCCGCTGAGACCCACAGCGTCTCCCGCAGACCCACCAGCCCTGACCTCGCTGGCCCGGCGTCGGCCGGCTCGCTCCGATCCGGCGCCCGCGGCTGCGCGGTCGCGAACCGGACCGTGGCCATCAGCGCCGCGGACACCGGTCGCGCGCAGGCGGTGACGAGCAGCGGAGTGACGCCCATCACGGGCAAGCGCATTCCTGCAGTAGACTCGCCGACCATGACATCACTGCGCTGGGGAATCATGGCCACCGGAAGCATCGCCCGGGCCTTCGCCGACGACATGCACACCGCCGAACTCACGGTCAGCGCCGTCGCCTCCCGCAGCCAGGCCTCGGCGGAGACCTTCGCCCGCCAGCACGGCATCCCCCGCGCTCATGGCTCCTACCGGGCCCTGGCTGAGGACCCCGAGGTCGACATCGTCTACGTGGCCACGCCCCACCCGTTCCATGCCGAGCACGCCCGGCTCGCCCTGGAGAACGGCAAGCACGCGCTGGTGGAGAAGCCGTTCACCCTCAACCGACTCCAGGCAGAAGGTCTTCGTGACCTCGCCCGCGAGCGCGGACTCCTGGTCATGGAAGCCATGTGGACTCGCCATCTGCCGCATATGAGCAGGATCCGCGAACTGGTCGACGGCGGCGCCATCGGCGAGGTGCGCGCCCTCTTCGCCGATCACACCCAGCGCCTGCCGCGCGATCCGGCCCACCGGATCAACGACCTCGCCCTCGGCGGCGGAGCCCTGCTGGATCTCGCTGTCTACCCCATCTCCTTCGCCTGGGACATCCTGGGCCCGCCCACCTCGGTCACCGCCGAGGCACGCTTCGGCGAGACCGGCGTCGACACCGAAGTCGCCACGATCCTGCGACACGCCCACGGCACGCTGTCGACGTCACTGTCCTCCTCCCGCGGGGCCGGGCCGAACACCGCGCACATCATCGGCTCCGAAGGCCGCCTCGACATCGACCGGATCTGGTTCACCGCGGCCAGCTTCACCGTCTCGACTCCCGAAGGACAGGTGGTGGAGCGCTTCACCCCGGAAGTCGTCGGCCGTGGGATGCACCTGCAGGCACGAGCGGCAGAACGCTACATCCATCAGGGAACCTTCGACGGCGACGTGCTGACCCTCGATGACTCCGTGGGCATCATGGGCACCCTGGACGAGGTGCGCGCACAGATCGGCCTCCGCTTCCCCGGGGAGGCCTGAGCCGCGCAGCGCGCACCCTTGCCGCACCCCGTGACTCCGGCCGCCGGGCATAGGGGGCCGGTCACTCTCCGGCGGTGGTCATCGCCTGCCCGGTCTCCAGCAGGGTCTTCAGACTGGAGAGCACCCATGGCCAGCCACCGCCGCCGCTCTCCGCCGCACCCAGCCCGGCCACGTCCGAGGCCGTGTGCGGCGATTCCGGCAGCTCATGGGTCAGGACGAGCCGCGTCAGCCCCGATGGCCCAGACGTGATGTCATAGCTCAGGCGGAACGGCGGCTCGTCCTGCCAGGCGGCCTGCCAGTCCAGCACCAAGCGGCACGGAGCCTCGACGGAGGCCTCCGTGCCGCGGAGCGCCACCTCGCCCATGCCCATCTGCCGCATGGCCGGGCTGGTGAGATGCCGGAACGAGCCTCCTGGCCGCAGCTCGACCTCGATGCTGCCGCCGTAGCCGTAGCTCCTGCTCAGCTCGGGCGAGGTGATCGCCTCCCAGACCTCCTCCGCGGGGGCGTCGATGAAGATCCGGTGGACCTGTGTGCTCAGATCATCCATGACGACTCATCCGTCCTCTCTCTGCCCCAGGGGGCTCACACGTACGCGCCGATGAACTCGTCGAGACCAGCCCGTCCCCGAGATCAGCCCGTCCCCGAGATCAGCCCAGCACCGCAGCCGCTGTCAAGGGATGAACGGCCGCCGACCGTCGGGGCGGCGCTGGACCGCCCCTCATCCGCGCGCAAGGGCCTGCTGGTAGGCGGCCTCGAGCCGCTCGAGCACGGACGGGGTGGATCGTGATTCCTCACCCGGGTCGGGCGTCGTCGCCTCAGGTGCTCCTGCTGCTCCAGCCGCCGCGTCGCCCGGCAGGTGTCGAGCGCGCAGCTCGTCCATGAACTCTTCCCACAGCGCCGGGCCGCCCTCCTCCAGAATTCTGGCGCGGACACTGAGCTCCGCAGAGGCTGGCTGGTGTCTCCTGCCCCAGGAACCGAGCTGGACGAGCACGGGCAGCAGCTGGATTCCGGCTTCGGTGAGACTGTAGATCTGCCGCTGGCGATGCGTGGGATCCTGCGCGCGCGTCAGCACGCCGGCGGCGAGCAGACGCTTGAGCCGGTCACTGAGGATGTTGGAGGCGATACCCTCCTCCGATTCTTCCAGCAGGCGCCGGTAGTGGCGCCGATCGCCGAAGATGACATCCCGGATCACGATGAGCGACCAGCCGTCCCCCAGCACTTCAAGGGACAGATTGATGGGACAGCCGGAACGGTGCGCAGACGTCGATTCAACCTCCACAGGCGGGCCTCCTGAACTCCTCGGACGAGACTGCTTGCATTCTACACTCGGTTATGGTGAAGTGCCTGATACCACAGGCAGAACACAACCAGTTTCATCAGAGATCCCACGAGAGGCACGGATGAGCCCCTGATGCCCCTGCGACAGACCGATGACAGCCTGCCGACCGACCACTGAGGACCCGCCGAGAGGACCACGAGAGGACATCATGACCGAGCGCACCGCCACCCACCTGCTGATCCATCGCTTCATTCCGGGGACCGGTCCGCAGGACGGCACCGAGGAGCTCGCCGAGGAGATGCGCGCCTGGGAAGTCCTGGACACCGACCTGCGAGGGAGCGGGCACCTCCTCGACGGCGTTGCCCTCCACGAGCACACCGTCCGTCTCGGCGTGGGGGCCGACGACGCCGCAGAGGCGCAGGACCCCCAGGACCGGAGCATCATCTTCGCCGTCCACGTCATCGCCGCCGCCGACGACGCCGAGGCCCACGCGATCGCTGAACGCATGCCGCATCTGGAGTATGGCTCCACCGAGATCCGCCCGGTGATGAGGGGATGAGCCACCCGTGACCACGTTCCTCTACGCCGCTTCCGCCTCCGTGGACGGCCGGATCTCCGGACCGGACGGCGACATGTCCTGGCTGCGGCCCCACATGGGAGCCGCCCCCGTAGTGGAGCGACTGCTGGTCAACCTGCAGGCGCTGCTGATCGGCCGCCGCACCTTCGACGGCGACGACCCGCACGCCGGAGACCCCGAGCAGCAGGGTGCCTTCGAGGGGCGGTGGCGAGGACCCAAGATCCTGCTGACCCACCGACCGCCCGAACCTGTGCCGGCCGGCATCACCGTGGCCACGGATCTCGACGCCGCCCTGGCCGCCTGCCGTGCCGCCGCACCCACCGGGATCGTGAGCATCTTGGGCGCCGACATCGCCCGCCAGTGCTTCGCAGCCCAGGTGGTGGACCTGGTGCTGGTCAACACCGTGCCGGTGCTGCTGAGCGACGGCACCCCGCTGCTCAGCAGCCCTTGCGAAGAGGTTCATCTGCAGCCTCTGGAGCAGGAGCCGAGCGCTGCCGGGCACACCCAGCTCTTCCGCGTGATCCGCAGTGCCGGGCCGGCGACAGACTGAGACCCCACACCCATCAGCGAGGGGCAGCAGCAGCTCGAACCGCGCACCAGAATCCTGCTGATCGAGACACCCGCTGCCGCAGGATGGAGGGAATGGCGCACCGGCGACCAGCTCCACTCGGCCACCCACCTGCACGAAGGACCGGCAGAGGTGGGCCTCACCAGCGCGCCCCTCCCCTGGACCGAAGCACCGACGAACCTCTGCGGGACGCCACTGTCATATGCGATTAAAGCGATTATTCTTGATGCAGGCAATTCATATACGGAGGCCGTATACCTCGCATACACTAAAGGCATTTGACCTCGGTCACACCGGCCTCAACACTGGAACAGACCGCTCAGCGCCACCCCACGTCACTGAGGCCCCTGGAGGGACCCGCCCAGGTTCACCGAGAGTCAGACACACGTCCTGGCCATCATCGTCGCGTGCTACTTCGTCTTCCTGACCGGATTCGCCTACGTCATCGATCGACGGGTGAAATCCTACGAGGGCTATTCGTGGCAGACCGCAGCGTCGGCATGTTCCCGATGATCCTGACCCTGGTGGGAACCGCCATCGGAGGATCGATCCTGCTCGGGTTCATGACCAACAGCTACACGGACGGGCTGGGGCAGGTCTGGCTCGGGCTGGTCACGGTCCCGACGACCCTGGTGATCATCCTCGCCATGACCGGCCCGCTGCGCCGGTTGGGCTCCACACGCCGCATGGTCACCATGGGCGATTTCACCGCGATGATGTACGGCGAGGCCGCTCGCCTCCCCACCGCACTCAGCGTGCTGTTCGCCTACTGCTCCATCACCGGGATGCAGTTCGTCGCCATCGCGACCATCCTCTTCCTGACCATCCTCTTCCTGACCATCGACGTCTCCCTGACCACCGGAATCCTGATCGCCTGGCTGATGCTCACGCTGAAGACGATCCTCGGCGGCCTGCGCTCGGTGGTCCTGCAGGACGCCGTCCACGGCACCGTCCAGACCATCGGCATCTTCGCCCTGTTCGTCACGGTGATCATCGCCTCCGGAGGCTCGGAGACCATCGAGACCAACGCCGCCGCGGGCGAGGAGCAGATGCTCAACGTCTTCGGCATCTCCCCCTACCAGGCCGCCGTCGCACTGCTGACCATCGACGCCTACCAGATGGTCCGCCAGGACCTGTGGCAGCGCATCTGGGCCACCCGGACGATGAAGATCCTCAAGGGCAGCCTCTGGAGCGCTCTGGTCCTCCAGACCGTGCTGGTGTGCGTGGTCGTGGCCATCGGCGTCATGTCCCGCGTGGGCCTGCAGCTGGACATCCCCGACCCCACCCAGGTCTACTACGCCGCCATCGGTGAGGTGTTCCCGTTCCCCCTGGTGGCCATCATGATCATCGCTGTGCTGGCCACGGTCATCTCCACCTGTGACTCCTTCTTCCTGGCCGGCAGCTCCTCGATCGTCAACGACATCGTCAAGCCCCGGATGAAGAACCCGAGCTCCTCCCGCCTGCTGCTGTGGTCGAAGCTCTCGGTGCTGATCACCTCAGTGCTGGCGGTGCTCCTGGCGCTCTACATCCCGCAGCTGGTGATGCTGTGGATCATCGGTGCGGCCATGCTCGTCTCCGGGATCCTCGCGCCGGTGCTGCTGGGGCTCTACTGGAAGAGGGTCACTCGAACTGCCGGCGTCGCCTCCATGTGGACCGGGCTCGTGGTCACCGTGATCTGGCAGTTCGCCGGGGAACCGATGGGCTGGCACCCCGTGATGGTCGGGCTCCCGCTGTCCCTGGTGGTGCTCGTGGTCGGCTCGCTGCTCACCCAGGGGTCCCAGGCCCGCACCGAGAGCTGGGCTGCCGAATCGCGGCGCCTCGCCGATGACGTGCCCGCCGACGACGGGGCCGCCGACGACGGGGCCGCCGCGACCCGTTTCCGGAAGACATGCACGATGCGAGGCCGACACCCGGTCCGATGAACAGCCGCGCCGCGGATCGCAGGAGGGCTCTCAGCCCACGGAGGCCATGATCTCCGTCATCCGGTCCAGGAAGGCGTCCACCTGGGCCTCGTCGTAGCCGTCGGAGCCGTGGACGCCGGCGAAGACGATGGTGCGGACCTCGTCCACGCTCATCGGGTTCTCCCCATCGAGGTACTGCTCCAGGGCCCGGCAGAGCTCGTCGACCTGTTCCTTGCGGTAGCCCACTGCCGACGAGTGCGCCGGCTCCCGGAACCGCTTGCCGTCGGGGCGTTCGAGACGGACCCGCAGCGGGGCGGCACGATCCGCGAGCAGCTCGTACCAGGCGTCCTCGCCGTGCTGGGCGATGTAGCGGTCCCGCTCCGCGGCGGCGAAGGCGTCCTCGAGGCGATCCAGCGCGCCGTCGACCTCCGCGGGGTCGTAGCCGCCGGAGCCCATGGAGAAGCTCACCTCACGGATCTCGACCAGCGGCATGCCGGTGCCGGAGTCGTAGGCGACTCTGGCCCGGGCCATGAACTCATCGACCTCGTCGCGGTCATAGCCCTGCTCCTCCGGTTCCAGCAGGGTGAACAGTGCGTTCTCTGTGTGCGCCATGGTCTCAGCCTAATGGAACTCCGCCGGAATCCCGGGTGAGCGCCACGATCACGAAGAACGCCGTCGGCATCGCGAAGACCAGCGAGTCCAGCCGGTCCATCACTCCCCCGTGGCCGGGCAACGCATGGGACATGTCCTTCAGCCCCAGCTCACGCTTGACCATCGATTCGGAGAAGTCTCCGGCAGTGGCGGAGACGACGACGGCGGCCGCCAGCAGTGCGCCGATATGGACCGACTCGTCGAAGATCAGCCACGAGGTCAGCACGCCCACCAGGATGGAACCGGCCATCGATCCGGCGAAGCCTTCCCAGGACTTCTTGGGGCTGATCTTCGGTGCCATGGGATGCCTGCCGAACAGCACCCCCACGATGTACCCGAAGGTGTCGTTGGAGACCACCAGCAGCACGACCACGGCGAGCCTCCACTGGCCGTCCGGCTGACTGAGCAGCAGCACCGCGAAGGAGATCAGGAACGGCACCCAGCAGGCCACGAACATCGAGGACATGATCGATCGGCCCGGGTCCTCCACGTGCAGCACCGCGGCGGCCACAGCGATGGCCACACAGGTGACCATCAGGGCCAGGGTGAGTGCCTCGACACCGCCGAAGTACGCCGACAGGGGCATAGCCGCTGCGCCCAGGAACAGCGGGACCTTGGGCAGCCGCAGACCCTGGGTCTCCAGGGCTCGGGCCACCTCCCACACGCCCATGGAGAGCAGGACCACCGCCACCATGATCAGCAGCAGCGGAGAGAAGATGATCCCCAGCACCGACGGGATCAGCAGCGCGGCACCGGTGATGATCGCTGCCGGGAGGTCCCGTCCTGCCCGCGGTGTGCGCACCGGCCTGTCCGGCTCGGAAGCCTCCTCGGTGCGCTCGGATCCGGTCATGAGGGCTCAGACCTCGAGGAGCTCGGATTCCTTGCGCTTGATCATGTCATCGATGCGCTCCACGTAGGTCTTCGTCAGGCCCTCGAGCTCCTTGGTGCCCCGCTCGCCGTCGTCCTCGCCGACGTCACCGTTCTTCACGGCCTTCTCGATGGCGTCCTTGGCCTTGCGGCGGGCATTGCGCACCGAGACCTTGTGGTCTTCGCCCTTGGACTTGATCAGCTTCACGTACTCCTTGCGGCGCTCCTCGGTCAGCTCCGGCATCGTGATGCGGATCTGCTTGCCGTCATTGGAGGGGTTCGCTCCGATCTCGGAGTCGGAGAGGGCCTTCTCGATCTCCCGCATGGCAGAGATGTCATAGGGGGTGATCAGGATGGTGCGGGCATCCGGAACGTTGAAGGAGGCCAGCTGCTGCAGCGGGGTCGCCGAACCGTAGTAGTCGACCAGCACCTTCGAGTACAGCGCCGGGTTGGCCCGGCCCGTACGCACGGTGGCGAAGTCTTCACTGGTGGCCTCCACCGCGCGCTCCATGAGCTCTTCGGCTTCGACCAGGGTCTCGTCAATCACGTCGGTCTCCTTGAGGTGGGAACGTCCGTCTCAGTCTACGTGGTGCAGGGCTCCTGCCGCGGGCGATCCGTGCCGTCAGATGGTGATCTGACCTGGATCATCGCCAATCGGTGGCTCAGGAGGTGACCAGAGTGCCGAGGGTCTCGCCGAGCAGGGCCCGGGTGACGTTGCCGTCGCCCTCCATGCCGAACACCCGCATCGGCAGGTCGTTGTCGTTGCACATCGTCATCGCGGTCTGGTCCATGACCCGGATGTTCTGACGCAGCGCATCGGTGTAGGTCAGGTGTTCCAGCTTCTGCGCATCAGGGTTGGTCTTCGGATCCGCGGTGTAGACCCCGTCGACTCCGGACTTGGCCATGAGCACCATGTCGGCGCCGACCTCCAGAGCCCGCTGCGCGCACACGGTGTCGGTCGAGAAGTACGGCATCCCGGCGCCGGCGCCGAAGACGACGACACGGCCCTTCTCCATATGCCGGATGGCACGCAGCGGAATATAGGACTCGGCCACCTGGCCCATGGTGATGGCCGTCTGGACCCGGGTGGGCTGCCCGGCCTGCTCCAGGAAGTCCTGCAGTGCCAGACAGTTCATCACCGTCCCCAGCATGCCCATATAGTCAGCACGGGCCCGGTCCATGCCCGCCTTGGAGAGCTCGGCGCCGCGGAAGAAGTTCCCCCCGCCGACGACGACGGAGACCTCCACCTGTGCGCCGACGGCGGCGATCTGCTCGGCGATGCCGCGCACGGTCGCCGGATCGACACCGACGCTGCCCCCGCCGAAGACCTCCCCGGAGAGCTTCAGCAGCACTCGACGCCGTTCGACCCCCTCGGGGAGCTGCAGATCGGTGGACTGGGCGGAGACGGGGACGGCAGGCTGGGTGGTCATCGGCGTCGGAGTCCTTTCGGAGGTCGGCTCCACCACCTGCCCACTGGTTGCGCAGGACGGCAGATGACGGTCGGCAGGTGGCAGACGGGTCGGGGCCCGGATCCCGGGATCCGGGCATGGAAAGGGGGTGACCACAACGCGTGTGTGGCCACCCCCTGATGTCTCAGATCATCCGGTCTGCCTCATTGTAGGCATGTCCTTCGCCTGAGACGAGCACCCCTGCCCAGCGGCATGAGGGGCTCCTGGTGAGCGGATCAGCTGCCGACGCGGAAGCGGGCGAAGGCGGTCGCGCCGGTGCCTGCGGCCTCGAGGACCTGCGCGACGGTCTGCTTCGGGTCCTTGGCGAACGGCTGGTCCACCAGCACGTGCTCCTTGAAGAACGCGTTGGTGCGACCCTCGATGATCTTGGGAAGCGCCTGCTCCGGCTTGTTCTCAGCCCGGGCGGTCTCCTCAGCGATACGACGCTCGTTCTCGACGGTCTCGGCCGGCACCTCGTCACGGGTGAGGAACTGCGGCACGATCGCGGCGGCGTGGACAGCGATGTCGTGAGCGGCGGTCTTCGCCTCCTCGGAGTCCGCGTCGACGGCGAAGAGGACACCGACCTGCGCCGGGAGGTCCTTGGAGGTCTTGTGCAGGTAGGCGTCGACGTAGGCGCCCTCGACCTTGGCCAGGCGGCGGACGACGATCTTCTCGCCGAGCACGGCGGCGCCCTCCTCGGTGACGTAGTCCGAGACCTTCTTGCCCTCGACCTCGGCCTCGAGCAGAGCCTCGACGTCGCCGAGGTCGTTGGCCACGGCCACTTCGAGGACCTTCTCGGCCAGGCCGACGAACTTGTCGGACTTGGCGACGAAGTCGGTCTCGGCGTTGACCTCGAGCAGGTAGCCCTTCGTGCTGTCGACGACCTTGGCCAGCACCAGGCCCTCGACGGCCGAACGGCCCTCACGCTTCGCAGCGCCCTTGAGACCCTTGACGCGGATGGCCTCGATGGCTTTGTCGAAGTCGCCGGCGGCCTCGTCCAGGGCCTTCTTGACGTCCATCATGCCGGCGCCGGTGCGCTCGCGCAGGGCCTTGATGTCAGCAGCGGTGTAGTTCGCCATAGTCCCGTCCTCCAGATTGGGGTTCGATGGGGATCGATGAATCAGATCGATGAAGATGCGCGTTGCACAGCCCTCACGCCCGCCACCTGAGCATCAGGCATGCAGGTGGCGAGCGTGAGGAGCTGGCGCGACGAGAGTCTTACTTGGAGTCTGCGGCCGAAGCCTCGGCAGCCTCGGCGGCCTCGGGAGCCGCGGCGGCCTCAGCCGGCTCGGAGGACTCGGTGGCCGCGGCGGACTCTCCCTCGGCCTGGCCGGCCTTCTCAGCGGCGTGCTGCTCCAGCAGCTCGCGCTCCCACTCGGCCATCGGCTCGGCAGCGGCACCGGAGCCGCCCCCGCGCTTCTCCTCGCGGGCGATGAGACCCTCGGCGACGGCGTCGGCGACCACGCGGGTGAGCAGGTCGACGGAGCGGATGGCGTCGTCGTTGCCCGGGATCGGGTAGTCGACCTCGTCCGGGTCGCAGTTGGTGTCCAGGATGGCGATGACCGGGATGCCCAGCTTGCGGGCCTCGTCCACGGCCAGGTGCTCCTTCTTGGTGTCCACGACCCACACCGCCGACGGCGTCTTGGTGAGGTTGCGGATGCCGCCCAGGTTGGCCTGCAGCTTGTCCAGCTCACGGCTGAGCAGCAGCAGCTCCTTCTTGGTGTGGCCGGAGCCGGCGACGTCGTCGAAGTCGATCTCCTCGAGCTCCTTCATGCGCTGGACGCGCTTGGAGACCGTGGCGAAGTTGGTGAGCATCCCGCCCAGCCAACGGTGGTTCACGTAGGGCTGGCCGACGCGGGTGGCCTGCTCGGCGATGGCTTCCTGGCCCTGCTTCTTGGTGCCGACGAACAGGATGGAGCCGCCGTGGGCGACGGTCTGCTTGATGAACTCGAACGCGCGGTCGATGTAGGACAGCGACTGCTGCAGATCGATGATGTAGATGCCGTTGCGCTCGGTGAAGATGTAACGCTTCATCTTCGGGTTCCAGCGACGGGTCTGGTGGCCGAAGTGCACACCGGAGTCGAGGAGCTGGCGCATGGTGACGACAGGCATGGTCAATCCTTTCGGTGCCGGGCTTCAACACACGGGCTGCCCGGTTCCCGCGAAGGATGTGGGCGGCGGCCATGCAGCGCCGGCTGGTTCTTTTCGGTTGGTCGAGTCGTGCTGCCCCGTTCTCCGGGGCTCCTGGCGGAGCAGGGATGCGAGATCGTGGATCCGACCGCTCCGGACCTGCCGTGACAGGGCACCTGGAACCAGGCGTCTCCGGGGCGGACCGAGCGGATCCCCCTCCTCCGGCCGCCCTGCGACGAGGACGGACTGGAGGAGACAAGCTCTGCGCGTAGTCAGCGTCGGCCGATCATCACCTGCCCTGGCCTCCAGGCCGTGACACGGCCCAGAAGTGGGCAGGGATATAGAACGTCAGCGTCAACTGCTGGCCATCAGTGTACTACAGGATGATGACCCCGAAGACCTGCTCGATCCTCCACAGGAGAAGCTCCGGAGACTCCGACACGCGGGCCTCTCCACAGAAGCGCCGAAGGTGGTGCCACCGTCCGCGGCAGCATTTCAGGATGGGGCCATGGAGCTCAGCGGAACACGTCCCGGACCGGCGGCACGGCACCCCGAGGAGTCCGGCTCTGCGACCGTGCAGATCACCGAGCTGGCGTCTCCGCTGCGCATCCCGCCGCGACCGCGCACGCTGCTGCTCACCCGGCTGCTCACCCTGCTGCTGCTGGTGGTGCTGCTGGACGCCGGCGGTCCGGCAGCACCGGCCACAGCGGCCACAGCGGCCGCCGCCCCCGGCAAGCCGGCTGTGGCGGACGCTGCCTGGCGTCCTCCGGTGCTCGGCGCGCTGGATGTCCTGCGGCCCTACGCCGCGCCTCCGGATCCTTGGGCGGCCGGTCACCGGGGAGTGGACCTGGCCGCCGACGAGGGGACCGACGTGCTGGCCCCCGCGGCAGGTGTGATCAGTTTCACCGGAGTGGTCGTCGACCGTCCGGTCGTCTCCGTGGCTCATGGGGCCGGACTGGTGAGCTCCTTCGAACCGGTCTCCAGCGGCCTGGAGGTGGGCGACCTCGTCACCGCCGCAGAGCCGATCGGCACGCTGGTCCGAGAACTCGACGGCTCCCACCACTGTCCCGCGAGCGCCTGTCTGCACTGGGGCGTCAGGCTCCACGGCGAGTACTTCAATCCGTTGCTGATGGTCGGGAGCCTGGAGCCGTCCGTGCTGCTCCCCCTGGGCGATCAGCACCTCGACGCGGCGTCCCCGCCGCAGGGCGCCACGCCACCGACGCCGAGCACGTCCCTGAGCATCAGCTCCACGGAGCATCGCGACGTCGCCAGCGCCGGGCGACGTCCTCGGCGACGCGCAGCAGGCGGTCCGCTGAGTCCTCCCACCGATAGGCCAGGCTGCGGGCCCGGGCAGCCTGGGACGCAGCTGCGAACACCACCGGGTCCGCGAGCCTGCGGACCGCGTCGGCGAAGGATGCCGGGTCATCAGGGTCCACGGCCTGAGCGCCCCGCTGGTGCTGAGCCTCACCGGCGATCTCCTGGAAGATCGGCAGGTCCGCCACCACCACAGGTGTGCCATGGGACATAGCCTCGATCACCGGCAGGCCGTAGCCCTCCGCCCGGGACAGGGTGACCAGCGCGGTCGCCTCCCGCAGCAGATCGCGGTAGCCGCTCTCGGAGATGCCGTCGTGGAAGACCAACTGATCCTGCCGAGGAGCCAGTGCCCGCAGCTCGTCACGACGGCCGGCGTCGATGGGGCTGCACAGATGCAGCCTGTGATCCGGCAGGCCCTCCAGCCCCCGAATGACGCCCTCGACGTTCTTGTAGTCCATGAACGATCCCATGTAGACCAGACGGCGCTCCGGCGCACGCGCGGGATCCCGGGGCTCGGGGACCGGCTGAGGAGCGTTGGGGATCACTTCGATCGGTCTGCGGGTCAACCGATGGGCGCGCATGAGCTCACGGGTGGTCTGCGAGACGGTGACGACGGCGTCGGCCTGGTCCAGCACGAGCCGCTGCGGCCACGGACTGAGGTGATAGAGCCGCCATCCCGTCCGGATCGGCGCGGGCAGGTCCCGCGGGGGCGTGCGGTGCTCGTAGTAGATGAGGTCGTGCAGAGTGAGGATCAGCGGATACGTCCGTCCCCAGCCGCCCATGGTCTGCATCGGGGAGAAGACGACGTCGGGCCGGTGCGGGTTGATCTGCCGGGCCACCCACGGCTCGGCCGGCGAGGTCGGGGGGCTGATCCGCAACCAGGGGATGTCCGACGGGAGCATCCGAAGCTGGTCAGGATCGCTGATGAGCATGGTGACGTCCGCATGCGGGGCGGCGGCCTCGACCAGCGAGGCGGAGAACCGGGAGATGCCGTCGTGGACCCGGGTACGGGTGTAGCGGGCGTCGAAGAAGAGTCGCACAGGAGTCATTCTGCCAACACCGCGGCGCAGCCGAGCACCACGCGCATCCGACCAAGGATCACTGCGACAGGCGACCATAGAAGCCCGGGGGCGGTCTCTTCCCCAACTTCTCCAGGCGCCGCACATCCAGCAGGAAGGAGAACGTCACCAGCACCAGGCCCAGGGCCACCAGCAGCGTGCGTGCCTCCGAGGACGCCTCAGCGGAGGGCACCAGCGGACTCACCGGCCAGGGCGCGAGCGCCAGCAGCAGGAGGATTCCCGGCGCCACGCCGCAGATCTTGCGGCGACGGCTGGGCTCCAACGGCCGACGCCAGGCCGGACGGAGGCGGCCACCCAGCGCGAAGGCCGGCCGCAGCAGGCCCAGCAGGATCGCCCACCAACCGACCGCGAGCGCCGCCGTCACCGCCAGCACCAGGAGCACCACCGCATCCGAGGTCTCGTCATATCGGGCTCCGGCCGGCGTCTCGCCTCCCGCGGCGCGGGCCGCCGCGCCGTCGAGCCCGTCGAGGAGCAGGATGAGCACGGCCAGGAGGATCAGCGGCAGAGGCAGCGGAAGCGACAGCGGCACGCTCAGCCTCGTCACGGCGTCGCCCTCCCCGACGACGCTGTCCCCGACGAAGGCCATCTGGCCGACCCCCGCGGTGAAGATCCCCAGCAGCAGACAGCGCAGCAGGGTCACCGCATCGGCGAGGCGGAATCGGCCCCCACCGCGGACCGCGTGGAGCTGGCAGGCGACGAAGGCGATCCCACCCGCCGCCACGGCGGGGGCCCGGAACCCCTCCGCCGGACCCAGCAGGCTGCCGGAGCCCTCATCCTCGCCGAGGCGGCCGAGCAGCAGCCCCGCCACGTCTCCTGCCGCGCCCAGCAGGGCTCCCAGCAGCAGGGCGCCAGCTATGACGACGGCGATGCTGCCGAGCACCGGCCTGCCGCGAAGGTCCATGACAGCGATCATAGGGCCACCGGACGCCGCGAGAGCGGCGGCGGCTCCGCGGCGCCTCCGCGGCAGCCATGTCCCCCATCGGGCCTGACGTGGCAGGATACGACCATGAAGGCACCCAGCAGCGGCCCACGGACCCCCGCGGAACAGGCTGGCCCTGCCCCGCGCCAGGCGCTGCCCGCCGACAGCAGTCGGCAGTACTGGACGGTGGGCCCCCGGCAGGGTGAGATCCGCGAGGCGCCGGTCCCTCAGCCCGACACCGGTGAGGTGCTGGTGGAGACGATCGTCAGCGGCGTCTCCCGCGGCACTGAGACCCTGATCCACTGCGGCGATGTGCCCGAGGAGGTCGCGGCGCTGATGCGTGCTCCGCATCAGCTCGGCGAGCTGCCCCATCCGGTCAGCCACGGCTACCTCACCGTGGGCCGTGTCCTGCAGGGTCAGGGGGACGCGGCCACTGCGCTGATCGGACGCACCGTGTTCTGCCTCGCCGGTCACCGCGATCACGTCATCGTCGAGGCCGAGGACTGTCACCCGTTGCCCGCCGCGTGCCCTCCCGAGCGGGCACTGCTGGCCGGAGCCGCCGAGACAGGGCTCAACGCCCTCTGGGAGGGCGGAGTCAGCCTCGGCGACCGCATCACCGTCGTCGGCGGAGGCATGATCGGCCTGGCGACAGCTCTGCTCGCCGCCGACGTGCCGCTGGAGCGTCTCGAGGTGGTGGAGGTCGATCCGACCCGCCGCCGGCTCATCGAGTCACTGGGGATCCGCGCCAGGGCCCCCGGTGCGGCGAGCATCAGCAGCGACGTGGTCCTGCACTCCTCCGCCACCGCCTCCGGGCTGCAGGAGTCTCTGCGGGTCGCCGGTGATGACGCCGTGATCGTCGAACAGTCCTGGTACGGCCGGCAGCAGCCTGAGGTGCCGCTGGGCGCGGACTTCCATGCCCGGCGGCTGCGGATCGTCGCCTCCCAGGTGGGCGAGGTCGCCCAGCCGCGACGGCTGCGCCGGACGCGGCGGGACCGGCTCCGATTGGCGCTCTCCCTGCTCGATGAACGTTTCGACAGGCTGCTCACCGGCCGCTCCCCGCTGGAGGACCTTCCGACGGTGATGGATGCCCTCGCCGCCGCCGACCCGGACTGGGCCGGAACGATCTGCCATGTGATCGACCATGGAACCGGCCCTGGGACCGACCCTGGGACCGACCGCCGTACCGCTGACCCCGACGAGTCCCCGACCCGACAGGAGCACCCATGACCGCCTCCCACCACTCGGCACACATGACACGATTCCGGCTCACCGTCGACGACCACCTGATGATCGCGCACAGCCTCGACGCCCCGTTCTTCGGCCCCGCCCAGCGGCTGCACGGGGCCACCCTGCACATCCGTGCCACCTACGAACGCCCCGGGCTCGACACCCATGGCGTGGTCATGGACATCGGCGCGGCCAGCGAGCTCCTCGCCACCGTGCTGGAGCCCCTGCGCCACCAGAACCTCGACGAGCTCCCCGCCTTCGAGAACAAGCTGAGCACCACCGAGGTGATCATCGCCTACATCGCCCAGCAGCTCGCCCAGCAGCTGCCGGAGCATCATGGCCTCACCGCCATCGAGGTCGACGCCGAGGAGAACCCCCGGGCCCGCGCCTCGGTGCGCCTCGACCTGTGACGCGGGGTCTCCTCCGCTCCCCCGAGGACAAGGAGCCGTCCCCACCGGTGACTGGGCTGATCTGGGTCGAGCCCGATCTGACCGGGCCCAGCGGCGGATCGCTGTACAACGACCGGGTGATCCGCGCGCTCAACGGCCTGGGCACCGCCGTGCACCGGCTGCGTGTCCCCGGCGCCTGGCCGCATCCGGAGGAGAGCTCCCGGCGTCGGCTCCATGACGGGCTCGCGGCGCTGCGCCACGACCTCGGCCCGCTGCCGGTGGTCGTGGACGGGCTGGTCGGCGGGTGCATGCCCGAGCTGTTCACCGACGGCCCCGCAGGCTCGCCTCCGTGCGGAGCCGCCCACCGCCACGGGACCCCACCGGCCGAGATCCTGCTGGTGCATCTGCCCCTGGCCGCCGAGCACGAGCACGCCGAGGCGCCCCCGGACGACGCGCCCACAGGTCTCCCGGCGAGAGAGGGCCGCGCCGTGCGGGCGGCTCCCCACGTGGTGACCACCAGCCGGTGGGCGGCCGAGGACCTCCACCGCCGCCATGGGCGCGAACAGGTCGACGTCGTCATCCCCGGGGTGGACCGCCCACAGCGCACTCACCCGGCGGACACCACGCGGGAGACCGCTCCGCTGCGGCTCACCATGGCGGCCTCCTTCACCCCCCGGAAGAACCACCGGCTCCTGGGTGAGGCACTCTCCCGCCTGCTCGACCATGACTGGGTGCTGCAGCTCGCCGGAGCAGGCGCCGAACAGCCCCACGGCGCGGACGTGGTCGCCGAGCTGCAGCATCAGCTCCCCGGCAGGGTCGACCTCCTCGGCACCCTCTCGGCGGAGCAGATGCCGACGCTGTGGCGTCGCACGGACCTGATGCTGCTGCCCTCCTGGGCGGAGACCTACGGCATGGTCGTCACCGAGGCCTGCGCCCACGGCGTCCCCGGGGTCGTGTCCTGCGGCACCGGAGCGGTGGAGGCCCTCGGCGGCGCCGGAGGCACCGCGGACCCGGGCCGGCCGGAGGAATGGGCCCGACTGCTGGAATCCTGGCTGACCGATCCCGCGCTGCGCCGCCGCTGGGCCGCCGCGGCTCGAACACGAGCCGATAGTCTTCCCTCATGGGAGCAGACCGCGAACCGCTGGCAGACACTGATCGGATCTCTGCAGACTGGCTGAGCCTGCGCGAAGCCGCCGATGCCGCCGCCCGTGAGCCCACTCGTGCCGCAGTGGCCGCCCTGGTCGGCGAGATCTCCCCGAAGACAGTGGTCGACGTCGGCTGCGGCACCGGAGCCGGAGGCCGCTGGCTGCTGCCGCTGCTCGAGGGCGAGGAGCGCTGGATCCTGCTGGACCACGATGCCGAGCTGCTGGCCAGCACCGCCCAGCGCCTGGCCGCGCGCGGCGCCCGGGGCCCCGTGCAGACCCGCCAGGCCGACGTCGCCGACCTCCACGAGGTGCTGGCGACCACCGGGGACCGGACCCTGGTCATCGCCTCCGCGCTGCTGGACCTGCTCACACCGGCACAGATCAGCGGGCTCGTGGCCGCGGTACGAGAGCACCAGGTCCCGCTGCTGGTGGCGCTCACCGTCACCGGCGCCATGACCCCGCATCCGCCGCACCCCGACGACGAGTTGGTCGGCGCAGCGTTCAACAGACATCAGCAGCGCGGCGGACGCTGCGGGCCGCAGGCCGCCCCCGTCCTGCTCGACGCCGCCCGAGATCAGGGGCTGCCGACGCAGGTGTGGGAGACGCCCTGGAGGCTCCGGCCGTCGGACACCGCACTGCTGGCACAGCTGGTGAAGGACCGGGCACAGGTCGCCGAGGAGCAGCTGGGCACGGAGCAGCAGAAGGACACCGAACAGCAGGAGGACGCAGGTGCCGAACACCTCGGCGACGCCCTCGCCCGGGTGCGCCGCTGGCAGCAGGAGCGCCTGGCCCAGCACGCCGACGGCACGCTGGGCCTCGAGATCGGCCATCTCGATGTGCTGGTGGGGCGTGCGGGACTTGAACCCGCGACCAAAAGATTATGAGTCTTCTGCTCTGACCAGCTGAGCTAACGCCCCCGATCGACCCGCGCCGCAGCACGGGCGGTGACCGTGGACATCCTACCGGGTGCTGCGCGGGCGCGGACGACGCGCCGCAGGGCGCCAGCCCTGGGCCTTGCCGTACTGGCCGGGGTCCACCCAGTCGGCACCCCGATAGAGCTGCTCGAAGGCGTCCATGGTCTTGGCGATGCTGTGCCGCGAGGCGATCTCTCGACTGCGTCGCCCCATCGCGGCGCGTTCCGACTCGGAACGGGTGAAGACGTCTTCCAACGTGGCCGCGAGATCATCGGCGTCGCCAGGGGTGAACAGATGGCCGTTGACTCCCGGCTCCACCAGATGCGGCAGCGCCAGCGCGTCAGCCAGCACCACCGGGCGACCGGCGGACATCGCCTCCAGGGACACCAGGGACTGCAGCTCCGCGGTCCCGGGCTGACAGAACACGTCGGCCTCCAGGTAGGCCCGGCGGAGCTGCTCGTCGTCGACATGCCCACGCATCCGCACCCGCTCCTGCAGGCCGTGCTGGCCGATCCGGTCGGCCAGGACGTCGCGCTGCTCGCCGTCGCCGATGATCTCCAGGCCGATGTCCAGGGCCGGATCCGTGCGCGCGACCGCATCGATGAGCAGGTCCACGTTCTTCTCCACGGCGAGCCGGCCGACGAACAGCACCGTCGGGCGCTGCGGGCGGAGGATCTCCTCTCCTCGCCGCGGCTGGTAGTGGTCGACGTCGATGCCGTTGGACAGCGGCAACACGTGGTCGAACCCGCCCCTCTCCCGCATGGTCTGCGCGGCCAGCGGAGTCGGGGTGGTCACCACCGAGGCCTTGCCCATCAGCCGCCCCATGTCCCGCCAGGAGTTCTCCGCCACGATCCGGCAGAACCAGCCCGGGAACGGCAGAAAGGGGTCCAGGTTCTCCGGCATGAAGTGGTTGGTGGCGATCGTGCGGATCCTGCGCCGCTCAGCCGCCTCGATGGCGGCCTTGCCGATCATGTAGTGGCACTGGACGTGGACGACGTCAGGCCTGATCTGCTCGACCAGTCGGTCCATCGCCGGTTCCACGAGCCAGGGCAGACACAGCCGGTAGTACTCGTGGGTAGGGGCCCGGAAGGAGCGGAAACGGTGGATGGTGGCCTCGTCGGCCTCCTGGACCGTGTCCGGGCCCGAGTCATTGCGGGCCGCGGCCACGTGGACCTCATGGCCCAGGCTGGTCATATGCCGGGCGAGTCGGTGGCAGAAGACGGCCGCGCCGTTGATGTCCGGAGGGTAGGTGTCCGCAGCGATGAGGATGCGCAGCGTGTCCGGGGTCCTGACCATGTGCGGCTCGTGTCCTCCTGGGATCTTCACGCGCCCGACTCCTCTGCCCAGCGGGCGCGGTCTCGGGGCCGGATGCCCTCTCGTCTGAGCTGGCGCGCTTTTCCGTGCGCCTTCACAAGATAGTCGATGGACGCTGCGATGTGCATGAGGCATCCCGCAGCAAGCACGAGCTCCGCTGTGAGGACCCACACAGCGTCGTCGAGCTGCGGGGTGCGCGCCAGCAGGATCAGCGGCGCCCCGATCAGCAGACAGGCCGTGCGGATCTTGCCCAGCACCGACACCTTCAGCTCCGGGGACCCGCGGAACAGCAGCAGGGCGTTCAGCAGCAGCACCATGTCCGGGATGATCACCGCCAGCACCACCCACAGCGGCGCCACCTGGAAGAGCACCAGGGTGAAGGTGACGATCATCAGCGAGAGCCGGTCGGCCAGCGGATCCAGCCATTGTCCGATCACGCTGAGCTGGTCGAAGCGCCGGGCGATGTATCCGTCCACCCAGTCGGTGGAGCTGAGCACCGCCAGCACCCAGAACGCCGCCATGTAGGAACCCTCCGCCACCAGCCAGACGAACACCGGCAGCAGCAGGAAACGCACGATCGTGATGACATTCGGAACGGTCCAGAATGTCTCGTGCAGGGTGTACTCGAAACCCTCGCGGGTTCCGGCACCGATGAATCTCACAGGGTCCTCGGCTGGTCTCGCTCGGCGGGAACCCCGACGACTCTCGCCGTCGGGGACGGTTGGTGTGCAGTTGTGCGGCCTGCCGCAGGATCCACCGACGACGGCTCGGCGCCGAACGGGCAGCGGCTCAGCGTTTGGTCAGCTCGCGCAGGAACACCGCACCTGCTGCGGCGGAGGCGCCCAGCACCGCCAGCGGCTTCCACCGGGCGGCGACGAAGTCTCCCGCACCGGGGCCGGTCCCCGGCTCCCGGCTCGCCGTGGAGGGCGTCCCGGCGGCTCCGGGATCAGGAGTCTCGCCCCCACGCCCCGAGGTGCGGATCTTCTCCGTCAGTCCCGAGAAGGCGCCCTGGGCCTCAGACTTCAGAGAGTCCTTGTCACTGCGGGCGAGGATCTGGTCGTGCAGGTTGCCGAGATGGTCCCGCCGCTGGGCGGTCCGCCGCAGCAGCTCGCGGTAGGGCGGCCTCTTCGGGCTGCCGGCCCCGGCCGTCTTGGCCTCCTGCTTCTTCCGCTCCTGCGCCTCGCGCTTGGCCTCCTCCTTCTTCCGGCGACGCTCGGCGTCCTGCCGGTCCAGAGTCCGCGGGTCGAAGCTGCTGCCCTGCTGGGCCACACCCAGATCCAGGCGCAGCCCGCGGATGGCGTCCTCCGGCATCAGCGGCAGGGCCTTCTTCAGGCGCAGCAGACCGATGAGCACGAAGAGCGCCGCGATGAGCAGGAAGATGCCCGCCACGATGAGCGCGGCCGCCCAGAGCTCGAAGATCAGGCCGAAGGCGGCGACGGCGGCGATGATCAGCGCGACCACCAGGAACGTCACGAAGACCAGTCCGACGACCATCAGGCCAGCGGCGATGCCGGCGGCGATGCCCTTGGTCTTCATCTGGCCGATGGCCAGCTGGATCTCGTCGTTGATCTGTTTCGGCCCCAGGCGCAGCACGACCTTGATCAGGTCGAACAGCGAGGGCCGGGGGGCAGCGGTGCGGGTGTGCCCTGCTCCTTGCTGAGCCAAGACAGCGCCTCCATCCTGAAATGACTGGTCGGGCCTGTGAGCCTGAGCACAGCGTGCGGCACAGACTCTCGAGACCCAAACTACCACCAACGACCCTGCTGACCGGCACCGCGGGAGACTGCCGTCCGTCGTCGTGACCTGCGGCGCGTCGGTCGGCCCTGGATCTGACGCCTGCTGGCGTGAGGGCCGACGTCGTCCCGCTTACCATGGACCTATGGGCGAGACGCACGATCTGGATGACCTCTACGCGAACACCTATACCGAGGAGGATCGCCTCGCCTTCGAGAGCCAGCCGACCTCGGAGAAGAAGTTCCTCATCGCCTGGTCGCTGGCGCTGTTCCTGGGTCCGATGGGCGCGCAGCGCTACTACCTGGGCCGGATCCCCACCGGGCTGCTGAAGACCCTGATGTTCGGCACCGCGATGGTCGGCTTCAGCACCGGCGCGCTGAACCTGGGGTTCATCTTCATGGGCGTGGTCGGCGCCTGGACGATCATCGACCTCTTCCTGCTGCTCAGCGGAACGATGTCGGACCGCCAGGACGTCCGCCTCGACGGATTCCGCCGCTGGGCCGGCCCCTGCGCCGCCGTCACCGTGCTCGTGCTGGTCGGCTTCCTCATCACTGCGCTGGTCATCGGCACCAGCACGGCGGTCGGCCCCTGACCACACGCCCGGCCCCTGGCCCCTCGACTGTGCTCCCCGGGGCCCGGCTCACTCCGGATCGATCCGGCCCAGCGGAGTGCGCTTCTCCGCCTGGAACTGATCCTCCACCCGGCCGTACGCCCAGTAGGCAGAGAGCGACATGCCCTTCCGGGGCAGGCCCCGCTCCTCCACCAGCAACCGGCGCAGGCGCTTCATCTCTCCGCGTTCTCCGTGGACGAAGACCTGCACATCACCGACCGGGATCGTCAGATCGGCCACCGCCTCGACCAGCCGGGCGCGCTCCGGGGTGAAATCACCGCCACGAGGCAGCCACTTCACCTCGACCCCCTCAGGAGCGGCCAGCGCGATCTCCTCCTGGGGCCCGGCGACTTCGATCACGGCGACACCGCGGGCGTCGTCCTCCATGGACTCCAGCGCCGTGGCGATCGCCGGCAGAGCGGACTCGTCTCCGGCGAGCAGGTGCCAGTCGGCCTCGGCGCGGGGCACGTAGGCACCGCCGGGGCCGAAGAAGCTGATCGGGTCGCCGACCTGCACCCGCTGGGCCCACGGCCCCGCCAGTCCCTGCTGGCCGTGGGTGACCATGTCCACCCATATCTGCCGGGCCGCGTGGTCGATGTGCCGGATCGTGTAGGTGCGAGTCGCGGGCATCTGTTCCAGGGGCAGCTCCTCCCGCAGGACCTCCAGGTCGAAAGGGCGCTTCAGGCCGAGCGCAGGATCCGCGAAGAGCATCTTGATGTACTGGTCCGTGGCGTCCTTGAACTCGAGGCCGCCGAAGCCTTCGCCGCCGAGCACCACGCGGACCAGATGCGGGGTGAGCCGCTCGACCCGCTGCACCTCCATCAGGTGCTGGACGCGCGCCCGTCGCCCGCCTCCCGACGAGGAGGGCACCGGGGAACGGTCGGGGCGGGTCGAGTCTGCGAGTGACACGGGCGGGGTCCTTTCCACGAATCTGCTCCGCGGAGTCTACAGGAAGGCGAACCTCACCCGATCGGGAAGAATAACCTCACGAGACCATGGGCGAATCACGGGACCGGCGTCTCCAGAAGACGATGAGCCTCAGAAGACGATGAGTCTCAGAAGACGATGAGCCTCAGAAGACGATGGTGGTCTGCCCGTTCCGGATGACGCGGTCCTCACAGTGCCACTGCACCGCCCGGGACAGCACGGCGCGCTCGACGTCGGCCCCGTAGCGGGTCAGCTGGGCGACGTCGTCCTCATGGGAGACCCGGATGACGTCCTGTTCGATGATCGGCCCCTCGTCGAGGTCCTTGGTCACGTAGTGGGCGGTGGCCCCGATCAGCTTCACCCCGCGATCCTTGGCCTTCTGATACGGCCCGGCACCGATGAACGCCGGCAGGAAGCTGTGGTGGATGTTGATCACCGGCACCCCCACCCGCTCGAGGAAGTCCTCCGAGATGATCTGCATATAGCGGGCCAGCACGATCAGATCCACATTCCCGGTGAGCAGCTCGAGGTGCTTGGCCTCGGCCGCCGCCTTGTCCTCCTTGTCGACAGGGATATGAACGTACGGGATCCCGAAGGGGCGCACATCGTCGGCGAGGTCCGGATGGTTCGAGATGACCATGGCGATCTCCATCGGAATCTCACCGCGGCGATGCCGCCAGAGCAGGTCCAGCAGACAGTGGTCCGTCTTCGAGGCGAAGATCGCCACCCTCTTGGGCGTGCCGGCGTCGGTGAGGCTCCACTGCATGTCGAAACGCTCCGCCAGACGCGTCGTCACCGCCTCCTCGATGCGCGGCCGCTCCGCCGCCAGGCCCGGAAGGTGGAAGACGGTGCGCTGGAAGAACCGCCCTCCGGCCACCCCGGTGCTGTACTGGTCCAGGGCGATGATGTTCCCGCCCAGGTCCGTGATCACGTCCGAGACGGCAGCGACGATCCCGGGCTGGTCCGGGCAGCTGATGATGAGCCGGGCGATGTCGTCTGTGGACGCGTCGACGGAGGTCATGCTCACTCCTGATCTGAGGACGGCTGATGCAGGGCCCAGACGGCAGGCCCCGGGGTCGAAGAGAGGATAGCAGTCATGGCCGCTCAACCGGGCGGCGGGTCCCATCGCACGAAGGCCCGCAGTCCCGTCGGCGGCACGTCACGGATCTCGGTGAAGCCCACCGACTCATAGAAGCTGCGCTGGGCCGGCTCGGCATCGGTGAGCGGCACCTGCTGCCGGAGGTGGGCCACCGGAGCCAGCACCGCCTGGACCAGCTGCCCGGCGATCCCGCGACGCCGATGAGCCGGTTGGACGAGGAGATCCTGCAGATACGCGATCGTCTCCCCGTCGCTGAGGATGCGCGCCAGTCCCACCAGCTCAGCCCTCTCCCCCGGCATCGCCTCGGCACCAGGGCCCGAAGCCGGCGACGGGCTCCACGCCGTGGCGACGCGGTAGGAGCTCGCCACGGCCCGATGCAGTCGCGTGACGTCATCGGTGTAGCTGGTCCAGCCCACGGCCCCGTACAGTGCCGCCAGCGCGTCGACGTCGGGGGTCACCCCGGTGCGGAGGTGGTGCTGCGGCTCAGACATCGCCCCTCACACCTGCATCACCTGTCACCTCGGCATCACCTGTCACCTCGGCATCGCCGATCACCCCGGCCGGGGACCCCCGCCACCGGGCGCCGTCGACCGCCTCCTGCCGCCCTGCGGCGGCCAGACGGGCGATCAGGGTCTCAACTGTGTCGTCGACGATCAGCGCATCCCGGCGCGTCGAACTGAGGAAGCCCTCGGCGACCATGTGGTCGATCATCTGCAGCAGCGGCCGCCAGAAGCCCCCGACGTTGAAGAGGCCCACCGGCTTGGCATGGATGCCCAGATGCTGCCAGGTCCAGACCTCGAAGAGCTCCTCGAGCGTCCCCGCGCCGCCGGGCATGGCGAGGAAGCCGTCCCCCAGCTCCGCCATGCGGCGCTTGCGCTCGTGCATGTCGGCGACGACGTCCAGTCGGCTCAGCCCCGGGTGGGCAATCTCCCGGTCGGCCAGCCCCTGAGGCATCACCCCATGGACCTCTCCGCCGGCTTCCAGCGCGGCTTCGGCGAGCACCCCCATCAGCCCCACGTTCCCTCCGCCGTAGACCACAGTGATGCCCCTGCCCGCCAGACGGGCGCCCAGGTGGCGTGCCTGGACGGCGTAGGCCGGGTCATGGCCATGGCTGGAACCGGTGAAGATGGTCAGCGCCTGCATGTGACTCCGGTCTCGGTCTGCAGCGCCGGCAGGATCGCGTCGGACAGCAGCGGCGCCAGGTCCTGCGGCAGCGGCTCAGTGGAGGGGCACAGCCAGCGCAGCTCGGCGATCTCAGCGGACGGCGCGGCCTCGATTGCCGCCGGTGCCGCGTCATGGAGGAAGACCTCACCGATCACCCGCCGCCCCGGCTCGTTGGCGGCGGCAGCCTCAAAGGTTCCGAGCGCGCGCAGGTCCTCCGGCCAGAACTCGACGCCGAGCTCCTCCCCACATTCGCGCACTGCGGTCTCCAGGGGGCTCTCGCCGAGCTCGGGCTTGCCGCCAGGCAGCATGAAACGCTCTGTGCCGCTCTTCCGGACCGTGAGCACCTGTCCCTCGGAGTTGCGGACCACCACCGCACTCACGCGGATGGCCTCCTGTGGGGGCAGGTCTGGGTCAGGCGCGGCGGCGTCCTGAGAATGATCGATGGTCAGCACGGCGTCCATGGTACTCGCGCTCCGGCCCCGGCAGGATGGGTCGGTCCGGGCGCGGCCGGAGGCCTCGCGGGTGCTCGTCGATCCGCCGCGGCCGGGTCGATTTCCCTCGGCGGAGAATTGACTGCTACACTCTTTCAGTCGCAATCCTCCATAGCTCAACGGCAGAGCACTCGACTGTTAATCGAGGGGTTGCTGGTTCGAATCCAGCTGGGGGAGCTCATCGAGAAGGCCCCGACTCGCCACGAGTCGGGGCCTTCGTCGTCAGCGGTCCACACGGCGGCAGAAGACCGGGACACCTCAGGAGACCTGACGCCTCAGAAGACGCGGAACTCGCGCGGAAGCTCACCCTCACCGGTCGCCGCGGCCAGGGCGAGCTCACCGATCAGCGGCGCGAACTTGGCCCCGTGCCCCGAACAGGGTGAGACCAGGGTCAGCCGATCATGCCGGTCGATCAGGAAGTCCGCAGAAGCCGTGTTGGTGAACAGACAGGTCGTCTCCGCATACGGCTCGGGCACCACTCCCGGGAGGAACTCGGTCACGAAACCGGTCACGCGACGACGGTTGGCGTCCTCGACCCTCCCATCCTGAGCCGCGGCCGAGTCGATGACCTTCCCCCCGTTGAACTCCGCGACCTTCTGCCCCGCGTCCCCGGCATCACGGCCGCCCGGCAGACCGTAGACGGTGATGTCGGCAGAAGAATGGATGAACGTGGGCCAGCTCGCAGCCTCGGCCGCTCCCCCGCAGTAGGGGAAGTGGAAGGCCTGCTCCTGACGGACCTCCAACGCATGGGTCGCCGGCAGGAAGCCCGACGGCAGGGGAAGCTCGGCGAGCAGCCGGGGCAGCCAGCCCCCGACACAGACCACGAGATCCCGAGCATCCCAGACCCGCCCCTCAGCCGAGGTCAGCCGGAGCCCGAGGCGCGTCCGCTCCACCCGACGGACCTCCCACCCGGTCTCCAGGTGGGCACCGGCCTGCTGCGCCAGCCGCAGCATCGCATGCACGGCGGCCTCAGCGTCCACCACTCCCGCTCCCGGATCCCAGAGCACCTCGGTGTCGACGGCGAACATGGGCCACCGCCGCCGCGCCTCCGCCGCGGAGAACAGCTCATGCTCCACACCGCAGGACGCCAGCACCTCCGCGAGCGCGGCCGGCTGACGCACCTGGCCATGATCCACCGCTCCGGTGCGGCTGAGCACCGGGACCTCCGAGGCCTCGTGGAGCTCCTGCCACCCGGCGGCGGCTCGCACCACCAGGTCGGTGTAGAGCCGATTCGGATAGGCATGGCGGAAGATCCGTGCCGACCCGTGGGAGCTGCCCTGGGCGGTGACCGGTCGGTCCCGTTCGAGCACAGTGACCTCATGTCCGGCCTGCGCCAGACGCCAGGCCACCGAGGCACCGGCCAGTCCGGCGCCGATCACCACATAGCGGCTCGCATTCATGGTCTCTCCCTGCACTGAGCGGTCCTCAGAGGAACCGGCCGAGTGTGACGACGTCCTGCTCGGAGTAGCCGAGCCTGTCATAGAACGCCCGGACCGCCGCGTTCTCCTGACGCACCATGAGCATCAGCTTCGGGACGCCCCGCTGCCGCAGCCAGGACTCGGCCGCCCGGACCAGCCGCTCCCCCAGCCCCTGGCCGCGCCGGGCTGCGGGCACCGCCAAGTAGTAGACCCAGCCGCGGTGCCCGTCGTGACCGACCATCACAGTGCCGAGGAGCTCCTCGTGGCTGTCCACGTCACGGCCCACGTCACGGCCCACGTCACGGTCCTCAGCCCCGACGGGACGCAGGCACAGCACTGTGGACTCCGCCCCGTCCAGAGCCCGCAGGCAGTCGGCGTCGGGATCGTTCCAGGGCCGGGTGAGGCCTGCCTGATGCCAGAGAGCCGTGGCGCGCGGCACCAGGTGCCGCGGCAGCACGCCGACGTCGGCCTGCTGGGTGTCGGCCTGCTGGGTGTCAGTGGAGCGACTCATCGATGCACCGGACGGATGGAGAGCTCCTCGACCATGGACGCCTCAGGCATGTCCACGGCCAGGCGGACGGTGTCGGCCACGGACTTCGGAGCGATGTAGATGCTGCCGTCATAGTCCGTGTTGCCCAGCTGAGCCTGCAGGTCTCGCTGCATATCCGTGTCCACCCGGCCTGGATGGATGGAGGTCACCCGGACGGTGCCGCGCTCCTCATCACGCAGTGCGTCGGTCAGCGCGCGCAGGGCGAACTTGCTGCCCGAGTAGATGCCGCCCCCGGCACGCGAGATGTATCCGGAACCGGAGTTGATGGCGATGACCTGGCCGCGGGCGGTGCGCAGTGCGGGCAGGGCCAGCCGGGTCAGCTCCGCCACCGCGAAGACGTTGACCTCGAACATGTGCCGCCACAGGTCCAGCGACGCCGTGCCGACCTCCCCGGAACCGGCGACCCCGGCCGAGTGCACCAGCACGTCCAGTCGCTCCAGACCAACACCTTCGACGGCGGCCGCGACCGCCTCGGCGTCGGTCAGGTCGGCGACGAACGGTGTGGCACAGGGCAGCTCAGCGACCACTTCATCGACCCGCTCGGCGGTGGTGCCACCGACCAGCACGTGATGAGTACGACCGAGATCCTCGGCGATCGCCCGACCGATGCCGCGGGTGGCACCGGTGACCAGGGCGAGAGGACGTTCCGTGGCTGCTGCAATCGATTCGCTCATGGCCCCAGCCTAGCGATCCGACAGCACCTCGGTGTCCGCCGCCTGGCCCGAAGAACCTTCGACGCCGGAACCTCGGCCCATCCGCCGGCGCGCCAGCTGCATGAGGACCGCCACGCCCATGGCCACCAGACCGCCCAGCGACACCAGCAGCTCCGGATAGATCAGTGCCAGGCCTCCGCCGACCAGCAGGAACCGCTCCGGCAGAGTCCCGCGCAGCACCAGATACCCGGCCAAGCCCGACGAGACCCCGATCATGCCGATGATCACCGTGGACAGCGCGATCACCAGCTCCTCCCAACTGCCCTGGAGCAGCAGCGCCGGCTGCAGGATGAACACATAAGGGATGAGGAAGCCAGCGATCGCGATCCGCAGGGCCGAGACTCCGGCCGCCATCGGATTCGCATTCGCGATGCCGGCACCCGCATAGGCCGCCAGACACACTGGTGGCGTGATATCGGCGAGTATCCCGAAGAAGAACACGAACAGGTGAGCCGCGATCAACGGCACATCGAAGTTGTTGTACAGGATCGGTGCCGCCACCGTCGCGGTGACCACATAGTTCGCGGTGGTGGGCAGCCCCATGCCGAGCACGATGCAGGCCACCATGACCATCACCAGCACCAGCAGGAAGCTGCCGCCGGCGATGTCCACCAGTCCGCGGCCCAGCTGACCGCCCAGGCCCGTGGCCGTCACCGTGCCGGCCACGATGCCGGCGGTCGCACAGGCCGCGATCACCGGAAGCGCCGTTCGGGCGCCGGCGATGAGCAGCTCCAGCATCCCCCGGGGACCCAATCGGGTGGACGACCGGAGGAAGCTCAGCACGAACGCTGTAGCGATGCCCAGGAGCGCCGCGCGCATCGGCGACATCCCGGACAGCAGCGTGCCGATGATGATCGCCAGCGGCAGCAGCAGGTCAGCCCGGGTGACCAGGGACCGGATGCTGGGCAGCTCGTCGATCGGCAGCCCGCGGATCTGATTCCGCTTCGCCTCGAAATGGATCGACAGGAAGGCGCCCAGGAAGTACAGCAGCGCCGGGATCACCGCAATGACGATCAGATCGTTGTACTCCAGATTGGGCACGTTCTGCGCCATGATGAACGCTGCGGCACCCATGATCGGCGGCATCATCTGCCCGCCGGTGGAGGCGGTGGCCTCCGTCGCCGCAGAGACATGCGGTTTGAACCCGGCCTTCTTCATGATCGGGATCGTGAAGGAGCCCGAAGCGACCGTGTTCGCCACGGAGGAGCCCGAGACCATCCCCTGCAGCCCTGAGGCGGCGATGGCCGCCTTCGCCGGCCCGCCGGTGAACCGCCCGGCCGCACGGAAGGCCAGGTCGTTGAAGAACTGGCCGATGTTGGTGCGCAGCAGCACCACGGCGAAGAACAGGAACAGGAAGATGAAGTTCGAGGACACCTGGATCGGAGTGCCGAACACGCCCTGGCCGGTGGAGAGGAACGTGCTGGTGGCGAAGTTCTCCACGGACATCCCCCGGTGCGGAAACAGCGGGCTGTGGTTGCCGAAGATCGCATAGACCATCGCCAGCGCGGCGATGATGACGATCGGCAGGCCCACACACCGCCGGGTGGCCTCCAGCACCAGCAGGATGCCCGCGACGGCGACCACATGGTCCAGGTCCGAGTAGCCGAGGACCTGGACCGCGTTGCCGGTGAGGCGCTCGTACTCGACGAAGATGTAGAGATTGCAGAACACCCCGGCGGCGGCCAGCAGACCGTCGTACCACGGCACCCCGGGACCCCGCCCGAGCAGCGCGTCCTTCCACCGCACCCCGGTGACGGGATGCTCCAGCAGCCGTCTGCTCACCGGGTAGAGCAGGAAGATCAGCGACGTCGCGCCGGCCAGGTGCAGCGACCCGTGCATCCAGTTGTTGAACGGACGCTCCAGCGCCGCATAGAGGTGGTAGAGGGTGAAGACCGCCGAGATGGCGCCCACGAGCCAGCCCCACCAGCCCAGATCCGTGCGGAACCGGCTGGAGGTGTCATGTTCGCGGAGGAGCTTCTCCGCCTTCTCCCGGGACTCGGCTGAGTCGGCGTCCGGCAGCTGGGCCGCCGGACGCCGACCCTCGCCACGTGCGTCGGTCACGGCAGGTCGACGCCCTGCTCGTCGTAGTAGCGCTCGGCGCCCGGGTGCAACGGCACGTCGCCGATGCCCAGCAGCGCCTCGTCGAGCAGGATCGAGTCGCCGACGTCCAGCGTGATGCCGTCAGCGTGCTCGAACAGAGCCTCGGTGATCTCATATCCCAGGTCCTCACTCACCTGAGATGTGGAGGCCGCGAGGGCGGCGAACACCGAGACGGTCTGAACATCCTCGTCGAGGAAGTCATAGGCCTCGGCTGAGATGTCGTACGGCTCGGCGCCGGAGTCACCGGAGATCTCGTCGGCGACCGCGTCGTCGAGGGCCAGCAGATCCACATCGGTGGAGGCCGC
Organism: Nesterenkonia suensis; assembly: GCF_054782935.1. NCBI lineage: Bacteria > Bacillati > Actinomycetota > Actinomycetes > Micrococcales > Micrococcaceae > Nesterenkonia > Nesterenkonia suensis. The sequence continues at coordinate 593,410 of NZ_BAAGRN010000001.1, read as the reverse complement.
CAGCTGCGTCAGGCCCGCCACCGGCGTGCCGACGACGAAGATCGAGGCGTCGATCTGGTTGTCGGCCAGCATCTCCGTGGAGGCGCCGAAGTCGGTGACCTCCGCGTCGTAGTCGCCCTCCTCGAAGCCATGGGCGGCGAGGATCGCGTCGGAGATCGCGCGAGTGCCGGAGCCGGCGTCGCCGACCGCGATGGTCGCGCCCTCCAGGTCGGAGACCGACTCGAAGCCGGAGTCCGCCCGGACCACGATGTGTGCCGCCTCCGGATAGAGGTTCGCGATCCAGCCGATGTTGTCCAGCTCCTCACCCTCGAGGCCCTCGAGCTCACCGTTGACGCCGTCGTTGGCGGTGTCGTTCTGGGTCAGCCCGAGCTGCCACTCCTCCTGGAAGATCTGGCCGAGGTTCTCCGCGGAGCCACCGGACTCGACATAGTTGACCGAATCGGCGCTGGTGTTGGCCTCGAAGATGTCCGAGAGCTCACCGCCGAGCGGGAAGTAGGTCCCCGCAGTGCCGCCGGTGCCGAAAGTCAGGTCGGTGACGAAGTCACCGTCATCGGCGGTTTCCTCGCCATTGCCCTCGGCGTCGTCGCCGCAGGCGGACAGGGCGACCATGGCTGCGGCCGCTGTGACAGCGGCGGCAGTGCGTCGGATCCTCATGGGTGTCCTCCTCATGTACGTCATGCGAGCAGGTCAGAACGGGGGTCCCCCTCTGACCTCGTCCAGCAAGGCTATGCGAGAGTCGGCGTCCACGGGGAGCCTGACGCCCCTGGTGACAGAATCGTTACCTGGCACACATCTGACCGACATCTGCCGACCGCCCCCGATCCGCTCCTGAGAGGGCTTGCAGGCCGGCTGCGCTCAGCCCAACCAGCGGTGCATGGCCGCGTAGCAGGCGCGCAGGGATCCGGCGGTGACGTGCTCGTCGTCGGTGTGGGCCAGCAACGGGTCTCCCGGGCCGAAGTTAACCGCCGGCACGCCCAGCGCGGAGAACCGGGCGACGTCGGTCCACCCGTACTTGGGCTTCGGCTCGCCGGCGACAGCCGCGACGAAGTCCTGCGCAGCCGGATGGTCCAGACCAGGACGCGCGCCGGGAGAGGAATCGGTGACCTCGATCAGCTCGTCGTCGACACCAGCTGTGCGCAGCACCTCCCGCACGTGGTCGTGGGCCTGTGCCTCGGTCTTGTCGGGAGCGAAGCGGTAGTTGATCTCCACGGTGCAGGCATCCGGGATGACGTTGCCGGCGATGCCCCCGGAGATGGAGACCGCGTTGAGGCCCTCCCGGTAGGCGAGCCCGTCAACGTCGACAGTGCGCGGCTCGTAGGCCTCCAAGACCGCGAGCACCGGGGCGGCCGCATGGATCGCATTGCGCCCCATCCAGGCACGACCGGAGTGGGAGGCCACCCCGGGGACCGTCACGCGCAGCCGACAGGTGCCGTTGCATCCGCCCTCCACAGCCCCATGGGTCGGCTCCAGCAGCACGGCGAAGTCCGCCTCCAGCAGCTCCGGGCTGGTCCGCAGCACCCGACCCAGACCGGATTTGGAGGCTTCCACCTCCTCATGGTCGTAGAACACCCAGGTCACCTCCCGGTCCAGAGACTGGGCGGCGGTCAGAGTCTGCAGACGGGTCGCGACGTCGGCGGCGAGCTTCAGCTGCACGGCGACGCCGCCCTTCATGTCCGTGGCGCCGCGGCCGTAGAGGACGTCGTCGTCGGCCCGGGCGGCCGCTGAGGGACCGGCGACCCCGGAGACCCCGGCGACCCCACGGGGAGCCTCTCCACTCCCCTCGGTCGGAGCTTCTCCAGTGGTCCCGCCCGGGGTCTCTGCCGCGACCCACTGCGGCGGGACGGTGCCCCGGCACCCCGGTGTGCCGCGGGTGTGCGGATCGCTGGGCAGCGGCACAGTGTCCAGATGCCCAGCCAGCACCACGCGCTGGTCGGCACCGGTGTCGGTGCGGGCGATGACTGTGTCGCCGTCGCGATGGACCCGCAACCCTCCCAGCCCAAGCAGGGCATCTTCGACCGCATCGGCCAGGCGCCCTTCATCCCCCGAGACGGAGGCGCAGGCGATGATCTGCTCGGTCAGCTCGGTGATCTCAGCGGTGAGGTCCAGGGACAGGGGTGCGGGTCGGGGGGCGCCGCTCTCGGCCGGGCGCTGCGCGGAGGTTTCGTCGACGGGCATGGCCCCACTGTAATCCGTAAGATGGGCGTCATGACTTCGACCGACACTGCTGCATCCCCCTCCCGCCTCGCGTCAGGCCACGGCCTGGCCACCGTCACCACCGACGGCACGGTGCTGGACACCTGGTTCCCCGCCCCGGTGCTCGCCCCGCTGTCCGAGAACGACGACGCCGCCCTGCAGGCCTCCCTCGAGGACGCCGCAGGTGAGGACGCGGACCGGGGTGTCCGCACCCAGGTGGTCTCGGTGGAGGCTGATCTGGACGCCGAGGCCGCAGGGACCTCCGATGTCTGGCTGCGCCTGCACCTGCTCTCCCACCGGCTGGTCAAGCCCAACACGATCAACCTCGACGGCATCTTCGGGTACCTGACCAACGTCGTCTGGACCAACTTCGGCCCCTGCGCGGTGGAGGGCTTCGAGGAGACCCGCCTGCGGCTGCGCCGTCGCGGACACGTCACCGTGCTCAGCATCGACAAGTTCCCGCGCCTGGTCGACTACGTGACTCCGGTGGGAGTGCGCATCGGCGACGCCGACCGCGTCCGCCTCGGCGCCCACCTGGCACAGGGCACCACCGTGATGCACGAAGGCTTCGTGAACTTCAACGCCGGCACCCTGGGCACCTCCATGGTCGAGGGCCGGATCTCCGCCGGGGTCGTGATCGGCGACGGCACCGACGTCGGCGGTGGCGCCTCCATCATGGGCACCCTCTCCGGAGGCGGCAAGGAGCGCGTCGCCCTGGGCGAGCGCGTCCTGCTCGGCGCCAATGCCGGCGTCGGGATCTCCATCGGCGACGACTGCGTCGTCGAGGCCGGGCTCTACGTCACCGCCGGCACCAAGGTCTCGGTGCTCGATGACCACGGTGAGGTGGCAGAAGTCGTCCGGGGCTCCGCGCTCTCCGGGGTGCCCAACCTGCTGTTCCGCCGCAACTCCGTCTCCGGGCGGCTCGAGGCCGTGCCCCGCAAGGGCCAGAAGGTGGAGCTCAACGCAGCTCTGCACGCCAACTGACCCGCCCGGACCGATTCCCGGCACGTGCACCTGACAGGGCACGTGCCGGGAACCCGGCCAGCCGCGGCTCCCGGACTGCGCAGCAGAGACTGACGAGCAGACGATGACGAACCCACCATGAACCCACACCGTACCGATCGCCCCATCGTGGCGACCCGAGACATGGTCCGACGCAAGCGACGCCGTCGGGCCCTGGCCGTGCTGGCTCTGCTGGTGATGGCCCTGGTGGCCGTGGCCTGGGGCACCTGGCGGTACATCGACGCGCAGGAGTTTCTGCTCGACCCCCGCTGCGAAGTGCAGATGGGCGACGAGCGACACAGCCTCTCCCCCGAGCAGGCCGCCAACGCCGCCCTGATCTCCGCGGTGGCGGTCGACCGGGGTCTGCCGCAGGAGGCCGCCGCCGACGCCCTGGCCATCGCCCTGCAGGAATCGGACCTGGAGGTGCTCGAAGCCACCCCCGAGCACGATGCCCGAGAACTGTTCCGCCGCGGCTCCCCTGACTGGACCGACGACGGGACCCCGGCGGAGGTCGCCACCACTGTGGAGGAGTTCTTCGACTCCCTGGAGTCCGCCCAGGACGAGGAGGAGAATCCCTGGACGCCCGAGCTGAGCCTCACCGATGTGGTGGAGGTGCTCGACCGGCCGATGGACCCGAGCTTCTACCCCCGGCACGCCGAGCGCGCCCGGGCCTTCGCCACTCCGCTGACCGGGCAGCAGCCGGTGGACATGACCTGCCATCTGACCCGCAAGAACGCACCGGCGGCGGACCCGGACGGCCTCGCCCAGGAGATCGCCCTGCGGCTGGAGGACGCCCTGCAGGTGCCCGAGGAGGCCCAGGACGCCCTGGAGGCTCGCCACGCCGAGGAGGACGGCACGGACCAGGACGGTGAGGATGCTCTCCTCGAGGAGTACGGTCCGATCCTGATCGACCGGACCGGCGCCGCGGGCGAGGAGGCCCCCGGGCGCGGACCCGACCGTGGCGCCGTCGTCACCGTCACCATGCCCGGTGCTGAGGAGGACGGCGAGCACCCCCGGCCCTCCACCCAACAGCTCTGGGCCGTGGCCCACTGGGCTGTGGCCACCGCCGACGTCTACGGCACACAGACCGTGCAGGCCGGAGCCCACCAGTGGAGCCGCGACACCGGCCGCTGGACCCGCGCCGACGACGTCGACGACGAGGCGGTCACCATCGGCTTCTGAGTCGCCCCGGCCCGTGACCGGCACGCGCGACGGAACGAGGAGTCACTCTCCGGCACATCTCCCCGCACTTATGCGCATCACTTCGACTGAGATGTACGGGAGAATGACTCCTCGAGGCGCAGTACTGGCAAGATCACCCAGACGGGCGCCCCTGCACCCCGTGCCCAGACAGCAGAGGGCCCCGCCGCCGGATGACACGGCTGCGGGACCCTCTGCTGTCGGTGCGCCAGCCGCGGGTCACACCCCGGGATAGGTGCGCTCCGCGGCGCCGACGTAGAGCTGACGGGGCCGACCAATCTTGGTGGACGGGTCCCTCATCATCTCCCGCCACTGGGCGATCCAGCCGGGCAGACGGCCCAGGGCGAAGAGCACGGTGAACATCTTCTCCGGGAAGCCCATGGCCTTGTAGATCAGGCCGGTGTAGAAGTCCACGTTCGGGTAGAGCTTGCGCTCGATGAAGTAATCGTCCTCCAGGGCCTTCTGCTCGAGACGCTGCGCGATGTCGAAGAGCTCGTCATCGCCGCCGAGCCGGGCCAGGAGGTCATCGGCGATGCCCTTGACCACGCGCGCCCGCGGGTCGTAGTTCTTGTAGACCCGGTGTCCGAAGCCCATCAGTCGGACCCCGTCCTCCTTGTTCTTGACCTTCTCCATGAAGGCCTCCGGGCTGACGTCACCGGCCTGGATCTGCCGCAGCATCTTCAGCACGGCCTCGTTCGCGCCACCGTGGGCGGGGCCGAACAAGGCGTTGATGCCGGCAGAGATGGAGGCGAACATGTTCGCCTGTGAGGAGCCGACCAGGCGCACTGTGGAGGTGGAGCAGTTCTGCTCGTGATCGGCGTGCAGGATCAGCAGCGTGTCCAGGGCGTGGACCAGGTCCGGGTCCAGCTCGTACTGCTCGGCCGGCACGCCGAAGCAGCCACGCAGGAAGTTCTCCACCAGGTTCAGGTTGTTGTCCGGGTAGAGCATCGGCTGACCGATGGACTTCTTGTACGCGTAGGACGCGATCGTGGGCACCTTGGCCAGCAGGCGGTAGGTGGAACGCTCGACGTGCTCGTCATCGAAGGGGTCCAGCGAGTCCTGGTAGAAGGTCGACAGCGCGGAGACCGCCGAGGAGAGCACCGGCATCGGGTGCGCGTCACGCGGGAAGCCGCCGAAGAATCCCTTGAGCTCCTCGTGGAGCAGGGTGTGGCGTCGGGTGACGTTGTCGAAGGCGTCGAGCTGCTCCGGTGAGGGAAGCTCCCCGTAGATCAGCAGATACGAGACCTCGAGGAAACTCGAGTGCTCGGCGAGCTGCTCGATCGGGTACCCGCGGTAACGCAGAATGCCTGCGTCCCCATCGATGTAGGTGATCGCCGACTTCGCATTCGCGGTGTTCATGAAGCCGGGGTCGTAGGTCACGGCCCCGGTGGTCTTCAGCAGCGGAGCGATGTCGATCCCATCGTTGCCTTCGACGGCACGTTCGACAGGTAGCTCGAGCTCCTGGTCCTGATAGCTCAGGCGTGCTGCTGTCTGCTCAGTCATGCGGTCTCCTCATCAGAAACACTCGTACGCGACACTGACAACCTACCTGGTCGTCACGTCGCGTTGCCAGTTGTGTCACAGCCCACGCGCAGCCCCTCAGGGGGCCCGCACAAGCCGTCCCTCGGGCGCTGTGACAGCGCCCCATCGCCGGTCTCGTCAGGCTCGGCCGAGCCGAGCCGCGGCCGCCGCGATCCGTTCGTCCGAAGCCGTCAGCGCCACTCTGATGAACCCGGCGCCCTGCCCTCCGTAGAAGACACCCGGGCCGACGACGATGCCTCGGGCGGCCATCTGCTCCACCAGGGTCCAGGTCTCCGAGACGCCGTCGGTGCACCACAGGTACAGGCCCGCGGAGGAGTCCCGCACCTGCAGCCCGGCGGCCTGCAGGGCCGGCAGCAGCAGCTCACGGCGTCGCCGATAGATCTCCCGCTGATCAGCGACGTGGACGTCGTCGTTCAGCGCCACCCGCAGCGCCTCCTGCACCGGCGCGGGCATGATCATGCCCGCGTGCTTGCGGGTGTTGACCAGACCTGCGATCAGCTCCGGGCAGCCGGCGGTGAAGGCCGCCCGGTACCCGGCGAGGTTCGACTGCTTGGAGACCGAGTAGACCGCCAGCAGCCCGGCATGGTCTCCCCCGCTGACGCGTGCGTCGAGCACCGAGGGGACCTCGTCGACGTCCCAGGGCAGCTCCGCATAGCACTCATCCGAGGCGACGACGGCTCCCACCCGCCGGGCCAGCTCCACCACTGCCCGCATCGTCTCCACCCCGGTGACCGCACCGGTCGGATTCGACGGGGAGTTCAGCCAGATCAGCTTCACCTTCGCCAGCGTCGCCTCATCCAGATCAGCGGGGTCGTCGACCGCCAGCGGCGTGGCCCCGGCGATCTGGGCGCCGATGTCGTAAGTCGGGTAGGCGACCTGAGGGCGCAGCACGACGTCGCCGGACCCCAGACCCAGCAACGTCGGCAGCCAGGCCACCAGCTCCTTGGAACCGATGGTCGGCAGCACGGCCTCAGGGGCGACGTCATGGACACCACGGCGTCGGGAGAACCACGCGGCCACAGCCTCCCGCAGCTCACGCCGGCCGTGGGTCGTGGGATATCCGGGGGCGTCGGCGGCGGAGGCCAGCGCCTCCCGGATGACCTCCGGGGTGGGGTCCACCGGCGTGCCGATCGAGAGGTTGACGGCCCCGTCGGGGTGGGCGGCTGCCTGCTCCAGGTACGGAGCCATGGCGTCCCACGGGTAGTCGGGCAGTGTCAGCATGGGCGACCGGTCAGTGTTCCTGCGGGGGCAGCGCCGAGATGACCTCGTGGTCCTTCTCGATCATGCCGACCTTGGCCGCACCGCCCGGGGAGCCGACGTCGTCGAAGAACTCGACGTTGGCCCGGTAGTACTCGGACCACTCCTCCGGGACGTCATCCTCGTAGTAGATGGCCTCCACGGGGCAGACCGGTTCGCAGGCGCCGCAGTCCACGCACTCGTCGGGGTGGATGTAGAGCGAACGCTCGCCCTCATAGATGCAGTCCACCGGGCATTCCTCGATGCAGGCCTTGTCCTTCAGGTCCACACAGGGAAGGGCGATGATGTAAGTCATGGACTCCTCTGTCTCTCCTGGCCACCGAGCGGTGACCCGGGACTGCCGGTCGGTGGGCGAGGCGACCGGCGACTGTTCTCAGGTGCACACGGCACAGGGGGTGCCGGCGCCTCCAGTCTAACGATCCGGGGCCGAGGATGTCCCTCGGCCCCGTTCGGGCCGTCACATGAGGAATCCCTCACCCCGCTGTGCCGCGGCGGGTGCCCGGGACGCATCCCGGGCGAGGATCCACTTCACCAGCACCATGGAGACCAGTGTGATGCCGGCGCTGCCCAGCCACCAGATCAGCGAGGCCAGCGTGGGCCCGGGCAGCAGCTGCATGGCCTCGGCGCTGTAGGGCACCATCAGCTGGTCCGGGCCGGTCCACAGGTAGGCGATGGTCACCACGGTGAACGTGGTGATCCCCATCACAGTGGGCTCGAGCAGCGAGTCGGCGCGCAGTCCGGCCCACAGCTGGCCGAGCAGGCTCAGCAGCAGCGCGACGGCGGCGCCCCAAGGAACGACGACGCCGCTGTGGGTCTCCCCCAGCATCCAGAGGTTGCCATGCACCGCAGTGCCCAGCACGCCGATGACGATCCCTGCGGTGAAGCAGACCCCCATCAGCACCGGGCGTGAGCGCAGGCCGCGTCTCGGCGGCGTCCCCTGAGGGCCGGTCGACGGGGAGGGGCCTGCGCCGGGAGCCCCGTGCTGCGAGGGGGCCGGCATCACTGGGCGGCGTTCTTCCGCTTCCGGACCTCCTTGAGGCGGTCCGAGGAGGAGAGCGTCACCTTGCGGATCCGGATCGACTCCGGGGTGACCTCCACACACTCGTCCTCACGAGCGAACTCCAGGGACTCCTCGAGAGTGAGCTTGGTCGGCGGGGTGAGGCCTTCGAAGCTGTCTGCGCTGGCGGCACGCATGTTGGTCAGCTTCTTCTCCTTGGTGATGTTGACCTCCATGTCCTCGTTGCGCGAGTTCTCGCCGACGACCATGCCCTCATAGACCTCATCCTGCGGGTCGATGAAGAAGGTGCCGCGCTCCTGGAGGTTGATCATGGCGAACGGCGTGGCCGTGCCGGAGCGGTCGGAGATCAGGGAGCCGGAGATGCGGTACTCGATCTCGCCCTTCCATGGCTCGAAGCCCGCCGCGTAGGAGGAGGCGATGCCGGCGCCGCGGGTCTCGGTGAGGAACTTGGTGCGGAATCCGATGAGCCCACGGGCGGGGACCATGAACTCCATACGGATCCAGCCGGTGCCGTTGTTCGTCATCGTGGTCATGGTGCCCTTGCGGGCGGCCATGAGCTGGGTGATGGCCCCCATGAACTCTTCGGGAGCATCGATGGTCATGTTCTCCATGGGCTCGTGGAGCACCCCGTCGATCTCCCGGGTGACGACCTGAGGTTTGCCGACGGTGAGTTCGAAGCCCTCACGCCGCATCTGCTCCACCAGGATGGCCAGCGCCAGCTCGCCGCGGCCCTGCACCTCCCAGGTGTCCGGGCGCTCGGTGGGGAGCACCTTGATGGAGACGTTGCCGATGAGCTCCTTGTCGAGACGATCCTTGACCTGCCGGGCGGTGACCTTCGCGCCCTTGACCCGGCCGGCCATCGGGGAGGTGTTGATGCCCACGGTCATGGAGATCGCCGGGTCGTCGACGACGATGTTCGGCAGCGGCTTGGGCACCTCCAGATCGGTGAGGGTCTCGCCGATCATGATGTCCTCGATACCCGCGACGGCGACGATCTCGCCCGGACCGGCGGCGTCGGTGGAGACCCGCTCGAGCCCCTTGGTGGCGAGCAGCTCAGTGATCTTGACGGTCTTGGTCGTGCCGTCCTTGCGGGCCCAGGCGACCTGCTGGTTCTTCTTCAGCGTGCCGTTGAAGATGCGCAGCAGCGCCAGACGGCCCAGGAAGGGGGACGCGTCCAGGTTGGTGACGTGGGCCTGGAGGACTTCGTCGGCGTCGTAACGGGGAGCCGGGACGTGCTCCAGGATGGTGGAGAACAGCGGCTCGAGGTCCTCGTTCTCCGGCAGGCCGCCATCTGCGGGCTGCACGGTGGAGGCACGGCCGGCCTTGCCGGAGGCGTAGACCACCGGCACGTCCAGCACGGAGTCCAGATCCAGATCCGGGTCCTCTTCGGCGACGTCGGAGGCCAGGCCGAGGAGCAGGTCCATCGTGTCGGAGACGACTCCGTCGATGCGGGCGTCCGGGCGGTCCGTCTTGTTGACGACCAGGATCACGGGCAGCTGGGCGTTGAGCGCCTTGCGCAGCACGAAGCGGGTCTGCGGCAGCGGGCCCTCGGAGGCATCGACGAGGAGCACCACGCCGTCGACCATGGACAGGCCGCGCTCGACCTCGCCGCCGAAGTCGGCGTGACCGGGGGTGTCGATGACGTTGATGGTCACCTGATCGGCGCCGGCGTGCTGGGCGGCCGACGGCCCGGAGTAGAACACGGTGGTGTTCTTGGCCAGGATCGTGATGCCCTTCTCCTTCTCGAGGTCGCCGGAGTCCATGACCCGGTCCTCGAGGTCGCCGTGGCCGCCGACGGCCTTGGTCTGACGCAGCATGGCGTCGACCAGGGTGGTCTTGCCGTGGTCGACGTGGGCGACGATCGCGACGTTGCGCAGGTCCTGACGCTCGTCAGTTCCTGCGTGTGCGCGTACGGCAGCAGTGGTCATGTCGGGGCAGCGCCTTCCGGTGTAGAAAGAAGAGTGTTCGGCGCCGCGCCACCGCACAGGACGGCGCAGGCACCCGGTCCAGTGTACTGCCCTCGACAGGACACCGGTGCGGGCGCCTGCGCCGGGGGCCACAGGCGCCCACAGTCAGCACCGGCAGGCACTCACGAATGGAGACGGCACGCTGGCCGCAGCCCATCCCACCGAGCCGTTCGCTCTGTCTGCCGATTCACCCACCGTTAAACCGGATGAACCTCTCAGTGAGTCCACTGGTCGACCCAGACGGACTGCAGGCACACTGATAGTGCGAAAGGTTCGCGCGCGTGTCACTCTGATCTGTAGCGGACAGACTGACAGTCGCCACTGCCCCCACTGCACACAGAGGCGCCAGAAACTTCAGCAAACTCTTCATGTCCAGACCTCTCTCTTGTCGCCCTTCCAGCCATGGCCCCCTCAGCCGTTAGTGAAGTTATCTTAGGCAACCATTTGCGAAGGGGTCAACTGCTCAAACGGAGTCGTGCGTTGTGTTGGAAGAAGCCTCAACGCCAGGACCATCCCCGCCATCCCCAGATGGACGCTCACCGTCACCGAGTGGTCGAACTCATCTCCCACACGATGATCAGTCGATCGAGTACCCCTGTGCTGCCAATAGACGCTGCCGCGCCTCACGACGTCGGGTCTGGTTGACCGGGTCCGGCACAGGCGCAGCGGCCAAGAGACGCTGCGTGTAATCCTCTCGGGGGTACTGCAGAACCTGGTCGACCGGCCCCTGTTCAACAGTCCGACCGTTCTGCATGACGAGCACGTGATGCGCGAGAGTGTCGATGACGGCGAGATCATGGCTGACGAAGAGACAGGCGAACTCATACTGCTCCTGCAGCTCTCTGAACATGTCCAGCACAGCCGCTTGCACGGAGACGTCCAAGGCCGAGGTCGGCTCATCCGCGATGAGCAAGGTCGGGCTCAACACCAGTGCTCTGGCGATGCTGATGCGTTGACGCTGCCCCCCGGAGAGCTCATGGGGGTATCGATTGATCACTCCCGAAGGCAGCCGCACCGCATCGAGCAGCTCTTCGGCTCGTCGAACCCGCTCCTTCGACGTCCCCACTTTGTGCACCACCATGGGTTCAGCGATGATGTCGCCGATCGGGAATCGCGGGTCTAGAGATGCTGCCGGATCCTGAAAGACGACCCCGATCTCCTTCTTCAGGACCTTACGGTCCTTGGCCGGCATGGTGGGCATGTTGCGCCCCCGAATCAGCAGATCCCCTTCAGCCACGTCAAGCAGGCCGAGCACCGCCTTGGCCACCGTTGACTTGCCGGACCCCGATTCGCCCACGAGCCCCATGATCTCGCCCTTGTTGACGGTGAAGGAGACGCCTTCGACGACTCGCGTAGCCTTCCGTCGGAACTTGTACTCGAGGGCGATATCCCGGGCCTCAAGGGCGGGAGTCTCTTCGCTCCGTGCGTCAGCATGTGATGTGCCACGTTCCGGCGCGGCTTCTCCGACATGAATCTCAGGGTCTCGCAACAACGGCATCGCGTCGAGGAGTCGTTGGGTATATGGGTGCTGGGGCTTGGACATCACCTGCTGGACGTGGCCGGTCTCGACGACTTCACCGTTGAGCATCACCACCACACGGTCGGCCATATCGGCGACGACGCCCATGTTGTGAGTGATCAGGAGGATCCCGGTATCAAGTTCCTTCTTCAGCCGTCGCAGGAGATCCAGAACCTCAGCCTGGACCGTGACGTCCAACGCGGTGGTCGGTTCGTCGGCAATGATGACTTTCGGCCCGCAGGCGATCGCCATCGCGATCACGATGCGCTGGCGCTGGCCTCCCGAGAACTGATGGGGATAGTCCTTGATCCGCCGTCGAGGGTCGGGAATGCCGACCTTCTCCAGCAGGTCAACAGCCTTCTCCAGCGCCTGGGCACCGAAAGCCACATCATGGACCTGCAGCGCTTCGACAAGCTGATCGGAGACCCGCAGAACGGGGTTAAGCGCCGTCATGGGCTCCTGAAACACCATGGAGATGTCCTGACCACGAAGCCGACGGCGTTCGCCGGCCGACATGGTCATCACATTCCGGCCATTGAGGAGGACCTCCCCGTGGATGGTCGCGTTGTCCGGGAGCAGCCCCATCGCGGTGGAGGACGTCACCGACTTGCCAGACCCCGACTCTCCGACGACGGCCACGACTTCTCCGGGCGCGATATCGAAACTGACCCCCTTGACGGCATCCACCTCGCCGAACTCTGTCGAGAAGGAGACTCGGATGTCTTTGTAGCTGAGAACGGGAGCGCTCATCGGTCATCACCCTTCTGCGGGTTCGGAGTGGGGCCCCGACCTGTCGTCTCGTCAGTCGGGGAATCGTCGTCGGACGCGCCATCACTTGTAGCTGCCACACGCTGCTGGACCATTGCGCTTCCACGGAATCCAAGAACGCCGCGCAATGTCGGTTTCTTGTCACCCGTGCGCTTCTGCCGTGGATCGATCGCGTCTCGAAGGCCATCACCAATGAAGTTCACGCTCAGCGCGATCGCAATGATGAACAGACCAGGGAACCAGAACAGCCACGGTCGCGTAGTGAAGGCATTCTGGTTCATGTCGATCAGCAGACCCAACGACGATTCCGGCGGCTGGATCCCAAAGCCGAGGAAGGACAGCGAGGTCTCCAGCAGGATGGCTGCGGCGATGGCGAATGTCGCGTTCACGATGATCACTCCGACGCTGTTGGGGAGCATGTGCTTGACGATGATCCGGGCTGGATGGGCGCCCATAGCTGTCGCGGCGGCAACATACTCCTTCTCCCGCAGCGACAGGACCTCGGCACGGACCAGACGAGCCATCCCTGTCCAGGTCACGCACCCCAACAGAAGGGCCAGCGTCAGAGTCCCTCCCGGCAGGTTCTGTGCATAGCTGCCGAAGACGGCCGCCAGGGCCAGCAGTGGAACGACGATCACCGTATCCGTGAGCCGCATGAGCAGGGACTCGACCCATCCGCGGAAGTACCCGGCAAGGGCTCCGACCAGGACACCGATGACGGTGGAGGAGAGCGCGACCCCGAAGGCGACGATCAAGGATTGCTGCGCCCCTCGCATCACGAGCGCGAAGTAGTCTCGGCCGTTGTTGTCCTGTCCGAACGGATACTCTCCGAGGAAGCCATCCTGGAATATCGTCGGGCGACCGCCATCGACGACCGGGTTGGTCTGGAGAAAGCTCTTCCCCCACCATCCGCCCTCCCCGGTGGGGCCGATCGACGTGAACGCCACCACGATGATGGACAGCAGCACGATCATCGAGATGACCGCCGGCTTGTGGGCGAAGAACCGGCGGCGAACCAGCTGCCCTTGGGAGTACGACTTCTCGCGCCGGGCCAGGCGAGCATCCTCCATCTCCGCAAGATCTGCCGCCTGCGATGCCTCGTTCTGGTGGTCTCGGTTCATACTCATACTCGAATCCTCGGGTCCAGCACTGCATAGAGCAGGTCAGCGATCAGGTTGAAGAGCACCGCGGCCGCGCCGGTGACCAGGACGAACGCCATCACCGGTGCTGGATCGGAGTTGCCGAGTCCGGTGGCGAAGAGCTCACCCATGCCTCTCCAGCCGAAGACTCGCTCGACGATGACGGACCCTCCGATCAGGCCGGCGAAGTCGAAGGCGACGATCGTGGTGACCGGAATCATCGAGTTCCGGAACGCGTGCTTGAAGATCACCGTCCGCTCGTTGACACCCTTGGCCCGTGCCGTCCGAATGTAGTCCTGGTTGATGGATTCCAGCATTGACGCCCGCGTGTAGCGCGTATAGGTGGCCACGGAGACCACCATCAGCAATGTGGTGGGAAGCAGCAACTGTGTCCCATGGTCCAGGGACACCTCCCAGAAGTTCCCGTCGAAATTCGGCGACGACGAGCCGATCGTCGAGATGGGGCGCGGTTTCAGACTCAGGAATCCCGGCCAATGGCGCATGAAGTGATCCAGCAGCACGAGCCCGGCGTACAGCGCCGCAGTCAGCACGCTCACCGCCGTGGCCTGCCCCTTGGCATGGCCCCCCACCGTCCGCCCGACGCCGACCGCCAAGGCGACGGCCACGGCGAACAAGCCGATGATGGTCCACCACCCGCCAGGAGGGTCCAGCAGGAGCCAGAAGGTGGCGTAGTACGAGGCCAGCCCCAGGCCGACGACGATCAGCGCCGAGTAGAGAACTCGACGATTCTGAAGCCCAGCGAGCAACGCCGTCAGTCCGAAGGCGATGGCGACCCCAAGGAGCGTGATCACCAGTGGCCCCAGCTGTGGGTGCCGAGCGTAGTTGAGCCAATCGAATGCCGGCATGATCAGCGCGACGAAGCCGAACATCACCGCACCTGTGGAGACTCGGCGTCGCAGTGATCCGCCGATGATGCCCGGCACGATGACCGCCGCCGCGCCAGCAACCACGATGATCTCCACCCACGCGAATGAGGGATCGGCGATCCAATTGTTGAACCGGATCCCCATCCACTCCTTGGCGAGAACTGCAGCCCAGAAGACCGGGAGAGAGAAGAACAGGAAGATGATGAAGGAGACTGCGTAGTCGAGAGTGGAGTACTGACGGATCGCAGTGACGATTCCTGTCAGGACACCGATGATGATCGAGAACAGCGTCGCCAAGAACACGAGGCGCAGCGAGGCACCGGCTGCCTGCTGGACGAGGGCACCGACGTCCTGCCCCTGCATGTTGGTGCCCAGGTCACAGGAACCGACGACGCAACCGGCGACGCCGGTCAGCCACGTCCAGTACCGGGAGTACCACGGCTGATCGAGGTTCATGAACTCGATGCGTTGCTGAATGAGGAACTCGACGTTCTCTGCATTCGACTCCCGCAGCTCCTGCAGCGGATCGCCGGAGTTGATGACGAGAATGTAGACGAGGAGAGATGATCCTAGGAGGACGAGCGCCGAACTGCCCAGGCGCTTCAGAGCATAGGTAAGCACGGGTGAGAACTAGCCTTTGTCGCGAGTCAGGTGACATGCCGGTGGGATCCGGCGACGGCTGCCGCCGCCGAATCCCACCGGTCATCTGGACTTGCCTGTGCGGCAAGAGTCATGCGTCAGGTCGCACAGGTCACTCTGCTCGCTGCCACTGCTCAGCGTTCCACGTGATCTGGTCCTGGGACGCTGTGTCACGAACGTTGTAGATGGTCGCGTCGGAGCCGGACAGCTGCGGGTGGACGTAGAGCGGAATGCCATGGAGGTCATTCCAGAGCTCCTGCTCGATCTGCGCCACCAGTTCATGCTGCTCTTCCTCATCCTCGGCGGCCGCCACCTGGTTCCACAAGTCATCGACGGTCTCGTTCGAGTACTCTCCATAGTTCTGCGGCAGATCCGTGGAGTAGATGTTGCGGCCAGAGACGACCTGCCCGGAACCGGCCCACGCGAAGAGCGCGATCTCGTAGTCGCCGGTCTCCAGTGCACCGCCCGGTGCAAAGAAGTCGTCGGCACCGTCGTCGATGATCTCGAAACCAGCCTCATCGCAGGATGCCTTGATCTCGGCCACAGTATCCGTACGGCGCGGGTTCGGTGCCTGATAGCCGATGCGGATCTCGGCACCTTCAGCACCCTCGTTCTCGATGATCTCGCGGGCCGATTCGAGATCGACTTCATCATAGCGACCGTCGTAGCTCTCGGAGACGATCTCCTCGTAGTGATCCTCGAACGTCAGCACCTCACGGGCATTGAGCACGGTGGCGTCAGGATTGATCGGCGCGATCAGGTTATCCACGATCTGCTGCCGCGGCACACACATCGCGAATGCCTCTCGCAGCTCGGGGCTGTCGGAAAAGACCGAACTGTCGGCGAAGTTGTAGTCCAGGTGCTCCCATGTGGCGGCTTCGCCCTCATGCATCACGAACTGCCCCTCCAGCCGCTCAAGCTGGCCGCGGGTGTCCACAGTGGCCTGCGGTCGGATGACGTTGAGGTCCCCGTTCTCAAGAGCTTGGACGTGAGCACCATCGTCGACGAACCGGAAAACGAGAAGCTCAGTACCCGCTGGCGTCCCCCAGTAGTCCGGGTTGGCCGAGAGGGTGATCGACTCCCCCGCCTGCCAGTTGTCCAGCACATACGGCCCGGAACTCGGGATGAGTTCCTCGTCCGGGAGGTCTCCGGGATTGGTGAACCAATCTCCGTCGTTCCAGAAGTCGGCGGCTTCTTCGACCGTGTCCATGTCTTCGTCACGAATGGCCTCGACCAGCTCGTCGAGCTCCAGGCCACTCTGCTCAGCGATGACGTGGGCCGGCAGCGTGCCGGAGACCATCAGTTCCCAGTCCGCGTAAGGCTCAGCGAACTCGATGGTGAAAGACTTCCCCTCAGGGTCTCCCTGCGGACCCTCCGGAACGAACTCGCCATAGGTGTGGGAGACCGAATTAAACAGAGGCGATCCCTCATCATCCGTGAACGCCGGGTTCTGCGACGCCCAGTCGACGATGTAGTCCGCGGTCGTCACCGGGGTGCCGTCGGACCAGGACACCTCATCGTTGATGGTGTACTCCACCGTCCAGGGATCCTCGTTGATGACCTCATAGGAACCGAACTCGTCATCCATATACCAGACATTGTCCGTGCCCCAGTACCCGAAGCCGTCGAAGATGTGGTTCGTGACCGTCGAGTTGTAGACGTTGTACGTCTCCGGCGTCAGTCCGTTGTAGCTGGTGAATTCAGTGTCGCCGAGCGACACCGAGATCTCGTCATCGAGGGTCTCCCAGTCGTCACCGAGGTCAGCCTTCCCGGTATCCGTGGGCTCGACCGTGTACTGCTGGCCTTCCGCGGTGATCGGGTCCTCAGCCCCTCCGTTCTCCGCGCCATTGCCGTCGTCGCCGTTGCCGTTGCCGGCATCGGGAGCGCAGGCCGTCATGACCAGCGCTCCGGACGCCAACACCGCCACTGCACTCGAGAGCTTCTTGAGCTTCACAGCTTCTCCTCACTACAGGTGCAAGTCGTTCCCGGGGAATGCCGCCACCTATCATGTGACGCATCTGACACCGGGACCAGGTGCACACCAGAATACGGCCGTTGAACCACTCCCCCGGCGCCTTCCGAGACACGTGATCGAATTGTTACTGCAGTCACATTTCTGAACGAAAGCCCTGATAGGACGCGACTCCCCGCCGTCAACTCCACACTGTCAACACGCCCGAAACATCGCCGTACGTCGCCGACGTTCAAGACTCCTTTCAGGGTTTCCCGTCATTTCAGGCATCCGAGTCCCGCGGTCATCACCGGGAGACCCCGAGGGCGTGTCCGTCATCACATATGTCCCGCGGTAGGGCGAAACATCGCCGTCACGACGGAAGGGCCCCGGAGCGAACTCCGGGGCCCTTCGACGATGACTCAAGATGTCGCGATGTTACGGAAACCGAGGGGGAAGCGCCCCATCGGGCCCCACTCGGCCTCGGCTCAGAGAGCCGCCTCCGTACTGCTTCGGGCATAGTGGCACGCCGCCTGCTGCGTGACGCCCGGGCGCTGGATGAGTTCCGGCACCTGACTCTCACACAGGTCCGTGGCCATCCAGCACCGCGTCCGGAAGCGACAGCCCGAGGGCGGGTTCGCCGGGTTCGGCGGGTCACCCTGCAGCACGATCTGCTCCCGCTGACCACGCCGCGTGGGATCCGGGACCGGCACCGCTGAGAGCAGCGCCTGCGTATACGGGTGCGCCGGGGCCGAGTAGATCTCCTCCTCCGTGCCGAGCTCTGCCAGCCGGCCCAGATACATCACCCCGATGCGGTCCGAGATGTGCCGGACCACCGAGAGGTCATGCGCGATGAAGATGTAGGACAGCCCCAGCTCCTCCTGCAGATCCTCCAGCAGGTTCATCACCTGTGCCTGGACCGAGACGTCCAACGCGGAGACCGGCTCATCGCAGATGATGACATCCGGGTTCAGCGCCAGACCCCGCGCGATGCCGATGCGCTGGCGCTGTCCGCCGGAGAACTGATGCGGGTACCGGTTGATGTGATCCGGATTCAGACCCACCCGGTCCAGCAGCTCCTTGACCCGCGGACGGATCCCCTGGGCAGGTTTCGCTTCCGGATGCAGCCGGAAAGGCTCCCCGACGATGTCACCGACCGACATCCGCGGGTTCAACGAGGTGTAGGGGTCCTGGAAGATGATCTGGATCTTCCGCCGCAGATGCCGCAGCTCCTCCCCCCGCACTGAGAGGAAGTCTTCTCCGCCGAACCGCACCGACCCCGAATCGGGATCCTCTAGGCGCATCAGCAGCTTCGCCAGAGTGGACTTCCCGCATCCGGACTCGCCGACGATGCCCAACGTCTCGCCCCGGCGCAGCTGGAAGCTCACGCCGTCGACCGCCTTGACCGCACCGATCTTCTTCTGGAACACGATCCCCTGGGTCAGCGGGAAATGCTTGACGAGGTCCTCGACCTCGAGCACCACCTCGGCGTCGGCGAAGGGGTCGGCCGCCGGGGCGGAACCGTCGGCAGGGCTGTGGTCAGACTGACTCATCCTGAGCCTCCTCGAGGGTGTAGATCTTCTCCGCATAGTGACAGGCCGAGGTGTGGCCCGAGGTCACCTCGCGCAGCTCCGGCCGCTCGCTGCGGCACAGATCGGTGGCGAACTCGCAGCGCGGGCTGAACGGACAGCCCGGAGGCATGTCGGTCAGCATGGGCGGCAGGCCGGGAATGGCCTGCAGCCGCTCGTCCTCCCCGTCGATGCGCGGGATCGACTGCAGCAGTCCCCGGGTATAGGGGTGTGCCGGCTGCCGGTAGATCTCATAGACGTCAGAGGCCTCCATGACACGACCGGCGTACATCACCGCGATCTTGTCCGCGACATCGGCCACCACACCCAGGTCATGGGTGATCAGGATCAGGCCCATGTTCTGCTCCACCTGCAGGTCCTTCAGCAGGCGCATCACCTGCGCCTGGACCGTGACGTCCAGAGCGGTGGTCGGCTCATCGGCGATCAGCACATCCGGGTCCAGCGAGATGGCCATCGCGATCATGATGCGCTGGCGCATGCCGCCGGAGAACTGGTGCGGGAAGTCCCCCGCCCGTTCCTCCGGGGCCGGGATGCCGACCCGACGCATCATCTCGATGGCCTGCTGACGGGCCTCACGGCGCTTCAGGCCCCGATGGACCCGGAACATCTCCGCGATCTGCCAACCGACCGGCAGCACCGGGTTCAGCGAGGAGAGCGCGTCCTGGAAGATCATGGAGATGTCCATGCCGCGCAGCTTCCGCCGCCTCTCGGCAGGCATGGTCAGCAGATCCTCCCCGCGATAGCGGATCTCCCCGCCGGCGATGTGACCCGGGGGCATGTCCAGGATGCCCATGATCGTCTGGGCAGTCACCGACTTTCCCGAACCCGACTCGCCCAGGATCGCCAGGGTCTCTCCCGCGTTGAGGGTGAAGTTCAGCCCGTTGATGGCCTCGGCCACCCCGGCCTTGGTGCGGAACTCGACATGGAGGTCCCTGACCTCCAGCAGCGGGCCGTCACTGATGGCCCGGCGTCCGGCGGCGGGCTGTGTCTGTTGCGTGCTCATGCTCTCCTGCCTCACTTCTTGCCCTTGGGGTCGATCGCGTCACGGACGGCGTCGCCCAGTGTCATGAAGGCGAACACGGTCACACCGACGAAGATCAGCGGGAACAGGATCAGATGCGGGTGCGACTGCAGATACGGCTGGGCGTTCTGCAGCTGCAGGCCCCACGAGATGGAAGGCAGCTGCAGGCCCACGCCCAAATAGGTCAGCGTCGCCTCGGCTCCGACGATGATGCCGACGAACACCGTCGCGTACCCGATCACCGGGCCCAGAGAGTTCGGCAGGATGTGCCGGCGCATGATCGTCAGATGGCCGGCACCCAGCGCCCGAGCGGCCACCACATACTCCGTGTTGGCCACCGAAAGCACCGAACCACGCATCAGACGCATCATCACGGGCCAGGTGAAGCAGATCAGGATGCCGGAGACCTCGGTGACGCCCCGCTCCTCGATGGAGTTCAGGAACACCAGGGCCGCCAGGATGTAGGGCACCGCGAAGACCATGTCCGCCAGACGGGCGAGCACCGTATCCACCATGCGGCCGAAGTAGCCGGCCAGAAGCCCCATGACCACCGCGACGACGAACACCCCGATCGTGGTGATGAAGCCGATGGCGATGGAGTTCCGTGCACCGTAGATGACACGGGTGTAGTAGTCACAGCCCTGGACGTCGGTGCCGAACCAGTGCTCGGCCGAGGGCCCCTGACGGCTGCGGCTCAGCAGGCACTCCCGGGGATCCGTCGCCGTGAAGAGCTGGGGGAAGGCCGCCATGGCGAGCAGCGCTACCAGCAGCGTGGCGGCGACGAGGAACCACGGATTCTTCCGCAGTGTGCGCCAGGCGTCCGCCCAGAGGCTGGCTTCCTCCGTGTTCTTCGCGTCCTGGACCTCGCTCTGGCTCTGCTGACCGGGGTCGCGGGAGGAGTCTTGGGTATGCAGGGCAGTATCACTCATAGCGGATCCTTGGGTCGAGCAGGCCGTAGAGAAGGTCCACGACCAGGTTCACGAGGACGAAGAAGATCACGAACAGCGTGACGATGCCGACGACGACGGTGCCCTCCTGCGCCTGGATGGACTGGAACACCTGGTTACCCAGACCCGGAAGGTTGAAGATCGATTCGACGACGATGGAGCCGCCCATCATCGTGGCCAGGTCGGCGCCGAGGAAGGTCACCACCGGGATCAGTGAGTTTCGCATCGCATGGCGCCCGACCACACGTCCGCGTGTCAGCCCCTTGGCCGTGGCCGTGCGCACATAGTCGGAATGGAGGGCGTCCATGAGCTCGCCGCGCAGCAGCCGCGCCACCATGGCCGTGGAGACGGCGGCCATGGCGACCCCGGGCAGGATGAAGCTGACCAGCCCTTCTCGGGCCCCGGCGATGGGGAACCAGCCGAGATTCAGACCGAAGACGAGCTGCAGCAGGAACGCGATGGCGATCACCGGCAGCGCGACGACCAGCACGGTGGAGACCTGGACGAGGCGGTCGATGAAGCGGTCCCGGTAGATCGCGGCCAGCGCGCCGGCGATGACGCCGATGACGGCCTGAATGACCAGTGCCACCGCCGCCAGCTGGAGGGTCACCGGCAGGCGCTGCTGGATGATGTCCAGCACCGGGCGTCCCGAGAAGGTGGTCCCGAAGTCGGCGGCGGTGAAGACGCCCCAGATGTACTTGCCGTACTGGACGAGGAAGGGATCATTGAGGTTGTACTGCTCACGAAGCGTCTCCCGCACCGCGTCACTCATCGGCCGGTCGCCGGCCAGTGCACGGATCGGGTCTCCCGGCATGAGGAACACCATCGCGTAGACCAACAGGGTCGCGATGAGCAGGACCGGGATGAACTGGAGCAGACGCCGAATGATATAGCGGGTCATTGGTGTCCTTGGTGGGTGCTCTGTGTTGAATTCTCTGAGAGAGGGCTGTCAGGCGGAGGCCCGACGTCTCAGGCCGCACGGGGCCTGTGACGCCGGGCTCATCCTCGAAGGGCGGCAGGGATGAAGGATCAGTCGGTCACCGTCACATCCTCCACCCGGACGAAGCTGCGCAGGTCCATCTCCACGTCGGACACGCGGTCGCTGTGCACGATGAAGTAGTCCTGGAACCACAGCGGGATGACCGGCATGTCCTCCACCAGGATGTCCTCGGCCTGCTGGTAGATCGCATCCGCATCCTCGACATCGGCCGCGTTGGCCCGGTCGATGAGCGCGTCGAACTCCTCGGAGGCGTATCCGGAGAAGTTCGACGGCGCCCCTTCCGAGTAGAGCGGCTCCATGGCGTACTGCGGGCTCGGGTAGGCCAGCAGCCAGCCCAGGCGGTACGGGCCGGTCACTCCCTCGGACTCGTGCAGGTCCAGATACTGGGCGAAGTCCAGTGACTCGTAGGTGATGTCCTCGATGCCGAGATTCTGCCGCCACTGGTGGCCGATGGCCTCGACGTACTCCTCGTGGCCGGTGCCGGCGTCGGTGTACAGCGTCAACTCCTGCGGACCGCCGGCGGCCTCATAGAGGTCGCGGGCGGCGTCGGGGGCGAAGTCACAGTGCGCGCAGGCGTCCTCACGGCCCTGCGGCAACACCGGGGGCAGCAGAGACCGTGCCGCGGTCTGCGAGCCGTCGAAGATGCTCTCGATGATCTCCTCGCGGTCGATCGCCATCGACAGCGCGTGGCGCAGGTCCACGTCCTGGAACTCGTCCTGGTAGAGCGGAAAGCCCATGTAGACGAAGCGGGAGCTCTCGTGCTGCGACCAGTTCTGCCCGAAGTCCTCCTCGATGCCGGCGATCCGGTGCGGCGGGACCTCTCCGAGGACGTCCAGGTTCCCGGCGAGCACATCGGTGTAGGCGGTGTCGACGTCGTTGTAGATCATCCACTCGATGCGCTGCGGGGCGCCCTGGTCCTCGCCGGGCCAGTCCTCGTAGCGTTCCATGGCGATCTCGACGTCGTGGACCCACTCGCCGTCCATCTGATACCGGCCGTTGCCGACCGGGGAGCTCTGGAAGGTCTCCATGTCATCGAAGGCGACCTCCGGCATCGGGAAGAACGAGGTGTAGGTCAGCACCACGGGCAGCTGCCCGAAGGGTTCGGCCAGCTCCAGTTCGAGGGTGTGCTCGTCGAGCGCGCGCACGCCCTCCATCTGCTCGGCCTCGCCGGCGACCACCTCGTCATAGCCGAGGAACTTGTCGTGGAAGGTGGCCCCGGCCTGCGCGTTCTCCGGGTCGACGACCCAGTTGAAGGTGTCGACGAAGGTCTGCGCGGTGACGGGATCTCCGTTGTGGAAGGTGAAGTCCTCCCGCAGGTGGAACGTCCAGGTGGTCTGGTCCGCGGTCTCCCAGCTCTCCGCCACGGCCGGGACGGCCTCATAGGTCTCATAGTCGACCTGGGTGAGGCCGGTGAAGAGCTGCTCCAGGACCCGGGAGCCGCAGTTCTCCGTGTTGTTGCCGGGCATCAGGTTCTGCGGCTCGCAGTTGTAAATGCTCAGCGTCCCACCGTCACCGGTGGGCTCGCCCTCATCTCCCGCGTCGCCGCAGGCGGTCAGCAGCAGAGCTGTGCCGGCGCCGACGGCGGCGAGTCGAGCTGGTACGGGATGTGTCCTCATCTGGTGCTCACTTCCTTGCGACAGGGTGCGATCCCGGGGAGCGCGCGGCCCTCGCCCGGAGACTTCTCACTCAGTGACGGTGATGGACTCGACGCGGGGAAGCCCCCGAGGGCTGACCTCCACGTCGGTGATGCGCTCGGTGTGGACCACATGCTGCTGGTTGAACCACAGCGGGATCACCGGAAGGTCCTCGAGCAGGACGTCTTCGGCGGCGTGGTAGAGCGGCTCGGCCTCCTCGACGTCGGCCGCATTGGCCTCGGCGATGAGCGTGTCGAACTCCTCGCTGGAGTAGCCGGCGAAGTTCCTCGACGCGCCGGTGGAGTAGATCGGCTCCATCGCATACTGGGCGCTCGGCGAGGAGAGGGTCCATCCCAGGCGGAAGGGCCCGGCGGCGTTCTCCTCGGTCAGGTCGTCCAAGTATTGGGCGAAGTCCAGCGAGCGGAAAGTGATCTCCTCGATCCCCAGGTGCTGCTGCCACTGGTGGGAGACGGCCTCGATCCAGTCGTCGTGGCCGGCCCCGGAGTTGTAGTAGATCTCCAGCTCAGTGGGACCGCCGGCCGCCTCATAGAGGTCGGCGGCCGCCTCCGGGTCGTGCTCGCAGGCAGTACAGGCGTCCCCGCGACCCTCCGGGAGCACCGGGGGGACGATGGAGCGGGCCGGCTGCATGCCGCCGTCGAAGATCGTCTCCACGATCGCGTCACGGTCGATGGCCAGGGACAGGGCGCGGCGGACGTCGGGGTCCTGGAACTCGTCCTGGTACAGCGGGAAGCCGAGATAGGTGAAGGTGCCGGTCTCGAAGGCGCCCTGATTCTGGCCGAAGTCGGCCTCCATGTGCGGGATCTGCTCCGGCGGAGCCTGCTCGAGCAGATCGAGCTCACCGGCCTGGACGTCCATGTAGGCGGTGCCGACGTCCGAGTAGATCGTCCACCGGATCCGCTCGGCCTGACCCGGCACCTTGCCAGGCCAGTCCTCGTTCCGGGTCACGGCGATCTGTTCGTCATGCACCCACTCGCCGTCCATCTGGTACCGGCCGTTGCCGATCGGGGCCTGTTCGAAGGCGTCCATGTCCTCGTAGGCGGCCTCCGGGATGGGCGAGAAGCCCAGCAGGCCCACGTGGACCGGCAGCTGGCCGAAAGGCTCGGAGAGTTCGATCTCCAGCGTGTGGTCGTCCAGAGCACGCACCCCGGCCAGCTCGTCGGTCTCGCCCTCGGCGAGGTCGTCGAATCCTGCGATGATCTCGTAGAACTCGGAGTTGACCTGGGCGTTCTCCGTGTCGGCCGTCCAGGTGAAGGTGTCCACGAACGTGTGGGCGTCGATCTGCTCCCCATTGTGGAAGGTGTAGTCGTCGCGCAGGTGGAAGGTCCAGGTGACATTGTCCTCGGACTCCCACCCGGTGGCGACGCCGGGGACGGCCTCGAAGGTGTCGTAGTCGATCTCGGTCAGCCCGGTGAAGAGCTGCTCGAGAACACGGGCTCCGCAGACCTCGGAGGTGTTGCCCGGGGTGAGGCTCTGCGGCTCGCAGGTGTAGGCGCTGAACTCTCCGCCGTCCGAGACGCCGGCTTCTGAAGAGCCCTCGCCGCAGGCGCTGAGCACCAAAGCGGTGCTGATCCCGGCACCCAGCAGCAGGGAGCGGCGGGGGCCGGAGGCGGAGACAGAGCGGCGAGCGGAGACAGAGCGGAGAGAGGAGGCAAGGCAGAGAGCGGAGACTGGGCGGCCGGACATCCTGAAGTCTCCGGCGGAGAGAGTGCGGGGGCGAGTGATCGTCATCGGGCTCCTTCACCGGCAGGGCTTGTGGCCCTGGACGGTCGGGGTCAGCTGTGCCGGGCGGCGTGGTTGGGCCGCTGGCGGGCCGCATCAGCTGCGGCTGAAGAGGTGCGGACGAGGCCTGCGGTCAGGACATCGTCCCGGCAGAAGGACGCGGCCCGCCCTGGGTGTGACCGGTGCGGGCCGCGTCCTGCTGCCGTGGGAGTCGAGTCGCTCAGTCCTCGGTGACGACGAGCTGCTCGACGCGCAGGAAGGTGCGCGGGTCCATCAGGACACTGTCGCCGTCGATGCGCTCGGAGTGGACCACGCCGAAGTTCTGGAACCACAGCGGGATGACAGGCATGTCCTCCAGCAGGATGTCCTCGGCCTGCTGGTAGAGCTCGGAGGCCTCGTCCTCGTCCACGGCGGAGTTCGCCTGGCTGATGAGGTCGTCGAACTCCTCGTTGGAGTAGTCCGCGTAGTTCGAGGACTGACCGGTGGTGTAGATCGGCTCCATCGCGTACTGCGGGGACGGGTAGGACAGCACCCAGCCCAGACGGTACGGGCCGGTCACGTCCTGGTTGTCATGCAGGTCCAGGTACTGGGCGAAGTCCAGCGACTCGAACGTCACGTTCTCCACGCCCAGGTGCTGCTGCCACTGGTTGGTGATCGCCTGGACCCACTCTTCATGCCCCGCTCCGGAGTTGAAGTAGACGGTCAGGTCCTCCGGACCGCCGGCCTCCTCGTAGAGATCAGCCGCGGCCTCAGGGTCGAACTCGCAGTACTCGCAGGCGTCCTCGCGGGCCTCAGGCAGCATCGGCGGAATGATGTTCGACGCCGGAGTGAACGCGCCGTTGTGGATGGTGTCGATGATCTCCTGGCGGTCGATGGCCATGGAGAGCGCGTGGCGGACGTCGGGGTCCTGGAAGTCCTCCTGGTAGAGCGGGAAGCCCATGTAGGTGAACGAGGAGGTGTCGAAGGTGTGCTGGTTCTCGCCGAAGTCAGCGTCCATGTTGGGGCGCAGGTGCGGCGGCACCGCGTCCATGATGTCCAGGTTGCCAGCCTGGACGTCCATGTAGGCGGTGTCGATGTCGGCGTAGATCTTCCACTCGATGCGCTGCGGAACGCCCGGGTCCTCCCCGGCCCACTCCTCGAAGCGCTCCACGGCGATCTCCTCGTCGTGGATCCACTCACCGTCCATCTGGTAGCGGCCATTGCCGATCGGGGCCTGCTCGAAAGCGTCGATGTCCTCGTAGGCCTCCTCCGGCATCGGGTAGAAGCCGGTGTAGGAGAGCATGAACGGCAGCGGGGAGAACGGCTCGGTGAGTTCGAGCTCGAGGGTGTGGTCGTCCACTGCGCGGACGCCCTCCATCTCCTCAGCGTCACCTTCGACGACGTCGTCGTAGCCGACGAACTTGTCATGGAAGTTCGCGTTCTGCTGCGCGTTGTCCGGGTCGACCACCCAGTTGAAGGTGTCCACGAAGGTCTGCGCCGTGATCGGCTCGCCGTTGTGGAAGCTCCAGTCCTCCCCGAGGTGGAACGTCCAGGTGACGTTGTCCTCGGTCTCCCAGCTCTCTGCCACACCGGGGCCGGGCTCCATGGTGTCGTAGTCGACCTGGGTGAGTCCGGTGAACAGGTTCTCCAAGACCCAGGATCCGCAGACCTCGGTCGAGTTGCCCGGGACCATGAACTGCGGCTCGCAGTTGTAGACGGAGACGGTGCCGCCGTCGCCGGCGGCCTGGACGTCGCCGCCGTCGCCGTCGCCGCCGCAGGCGGTCAGCGTCAGGGCCGCGGCCGCAGAGACGGCCACCGCCCCGCGGCTGAAGGTCGTATGTGTTCGCATGGGGGATGTTCTCCTCGTGGGTGCGAGCGGAGGGCGCACAGGCCCTGCCGCGACTGCGATCCAGCGGTTCCTCCCGAAGAGGCCGCTCTGGGCTGGGGTCACGAACGCCGCGTCAGCACGCATCAGCGCCTGCTGGTGTTGCGTACGTCACCCGATGCATGGAGTCTATCAAGGAAACCTTTCACGTATGTTTCGGGGGAGCCTCGATCCTCCACGCCCGGATCACGATCCGGTCACCGGCGCCAGAGGTCCTCCGGGTTCGCCGTCCGCCCGCCGCTCCTCCGCAGCGCCTGGCCCTGGGCCACGAGCCGCTCCCGCTTGCGAGCCGCCTTCTCCGCAGCCTGCAGCTGACGTGGGGAGAGCATGATGGTCCGCTCGGCCTCGATCCCCGCCTGCAGCTGGCGGCCGCGCTCCAGCTCAGCATCGAGCTCCACTCCGAGCAGCAGGACCACGTTCATGATGTAGATCCAGAACAGGAAGATGATCACACCGGCCAGCGCCCCATAGGTCGCCTCATAGTTCGCGAAGTTCCCGATGTAGAAGCCCACTCCCATCGTGGCCAGCACCATCACCAGGATCGCCACCAGCGCACCGGGTGAGATCCAGAGCGGACCCGGCTGCCGGATGTTCGGCGTGGCGTAGTAGAGCAGGCCGATGCAGGCCGCCGCGACCAGCAGCAGCGCGGGGTAGGTCACATAGTCCCAGACCACGACCGCCGTCTCCCCCAGGCCGACCGTGCCGCCGATCGCCTCCGCCAGCGGCCCGGAGACCACCAGCATCACCGCAGAGAGGGCGACCAGCACGATCAGGCCGACGGTGACGCTGTAGAGGACCGGACGCAGCTGCAGCATTGAACGGCCCTCAGGGACCTCATAGATGCGGTTCAGCGCCCGGGAGAAGGCATTGACGTAGTTCGACGCCGTCCACATCGCCACCAGGATGCCGACCGCGAGCCCCAGCCCGGCCCCCGGCGCCGAGGTGACCACCTCGACCATAGTCTCCACCGTCTCCATGAAATCGTCCTCGGCGAGCTCGGAGAGCGTCTCCAGGATGAACTTCTGGGTGCGCTGAGCCTCCCCGACCAGGGACAGCAGCGAGACGAAGGCGATCAGCGCCGGGAACAGGGACAGCACCGCGTAGTAGGTGAGCCCGGCCGCGAGGTCGGTGCATTGGTCACGGCCGAACTCCGCGACCGTGCGCTTCAGGCTGTATCGCCAGGTCGCCCCGGTCAGCCGCCACGGTGCGCGCGGCTTCTGCGGGATCCCTTCGGCCGCGGCGACGTCCAGGCGCTGGCCGCTCTTCCACGCCAGCGGCTGGTCCGCCGCCGCGGCCACGGTTCCGGGACGCTCGGCGTCCTCATAGGTCGCCTGCTCGTCGACGACGTCTCGGTCCTCCGCCTGAGGTGACCGCGCCTGGTGAGGGCGCAGGCCGCCGTCGACGGCACGGGTCTCGGACTGCGGCTCGGTGCTCATGAGGTCACCTTAGTCGCCACGACCCTCCAGGTCAGCGGCTCCGGACGGGGATTCGCGATTCGTCCGCAGCAGAACCGCTCCGGAACGCACCCACCGGGCCCGCTCAGTCGGCGTGAGCGTCCCGGCGGGTCAGCCGCAGGTCGTCGATATGGGTGACGGCCGCGGGCAGCGAGTTGTTCAGATAGCCGGAGCGTGCGATCGCCATCGACCCCACCGCCGAGGTCAGCAGCTGGGCGACCACAGCGATCAGCGCCTTCACCAGGTTCAGCCAGGAGAAGTCCACCAGCAGGGTCCCGATGACGATCGTCGCCACCCCCAGTCCGGCTGAGGTCCCGACACCCGAGGCACGCATGTAGAGGTCTGGCAGCCGGAAGAGACTCACCGCGGAGACCAGAAGGATGAAGATCCCCAGGAAGATCAGCACCATGCCCGCCACGTGGGCGCTCAGCTCGATGATCTGCAGGTCCATCAGCGCTGCCCTCCCGATCCGAGTCGTGCCATGGAGATCGCCGCCATGAATCCCAGCAGGGTGGCGATGAGGATGATGTCGAAGAGCGCCTCGATGTCGATCCGCAGACCGATCAGCGCGATGAAGCCGATCATGGCGAAGAAGATGAGGTCCGAGGCGACCGCGCGGTCCGAGGTGCGCGGACCCAGGAAGCCACGCACTCCGGCGATCAGCATCCCGAGGCCCAGCAGGACCAGGGCCACCTCCAAGGTGATCTCGGTGATCACAGCGGATCACCTGCCTCATCCTCGTCGACGTCGACCGGGGCCACCACCGGAGCCTGCACGGCACGGGTCAGATCGCCGACTTCGCGCCGCATCGCATGCAGCAGGCGGTCCTCCATCTCCTGGATCTCCGCCACGAAGGCCTCCCTGCTCTCCACGAACATGCCGTGCACGTAGAGGATGCCGTGCTCCTTCGACAGCGTGATGGTCAGCGTCCCCGGGGTGAGCGTGATCAGCGTGGAGATCAGCGTCCACTCGGCGTCGGTGCGGGAGGCCGCCGGGACCGCCAGGATCCCCGGCGCCATCGTCCTCCGGCTCCGTGGCCGGAGCACCTCCGCAGTGACGTGGAGGTTGGCCAGCACGAACTCCTTGAGGTACCAGAGCAGGAAGCTCAGGATGCGCAGCGGCCGGGGCCGTCGGGACAGGGTCTCCAAACTCATGCGCCGCTCACCGCCCTCACATACTCGATCGGATTCAACAGGTTCTCCGCCGCGGTGGCCGAGAGGCTCATCAGCAGCTCCGCGCCGAGCCCGAAGAACAGCGTCACCACGGCCAGCAGCGCCCCCGGGACGATGAGCTTCGGCGGGATCCTCACCGCCCGCTCCCCGGCGAGCACCTGTGTGGTGGTCGTCGTCGCCGGACCGATGGACAGCGTCGGCGTCTCCGCCTGGGCCTCCACCCTCAGGTAGCGCCTTCCGTGGGTGCGCTGCTGGTGGGTGATGGCCCGTTTCTCCAGGTTCTCCGGCTCCGAGCCCATGAACACCCCGGTCCAGATCTTCAGCATGGACAGCAGCGTGAACACCGAGACCACCACTGCGACGGCGGCGACCCAGTAGTGCGACTGCTCCAAAGTGGCCTGGATGATGGAGAACTTCGCCACGAACCCGGAGAACGGCGGCAGCCCGGCCAGCGAGAGCGCGGCCACCATGAAGGTGATCGCGATCAGCGGCTCACGCTTGAGCATCCCGCCGAGCTTGTCGATCTCTCCGGTGCCATAGGTCTCCTCGATGGCGCCGGTGGAGAGGAACAGCGAGGCCTTCACGATCATGTGGTGCAGCAGGTAGAAGATCGCCGCCGTCAGCCCCAGAGCGGTGAAGAGGCCGACCCCGATGAGGATGTAGCCGATCTGGCTGATCATGTGGAACACCAGGATCGAGCGGGTGGTCTTCTCTCCGATCGCTCCCAGGACACCGATCAGCATCGTCAGGCTGGTGATCAGCAGCGCCACCCACAGGAAGCGCTCGTCCCCGTCGAAGAGCAGGGAGTAGATGCGATAGATCGCGTAGATCGCAACCTTGGTGTGGATGCCGGAGAACAGCGCCGTCACCGCCGGCGAGGTCAGCGCATACGTGCGGGTGAGCCACCCGTGCACCGGCACGACGGCGGCCTTGATGGAGATCGCGGTCAGCACCACGCCTCCGGCGACCGCCACCGCGGGGTCCTCTGAGGCGGCCCCGTGCAGCTCCGCCAGGTTCACCGTGCCTGCGGTGGCGTAGACCAGCCCGATGCCGATCAGCAGCAGCGTGGAGGCCAACAGGTTCACCGAGACATAGATCCGCGCGCCGTGGGCACCCAGCTTCGCCCCCATCATGGCCAGCAGACCGTAGGAAGGCAGCAGCATGACCTCGATGAACACGAAGAGGTTGAACAGGTCCCCGGTCATCAGCGCACCGGCCACACCGGCCATGAGCACCAGCACGAACGGGTGGTAGAAGCGGGCCCGCGCCTCATGGGTGGCCATGGCGAAGAGCACCGAGGCGATGCCCAGGATGCTGATGATCATCAGCACCAGGGCCGACAGCGCGTCCACCACGAACGGGATGGAGACCCCGTAGTCCCAGAGGCCGACCTGATGGGCGATCACGGTGCCGTCGTGCGTGTCCACGACCAGCAGGATCGAGAAGGCGAAGAGGGCGGACAGCGTACCCAGACTGATGATGTGCCGGACGGAGGTGTTCCGGCGGAACAGCGCGCCCAGCGCACCGAGGAACAGCGGAGCTCCGACCAGAAGCGGCAGCAGAGGCCCCAGGATCTCAGTCATCGCGAGCCTCCGTCCCGGCGCCGCGACCGGCGCCGCCGTCGAGGGTGCCGTTGCCCTGCTCCTCGGTGGGCTCCGGATGGAGTTCGAGGCCCTCGAAGTCATGGACCGGGCTCAGCGGGCTGGCATGCGCCCCGCCGGTGCCGGCGCCCGCGGCGCCGGTGCACTCGACGTCGTGGCGCATCATGCCGGCGTCGTTGATGTCGCCGGTGCCGCCGGTGAGCACCATGATCGGCGACTCCTCCTCGTTCTCGGTGTCATCGTCGGTGGTCGTGGTGATCGCCAGGGTCACCATGAACATGGTGATCGAGAAGGCGATGACGATCGCGGTCAGCACGAAGGCCTGCGGCAGGGGGTCGGCCTGCTCCCCGACCTCTCCGGACCCGATGTAGGGCACCCCGCGGTAGGCCACGTTGCCGGCGGAGAACAGCATCAGGTTCGCCGCGTGGGAGGCGAGCACGAAGCCCAGCACGATGCGGACCATGCCGCGCTGCATGAAGAGGTAGACGGCGGCCGCCGTCAGGACCCCGATGGCGATGGCGATGCTCATCGGTCCCTCACCTCCTGGATGCTCGTCTCGTCCTCTCCGGCCGTGGGATCCACTTCGAAGGGCACATCACCGGGATCCACATACCGGTGGGCGGAGCCCTCGTGCTGCCCCTCCGGGGTGCCGAAGGCCTTGCGGTGGGCGCGCAGCAGCTCGGCCGGGTACCGCTGAGCCTGGCCGAGACGGTCCAATGCGACCAGCACGGCCCCGATCACGGCCAGGTAGATCCCCACGTCGAAGATCAGCGCGGTGGTGAACGCGTACTCCCCGCCCCACGGCAGCGGGATGTCCCACATGATGGGCCGCAGGTACGAGCCCTCCAGGTAGCCGACGACGCCGATGGCCGCACCGACCATGATGCCGCCGACGATGACCATCGCGTAGTCGAAGCGCAGCTTCACCGCCGAGTCCGACGGCGCCACCAGGTACCGCAGGGCGAAGAAGCCTCCGGCCACCAAGGCGGCGATGAAGCCGCCGCCGGATTCGTAGTGGCCCCGGACCAGCAGCACCAGCGACAGCAGGATGATGAACGGAGCCATCCAGTTGAACACCAGGCGCATCGCGGTCGTGTTGTCCTCGGCGTTGTAGATCGGCGTGCCGACCCACAGCCGGGAGGCCGCCGGCGCGTTGTCCGAGGTGGAGAACGCGGAGTTCAGCAGCGCCAGGATGGCGAATCCGGCCACGCCGAGTACGGTGAGCTCCCCGAAGGTGTCCAGCGCGCGGAAGTCGACCAGGATCGAGTTGACCGTGTTGGTGGCGTGCGTGGCCTCGTAGGTGTTCTCCAGGTACCACTCGGCCACCGGGGACTGTCCGCGTCGGCCGGTCAGCGCGAAGGCTGCGATGAACGCCATGAGCCCGAAGCCGATCGCCACCACGGCGGAGACCGCCGTCCGGGTCCGGGAGACCTCGTGGAAGCGCTTGGGCAGTTTGCGCAGCACCAGGACCAGCACCACCACGGTGAGGATCTCCACCAGCAGCTGCGTCATGCCGACGTCGATGGCACCGAGCAGGAAGTACCAGGCGGCCACCACGAACCCGGCGCCGCCGGCGAGCACCACCGCAGCCGTCCGGCTCTGCGTGATGACCGTGCCGAGGAGGAAGAACACCAGCAGGCCGATCAGCACCCAGTCGGTGGGCTGAGAGTGACCCGGGGTCAGCTCCCCGACGAACGGCGCGGCCATCAGTCCGGCGATGAAGATGCCCACCAGAAGGACACCGGGCGCGGTCAGGTGCACCGCGTGCACGTCCGTGCGGGTCAGGTCGCCCACACGCCGCCCGAAGGAGATCGATTCGGTGCGCATCCGCTCCACGACCTGCACCCCGGTGAACGGGAGGATCGTGCGCGGAACGAGCGAGTCCAGACGCGTGCGGGACAGCACGGCCAGCAGGCCGACCACCATGATCACCGCCGAGAGCGCGAGGTCCACCGTGAATCCGTGCCACAGGGCGAAGTGCGCGTCATAGACCTCACCGGAGGCCGCCGACGCGGCCGCACCGACCAACCCGTCGAAGACCTGGGGCGAGAAGCCGAAGACCAGGCCGGCCGCCGCCGGCAGCAGCGCCGGCAGGTAGAAGGACAGCGGAGCCTCATGGGCCGCGTCAGGCGCCATCGGCTCCTGGGGCTCATCACGACGACCGGCTCCGGTGTAGGAGGTGAAGGACCCCAGCACGATGCGGCCGCAGTAGGCGAAGGTCCCCACCGCGGCGAGCACGGCCAGCCCGGTGATCAGCCAGATCAGGCCCGCTCCGAAGTCTGCCGAGAGAAGCCCGGCGAGCAGGTGCTCCTTGGAGACGAAGCCCATCAGCGGCGGAATCCCAGCCATGGAGACGCAGGCGATCAGGGTGATCACCCCGGAGACGCGCATCGTGCGGTGCAGGCCGTTGAGCCGACGGATGTCGCGGGAATGCGCCTCATGCTCGATGATGCCCACCATCATGAACAGTGAGGACTTGAACAGCGCATGGGCGATCACGTGGATGGTCGCCGCGGCCAGCGCCGTCGGCGTGCCCACTCCGATGACCGTCACCAGGAAACCCAGCTGGCTGACCGTGGAATAGGCCATGATCTCTTTGATGTCATGGCGCTGCAGGGCGAACAGCGCCCCGATCAGCGCCGTGACGAGACCGCAGCCGATCAGCAGCGTCTGCCAGACCGCCACCCCCTGGAAGACCGGAGAGAAGCGCAGCAGCAGGTAGATGCCGGCCTTCACCATGGCCGCGGCGTGCAGGTAGGCGGAGACCGGAGCCGGGGCCACCATCGCGTCGGGCAGCCACAGGTGGAACGGGAACTGCGCGGACTTGGTGAACGCGGCGAGCACCACCAGCACCGCCACCACGGAGGTGAACAGGCCGTCCTGCTGCCAGACGCTGTGCTGCAGCGCCTCCGAGATTCGTGTGGTGCCGGTGGCGACGATGATCATCAGCACCGCGGTGAGCAGCCCGAGGCCGCCGGCCATCGTGATCAGCAGAGTGCGCTGGGCCGGAGCCGGGGCCTTGTCCCCGGAGCGGTTGATCAGGAAGAACGAGCAGAGAGTGGTGAACTCCCAGAAGACGAACAGCAGGATGAGGTCATCAGCCATGACCATGCCGCTCATCGCGAAGACGAAGAGCAGCATCCAGATGTAGTAGTCGTTCGTCCGCTTCTGCGGCGAGAAATAGCGGGCGCTGTACGCCATCACCAGCGCACCGATGAACAGCACCAGCAGCAGGAAGACCAGGCCCAGGCCGTCCAGCCGCAGAGACAGACCGACGTCGACGGTGGGGATCCAGGGAAGATGCTCTTCGAACACCTCACCTTCGACGATGGGCCGGATCCAGGGCAGCGTGGCGGCGCCGAGCCCGAGCAGCGCGACGGCGGCGAACCAGCCGGTGTCCCGGCCGAGGACGCGGTGCACCGCCGCCGAGACAGGGACCAGGATCAGTGAGAGGAACAGCAGCACCATGACCGTCATCAGCGGCCCACCGCTCGGAGCTGCCCTGCCGCGCTGTCAGCCCAGACCCTGTGGAGGGTGCCGGGGGCGCGGGAGGGAGGCGTGCAGAGGGGCAGGTGCATGGTGCGGGCCTCCTGTGGGTGTGGGGAACATGTCGCCAGCGGTCCAGGCGTCATCGTCGTGAGGGAGCCCCTACGGGCGGACTCGGCACGGCGGAGGAACGGCTCTGCACCCCGTCCGCCCCAGGCCACGTGCTCCGCACATAGACGCTACTCAATCGCCGACCAGTCTTCCCGGCACACCGAAGGCGACTATATCGACCCCATCACAGCCCCGGCAATTCACCTCCGCGTCGTCAGAGGCCGGGAGACGGGATCACGGCACGAGATGTGGCATGTCTCACGGCGCCTCGATGACGCCGCATGCGATCCGCGTCCCCGCGTCACCGGTGGCCAGCGTGTCCTCATCCGGGCCTGCCGGCGCATAGCGCTCCGGGATGTTGCCGTGGTTGTCCGGCTGGGAGTGGATGATCACGGCCGCGCCCTCGCCCCCGGTGAGCAGCTCGTCAGTGAGCCGATCGGTCACCACGGTCAGGGTCGCGGTGCCGTTCTCGGTGACGAGCAGGTTCGGCAGATCTCCCGCATGGTTCGGGTGGTGCGGCCCGGAGTCGACCTCGATGTGCGGCTGATCACCGGGGGCGTCCTGCCCCTCCAGGCCGTCGTCCTCGGGGGCCTCCTCCCCCTCCACGACCCCGTGGTCCTCCTCCGCCTCGCCCGCCAGGTGGCCTCCGGCCGAGAGGAAGTCCCCCACCTCGCCGTCGTCACCGGCGGACTGCGGCTCGCAGAGTCCGGTCCCGTGGATATGGAACCCGAAGAATCCTGCGTCCAGGTCCTTCAGCTCCGCCTGCACCTGGACGCCCTCCCCCATCTCGGAGAAGGTCACCAGCCCGTGGTCGTTGTCGGCCGCGTCGCCGATCCGTGCCTGAGCGAAGGGCTCCCCCGCAGCCCCGGAGCCCTGTCCGGCGCCACCGTCCGCGCCATCTGCACCGTCCGCCCCGTCCTGGGCGCCGTCGTCGCCTGCGGCGCCCTGCTCCTGTGCGGAGTCGTCCTCCGCAGGATCATGCTCAGCATCCCCGCAGCCGGTGAGGAGCAGACCAGCACCGAGGCTGAGAGCGGTCAGAGACAGGACGCGGGAGCAGAAGCGGTCAGTCGTCATGCGGCCAGGATACGACGGCAGACGGCCTACCGACGTCATGAGCACGCCGAGCCGCAGCCATGCCGACGCCGCCTCGAGGCACGGAGACCGCGACACCCCTCGGATCCCCGTCATGGCAGGGATCCGCGGCTATCATGGGACTGTCATGAGCACACAGCACCTCTCCTCCGTCCCCCGGTCGAGACCTCCGCGCCCCTCCTCTCAGCTCCCGGCGACGTGGCCCCGCGGCCTCGGCGACCTGGTGCCCCAGCGCGCCGCAACGGCGCTGCTCCAGGTGGATCACATGCCGCTCACCGCACGGATCGGCTATTTCGGGCTGCTGGCGATCACCGGAGTGACCCTGATCTTCCTGCTGCCCGGCTTCCTGATCCACCTCACCGGCCTGCACACCATCTCCCGGATGGCCGGAGCGGTGCCCGGGCTGATCGGGCTGCTGGCGATCATGCTGAGCATCGCCCTGACCGTCCTGCAGGTCGCCCTGGTGCTGAAGGTGCCGGAACGACTCGAGTGGGTCCGCTTCCTGCTGACCGCCCTGCTCGCCGTCTCCGCCGTCGAAGCGGTGCTGCGCAGCTGGGCCTACCCGTCCGTGCTCAGCATGGGCCTGCGGTGGGATCTCGGAATCATGGCCTTCATGGTGCTGCTCCTGTGGCTTCCGCCGTCACAGCGCTGGTTCGCCGCACCGGATCGTCCGTAGACTCGAAGCCCGGCGACCCGCACCACAGAAGGGCGACCCTTGGGCTCCCACCGAGCAGGATCTCACTCGACGAGCTCCCCGCACGCATCCTCCCACCACGAGGCGTCGACCCATCGGGGACGTCTGGCAGTGGCCTGCGGGATCACCGGCGTCGTCGTCCTCGCCCAGTTCGTCGGCTCCTGGCTGACCGGTTCGCTGGCCCTGCTCACCGATGCGGTGCATTCGCTGGCCGATTCCATCGGGTTGCTGATCGCGCTGATCGCGGCGTCACTGATGGGGCGTGCGCCCACATCCACCCGGACCTGGGGCTTCCGGAGGATCGAGGTCCTCGCTGCCGCGGTCCAGGCGCTGCTCCTGCTCAGCATCGGTGTCTACGCGGCGGTCGAGGGAGTGACCAGGATCAGCTCCCCTCCCACAGTGCCGCCCTGGGAGCTTCTGATGTTCGGAGCCGTCGGGCTCGCGGGCAACGTGGCCTCGCTGGTGGTGCTCCGCAGCGGTCGCCGCAGCAACCTCAACCTCCGTGCCGCGTTCTTGGAGGTCCTGGCCGACGCCTTGGGCTCCCTGGGGGTCATCGCCGCAGCGGTGGTGATCGCGGTGACGGGCTGGCAGCAGGCCGATGCCGTGGCGGCTCTGGCGATCACGGCGCTGATCCTGCCGCGGGCCGCGCTGCTGCTGCGCGAGGCCGCACGCATCCTGATGGAGTTCACCCCGCACGGGGTCGACCTCGACCGGGTGCGTGAGCACATGCTGGCCCTGCCCCATGTGCGCGAGGTCCACGATCTGCACGCGTCCACCGTCGCATCGGGACTGCCGGTGATCTCCGGGCACGTGGTGGTCGACGACGCCTGCTTCCGCGACGGCCACGCACCGCAGATCCTGCATGCCCTGCGCACCTGTGTCGCGGAGCATTTCGACGTGCGCCTGGAGCATTCGACCTTCCAGCTCGAGACGGCCGACATCGCGGCCCAGGAGCGTCAGCAGCACCACTGACGATCCGCACCGTGCCAGCCCGCAGCAGGAACGGCCGCAGATGGCCCTCATCCCCAGATGCCGGAGGCTCCGCGGCGATGCGATCCCACCAGGTGCGTGTCCACGATGCCGACCGCCTCCATGAGCGCGAACATCGTCGTGGGTCCCACGAACCGGAATCCCGCGGCCCGCAGCCGCGCAGCCAGCGCCTCTGACTCCGGCGAACGGGTCGGGACCTCCGCGAGGCTGCGTGGTGCGGGAGTCTCCTCCGGACGGTGAGACCAGATCAGCGCCGGCAGGCCCCCGTCGGCACGCAGCGCGACGGTGGCCCGAGCGTTGCCGATCGTGGCGGTGATCTTGCCACGGTGACGGACGAT
This sequence comes from Nesterenkonia suensis, assembly GCF_054782935.1. Classification (NCBI taxonomy): domain Bacteria; kingdom Bacillati; phylum Actinomycetota; class Actinomycetes; order Micrococcales; family Micrococcaceae; genus Nesterenkonia; species Nesterenkonia suensis. The sequence goes on along the minus strand of NZ_BAAGRN010000001.1, from coordinate 555,595 downwards.
GCCGGCATCCTGCAGAAGCCGTTCGACATCGTCCTCGCCGAAAGCCGCGACGGCATCCGGGTCGAACTCGGCGAAGGCGCGGCGGAAGTTCTCCCGCTTGGCGAGGATCGTCGCCCACGAGAGGCCGGCTTGGAAGCCCTCCAGACTCAACCGCTCGAACAGACCCCGCTCGTCCCAGACCGGCATCCCCCACTCGGTGTCGTAGTAGTGCCGCATCATCTCGGAGTCCATTGCCCAGGCGGTGCGCGCGAGTCCGTCCGGGCCGATGACCAGCCCGTCCGCGCGCAATGCCGACTCCACCCCGGTGTCCTGTGACCGCTCTGCCATCGGTCGCTCTGCCATCGGTCGCTCTGCCATTGGTCGCTCTGCCATTCCTGCACCGTAGCCGAAGCCTCCGACACGGCCCCTGAGACGACGGGGCGACGTCGCAAGGGGTCTCCACGATGACAGCACCGGGCCCCTCCCCCTGTCGTGGGAGGCGCGGCGGCGATCAGTCCTGTGACCCATGCGTCCAGCTCCTGACCATCGGCCCGGGGTGCTCGCTGAACCGGGTCCGACCCCCTAGAGTGAGGTCTCGGCCCTGGTCCCCACACAACACGCCCTCAGTTGCGCCGTGCAACAGTATGGCCACCTTCCAGTGGTACAAAGTCCCCATGACCGACGACACGGCAGACGACTTCCACGACCTCGACCGCTTCATAGCTCTCCCCCGGTTGGACGGGCTGGTCATGAGCCCCGACGGCACCCGGCTGGTCAGCACGGTCAGCACCCTGGATGAGAAGGGCACCTCCTCCGTGACATCTCTCTGGGAGATCGACCCCTCCGGCGAGCGCCCCGCACGCCGCCTCACCCGCAGCGGCGCCGGTGAGTCCGGCCCGGTGTTCTCCGCCACCGGGGACCTCGTGTTCCTCTCGGCCCGACCCGGTCAGACCGCCGGCTCCCCCGGCTCCTCCGGCAGCACCGAGGGCGCCAGCCCTTCCGGCAGCGACACTGCCCTCTGGCGGCTGCCTGCCCCCGGCGGGGAGGCCGCCCTTGTCGCCCGCCGCCCCGGCGGAGTGGACCAGGCCTTCTGCGCCCGATCCGCCGACGTCGCACTGGTGACCGCACCGTTGCTTCCCGGCGCCTCGGACGAGGAGCAGCACGCCATGCTGCACACCACGCGCCGAGACGGTGGAGTCGAGGCGATCCTCCACGACTCCTACCCCGTCCGAGACTGGGACCACGATCTCGGCCCGGCCCACACTGCACTGTTCGCCGTGGAGCCCGAGGCGCTGCCGCAGCAGGCCCCCGGCACGGACGAGGACGCGAGGCTGACACGGCTCCGGCCTGTCACCGCAGGGCTGGGCAGCCGGTTCGCCGGCGAGGTCGCCCTCAGCCCTGACGGCACCCGCGCGCTGATCTCAGTCCACATCCCCGAGGCGCGCGCCGACCGCCGCACCGCCCTGGCAGTGGTGGACCTGCGCACCGGCGACCGGCGGATCATCGCCGACGACCCCGATCACGATCACACCCCCGGCCCCATCAGCCCGGACGGCCGCCAGGCGGTGGTGACCGTCACCCGGAGGCCCCTGCCCTCGCGCGCTCTGGAGCCACGGCTGCACCTGCTGGATCTCGCCACCGGTGCGCTCTCCCCCACGGCAGAGGCCGACCTGTGGCTGACAGCCTTCGACTGGCTGCCTGACGGATCAGGATTCATCGCCGGCGCCGACGCCGACGGCAGGGGTCCGCTGTTCCACGTGGATGCCGCCGACGGTGCGGTCACCCAACTCACCCGGGACGACGCCACCTACACCACCGCCGTCGTCGCTCCCGACGGCGGCGCCGTCTACGGTGTGCGCAGCAGCTATGAATTCCCCGCCGAGGTGGTGCGGGTGGCGCTGGACGACGGCGCGGTCACCCGGCTGAGGAACCCGGCTCCACGTCCACGGATCCCCGGCAGACTCACCGAGGTCGAGACCACGGCCGACGACGGAGTGCGCCTGCGCGCCTGGCTGGCCCTCCCCGAGCAGGCCGGTGCGGAGACCCCCGCCCCGCTGCTGCTGTGGATCCACGGCGGCCCGCTGAGCTCCTGGAACACCTGGTCCTGGCGGTGGAACCCCTGGCTGATGACCGCCCAGGGCTATGCGGTGCTGCTTCCCGACCCCGCCCTGTCCACCGGATACGGTCAGGAGTTCATCCAGCGGGGCTGGAACTCCTGGGGCGAGGCGCCCTATACCGACCTGATGTCGATCACCGATGCGGCCGAGGCTCGCCACGACATCGACCAGTCTCGCACTGCGGCGATGGGAGGGTCCTTCGGCGGCTACATGGCCAACTGGGTGGCCGGACACACCGACCGGTTCTCCGCGATCGTCACCCACGCGTCCCTGTGGGCACTGGACCAGTTCGGGCCCACCACGGACGCCTCCTTCTTCTGGCGCCGACAGATCGACCCCGCCATGGAGCAGGAATACTCCCCGCACCGATTCGTGGAGGAGATCGTCACCCCGATGCTGGTGATCCACGGGGACAAGGACTACCGTGTGCCGATCGGTGAGGGTCTGCGACTCTGGTACGAGCTGCTGGAGAAGTCCGGTCTCCCCACAGATGAGGAGGGGAACACCGTGCACCGGTTCCTGTACTTCCCCCAGGAGAACCACTGGATCCTCAGCCCGCACCACGCGAGGATCTGGTACCAAGTGGTCCTCGGGTTCCTCGCCGAGCACGTCCTCGGTGAGAGTCGCGCGCTGCCGCCGGAGCTCGGGCTGACCCCGCCGTAGGAGGCGACGCCGGACCGCTGAGGCCACGACGCCGCCCCTGCCTGCTCAGCGCCGGTGCCTGCTCAGCGCCGGTGTCTGCTCAGCGCCGGACCTCGAAGCCCGAGGCCGGCAGGCTGGCCAACTCGGCCTCGGCGGCCTCCCGCTCCTCGACATCGTCGACCCGAGCCTTCTGCGGCCCGTGGTGGCACCAGCGGATCAGCGCGTCCACCGCCGGCCCCTGACCGCCGATGAGGACCTCCACAGCGCCGTCGTCGGCGTTGCGCACCCACCCGGTGAGACTCAGGTCCTCCGCCGCGTCACGGGTGGACGCCCGGAAGAACACACCCTGGACCCGGCCGGTGATCCGCAGCATCCGTCCGGTGGTACAGCCGCCTGCTCGAGACGGGTGATCCGCATGCCGATGTGTCATGCCTCCAGTGAACCACCCCGATGGGACAGGCTCCACCCGGTGAGACAACCCACTGTGCGGCGAGGCGCGGTGAGCCCCGGGACGTGCGGGGCTCACCACCGACTCACCAGCGTTCGAGCACCGACGAGGTGCGGGAGTCCTCGTCATAGCTGTAGACCTCCCGCCCGTCGACCCAGGTGCGCAGGGCCCGGTTCCGCGTGTCCAGCGGGTCGCCGGACCACAGGACGACGTCGGCGTCCTTCCCGACCTCCAGGGAACCGATCCGCTCGGAGACGCCCAACACCTCGGCGGGGTTGAGGGTGACCGCCCGCAGCGCCTCCTGAGGCTCCATGCCCTCCCGCACGGCGAGCGCCGCCTGGTGCATGAGGAAGTCGATCGGCACCACCGGGTGGTCGGTGATCAACGAGACCTTCACTCCGGCGGCGGCGAGGATCCCCGGAGCGGCCGGAGTACGGTCCCGGACCTCGACCTTGCTGCGCGAGACGATCATCGGACCGTAGAGCACCGGGACGCCGCGTTCGGCGATGACGTCGGCGAGCTTATAGGACTCGGTGCCATGGTCCAGGACCAGCTCGTAGCCGAACTCCTCGGCCAGCCGGAGGGCGGTGGCGATGTCATCGGCCCGATGACAGTGCTGCCGCCACGGGATCTTGCGGTCCAACACCTGAACCAGCGCCTCCGAGATGAGATCCGCCGGACGGTCGTCCTCTGGCTTCTTGGCCCATCCTCGTGCCTCGGCGAAGGCCTTGCGCATGGTCAGCGCCACGCCCAGCCGCGTGTTCGGCGTCTTCTTCTGCTCTCCATAGACCCGCTTCGGGTTCTCCCCGAGCGCGGCCTTCAGCCCCGAGGGTGAGCGCAGCACCATCTCGTCGACGATCCGCCCGTGGGTCTTGATCGCCACGGCGAGCCCGCCGATGGGGTTGGCCGAGCCAGGGTTGACGTTGACGCTGGTGATCCCGCCGGCCAGGGCGTCGTCGAAACCGACGTCGGCAGGGTTGATGGCGTCCAAGGCGCGCGCCGCGGCGGTCACCGGGTCCGTGGTCTCGTTGACATCGGCACCGGCCCAGCCCTCCCCTTCCTCGTGAACTCCGAGGTGGACATGGGCGTCGACGAGGCCGGGCAGGACCCAGCGGCCGGCGGCATCGATGACCTCATGGTCCGCAGGGATCTCCACCTGAGGGCCCAACGCGGCGATCCGCCCCTCGGTGACCACCAGGGTTCCATCGAAGGGCGCACCTGCGATGGGGACGATATGGGCATGGACGAAGGCATAGTTTGTTTCTGCAACCATAAAGCGACTCTAACGCACCTCCGGTTGCAGTCCTCAACGGAGCTGTTATGGTCCATAGGTGGCGGCGCCGGGACCGTCCGCATCGGCTGGCGCCCCACCCGCCGCACCCCGTGTCGAGGTGCGGCCTGTACGGAACGTCCCACGATGAAGGAGGTCTTCGCATGACGACCACCGTCCCTGACGTGACGGACCTGTACCCCACCCGCCAGGACGAGGAACCCCGCGTGATCCCGCGCCAGGACCCAGTGGTCCAGGGCACCGCCGAGCAGGGGCCTCTGGATGCCGAGACGCTGCGCGGATTCGATGAGAGGGGCTACCTGACCATCGACAGGCTCATCAGCGACGACGAGCTGCAGCTCTTCCGCGACGAGCTGCACCGTCTGGCCCACGACCCGGCGGTGAAGGCCGACGAGCGCACCGTCGTCGAGGCGAAGTCCCAGGAGGTGCGGTCGATCTTCGACATCCACCGCACCAATGAGGTCTTCAAGAAGATCGCCAACGACCCGCGTCTGGTGGGCCGAGCACGGCAGATCCTCGGATCGGACGTCTACATCCACCAGAGTCGGATCAACTACAAGCCCGGCTTCGTCGGCAAGGACTTCACCTGGCACTCGGACTTCGAGACCTGGCACGCCGAGGATGGGGTGCCGACGCCGCGTGCGGTGAGCATCTCGATCTCGCTGACCGACAACTACTCCTTCAACGGTCCGCTGATGATCATGCCCGGCTCCCACAAGCACTACATCAGTGCCGTGGGCGGCACCCCGGAGGACAACTTCAAGCAGTCCCTGGTCATGCAGGGTGCCGGCGTCCCCGACCCGGAGACCCTGACGCAGTTCGCCGACCGGTTCGGCATCGACGTGCTCGAGGGTCCGGCCGGAGGGGCGATCATGTTCGACTCGAACTGCATGCACGCCTCCAACGGCAATGTGACCCCCTACTCGCGGTCCAATGTGTTCATCGTCTACAACTCGGTGGAGAACACCCCCGTGGAGCCCTTCGCGGCGCCGTCGCCGCGTCCGGACTTCCTCGGCAGCCGGGACTTCACTCCCGCCGGCTGACATCACACAATCCAAGGGCCCGGCATCGGGCTCTCGGTAGGGCGATGGCCCCATCGTGGCAACGGTGGGGCCATCACTGTGTCGACGGGGCGATGCCCGCGAGGAGGATCACCGAGGGCGTTGGAGGGCGATGACGGCGTCCATGTCATCATCCGGAGCGAGTCGGTTCCGATCGACCTGGCCACAGGCCGTGCAACGATGGATCAGGATGAAGCCCTTCTTGCCCGAGTGGTCCACCCCCACCGGAGCCATCACGGCCCCGCAGTCGGCTGCACGATCGCCGGGCAGCCGGTCCACATGCCGGGAATGCAGACAGTACGGGCAGTGGTTCCGGTAGCTTCCTCCGGACTGCGGGCTGACGCCGCGGCCACAGTGGCCGCAGCAGAAGCCGGTGTTCTCCGCCTCCCGGCCCGCCGGAGCGTAGCTCACCGCCCCTCCTGCAGGCTGAGAGCTCCTCGGCCGCCCTGGTGCCTCGCCATGGCGGAGGCGTAGAGGCACACGGTCGCCGCTGTGGCCACGTTGAGCGACTCGGCCTGTCCGTACAGCGGGATGGAGACCCGCTGATCGGCCAGCGCCTGATGCTCGGTGGAGAGTCCGTGGGCCTCATTGCCGAACAGCCAGAGCGTGGCAGCCTCCGGATGCGCGAGCTCCGGAAGACTGGACTCGCCGCCGCCGTCGGCCGCGAGGATCTGGAGCCCCGCAGCGCGGGCGGCCTCGGCCAGCCGCTGCGGGTCCACCCCGGCGACCAGGGGCAGATGGAAGTGCGATCCGGCGGCGGAACGCACCACCTTCGGTGCCCACGGATCGGCGCTTCCCGGGGTGAGCGCCACCAGGTCGGCTCCGGCCGCATCGGCCGTGCGGACGATGGTCCCCACGTTTCCCGGATCCTGCAGACCCACCAGACCGGCGACCAGGGCGGTCTGAAGCGTCTCGTCGCCGGATCGAGCACCCCGACCCAGCAGTGCCGCCACCGGGTCGCCTGCGGCCGCTGCCCCGGACGCCTCCGGAATCCGGCAGACGGCGAGCACCCCCTGGGAGGTCTCGGCGTCCCCCATGGCGGCAAGCACCTCGGAGGTGGCCTCCCGGAGGAAGAACCGAGCGTGCCGGGGCAGGGTCGACTGCGGATCGAACAGCACCCCCCGAGCCTCGTCCAGTAGCGCCTGCAGGTCAGGGTGGGCGGCCACGGCGTCGGCGTCGAAGTAGAGGGCATCGAGCGTCGGCAGCCCAGAGCGCGACGATCCTGGCTGCGGTTCAGCTGGTTGACCGCCCCGGTCCCAGCGGCTCAGCCACAGCGCCAGCGCCTCACGCACAGACTGGGGCCCCTCGGCGAGAAAGAGCCGCTGGCGTCGGCGGCCCGCGCGAGTGGCCAGTGCCGCGACCTTCTTCACGCGGTCAGCGCCTGGATTGCTCAACACCTCGGGATCAGTCATGGTCCCCTCCTCCTTCACGGGTCTGCGACCGCCATGCGGCGTCGCCGGTCCTCCTGGTGCGACGACGGCGCCCGCCCCCTGCAGACCAGGGAGCGGGCGCCGTCATCGTCAGGGTCAGCCGATCAGGCTCAGGCGGCCTTCTTGGCGTTGACGTCCTGCGGCAGGGCCTTGCGCGCCACCTCCACCAGGGCCTCGAAGGCCTTGGCGTCGGAGACGGCCAGCTCGGCCAGCATGCGCCGATCGACCTCCACCTCGGCGGCCTTCAGGCCCTGGATGAAGCGGTTGTAGGTCAGACCGTGAGCGCGGGAGGCCGCGTTGATCCGCTGGATCCAGAGACGACGGAAGTCACCCTTGCGCTTCTTGCGGTGCTGGTAGTTGTAGGTGTAGCTGTGGAGCAGCTGCTCCTTGGCCTTGCGGTACAGACGAGAGCGCTGACCGCGGTAGCCCGAGGCCCGGTCGAGGACCTTGCGGCGCTTCTTCTGGGCGTTGACCGCCCTCTTCACACGTGCCACGTGAAATCTCCTAGTGCAATGAGTCTTCTGGTGTTCCTGCGCTGAGACCATGGCGTGTTCGCCGGCCCAGGCGCTCGATCATCGGGGCGAGGTCCTGGAATCAGGACGCTCAGATGCCCAGCATCCGCTTGATGCGCTTCTCGTCGGCCTTGGTGACGATGCGGTCACCGGCCAGACGACGCGTCAGGCGGGAAGACTTGTGCTCCAGGTAGTGGCGACGGTTGGCCTGCTGGCGCTTGATCTTGCCGGAGCCGGTGAGCTTGAATCTCTTCTTGGCCCCGGAGTGGGTCTTCATCTTCGGCATTGTGCCGTTCTCCTTACATCGTGCGGACCTACAACGCCTTCAGTGCTGGTGACACGGAGCCATAGATGTCACTCCATGGGATCCGGCCGGCGGCGGCGCAGAGGTGGGGCCTGGCAGCATCGCGGTGCGACGTCCCGGCGGAGCGCGCCATGGACGAGGACTGGCGAGCCTCGGCCCCCTTGTCATAGGAACGACAAGATGCCACGCGTTCTCACACGGAGGCATCCTGTCGTGAACCCGAAGAGCCATTCTACGCCATGTGGCGTGGAACGGCATGTCGGACACAGAGAGGCCCTCCTGCCGCATCAGCGACGGAGGGCCTCATCCGACCGATCATCTGCGGCGGACCACAGTGATCTAGAGGTTCTTGAGCTCGTCCGGCAGGTAGTCCGCCATGGAGTTGGAGAGCGGCTTGGCGTCCTCCTTCTCCGTGGAGACCCGCTCCTGGTTCTTCCGAGCGCGACGAGACGGAGTGCCCTTCGGCTCGGCGTCAGCCGCCTCGGCGGCAGCCTCTGCGGCCTCTTTCTTCTTGACCTCGGCCTTCGTCTTCAGCGGGCCGACGACCATCACCATGTGGCGGCCGTCCTGACGGGGGGCGGACTCCACGGAGCCCAGGTCCTCGACGTCTTCGGCGAACCGCTGGAGCAGGCGGACCCCCATCTCGGGACGCTGCTGCTCACGGCCACGGAACTGAATCATGGCCTTGACCTTGTCGCCCGCGGTCAGGAAGCGCCGAGCGCGGCTGACCTTGGTCTCATAGTCGTGGTCATCGATCTTCAGGCGGAACCTGACCTCCTTGAGGATCGTGGAGGTCTGGTTCTTCCGGGACTCACGGGCCTTGACCGCAGCCTCGTACTTCCACTTGCCGAAGTCCATCAGCTTGCAGACGGGAGGCTTCGCGCCCGGCGCGACCTCGACCAGGTCCAGTCCTGCCTCCGAGGCAAGCCTCTGGGCATCCTCGATCCTGACGATGCCCACCTGTTCCCCCTGTGGGCCGACGAGGCGGACTTCCGGAACTCGGATCCGTTCATTGATGCGTGGTTCGCTGATCTGTCTAGCTCCTGTTTGATGACGATGGCGAGTGGGTGTCATCGGTGGCGGGCCCCGGCGTGCGGGGTGCGAGATGACGCCCGCTTCGAGGCCCAAGGCACGCGTCGCGCGTGCACCGAGACATATGACAAGCTTACCAGCATGCAGAGTGAGCAGAACAACCACCCCGACGCCGACTCCTCCCTCGGGAACGGGCAGGGCGAAGAGATCAAGCAGGCCGTGGATCAGCAGGCCCGCGACATTGCCGAGGTCCCCGCCGTGGAGCTCATCAACACGGTGGCCGTGCACCTGATGAGCGCCGCCGCAGTCAAGACGGGGCTGGCCGACGACCCTGAGGCCGAGGCACTGAAGGACCTCGACGAAGCCCGCAAGCTCATCACTGCCCTGGCAGGCCTGATCACGGCGTCCGCACCCGAAGTGGGCTCGACCCATGCCGCGCCCCTGCGCGACGGCCTGCGCTCCCTGCAGCTGGCCTTCCGGGATGAGTCCCTGATGCCCGACGCGCCGGGCAAGGGCCCCGGCGAGAAATGGACCGGCCCGGTCAACTGACCGTTCACCCCTCCGGCCGACTCGGAAACTCCGGGCAGCCCAGAAACTCCGGGCAGCTCAGAATGACAGCTGAGGATGACAGCTCAGGATGATTCGTCGAGCCATTGCTGGGTCGGCGCAGTGAACGCCAGCACCATAGCCAGCGCCGCGGGGACCACGAAGAGGGCGCCTACCTGCCAGAGGCCGCCGGCGAAGAAGCTGAACGAGAGCACCACGATCAGCAGCTGGAGCACCATCGCCGGCGTCCGGGCCCCGGCCGCCCCCATGAACAGGCGGAAGCCCAGCAGGATCAGCACGCCCGCCAGGAGCAGGTAGAGGACCAGCATCGCGATATAGCCGATGGTGTCCAGCTGCTCCGGCTCCGAAGCGATGAACTGCGCCACCGAGCCGAAGCCCACGGCCAGTCCCTGCATGAGCAGCACCAGGAAGATCACCCACACCGACCACGGGCGCGGGCGAGCCTGGGTGAAGCGGCGGGGAGACTGCGGGGCGTTGAAGTCCGGCTGGGGCGAATCACGGGGCGTGTCCTTCTCAGGCATGCTGACCATTGAACCACCCCGGCCGCCGGTGCCGACCCGCGCGAGGACCGACGGGGTCCGCACCGAGGCGGGTCGCTCACAGACGGACCATGCCGAGAGGCCTCCAGCGGACCTCGGACTCTGCCATGACACCGCAGGTCAGCACGCCACAAGCGACGCCCGACACCACCCGGACCCCCGGAATCCCGCATTTCGGTGTGAGCAACCCCACAGCGTTTCGGCAGTATTTCCCCGCTGCGAAGTCTTGTTTGCACCCAGTTAACGTGTCAGCCTTGAACGCGTACTTCTTCGGGTCAGGCAGTTCTTCGGCCCTGCCTGCGCATCAGCGCGATCAGGGTCTTCCTCCCGCACCGACTACTGAACGTCTGCCTCCCGGAGGCGGCCATGACTCCCTGAGAGCTCCCCGGTCTCTGGTCGAGGAAATAGCCGCAGCAACCACCCGAGCAACAGCGTTCCCCCGCGAACGCAAGGAGTAGTGATCCCCATGGATTGGCGCAGTCGGGCAGCGTGCCTGGACAAGGACCCCGAGCTCTTCTTCCCCGTCGGCAACACCGGCCCCGCACTTCTGCAGATCGAAGAGGCCAAGAGCGTCTGCCGCCGGTGCCCCGTCATGGACACCTGCCTGCAGTGGGCCCTCGAAACCGGCCAGGACGCCGGCGTCTGGGGCGGCATGAGCGAGGATGAGCGGCGCGCCCTCAAGCGCCGTGCAGCCCGAGCCCGCCGCGCCTCCTGAACAGTCAGGGTTCCTGCCGACGCCGCCGGACGGCCCTGGTCCCGTCGGGCTGAGTCCGGTGCCGAGCTCACCTACTGCTGAGGCCCCAGGATCGGGGCCCGCAGCACGGCACGGGTGCCGACGGGCTCACCGTCGGGGCCCGCACCGTGGTCCCAGTCGATCACTCCGGAGAGCTCCCCCCGCACGAGGGTCTTGACGATCTGAAGCCCCAGGCCCGGCTGCCAGCCCTCCTCCGGCAGGCCGACGCCGTCGTCGACGATCTCCAGCTCCAGCCGTTCCCGCCCCGCCGCATCCGCAGCGCGGCTCACCGACATCTGCACCGACAGCGTCCGGCCAGCCGGATCCGGGCCGAATCCGTGCTCCACCGCATTCGCCACCACTTCAGTGATGACCAGCGCCAGCGGCGTGACCATATCCGGCGGCAGCTGACCGAAGCTGCCGTCCAGCCGGGTCTCCACCCGCCGCTCCGACTGGGCCATCTCGGCGGCCAGCCTCAGCTGGCGACGCATCAGCTCGTCGACGTCGACGCTCTCCTCCAGACCCTTGGACAGCGAATCATGGACCATCGCGATGGTCTCCACCCGGCGCATTGCCCGGCGCAGCCCCTCACGGCCCTCATCGGAGTCCATCCGGCGTGACTGCATGCGCAGCAGGGCCGAGACGGTCTGGAGATTGTTCTTCACCCGATGGTGGATCTCCTTGATGGTCGCGTCCTTGCTCATCAGCTGCCGGTCACGGCGGCGCAGCTCCGTCACGTCCCGGCACAGCACCAGGGCGGCGAACCGTTCCCCCTCCTTGTAGAGCGGGATCGAACGCAGCGTCACCGCGGCACCGTGGGCCTCCAGCTCGGCGCGCATCGCCCGCCGTCCGGTCAGCAGAAGCGGCCTGGTCTCATCGACCGCGCCTCCGGTCGCGCGCTCCAGTTCAGCACCGATTCCTGCCAGTGAACGGCCCTCGAGGGAATCAGCGACTCCCAGCCGGGAGAGCGCGGAGACCGCATTGGGGCTCGCGAACGTGATCTTCCCTTCGACGTCGAGACGCAGCAGACCGTCCCCCACCCGGGGCGCTCCGCCATAGGCGCTGAACTCGACATGGGTCTCGGGCCATCGGCCCTCGCCCACCATGGCCAACAGATCATCGGCACACCGCCGGTAGGTCAGCTCGAGTCGCGACGGGGTCCGCAGCGCGGTCACCGCGAAATGCAGGGTCATCACCGCCAAGGTGCGCCCGCCACGAATCAGCGGGATGGCGGTGACCCGCATCCGCGCCGGTGCCGGACGTCCCTCATCCGAGGAGTTCGTCTCGACCTGGTAACGCCAGGCCCGCTCCACCATCGGCTTCAGGTCCGCCCGGATCCTGTCGCCGACGACATCACGATGCACCACTGTCTGGGTGGTCGAGGGCCGCGCCTGGGCCAGCGCGATATAGGAACGGCCCTCCGGAGAGATGAAACCCTCCACGGTATGCGGGAACCACAGCACCAGGTCTGAGAAGGCCAAGTCCGAGAGCATCTGCCAGTCCGCCACCAGGGAGTGCAGCCAGTCGGCGTCTCCTGCCTGCAGGTGGGGATGATCGATCAGCGGATCCTCGAACACGGCCATCGATCAACCCCCGATCAGACCGCGCAGATGCCGCAGCAGCACCGTCAAGGACGCGATGTTGTCCGTCTTGAGCTGGTCCACTTCGGCCACCAGCCGCTCGGCCCGACTGATCCTGGTCTCGTTCTCCCGGCGCCACGCGGCCATCCGCTCCTCAGCGGGTCCCGGCTCGGTGGTCTGCAGCACGGAAGAGGTCACATCACGGATCGCGTGGTACAGCTCATCGCGCTGAGCCCCGCGTGCCAGAGCCTGCCACTTGTCCTTCCGCGGCAACCCGGTGATCCGCTCCAGCAGAGAGTCCGCACTGAATTCCTCGTAGACGGTGTAGTAGATGCCGGCGGCCTCCGTGGAGTCCACCCCATGTTCGCGTGCCAGGTCCGCGACATCGAGAAGTGAGAACGTCTCGAAGAGCTCGGCGACCCAGCCCGCCAGATCCTCCGGCATGCCGGCGGCCAGCACCTCAGCCTTCCTCTCCAGGACCCGGACCCGGTCCTCTCCGCGCAGGTGCTCGGAGAGGTGGCCGTAGATCGGACGGATGTGCTCCGCGAACAGCTCCACGTCCTCCTGCACGCTGGTCCCCCGCGGCGCATGGTTGATGCACCAGCGCACCGCACGGTCCAGCAGGCGACGCATGTCCAAGTAGGTCAGTGCCCATTCCTCACGGGGGAAGCTGACCGGCAGACCGCGCATCGCCGCATCGAACTCGTCGAGACGGAAGAGCTCCCGCACCGTGGCGAAGGCACGGACCACCTGGGCCTCGGAGGCGAAGGTCTCCTCCATGGCACGGAAGACGAAGGTGGCGCCACCCATGTTGATCACGTCGTTGGCCAACACGTTGGCGATGATCTCCCGGTGCAGGGGATGCCGCGGCAGCTCCGAGGCGAACCGCGAAGTGATCTGCTCCGGGAAATAGCCCTCGAGCAGGGAGGTGAACCACTCGTCGTCGGGAAGGTCCGAGGCGACCAATGCACCCTTGAGCTGGATCTTCGCATAGGCGACCAGCACCGCCAGCTCGGGTGAGGTCAGCGGCTGGGAGGCATCCCGCCGTTCCTCAAGCTGCCCGTCGGAGGGCAGCACCTCCAGCTCCCGATCCAGCCCGGCCGAGTCCTCCAGCCAACCCATCAGGCGCTGGAAGCTCGGCGACCAGTCACCCATCCGATGACGGTCCGTCATCAGCAGGATGTTCTGGTCCCTGTTGGTCTGCAGGACCAGCTCCGCGACGTCGTCGGTCATCTCACGCAGCAGCTCGGTGCGCTCCTCCGCCTGCAGGTGCCCCGAGGCGATCAGCTGGTCCACCAGGATCTTGATGTTGACCTCGTGGTCGGAGCAGTCCACGCCGGCCGAGTTGTCGATGGCGTCAGTGTTGAGCCGCACCCCGTGCTGGGCCGCTTCAATGCGCCCTGCCTGGGTCAGCCCCAGGTTGCCGCCCTCGCCGACCACCCGGACGCTCAGCTCATGACCGTCGACCCGGATGCCGTTGTTGGCACGGTCACCGACCTCATCGTGGGTCTCGTGGGCCGCCTTCACGTAGGTGCCGATGCCCCCGTTGTAGAGAAGGTCCACAGGCGCCTTCAGCAAGGCATGGAGCAGTTCGGGCGGGGTCATCACCTCCACGTCCTCAGGGAGGCCGAAGCGGCGGCGCATCGGCTCGGTGATCGCGATGGTCTTCGCCGTCCGGGAGAACACCCCGCCTCCCTCGGAGATCAGGTCCTGATCGTAGGCGTCCCACCCGGAGCGCTTCGCCGTGAACAGCCTCTTCCGCTCCTGGAAGGAGACCGCAGCGTCTGGGTCAGGGTCGATGAAGATATGCAGATGGTTGAACGCCGCGACCAGCCGGATGTGCTCGGAGAGCAGCATCCCGTTGCCGAAGACGTCCCCGGACATGTCTCCGATGCCGACGACGGTGAAGTCTTCGGTCTGGGTGTCATGGCCCAGCTCGGCGAAGTGGGCCTTGACCGATTCCCAGGCGCCACGAGCGGTGATTCCCATGGCTTTGTGGTCGTACCCCACCGACCCGCCGGAGGCGAAGGCGTCGCCGAGCCAGTGCCGGTATTCGGCAGAGACCTCGTTGGCGGTGTCGGAGAAGGTGGCTGTCCCCTTGTCAGCGGCGACGACCAGGTAGGCGTCGTCTCCGTCGTGCCGGACGACGTCCTCGGGCGGGACGATCCGCATCTGTCCGTCCTGCTCCACCTGATTGTCGGTGATGTCGAGCAGCGCCCGGATGAAGACCTTGTAGGCCTCACGACCCGCTTCGAACCATGCGCCACGGTCCTCCGCCGGGTCAGGCAGCTGCTTGGCGTAGAACCCGCCCTTCGCTCCCGAGGGCACGATGACCGCGTTCTTGACCATCTGTGCCTTCACCAGGCCCAGGACCTCGGTGCGGAAGTCCTCCTGGCGGTCTGACCAGCGCAGCCCGCCGCGGGCAACCTTGTCGAACCGCAGGTGCACACCTTCCACCTGCGGGGAGTACACCCAGATCTCGTGGGCCGGACGGGGCTGGGGGGCGGAGTCGATGCTCCCGGGGGTCAGCTTCAGCGCCAGCCAGTTCCGGCCCTGGTAGGCGTTGGTGCGCTGTGTGGAGTCGATGAGGTTGAGGAAGGTGGAGAGCACCCGGTCGGCGTCCAAGGTACGCACCGACTCCAGGGCCTGGAGCACCTGCTCCCGAGTCTCTGCCATCAGTTCGTCGCGCGGCCCCTCCAGGTGAGGGTCGAACCGCGCCTCGAAGTAGGCCACCAGGGCCACAGCCACCTCTGGGTTCTGCAGCAGAGCCTCGGCGAGGAACGCGTAGGAGTGCGAGGAGCCCAGCTGCCGCATGTACTTCGCGTAGGCCCGCAGCACTGTCACCTTGCGGATCGAGAGCCCCAGGTGCAACACCAGCCGGGAGAAGATGTCCGACTCTGCAGTGCCCACCAGCACGTGGCTGTAGGCCTCCTTGAGCAGATCGATCGTGGTGTGCGGGTCGACACCGGCCGGGTAGCACAGACCGAGGTCGTAGAGGTGGAAGTTCGTGCCGTCCTCGCAGGTCAGCGTGTAGGAACGCTCATCGAGGATGGACAGCCCGAAATCATCGATCGTGGGAAGCGTGTCCGTCAGCGTCTTCGGCTCGGTCAGGTAGAGCTTCAGGCGCATGTGCGCAGGGTCGTCGCCGCGCGGCGGGTAGAACTGCATGCGCGGGCCGTCATGCGGGTGGCGCTCCAGCGTCTCGAACTGCGCGATGTCGGCCAGCGCGTCGGAGACCTCGTAGAGCACCCGGTAGTCCTCCGGGAACGCTTCGCCCCAGCGCCGGGCGAGGTCCTCGGCCCGCCGGCCGGAGTATCGCTCGGCCGCCTCCTGGGAGATGCCCTCGGACCAGGAGCGCACAGCCCCGGCCAGCCGCTGCTGCAGCTCATCGACGGTCACCTGCAGCTCCGCGGCATCATCGGCGAGCCGCATCCGGAAAAAGACCCTGGCCAGCACCGATTCGGTGAGCCAGACGGTGAAGTCGATGGATTCTGCATCGATGTGGCGCAGCAGCTCCTGCTCCACGCGCCGGCGGACTGCCGTGTTGTAACGGTCCCTGGGAAGGAAGAGCAACGCCGTCATGAACCGCCCATAGTGGTCCTTGCGGAGGAAGAGCTTCACCCGCCGACGCTCCTGCAGCTGCAGGATCTGCCAGGCCGTCTCCTCGATCTCCTCGATGTCCATCTGCAGCAGCTCATTGCGCGGATAGGTCTCGAGGATCTGCATCAGGTCCGATCCGGAGTGGGAGTCCGGGCTGAATCCGGAGCGATGCAGCAGCTCCTGAGCCCGCGACCGCAGCAGCGGGATGTTCTGGATCGACTGGGTGTAGGCCCGCTGGCTGAACAGTCCGACGAAGCGACGTTCCCCCCGGACGGTGCCGTCCGGGCCGAAGGTCTTCACCGCGACATAGTCCATGTAGGTGCGGCGGCGCACTGTGGAGCGGGAGTTCGCCTTAGTGATGACCAGTGCGCGGCGGTCCCGAGCCCGTTCGCGTCCGGCTTCGGAGAGTTCGGTGGTCCGGTGCAGGCTGCTCTTGCTGCGCACCTGGGCCAGGATGCCGAGCCCGGTCTCTCCCACCGGTTCCAGGTGGAGCGAGCCGTCAGAGTGCTCATCGAGCTCATACTCCCGGTAGCCCAGAAACAGGAAGTTGCCGTCGGCCATCCAGTCGAGCAGGTCCGCAGACTCCTGAGACTCTTGAAGCCCCTCGGCCTCACGCAGCAGCCCGGCGGCTCCGCGGGCCTTCCCGATCATCCGGTTCTGGTCCCGGTGACTGACCTTGACGTCGTCGACCACGTCGTAGAGCCCCTCCACCAGAGAGGCGGCTTGCTCGGCGGCGAGCTCGCGGTCCAGCTCCACGGCGATCCAGGACTCCACATCGGTGTGCTGGTCGGCATCAGCCAGGACCGAGAGGTCCGGAAGGGTCTGGGTGTCCCCGGACGACAGCCCTCGCTGCGGAGAGGGGACGGAGCGCACCCCGAGCATCTCCCGCCCATCGAGGCTGCGACTCACCAGGAAGATCGGGTGGACCACCAAAGACATGGCATGGCCCTGTCGGGAGATCTCCGCGGTGACGGAGTCCACCAGATGGGGCATGTCATCGGTGACCACCAGGGCGATGCTCCGCCCCGCGACGGTGACGACGTCAGCCTGTGGCGAGGAGTCCGTGCGGCGGCGGGCCAGCTCAAGATGCCGAGTCACCCGCTCTCGCTGATGCTCCGAGCTGACGGACCATAGGTCCTCTGGAGCGATGTGCGCGTAATATGCGCTCTCCAGAGTCTCCAGGTCAGCGTCATCACGGGTCCAGAGGGACTTCTCACCGGCCATGTGCACTCACTCTTTCTGGGTCTTCGATGCCCCGTCCAAGGGCCGGACCACGGTGTCCGACCTCGCTGTGCCAGCCTATCGTCTCAGACGCCGTCGTCGGCGCGTGGGCAGCTCCGCACCGGCGAGTTCGGCCACACTCCGCCGCAACGGCGACTGCGGTGCCGCTTCTGCCAGGACTCGTCCCGTGAGCAGGGCCTCATCGCAGGCTGCGCGATCCCAGGGCAGGAAGGTCTCCAGCGGTTCGGCGGGGCCGAATCGCGCCCAGGCCTCGCGCAGCTGCTCCTCAGGGGCTCGGCCCACGACGTCGCGACGTGTCTGGTTGATCAGCACTCGGGGCGCCGGTGCCTGGGGGACGTTGAGCCGCAGGTCCTCCAACGACTTCACCAGCCGGGGAAAGGCGACCGGATCCGGAGCTCCGAGGGCGAACAACGTCTGCGCCTCCTCCACCGCCACGACGGTGGCGGCGTTCCGCTGCGGCGCGAGGGTGTCGAAGGTCAGTTCCTCATCCTGCTCAGTGGCGGCGGCGACGTCGATCACGACATGGTCGAAGTCCTCGGCACTGAGCTCGATGACGCGGCGCAGGGCTCCCTGCCGCAGTTCCGGCCAGCGGTCGGGGCGGGGCAGCCCTGTGAGCAGGTGGAGCCGACTGCCGCAGATGTCCACCCTGGTGGCGGCACGCCACAGTCGCATGGAGTCCAACCGCCCCAGATCTGCCTGTCGACAGGCCTGCGCGAGCCCCGCCGACTCCTCGAGCAGACCCAGATGGGTGGCCACCGATGAGGCGATAGTGTCCGCGTCGATGAGCATCACCCGGCCCCCGGCCAAGGCCAGCTCGGCGGCGAGGTTCACCGCCAGTGTGGTGCGGCCGGGACTTCCGGGCGCCCCCCACACCGTCGTGATCCCGGTGAGCCGAGTGTCCTGGGAGCTCCCCGCGATCTCCTCCTCGGAGCGCACCGCCTCGGAGTCCTCGAGCTCGGTCCCTTCCGCATGTGGAAAGCCCTCGGTCCACTGATCACCGTGAACCTCCTCGACGACGGCATCTCCGACCAGGTGTCCTCTGTCCTGGTCCCGCTCCGCGACTGGTCCGACGTCCGGACCGCGGTCAGGCACGGTGGCGGAGTCCTCGGCGGGCGGGTGCTCGGCCGATCGGATCAGATCGGCCAGCTCTGCGTCCAGCGGGTCGGCGCCGGGCGGCACGGGCTGGTCCTGTCCTCGGCGCTGGTCCTGTCCTCGCCCCTGATCCTGTCCTGTCCCCCGGCTGGCAGCGCTGGGCGCCGCATCCGGTCCGTGGGAGGCCGAGCTGGCGCAGTCGGAGTCCGCCACTCCCTCCGGGTGGCTCGGCGTCGTCTCCACGTCCGGCGCCGGCATTCCGCGCAGGGCATCGATGAGGATCTCCGTCGCGACGTTGTCGGGAAGGGCCGCGATCCCCAGTCGGCGCAGCCGAGTCCGCTCCTCTGGGACGTCGGAGACCGCGACGACGACCAGTCCCCGTTCGCTGATCTCGTGCAGCAATGTCGCGGTCAGCACCTCGGTCTCGCCGATGACGAGCGCGGCGTCAGCCCAGCCTGCCCGGGCGGCGGCGACGAGCTCAGCGATGTCGGCACAGCGGCGATCGATGGTGACAGCGCCATGGATCCGCTCCACGGCGGCAATGTGGTCGTGGTGCAGACGTCCTGCGGTGATGACCGAACAACGCATCACGACTCCGCCCCGTCCTGCTCGGGCTCCTCGTCGGCGTCCTCATCGGCGTCCTCATCGGCGACGCCGTCGTCCTCCGCAGCAGCGTTCGGCGCCGCGGCGCCGCCTTCGGCCGGCACCAGGGAGAGAGTCGCCGCCGAGCTGCGGACCGCCAGCACCTCGGGAAGGTCCTCGACGTCCACCAGCAGCTCCACTGTCACCGCGGACTGGGCCCCGAACGTGGAGCTCGACTCGGTGACGGCTGCGACCTCAGCAGCCTCGACGATCTGCTCCACCCGGGACTCTGCCTCGCCACCGATGCCGCCGCCGTGAGCCGCCCAGAGATCCACTGTGCGCCCGGGTTCGACCGCCCGGGCCAGCGCGTCGTCGACCTCCAGGGTGACGGCCCGGCGCTCCAACGGGTCCGAGGACGCCACGGCGCGCACCGGGACCAGCTCCCCTTCGTCCACGACTGTGACGTACTGCAGGTCGGACGGCGGCTCAGTCTCTGCGCTGAGATAGCGATCAGCCACCTCGTCCAGTCGCACGTCCACCACGCGCAGGTCCTCGATGTCCAGAGGCTCACCGACGAAGACGGTGCGATCAGCGGCGTAGACGGGAACCGTGCGGTCCTGATCGGCGACCAGACCGACCACTCCGGCCACCGACACCACCACGATCAGCACCCCGACGAGGAGACGCGGGTCTCGCCAGCTGGGCCGTCGGAGTCGCTCCGCGGCCTCTTCCGGAGCTCGTGCGGCCGCCTCCCGCTCGAACGCCTCAGATGCCATATCCGCCCCCTCGATCACCGGTACGTCCTTGAGACACCCGGAGCGTCGCCCCCTCAGGCCCGCTCCGCCACGGCCTCAGAGTAGTCGACGCTCGGCGACCGTGCAGTTGTGCGACGCAACTTGTGGACAAGACCAGCTCCTGTGGACGAACAGCTCTCTCCGGCATCTGCTGTGAGAGAATCGAACCACCGGACACTGTCCGGGACTCGTCCACAGTGCAGCACAGGAATCCGGGACCATCTCCCGTGATCGACCACCTGATCACTCCGATGGCGTCGGACCACCACCGAGAACGATCGAAAGGAATCAATGCGGCGCTTTCTGACCCTCCCGGACGTCGCTGAGGTCCTGAACATCTCGATGGACCAGGCACGCAGCCTCGTGCGCGGCGGAGATCTCGAGGCCATCCAGGTCGGCGGACGCGGCCAATGGCGGGTCGAAGAGGCGAAGCTCGACGAGTACATCGAGCGCCAGTACGAAGCCCAGCGTCAGGCCCGCCTCCAACGCGAGCAGACCTCGCGACCGGCGACGCGGCCCACCTCCTGAGCCCGGCAGCCGGAGATCCGGACCGGCCCGGCAGCACGCTCACCCGGGCGACGGCCCCTCAGCCCTGATCTCCGTCACAGCCGCGAACGGCACAGTGCGCACCCCCTGCGCCCCGCGCAGCCGCGGGACCTCCCCCATGATCGTCCGCGCCACCTCACAGTGGTCCCGCCCCACACTCAGCAGCAGGCCGTGCACCATGATGTCTCCGGCCACCCCGCGCACCTCCACCACGGCTCGGTCCCGCGCGATCCTGCGGAGCACCGCGGACAGGCCGGAGCGCCGCCGGGCTGGGCTGCGCTCCGGGGAAGCCCTCCGCTGAAGCCCCTCGATCGCCTGGATGGCGCTCAACGGCACCAGGACGCCGTGATGCCCCTCAGTGCCACCGACCCAGTCCCCGCCGACGGCTCCGACAGAGAGCTCCACCTGACGCTCCCCGGGCAGGAGCACCGTGACCGAGCTGCCGACATGGGCACGGAGCCGGTCCGCCAGGCCCACCGCGGCCTGCTCGAACCGCGTGGCCTCGGCGATGTCCCGATCCAGCTCCGCCGAGACCTCAGCGGCCCAGCGCGTCTCCATGTCCTCGAACAGCGCATCCCATCGCATGGTGAACCGCCTCCCCTCCTGAAGCCCTCCTCCCCCCGGGGCACTGCCGCCCGGGCTGTGACGGCGACACCACCCTACCCAATCGCCACCGGGCCATGTAGCATCGAGATCCAGCAAACCACATCAAATCGCATCATTTGACGAACATGCCGACTATCGCCACGATTGACCCTGTCAAGCACAGCGGTCTGCGTCACAGCGAACATCACCCATCAACGAGCAGGAGGGGCCATGAGCATCACCACGGCCGCACGACGAGGCGAACGGCTGCGGACGGGCACCGGCAGGCTCGGCCGCGCTTCGAAGCACCAGCCCACCCGAAGCTCAGCACGTCAGCCACGCGCCCTCAGGACACGCACCATTCGTCGCGACGCCGGTCTGCACATCCCTCCCGCGACCGATCGGAGGCAGGACATCGCCCTGACCCTGCTGAGCGTCGCCGTGGGACCCGTGCTGCTCGTCAGCGGTGCCGCCATCCTGGGAGTCCCCGTCGGCTCGCTGATCTCCGCCGAGGCTCCTTCGGTGGTCCACCAGCACCTGCCGAGGCTCGACGCCGGACTCCGCGAGGCAGAACGTCTGATGGGCCTCGGAGCCGCCGGATTGGGAATCCTGCTGAGCCTGGCCTCTCTGCTGGCGACACTCGCCTCGCTGATCCTGGTGGTGCTGCTGCGCCTGGGCCGGCTCGAGACCGGACCAACACGCGACCTGCTGGAGCGGCTCTCCCCCGAGTTCATGCGACGCACCGTGGTGCTGGCGCTGACCGCCCAGCTGGCCGTGGGCGGCGCGGCGGCCGCCACGGGCCTTCACCAGCACACGCCGGCGAACTCGACCCCGACGGAGACCTCCCCGGGCATCTCGGTCACAGCCCTGACCGAGGAACGCTCCTCAGCCACCGGCCCGGATGACGCGCTGTTCCGTGCCGTCGCGACCGAGGAGGTCACCGACCACACGGCGCAGACCTGGTCACCGGAGGTCTCGGGATATGACACGACCGAAAAGAAGGAACCGCAGCCACTCGAGAAGGAGCCGATGAGCCCCCTGTTCACCCCTGAGACGCCGGACTCCGATGTGGAGCGGCACCAGGGTTCGGAGACCCGAGACCGCATCGAGGCGGATATCACTGTCCGCGCCGGCGACACTCTGTGGGACATCGCCGCCGAGCAGCTCGGTCCCCACGCCACCGACTGGGAGATCGCCGAGCTCTGGCCGCAGTGGTACGAGGCCAATCAGCAGGTCATCGGCGATGATCCGGGCCACCTGCTGCCCGGAACAGTGCTGACAGCACCCGATGAGGGGAAGAATCCATGAGCATGCCGCACCAGCCCACCCGGACTCCCGGTCGTCGACACCCTCGAGTGCAGGCTCGCCCCCGCGCTGGGGCCGACCTCGACGCATTGCCCACTGTCATCCCCACCCGTCACAGCACCGTCAGGAGAGGACTGAGATCATGACCGCCACCGTGTCAGAGCACCGGGAGAGAACTCCGCAGACCCCCCGGTCAGCGGGCGGAGGGCATCCCGCACCGACGGGGAGCCCCGACGGCCTCGCCGCCCTGGAGCCGTTGCTGAGGCTCGACGCCACGGTGCGGGCAGATCCCGAGACATCGCGGCCGCCCTCTCCGCCACGACGGCCGAACACTTTCCGCCTGCAGCGGGAGGAGGAAGTCCAGCGGCTGCTGGAGCGTCGCAGGGCCGACGACATCTCCGCCTCCGCAGCCGCCGACGGAGATCGACGGCGCCCCACCGAACTCGCGACGCAGCGCGAGGAGAGAAGGCAGGTCCATGCAGTGTCCCGACTGATCTGCCAGGCCACGATGGAGTCGTTGGCAGGCGTTCGGCCGGTTCAGCAGCTGCACCGGTGGATGGTCCCGGCCGTCTATGAGAAGGTCCGAGAGCGCAGCACCCTGATGGCCCACGCCCGCCGTCCCTCAGGACGTGGTCACGCGGCCTCCGCCGGAACCGCCCCTCCCACCAGGCTCAGCCTCCGGCAGATCCGGACGCAGCCGGTCGAGTCCGGGGTCTGGGAAGTCTCCGTCATCTTCACCGATGAGACACGGACTCGAGCCTGCGCCATGCGGGTGGAGGCCCACCGGGGCAGGTGGCGGGCCGTCGCCCTCGAACTGGGCTGAGGCACGCAGCTCAGCTGCTGCGGGGCTCTGTCTGCTTCCCCCCGGTCTCGGTCGGAGCGGTGAAGTTCAGCTTCACCCCGCCCTGCTCCTGCTTCAGCCCAGGAACGCTGACCTCTTTGCCGGCGGCGGCCACCCGCCCCTCCGTCACACCAGGCAGGCTGGTCGCCCGCGCCTGAGGTGCCGCTGAGGTGACCTCCGCGTTGAACAGGTACCGCACGGAATCTTCGCGGATGGCGTCAGCCATGGTCTGGAACAGCAGGTAGCCCTCGCGCTGATACTCCACGAGCGGGTCACGCTGCGCCATGGAGCGCAGGCCGATCCCGGACTTCAGATAGTCCATCTCGTAGAGGTGCTCCTGCCACTTCTCATCGATCACCGAGAGCAGCACACGGCGCTCGAGCTGGCGGACGGCCTCTTCCCCGAGCTCCTCCTCCTTGGCCTCGTACGCGATCTTGGCATCGGAGATGACCTCTCGCTTGAGCATCTTGACCGTCAGCTGGTCGATGCCACCGGCCTCTTCGACGACGTCCTCCACCGCCAGAGAGATCGGATACAGCGACTCCAGCTCTTCCCACAGCCCTTCGAGGTCCCAGTCCTCGGAGGAGCTCGACGTCGTCTTCTCGTCGATCATCAGACCGATAGCGTCCTCGATGAAGTGCTGGACCTTCTCATGGACGTCGTCCCCTTCCAAGATCCGCCGACGGTCCGAGTAGATCGCCTCGCGCTGACGATTCATCACATCGTCGTACTTCAAGACGTTCTTGCGGATCTCGGTGTTCTGGCCCTCACGCTGCTGCTGAGCATTGGCGATGGCTCCGGAGACGAATTTGTGCTCGACCGGGATCTGCTCATCCATGGCCTTCGAGTTCATGATCCTCTGGGCCGCGGCCTGGTTGAACAGACGCATCAGGTCATCGGTGAGCGAGATGTAGAACCGGGACTCACCGGGGTCGCCCTGACGACCGGAACGTCCGCGGAGCTGGTTGTCGATGCGGCGGGACTGGTGACGCTCGGTGCCGAGCACGTAGAGGCCGCCGACCTCCCGGACCTCGTCGCCCTCCTTCTCGGCGGCAGCCTTGGCCTTGGCGAATACCTCGTCCCACGTCGCCTCGTACTCCTCGGCATCCTCGGCCGGGTCCAGGCCCAGCTTCTCCATCTCATGGACGGCGTTGAACTCGGCGTTGCCGCCGAGCATGATGTCCGTGCCTCGACCAGCCATGTTGGTGGCCACCGTGACCGCGCCCTTGCGACCGGCCTGGGCGACGATGGCCGCCTCATGCTCATGGTTCTTCGCGTTGAGGACCTCGTGACGGATGCCCTCCTTGGCCAGGAGCTTGGAGAGGTACTCGGACTTCTCCACCGACTCGGTGCCGACGAGCACCGGTTGGCCCTTCTTGTGCCGCTCGACGATGTCCTTCAGCACCGCGTCGAACTTCACGACCTCGTTCTTGTAGACCATGTCGTTGTGGTCGATGCGCTGACGCGGCCGGTTCGGCGGGATCGGGACCACCCCGAGTCCATAGGTGGACATGAACTCGGCGGCCTCAGTCTCGGCCGTTCCCGTCATGCCCGAGATCTTCTCGTAGCCGCGGAAGTAGTTCTGCAGGGTGACCGTGGCGCGAGTCTGGTTCTCCGCCTTGATCCGCACCCCTTCCTTGGCCTCGATGGCCTGGTGCAGGCCCTCGTTGTAGCGCCGCCCCTTGAGCATGCGACCGGTGTGCTCATCGACGATGTGGACCTCGTTCTTGACGACCACATAGTCGGTGTCGCGCTTGTAGAGCTCCTTGGCCCGGATGGCGTTGTTGAGGTACTGGATGAGCGTGGTGTTCTGGGTCTCGTAGAGGTTCTCGATGCCCAGATAGTCCTCGACCTTGTCGATCCCCGGCTCCAGGACCCCGACCGTGCGCTTCTTCTCGTCGACCTCGTAGTCCTCATCCTTGTGGAGCTTCGTCACCAGGGTCGCGAAGTCGGTGTACCAACGCGAGATGTCCCCGGAGGCGGCGCCGGAGATGATCAGCGGGGTGCGCGCCTCGTCGATGAGGATGGAGTCGATCTCATCGATGATCGCGTAGTGGTGCTCACGCTGGACCAGGTCGTCCAGCGACTGAGCCATGTTGTCCCGCAGGAAGTCGAACCCGAACTCGTTGTTCGTGCCGTAGGTGATGTCCGCGGCGTAGGCCTCGCGGCGCTGGGCCGGCTTGAGGTCGTTGGTGATGGTCCCCGTCGTCATCCCGAGGAATCGATAGACACGTCCCATGAGGTCAGACTGGTACTTCGCCAGGTAATCGTTGACCGTGACGACATGGACGCCCTTGCCGGTGAGCGCATTGAGGTAGGCCGGGGCGGTGGCCACCAGCGTCTTGCCCTCACCGGTTCCCATCTCGGCGATGTTGCCCAGATGCAGTGCGGCACCGCCCATGACCTGGACGTCATAGTGCCGCTGACCCAGGGTGCGGTCGGCGGCTTCGCGCACCGCGGCGAAGGCCTCGGGCAGCAGCGAGTTCAGCGACTCGCCGTCGCGGTGACGCTCCTTGTAGCGCTCGGTCTCGGCGCGCAGTTCCGCGTCGGAGAGCTCCTTGAACTCGTCCTCCAAGAGGTTGACGGCATCGGCGTAGGCGCGAAGCGTCTTGAGGATCTTCTTGTCCCCGGTCTTGAGGATTCGTTCGAGCAGAGTAGGCACGGCCGGTTCTCCATCAGGTGTGTATCGGTGCTCGGCTGCGCGTCCGGCGCCCGGATGTGTCCCGGGACACCGGCACGGAGCCGCTTGTCAGTCTACGCGGTGAAGCTGGACGGTGCCTAAAGCTCCGTCCGACGCTCCGCCCGGGCGGGCCGGCGGGACGCCCCCGTCTGGGCGCCCCGCCGGCCCACCGTCGCGACATGGACGGGGCCCGGACGAGGTGTCCGGGCCCCTGCGCCTCGCTCAGGAGGTCAGACGCGGCAGGTCGTCGACGATGCCGCCGGTCCGCGCCTGATCAGGCCACCCCGACCTTGCTCGGCGTGGTGCCATTCTCCGGACGGTAGCTGCGCTCCTCCGTGGTGGGCTCGTCGATCTGGTGGTCGGGATCGAGAGAGATGACTCCATAGGTCCATCCACGACGCCGGTACACCGCCGAGGGCTGTCCGGTCTCGGC
Organism: Nesterenkonia suensis; assembly: GCF_054782935.1. Classification (NCBI taxonomy): domain Bacteria; kingdom Bacillati; phylum Actinomycetota; class Actinomycetes; order Micrococcales; family Micrococcaceae; genus Nesterenkonia; species Nesterenkonia suensis. The sequence goes on along the minus strand of NZ_BAAGRN010000001.1, from coordinate 529,660 downwards.
GTCGACGTAGAGATAGAAGTCGTGGCCCACCAGCTCCATGGCGTCGACGGCGGCGTCCACGCTCATCGGCTGGGCGGGGAAGACCTTGCGACGGATCTTGACCGTCGCGCTGTCCCATTCGTCCTCGGCCGGCGGGTGATCGTCGGCAGACTCGGCATCCAGCACCTGCTCATAGAGAGGCCGGTCCGTGGGGACAGGATCCAGCCCGGCCATCGCGGTGGCGACGTCGGGGGCTCCGTTCCGGGAGGCGTTGTGTGCGCGGGACTTCTTCCGATCCCGGGCGCGGCGGAGACGCTCGGTCAGCTTGTTGAGCGCGATCTCGAACGCGGCGAACTTGTCCTCAGCCTGGGCCTCCGAACGCACCACTTTGCCGCGACCGATCACGGTCAGCTCGACGGTCAGCGCAGTGTCTGCGCGACGGTGGGAGTTCTCGGAGGCGACTTTGACTTCCAGGCGGTGCCCCTTGTCCGCGAGCTGCTCGATCTTGTCGATCTTGTCCTGGACATGTTCCTTGAATGCGGAGGGGATCTGGATGTTCCGTCCGGTGTAGCTGACCTGAAGGGTCATGGTGTCCTCCTCGTTTCCGATGACAGCACAACGGCCGAACAGGATTCTCGTCCCGTCGCCGCTGCGATGGGACCCATCGTGAAGATACCCATACTCCACCCTAGGACGAATCGCCCCATTCGTCACGGGTGAGGCCGGAACTGATCACAGAGCCTGTCGGCAGACCTCCTCACCCATCCGCAGACCTCCTCCGACCTGGGTGCCGAACCTGCCCGGCGGAGGCTCCTCGCGGCGCGGCGGCCAGCACCGCCGCCCCGCACACGACGGCTCCCGCCTCGACCAGCACACGGTGCAGCTCGTGCAGCGTCGCCCCGGTGGTGAGCACATCGTCGACCAGCACCACCTCGGACCCCGGCAGGACTCGCCGGCCCGCTCCGGTGATGCGCAGCGTGTCCCGCAGCGCCCGACGCCGGGCGACCACCCCCCGGGCCTTCTGCCGCCGGCCCGGCAGCAACGAACGCAGCGCCGATGCCACAGTGGGCGCGACCAGTCCTCGGACGGGTCGCAGACCACCGGCGCGCAGCAGGAGCTCCACCGGACGGTGGCTGCGCCTCAGCAGAGCCGCCGGCGTGCTGGGCGGGACGACCAGCAGCGGCGCACCCCGCCGAGCCGACCACGTCCGGGTCTGCGCGACCGCGGCGTGCAGACCCGGGGCCAGCACGCGGGACAGCCCGGTGACCTCGTGATCTTTGAACGCCAGGACCGCCTGCGCCACGAGGCCCTCGTAGCGCGCCGCGGCCACTGTCGGCAATGCCGAGAGTCCGGCCCCGGCATCCGTGCCGGAGGACGGCACCAGCGGCAGCGCCAGCGCCTGCTCCTCGGCTCGGAAGGGACGGCGTGTGAGATCCCTGAGCAGATCATCGCAGTCGCCGCAGAGGACCACGTCCTCGCATCCGCAGCCGGCACACCACACCGGGGACAGCACCCCCGCGACCTCCTGGAGGAATCCGCAGGACATCCCCCACAGGGCTCCCCGGAGGGACACAGGTCGTCGCAGCGAGGACAGCAGGGAGGACAGCAGCGAGGACAGCAGCGGGGGCCACATGGTCCCAGCCTCACCGACTCCCGACGTCCGGGGCAGGGGAGTTCCGCACTCTGTGGAGGATCGGGCGCGTCGCCACCCAGGTCGCCTCCCTGTGGAGGAGCGGCACCCGGACCTCACCCGGGGAAGGCGTAGTCCCGCACCTCAACCTGTTCGTTGATGTCCCAGTTGTCGCCGCTGCGGGAGTTGTAGGGGGCGTCCACACGCTCGGCGAACACTCGACGTTCCCCCTCCCCCGCGGAGACGTTCTGCAGGCCCAGCAGCGGACTGCCCAACGACTGGTTGGAACCGTTGAGATTGACCCGCTCGACCTCCTCAGCGGAGTCGTCGGAGTTCGACCACGTCACCAGCGCGTCCTCCTCCAGCCAGCGGACGTCATCGGGCTCGGGGGTGTTCGTCTGCAGGGTGACGGGCTCACCGAGCCCACGAGGAGTGCCGGAGGAGTCGCGCACGACTCCGGCGAGGTACAGGCGGGACTCGCCGCCGTCGTCGGCGACGATCGCCGCGCGGGCGCCGTCCTGAGCGATGCGCAGCGACTTCACCTCCAGGTCGGTCAGCCAGTCGGCGCTGACCTCCAGGGAGGACTGGGCCAGGGCCTCGTCGTAGGCCGCGATGTGGACATGGGCGCCCCTGTCGTCAATGCTGGCGGTCCACGTCCAGCCGAAGTTGTCCATCGAGGGGCGGGTGAGGTCCTCCCCGGTGAGCACCAGATCGGGGCTCCGGTGCGGACGCAGGTGGTAGAGCGCCTCCCCCTCTCCGTCGAGGAAGGCGAAGATCTCCTCGGCCTCCGCCGGCACCGCCGGCTTCTGCGGGTCAAGGTCCGAGATGTCCGGCAGGCTGCCGATGGACAGGACCTGCAGGTCCTGCACCCGGACCAGCGCACCGTCCAGAATGCCCACCTGGGTGTTGCCCACCTGGGGCGCCTGTGTGATCTCGAGGGTCTCCGTCGACTGCGCAGGCATCTCGTAGTCGGCCTGGCCCGCGGTGATCTCCACCTCGTGGATGCTGGGCAGCTCGAGCAGCACCAGTTCCAACTGATGCTGCATCAGCAGCCGCTCCTGGTCCGCGGCTCCGCGCAGGTGCTCCGGGTCGAGATCGACGACGGCGGTGCCCTCCTCCACCGGCACCGACGGCCGCTGCAGCTCGGTGCCGGCGGAGAAGGCGGATGTGACCCCCGGCTCCAGATAGGACGCGGGGCCGTCGAGCAGGGCGCTGACGATCTCGGCCGGGATCCCGGCACGATTGCTGCGGAACCAGCGCACGTCGGGAACCGTGTAGCGCAGCTGCGGGTCGTAGAAGTAGAGCGTGTGGGCCTCGTACACGGTGGCGAAGGAGCCGGAGGTCAGCATGGTGCCCTCCGGGGCGTCGGCGATCCGCCATTCATCGTCGACCTGCTCCAGGCGGAATTCCTCGGTCTGCGTCTGGCCCTCCGGGAACTGGGTCATGATCCCGGACTCGTCGACGGCAGACTCCACCTCCATCTGGACGGAGTAGGTGTCCTCCCCCATGGAGAGCACATTGGGGTCCCCGGTGTAGACCAGGGTCCGCGCCCCCGAGATCCACTCGGCGCCGGCCTCCTCAGTCATGTATTCGCGGGCGACCTCGTACTGGTTGGTGGGCTCCACTCCGGCGTTGATGAATCCCAGCACGATCTCCTCCGGATCCATGCCTTCCACCGGCGCGGGCGCCTGGATGTTGTAGGCGGGGTCTCCTCCGACGTCAGGCTCGGAGGTTCCGACCGGTCCGTCGGTGGGCAACGTCGGGGTGCAGGCGGCGACGAAGAGGACGGCCGCGCTCAGCACGGCGACCAGGGAGGCCGGACGACGGGCCTTCATCAGTCAGACTCCTTGGGCTGGTGCAGCGACTGTTCGGTGATCCGGTCGTGGTCGACGTCTCCGGTGGCGGGCGCACCGTTGACCGGGGTGGCCACTCGGCGTCGGTCCGAGGAGCGGTAGACCGGCGGCAGCGCCAGCGGGGAGGCCCGGTAGGGCTCGTCCTGTCGCCGGGGCAGCACCAGACGGAAGCAGGATCCCTGGCCCTTCTGCCCCCAGGCGTCGAGGGCACCTCGGTGCAGCCGAGTGTCCTCAGTGGCGATGGAGAGGCCCAGTCCGGATCCGCCGGTGGTGCGCGCCCGCGCAGGGTCGGCCCGCCAGAACCGGTCGAAGACGTGTGCGACCTCGGAAGGGCTCATCCCCAGCCCATGGTCGCGCACCGCGATGCCGACGGCGGTCGGTGAGGAGGCGATGATCAGGTCAACCGGACGGGATTCAGAGTGTTCGATGGCGTTGTTGATGAGGTTGCGCAGGATCCTGTCGATCCGTCGCGGGTCAGCCTGCACGACGAAGTCCTCTCCCTGCACCACGATCGCCAGCGAGGTCTCCGAACGGTCGGCCAGGGGCAGCGCGGTGGTCAGCGCGTCCTCCGCGAGGCTGCGCAGGTCGACGGCGGTCAGCGCCAGCTCGGCGGCCCCGGCGTCGAAGCGGGACATCTCCAGCAGGTCGGAGAGCATCGCCTCGAACCGCTCCACCTGGTGGTAGAGGAGCTCGGCGGATCGCTGGTTGACCGGGTCGAAGTCCTCGCGGGACTCATGCAGGACTTCGGCGGCCATCCGGACGGTGGTCAGCGGGGTGCGCAGCTCGTGGGAGACGTCGGAGACGAAGCGTTGCTGCATCTTCGACAGGTTCGCCAGCTGGGTGATCTGCTCCTGCAGGTTCGAGGCCATCCGGTTGAACGAGATGCCCAGGCGGGCGATCTCGTCCTCACCGCGCACAGCCAGGCGCTGATCGAGCTGGCCGGCAGCGATCCGCTCCGAGACCTCTGCGGCCTGCGAGATCGGCGAGACCACTGATCGGGTCACCCAGGCGGCCACAGCCATGTTGAGCACCAGCAGGGCCAGCCCCGCCAGCAGCATGATCCGAGTCAGGAAGGACAGCGTCTCCTGCACGGAGGAGAGATCGTAGAGGAAATAGAGACCCATGATGTCCCCGGGCGGCAGCGTCACCTGGGTCCCGAACACCACCCCGGGCACCTCGGCCCCCTCCTGGGTGAAGGACACCGACTGCCAGTACTGGCCGGTGCCGCTCGCCACGGCCTCACGCAGCTCCTCGGAGACGATGTCGTCGCGGACCGAGTCGTCCAGGTCCGCGGGGATTCGCCCGGCCAGCGACTGGGTGTCGGCGTCGTCGCTCAGCGGCAGCAGGTAGACATAGCGCCGGATCTGCGAGCCGGTGTCCTCCTGCTCGGCGAGTGAGTCGGAGACCAGGCTGTCGGCTTCGCTGCGATCGGCGGTGGAGGCCGCGGAGAACTGGTTGTGGATGTGCTGCATCCCATTGGAGGCCTCCAGCTCGATCTGTTCGAACCGCTCCTGGAACAGTCCGCTGGTGACCTGCTGGGCGAGGAAGGCCGCGACGAGGCCCGTGCCCAGCATGGTGAGCAGGCCGGTGAAGGCCACCGCCCGGAACAGCAGGGAGCGACCCCACAGCCGGGGGATGCGGGCGATCCGGCGGCCGACATGACGCAGCGGGCCGGCGCCTGGGGATTCCTCTCCGACCTGTGTGTCCTCCGCCGTCGTCGACCCCTCAGAGGGTCCGGACCGGGTCACCGGCACAGCTCCGGTGGTCGTGGCCACCGCGCGGGAGGCAGAGGCGCGACTCTCGTCCTCGCTGATGGTCTACCCCTGTCCGCCGCCGGCCTTGTATCCCACCCCGCGCACGGTCTGGACGATCTCCGGATGCTCCGGGTCCTTCTCGATCTTCGACCGCAGCCGCTGGACGTGGACGTTGACGAGTCGGGTGTCGGCCTGGTGCCGGTAGCCCCAGACCTCCTCCAGAAGCATCTCCCGGTTCCACACCTGCCACGGCTTCTTCGCCAGTGCGGTGAGCAGGTCGAACTCCAGCGGCGTCAGAGAGATCCGGGTCTCACCGCGGCGGACCTCGTGTCCGGCGACGTCGATGGTCAGGTCTCCGATGGTCAGCTGGTCGGTCTCCGGCCTCGCCTGCCCCTCAGCCGGACGCAGCCGTGCGCGGACTCGGGCCACCAGTTCGGCGGGTTTGAAGGGCTTCGGCACGTAGTCGTCCGCCCCGGCCTCCAAGCCGCGCACGACGTCGGCGGTGTCGGACTTCGCGGTGAGCATGATGATCGGGGTGTCAGCCTCGTCACGGATCTCCCGGCAGACCTCGATGCCGTCCTTGCCCGGCAGCATGAGGTCCAGGAGGACGACGTCGGGTTTGGTGCTGCGGAACTCGTCGAGGGCCCGCTCTCCGGTCGCGCAGAAGGTGGGTTCGAAGCCGTCGTTGCGCAGTACGATGCCGATCATCTCGGCCAGCGCCTCATCGTCGTCGACGACCAGAATCCTGGCTTTCATCAGCTCTCCTGTTCTTCTCGTCCTGCACACGCCGGTTCCGTCCCGCCAGGATATATGACACGGCCCGGCAGGCCTGCCGCTCAGCATGTCACAGGGGTGTCCGACGGCGGAGGCGCGCTATAGGGTGAAAGCCTGCGCAGTGTCCGCAGCAGTCGTCCAGAGCAGTTCATCGAGAGGGGAAGCATGTCCGCGGACTGGAACACCGGCGAGCCGACGGGAGCCCACCCGGGGCGGGTCTTCCCGATCCGACGTATGACTCTCGGCGAGGTCCTCGGCGGAGGGTTCTCGATGATCCGTCACGCCCCGAAGGCCGTGCTCGGGGTGCCCTTCGTCGCCGGGATGATCAGCTTCGTTCTGTCGATGCTGGCCTTCGCTCTGGCGCCGTCCGGGAACCTGCTGCGGCTGATGTACGACCCGATGGCCTTCGAGGATGAGGAGATCATCTTCGGGATGCTCTCGAACATGGGCTTCTGGGCGGGTCTGACCTTCCTCACGGCCGTCCAGTACTTCCTCATGGCCGTGGCATACGCCCTCATCGTGATCCCCACGCTGCGCGCCGCCTACGGCTACCGCACCGGATTCGCCCAGACCCTGCGGCTGCGCTCCGGGCGTCTGGGGTGGCTGGTGCTGCATCTGCTCCTGATGCACGTCTTCGTCGTGGTCCTGGCGGTGGTCGTGATCGGGCTCAGCGTGGTCATCGCCGTGGTCACCTTCGGCCTGGGACTCCTGCTGGTGCTGCCCGGTCTGCTGCTGCTCGGCGCCTGGCTCACCGCCGGGCTGATGTACGCCCCGCTGGTCGTGCTGGTGGAGCACCGCGGCCCACTCAGCGCCTTCGCCCGGTCCTGGCGGCTGAACCGAGGACGCTGGTGGATCAACATCGGCACCGTGGCGCTGATCTACCTGATGACCTTCGTGATGCTCACGATCGCCTCCCTGCCGGTGGGCATCGTCTCCATGATCGGTGGAGAGATGGCGATGGCCTCCCCGGAGGACGGCACTGCCGTCACTCTGGTGCTGTTCACCGTGGCCACGTTCTTCGACTCCGCCGTCACCGCCGTGTTCCTCGGTCTGGTGGGCGCCCTGGTGGCCGTGATGTATCTGAACTGCCGCATCCACCAGGAGAGCGTGGATGTCTCCCTGCTGACCGCTGCCGACGGGGCTTCCGACGACGGCGGGGTCATTCCCGCTTCCGTGGAGCACCTGGGTGAGCCCACGGTGCCGATGTGGGGAGGGCCCGGAGGAAGCGCTCCGCCGTGGGGGTCCCAGCAGGCGGCCCCCGGCCCGATGTCCTACGGCCAGACCCCCTACGGACAGCAGGCGGGTCAGAACCCCTACGGTCAGCAGCCGGGCCAGAGCCCCTACGGGCAGAACCCCTATGGCCAGCAGCCGGGCCAGACCCCCTACGGACAGAGCCCCTATGGCCAGCAGCCGGGCCAGACCCCCTACGGACAGAGCCCCTATGGCCAGCAGCCGGGCCAGAGCCCCTACGGACAGAGCCCCTATGGTCAGAACCCCTATGGTCAGAACCCCTCCGGCCAGAACCCCTCCGGTCAGAACCCGCAGAACAGGCCGGACGCACAGGCACCTGAGGACCAGGGACCCGACTTCGGTCAGCCGAGGTGACCTCGCCCCATGCTCCTCGACCCGTCGACGCCGTCAGCCTCGCTCACCGCACCGTCGGGGACTGCGACGCTGATGACGACGCCGCTCTCGCCGAGCCGGGATGACGCTCGCGAGCTCCTCGAACGCGAGCTCGCCGACCCCCGGTATCAGCGGGAGTTCACCGGCCCGGTGCGCGAGACGATCGATGATGTCCTCCGCTGGCTCGACGACCGGATCGGCAGCATCGGTGGAATCGACATCCCGTACGGGCCCTTGATCATCCTGGTGCTGATTCTCGCCGCGATCGTGCTGGCCGTGGTCCTCGTCCGGCCGCGCCTGCAGCGCACTGCGAGCGCCGACGCCCCACTGGCCACAGATGCCGGCCTCAGCAGCGAGGAGCTGCGCAGCCGCGCCCAGGGCCACCGGCGAGCCGGTCGCGTGGACGAGGCCTACCGAGACCTCTTCCGGGCCGTCGTCCGGGCGGCCGAGGAACGGGACATCCTCACCGAGATGACCGGCCGCACCGCCACGGAGGCAGCCGCCGAGCTGACCCGGGTCTTCCCCGCCCACGGGCGTCGGATCGGCGTCGCCGCAGACCTGTTCAACCTGTCTCGATACGGCGGGCGCTCCATGACCGCTCAGGACTGCGACGACCTCGCCGAGCTCGACTCCGTGCTCACCGCCGCCGAGCCGCAGGGCGGGGAGACCGCCCTGTCCCCCCAGGTGGTGGCACCACGATGACCGCCCAGTCCACCCCCCGCGCCACCGCGCACAGTGCCCGCCCGGCCAGCGGCGGAGCCACCGGAGCACCGACGGTGCAGAGTCTCGCCGCTGCTGCGGGCTCCGCTGTGCGCCGCTGGCAGTTCTGGCTGCTGATGGTCGTCCTGGGCCTGCTCGTCGCTGTCCTGGTCCAGCTGCTCACCGTCGAAGACCAGGAACGCTACGGCCTGCACAACACGGACCTGGATGGCTACGCCGCCGTCGCAGAAGTGCTGCAGGACCAGGGGGTGAGGATCCACCCAGCCCCCACCGCCGAGATCGCCCGCGAACAGCTGGAGGAGCTCCCCGACGCCGCCGTCGTCGTCCTCGAGCAGAGCGTGGAGGCCGGCCCGCAGCTGGTGGAGGAGCTGGCCCGCTCGGACCGGGAGGTCATCTGGATCGCCCCGACGGTCGCGACCCGGCTCAGCGCCTTCGACGAGCTGGAGTCCGCCGGCGGGACCCCCACCTCCCCCGCCACGGAGCTGCCTGTTGCGCTGGAGGCCGGGCCTGACTGTGCGGTGGACGCCGCCCAGCGGGCCGGGTCCCTCCAGGCTCCGGGAGAGCTCTTCACCGGCACGGACGGCTGCTTCGTCCATGCCCCCGAAGGATCAGATCCCGCCCACGCGCTGGCCTCCACGGGCGGGGGCCTGGTGTTCGGGGTTCCCGACGCGTTCACCAATCGACACATCACCACGGAGGGCAACGCGGCCTTCGCACTCGGGTTGCTCGGCCAGCAGCAGGACCTCATCTGGCACACGCCGTCAGGCCTGGACGCCGTCTCCTCCGAGGAGTGGGCCTCCCCCTGGGACTTCATGCCGGACTGGGTGGGGCAGCTGACCTGGTGGCTGCTGGTCTGCACGCTGCTGCTGATCCTGGTCGCGGGCCGTCGGCACGGTCCGGTGGTGGTGGAGCCGCTGCCGGTGGAGGTGCCGGCCTCCGAGTCCGCTGAAGGGCGCGGACGGCTCTACCAGCAGGCTGACGCCTCCCAGGAGGCGGCCAGGACTCTGCGCTCGGCGCATCTGTTGCGCCTGTCCCGGCTGCTGCGGCTGGGCACAGGGGCCCCGGAGGAGGCTGTGATCACCGCTGTCGCCCGGCAGACGGCTCGGCCCCCGGCTGAGATCGCCCGCATCATCGGCGCCTCCGCGATCAGCGGGAACTCTGAGATGGTGAGGTACGCCCAGGAGCTGGCCGCGCTGGAGGACGAGGTCCGGATCCGGCTGGGGCACGGCCCCCGCAGGCTCCCCGGGACCGCCCAGGACAAGACGGCCCAGGATGAGACGGCCCAGGATGAGATGGGCCAGGATGAGATGGGCCAGGACACGACCGCACAGGACACGACGCCGAGGGAAGACACACTGTGACACCACATCAGCCCGACCGGACCCCCCAGCATCAGCCGGCTCCGCCGGTCCCGGGGCAGCAGACGACCCCCATACATCAGGAGGAGCACCTCGTGCCGCAGTCGCAGCCCCGGCCGTCGGAGGGACCGGCGGCCGCCTCAACGGCGAGCGCCGCCTCCTCCGGCACCCCGGACACGCTCCGCGATCGGTTCCACCAGGTTCGTCGTGAGGTCTCCAAGGCGGTGGTCGGTCAGGACGGGGCGGTCACCGGCGTGCTCATCGGACTGTTGGTGCGCGGCCATGTGCTGCTCGAAGGTGTGCCGGGTGTGGCCAAGACGCTGCTGGTCCGGGCGATGTCGGCGTCGTTGTCGTTGGACACCGCCCGGGTGCAGTTCACCCCGGACCTGATGCCCGGCGATGTGACCGGATCCCTGGTCTATGACTCCACCACGGGGGACTTCGCCTTTCGTGAGGGTCCGGTGTTCACCAATCTGATGCTGGCCGACGAGATCAATCGCACCCCTCCGAAGACCCAGGCGTCCCTGCTGGAGGCCATGGAGGAGCGGCAGGTCTCCGTGGACGGCATCGGCCGCCCGCTGCCGGACCCGTTCCTGGTGGCCGCCACGCAGAATCCGGTCGAATATGAGGGCACCTACCCGCTGCCCGAGGCGCAGCTGGACCGCTTCCTGCTGAAGATCACTCTGGACCTGCCCCAGCGCGGCGAAGAGATCGAGGTCATCCGCCGCCACGCCGCCGGGTTCAACCCCTCGGACCTGGCCGCCGCCGGAGTGCGTCCGGTCGCCTCCGAGGCGGACGTCAAGGCGGCCCGTCAGGCGGTCTGGTCGGTGGCGCTGGCCCCGGAGGTGATCGCCTATATCGTCGACATCGCGCGCGCGACACGGCAGGCGCCCAGCTTCCAGCTCGGTGTCTCCCCGCGCGGTGCCACCGCCCTGATGAACTCCGCGAAGGCCTGGGCCTGGCTCTCCGGCCGTGACTTCGTCACTCCCGACGACGTCAAGGCGCTGGCCCTGCCGTGCCTGCGTCACCGGGTCTCGCTGCGCCCGGAGGCGTCCATGGACGGAGTCAGCGTGGACGACGTGCTGCAAGGCATCCTCGCCACGGTGCCGGTGCCCCGCTGACCCGCTCCGCAGGACCGCCACGCCGGTGGTGCTCCCGCGTCCCCTCCTCTCCCCTCCCTCTCCGGCGACCATCCCCATCCCCCCGCCCCTGACCAGAGGATCCACCCATGGTGCTGACCCGTCGGCTGCTGTACGTGGCGCTCGCGCTGAGCGTCGCGGTCGTCGCCCTGCCTGTGGCCGCCACGCTGTGGTTCTGCCTGGCGCTGCTGGTGGGGCTCGTGGCTGCGGACATGCTGCTCGCCGGCTCGCCCCGGCAGGTCCAGGTGGAGCGGGTTCCCGGCGACGCCGTCCGGTGGGGGCAGACGACGTCGGCGGTCTCCGTGCTGCACTATCAGGGGCGACGTCGACTGCGGGGCTCCGTCAAGGACGGCTGGCAGCCCTCGGCCGGATCCTCCCGCCCGATCCAGCGGCTCAGCATCGCCCCGGGCGGACGGCAGCGGATCCAGGTGCCGCTGCGTCCTCGTCGCCGGGGAGACCTGGTCAGCTCCACAGTGGCGGTCCGTTCACTGGGTCCCCTGGGTCTGGCCGGCCGTCAGGTGGTCCACCGCACGCGGCATGTGCAGCGGGTCCTGCCGCCGTTCCGGTCCAGGAGGCACCTGCCGTCGAAGCTGCAGCGACTGCGGGAGCTCGACGGCCAGACGGCGGTGCAGATCCGCGGCGCGGGGACCGAATTCGACTCGCTGCGCGACTATGTCCGCGGTGACGATGTCCGGTCCATCGACTGGCGCGCCACCGCGCGGCGGCGCACCGGTGCCGGCCACAATCTGGTGGTGCGCACCTGGCGGCCCGAGCGCGACCGGCGGGTGATCCTCTGCCTGGACTCTTCCCGCACCTCGGCGGCCCGGATCGACGACGAACCGCGGCTGGACACCGGCATGGAGGCCGCGCTGCTGCTGGGCGTGCTGGCCGCCGGCGCCGGGGACCGGGTCGATTTCATCGGTTTCGACCGCGGCATTGTCGCGCGGGCGCGCTCCTCCTCATCGGGAGACTTCCTGCACCAGATGGTCAACGCGATGGCCACGATGGACCCCGAGCTCGTGGAGTCCGACTTCTCCCGACTCCCCGCCCATGTGGAGGCGATCAGCTCCCAACGCTCCCTGGTGGTGGTGCTGACCTCGTTGGAGTCCGGCTCCCTGGAGGAAGGACTGCTGCCGGTGCTGCCCGCGCTGACCGCGAAGCACCTGGTGCTGTTGGCCACGGTGCGGGACCCGGACCTGGATCGGCGCACCGGCGAGCGCGGGACCGCCACCGAGGTGTATCGGGCGGCTGCGGCCGAGCGGGAGCTCATCGAGCGGGAGGCGAAGAAGGCCCAGCTGCTCTCCATGGGGGTGGAGGCAGTGGATGCGACGCCCCACGAGCTGCCGCCGCTGCTGGCCGACACCTACATCCGGCTCAAGGCCACCGGGCGACTGTGAGGTCGCCGACGGGGCCGTACGCCCTCGGTGCCCCTGGCCCCAACGGCAGCCAGGACTTGGGCATCTCCCCTGCGGCTGTGAGACCCTTGGTGGCGTCATGAAGGTACTTGCAGCGATGTCCGGAGGCGTGGACTCGGCCGTGGCGGCCGCCCGCGCCGTGGACGCCGGCCACGAGGTGGTCGGCGTGCACCTGGCGCTGTCCCGCATGCCGGGAACTCTGCGCACCGGGTCCCGCGGGTGCTGCACGATCGAGGACTCCTCGGATGCGTGGCGCGCCTGTGAGACCCTCGGGATCCCCTTCTACGTGTGGGACTTCTCCGAGCGGTTCAAGGCCGACGTGGTCGATGACTTCGTCGCCGAATACGCCGCCGGGCGCACCCCCAACCCCTGCATGCGCTGCAACGAGAAGATCAAGTTCGAGGCGCTGCTGGACAAGGCGATCGCGCTGGGCTTCGACGCGGTGGCCACCGGTCACTACGCGAAGCTCGTCGAGCACGACGACGGAAGCCGGGAGCTGCACCGTGCGGCCACCTGGACGAAGGATCAGTCCTATGTGCTGGGGGTGCTGAACGAGCAGCAGCTGGCGCACTGCCTGTTCCCACTGGGCGAGACCCCGTCGAAGGAGCTGGTGCGTGCCGAGGCCACCGAACGCGGGATCTCCGTGGCGAAGAAGCCCGACTCCCATGACATCTGTTTCATCCCCGACGGCGACACCCGAGGGTGGTTGGCCGAGCAGATCGATCTGCAGGACGGCCCCATCCTCGACCCGGACGGTGAACAGATCGGGGAGCATGAGGGATCCCAGGCCTATACGGTCGGGCAGCGCCGCGGCTTGAAGCTGGGCCGCCCGGCACCCGACGGCAAGCCGCGGTTCGTCCTGGAGATCCGCCCCAAGGAGAACACCGTGGTCGCCGGGCCGAAGGAGCTGCTGGAGATCGACCGGCTCACCGGCATCCGGCTCTCCTGGGCGGGCCGGCCGGTGCCCGAGGCACACACCGGGCAGTGGTTCCCCGTGGAGCTGCAGATCCGGGCCCACGCCGATCCGGTGCCGGCTCGGGCGCGCGTCGAGCAGGTGGAGCAGCTGGAGCAGCCCGACGGCGGCGCGGCCGAGGATGCCGACGCCGGCGGACCTCGGCTGGTGGTTGAGCTCGAGGAGCCCCTGCACGGCGTCGCCCCGGGGCAGACCGCGGTGATGTATCAGGGAACCCGTGTGCTGGGCCAGGCCACGATCGACACCGCCCGCTCGAAGAACTACCAGCCTGTGGCCACCAGCTCCTGACCTCCCCACCAGCGAGCGGCCGAGAATCACGGCATCCGGACTCCCGCCACGGAGTGTCACCGGGCCGATGCGGTCAGGCGTGGCCACCGGATCCACGTAAGCTGGAGGGCATGAGCTCGAGCCCCGATCAGCGCGCCGGCGACGCCGCGCAGCATGTGGACCCGCAGGTGCTGGAGGAGCTGTTGTCGATGCGTGCCAGCATCGACAACGTCGACGCCACCCTGGTGTATCTGCTCGCCGAACGGTTCAAGGCCACCCAGCGCGTGGGCGTGCTGAAGGCTCGGCATCAGCTTCCCCCGGCCGACCCGGCTCGTGAACGCAACCAGATCGCGCGGCTCAAGCGCCTGGCCGAGGATGCCCAGCTCGACCCGGAGTTCGCCGAGAAGTTCCTCAACTTCATCATCGACGAGGTCATCCGCCACCACCAGGCGATCTCCGCATCCGAGATCTCCGGGGACTCCCCTGCCTCCCCTGCCTCCCCTGCCTCCCCTGCCTCGCCCACTGCCCCCGACTCCCCCACTGCCCCCGACTCCCTCGAGGACCGATGAGCTCCCACGATCCTGCCGATGCGGTGCTCGCCGCGGCCGGCGGCGTCATGCCCGGCACTGATGCCCTGCGCTCCGCCGAGCACCTCGAGACCGAGCTGACCGGCCATCTGCCGGCCCTGGCTGAGCTGCCCTGCCGAGGACATCACGCCTCGCTGCATGGCCGGGCCATCTCGCTGCTGACGGAGCTGCCGGCCGAGCTGACCTCCTATGGGTGGCGCCTGGTGGACCGGCCCGGCGCCGATCACCGACGGGCCCTGCAGCTGCTCCGCGCCGACGTCGACACCCTGGCCGATGTGCGCGGCGCCCGGGCCGAGGCCGGCGTGGACGACCACCCGGCCGAGCTGCTGCTCCATGTGCTGGGTCCGGTCAGCCTGGCCGCGCAGCTGGCCCTGCCCGGTGGTGAGAAGGTGCTGGTGGACCACGGGGCGCGGCGAGACCTGGCCGAGTCGCTGGCCGCCGGGATCCAGGACCACCTGGAGCACGTGCGCCGGTCCTGCAGCCCCGCTGCGCTGCATGTGGTGCTGCACGAACCTGACCATGCCCGGGTGCGGTCCGGGTCGGTGCCGACGGTCAGCGGCTACCGGACCATCCGTGCTCTGCCCCGGGACGAGACGCGCAGGATGGTGGACGCCGTGGTCGATGCTCTGCGCGCCGGCGGCGCCGACGAGGTCCTCCTGGACCTCGGAGAGGCGCCCCAGCGGGACCAGGTGGAGGACCACCTCGGGTCGTCGAACAGCCCGGTGGACGGTTTCGGGCTCCCGCTGCCGGACCTGGCGGCGGGAGACTGGGAACGCACCGCCGAGCTGGCCGAGCAGGGCACACGGTTCCTGGCCGGGCTGCTGCCCTCCGTCCCGCGGACCCACCAGGACCTGCCTCCGGTGAGCGCTCTGCTGCGGCGGATCACCGACCCGTGGCAGGCCCTGGGGATGTCGCCATCGGCGCTGGCCACGATGCGGATGACCCCGATGGTCGGCCGCGCCCGTGCCGAGCTGGCCCAGGTGGGCGAGGCGGACGCGATGCGGCTGATCAGCCGAGTCCGCGACGCCGCGGAGGCCCTGACCGAGACGATGCACAGCTGACGATGCACAGCTGAGCCCCGCCCCCGGAAGGACGAGCACCCCGATGACACCCGACCATGCCGGAGCGTCAGCACACACTCAGGAGCACTCAGATGTCCTGGTGACATTCATCCTGGAGAAGTTCGACGGCCTGGTGGATCTGGTCGGCTCGCTCGACGACGCCACGGCCAACTCCGATCTGACCGGCCGCGTGCCTGCCGGGACCGGGACGAACTCGCCGGTGCAGCTGCTGGTCCACGTCTGCGGGATGCTGCGGCGCTGGTCGTCCACCGTGAATCTGGGCGTGACTGTCCCCCGGGACCGGGAGGCGGAGTTCACCGCCCGGATGCCGGTGGCCGAGGTGCTCGAGAGCGCAGCCCGGACCCGCCGCGGGTTCCTCGACGACGTCGCCGCCACCGTTCCGTACGCGTCCCCGGCGGCCGTGCCCCCAGGGCGGGGGCACTTCTGGACGGGCAGCTGCCACGGCGTGCTGCTGCACGTGCTCGAGGAGATCAGCCAGCATCTCGGGCACGCGGAGATCACCCGGGATGTGCTCAGCGACCTCCGCGACCTCAGCGACGATCCGCGGCCATCCCCGCCGCCCGCGCCCGGGCGATGATGCCCGGCAGCACCTCGGCGAGCGCCTCGACGTCCTCCTCCGTGGTGGTGTGACCCAGGGTGAAGCGCTGGGCTCCCCGGGCGGAGTCCTCGTCCAGCCCCATGGCGAGCAGCACATGCGAGGGCCGAGGCACCCCCGCGGTGCACGCGGAACCGGTGGAGGTGTCGAAGCCGGCCATGTCCAGCATGAACAGCAGAGAGTCCCCTTCGGCACCGTCGACTGTGATGTGCAGGTTGTTCGGCAGCCGCCGCTCAGGGGTGGTCCGCGGGTCGGGCCCGCGCAGGGTCACCCCGTCGACGTCGACCACCGCCTCGAGCAGCCGGTCCCGCAGGGCGGCCAGCCGGGCGGCCTCCTGGTCCCGGTGCGCGACGACCTCCTCGGCGACGGCGGCGAAGGCGCAGATGCCGGGGGCGTCCAGGGTGCCGGAGCGGATGTCCCGTTCCTGTCCGCCGCCGTGCAGCACCGGGGTCAGGGTGACATCGCGGCGCACCAGCAGCGCCCCGATCCCCACCGGACCGCCGATCTTATGGGCGCTGACCGCCAAAGTCGCCGCCTGCGAAGCGGCGAAGTCCACCCGGTCGGCCCCGACGGGCTCGCCGCCGAAGGCCTGCACCGCGTCGGTGTGCAGCGGGATCCCGTGGTCGGCGCAGGCCCGGGCGAGCTCGGCCACCGGCTGGACCGCACCGGTCTCACTGTTGGCCCACATCAGGGTCGCCAGCGCCACTGACTCAGGTTCCTGGACTGTCAGCTCGTCCAGCAGCGCACGGGCCGCCTCCAGGTCCAGCACCCCGGCTCCGTCCACCGGCAGCGTCACCAGCTCCGCGCCCTCATGGGCTTCGAGCCATTCGGCGGTGTCCAGCACCGCAGGGTGCTCGATGCCGGACAGCAGC
This sequence comes from Nesterenkonia suensis, assembly GCF_054782935.1. Classification (NCBI taxonomy): domain Bacteria; kingdom Bacillati; phylum Actinomycetota; class Actinomycetes; order Micrococcales; family Micrococcaceae; genus Nesterenkonia; species Nesterenkonia suensis. Next base: position 513,039 of record NZ_BAAGRN010000001.1, on the reverse strand, counting down.
ACTCGACGCCGCCGTCGGTCCTGCCCGCGGCGACTCCAGTACAGGCCCTTCAGGGCGAGGTTGTCGGCCTCGGTCCCGCCGGAGGTGACGATGACCTCGCTGGGGTCGGCCCCGAGCGTGGCCGCGAGCCGGGCGCGGGCGGAGTCCACCTCCAGACGGGCACGGCGTCCGGCGCTGTGCAGCGAGGAGGGGTTGGCCAGCTGGGGCATCTGCTCGGCGAGCACGCGCACCGTGGTCTCACGGACCGGCGAGGTGGCGGCGTGGTCGAAGTACCGGGAGGGCGTCGTCATCGTCTCCTGATTCTATGAGGTCTCCTGATCCTATGAGGTCTCCGGGTCCTACGAGGTCTCCGGATTCTTCGTGGTGGTCTCGGCCCGGGGGGGGGCTGGGCCACTTGTGGCCGAGGCTGTCCGCGCTGGGCTGATCACCGGTCGGCGACGGGCGGCAGCACCGGCTGAGGCGCTATCGTGAGGGGGCGATGAGCAACCACTCCTCTTCCTCCGGAGCATCCGGCGCCGACCTCTACGGCGTCCTCGGCGTGCCGCCGGAGGCGGATCTGAAGACCATCCGCTCGGCCTACCGTCGGCTGGCACGGGACTCCCATCCCGACCGTGGCGGTTCGGCCGAGGAGTTCCACCGCATCCAGGCCGCCTGGGAGGTGCTGCGCTCCACCGACGCCCGGGCCGCCTACGACCGGGCCCGGCAGCACGGGCGGACCCCCACCGACGGCTCGGGCGACGACGTCGACACCGTGCGCTACGGACCGGCCGGGACCTGGACCGCCCCCGGCGCCCGCTCCCGCGGCAGCGCCGAACGCGGCGCCCAGCGCAGCGCCTCGGGCAGTGCGCATCTGCCTCCGGAATATCGCCCCGACCTCTCCGACCCCCGGCCGCTCTCCCTCTCGCTGACCAGCCAGCGGGTGCACGGCGAGCTCCGTGCCCAGGGGCTGTTCTCCCGGGGGCGGGTGCAGCGGCGTCACGAGCGCACCATCGAGGTGCTGCGTCGCCATGTGCTCTCCGAGCTCCCCGCCGCCCGGCTGTTCAACGACGTCCTGCTCGATCCTCCTGCCGGAGGTCCACGTGCCGAGCGGACCGGACGACGCCGGCGCAGTCCCGGTCAGCGGGCCGAGCATGTCCTGGTCTGTGGGGACAGGCTCACCGTGGTGTTCTCCCTGGAGGTCCCGACGCCGGCGGCCTCGTGGGACGGGCAGATGCTGCGTGCCGCCGGACGAGAGCTCGTCCTGCCCGATCTGGCCGCCCAGGCGCGCCGACTGCGTGAGACGCTGATGCAGCGGCTGCTGGACGAACGGGGCCACGAGGCGCTGCTGACCGTCGAGCACCAGGTGATCCTCCACTCCCCCGACGGCGGCCTGCTCTCCCCGGTGGTGGAGACCACCCGAGCAGGCGGTTCCGCCCCGCAGGCGGCCGGCCGAGCGACCCGTCGCATCGTGGGGCAGCTGGCCTCCTCCGCCCAGGCCAATGTGGTGGATCGGCATCTGCTCGCGGTCCTGCGGGACCAGCTGGCCTCCCCCGAGGAGGGGACCTGAGCTTCCCGGGGCCTTCCACCCGGCCCCCGGATCCCAGGCAGCTGCGGAACGGCCCCCGCCCTGCGATGTCCGCGTCGCGGGCCGGCGGGGGCTTAGGATGGTCGCCGTGGAGAATCCGATCCGAGTGCTCGTCGACCAGCCGGAGATCCCCGGCAACACCGGAAACCTGATCCGCCTGGCGGCGGTGACCGGGATGCAGCTGCACCTGGCCGAGCCGCTGGGGTTCGACTTCAGCGACGCCAAGCTGCGGCGCGCCGGACTCGACTACCACGACCTGGCGGTGATGACCGTCCATCCCAGTCTGGAGCACGCCTGGGCCGCGCTGTCCCCGCAGCGGATCTTCGCCTTCACCGGTGACGGCGACACCTCCCACACGGCCGTCGACTACCTCCCCGGGGACGTGCTGCTCTTCGGGCGGGAGTCCACCGGGCTGGACTCTGTGGTGAAGGAGGATCCACGCATCACCGCGCAGGTCCGGATCCCGATGCTACCCTCGCGGCGCTCCCTGAACCTGGCCAACTCGGTCTCGATCGCCGTCTACGAGGCCTGGCGCCAGCGCGGCTTCGACGGGGCCGCCTGACCGGCGCCCAGCGGTTCCGACCACGGCGGCGCCGGGTTTCTCCGCCGCGTTCCGGCATGTGTGCGTCGGTCCCCGGCGCCAGGTCCCGAGGTGGCTAGACTCGGCAGACATGGAGACTGCTTCCCCGCGCCGTGACGGCGACCAGCCTCGCCCCGAGGACCAGGACACGTCGGGGGCGTCCCGCACGCCCCTCGGGACGGACGCGCGCCCTGCCGAGGATGATCGTGCTCCGGGCGGTCCCTCCGCCGGCGAGCACTCGGGGGCCGGAACCGGGTGGGAGACCGCGGTGGGCACCGGCGCACCGACGCTCTCCGAGGACCCGACCCTGGGTGAGCTGCTCACCGCGACAGCTCACGGTGATCAGGCCTCGTTCGCCGCCTTCTATGAGGCCACCGCCGACGTCGTCTACGGCCTCGCCCTGCTGATGCACCAGGACCCCGACGGCGCCGACGCCTCCACAGTGGCGGTCTACCACCATCTGTGGGACCAGGCGGACGTGCGGGCGCGCGATCTGCGCCTGCAGACCGCCGCCTCCGAGACGCTCACCGATGAGCATGCCGACGCCGAGGCCAGCTACCGTCCCAGCGAGTACGAGCTCGTCCTCGAGTGGCTGGTCCCCCTGGCCCACCGGATCATGGTGGAGCGTTTCCGGGACGGCTCCGCCGTGCCGATCTCCCTGAGGGCCGTCTCGGACGGCGGCGGGATCGCTGGGCTTCCTGAGGAGGTGCTCGGTGATTTCGCCGTGCTCTCCGACTCCCAGTCCCAGGCGCTGGCGCTGAGCTATCTGGCCGGGTTCACCCACCAGCAGATCGCCGAGGCCGTAGCCGCGGCGATCCCCGCGGTGAAGTCACGGCTGCGGGACGGCATGACCCGGCTGCACAGTCAGCGCAGCGCCCGCGACGAGGAGTCCGATCCCATCCTCCGCGCTGCGGTGACCCGCCGGGACCTCGAGCGCGGGACCGGGGTCAACCGCAATTTCACCAAGGAGATCTCCGCCGATCTGCAGAAGGGCCTGCTGGTGGAGCTCGCCGAGGTCTATGCTCTGGACGCCCTCGATGATCGGGAACGCTCTCTGCTCGACGAGTTCGTCCTCGACGCCGACGAACGCACCGCCCAGCAGTGGGACACTCGGGTGCTCGCCGCCCGCCGCACCCTGGCCGAGATCTTCACCGCCCACCCGGTCGTGCCGCCGGCGCATCTGCTGGAGGAGGTGCTGCTGGAGCTCGGCGACCAGGAGGTCGGGATGGGCATGGTGGAGGAGTTCTCCACCCACACCGAGGAGTCTCCGAAGCGTGAGCCGATCCTGAAGCGGTGGATGGTGGTCACCGGGTTCGTGGTGGTGCTCCTGATCGCGATCGTGCTGATCTGGCGGTTCACCGGTGGTCAGGACATCGTCGCTGTCGCCGAGGACGCCGAGGACGCCCGTGAGCTGGAGGGCATCGAACTGGCGGAGGGCGGCACCGCCCGGGCGGTGATCTCCGCCTCCGAGGACGTCGGCTACGTCGACTTCGAGGACGTGGCCTCGCTGGACGGTCTCTCCTATCAGGTGTGGCTGCTGCCCTCTGATGAGCGCCCGCCGAGCTCGTTGGGCAGCTTCAGCGCCTCCGAACTGGAGGAGGAGGTGGTGACCCTGCGCGGCATCTCCGGGTACGAGCAGCTGCTGGTCACCGCTGAGCAGATCCGTGGCGAGGAGCGCCCCACCGGTGAAGTGATCGTGGAGGTGCCGCTGCGGGAGCGCATCACCGAAGGTCCGCAGTACGGCGGCGGGGGCGCACCCGCCGAGGAGGATGACGCCGATGAGCGCTGAGTTCACCACCTGTGACCTCTACGACGCCGACGAGTCGCTGCAGTCGGTCTCCCTGCAGCTGCAGAACCTGGGCGGGCGGCCCCGGTTCCGCGGCCCGGTGCGGACCGTTCGCTGCCACCGGGACAACGGGCTGGTCAAGGCCGTGCTGGACTCCCCCGGCGACGGCGCCGTGCTCGTCGTCGACGGCGGAGGATCCCTCGAGTCTGCCCTGATGGGCGATATGATCGCCGAAGCCGCCGTAGCCCAGGGCTGGGCCGGGGTGGTGATCAACGGCGCGATCCGCGACCGTGTCGCCGTCGCCCGCCTCGATCTCGGGGTCAAGGCCCTGGGGTCGAACCCGCGGAAGTCCTCCAAGGAGGGCACAGGGGACCTGGACGTGCCGGTGCGGTTCGGCGGGGTGGTCTTCCGCCCGGGCGCGATCCTGCACAGCGACGAGGACGGCATCCTCGTCGAACCCTGAACCGGGCGGTCAGAACCCGGCGAAGGTCTCGGGGCCGTTGACCACGACCCAGTGGAAGTCCTCGGCGTACCCCTCCGGAGCGCCGTCGTCGGCGCCTGCGGCATGGATCCTACGCAGTCGGTCCAGCACGAACTCCTCCATGCGGGCCGGGTCCGGGTGCTGGCTGAAGTGTTTGCGCAGCGCGGCGAGCTTCTGCCGATGGTACCCGCCGACGTCGACCCGCAGATTGATCCGCTCCTCGGGGGCCGCCATGAGCAGCAGGTGCCGGATCTTGAACGACGCGAGCCCTTCCTGCTCGGCGAGCTCGGGGAAGGCGAAGGGGTTCTCCACCGCCGGGTAGCTGGCCTGCACCACGGCCTCACCGCAGGCGAGGTGGTCCGGGTGGGACTTCTGCAGCCGGTCCCAGGCCCGCTCCGGGTGCGGTGACATGACGGCGTCGGGACGCACCTGGCGCATCACCCGCACGATGCTGCGGATCAGGTCCGCCGTAGGGCGGACCCAGCCGTCACGCTCGTCGAGCAGGATGACCTCGCTGATGCCCAGGACTGCGGCCGCCTCCTCCTGCTCGACCTGCCTGCGTCGAGCCATCTGGTCGCGGTCCTGTCCGAGCTCGAAGCCTCCGGCGTCGCCGGCGGTGAGCAGACACAGGGTGACCTCCACCCCGCGCTCGGCCAAGGCCGCGATGGTCGCGGCCGCACCGAAGTCGACGTCATCGGGATGGGCGCCGAAGGCCAGCACGCGGCGCACCCCGAGTGTGTCGATGAGCTCGTCGGGGCTCTGCGGCATGCCCTGCGGGGGACGATGTGGATGCTGAGGCGGGTGCTGTGGGGTCATCGGTCCGCTCACATCCCTCCGAGGGTGACCTCGGCCTCGTGCTCACGGCCGTCTCGCAGGTAGGTCACGGTGACGGTCTCTCCGGCACGGTACTCCCGCACAGTGGCGGTCAGCGTCAGGCTGTCCTCAATCCGACGGTCCTCCACCTGGGTGATGATGTCGCCGGGCTCCAGCGCAGCCTCCTCCGCCGGGGAGCCCGGCGCGACCTCCTGGATGTACGCCCCGGTGGTGAAGCCGCCGCCGGACTCCAGCGGCTGCTCGCCTGAACCCGCGGCGTTGACGGTGACTCCCAGCAGCCCATGGGAGACCTCGCCGTCGGCGATGAGATCCTCCGCGACCCGCTGGGCGTAGTCGATGGGGATGGAGAAGCCCACTCCGATGCTTCCGGCCTCCGCCTCGGAGATCCCGCCCCCGGTGGAGGCGATCGCGACGTTGACCCCGATGACGCGACCCTCGGAGTCCACCAGTGCTCCGCCGGAGTTGCCCTGGTTGATGGCCGCATCGGTCTGGATGACGTTGATGTGGATCGACCCCTGCGACGGTGAGGTCTCCAGGTCCGGGAAGTAGAACTCGAAGCCGTCGTCGTCTGGCTCTCCCTCCTCGGGCTGCGGCGCGTCCGGGGACTCCTCGTCCACTGCGGCGGAGGCCACGGAGATGGTGCGCTCCAGCGTGGAGATGATGCCGTCGGTGACCGTGCCGTCCAGGCCGAGCGGGGCCCCGATCGCGATCGCCCGGTCCCCGACGTTGAGGTCAGAGGATGTGCCCAGCTCAGCGGGCTGGACCCCTTCGGGATCGTCGAGCTTGATGACGGCGAGGTCGGAGAGGGGGTCGGTGCCCACCACCTCCGCCGTGCGCACGGAGCCGTCGGAGAGTCTGACCTGGATCTCCGGCTCGGCGGTGGCCCCGCCGAGGGTCACCACGTGGGTGTTGGTCAGAATGTGTCCCTCGGTGTCGAGGATGATGCCGGATCCGGAGCCGGCGGCATTGGCGGCGCCGACCGAAAGGGTCACCACCGAGGGTGAGGCCTTCGCCGCGGCTGCGGTCACCGCCGTGGCGCTGTCCGGATTGTTGATCTCGATGCCGGCCCCGCCGACGTCGACCTGGTCGTCGGCGAAGAGCCCCACGGCACCGGCTCCCACCCCGCCGCCGATGAGCCCCGCGACCAGGACACCGGTGAGGAACAGGGGCACCCCGACTCCCTTCCGGGGCTTCTGCTCCCGGGTCGGTTCCGGCTGACCCGGGTGACCGGGATGCCCGGGATGTCCCGGCTGACCGTACGGGCCTGCGGGAGGGGGCGTCTGACCGGTCTGCCAGGGGGCCGACGGGGAATGCGCTGCCCCGAACGGCCCCGGCTGGCCCGGCTGGCCCGGCTGCCAAGGTTCTCCGTGCGGGCGAGGCTGCCAGGGTTGTCCGTGCGGGCGAGGCTGGCGAGGGGGCTCCACCGGGTGGTGCTGTGCCGGTGACCCGGCGGACGGGGAGGAGACGTCAGGCCCGCGCTGGGGCCCGGACAGCGGCTTGTCCCCTCCGCCCTCGGGTGAGGACGGCGTGGAGCCGGCCGGGGATCCCACCGGGGGGCGACCCTCGGCGTGGTGCGGGATCTGCCGCGTCGGCTCCGGCGGCCTGGCAGGGATCCGTCGGGTCTGCTCAGCGTTCTGCGGCCCACCCTCAACCGGACTCTCCGGCGTCATCGACACCGGTGCGCGCTCCTGAGGCTGCTCACGCTCCTGAGAGTCGTCCCGGTCCTGGGGGTCCTCCCGGTCCTGGGGGTCTCTTGTCATGAATATCCTGCTTTCCACCTGACGACGGCGCCCGCCGGGCGAGCGTTCGGGTCCCAGTCCGTCACCCATGACGGTGACGGTGCACTCGACGCATTGTGCCCGCCCATCCTGTGCTCTCGACGATAACTCGCTGAGCGTCACCTGGGCGATTCCTCCCCGCAGCATCCGCCTGCCGTCCCCGCCCGTGCGACGCCGAGGCCCCCGACGGGGGCTCCTGTCTGGGCCTGCACCGACGTGGACGCTTCACCGGGGTGCTCCTAGACTGAGCTCATGCTCGAAGCCGCTGCGATGCACCTGCCCGTCACCTACGGCGCCGTCATCGTCGGCCCGCTCATCATCGGTGCGGGCGTGCTCGTGCTCATCGGCCTGGGAGCCATGTACCTCTCCGGGGGCCAGAACCAGGCTCGCCGGATCGGCTCCGCCGGCGCACCGGGATCGGGACTCGGAGCCGCCCAGGATCAGAGCTCTCCACCGGACCCGCGGGACACCATGCCCTTCGATCAGCTCCGCCAGCAGGCCGGTTCGATGCTGGTCGCCGCCGACGAGGCCGTCCGCTCCTCCGAACAGGAGATCCTGTTCGCCCAGGCCGCCTACGGTGATGAGGCCGTGGAGGTCTTCCGTGAGGACATCCAGAAGTCCAAGGAGCACCTGCGGGACGCCTTCCGACTGCAGCAGCAGCTGGACCAGGACCCGCCGACCGAGGAATCACGGGCCCGGCAGATCGTCACAGAGATCATGGACCATTGCGATGCGTTGGATGCGTCCCTGGACGAGCACCGTCAGGAGTTCGAGGGCCTGCGCGATCTGGAGCGCCGACCCGGCCCGGCGGTGGAGCAGCTCACCGAGCGTCTCGACGGCCTGCGCCAGCGCCTGCAGCATCTCGAGGCTCAGCTGTCGGAGCTGCAGGAGCGATACGTCGGTGAGCCGCTGACCGGTGTGGAGCAGAATCTGCGCCGCAGTGCGGAGAAGCTGGATCAGGCCGCCTCCCATCGGGACAGTGCGCGCCTCGCGACCGAGGAGCAGCGTACCTCGGACGCCGTGGTGGCCATCCACTCCGGGGAGCAGGCCGCATCAGAGGCCGGTGACCTTCTCGACTCCGGGGAACAGACGATCTCGCGCCTGCACGACGCGCGAAGGAACCTTGATGTCGGGCTCGCCCAGACCGAGCAGGACATCGCTCAGGCTCGGGCCACCCGAGAGGCCGGCCAGGCTCCCGAGCTGGCCGGCCCCATCGCTGCGGCCGAGTCCGCGGTGACACGGGTCCGGCACACCATGGACAGCGGCGATCGGTACGACCCCCTCGAGCTGCTGCTGGGCCTGGAGCTGGCCCACCGGGAGCTGGACGCCCCGCTGAACTCCGTGCGCGACCGGCAGGCCAAGGACCGACGTGCCCGGGAGATGCTGCAGACCGAGCTGCTGGCCGCCCGGAATCAGGTCCAGTCCTCTCAGGACTTCCTGCGCTCTCGGGCTCATCTGCTCGGCACCACGGCACGGACCCGCATGGCCGAGGCCGAGCGGTGCCTCTCCGAGGCTCAGTCCTTCGCCGACTCCGAGCCGGCCAAAGCGCTGGAGTTCGCCACCGAAGCCAAGACCCTCGCCGTGCAGGCCGCTCAGATCGCCGACCGGGACCGTGCTGAGGAGAACTTCAGGAGCTCCGGAGGCGGGTTCGGCGGCTACGGTCGCCACTGGGGCGGCGGGTACGGCGGAGGATACGGGCACGGCGGTGGGCGTTCCTACGGAGCGGGCTACGGCAGACGGCGCGGCATGGGCCGGGCCGGACGGCGAATGGTGCGCTACGGGATGGGCCGCGGGCGTCGTCGGTGGTTCTGAGCTGACGACCAGGGTCCCGCCACACCCCTGTGTCTGACCGTTCCTACTGACTAGACTGACCTGAAACACTCCAGGAAAGGTGATCACCGTGACCAAGCAGTCCATCTTCGGCAGGATGTCCCAGCTGATCCGCGCGAACGTCAACGCGATGCTGGACCGTGCCGAGGACCCCGAGAAGATGCTCGACCAGATGGTCCGGGACTTCACCAACAACATCGCTGAGGCCGAGGAGGCCGTCGCCCAGACCATCGGAAACCTCCGGATGATGGAGGACGACTACCGCGAGGATCTCGACACGGCACGTTCCTGGGGCCAGAAGGCCCTGGCGGCTTCGAGGAAGGCCGATGAGTTCCGCGCGGCCGACGACCCCACCGACGCCGAGAAGTTCGACAACCTCGCCAAGGTCGCCATCCAGCGGCAGATGGAGGCGGAGAGCTCCGCCCGTGCGGCGGAACCGACGATCCAGTCCCAGCGGGAGATCGTGGACAAGCTCAAGCAGGGCCTGGAGCAGATGAAGACCAAGCGTCAGCAGCTGGTCAGCAAGCGTGATGAGCTGGTGGCGCGCTCCCGCGCGGCCCACGCCCAGTCCCAGGTGCACGAGGCCGTGCAGTCCATCGACGTCATGGACCCCACCTCCGAGGTGGGCCGCTTCGAAGAGAAGATCCGCCGCGAGGAGGCCCGGGTGCGTGGCCGCAACGAGCTGGCCGCCTCCAGTCTGGATGCCCAGTTCGAATCGCTGGAGGATCTCGGCGAGCAGACCGAGATCGAGGCCCGGCTGGCCGCGCTCAAGGGCGGGACCTCGGCGCCGTCCGCGCTGGGCGCCGGCAACGGCGAGTCCGGCACCGGTGTCACCGAAGCGGACCTGGCCGGCCTCTCCGAGCTGGACTCCGCGCTGGAGGGCAACGAGCAGAGCAAATGATCGACCGGAGGCCCGCCCAGCAGGGCTGACGCGCTCCACAGACGGCCCGGGCGGATCTCAGATGACGTCGGATACCCGCCCGGTGTCTGTGGCCTGCGAAATTCTGCTTCAATGGATGTCTGGCAACCGTCACCTGGATCCATCGATGAGGAGTCCTTCCGTGTCCACTGAGAACACCGAGTCCCGAGAGTCCGCCGCACAGGGCGCGACCACGGTCAATACCGGCCTGGCCCACATGCTCAAGGGCGGTGTCATCATGGACGTGGTGACCCCCGAGCAGGCGAAGATCGCCGAGGACGCCGGTGCCGTGGCCGTCATGGCCTTGGAACGCGTTCCGGCCGACATCCGCGCCACCGGCGGAGTCGCCCGCATGTCCGACCCGGACCTGATCAGCGGCATCATCGACACCGTCTCCATTCCAGTGATGGCCAAGGCCCGCATCGGGCACTTCGTGGAGGCCCAGGTGCTGGAGCACCTGAAGGTGGACTACATCGACGAGTCCGAGGTCCTCTCCCCCGCCGACTACGTCCACCACATCGACAAGTCGAAGTTCTCGGTGCCCTTCGTCTGCGGCGCCACGAACCTGGGCGAGGCGCTGCGTCGGATCACCGAGGGCGCCTCGATGATTCGTTCCAAGGGCGAGGCCGGCACCGGAGACGTCTCCGAGGCGATGAAGCACATCCGCACGATCAACGCCGAGATCGCCCAGCTGGGATCCAAGGCCGAGGACGAGCTGTACCTGGCCGCCAAGGAGCTGCAGGCACCCTACGAGCTGGTGAAGCAGGTGGCCAAGGACGGTCGTCTGCCGGTGGTGCTGTTCGTCGCCGGCGGCGTCGCCACTCCGGCTGATGCGGCGATGATGATGCAGATGGGAGCTGACGGCGTGTTCGTCGGCTCGGGCATCTTCAAGTCCGGCAACCCGGGCGCCCGTGCGGAGGCCATCGTGAAGGCCACCACCTACTACGACGACCCCTCCGTGATCGCCGACGTCTCCAAGGGACTGGGCGAGGCGATGGTCGGCCTCAACGTGGCCGACGTCCCGGCCCCGCACCGTCTGGCCGAGCGCGGCTGGTGAGTCCACGGATCGGGGTCCTCGCGCTGCAGGGGGCCGTGGCCGAGCATGCCCGCGCGCTCACGGCCTCCGGCGCCGAGGTCCGCACAGTGCGGCGACCGGCGGAGCTGGTGGGACTTGACGGACTCGTCGTCCCCGGCGGCGAGTCCACGACGATGGCCCGGTTGGCCGCCCCGGTGCACATGATGGAGCACATCCGTCAGGCTCACCAGGACGGGATGGCCCTGTTCGGCACCTGCGCCGGTCTGATCCTGATGGCCCGGGAGGTCACCGACCCGGAGGCCCTGGACGGCTTCGATCGGATCGGCGGCCTGGACGTGGTCGCCCGCCGCAACGGCTACGGCAGTCAGCTGGACTCGTTCACCGAGGAGCTGGACGTGGTGGGACTGGAGACTCCGCTGGAAGCAGTGTTCATCCGAGCTCCGGTGGTGGAGCAGATCGGTGCGGGGGTCGAGATCCTCGCCGAGTCACGCGGCCTGCCGGTGGCCCTTCGGCAGGGAAGGGTCCTCGCGACCAGCTTCCACCCTGAGCTGACCCAGGACCACCGTCTCCATCGGCAGTTCGTGGAGATCGCCGCAGGGATGTGAGGTGCACCTCCTCATCGTCGGCTTGTAAGCTCGAGTCCAACCGCTTCACCTGCCGTCCCACCCGCCGCGCTCAGAGGAAAGCATGACAGCACACGACGACGTCAGCCGGATGGCTTCCGACCCGGCCACAGATTGGGCCACTCTGCACTGGATCGCAGAGAACCACCCGGAGCTCCGCCCTGACGTCGCCGCGAACCCGAACACCTACCCGGAGCTGTTGGAGGCGCTGGCCGACCTCGACGACCCCGCGATCAATGCGGTGCTGATGCGGCGGTTCTGGCCTCAGGACCAGCTCCCGATCTCCGAGCCCGAACCAGAGCCGGAATCGGAGCCCGAACCAGAGCCGGAGCCGGTCGGTGTGCTGCTGCCCGGTGATGACATGCCGGATCACGAACCGTCCGCCGCTGAGCCCGGGCAGGCGTCTGCGGCGGCCGCAGCCGGGGAAGCCACGGCCAGCGGGGCCGGCGCGGGCGCTCCGGCAGGTGGTGCCGTCGGAGGCGGCACGCCGGGCGGCTCCCGGCGCCGTCGTCGTGCCGGGCTGGTGGTCCTCGCCGTGGTGCTGCCGCTCATCGCCCTGGGCGCGATCGTCGCCCTGGGCTTCACTCTGCTGGGTGAGCGCAGCACTCCGGCCGCCGAGCAGTCCCCACCGCCTGAGCCCGAGCCGACCGCTGCCGAGCCGGAGGAGTCCCCCGAACCCCCTGCGGAGGAGCCCGACGAACCGGAGGACGAAGGCCCCACGCCGGAGGAGGTCCGTGCGGCCCTGCAGGACCTGCCGGACGACTCCTCCTGTGAGGCGCCCGGCGATGATGCTGAGCTCTTCGATCTCCTCGTCGACACCGTGAACGAGCAGGAGTCCTGGGGGCAGGCGGACGCCGACCTGGCCCAGGACACGGTGGAGGACCTGCGCTCGGAATGCGGAGATCCGCATGCCGCTCGCGTCTTCCAGCTGCTCAGCGGTGAGGAGGCCGAGCATGAGGAGCTGGTCTCCGCAGTGGGCGGCATGGGCACCGAGTGGTTCAACTATGCGTTCCCCGCCACGGGCGCGCAGGAGCTGGCCCGCTTCTCCTCACCCGATGGCAATGTGATCTGTGAGATCGGCGAGTCGCTGCGCTGCCGGGTCCTCGAGCATTCCTTCGAGGCCCCCGAGGACTGTGAGGACGGTGCCACCTACCGGATCAGCGTCGACGAGGGGCCCCTGCCCGACTGCGAGAATCCAGTCTCCGACGAGGACGACGCCCCGGTGCTGCAGTACGGTCAGACCGCCGGCAACGGCTTCTTCGCCTGCACCTCGTTCCAATCCCAGATGTCGTGCTGGAACCAGCTGACCGGTGAGGGCATCAACCTCTCGGCCACACGCAACAGCATCTATTGAGCTCGCGGACCCCGATGAGTCGTCCGTGAGCTCCGCAGCCGGTCCCCTTCCGGGGTGGCCCAACCATCCCCTGCGTCATGGTCGGGCGATCCTGCGCGAGGTGCGGGATTCCGACGTCGTGATGGCCCGTGAACTGTCTACGGACCCGTATGTGCCGTTGATCGGTTCCCTGCCCGCCCACGGCACTGTGGAGGAGCTGCTGGCCTGGATCCGCCGACAGCAGGGTCGGCACGCCGAGGGGGCAGGCTTCGCCTTCACCATCGCCGATGCCGACGACGCCCCGGTGGGCCATTGCGGGCTGTGGCTGCGCGAGCTGGACCAGGGACGCGCCACCGCAGGGTATGCGCTGGCCCCCTCAGCACGGGGCCGGGGGCTGGCGGCGGACGCCCTGACCGCTCTGACACAGTTCGGCTGGACCGTGGAGGGCCTGCATCGGATCGAGCTGCTCATCGAGCCCTGGAACACGGCCTCCGTACGCACCGCCGACCGTGCCGGCTACCGCAGGGAAGGCCTGCTGCACAGCCACCAGGAGATCGGAGGACGCCGTTGCGACATGCTGCTCTACGCGGCGCTTCGGGAGACTCCCTCCGCGTTCGGCCATTTCTGATCTCCCGGAGAGCCTGGCGAGCCGTTCCCGTGGTACGTCTCGGCCACAAGGGGGCATCCGCGGCGGGCTCGAGCCGAGCAGGGACGGTCCGGGGGCGACCGGGGGAATCCAGCGCCCCAGCCGCGGCGACCGCTCGGGGATATGGCATCCCCCGGGAATGCGCCGCCTGACGCACGAAGGCCCTTGATCCGGAATGTCTTCCGGGTCAAGGGCCTTCGCCTTCTCGTTGCGGGGGCAAGATTTGAACTTGCGACCTCCGGGTTATGAGCCCGGCGAGCTACCGAACTGCTCCACCCCGCGTCGACATGTATTACTTTACCGGCGCATGAGCATCACGCAAAATCGAGGGGGGCGAATCGGGTGTGACCTCCGTCTCCTGGGCTGCGGAGGCGTGACGTCCCAGGTCAGCCTCGCGTACCCTCGGTGCTCCAGCGCACCGCGTTCCGCGCGGAGACGACCCCCGACCCCGCGGCTCCCCGGAGCCCGTCACGGAGGCCCTCATGATCTTCGACCTGCCGATCCACCCTCTCGTGGTCCACGCGGTGGTGATCCTCGTACCCTTGGCCGCGCTGCTGCTCGTGCTGGCCATCTGCGTCCCCCGGCTGCGCAGGGCCTGTGGTCCGCTGGGTGTCATCCTTGCCGTGGTCGGTGCGATCTCCGCCGTCGTCGCCGACCAGTCCGGCTCGATCCTGACAGAGTACGTCGGCACCCCGGAGGAGCACATCCGGTGGGGCCTGCCCACGGTGATCTCCTCTGCGGCGATGGCCCTCGCCTCCCTGCTGTGGTTCTTCCTCGGCGGCCGCATCCCCCGCCTGATCTTCGGGATCCTGACGATCCTCAGCGCGATCGCCGCGGTCACCTTCACCATCCTGGCCGGGCACAGCGGCGCCGAGGCCGTCTGGGGCGGACTCAGCTGATCGATCGCCGTCGCGGAGCGCCGGGCCCACCGGCGTCGTCCCCTCCCCGGGCACCGCACGACCGCACGGCCCCACCCCAGCACATCGACACAGACGACGGCGGGGTCGGTTCCCCTCCCAGGGAACCGACCCCGCCGTCTCGGGTCGTGCTCGCAGCGCCTCAGCTCACGACGTCGGCGACCTGCACCGGCCGTCGCCCAGCGGGCGCATCAGTCACCGGCGATGGCCTCCTCGGCCGCCAGGGCGTCCTCCACGGCCTGCTGGAGCTCCGCCTGGGCCTCGCCGTAGGCAGAGAAGTCTCCCTCCTCGAGGGCCTGCTGGGAGTCCTGCATGGCCTGGTTGGCGCGGTCGAGGGCGTCAGCCAGCTGCTCCTCCGGAGAGCCGGTCGGCGCATCCTCCACCGTGGGATCATCGTCCTCGGTGGCCTCGTCCTCGTCATCCTCGGTGGTGGCGTCCTCGTCGGTCGGAGCCGGGAGGTCCTCGTCCTCGGCGGGGACGTCCACATCCTCGTCGACGGCTTCACCCTCGACGCCGGCACCTTCGGCCACAGCAGCACCGGCGTCTCCGCCGAAGACCTGATCCAGGGCCTCGCCCAGACTGTCCGCGAAGCCGACCTCCTCACCGAAGGAGACCAGCACCTTCCGCAGCAGCGGGTAGGCGGTGGCACCGGTGGACTGCACGTAGACCGGCTGGACATAGAGGATGCCGTCACCGGCCGGCAGAGTGACCATGTTGCCGTTGATGACCTCAGAGGCACCCTGACGGAGCAGGTTCAGCTCCTGAGAGACCACGGAGTTCGAGTCGAAGTTCGCCTGCGTCTGCCCCGGGCCGGGCACTGCCGTGTCACGCGGGAGCTCCAGCAGGTGCAGACTGCCGTAGTCGTCCGCCTTCTCCCCGTCCTCTCCGGTGCCGGCATCGCCGTTGGCGGCCAAGAAGCCGTAGAGCACGTTGCGCTGCTGGGCGCCTTCAGTGATCTGCGGGATGAACGTCGAGGTCAGCGAGAACTTCGGCTCGTCCTCCCCCGGCATCTGCAGTGTCATGTAGTACGGCGGCTGCTTGACCGTTCCGTCGCCCTGGGTCGGGTCGTCCGGCACGGACCAGGCGTCGTTGTTCTCGTAGAACGCGCCCGGGTCGGTCACGTGGTAGCGGCCGAGCAGCTCACGCTGCACCCGGAACATGTCCTCCGGGTAGCGGACGTGGTCCATCAGCTCCGCACTCATCTCCGAGTACGGCTTCAGCGAGTCCGGGAAGACGTTCTCCCAAGCCTTGAGGATCGGGTCCTCGTCATCCCAGGCGTAGAGGTTCACCGACCCGTCATAGGCGTCCACCGTGGCCTTGACCGAGTTGCGCATGTAATTGACCTGACCCGAAAGGACCGGCCCCTGGGTGAGCGCGTCGGTGGTGGCCGCCTCCAGCTGCTGCTGCATGGAGTACGGGAAGTTCGCCGAAGTCGTGTAGCCCTCCACGATCCACTGCACCCGGCCGTCAACGATCGCCGGGTAGATGTTCTGGTCCACGTCCAGGAACGGGGCGACCTTCTCCACGCGCTCACGCGGGTGACGGTCGTAGAGGATCTGCGACTCCTCATTCATGTCGCCGGAGAGCAGGATCTCCGGGGACTGGAACTGGATCGCGTAGATCACCCGGTTGAGCAGGTTCCCCACCGAAGGGCCCCCGTCACCGGAGAAGGTGTAGACCGTGTCCGCATCCGAGTTGCCCGAGGCCGGACGGTCCAGCTCCATCGGCTCCGCTCCCTCGGGAGCGCCCACGATCGAGAAGTCGGTGGTGTTCTCACCGAAGTAGATGCGCGGCTCGTAGTCCTCGTCACTGGCCAGCTGGCCACGGGTCGGGATGTCGCGCAGGGTGAAGTCCGGGCGCCCCTCAGGGGTCACCGTGGAGGCGTTGGCCGCCACCAGACCGTAGCCGTGGGTGAAGATCAGGTGCCGGTTGACCCAGGAGGCGTCGTCGGCCACGTTGACCTCACGGGCGGCGATGACGGTGTCCTCTCGCTCCCCGTCCACCTCATAGCGGTCGAAGCTCAGCGTGTCGTTGAACGCGTAGTACTGACGGAACTGCTGCAGCTGGCCGAAGGAGGCCGAGACCAGGTTCGGGTCCAGCAGACGGATGTTCTGCGTGTTGGCCGCATCCTCGGCGAGCGCGCCCTCCGCGGCCCGAGTCTCGGCGTCGTAGTCGTCCTGGGTGATGTCGTCGAACCCGTAGGCGAAGCGCGTCATCTCCATGTTGCGCTCGATGTAGGGGCTCTCCAGGGTGCGCTCCGACGGGCGCACCTGGTACTCCTGCACCAGGAACGGGTAGATGGCCCCACCGACGATCGCGGTGACGATCAGCATGGCCGTGCCGATGATGCTGAACCGCCAGCGGCCGGTGATCGCGGTGACCAGGAAGATCCCGGCCACCAGCACCGCGGCGACCGCGAGGATGGTCTGCGCGGGGATGACCGCGTGGACGTCCGTGTAGAGCGCACCGGCCCAGTTGCCGTCCTGGCTGGTCAGGGTCGCGTAGCGGTCCAGCCACCAGTTCACGCCCTGCAGCAGCACGAAGATCGCTGCGGTGACGGCGATGTGCCACCGCGCGGCCTTCTCGACGACGAACTTGCCGCTGGGCTCGATGCGGATCCCGCCATAGAGGTAGTGGCAGATGATGCCGGCGATACCGGCCACCAGCACCGCCGAGATCAGGAATCCGTTGATGAAGCCCAGGAAGGGCATGGTGAACACGAAGAACGCGAAGTCCAGGCCGAACTCCGGGTCGGTCATGCCGAACGGCTCCTGGTTGAAGAACAGGAGCACGTCCTCCCAGGCGCCGGAGGCGGCGGTGCCGGCGAAGAAACCCATGAGCGCCGGGAGCCCGATCATCAGCAGCCGACGCATGGAGGTCAGCGTGTTCTGGTACCGCTGGATCGACTCGTTCATCTGCCGGTCCAGCGTCTGCGGTCGGCTCCGGAAGGCCAGGAACAGACTCAGCCAGACGAGGAAGCCCATCACCACGAATCCTGCGGCGAAGATGGCCAACCGACTCAGACGCTCGGTCCAGAAGATCTCGGAGTAGCCGAGCTGGTTGTACCACATGATCTCGGCGTAGAAGCCGGCGAAGATCACGAATGCGCCGATCAGCACGGCGATGATGATGATCGTCAGCGTCAGTGCCGACGGGCGGCGCGGGCCGGTGCGCTCACTGCGCTGCGGCCCTCCGCCCCCGCCGCCGGAACCTCCTCGGTCAGAGCCGCCGTCGTCGGAGCCGCCCGAGCCGAACAGGCCGGAGCCGCCGAAGGGGTTCGTCGAACCGAATCCCTGGGAGAAACTCACATCTACCCTCTCTTCGTCCCGGTCCGAACCGCCGGTGCGCGGCTCGGGTCGGGACGCTGTGCTGTTGTGCTGGTCTGCTGGTCTGCTGGTGGACTGCTGAACGAGTCAGCCTGCCCGTCTGTGTCCTGCGTGGTCTGTGTTCTGCGTGGTCTGTGTTCTGCGTGGTCTGTCCTCTGTCGCGGCTGTCACTCGGTGGACCGGATCGCCCGCGCCGCCTCAGCTCCCGCAGCTCTCGCGCGCGTCGAGGAACGCCGTGTCCTCATCCCTGACGGCCTCGACCACCTGTCGGGCTTGGTCCACGTCATCGACGCCGTGGACCTCCAGCCCCCGGGGGACTCGACCGTCCAGCTCCGCGCAGTTGTCCCGCGGGACGAGAAAGTGCTCCGCCCCGGCATCACGGGCTCCGACGACCTTCTGAGCGATCCCGCCGATGGGACCGACAGTGCCGTCCGGATCCACGGTGCCGGTGCCGGCCCAGTCCTCCCCTCCGGTCATCGACACCTCGGTGAGGTGGTCGATGATCCCCAGGGTGAACATCAGCCCGGCGCTGGGCCCGCCGACGTCCTCCAGCGTGATCTCGACCTCCAGCGGGAAGTCGAACTCGCCCTGGAGCAGGATGCCCACGTAGTAGTCGCCGTCGGCCTCCTGATAGGTGGGGACCTCGACCTCGAGCTCCTCACCGTCCCTGGACACCGTCAATTCTACCGGTTGACCTGCGGCATCGTTCACCACCTCACGCAACCCCTCCACCCCGGTGACCGACTCCCCACCGGCTGCGAGGACCTCATCGCCGACCTCCAGCACCGCAGTGGTGCCGACGTCGGCGGCCTGGGGGGTGAAATCGATGACGCGCAGCCGCTGGCTGTGCTCGATGCCGAGCGCCTCCAGGGCCGCCGCAGTGGCCAGATCCTGGGAGCTCGTCATGGCCGCGGTGTTCATCTGCCGCACCTCGTCGGCGGTGGTGCCGGAGGGGTAGACGAGCTCCTGCGGCATGACGTCGACGCTGGGGTCCACCCAGCCCCGGATCACCTGCGGCACGTAGACGGTGGAGGTCGGTGCCCCATTGACATAGACGGTGGTCATGCTCAGCGCACCCTCGGTCGGGTGGGTGTCCTGCCCGGAGATGCTGATCATCGGCTCGTCGCCGATCTCCCCGATGGTGTTGAAGACCGGCCCGGGAGCCTCGGTCAGATAGGGCGCCGGAGTGGCCAGCAACGTCGCCCCGAGCGCGACCGCACCCACACCAGAGGCCAGCTGTACCGTCCGGCGCAGCGTCCACGCATGCCCGGAGCCGCCGTCGTCCCCTCCGTGTTCCGGGCGCAACGGCGCCGACGGGTGGTCCGGAGGTGTGAATCGTTCAGTCATAGTGATCCGGGCCATTGTCTCATCACCGGGGGACGACAGCTAACCCGGTCTTCCCCCGGCAGGAATCCTGCCGGATCGGGAGGCTTCCTCCCTGCGCGAACTGCCTGCCCCCTGCACAGACAGCGTCAGGCCCGCCGCAGTACTCTTGAAGGTCCAGACCCATGCGGATCGATCAGTCAGGGAGCAGCTCATGAACGCCGACGATTCCGGACGCCGCGGCGGAGACCGCGACGACGAGGGCCGCGAGGAGAACCAGGGCGGCGAGCCTCAGGACCCCATGGAGGCGATGTTCCGTCAGCTCTTCGGCGGTGACACCGGCCAGGACTCCTCGGCTGCGGGGCAAGGCCCCTCCATCGGTTTCACCGGAACCCCCGGACAGGGCGGGCCCCAGCTCCCGGAGGGCTTCGACCCCGCCCAGATGGGACTCCCCCCGATGGACCCGCAGATGATGCAGCAGATCATGGGCCAGGTGCAGGCCATGTTCTCCGCGATGCAGTCCTCCTCCGAGGAGGACCGTGAAGGACCGGTGAACTGGTCGATGGCCAAGCAGGCGGCCCGCCAGGCCGCCGCCGGGGATGACCCCAGCGTCTCGCCCGCCGAGGGTCGCGCCATCGACGAAGCGCTGCGCCTGGCAGACATGTGGCTCGACGGCGCCACCGGCTTCGAATCGGTGGGGCAGATCGGCAAGGCCTGGTCCCGCGCCCAGTGGGTGGAGGAGACCTTCGACGCCTGGCGTCGACTCACGGAGCCGGTGGCCGAGTCGGTCGCTGAGGCGCTCTCCGGGGCGATCAAGAGCCAGCTCGATGAGCAGGGCTCCGGGATGCCTCCCGAGATGCAGGCGATGATGGGCGGAGCCGGCTCCGAGCAGATCAGCGGGATGATCCAGTCGATGGGCGGGATGGCGTTCGGCATGCAGCTGGGTCAGGCCGTCGGCACGTTGGCCAAGGAGGTGCACTCCTCGTCGGACATCGGGCTGCCGCTGGCCGGTCAGACGATGGCGCTGCTGCCGAAGAACGTCGAGGAGTTCAGCAAGGGCCTGCAGGTGGACAAGCAGGAGGTGCTGCTGTTCCTGGCCCTGCGGGAGGCCGCCCGGATGCGGCTGTTCGCCCGCTGCCCGTGGTTGGAGCAGGATCTGTTCAGCGCGGTGGCGCAGTACGCCGCCGGCATCCACATCGACATGGGCAGGATCGAGGAGGCCGCCTCCCAGATCGACCCCACCAATCCGGAGGCCATGCAGGACATCCTGGCTCAGGGGCTCTTCACTCCGGAGCGCACCCCTATGCAGGAGGCGGCGCTGCGCCGCATCGAGACCACCCTGGCGCTGGTCGAGGGCTGGGTTGACGACGTCGTCTCCCAGGCGGCCGAGCATCTGGAGTCGCTGCCGGCATTGCGCGAGACGCTGAACCGTCGCCGCGCGGTGGGCGGTCCCGCCGAGGACACCTTCGCCGCACTGGTCGGACTGGAGCTGCGGCCCCGCCGTCTGCGCGACGCCGCCGCTCTGTGGGCGCACCTGCGGGAGAGCTCCGGCATGGCGGGCCGGGACGAGGTATGGTCCCACCCGGACGTGCAGCCCACTGAGGAGGACCTCGACGACCCCCAGGGCTTCCAGACGCGCCAGTCGGAGCGAGCGGCCGAGTCTGCTCGGATCGATGAGGAGCTGCAGAAGCTCCTCGACGGCGGCTACGACGGTCCGGACGGCGCCGAGGACACGCCGAGCAGCTCCGACTGAGCTCGACACCCGCAGTCGGCCGACGGCGGGACGAGATGCGAACTGATCGCGCCGGTGGCGGCGTCGATGTCCAGCACCGCGTCCATCAGCGCCGGGAGCCGCTGACCCGCCAAGAGCTCCTCGAGCTGCAGGGCCGCCACGTGGGCGCACAGCCCCGACACCAGGGGCCCCGGGGCTGGCTGGTCGACCCCGGAGGCCTCCGAGGCGACGCCGCGGAAGCTGGCCCGGCCGTCATGTGACGGCACCCCACCTCCACCGTGCCGGTACCCGTGCAGGCATCGGGGGCAGGGCGCCGGGCCTGCTGCGGCCACCATCGGCCCGACCTGCGCACCGTGGCCCGTCAGGCTGATCGGCAACACGTGGGCGGTCTCCCCCAGGCAGGCCTCGAGCTGCCCGCGGTCGGGCCACCCCGCGGCTCCGGTGCGCACCAAGACCTGCACGTCTGCTCCCTGAACGGCCCCTTCGGGCGGACATTCCACCACCGAGGTGCTCCCTGCCGGGTCGCCGAGCAGGTCCGTGAGGACCGCGGCCCGGCGACGCCCTCGATGGAGGGGGCGCAGGTGCTCTCCCTCGTCCTGCTCCGAGACCGGGGTGCCGTCGCGCAGCACCAGGGTCCCCACGGACCGCGCCACCAGCAGTTCGGCCAACCGGGCTCCGCAGTCGCTGAGACCGTCGATCAGCACACTGGACAGCCCCAGTCGGACACGGCGCAGCTCCGCGGCCGGGACCCCGTCGTCGCGTTCCAGCACCCCGTCGCGCCAGAGCTGCTCCACGATCGCCGGGGCGACGGCGATCGGGACCCCGGCGGCCAGCGTCTCGGTGGCGGCCAGCAGCGCCTCGGCGTCGCCGTCGAGCAGCACGGACCCGGCTCCGGACTGCAGGCGCACAGTGGTCGGGTCCAGCACTGTGGCCGTCGCGTCCGGGGTCAGCCGATACATCGGGGCGGGACTCGGGGCGGGACTCGGCGCGGGGCTCGGCGCGGACCGCCTGGAGGGCGGTGTGACAGAGGGCGTGGCGTCCATGGAGCCATGGTGGCAGACCCTGCCGGCACCCGTCCGGGGTTTTCCACAGGCCTCGGGGTAGACTCGTCGCCGCCGGTGCGCAGGCCGTCTCCGCACCGGCGCCGACTCCCCGCAGCCAGCACCCCAGCAGGCACTCCCGCCAGTTCACCAGCCAGCTCACCCGTCAGCACTCGAGGAGGTCCGATGCCTCGCCGCTCGCCCCGACACGGCGCTGCCGGCCCTGGAAGCTCCAGCGGATCGGGTGCCCCGATGTCTGAGCAGACCATCACCGTCGACGGGGACGAGGTGCTGATCATCCGCTCGACCCGTCGGAGTCGCACGGTGACCGCCGACCAGGTGGACGGCGTGCTGCGGCTGCGGGTCCCCGCCCGGCTCAGCCGCGCCCAGGTGGACGAGCACGCCCGCGCGTTCCAGCAGAAGCTGCGACGCCGCGCCGATCGGCGCCGACGCAGTGACGACGAGCTGATGCGCCGGGCCCGGGAGCTCTCCCGGGAGCATCTCGACGGCGTGCCTGAGCCCACCTCCGTGGTCTGGTCGGACCGGCAGACGACCCGATGGGGTTCCACGACCTCCACCGACGGGTCCATCCGGCTGTCCTCCCGGCTGCAGGAGATGCCGTTGTGGGTCCAGGACGCGGTGCTGGTCCATGAGCTGGCGCATCTGATCGAACCCGGCCACGGGCCACGGTTTCAGGCGCTGGTGGAGCGATACCCCCGGACCCGGGAGGCCGACGCGTTCCTCGAGGGAGTCAGCTTCGGGTGGAACAATCCGCACAATCCGCAGTGAGAAGCGACCGCTGAGTCACCTCTGCCGACCGAGGTCCCGCTGACCCACCACGGCTGACCCACCACGGCTGACCCACCACGGCTGACCCACCACGGCTGACCGTCCCCAGTAGGCGGCTCAGGCCTGGCGCGCCTCGACGGCCTCGGCCAGCACCGCCTTGAGCGCCTCGCCGTGCTTCTCCAGCTTCCGCTCGCCCACCCCGGGGACCTCGAGCAGCTCCGCGTCGGTGCGGGGCAGACGTTCGGCGATCACCTCCAGCGTGGCGTCGGTGAACACCACGAAGGCCGGCACGTCGAGCTCCCGGGCGTGGGTGGAGCGCCAGCTGCGCAGCCGTTCGTAGAGCTCCTCGTCATAGCGTGCCGGGCAGTCCTCACAGCGTCGCCGCTTGACCTCAGTGCCGGTGGTCAGCACGGTGCCGCAGCCGGTGCAGGTCGCCGTCTTCTTCTTGCGCGAGTTCGGGTTCACCGTCCCCGACGACGGCGCAATCCGCCGGGTGGGCTCCTCCAGTCCGAGTTCGCGGCGCAGCGGGCGCAGGAACCGCGACGGGCTGCGGCGGCCGCGGCCTCCGGAGTGCCGAGACTGGGCCGAGGACATGTACAGGTGTCTGCGAGCGCGAGTGATACCTACGTAGAGCAGCCGGCGCTCCTCGTCGACCTCCCGCTGGGTCTTCGCGAAGGTGATCGGCATCAGGCCTTCGGTGAGGCCGGCCAGGAAGACGGCATCCCATTCGAGTCCCTTCGCAGAGTGCAGGGAGGCCAGGGTGACACCTTCCACAGTGGGGGCGTGCTGGGCGGCGGAGCGCTCCTCCAGCTCGCCGATGAACTGCCGCATGGTCAGTGTCTCTCCGAGGCTCTGCCGGGTGGAATGGAGCTGATCGGCGAGGCCGACGAGCGCCGCCATCGACTCCCACCGTTCGCGCACCGCTCCGGTGCCTTCGGGCGCCTCCCGGCGCCAACCGTGGGAGGAGAGGATGTCCCGCACCGTCTTGGGCACGTCCTCGCCGTCCTCCTCCACCAGGGAGGAGGTACGCAGGGCCGCCAGCGCCTCCCGGACCTCGCGACGGGAGAAGAACCGCTCGGAGCCGCGCAGCTGGTAGGAGATCCCTGCGGTGGCCAGCGCCTGTTCGAAGGCCTGGGACTGCCCGTTGGTGCGGTAGAGGATCGCGATCTCGCTGAGCGGGACCCCCGAGTCCCTCAGCGCGCCGATCTGTTCGGCGATCCAGGAGGCTTCGGCGTCGTCGTCGCTGTGCTGCGTCAGTGACGGGGTGGGGCCGTGCTCACGCTGGGAGATCAGCCGCAGCGGGTCCGGCCAGGCCGGAGCCTGCTCTCCCTGGGCCTGCAGCTGGGCGCGGATCTTGGCCTGTTCGCGGGTGCGGTCGGCCAGCAGCACGTTGGCCAGCTGCACCACCTGCGGAGTGGAGCGGTAGTCGCGGACCAGGCGCACGACCTTGGCCTGCGGGTGGCGGCGGGTGAACTGAAGCAGGTGGTCGGGGGTCGCGCCGGTGAAGGAGTAGATGGTCTGGGCGGCGTCGCCGACCACGCAGAGCTCCTCCCGGCCGCCCAGCCACAGGTCCAGCAGGCGCTGCTGCAGCGGGGAGACGTCCTGATACTCGTCGACCACGAAGTGCCGGTACTGCTGGCGGACCTGCGCGGCGACCCGCTCGTCGTCCTCGAGCATGCCCACAGTCAGCAGCAGCACGTCCTCGAAGTCGATCAGGTGCTTGTCCAGCTTCACGTCCTCATAGGACTGGTACAGCTTGACGAAGGTGCGGTGGTCCACCCCTCCGGGTTCGGGGCGATGGGAGGCCAGCTCCAGGTAGGAGTCGGGGGTGAGCGTGGAGACCTTGGCCCACTCGATCTCCGAGGCGAGGTCACGCAGGGCGGCACGGTCGGTGGTGATGTGGAGTCGGCGGGCGGCCTCGGTGAGCAGGCGGACCTTGTGGTCGAGGATCTCCGGCATCGTGCCGCCGATGGCCATCGGCCAGAAGTACTGCAGCTGGCGCAGTGCGGCGGCGTGGAAGGTGCGGGCCTGCACGCCGGGGGCGCCGAGCGCACTGAGCCGCGAGCGCATCTCTGCGGCGGCGCGGGCGGTGAAGGTCACCGCGAGCAGCCGGTGGGGGTCGTAGACGCCGGAGCGCACCCCGTAGGCGATGCGGTGGGTGATGGCGCGGGTCTTGCCGGTGCCGGCCCCGGCGAGGATGCAGACGGGCCCGGTGAGCGTACTGGCGGCCTCGCGCTGCTCGTCGTCGAGCCCGTCGAGGACCGCCTCCGGAGCCTGAGGGTCGGACGGGGACGAGGTCATCGCGCTCCTCTGCTCCAGATGTCGACGTCGGGCAACGTGCCACCGTACCAGTGTTCGATCAGCGCCCGGGAGATGGAGGCGCGGCTGGGGATCCCCAGGTGCCCGGCGGAGACCTGTCCGTGCAGCTCGGCTCGGGTGAACCAGCGGACGTCGCGGATCTCGTCCTCGTCGGCGCGGGCGACGGCGTCGCGGGTGTGGGCCAGGTAGCCGAGCATCAGCGAGCGCGGGAAGGGCCAGGCCTGGGAGCCGATGTACTCCACCCGCTCGACGGCGGCTCCGGCCTCTTCGGCGACCTCACGGACGACCGCGTCCTCCAGCGACTCTCCGGCCTCGACGAAGCCGGCGAAGGTGGAGTACATGCGGGCGTCCCAGCGGGTGGCCGAGCCGAGCAGCAGCCGGTCGTCAGGGTCGACGACGGCGGTGATCACCGCCGGGTCGGTGCGGGGGAAGTGCTCGGCTCCGCAGGCCGAGCACTGCCGCATCCAACCGGAGCTGCGCACCTCGGTGGCGGCGCCGCAGCGGGGGCAGAAGGGAGAGCTGGCGTGCCAGTTCAGCACGGCGGTGGCCTGGGTGAGCAGCTCGGCGTCGAGGGGGTCCAGATGAGCTCCGACCCTGCGCAGGTCGGCCCACCGGATGGGTGAGCGGCCGGCGGGACCGTCGGGGTCATCGGGTGCGTCGGAGTCGTCAGAGCCGTCAGAGCCGTCGGAGTCGGTGGTGCGGCGGCTCATCACGCCGCTGTCGGCGTGGCCGGATCCCGACGGTGAGGGGGCGTCGTCGTGCGCCGCGCCGGGTGACGGCACGGCCACCAGGTGTCGCGGACGACCGTTCTCCGCGGTGATCTGCGACCCCAGGTAGACGGCCCCCTCGGGGAGCTCGCCTTCGGGGGTGCGCATGTCGAGATGGAGCCGAGGGTGGCCGGACCTGCCGGTACGGTCCCGAACCGGTGCGCGGCCGTCGTCGAGGAGCAGCACCCGGGTTCCGGCGGTGTGCCACACCTGGGTGAGCCAGTCGGGATGTTGACGTTCCTGGTCCCGACGGTCGATGCGTGGCCGGGTGGGCGGGAGGTCGAGGACACCGGGTGCGGACTGCATGGATCTACCGTAGCGCTCACCGGTGACCTCGAGGACGGGCTGGATGAAGTTCCGGAACACGGCGTGCCCTAGCGGTCCAGGAGCATCAGGAGACCATACGCTGGTGACCGTGCGATGGACATCGATGGAACTGGCGGCGCTGGCCACCGCAGCCGTGCCGGGGCTCTCCCCGAACGGTGTGGCCGCCGTCGCCGACGACGCCCGCGACTTCACCTCGGCGATCGTCATCGATGCCGAGGGCAACAGGTGGCGCGTCCGCTCCCCGCAGCACCAGGAGGCCGCGATGCGGCTGGAGACGGAGCTGCAGGTGCTGCGCGGCTTCTCCACAGCGATCCGCGCGGAGCTTCCCTTCCGCGTGCCGTCGGTGGCGGGAGCTGTGCGCCGCGGGGAGATGCGCACTTTCGTCTACAACCATCTGCCCGGGCAGGCTCGCGAGTTGGAGCAGCTGGCGGCCAGCGGGCCGGAGGTGATCCGCGACGTCGGCCGCACCATTGCCGCGATCCATGATCTGGACGAGTCCGTGGTGGACCATGCCGACCTGCCCCGCTATTCAGCCGAGCGGTTCCGTCAGCGGCGGCTCAACGAGCTCGACCAGGCGGCGACCACCGGTCAGATCCCGTCGTCGCTGCTGCGCCGCTGGGAGCACGCCATGGAGGAGAAGGAGCTGTGGGATTTCACCCCGTCAGTGAGTCATGGCGATCTGCACGAGGACAATCTGCACGTCGAGGGTGAACGTGTGGTGGCCGTGACCGGCTGGACCGATCTGCACATCGGAGATCCGGCGGATGACTTCGCCTGGCTGGCCGCCGCCCCGGACCCTGACTTCGCCCAGGCGGTGCTGACCTCCTATCAGGAGCACCGGCAGGGCCCCCGTGACCCGCATCTGATGCGCCGGGCGGCGCTGACCGCTGAGTTCGCCCTGGCGCAGTGGCTGGTGCGCGGCCATTCCACCGAGAACCAGGAGATGGTCGACGAGGCGCTGAACCTGCTGCGCCAGCTCGAGCAGGACATCGAGGCGCACGGGGGACAGCCTATCTCGCTGACACCGGTCCAGGGTGAGGAGCCCGCTGGCGTGCGGGACTCGCGCCCGGTGGCCCGTGCCGGTGCCGCCGCCACGGTGGCGGACACCGGAGAGTGGGCCGAGTCCGGTGCCGATGACCATGAGCCGGCGGTGATCACCGATGCCTCCGCCGATGAGGCGACGGATGACTCCGACGAGGCTTCCGCTGACGCCGCCAGCGCGGGGTCGGGTTCCGCATCCGGCGTTGCGTCGGGTGAGGAAGCCGGCGACAGTGCCTCCCTTCAGGAGGCGACGCCGTCAGCGGGTGCTGCGGCGGATCCTGCGCTCGACGACGACACCCCGACCGGGCAGTTCCCCGCGATCTCCCCCGGATCAGATCGCGGCTCTGCTCCCGACGCCTCCTCCCCGGCGTCTGCCGGGGCCGCCGCGTCGGCCTCCGGCCCGGCCGTCTTCCATCCCTCGCCGGCATCGCCTGCGGACAGCGGGCGGGGCGGCTCTGGTGGCCACCCCGCCGAGGGGGCCACCGGCGAGATCCCGCCGCGGGTGGACGACTCCCATTTCCTGGGTGAGGACGACACCCCCACCGGGGCGATCTCTCCAGTGCCCGAGCGCGGCTTCGCTGAGGCGGGGCGAGCCGAGGGGGGAGGTCCCGGATCGGGGTCCCTGCCGATCGTCGCCGATGCGGAGTCGGAGAAGCGAGCCAAGCAGAAGAACTTCTTCCCGGCCAGTTCAGCGGACAGCGCCAGGTCAGCCGACAGTGCGAAGTCCGCCGACAGCGCCCGGTCCGCAGGAAGCGCCGGCTCGGCTGCCAGCGCGCAGACCGGCTCACATCCGACGGTCTCTCCGCCGGAGGCGGCGGGTGAGGCCGCGGACGACGTCGACGGTGCCGGTGACACCACTGGTGACAGTGACGCAGCACGTGACGCAGCACGTGACGCCGCAGGCGACGCCGAGTCCAGCACGTCCGGGGCAGCGGATGCCCAGGGGGTGCCGTCGTCGGAGTCCGCGACCCGGGACTCCATCTACAGCGCCTACCCCGGCCTGCGCCCACCCGGCTCCTGACCGCGGCACCAGGTCCTTGTCTGTGAGGGCTGCTGCGCTGGCTCGCTTCCCCTGGGCCAGCGCAGCAGCCCTCACAGCGCAGGCCCACAGCTCGGTGGTGACCTCGCTCGCCCGCAGGATCGGGCGGCTCTGTGACAGCAATCTCCTTGGAAGCGGGGAATGTGACGGGCCTCGGCTGAGTTGTCGTCTGCGTGTTCAGCACGCCGGTGTGCTCTCTTCTGATGAACGCTGACCTGTCTCCCGCGCCGCCCTCGGCGTGCACACCTGATCGACGAGGGGATTCTCTGTGCCGACCTCCGCCCGTACATCCCAGAGCCAGCCCACCGACCCGACCACCGGTGAGGTCCCCCTCGTGACGGAGGATCCGCGGCTCTCGCGCCGGCAGATCGCCATCGCGATCGTGGCGCTCTCGCTCGGCGGCTTCGCGATCGGTGTCACCGAGTTCGCGATCATGGGCCTGCTGCAGGAGGCCGTGGCGGATCTGGAGATCACCATCCCGCAGGGCGGCCATCTGATCAGTGCCTACGCGCTGGGGGTGGTGATCGGCGCCCCGCTGCTGGCCCTGCCCGGAGCGACCCGGGAGCGGCGGAGGTACGCCCTGTTCCTGTTGGGGCTGTTCATCATCGGCCACGGCCTGAGCCTGGTCGCGCCGAGCTACGAGACGATGCTGGCGGCCCGGTTCATCTCGGGGCTGCCGCACGGGGCCTACTTTGCGGTGGCTGCGCTGATGGCCGCCCAGATGGTGGGACCGACCCGCCGATCGAAGGCGATCTCCGCAGTCCTGGGCGGTCTGGCGATCGCCAACGTCATCGGGGTCCCGGTGGTGACCTGGGTCGGCCAGCAGTTCGGCTGGCGGTGGATGTTCGCCATCGTGATGGTGCTGGCGCTGATCACCATGGCGGCGGTGGCGACGTTCGCGCCCACGCAGCGGCCCGCGAAGCACGCCTCGATCATGGGCGAGCTGAAGGGCCTGCGGTCCCAGAAGCTGTGGTTGGGGGTGCTGCTGGCCGTGGTGGGGTTCTGCGGCATGTTTGCCCTGTACTCCTACATCTCCCCGGTGATGACCGATGTGGCCCTGTTGGATGCCCGCTACCTGCCGTATGTGGTGGGGCTCTACGGGGTCGGCATGGTGGTCGGCAACTTCGCCGGAGGATGGGCCTCGGACAAGTCCGTGATGGGCACCGTGGTCATCTCCATGACGCTCATCGCAGTATTCATGGTGATGTTCGCCTCCACCGCGCACGTTCCCCTGCTGGCAGTCCTGTTCCTGTTCCTGGTGGGATGCTCCGCGTCGGCGTTGAGCCCCGCGATGCAGACGTATCTGATCGACTCCGCTCCGAAGGCGCCCCAGGTGGCGGCCTCGCTGCACCATTCGGCGTTCAACGCCGCCAACGCCTTGGGCGCGATCATCGGTGCGACCGTCATCGATTGGGGATGGGGACTGCGCGCCCCCAGCTATGTGGGAGCCGGCGCGGCGGCGATCGGTGTGCTCATCGCCGGGTACATGATTGTCCTGAGCCGGCGGGGGTCTGCGCGCAGCTGAGCGTAGCCCTGGATGTCTGGCCGTGGCGGGCCCGTGGCTCGCTCAGCGGCTGAGGGCCGGCTGAGGCTGGCATCGCGGGCAGAAGTAGACCACACGGTCTTCCTGTGCGGCACGGCGTTGGGCAGCCTCTCCTGACGTGGCGCGCTCGATACGTCCTCGGCAGCGCAGGCAGGGGCTTCCCCCTCGGCCGTAGACCCACAGGTCAATGCCGCCACCGGGGGTGCCCGTGGTGCAGCGTCGAGGGCGCAGCTTGTTGATGTCCAGGAGGCGGTGCGCGATCGCCAGGACACGCTCCAGGTCCGGGACGCTGCGCACGGGTGTCTCCGGATGGATCCTGGCGAGGAAGCAGATCTCACTGCGGTACACGTTCCCGACGCCGGCCAGGTTGCGTTGGTCCAGCAGCGCGACGCCGATGGCACGCTCCGATTGGGCCAGCAGACGCCGCTGGGCTTCGTCTGCGTCCCAGTCGGGGCCGAGGAGGTCCGGGCCCAGATGGGCGAGATGAGCTTCGGCTTCCGCCGGTGTGAACAGGTGCAGCTCCCCCAGGGAGAAGCCGACCGCCTGATGGTCAGCGGTGGTGAGGACGCAGCGAGCCGTGTGGCCGGGACGCCGCCATCGGGGCCTCCCCTGGGCCCTCGGGTAGACGTGCCAGGCGCCCTCCATCTTCAGGTGGGAGTGGATCACGGTGTCTGCGGTGTGGATCAGCAGATGTTTGCCCCGGGCCTGGACGTGATCGACAGTCCGCCCGGAGATGTCAGCGGCGGCGAAAGTGGGGACCCGGAACTCGGTGACGAGCAGAGTGCCGCCGGCCAGCGCCTCATGCAGGAGCGCGGCCTCGCGGTAGATGCTGTCGCCTTCGGGCATGGCAGAAGCTCAAAATGGCGGCGTCGTCTTGAACGTATCGAAGCGCGCTGCCAACGCTTCTCTGTCGGGATACCATGCGCGATTCGCGGGGAGAACACATAGCTGCTGACCATCGTGTTCCTGGAGACCGTGACGCAACATGGGCCCATCCGCTTCCTCGAGGATGTCCTGGCGGATGTGGATCCGGTAGTTCGGAGAAATACCCATGATATTGGAGTCGTATGCAGCGTGGTGAATCTTGCACAGTGAGAGACCGTTAGTAATCCTCGGGCTTCCGCCGCGGCTATCCTCAACAATATGGGCCGCATCGAGCAGCCTTGAATGACCCAAAGTGCAGACCGCGCAGTGCTCCTGATAGGCCGTCATCACATTCGCTCTGAAGTCCCTTTGATGAAGGCGCGAGCGTACGGTACGTTCGCCGTGCTCAGGGTCGACATCGATTAAAGACCCGGTGTAGCCAAAGTCAACAGGACCCGAAGCGAGGGACCGGGAGGTGAGGTCCAATAGCGCCGTGCGACGGGCTGGAGAGATCTGGATATACACGGGGAAGTAGACATCGAATGCCCCGGTTTCAGTGCCTCGAAAATAGATGACGGGGAGGTTGAGGTCGGCCGCCTGGACGAGGCCCTTATTGTGGTGCTGTTTCTTGGGCGACGCAGTGAACTGATACTCCACCAGACCACCAGACATCTTGTCATGGTAAATGTTCCGATCTTTCCGCCCGTGCGGTACTCCGGTCGTCACGGATAGAGTCGCCAGCAGCTCAGCAGGCTTCCAGATACCCTCCTGAAGAATGAGGTGATGTCTCGCCTCAGGCCGGTGACCCTTGAACTCTTGAATCTGTCGGCGGGTGAGAGGCTTAGTTCCTCCCTCTGTTTTCCGGTCGAGCCAGCCGAAAGCCAACTGACGAAACTCAAGGTCCTGCGCCACGGTCGCGCTCAGCGTTGAACCATGGGAAATAGACGAGACCATATCCTTTACCTTAGGCCATGAGAAGTGGGGCACGGGTGAAGGCTCGGCCCTGATTCATCCGAAGTGCTCACGGGCGGAGCGGATGTGGTTCTCCAGCGCCTCCGCTTCGGGCAGGTCGGTGCCGGGCACTGTCTCCCCGTGCTCCACGTAGAAGAACGAGGCCTCGATCTGGTCCAGCGGCACTCCGTAGAGCCGATGGAAGGCTAACCGGTACACCGCCAGCTGCAGCTGCTTCTCCGTGAGGTCCTTGCCGGTGGGCACCGTGCCGGTCTTCCAGTCGACCAGGTGCCACGTGCATCGGCGCATCTGGGCGTCCCGTTCATCACCTGGCATCAGCTCCCAGCGGCGATGGTCTTCCGCGGTGAGGTCCCGCCCGTCCTGATCACGGCCGAAGACGGCGTCGATTCGTCCACGCACCACCACACCATCGATGGAGGTCTCCACCGGGATCTCGGCGGCATACAACTGCCGCTGCGCCCACTGGGTGCGCGTGAACTGTTCCTTCACCTGGGCGAGGTCGAAGGCGTCGTCGAGCTCCTCATCCCCGCGGCCCGGCTCCTCGATGTCCGGCAGGCGGCTGCGGGTCTCGTAGAACTCCTCGATCCACTCGTGCATCACCGTGCCGCGGCGGGCCGCCTGGGAGGGCTTCACCGGCACCGGCCGACGGGCGAACTCCGCCATGCCCTTGGCGTTCTGGGCCAGGCCGACCACTCCGGAGACGCTGATGTGTGCCGGGAAGGACGGCAGGCCGCTCCCCCGCCGCTGCGCGCGCACTCTGTCGACGATCCACTGGGCCTCCTGCTCCCACGGTGTGGGGTCGCTTTCACCCGGATCCTCCTCTTGGGCCCTGGCCTGCCGGACCAGCTCCGCAGCGCGGGCGAGCGCCGGACGGCGCCCCGGGTCCTCCGCTGCGGCGTCGATCAGCTTCCTGGTCCCCACCCGGGCCTCACCTTCGGGCGCCTCCTGCTCCTGATAGCGGGCGATGGGCATCGGAGCCAGCGGGTCGTAGGGCCAGTGCGCACCGAACATCTGCCCGGCCAATGGGTTGGAGGCCATGTCCTCGACCTCGGCCCACGCCAACCGGGTCTGACCATCTCCACCGCCAGCGTCGACGATCTCGCGGATCTCCTCCAGGAACTCCGAGGGCCCCTTGCCTTTGGCATGTCCGTAGAAGCATGCGCCGGTGCAGATCAGCAGCTTCTTCGCCCGGGTGACGGCCACATAGGCCAGGCGACGTTCCTCCTCCCGGCTGAAGTCCTTCATGTCCTGCGAGTAGACGGAGTTCTCGTCGGTGAACGACTTCAGGCTCCCGGCACCGGCGGCCACTGCCCACTCCTGCAAGGTGCCCTGATCCGTCTCCCACTGTGGGATGCTACGGCGATCACCACGCAGCCTGGCTGGTAACATCCCGTTGCTGCCGGTCCATCGATCAGCCTGTTTGCTGGGGAACTTCTCCTCCCGCAACCCGGCGACGACGACCACATCCCACTCCAAGCCCTTCGAGGCGTGGATGGTCAGCAGCTGCACCGCACCTTCCTGGGGCTCGATGTCAGCCTGCTCCAGCCCCCGTTCCTTCTCCTCGGCGGCCTCGAGCCAGTCCAAGAAGCCGCGCAGATCCGGGGTGGTCTCCGTAGCGGCATAACCCTCCGCCTCATCGATGAGTGCATCGAGCTGCCGGGTCGCGTAGTGCTGCTCCTCCCAGGGGCGAGCCGCGACCTCCACGTCCAGGCCCGTGTCACTGACGATCCGCTGAATCAGCACGCCCAAGTCCAAACCCGCCCACTGCCGCAGACGCCGAACCTGGTCCTTGGCCAGCAGCAACCGGCGATGCCCTTCCGTCGAGAGGCCCAACCGCTCCGCCTGCTCTGGGGTGTCGCGCAGCCGCTCCAGTGCCTCCACCAACGACGACCGTTCGTCCATCTCCAGGACGGTCGACTCGTACCGGTCCTCGGCGTCCGGGGTGTCGGTGGCCCCGGGGCCAGCTCCGCCGCCGTCGTCGACGCGCTGCCGGGAGCCCTCCAGGTCACGCGCCGAGCGCTGCAGCTGGACGAGGTCCTTCGGGCCGATCCGGTAGCGTGCCCCGCCCAGAATGCGGATCAGCGCATCCGATCGGCCCGGGTCCGCGATGACGCGCAGATAGGCCAGCACCTCGGCGACCTCTGGGGTGCGCAGCAGTCCCGAGAGCCCCACCAGCTCATAGTCGATACCCACAGCCCGCAGGTGTTCCGCCACCGTCCCCAGCTGCGCCCGGGTCCGGGCCAGCACCGCGCAGCTGGGCCGTGCCGAGGCGTCCGGCACGTCCAAGGCCGCCCCCAGCTGCTCGGCGATGGCACGGGCTTCCTCAGCCTCTGAGCCGAACCAGCCGTAGCTCACCGTGCCCTCTGCCGCATGCGACGGGGAGCTGAGCGGCTTGAGCTGGTCCCGCAGATGAGCGTTGTGCTGCCTCCACGGCTTGCCCAGGGAATCCGGCGAGTCCGGGCGGAAAGGCCCCACCATCCGGTTGGCGACAGACAGGATGCTGCGCCCGTTGCGCCACGCCACGGTGAGCTGCTTCAGATCGGCAGGACGACGCTCACCACTGTCCGGGTCCACCGCGGGGAACGCATGGGGGAAGTCGAAGAGTTGCCCAGCCGAGGCGCCCCGGAACCCGTAGATGGACTGGTTCGGGTCGCCCACGGCCGTGACCGCGTGGCCAGCCCCCGCCGTCTCGCCACCTTCTGAGGCTCCGCCATCTTCGCCGGTGCCGACTCCGAAGAGGCTGGAGAACAGGGCGAGCTGGGCGTAAGAGGTGTCCTGGAACTCGTCCAGCAGCACGACCCGATACTTCTCCCGCTCGGCGGCTCCGGCGCTGGGGACCTCCATGGCGATGCGCGCGGCGAAACGGAGCAGGTCACCGAAGTCCATCACCCCCTCGCGATGCTTGGTGTCCTGGAAACGGCGGACCAGCTCAGCCATCTCCCGGCGCACCCGGAGGTTCTGGGCGAGCCCAGCCTGGTCCTTGGTCGGCTTCGCCCCGGCGGTCACCCACCCGTCGTAGCGGGCGAGCTCGATGTCCAGGTGCGCCTCGACGTCGTCGGGAGTGCACAGATGCTCGGCACAGTCTGAGGCAAGCTGCATGATGTGCCCCGCCAAGGTGCCGGCGGACTGATCCGCCTCCACCAGCACCTGGGCGCGTTCATAGCTGCTGGTGATCTGGTGGACCATCTGCCACGCCTTGGCTTCGCCGATCAGCTGGGTCTCCGGCTCCAACCCGATCTGCAGACCATATTCACTGACCAGGGTGTTCGCATAGGAGTGGTAGGTCGACACCGACGGGGCCAGCAGGTCCGAAAGCGACTGGGTGCGGGCTGACTCCGCCAGCTCGGCGGGAACGATGTCCTCCGGGGCGATGAGTTCGGCGTCGACAAGCTGGCGCAACCGTCCGGCGATCCGTTCCTTAAGCTCTCCGGCGGCCTTCTTGGTGAAGGTGACCCCGAGGATCTGATCCGGCCCGACGATGCCGTTGGCCACCAGCCACACCACCCGATCCGCCATGGTGGCGGTCTTCCCGGACCCGGCACCGGCGACCACCAGCATCGGGTCCATACCGGTCTCGATCACGGCCTGCTGTTCGGCGGTGGGATAGAGACGCTTCTCAGCCGGGACGTCCCGCTGCAACGCGTCGACGATGTCACAGGCGGTGTAGCGCACCGCAGGACGGTCAGTCATGGTCTCCCCCGTGGTCGTCGTGTGGGTCGATGTGCTCATGGCTGGGTCACCTGTTTCGCGTTCTCGCAGAGCGGGCACAACGCACCGATGCGGCACATCTGCTGGCCATTCGGGTGAAAGGCGTCGAAGCGGGACCCGGACATCACCCGAGCGGCGAGAGTGACCTGCTGGACCGGCCAGTCTTCGTCCTCCGCCAGGGCGGGCTGTCCCTGCAGGTCGACCTTCGCCACGCCCCTGCCCACGTGCAGCAGCGCAGCGCCGAGGGACTCGGAGCCGGCAACGGGCGAACCGTCCTCCCCGCTTGCTCCGGATGCCCCCTTGTCTCCAGCCAGGGCCGCGTCGACTGCGCCCAGCGAGACCATCAGCTGGTAGGCCCCCAGCTGAGCATGAGTAGCGATGTCCTTGTCCGGGGGCTTGTTCTTTCCGGTCTTCAGATCGATGACGAACAGCCGTCCGTCTGCTGTGCGCTCGACCCGGTCGATCACACCGCGGATCTGGACAGTTCTGTGTTTCGAGGCGTCATCCCTGTCATCGTCGGGTTCGCCGACGGGAACCTCCAGGGCTGCTTCGACCTTCAGCTCTCGGGCGGCGACTTCGCGGCCGTCTCGCTCGACGGCACGATAGTACTGGGCGAGCTTGCCGATCATCTGCTCGGCCCGGCGCCGGTCCTTCTCAGACTCCCAACCCTCGTCGCGGCCGAGAGTGTGCCATCGGTCCTCCAGCTCCTGGTGCAGCACGTCGAGGTCGGTCTCTGTGGGGTGGTGTTCGGCGATCTCATGGATCAATGAACCCAGCATGCGGGTGAAGTCGGTCGGCTCCACGCCCCCGGCCGCCTGAGTGAACCACTGCAGCGGCGATTCGACGGCGGTCTGCACGCTCGACGGCGAGACCCGTACGGCGTCTTCGGGCTCCAGCAGCGGCGCCTCGGTGCTGAGCTCGGGCAGCCCCCACCAGTGGTCCGGGTCGGCTCCGGTGAGGTCGGCCGAGGCCAGGCGGGCCAGTGCCCGGGCGGCAGCCTCCCGCTCCTGGACGGTCCCGGGGGCTGCCTCGGCGCCGTCGAGCTCCTGCTGGATGCTGTGCTCCAGGTCACGCCGCAGCTCCGCGATGAGACGCGGCGCGGTGATCGGCCGCGGAATGGCCGACCCCCGGGAGGTGCGCTCATCCGGCGGGAGCACCAGGTCCAGCAGCATCGAGGGGCTCTCCTCCTTGCCGTGGACGGCGACCGCGAAGATCCGACGTCTGGCCCGGGAGACGGCCGAGGCGAAGAGCCGGTATTCGTCCTGCAGCACGTTCATGCGTTTCACCAGCGCCGACTGGGCCGCACTGTCGGTCCGTCCTTCGACGACGTCGACCAGCTGCCCGCTGCCGAGGAGCTGGCCCCGGGGGTTCAGGTTCGGCCAGGCGCCCTCCTGCAGGCCGGTGAGGATGACCGTGTCGAACTCTCGTCCGGCCGCACTGGCGGGGGTGAGCACCTCCACCGCCTG
Source organism: Nesterenkonia suensis (assembly GCF_054782935.1). Lineage (NCBI taxonomy): Bacteria > Bacillati > Actinomycetota > Actinomycetes > Micrococcales > Micrococcaceae > Nesterenkonia > Nesterenkonia suensis. The sequence goes on along the minus strand of NZ_BAAGRN010000001.1, from coordinate 476,456 downwards.
ATCGCCGGCTGAGGTCTTGGCCAGCGTGTCCATGGGCAGCTCGAGGCGCTCCATGTGGTCCACGAAGGCCTGAGGAGTCGCACCCGGGTTCTGGTCAGTGAACCGTTCCGCGGCCTGGAACAGGGCCATGACGGCGTCGAGGTCCTGGTCGGCGACACGCCCCTCAGCCGTCGGCTTGCGGGAGACTCCGGCCCAGTGGGCGCTGACCCCGGCGGCGTCCCAGATCTCCCACAGCAGCTCTTCGGGGCCTGCCGCGGCGTCGAAGGCGGCACGACCGGCCCGGATCATCGCCGCGATCCGCTCCGCGCCCCGTGTGAGGTGCCGGTACCGCTGCTGGGACCGCACGTCGACGATCACGGCGTCCTCTGGCTTGTTGACGGCGGCGCAGAGCAGATCGTCCGAGCTGCGCGGCTCACCGGCAGCACTGCGCCGCTCCTGCTGCCGCAGCACCTGGCGCAGGCTCCGCAGGGTCATGGAGTCTGCCTCACCGTAGCGGCTGGCAAGCAGCCCGATCACCTCGGACAGTTCGACGTCCCGCACCTCCGGGTCCGCGACGATGCTCAGCACCTGCAGCAGCGGCGCGACGGCAGGCTCATGGTTGAGCACCACGTCACTCATGGACTGCCGCACCGGAACCCCTTGGGCTTGGAACATGCGCACCAGCCGCTTCAGCATGGTCCCGTTGCGGGCGATGACGGCGATCTGGTCGAAGGGCACCTGCGCCCGGTGGTGCCGGTCGAGCACCTCCTGGAGGACGAACTGTTCGGCTAGGTAGTCCTGGGGCACCACTTCGACGGAGCAGGAACCGGTGACGCCGTCGGTGCCGTCGGTGCCGTCGGTGCCGTCGGCACTGTCGACTCCGACGGCGCTGTCCGCGCTGTCGCCCTGCCCGCCGTCTTCGAGCAGTGCCTCCCAAGGGCGCCGGGCCACCGGCGGGCCGATGGGGGCGAGCCGTCGCAGCACACGCGCGTACACCCGGCCGACCGTCGAGGCGGCCCGGTGGTTCGTCTTCAGCACCATGACCCTCGGTTCCATGCCTGGCAGTCCGCCATGCGGGTCCGGGATCATCGCTCCGGAGACGCTGCGACGCACCACGCCGTCCACGACGAGGTCGGTGTCAGGGTCCAGTCCGGCGTCCTCCGCGCTGAGGCGCTGTGGCGGCACCGCCCAGTTGCGCAGCTTGTCCGGCCGGGCGCCCCGGAAACCCTGGACCGCCGTCTCCGGGTTCGCGAAGGCGACGACGTCCTGACCGGCCCCGATGAGCCGCAACAGGCGGAAGACGCTGGGGGTGGCCTCCTGGACGTCGTCGACGATGATCCGCCGCAGGCGCAACCGCTCGTCTTCGAGGAGCTCCGGGTTCTCCTCAAGCAGGTTGCAGGCCTCGTTGATCAGCCCGGCGGGGTCGAAGGCGTCCGCGTTGGAGCCAGCGTCGAGGTCTTCCCGGTATTGCTCATAGAGATCGGCCGCTGCCTGCCACTCCGGACGCCGACAGGATTCCGCCAACGCCCGCAGCCGGTCCGGTGAGACGCCGTACTCCGCGGCACGGTCGAACAGCTCACGGATCTCCTTGCGGAACCCGTCGGTGCTGGCGGCTTCCTGCAGCGCCGCAGGCCAGCTGACCGCTGTCAGACCTGTGGTGGCATCCGGGGCCAACAGCTGACGGATGATGCTGTCCTGCTCCGCACCGGAGAGCAGGCGAGGCTGGCGGGCGCGGAAAGTCAGGATCTCCCGCCGTCGGGCCTCCCCGAGCAGCCAGAAGGCGTAGGAGGAGAAGGAACGCGAGGGCTGCTCGGAGAGGGAGCCTCCCCGTCCACTGGTGTCCCGGCTCGCCCAGGAGGTCTCGATCTCATCGCGCAACGCTGCCGACGTCGCCCGGGTGGGTGAGAGCACGAGGAGCCGATGGGAGTCCTGGCCGGACTCCAGATGACGTAGTGCCAGCTCCACAGCCACGGTGGACTTCCCGCTGCCCGGACCGCCGTGCACCAGGATGGGGCCGTGATCGGGCTCGGCGACGGCGGCGAGGACCTGGCCTTGGGTCTCATCGAACTCCATGCCAGCCATTCAATCAGAGGGGTGTGACATGATCGCCGGGCCAAGGGGCTATGGTGACCACCCGGCGGGGTCGGACTGCCAATCCGTCCGAGTTATCTCACTGATGGCCACCGATCCAGTTGCCGTGCTCGTCATACTGGTCCTCGAAGATCTTCGGCGGCCGGTCACCCGGCTCCAGCTCCACCGGCCCGTTGCAGCCCCACTCCTCCTGGCTGCGACACGGCCCGGAGACATTGCGCGCCGACTGACGCCAGATGTCGGCCTCCCCCGGCGTAGCCGAGACCTCTGAAGACCCGGAGATCACGATCCATTCCCCGCCCTCGAGCCGATACTGTCCCGAGAACATCGTGGTCACCGCCACCTCAAAGACACCCGTCTCCTCATAGACATGACTCGTCGGGGTCTCCGTGTTCGTCTTGTCCACCGGCTCCCCCGCCCAGTACTCCGGCAGCGGCTCGCCCGGCTGATAGGTGGTGCGCTGGTTCCCGTCACCGTAGTCCCACTGGAAACTCTCAGGGATCGCGCGGATCTCCACGTCAAAGCCCAGGATCTCCGTCTCAACGATCTGCTCCTCCACATCCACGAACATGTGCGTGTGTCGGTTCAGGAAGCCGAACCCCAGCAGATCCGGTTCGAAGGACACCGAACCGCCAACGATCTGGAGTTCAGCGAACTCCTCCTCAACTGCCCCCGGCAGCTGGGCCAAAAGTTCGATGACATCATCCTCGGCGTCCTCCTCATCGATGGTCCCGCCTGTGGTGACACACCGAAGGCCCGCGTTCCCATCGGCATCAGTGACAGATCCGACGTCCTGGCCCGCGGCGTAACACTGACGAGCCACACGCTCACGACACTCAGCGAGACGCGCTTCATTCCAGTCGACACAGAACAGGTCTGATGGCGACTCGACGGAGCCAGAAGGCCTCGCTGCTTCCTGCTCTTCTTGCTGCGAGTCGCGATCTGAGGCGGGATCGGCCGATTCCCGAGAATCACTTTCACCCGGCACCGGAGAATCCTCAGCCGATCGATCCTCAACGCCAGTTACTCGCACCCAATCGTCCCCCATGTCTCCCATGACGTCCTGCGACGGATCAGAAGACGATGCCGACGCGGCATATGCCGGTTGCTGGATGGCCGAGACCAAGAACAGACTCAAGGCAACGATGCTGCGGACCGTGGATTGCATACTTAGTCCTCCGAGGACCGAACGGCTAGCTCATGCACCTGCCACCCCGTCTCGGTGAACTCTACGACAGCTTCACCCAAATCGTAGTGATGATCGCCACCTTTGCCGTAGAGTTCACCGTTCTCGTAAGCAGCAAACTTCCCCTCGAAAATGTCAATCAAGACTGTTGCGCGCCCGTCATCGATAACTGACACAAGAGGATCCTCAATATATGAATCCTCGATGACATACCAGAAGTCTCCGGACTCGTACACGCCAACAAGGCGCTCGCTGACAACTTCACAATACTCGCATTCTGGAGACGAGACATCCCAGAGCGGGCCGTCATCGCCAGTGAGCTGCAAGTAGTTTCGGGCTTCGAACCACGCCTCCACCACCGCGATCGCGCCGTCGGGTGTCTCCTCATAGATCTCGTCCGGCACCTCAGGCTCCGGCCAGTTCTGCGCCGGCCCGTCAGAGGAGGCAGGTATCGGCGTTGGCTCAGCCTCCTCCGCTTCCCCGGACTCGTCAGCGGCCTCTGTGCCTTCAGCCTCCGCGCTGTCCGCCCCGTCGTCGGGCTCGACTGTCGCGGCCGCACCCGTAGTCTCATCAGGCTCCTCGCCGGCCCCACAGCCGACCAGGGCCACCCCGCACAGCGCCGCCAGAGCCAGCGGTCCCCTGCCCTGCCACACCGCGCTCCATCTCGTTCCGCTCACTGCACTCTCCATGACTCGCTCAGTTCCTTCACCACCACACCCTAGACAAAAACGGACACGAGACGTGACGCCCATCTCCTGACCTGTGGATAACCGACGCCCTTGCGAAGCGCCGCTCCGACACTCCAGCATCGGTCATGTCACAGGTCCGGGATAGTGTGGAGGTGTGGACAATCCGATGCTCTTTGACCTCCCCACCAACAACGACTCGTGGCACCTCGGCCGCCGGGTCGGCTTCGACCTGGAGACCACCTCCCGCGACCCACGGGTGGCCCGGATCGTCTCCGCCGCCCTGGTGATCTTCGACGTGCCGCCCGAGTCCGAGTCTGACCAGGTCACCCCGCAGGCCCCGACGCGGGTCCAGGACTGGCTGGTCAATCCGGGAGTCGAGATCCCGGCGGAGACCACCGCTATCCACGGGATCACGACCGAACGCGTCCAGACTGAAGGCCAGCTCGCCGCGGAAGCCATCCCCCAGATCGTCTACGCGCTCTCTCAGGAGTTCGCCGCCGGCACGCCCGTGGTGGTCTTCAATGCGCCCTACGACCTCACCGTCCTCGCCGAAGAGGCCCACCGGAACGGCGCAGACTTCCCAGAGGCATCTCCGGTCATCGACCCTCTGGTGATCGATAAGCAGGTGGACAAGTTCCGCCGCGGCAAACGCACCCTGGGGCACCTCTCCGAGCACTACCGGGTGGCGCTCGACGACGCCCACTCCGCCTCCGCGGACGCCTGGGCCGCCGTCGAAGTCGCCGACGCGCTGGCGTCCCGCTTCCCGCAGACCCAGATCCCCGCCGAGGAGCTCCACCAGCTGCAGATCAGCTGGAAGGCCGAGCAGGCCGCCTCCCTGCAGGACTACTTCCGTAAGACCCGCCCGGACGCCGTCGTGGACCCGAGCTGGCCCATGTGACTGGCCGACCCCGCCACACATCCGGACGCCCAGTCAACTCCGAAGCCGGCTCGAAGCTGTCCGCGCCCTCAGCGGCTCAACGCCACCCGGAACCCGGCATGCCCCAAGGACGTGTCCGCCGTCGCGGAGCTGCGGGCCGAGGTCCGATACCGCCGGCAGTAGGACTCGTGGCACATGTACGAACCCCCACGCATCACCAGCTCATCCGACCCCGCAGACCGCGGGCTGGCCGTCCACTCCCACACATTGCCTGTCACGTTGAACAGTCCGTACCCGTTCGGCTCGAAGGACCGCACCGGGACCGTCCCCACCGGACCGCCCGGGTCATCCGGGAAGCTGCCCGGGAAGATGTTCATCCGCCGCACACCGTCCGGGTCACGCACCGCGCCCCACGGATAGGGCTGCTGGTCCAGCCCCCCACGCGCGGCGAACTCCCACTCCTGCTCCGACGGCAGACGGGCGCCCAACCAGGCCGCATAGGCCGTCGCGTCCCGCTGCGAGACATGGGTCACCGGGTGATCCTCCCGGCCGCGCGCCGAGGACCCCGGCCCCTCCGGGGCGAACCATGTCGCACCCGGCACCTGGCACCACCAGGGAGCCTCCGACACCCGAGGCAGCCGTTCAGCCACCTGGGGCGCCAGCTTTCCGGCGAACACCAGCGAGTCCCCGCACCGCTGGGCATCGGTGACGTGCCCTGTGGCCAGCACGAACGCCGCGAACTCCGCCACCGTCACTGTGGTCGCCGAGATCGCTAAGGGCGCCACCTCCACCGTCCGCACCGGCCCCTCCCCGTCCTGCGGGTAGGCCAGCGCATCCTCACTGCCCATCCGGAAGGCGCCGCCGTCGAGCCCCACCAGGGCCAGCTCACTCGGAGCCGCGGCAGCCAGTGCCTTCAGCTCAACTCTGCCGGGGCCTGGGACGGCAACACCCAGCGCGCCGCCGTCGGACGACGCGTCGGAAGCCGCGGGAGAAGTCGAAGCAGTCGCCCCACGGGAGGCGGCGCAGCAGGTGGGTGCATCATCTGTGGAAACCATCTCCCCCACCTTAACCATCGCGAACATGTACGCTGGCCACGGCCCGTGTCTCCACGGGCCTCCCTATTCACACGCAGACCCAGAAGGAGGGATGCAGGATGACTGAAGAGCACGTCTCCCACCACGACGGAACCGTGTCTCCCCCTGCTGACGGAGCCACCGTCTCCCCTCCGAACATCGTGGTCATCCAGGCGGACCAGATGGCCGCCCAGGCCCTGGGCGCCTACGGCGACGAGGCGGCCAAGACCCCGCACATCGACGCATTGGCCGCCGAGGGTGCGGTCTTCGACCGGGCCTACTGCAACACTCCGCTGTGTGCGCCGTCCCGGGCCTCCATGATGACCGGCACCATGCCCTCCGAGCTGGGCTGCTTCGACAACGGCGATGACTTCGCCTCCTCCGAGCCGACGTTCGCCCACCACCTGCGCAATGTCGGTTACCACACCGCCCTGGTGGGTCGGATGCACTTCATCGGCGCCGACCAGCACCACGGCTTCGAGGAACGGCTCACCACCGACGTGTACCCGGCCGACCTGGACATGGTCCCGGACTGGGACCTGCCCTTCGACCAGAAGCTGCAGTGGTACCACGACGCCGAGGCCGTCTTCGACGCCGGGGTCTCCGAAGCCTCGGTCCAGCAGGACTTCGACGACGAGGTGGCCTTCCGCACGCTGCGTCATCTCAACGATCGGGTCCGGGCCGACCGGTGGGCCGAAGCCCACGGGGAGCAGGCCCGGCCGTTCCTGATGGTCACCAGCTTCATCCACCCGCATGACCCCTACGAGCCGCCCCAGGAGCACTGGGACAGGTTCGGCGACGGAGACATCCCCGACCCCGCTCATCCGGAGGTCCCGGATCCGGCCTCCGATCCGCACAGTCACCGACTGCGGGCCATGAGCGGATTCGACGTCCGGGAGCCCGGCATCGACGAGGTCCGTCGGGCCCGCCACGCCTACTACGCGGCCGTCAGCTACATCGACGACCACGTGGGGAGGATCCGGGCGCAGCTGGAGAAACTGGGGCTGATGGACAACACGGTGATCATCGTGACCGCGGACCACGGCGACATGCTCGGCGAGAAGGGCCTCTGGTACAAGATGTCCCCCTACGAGCAGTCCGCACGAGTGCCGATGATCGTCCACGGCCCGGAGCACCTGGTGCCGAAGGGGCGGTACCGGACCCCGGTCTCCCTGCTGGACCTGATGCCCACGCTGCTGCAGCTGGGGCAGGCTCCCGCGGCGGAGACCCGCGGGGACTCCATGCTGGAGATCGCCCGCCGGGAGGCCGCGGGAGAGCTCGATCCGGACAGCCGGGAGGTCGTCATCGAGTACCTGGCCGAAGGCACCGTGCGCCCCCAGCTGACCATCGTCCGCGGCCCGCACAAGTTCATCACCTGCCCCGGGGACCCGGACCAGCTGTTCGACCTGCAGGCCGATCCCGACGAGCTGCGCAATGTGGCCGACGGCCCGGCCTACGCCGACGTCGTCACGACCCTGCGGGGTGAGCTGGACGCCCGCTACGACCTCGCCACGCTCGAGGACCAGGTCCGGGCCAGCCAGCGCCGGCGGCGTCTGGTGGCCGAGGCGCTGAGCAAGGGTCAGTCGCGCAGCTTCGACTTCGACCCGGACCCGGAGCAGCGCTACGTGCGCGGAGACTTCTGGTCCGCCCTGAAGTACGGCACCATCCGCCAGCCGGCGGGCTGACGCAGCCTGCAGAACAACGAGTGGCCACGAATCACGGCATCTGGGGCTCTGACACGGCGTGCCACCCCGGAGATCCGGTGATTCGTGGCCACTCGATCTGCACGTGACGCCGCAGCCCGGACGCCGGCGCGGGCCTCAGCCCGCGGGAGACTCCGCAGCGGCAGCGGCCTCGGCGGCAGCCGGCAGGGCATCAAGGATCCGCTCGACGGCGGCGTCGTCGTGCGCGGCGGAGAGGAACCAGGCCTCGAACACGCTCGGCGGCAGGTACACCCCGGCCTCCAGCATGGCGTGGAAGAACGGCCCGTACCGGAACGTCTCCTGCGCCTGAGCTGTTGCGTAGTCCTTCACCCCGGACGCGGAGGTGCCGAACGCCATCGAGAACAGCGAGCCCACCTTCTGGATGGAGTGGTCCACCCCGGCGGCGTCCAGCGCCTCTCCCAGGGCGGAGGCCACCGTCTCGGCCTGCCGGTCGATGTGCTGGTAGACCTCCGCAGTGGCGTGCTCCAGGGTGGCCACACCGGCGGCCATCGCCACCGGGTTCCCGGACAGCGTGCCCGCGTGGTAGACCGGACCGGTCGGGGCCAGGTGCTCCATGACCTCACGGCGTCCGGCCACCGCAGCGGTCGGCAGCCCACCACCGATGACCTTGCCGAAGGTGAACAGGTCCGGGGTCCAGCCCTCGACCCGGCCGGAGGCGCCCCAGTAGCCGGCCTCGGTGATGCGGAAACCGGTCATGACCTCGTCGAAGATCATCAGCGCACCGTGCTGGGCGGTGATCTCCCGGATGAAGGCGTTGAAGCCCTCGGCCGGGGGCACCACGCCCATGTTCGCCGGAGTGGCCTCGGTGATGACGGCGGCGACGTCGTCACCCCGCTCGGCGAAGACCTGCTGCAGGGCGGCACGGTCGTTGTACTCGATCACGATGGTCTCGGAGGCCTGCGCCTCGGTCACCCCGGCGGAGCCGGGCAACCCGAGGGTGGCCACACCCGAGCCGGCAGCGGCCAGCAGCCCGTCGGAATGCCCGTGGTAGCAGCCGGCGAACTTGACCACCAGGTTGCGTCCTGTGGCCCCGCGGGCCAGGCGGATCGCCGTCATCGTGGCCTCGGTGCCGGTGGAGACCATACGGATCATCTCCGCCCCGGGCACCCTGGCACGCACCAGCTCGGCCAGCCGGGTCTCGGCGGGGTGGGATGTGCCGAAGCCCAGGCCGGCGTCGACGGCGGCGTGGACGGCCTCGATCACCTGCGGGTGCTTGTGCCCCAGCAGCGCGGGACCCCAGGAGCCGACGAGGTCCACGTACTGCGTGCCCTCGGCGTCGGTGAGGTAGGGGCCCTCGGCAGAGAGCATGAACGCCGGGGTCCCGCCGACCGAGCCGAAGGCCCGCACCGGGGAGTTCACCCCGCCGGGCATCAGGTCACGGGCGGAGTCGAAGAGCTGCTGGTTGGTGGTCTGCGGGTCTGTCACAGGGTCCTCTCGCATCACGGGGTCTACAGGTCAGGAGTTCTCGCGCAGCCAGCGGCCGATCTCAGCGGCGTGGTAGGTCAGCACGTTCGTGGCGCCGGCGCGGCGGATCGCGGTGATGGACTCCAGGATCACGGCCCGGCGGTCCACCCAACCCTGCGCGGCAGCGGCCTCGATCATCGCGTACTCGCCGCTGACCTGATAGGCCGACACGGGCACAGCGCTGATCTCGGCGACGTCGGCCAGGATGTCCAGGTAGGCGGTGGCGGGCTTGACCATGATCATGTCCGCGCCTTCGGTGATGTCCAGCTCGGCCTCACGCAGCGCCTCGGTCCGGTTGGGCGCGTCCATCTGGTAGGTGCGCCGGTCCCCGGAGAGCTGGGAATCCACCGCCTCGCGGAAGGGACCGTAGAACGCGGAGGCGTACTTGGCCGAATAGGCAAGGATCGGCACGTCCTGGTGGCCGGCCTCATCCAGCGCCTGGCGGATCACCGCCACCTGGCCGTCCATCATCCCCGAAGGGGCGACGACGTCGGCACCCGCCTCGGCCTGGGCGACACCCATCTGCGCGTAGATCTCCAGCGTCGCGTCGTTGTCGACCGCACCCTCGGCGGTGAGCACGCCGCAGTGGCCGTGGTCGGTGAATTCGTCCAGGCAGAGGTCGCTCATCACCGGCAGTTCCTCCCCCACACGCTCTTTCACCGCCCGGATGCTGCGGTTCAGGATGCCTTCCGGGTCCAGAGAGGCTGTGCCGGAGGCGTCACGGACGGCGGGGATCCCGAAGAGCATGATCCCGCCCAGGCCCAGCTCGCGGGCCTCCTCGGCGGCCTCCAGCAGCGTGGCCTCGGTGTGCTGCACGACCCCAGGCATGGAGCTGATCGGGCTGGGCTCGGTGAACCCCTCGCGGACGAACACCGGAAGGATCAGGTCGGCCGGGTGCAGCCGGGTCTCGGCCACGAGACGGCGCAGGGCGGGGGTGCGGCGCAGGCGCCGCGGACGGCGGGCGGGGAAACTCACGCGGGCTCTCCTGAGGTCGAGCGGGCGACGCCGTCACCGGCGCCTCCCTCATTCTAGTGATCCGGGCACGCTGCGCGATCCGTGGACTCCAGGTTCGCCGTGGGCGACTCACCGGCGTCGCGGCCGCCGCGACGTCTTCACCCTGTGGAGAAGGCGATCTCCACCCGCCGGTTCGCCGCGAAGGTCTCCGGGGCCTCCTCGTCCTCATCCACCGCGGGGTCCTCGTCGGCGACGCCGGAGACCTCGAGCTCCAGGTCCGGGCGCACCTCTTCGATGACCTCCGCGACCGCTGCCGCGCGATTCTCGGAGAGCTCCTGATTGTCGAAGTCGACGTGGTCCCCCGGCGGGCGGGAATCAGTGTGGCCGGTCACCGAGACCTCGGCCTCCTCCGGCACGTCATCGATGAGCTCTCCGATGCGCTCCGCGGCGGCCTCGGAGACGTCCCATTCGTTGACGTCGAAGAGCACGTCGGTGGCCAGAGAGATGATGGTCTCCCCGCCCTCCTCGCGGGTGTCGTCCAGGGTGTCGATGTGCCCGTCCGGGTCCAGGCGCCTGATGTGGCCGTCCGGGTCGAGGCGGTTGATGTGACCGCCCGGGTCCAGCCGCTCCACGTGGCCGGAGGCGTCTGCGGCGTCCCACTCGCCCTGCTCGACCTCATCCCAGGCATTGCGCTCCTGGATGTCATCGGCAAGCGCCGGGGCCGCTGGGACCATCACCATCAGGCCCGAGGCGCAGACTGCAGCCGGGATCGTGGTCCGCGCCTTCCGCCGAGTCCTCATACGAGTCCTCATCCCTCCTCGGGCTCCTCGTCAGTGCCTGCCCCGCCCTGGAACGACACGTCCTGCAGGTGCGGCCTCTCCCGAGCGAACCGGATGTCCAGCGAGTCGACGTCATCCTCGATCAGCGGGTAGAAGCCCCACCAATAGATCGCCTCGCCGTCGGAGGCTGTGGGCATGCCTATATGTGCCGTCGTGCTGTTGTGGTGGAAGGCTCGGTACACCTTCAGGTTCTCGCGGTCGTAGATCCGGGGCAGCGGGCCCGGAGAGTTCGACGCCTGGTCGCCGAGCATGTCGTGGATGCTCATCGAGTCGCCCTCATCCTCCAGCTGCGGCCAGTAGTAGAGCTCCATCAGCAGGAACTCGTCGGTCTCCTCCAGCGTCGCCACGCTCACGATCACCGAGTCGTCCCCGCCGAGCTCGTACTCGATGGAGGCAAGGGCCTCCTCCGGCGGGACGGCCCGGCTGCCGTCCTGAGCCTGGACGATCTCGCGCGCACCTGCTGGCCGATCGGTGTCCTCGTCAGCGTCGCCGTCGGCATCGTCACCCTCCGGGCCGTCGGCACCCGCCTCGGCGTGCTGGTCATCGGCCGCAGAGTCCGCCGGATGCGGGTCCTGATCCTCTGGAGCTTCGTCGTCCAACAGGCCGCAGGAGCTCAGCAGCAACGCTGAGATGCAGGCTGTGGACAGCGCAGCTGTGGTGCGTCGTGATGTCATATCCCCTCACCTCTCGCCATCGCGTGCGGGACATCACACGCTACCAAGGGCCGGTCAACCGTGCATCCGCATCAGGCTGCTCCCCGAGCACGGCGCCGAATGGCTCTGCGGGGTCCGTTCCGGCCGATCAGGGCCTCCGCAGCGCCCGCATCACGGCACCGGCGGTCACGTCGTCAAGTGTCCGGGCAGGGAGCTCCAGCTCCCGCAGTGCCTGGGCGGTGGGCCGGCCGATGGCGAGCAGCCGAGGTCTCACTCCGTCGGCGAGCCGCAGCTGCGACCAGGCCCGTGCCGCCGTGGAGCTGGTGATCAGCACCGTGTCCGAGGTGCTGAGATCACCGGTGTCGACGACGTCGACGGCCTCCTCCCCGGTGAGCCCCGACGGCGGCAGTGCGCCGGCGTGCACGCGTCTGACGGTCTCATAGGCGGTGGTGTGGGTGACCTCCCAGCCGGCGGCCCGGAGGCCCTCCACCAGCTGGGATCGGGCCTGGGCGGACTGGGGCAGCAGGATCCGCTCACCCGAAGCGGGCTCCGGCAGTTCGGTGAGGATCCCGGCCGCGCTGGCCTCTCGCTGCGGCATCCAGACCCGGTCGCGCACAGCCGGAGGCAGCGACCGCGCGGTCCCGGCCCCGGTGACCCCGATTCGGGTGACGGAGGGCACGGTCCCGTCCCACCCGGCCTGCTGCAGCGCCCAGACCGTGGTGCCGGATGTCAGCAGCAGCCAGTCGAACTGACCGGCCGTCAGCCGCCCCACGGCGTCACGCAGCGGGGTCAGATCAGTGGGGAGCCGCTGCCGGGTCAGCGGGAGGAAACCGACGTCGACCCCTGCGGCCTGCAGCCCCTCCTCCAGACGACCGGCCTGGTCAGGCCATCGGGTGAGGATGATGCGCACAGCGGCTCCTGACGTCGGATGGAGCGGATGGGACCTCCCCGAGCTTAGTCGCATCGGCGCGACACGGCCCAGTGCGTCGTCATCACCACACGCCGTCATCGCACCGTGGTCACAGGGCGGTGACCCGGCGCAGCGTCGGCCGGCTGGCCACCACACCGAGCAGCACCACCAGCACCCCGGTGACCAGCACGGCCGCCACAGTCGCGGCGGACGCCGGGGCCAGCAGCACCGCCGCGCCCAGCAGCGGCAGAGCGCTCAGCGCGGCGGCCACCACAGCGATGACCACCACGGCGATCAGCGAGCGCATCACCGCCAGCCGACGGATCGCGGAGAGCTGGGAGAGCTCCAGGCCCATCTTCGCCAGCGAGGAGTACAGGTCCCGGCGGTCCAGCACGTGGGCGGTCTGGCTGATGCCCACTGCGCAGGCGGTCATCACGAAGGAGACCCCCAGGGTGAGCAGGACGCCGCGCTGGATGTCGCCCAGCAGGGTCAGCTCCTCGGCGGCCATCGGAGCTCCGCCGGCCAAGGACGCCAGACCCATCCCGGCCCCGGCGATGACCCCCACATAGGTGGTGATCGCGATCCCACCGATCTGCTGCCATATCTGCTGCGGGGACTCCAGCACGCTGCGCGCGGCGATCAGCTGCTCGGCGGTGCGCGCCCGGCCCAGCTGCCACTGGGCCACGATCTTCAGCACCCAGGGGCCGAGCAGGTGCACCGCCACCAGCGGCACGGCGATGACCGCCAGGATCATCGTCAGCACCACCGCCAGGGAACCGAACCCGATCACCTGGGCGAACACCTGTGCCAGCACCACCCCTGCGGCGGCGAGCAGCAGCCGTATCCAGTGGACACGGGCCGGCAGGGCGCGGGTGCGCACCCCCAGCGGGGTGATCTCGATACGACGCATGCCGACCGCCGCACTGGCCACAGCGACGCTCAGCAGCGTTGCCGCGGCGACTGCCAGGGCGACCGGTCCCATCCAGAGACCCTGGGTGCCCATGCGGGCCCCGGCGAAGGGAATCAGGCCCACCAGCGGCATCAGAGCCAGGTAGAGCAGTGCACCGAGCGTCACGCCGACGGCGGCCAGCATCGCGGCCTCGGTCAGCGCGAGTCCGCGCAGCTGACGGCTCGAGGCGCCGAGCAGCCGCAGGCTGGAGAGCCGTTCGTCGCGCCGGCGGGCCATCAGCCGTGCCGAGGAGGCCATGAGCAGCACCATCGGCACCGCCAGCAGCACCAGGGCGACGGCGGCCAGCATCAGGTACAGCCCGGCCAGTTCACCCTCGATCCGGAAGAACCACCCGGCACCGCCGATCACCATGTAGGCGATGCCGCTGGTGATCGCGAACGCCGCCACGGGCAGCCCCCACACCTGCGGCTGGGAGAAGAGCCGGGAGAGGAAGAGGCGGTTCATGCGGCCACCTGCGCGGAGTCGTGGACCACTCGCCCGTCCTGCAGGCGGATGAGCCGGGAGCAGCGGGAGGCGACGGTGGCGTCATGGGTGACCACCACCAGCGGGGCGCCCCGGGAGACCGTGGAGTCCAGCAGCGCGTCCAGCACCGCCGCGGAGGTCGCCGAATCCAGGGCGCCGGTGGGCTCATCGGCGAAGACGACGGCGGGGCCGGACACCTGGGCTCGGGCGATGGCGACCCGCTGGGCCTGGCCTCCGGAGAGCTGGCCGGGGCGGCGCTGCTCATAGCCGGCCAGCCCCAGGGCCGCCAGCCAGCCGGCGGCCTCCTGCTGGGCCTGGGCCCGTGGGATCCCGGCGACCATGCGGGCGATCGCCACGTTCTCCAGGGCGGTCAGCTCGGGCAGCAGCAGGCCGTCCTGGAAGACGAATCCGATGTGCTCACGGCGCAGCCGGGCCCGCTGCTCGGCGGTACGGGTGGAGAGGTTCACCGGCGGCTGACCGGGCGACAGGGTGACGAGCACCTCCCCGGTGTCCGGCTGGATGATGCCGGAGAGGACGTGCATCAGGGTGGTCTTCCCGGAGCCGGAGGGGCCCATGATGGCCACGGACTCTCCCGGGTGGACGCTCAGGCCGGCGTCGACGAGCGCCTGAGCGGAATCGTAGGTCTTCGAGAGCGAGTGGGCCTGCAGCACAGGCGGGGCATCGGTGATCATGCCTCCAGCATCCGCCGCCGGGGCACGTCCACACATCGGAGCACAGGCTGATCCTGGTCTCATCCTGCAGGATGAGGCCGTCCTCGGTGCGGGCGCTGGCTCAGGCGTCGATGGCTCAGGTGTCGATGGCTCTGGTGTCGATGGCTCAGGTATCGATGACGTGGGCCAGCAGCCCGGTGTCCTCAGCGAGCAGCTGCTCGGCCACCTGGGTGCCCAGATCGACCGCCGCCTGCAAGGACCCTGTCCCGCGGCGGACGGTCACCTCAGCCCGGGCGCGCTGGACGGAGGACCCGTCCGGGGCGCAGACCATGGTGTCCAGCCGCAGCACCGCCGGACCGCCGGTGTCCTCCGAGGAGCTGCCCTCGGAGAAGCGAGCGAGCCCGCCGATCGGGGCCGAGCAGCCGGCGTTGAGCCGGGCCAGCAGAGCACGCTCGGCGGTGGTCTCCAGGCGGGCGGCGACGTCGTCATACTCGCGAAGCGCATCCCCCAGCGGGGCGCCTGCAGTGGCGTCCTCGGTGCGGACCTCGACCGCCAGGGCTCCCTGACCGGGCGCCGGCAGCATGACGTCGGGCTCCAGCAGCTCGGAGATGTGATGCTGCAGCCCCAGCCGGCGCAGTCCGGCACCGGCCAGCACGACGGCGTCCAGGTCGCCGCGGGCGGCGTCGGGCGCCTGGGTGGAGACCTCGGCGGCGTCCTCGCGGCCCTTCACCCGCGCCAAGCGGGTGCCCACGTTGCCTCGGATGTCCACCACACGCAGGTCCGGGCGGGCGACGAGCAGCTGGGCGGCGCGCCGCGGGGAGCCGGTGCCCACCGAGGCGCCTTCGGGCAGCTGGGCCAGCGGCAGGTCTCCGGCGGAGCACAGGGCATCGCGGACGTCCTCACGCGCCGGGACCGCGGCGATGCACAGTCCGTCGAGATCTTTGGCCGGCAGATCCTTCAACGAGTGGACCGCGACGTCACAGGTACGGTCGAACAGCGCCTGCCGCAGAGCGGAGGCGAAGACCCCCGTGCCGCCCATCTGCGCCAACGGACCGGTGAGGATGTCGCCGTCGGTGCGCACGGTGATCAGCTCATGGCCCCTCCCGGAGACAGCGGTGAGCGCCTCGGCCACCGTGGTGGTCTGGGTCCGTGCGAGCCGGCTGCCGCGGGTGCCGACGCGGAAGATGCTGGAGTCCCCCATCAGCCCTGCGGCACGCCGACTTCAGAGTCGACGGCCGCCACCGTCGGCTTCTCCGTACCGTCCAGCATGACCTTCACGCAGCAGTTGGGCCGGCAGACGTCATACCAGGGTCCGAAGTCCGTCAGGCCCTCCCGTGCGGGACGCTCCTCCACCTGGGCAAGCCGCTCGGCGATCATGTCCACCAGACCGCCCACGAACTCCTGGTGGGTGCCTGGGGTCGGGGTGCGCACGAAGGCCAGTCCGAGCTCCTCGGCGGTCTCCTTCGCCTCGGTGTCGAGGTCCCAGAGCACCTCCATGTGGTCCGAGACGAAGCCCAGCGGCACCACGACGACGGCGGTGACGCCCTGCTCCTTGGCGAGGGTCTCCATCGCGTCGTTGATGTCAGGCTCCAGCCACGGCACCGAGGGGGGACCGGACCGAGACTGGTACACCAGAGACCAGTCGACGCCCTGGGCCTCGGGGGCCATCTCCATGAGCAGCTCGGCCACGGCCAGGTGCTGGGCGGAGTAGACGTCGGCGCCATGGGCCTCCCCCGGCTCAGCGCCGGCCTGCTCGGTCAGCTGTGCGGCCAGCGGGCGCGGACCGGCCGCGGCGGCGTCGGAGTTCGGAATGGAGTGGGTGGCGAAGAGCACGTGGACCGTGCCGTCGGCCCCGGCGGCGGCCTGCATCTGTTCCAGGCCTGACCGCAGCCCCGGCAGGAAGGACTTCACGAAGCCGGGGTGGTCGAAGTACTGGCGAACCTTGTCCACCTCGAGGTGCCCCTCCAGCCCGGTCTCCCGCAGCGCCTCCCCGAGGTCCTCGCGGTACTGGCGGCAGGAGGAATAGCAGGAGTACGCCGAGGTGGTCACCGTCAGCACCCGACGGTGGCCGGCGTCGTGGATCTGCTGGAGGGTCTCGGGCACGTAGGGGGCCCAGTTGCGGTTGCCCCAGTAGACCGGCAGGTCGACCTCGCGCGCGGCGAGCTCGGCCTCCAACGCGGCCTTCAGCGCCCGGTTCTGCTCATTGATCGGACTGACCCCGCCGTTGGCCCGGTAATGGGTGGCGACCTCCTCGAGGCGCTCATCCGGGATCCCCCGGCCGCGGGTGACGTTGCGCAGGAAGGGGATGACGTCGTCCTGGCCCTCGGGGCCCCCGAAAGAGGCGAGCAGCACGGCGTCGTACTGCTTGGGCGCCATGACGCCTTCGGCATCGAAGCCCTGTCCGGTGTCGTGGCCGGCGTCGTGGCCGGCGTCGTGGCCGGCGTCGTGGGTCGTGGAGCTCATGTCAGCGCAGCACCTCTGCGATCTCGGGGGTGGTGGGGAGGCGACGTCCGGTGTAGAAGGGGGTCTCATCTCGGACGTGGTATCGGGTCTCCGACTCCCGCAGACGTCGCATCATGTCCACGAGGTCGGTCAGCTGGGGCGACTCCAGGGCGAGCAGCCACTCCCAGTCGTTCAGCGCGAAGGCGCTGGTGGTGTTGGCCAGCACGGAGGGGAACTCCTGGCCGAGCATGCCGTGCTCACGCAGCAGGGCACCGCGCTTCTTCGGGTCCATCAGGTACCAGTCGTAGGACCGGTTGAACGGGTAGACGACCAGCCAGTCCTCGGCTTCGACACCACGAGCGAAGGCCGGCACATGGCTGCGCGCGAACTCGGCGGTGCGGTGCACGCCCATGGCGGAGAACACGATGCGCGCCGGACCCAGCAGCGCCGTGCGGTGCAGTCGGCGCAGTGCCGCCTGCAGCGCCTCGGCCGAGTGGCCGGTCAGCCAGGTCATCACATCGGCGTCAGCCCGCATCCCGGAGACGTCATAGACCCCGCGGAGGATGACCTCGTCCTCGTCCAGGCCGGCGACGACGGCGTCGAACTCCTCGGCCAGGTCGGAGGCCTGGTCGGCAGCCTGGTCGGCGGGCCCCTCGGGCGCACGGACGACCGAATCGGAGCTGTCCGTGCGGGCGAAGACCGTGTACAGGGTGTACCAGTCCTTCCCCGAGGAGTTGACCTCTTCCGGGGTCCTCTGGGCGTTGCGGCCGTAGCTCATGCATTCCTCCTGCTTCTCGACGCCGTCCCAGCCTATCGGGAGGGAACGACACGACGCCGGATCGTCCTTCTACATTCTGTAGAAATTTCGGGGCTCCGCAAAGTCGCCGCCCCCCTCATGTGGCGAGGATCTCGGCCGCCGTCCGCCGCGCGTCGGGGACCACCCGGGCCAGACCCGTTCCGGAGAACCAGCTGCCCACCACGCTCACCGCCGAGTCGGCCAGCTGCTCGCGCAGTGCGCGGATCCGCCGCGCATGCCCCGCCGAGGCCTGCGGCAGCGCCTTCTCCCAGCGCACCACATCGGCCTCCAGCACCCGGTCCCGCAGGCCGGGCAGCCCGAAGAGTGCCGCGACATCCGCCCGGGCTGCGGCCAGCAGCTGCTCCTCGGGGGAATGCAGCCCCAGCGCAGCAGATCCGGAAACATCGGTGATCCGCCCATAGGAGAGCCGCACCAGGTGACGGCCAGGCCCCAGAGCCTCAGCCACCCAGAACCACTTCGAGGAGACATGGGTCATCGCCTTCGCACCCACCCCCTCCACACCGGGGGCCACCAGCATCCCCGTGCCGCGGGGCCGAGCATCCAGCTCCGGGGCGTCCACCAGCAGAGAGACCAGGGCGACACCACGTCCCCGGCGGGCCGGATCGACCTCCGGAGAGGCGCCGCCGTCATGCAGCCCGGCCTCCTGCTGAGCGGCCGCCTGCGGGGCCACCGGCTCCAGCAGCCGGGCGGCAGTGGGCGCGTCCACCGCCAGTACGACACGGTCCTGCTCCGCCAGCAGCGACGGAAGGTCCGTGACCTGCTCCCCCAGCAGGATCTGCACGCCCAGGGCCCGCAGCTGGGCCTCCAGTGCATGGATCAGCGTGGCGAGCCCGCCGTGCAGCGAGTTCACCGCCGCGCCGGCCGGAGCCTGGGCCTTGATCGCGGCGACCCCGCGGGCCAGGGACCCCTGGCGCAACATCGCCTCGAGGAGCCCCGGGGCGGCGTTGCCGATGTCGAGCTGATCGGGACGGGCCGAATGCACCCCCGAGACGATGGGGGTGACCAGCCGCTCAAGCACTGCCGGACCCATCCGGTCCAGCACCAGCTCCCCCACGGTGACGTCCTCACGTCCCCGCCAGGGCTCCACCGGAGCCTCGAGATCGTCGGCGGCCCGCGCCGCGGCCTCAGCCCCGAGGATTCGCACCACGTCCGCGGCCAGCGGGTCCGCAGGAATGCCCAGGATTCCGGTGGCCGGAAGCGGTGCGGCCAGATCAGGAAGCTGCAGCCAGGCTCCCGCGGCATCGGGGGCGATCACCTTCTCCTGCAGACCCAGCTCCTCCACCAGTCGGGGCACCGCGGTGGAACGGGTGGCGAAGGCCTCCGCGCCGGAGTCCACCTCGACACCGCCCAGCCGGTGCGTGCCGATGGCGCCCCCGAGCCGAGGAGCGGCCTCGTGGAGGGTCACCTCACAGCCGCCGCGTGCGAGGTCCCAGGCGGCCACCAGACCGGCGATGCCTCCGCCGACGACGGCGACCCGCCGGCTCATGGCTGCGCGGGGCCGATCTCGTGGATCAGCGAGACCACCCGGGTCAGGACCTCCGGGTCGGTGTTCGGCGGCACCCCGTGGCCCAGGTTGAGCACATGCCCGGCCGCACCGTTGCCGGCGGCGACGACCTCACGCACATGGGCTTCCAAGACCTCCCAGTCCGCGGTGAGCAGCGCCGGGTCGATGTTCCCCTGCAGCGGAGTCTCGGCCCCGAGACGACGCGTCGCCTCGGCCAGGTTCACCCGGTAGTCGACCCCGACGATGTCGGCCCCGGCCTGCTTCATCAGATCCAGGATCTCGCCGGTGCCAGTGCCGAAGTGCACCAGCGGAGCCCCGAGTCCGGCGACATGGGAGAACGCCGCCGCAGAGTGCTTCTGCACATGGGCGGCATAGTCGTCGCGGCCCAGCGAGCCGGCCCAGGAGTCGAAGAGCTGCGCCGCGGAGGCGCCGGCCATCAGCTGGGCGCGCATGAAACGGCCGGAGACGTCGGCGGCCCAGGAGGCCAGGGCGTCCCAGGTCTCGGGGTCGGCGTGCATCATGGTGCGCGGGCCCAGGTGGTCCCGGGAGGGCCGGCCCTCCACCATGTAGGCCGCCAGGGTGAACGGCGCCCCGGCGAAGCCGATCAGCGGGGTGGAGCCCAGCTGCTCCACGGTCCGGCGCACCGCCTCGGTGATGGGCGCGAAGGCGTCGTCGTCGAGCGTGGGCAGCGCCTCGACGTCGGCGCGGGTGCGCACCGGGCTGCCGAGCACCGGGCCCACGTTGGGGACGATCTCGACATCGATGCCAGCCAGCCGCAGCGGGATGACGATGTCGGAAAAGAAGATCGCTGCGTCGACGTCGTGCCGGCGCACCGGCTGGAGGGTGATCTCCGCCGCCATCTCGGGATCGAGGCAGGCGTCGAGCATGGAGGTGCCCTCGCGCAGCTTCCGATACTCCGGCAGCGAGCGTCCGGCCTGCCGCATGAACCACACCGGGCGACGGGACGGGCGGGCCGGGTTCCCGGCGGCGTCACGGCCGCCGCGGTACTCCACCAGCAGTGGCGAGTCCGTGGTGACGCCGCTGATCAGCGGGTGGTCAGCGGGCAGCGTGGCCGGGGCGGCGCCGGAGTTGCGGCGGGCGTGGGCGCGGCGGACCTCGTCCGTCCGCACCGGTGCGGTCAGCGGCGAGGAGGCGGCCATGCTGGCGAATGTTTCAGATGACATGCCCTCAATTCTGCCTCTTTCTACGACGCGTTGTAGAATTGGACCTGTCGTGACTCTGTTCTCCCTGGTGGCAACTCACGCCGACCTCGATCTCGAGACCGTCGGCATCCTCAGCTCAGGAGCGGCCGAAGTGGCCGGTTCTGTCAATGTGCCTGCCGTGACGCTGGCGACCTGCAACCGTCTGGAGATCTACGCCGAGTCTCCCTCGGACGAACCCGACGCCGTCGAGACCAGCCGCGAGCAGCTCATCGACGCGGTGGCCGAGACCTCCGGCGTCGACCGCCAGACCATCGCCTCCACGTTCCGCACCCTGGTGGAGGACGACGCCGTCAGCCACCTCTTCGAGGTCGGTGCGGGCCTGGACTCCGCCGTCGTCGGCGAGCGGGAGATCGCCGGGCAGGTGCGCAAGTCCCTGGCCGACGCGCAGAACGCCGGGACCGTCTCCGGCACGCTGACCCGCCTGTTCGAGACCGCCACCCGCACCGCCAAGGACGTCGGCACCCGCACCGCCCTGGGATCCCGGGGCCGGTCCATCGTCTCAGTCGCCCTGGACATCGCCGGGGACATGCGCGGTGACGGTGCCTCCTTCTACCGCGGCGCCTCGGTGGTGCTGATCGGCACCGGCGCCTATGCCGGCACCTCCCTGGCTCAGCTGCAGGAGCGCGGCGTGAAGGACATCGCCGTGTTCTCCGGATCCGGACGGGCCGAGCAGTTCGTCGCCGAACGCGGGGCCGCCGCCCGCGCGCTGAGGATGGAGGACCTCTCGGAGGCCTTCGCCGCCGCCGACCTCATCATCGGCTGCTCCGGCGGGAACCGGCAGATCACCGCCCGGGAGATCGAGTCGCTGGCCGGGTTCGGCCCGGACGGCCGAGGCAAGGACCTGACCGTCATCGACCTGGCGCTCTCCCATGACTTCACCCCGGACGTGACCGACCTGCCCGGCGTCGAGCTCATCACCCTGGAATCGGTCAAGATGGCCGCCCCGTCCGAGACCGAGGACTCGCTCGAGCAGGCTCACGAAGTCGTGCAGGCCTCCGTGCAGGAGTACCTCACCGAGCGCCAGCAGCGTACCGCCGACGACGCCATCGTGGCGCTGCGCCGGCACACGCAGTCCGTGCTGGACGGGGAGATGGAGAAGGTCCGGAAGCAGCACGGCTGCACCGCCGCGGCCGAGGAGGTCGAGTTCGCCGTGCGGCGGATCGTCCGCAAGCTGCTGCACACCCCCACTGTCCGTGCCCGGGAGCTGGCCGCCGAAGGCCGCACTGAGGACTACGTCAAGGCCTTGGAGGACGTGTTCGGCCTCGAGGTGGAGCCGCGGGACAGGCCCGAACGCGCCCAGCCGGCCAAGCGCCGTCGTGCCGAGGAGTTCAGCCCCGCCGAGCTGGCGCAGATGGCCAGCCACCTGCAGAAGGTCCCCGACGGCGGCTTCTGCCCGCATCACCGCCCCGGCGAGTTCGCCGTGGAGCGCCTGGAGGTCGCCCAGCGGCTGGCCCAGGCCCAGGCGTCCTGACCGACGCCCGCCCAAGAACAGATTGAGCTGGTGCGTTTCCGCCGGAATGGCCGCTCGAAGCAACCCATTCGGGCGGAAACGCACCAGCTCAACGCCGGGGCCGGACCTGATCAGACGCGGACGGCGCTGCCCTGCCGGGAGACGCCGACCATCTCCTCACGCTCCACGACCTTGACCCGCTCCCGGGTGGAGCCGTCCGGCAGCTCGCCGTACTCCTCCCCCAGCAGGCGCTCATGCGCATCCAGCTGCAGCCAGCCCTCCCAGGAGGTGACCTCCACCCCGCGGGACTCCAGCAGCTCGACGACGTCGGCCTCATCCTCCCCGCGCGCAGCCCGGCCGGGCAATGAGGGCAGGTCCTCCAACAGGCAGCCGATGGTCTCCAGCGCGTCGCCCTTGGTGTGCCCGATGAGCCCGACCGGCCCGCGCTTGATCCATCCGGTGGCGTAGACCCCGGGCAGCGGCGTCCCGTCCTCACCGAGCACGCGCCCGGCCTCATGCGGAATCACACCACGGTCGGCGTCGAAGGGAATGTCCGCCAGCGGGGAGCCGAAGTAGCCCACAGCACGGTAGACCGCCTGCACCGGATACTCCAGGATCTCTCCGGTGCCGCGGACGTTGCCGGTGCCGTCGAGCTCCTGACGCTCCATGCGGATGCCGTCCACCGTCCCGGCCCGCTCGCCCTCGCCGGACACGATCTCCACCGGGGACTGCAGGAAGTGCAGGTGAAGCCGCCTCGAAGCCGGCTGGTGCTCCGGGTCCTCGTCGCGCTCCTCCTGCTCGACCAGCCAGTTGGTGAGCGTGTTGACCATGGTCTTGACCTGGTTGTTCGACTTGATCGCCTCGTCCGAGGCGGCGTCGAACTCGAAATCCTCCGGGTGCAGCACGATGTCCACGTCATGGCTGTGGGCCAGCTCGCGCAGCTCCAGCGGAGTGAATTTCACCTGTGCCGGGCCGCGGCGGCCGAAGACGTGCACATCGGTCACGGGCGAGGACTTCAGCCTCCGGTAGACGTTGTCCGGGATCTCCGTGGTCAGCAGGTCATCGGCATGCTTGGAGAGCACCCGAGCCACGTCGAGCGCCACGTTGCCGTTGCCGATCACCGCGATCTCCTTCGCCTCCAGCGGCCATTCCCGCGGGTAGTCCGGGTGCCCGTCGTACCAGGAGACGAAGTCGGCCGCGCCGAAGGAGCCCTCCAGGTCGATGCCCTCGATGTTCAGCGCGGCGTCGTCGATCGCACCCGTGGCGAAGATGACAGCGTCGTAGTGCCGCTGCAGCTCCTCCAGCGTGATGTCGGTGCCGTAGTCCACGTTCCCGACGAAGCGGATCCCCCCGCGGTCCATCACCTTGTGCAGGGCCTTGATGATCCCCTTGATCCGCGGATGGTCCGGGGCCACCCCGTAGCGGATCAGCCCGAAGGGCGCCGGGTAGCGGTCGAAGAGGTCGATGGCGATCTGCTCGCCATGCTCCGAACGGGCGATGATGTCCGCCGCATAGACGCCGGCCGGGCCGGCGCCGACGACGGCGACACGATGCGTGATGTCAGTGGTCATAGTTCTGTCTGTCCTTCGGTCGTCAGGATGAGGTCACTGCGGCCGCTGTGCGGGCCGTCAGCGGAGTGCCGGTGTCGAGCTCGCGCGGCCAGTCGTCGGCCAGGGTCACCACTGCGCCGACGACGATCACCGCCGGATTGGCCACCTGCCGGCGGGCGGCGACGTCGGCCACCGCGTGCAGCCGGGACAGCGTCACCCGCTGCTCGTCGGTGCCGCCGGACTCGATGATCGCCACCGGAGTGGAAGCGTCATGGCCGTTGACCATCAGATGCGTGGCGGTGCGCCGCAGAGTGGAGACCCCCATGAGGATCACCAGGGTGTGCTGCGCGGAACGCGGGACCACGTCGAGGTCGTCATGACCGGTGATCACGGTGAAGCCGCGGGAGAGTCCGCGGTGGGTCAGCGGGATGCCGGCCTCCGCCGGGACTCCGACCGCCGAGGTGATCCCCGGGACCACCTCCACCTCGATCCCGTAGCGTCGGCAGTGCTCGCGCTCCTCGGAGCCGCGGCCCAGCACATAGGGGTCGCCACCCTTGAGCCGGGCCACCCGCAGTCCGCGGCTCGCCCGGTCCACCAGCAGGTCGTTGATCTCGTCCTGGGTGGCGGTGTGGCAGCCCGGAGCCTTGCCGACGTCGATGACCTCGACGCCCTCGGCCAGCTGGTGAAGCAGCGCCCGGGGGCCGAGCCGGTCGGCGATCACGACGTCGGCGGCGAGCAGCAGCTCATGGCCGCGCTGGGTGATCAGGTCCGCCTGGGCCGGGCCGCCGCCGATCAGGGCGACGTGCCCGGTCCAGGCGAGAGCCGGGGCCCGAGACGCCCCGTCAGGGGTGTGCGTGGTGTGGTTCATCGTTCCAGCAGTCCTCTCGTCGTCAGCAGACGGCGTTCGATCGGGGCGAAGACCAGCAGCTCCACGACCACCCCGACCAGCAGGATGATCAGCACCGCGGTCAGCACCACCGACATGTCGGCGAGCGCTCGTCCCTGGTCCAGCAGCGTGCCCAGCCCGAAGCCCATGGAGCCTCCGGTGGCGATGATCTCGGCGGCCATCAGAGACCGCCAGGAGAAGGCCCAGCCTTGCCGCAGTCCGCCCACGTAGGAGGGCAGGATGGCGGGCAGCAGGATGCGGGTCGTCATCTGCCAGCGGTTCGCCCCCAGCACCCGTCCCACCCGGTGGTGCTGCGGGGGAACCTGCCGGACACCGGCGATGAGGCCGTTGACCACCGAGGGGATGGCCCCCATGAAGATCACGAAGTACACGGTGGCGTCGGTGAGGCCGAACCAGATGACCGCCGCCGGCACCCAGGCCACCGAGGGCAGCACCTGCAGCCCGGAGATCAGCGGCCCGAACGCCTGCCGGAGCAGCCGCACCTGGGCGATGATCAGACCGACCGGAGTCGCGATGAGGATGCTGAGCACGAAGCCGGTCAGCCCGCGCCCCAGTGAGGTGCTCACGGCGTCCCAGAACGCTCCGCTGCGCCACAGCTCCCAGGCAGTGGCGGCGACGTCGACCGGTCCGGGGACCAGGTCGGCGCGGCGATGCCCGGTCATCACGTAGAGCTGCCAGGCGACGATGACCACCGCGAGGGCGGCCACCGGCAGCAGCACCGACTGCGGATCCAGCCGCCGTCGGGCCGCCGGGCTGCTGGTCTCCAGCGCGTCCAGGCCACGGGACACCTCGACGACGTCGGACCCTCCCCTGCCCTGGTGGATCTCCGGCCGATCGCTCGCACCGGTCCCGTCCGGGTCGACCGCAGAGCTCTCCGAGTCTCCTCGTGCGGGGCCGTGGTGGGCGTGCTGCTCAGTTCGCGTGACCACCATGGCGCCCCACCTCGCTTCTCAGCCGCTCGGTGATCTCGTCGACCAGCCCGGCCCGACGGGCACCGTCACGATCCTGCTCGGAGACCTCCCATTCGCCGATGATCCGGCCCGGACGGGAGGACAGCAGCAGCACCCGCTGGCCCAGGTGCACCGCTTCGTCCACCGAGTGGGTGACGAAGACGATGGTGCGCCCGGTGGCGCGCCAGATGCGCAGCAGCTCCTCGTGGAGCAGGGAGCGGGTGATGGCGTCCAGGGCGCCGAAGGGCTCGTCCATCAGCAGCACCGGCCGCTCCTGCGCGAGTGCGCGGGCCAGGGCCACCCGCTGGCGCATGCCCCCGGAGAGCTCATGGGGGCGCCGTCCGGCATGGTCGGAGAGCCGGACGAGGTCCAGCAGCTCGGCCGCGCGCTGCCTGCGCACCTTGCGCTGCCGGATCTGGCAGCGGCCCTCGGCCAGGCGCAGGGCGAGCATGATGTTCTGCTCGGCGGTCAGCCAGGGGAACAGGGAGGCGTCCTGGAACATGAACGCGGCCCCGCCCTCGGTGACTTCGATGGCTCCGCCGGAGGGTCGCTCGAGCTGGGCGATCATGCTCAGCAGGGTCGACTTCCCGCACCCGGAGGCGCCCAGCAGGCAGACGAACTCCCCCTCAGCGATGTCGAAGCTCACCTGGGAGAGCACCTCCGGCCCCTCGGCGAAGGACTTGTCCACGGCGTCGAAGACCACGGCCTCGTTCATCAGTCCTCCTCCTCGGCGCGCGCGGCGCCGCTCGATGCGTCAGGGAGTGCGTCACGGGGTTCCCCGCTCGGTGCGCCGTTCGATCCGCCGCTCGGTGTGCCGTCGGACTCCACCGGTGCCGGCAGCACCAGGCCGCCGACGTCGACGGGGCCTCCGGTGCCGGCGGTCTCGGAGTCCTCCACCAGCTGGGGGAAGGCCTCCTGCAGCGGGTCGGTGGTGAAACTCAGCTGCTCCAGCGAGCGGGTCATCACCGGAGCCGGCAGCTCCAGACCCAGGTCCTCGACCAGCTGTGCGTTGAGCGTGCGGTGCACCTCTGCCTCCTCAGTGTCCTGGAGCCAGGTCACCGCGGCGGCAGTGGCCGTCGCCAGGTCCTTGACGGTCTGCGGGTGCGCCTGGGCGAACTCCTGGTTCACCGCCAGCACCGTGGTGGGGAACTCCCCGCCGTCCCAGAGCTCCCGTTCGTCGACGAGCACCTGCCCTCCGGCCTCCTCCACGAGTCGGGAGGCCCAGGGCTCAGGGACCCAGGCGGCGTCGATCCGTCCCTGTTCGAAGAGCCGCAGCACCTGCGGGTTGTCCGTCGGGGTGATCCCGACGTCGTCGGTCAGCCCCTGCTCAGCCAGCCACACCCGGGCGGCGACGTCCTGGGTGCCTCCCAGCTGCGGGGTGGCCAGGTCTGAGCCGACCAGGTCCTGCGGGCTGTCGATGCCGTCACGGACGACCAGCTGGACGCCGCCGGATGCGGCCCCGGAGGCCACGTAGAGGCTCTCCCCCTCCGACTGGGCGTAGGAGTGGATCGCCGGGGTGGGGCCGATGAACGCGGCGTCCACCGCTCCGGCGGTGAGCGCCTCCACCGCGGCGGGACCTGCGTTGAAGGTCTCCGCCTGGAAGGCCGTGCCGTGCAGGTGCTCGGTGAAGAGACCCTCCTGCAGACCTACCAGGGCAGGGGCATGGGTGACGTTGGGGAAGTATCCCAGTCGCACGGAGTCTGCCCGCTGGTCACCGGCATAGAGTTCCTCAGCGGAGAGGGTGTCCTCGAGCTGCGGCTCCTCCTGCCAGGTCGCACCCAACACCGCCGTGCTGCCCACCAGCAGCGCAGTCCCGGTCGCGACGCCGACGGCGAGCGCCCGCCGCGGCCCGGCGGCACGGGAGACGACCCGTCCGTCGGGAGCAGTGGTCTGCTCAGAGGTGATGCGGACCCGGCCCATGGCTCACTCCGCCAGCCAGGCGTCGTCGTCCTGGTCCTCGGCCTCTGCGGGGACCGGCAGCCGCACCATGCCGGCGGCCAGCGTGTCGCCGCTGTCCGGGTCGATGAGCAGCACCGCACCGGTGCGCTTGGCGGTGGCGTAGTCGTCCACCGGCAGGGCGCGTGCCAGCCGCAGGGTGACGGTGCCGATGTCGTTGAGCACCAGCTGGTCCGTGGGCTGGGCGGTCAGACTGGCCAGGTCGAGCCGGTCGGTCACCTCGCTGACCAGTCCCTTGACCGTCGCGGTGCCGTGCTTGACCAGCACTCGGGCGCCGTCGGTCAGGGCGCCGTCCCCCAGCCAGGCCAGGGAGAGGGTCAGCTCGTCGAGCTCGGTCGCCGGTGACTCCGAGGAGGTCAGCAAGTGGCCGCGAGCGACGTCGAACTGTCCCTGAAGCTCCACCACCACCGATTCCGGAGCCTCGGCCCGGCCGGCGCCGTCGGTCTCCTGGCCGGTCTGCTGGCCGGTCTCCTGGCCGGTCTCCTGGGCGGCTGCCCGGGCCTGCAGCTGGGTCCGGTGCACGGCGGTCACCGAGGTGCGGTGGCCACCGGGCTGGATGAGCACCTCGTCCCCGGCCTCCAACGCGCCGGAGACGATCTGTCCGGCGTAGCCGCGGAAATCCGAGTGCGGACGGATGACGGTCTGCACCGGCAGGCGCAGCGGCTCCGTGCGCCGCCGGGCATGGTCGGCGTCGGGCAGCTGCTCCAGGATCGGCAGCAGCGCCTCGCCCTCGTACCAGGGGGTGTTCGCCGAGGGGGCCACCACGTTGTCCCCGCGCAGCGCGGAGACCGGCACCACGATCGGGTCGGACGCTCCGGAGCTCCCGTGGGAGTCGGACCCGAGTTCGGCGACGATGGCAGCGAGGTCCGCCTCGACCTGCCGGAAGGGCTCCTCCCGGTAGTCGACCGCGTCGATCTTGTTGACCGCGATGATGACATGCTCCACCCGCAGCAGATGCGCCACCGCCAGGTGGCGGCGGGTCTGCTCCACCACGCCGTGGCGGACGTCGACCAGCAGCACCACCGCATCCGCGGTGGAGGTGCCGGTGACCGTGTTGCGGGTGTACTGGACATGCCCGGGGCAGTCGGCGAGCACGAAGCTGCGCCGGTCCGTGGCGAAGTAGCGGTAGGCGACGTCGATGGTGATCCCCTGCTCGCGTTCGGCACGCAGGCCATCGGTGAGCAGGGCGAGGTCGAGCTCCGCGCCGTCGGTGCCGAAACCACGGTCCTTGGAGGAGCGGACGACGGCGTCGAGCTGGTCGGAGAGGATGGCCTGGGCGTCGTGGAGGAGGCGTCCCACCAGGGTGGACTTGCCGTCGTCGACGCTGCCGGCGGTGGCCAGCCGGAACAATGTGGCGGTCATCAGAAGTATCCGTCCTTCTTGCGGTCCTCCATGGCAGCTTCGGAGAGCCGGTCGTCAGCACGGGTCGCCCCGCGCTCGGTGATGGTGGCGGCGGCGACCTCGCGCAGCACCGCAGCGTTGTCCGCAGCCTCCGAGAGCACGGCCCCGGTGCAGGACATGTCCCCCACCGTCCGGTAACGCACCCGCAGCTGCTCGGTCGGCTCGTCACCGGTGGGCCGGCTGTGCGGCCCGACCGCGCGGATCATGCCGTCGCGCTGGAAGACCTCGCGCTCGTGGGCGTAGTACAGCGGGGGCAGCTCGATGTCCTCAGCGGCGATGTAGCGCCACACGTCCAGCTCGGTCCAGTTGCTGATCGGGAAGGCCCGCACATGCTGGCCCGGGCGGTGACGCCCGTTGTAGAGATTCCACAGCTCGGGGCGCTGGCTGCGCGGGTCCCACTGGCCGAACTCGTCGCGCAACGAGAGGATCCGCTCCTTGGCGCGGGCCCGGTCCTCGTCCCGCCGGGCGCCGCCGAAGACAGCGTCGAAGCGGCGCTGCGCAATGGTGCGCAGCAGCGGGACGGTCTGCAGCGGATTGCGGGTTCCGTCGGCACGTTCGGTCAGCTCACCGGAGTCGATGAGCTCTTGGACGCTGCCGACCACCAGCTCCAGACCGAGGCGCTCCACGGTGCGGTCCCGGAAGTCGATGACCTCCTCGAAGTTGTGCCCGGTGTCGATGTGCACCACCGGGAACGGGATCCTCCCCGGCCAGAAGGCCTTCGCGGCCAGGTGCAGCATCACCACCGAGTCCTTGCCTCCGGAGAACAGCATGGCCGGGCGGTCGAACTCGGCGACGACCTCGCGGATGATGTGGATGGACTCGGCCTCCAGTCGGGCCAGTGCTGACTGGCCGGCGAGGTCCACGGCGGCGGCGACGTCGGCGGCCCGCGGGGCGGGCGCGGCGGTGGCGGTGGTCATCTCAGGCTCCTGTGGCAGTGGTGGTGTGGATGCCGCATTCGACCTTCCCGCTGCCGGACCAGCGGCCGGCGCGGGGGTCCTCGCCCTCGGCGACGGGGCGGGTGCAGGGGCGACAGCCGATGGAGGGGTAGCCGTTCTGCAGCAGCAGATTCACCGGCAGAGCGTGGCGGTTCGAGTAGTCGACGAGGTCGTCGAAGCTCCAGGAGGCGACCGGGTTGACCTTGATCAGCCCGTGCAGCTCGTCGAAGGTGACCAGCGGGGTGTCCACCCGCGTGGGAGCCTCGTCCCGACGCACTCCGGTGAACCAGAGCTTGTAGCCGCTCAGCGCCTCGGCGAGCGGCTCCATCTTTCGCATCCGGCAGCAGGCGGCGGGGTCCCGGCCGAACAGGTCCTTGCCGTACTCGGCGTCCTGCTCCGCCACGGTCAGCTTCGGGGTGACGTCGACGACGGTCACGTCCAGCTGGCGGGCGACCTCGTCACGGGCGGCGAGCGTCTCGGTGAAGTGGTAGCCGGTCTCCAGGAACAGCACGTCCACGCCGGGCAGCTGCTCAGCCACCAGGGCAGGCAGCACGGCGTCCGCCATGGAGCAGGCCACCGCGACGTCGGCGGTGTCCACGTTCCGCGCCACCCAGCCGATGACCTGATCGGCGGAGGCCTCCCAGCCGAGCTCCTCGGCCCCGGCGGCCGCCAGGGACCGCAACCGGTCCGCTGTGGTGAAGTCTGTGGTGGTCGTCATGCCGGCTCGACCTCCTTCTTCTGTAGCTCGGACTCGTCGACGCGGTGGCTCCACTGGGCGAAGGTCTCGCCGGACTGGCGTCCGGCCAGGTAGCGGCGCACGAGCAGCTCCACATAGTCGACGAGCTCCTCAGCAGTGACCTTCAGCCCGCGCACAGTGCGCCCGAGACCGGCCTCGTCACGGTCGACGAAGGTGAGCCCCCCGCCGAGGTGGACCTGGAAGCCGGGGCTCTTGCCGCCGTCGCCGTCCGGCAGCAGCTGGCCTTTGAGTCCGATGTCCGCCGTCTGGATCCGGGCGCAGGAGTTGGGGCAGCCGTTGATGTGCAGGCTCAGCCGGACCGGCATCTGATCGGCGACGTCGGCCAGGCGCTCCTCCAGCGCATCGATGGTCCGTGCCGCCGTGGTCTTGGTCTCCACGATGGCCAGCTTGCAGAACTCGATGCCGGTGCAGGCGATGGTGGAGCGGCGGAAGACGCTGGGCCGCGGATCCAGCCCCAGCTCCGCCAGACCGGCGGAGACGGCCTCGATCTCCTGTTCGGCGATGTCGAGGACCACCAGCTTCTGGTGCGGGGTGGTGCGCAGCCGGTGGGAGCCGTGACGTTCCAGCAGGTCGGCCAGCTCGATGAGCAGCGTGCCGGAGACCCGTCCCACGGTGGGGGTGACGCCGATGTAGTACCGGCCGTCCTTCTGCCGGTGGACGCCCACATGGTCCCCGGGGGTGTCCGGTGCGGCGGGCGGCGGACCGTCGGTGAGCCGCCGTCCGAGGTACTCGTCCTCGAGGATCTGACGGAACTTCGACGGCCCCCATTCGGCCAGCAGGAACTTCAGCCGGGCCTTGTTGCGCAGACGCCGGAAGCCGTAGTCACGGAACGTCTGGGTCACCGCGTGCCAGACCTCAGCGGCCTCCTCCTCGCGGACGAAGACCCCCAGCCGTTCGGCCAGCCGCGCATTGGTGGAGAGCCCTCCGCCGACCCACAGGTCATAGCCGGGGCCGTGCTCCGGGTGGAGCACCCCGACCAGGGAGAAGTCGTTGATCTCATGGACCACGTCCTGAGAGGGATGCCCGGTGATCGCGGACTTGTATTTCCGCGGCAGGTTCGCCAGCTCCGGGTCACCGATGTAGCGCCGGACGATCTCGGCGATCACCGGAGTGGGGTCGATGATCTCGTCCGCGGCGATGCCGGCCACCGGCGAGCCCAGGATCACGCGGGGGGTGTCTCCACAGGCCTCAGTGGTGCCCAGACCGACCGCCTCGAGGCGGCGCCAGATCTCCGGGACGTCCTCCACGGCCACCCAGTGCAGCTGGACGTTCTGCCGGTCGGTGACGTCCGCGGTGTCCCGGGCGAAGTCCCGGGAGATCTCGCCGATGACGCGCAGCTGCTCGGTGGTGAGGGCCCCGCCGTCGATCCGGACCCGCAGCATGAAGTACTTGTCGTCGACCTCCTCGGGCGGCAGGGAGTTGTGGGCCCCTGCCGGCACTCCGGGCCGCCGCTGGGTGTAGAGGCCCCACCAGCGGAATCGGCCGCGCAGGTCATCGGGGTCGATGGAGTCGAAGCCCTGCTTCGAATAGATCTGCTCGATCCGCTCGCGGACGTTCAGACCGTTGTCCGCCTGTTTGAACTCTTCGTTGTGGTTCAGCGGATCGGTGCCGTCGATCTTCCACTGTCCGTTCGGGCGCTTCGCGGGCCGTCGGGTGGGCGCGGCAGACACGTCAGTGCTCATGCTCCTCCATCGCTTCTGGCGTGAGCACCCGGCTCTCCCGGGTTGCTGCGGCGTCGTGGAGCCAGATCTCTCGGCCGCTCTGGATGGTCGGTGGTGTGAGCACCACGCTACTGCACGTCGCCGCACAGACGAAGATTCGACGTCACATGCCGTCATCTATGTTCATGTGTTCACCCCGCATGCGCAGTGCTCGCAAGCGGGTGCTCAGGTGTCGTCGAGCCCTTTCTCCTTCAGCCAGTCGGCGGCGACCTCCGCAGCAGGAGCCTGGTCATCCACGCTGGCCGCGTTGAGCCCATTGAGCTCCTCCTGGCTCAGCTCCGCGGTGACCGCCTCGATCAGTGCCGACGCCTCCGCGTCCACGGACTCGGAGACGAGCGGGACGATGTTCTGCGGCAGGACCAGCTCCTCCGGGTCCTCCAACCTCACCAGGTCATGGGCCTCGATAGCAGGGTCGGCGCTGTAGATGTCGGCGACCTGCACGTCACCGTCCAGCAGCGCGCGCACCGTCAGCGGCCCGCCGGAGTCCTCCACCGGCACCAGGGTGATCTCCACCCCGTAGACCTCCTGCAGCCCCTGCGGCCCATACGGACGGGTCTCGAACTCGGAGTTCGCCGCGATGCTGAGCTCCTCGTCGACGTCGGCGAGGTCGCCCACGCTGCTCAGCCCGCGCTCCTGGGCGAACTCCCCGGTGACCACGAAGCTGTCCTGATCGGTGGCCTCAGCCGGTGACAACGCGGAGATGCCCTCCGGCAGGCTGTCCTCCAGTCCGGCGAGGACGCTCTCGAGGTCCGACGCCTCAGACTCCGGGTCCACATACTGCAGCAGGTTCCCGGCATACTCCGGAAAGACGTCGATCTCCCCGGACTCCAGCTCCGGCATGTAGACCTCACGCTGACCAATGTCGAACTGCCGGTCCACCTCGTGGCCGGCCGCCTCCAGACGCTGGGCATAGAGCTCGGCGATGATTGTGTTGGAGTAGTACTGCTGGGATCCGACGACGATCGCACCGCCCTCGCCGCCCTCACCGTCACCCCCGCCCTCGGCCAGCGGATCCTCGGCGCCGCAGGCGGTCAGCCCGAGCGCGGCCAGACCGAGCAGCGTGACAGGCCCGCGCCCGCGCACGGCGAGACGGCTGACGGATCTCTTGACGGGGTGGGGCACGGGGCTCACATCCTCTCCTGAGGCTCAGACGATCCCGGGGATCCTCCTGAGCATCCGCTGGGCGATGACGAACACGGCGTCGGCCAGGACTGCCACGGTGATGACCATGAACGACGCTCCCAGCATCATGGCATAGTCATGGTTGCGCAGGCCCAGGAACAGCGGCCGACCCAGTCCCCCGGCACCCACATAGGCTGCCAGCGTGGCCGTGGCGATGACCTGGAGCGTCGCCAGGCGGATGCCGCCGAGGATCAGTCGCAGTCCCAGCGGCACCTCCACTGTGGTCAGCACCTGCCACGGGCTCAGCCCCTGGGCACGGGCCGCGTCCACCACCCGGCGGTCCACCGCCTCCACTCCCGCGTACGCGCCGGCGATGATCGACGGCACAGCCAGCACCACGAAGGCGATCATCGGCGCGGTGAGCCCGATGCCCACCGCCAAGGCGGTCAGGGTGATCAGCCCCAGCGTGGGCAGCGCCCGAGCGGCACCGGTGGACAGCACCGCCACCGCACGGCCTCGCCCCGTGTGCCCGATGATCAGCCCGATCGGCAGGGCCACCAGCACCGAAATCCCGACCGCCAGCACCGTGTACCAGAGGTGCTCGGCGATGCGCACTCCGAGCCCTCCCGGACCGGCCCAGTTCTCTATGCTGAGCACCCACTGGAGGGCGTCGACGAGCGGAGTCATCCCGTCGCCCCGGCCCGCCGGTGCTGCCAGGGCATGGCCAGCCGACCCAGCGCCACCAGCAGCAGGTCCACCACGACGGCGAGCACCACCGTCATCACGATGCCCGCCACGATCGAGGGCACGATGCCGCGCTGGAAGCCGTCGGTGAACAGCGAGCCGAGGCTGGTGACCCCCAGCACCGCGGAGACGCTGACCATGCTCAGCGTGCTCACCGAGACGACTCGCAGCCCGGCGAGCAGGGCCGGGCCGGCCAGCGGCAGCTCGACGGTGAGGAACGCGCCCATCCGGGAATGTCCGACCGCAGTGGCGGCCAGTCGGACATCATCCGAGACGGCGGCGAAGGCGTCCGCAGCTGATCGGACCATCAGCGCCAGGCCGAAGAGGGTCAGGGCGACGACCACGTTCAGCGTGTCCCGGACTCCGGTGCCGATCAGGATCGGCAGCACGATGAACAGGGGAAGCGACGGGATCGCATAGAGCAGACCGACCGAACCCAGCACGGGTTCACGCAGGCGACCGAGCCGGTCAGCGAGTCGGCCCACCGGCAGCGCGACCAGGAAGGCCGCCGCCACGGCCGGGAGGCCGAGCAGCAGGTGATCTGCCGTCAGACTCAGGATGCGAGGCAGATTCGCCAGGATCCACTCCATCAGAAGTCCCCGGGCCCGCGCTCCCGGCCCTCTGCCCCCGCAGCTCCTTCAATCAGTCCGATCGGCCGCCCGGAGCTGTCGATGACGGTCCAGCCCCCACCGACCCGTGGGGAGATCTGCAGTCGGCGCCGTCCCTCCTGGAGGCCCAGGAAGCGTGAGACGAAGTCGTCAGCGGGGTTCTCGACCAGCTCGCGGGGCGTGCCGGCCTGGGCCACCTCTCCTCCGGCCCGGAGCACCACGATCTGGTCCCCCAGGGTGAGCGCCTCCTCGATGTCGTGGGTGACGAAGATGATGGTCTTGCGCAGCTCCCCCTGCAGCTTCTTCAGCTGGACCTGCAGCTCCAGCCGGACCAGCGGGTCCACGGCTCCGAAAGGTTCGTCCATGAGCAGGATGTTCGGATCGTCGGCCAACGCCCGGGCCACACCGACCCGCTGCTGCTGGCCGCCGGAGAGCTGGGCCGGATAACGGGTCCCCAGCTCCGGCGAGAGATCCACCATCTCCATGAGGGACCGCGCCCGGCCCTGCGCCTCAGACCGGGAGACACCGTTGAGACGCGGCACAGTGGTGATGTTGTCGAGCACCCGACGGTGCGGCATCAGCCCGGAGTGCTGCATGACATAGCCGATGCTGCGACGCAGCTGCACCGGCCGACGCGAGGCGATGTCCGCCCCGTCGATCCGCACGGCACCGGAGGAGGGCTCGACCATCCGGTTGACCATGCGCAGCAATGTCGTCTTCCCACATCCGGAGGAGCCCAGCAGCACGGACGTGGTGCGGGAGGGCACCGTCAGGGTGACGTCACGCACCGCCGTGGTGCCGTCCGGGTAGGTCTTGGTGACCTGGTCGAACTCGATCATCCGGTGTGGCCCGTCCGCTCGCCCGGGACCCGGACGCAGTCGGAGGCTGTCGGCTCCGGGCCCGGCCGATGCACCTGAGCGTGTTCACCGAGCCGAGCGGTCATCACGTCCACGGCCCCGGCCGAGGAGTCGATGCAGACGAACCTGCGGCCGGTCTCCACGGCGGCGGCCCCCAGGGTGCCGGAGCCGGCGAAGAAGTCCAGCACCCAGTCCCCGGGGCGGGAGGACGCCTGCACCATGCGACGGACGAGCCCGACCGGCTTCTGGGTGGGGTAGCCGGTCTTCTCCCGGCCGGTGGGTGAGACGATGGTGTGCCACCAGACGTCGGTGGGCAGCTTGCCCCGGGCGGCCTTCTCCGGGGTCACGAGCCCAGGGGCCATGTAGGGTTCCCGGTCGACCTCGGCAGAGTCGAAGTGGTACTTCGCGGGGTCCTTCACATAGACCAGGATCGTCTCGTGCTTAGTCGGCCAGCGCTTCCGCGTGCGGGCTCCATAGTCATAGGCCCAGACGATCTCGTTGAGGAAGCAGTCCCGTCCGAAGATCGCATCGCACATGACCTTCGCGTAGTGGACCTCGCGATAGTCCAGGTGCAGGTAGAGGGTGCCGGTCTCGTCCAGGAGCCGCCAGGCCTCGAGGAGGCGTGGCTCGAGGAACTCCCAATAGTCCGGGAAGGAGTCGTCATACTGGGCGAGCAGCTCCCGGAAGGTGTCATAGCTGCGTCCGGCGAAGCCGACCCGCCCGCCGGCGCCGTCCTGCCGACGGACGGTGGTGGTGCGGACCGACTGCTGGGCCCGGCCGGTGTTGAACGGCGGGTCCAGGTAGATCATCGCGAAGGCCCCGTCGGGGAACCGCCGCAGGTGCTCGAGGTTCTCCCCCTGAAGCACCAGCGACGGCCCCTCCACGTCGAAGACGGTCATCCTCGGGTCCTCGCGGGTCCGGGTGAGGCTCAGTCGCCGGAGGACGAGTTTGAGCCGGAGCCGGTGCGCCGACGGCGCCGACGCTTACGCTGACCGCCGGATCCGCCCTCACCCTGGGCCGAGGAGGACGAGCCGCTCTGCTTCTCCCCGGACTGCTGGCGCTCCCCGTCGGAGGACGACCGACGGGTGCGGCCGCGTCCCCCGCGAGAACCGCCTCGGGACCCGCTGTCGCGGGAGCCTCGACCCTCGCGGGACCCTGCCTCCCGAGAACCTCCACGGCCCGTGCCCGACGACGTGCCGCCGAGGTCCTCGAGCGTCTCGTCGTCCAGATTCGTCTTGGAGCGCTTGTGCCGCGGCAGCCGCCCCTTGGTGCCCTTGGGAATGTCCAGGTCGGTGAACAGATGCGGCGAGGAGGAGTACGTCTCCACCGGCTCATCGATCCCGAGGTCCAGCGCGCGGTTGATCAGCTTCCAGCGCGGGACGTCCTCCCAGTCCACGAAGGTCACCGCGGTGCCCTTCTGCCCGGCACGGCCGGTGCGGCCGATTCGGTGCAGGTAGGTCTTCTCGTCATCGGGAGCGTTGAGGTTGATGACATGGGTGACGTCGGTGACGTCGATGCCGCGGGCGGCGACGTCAGTGGCGACCAGCACGTCGATCTTCTCGTTGCGGAACGCCCGCAGCGCCTGCTCACGGGCCCCCTGGCCGAGGTCGCCGTGGATGGCGCCGGCGGCGAATCCGCGGGAGATCATCTCCGTGGAGAGCTTGTCGGCCT
The DNA here is from genome assembly GCF_054782935.1 of Nesterenkonia suensis. Classification (NCBI taxonomy): domain Bacteria; kingdom Bacillati; phylum Actinomycetota; class Actinomycetes; order Micrococcales; family Micrococcaceae; genus Nesterenkonia; species Nesterenkonia suensis. The sequence continues at coordinate 439,299 of NZ_BAAGRN010000001.1, read as the reverse complement.
GCCGCTTGGTCCGGGTGAAGATGATGGTCCGTCCCCGGCCCTCGGCCTGCAGGATGCGCGCGACGACCTCGTCCTTGTCCAGATGGTGGGCGCGGTAGACGACCTGCCGGATGTCCTTCTTGGTGACGCCTTCGTCCGTGGGGTCGGCGGCACTGATGTGCGTCGGCTTGGTCATGTAACGGCGGGCCATGCTGACGACCGGCCCCGGCATCGTGGCCGAGAAGAGCATGGTCTGACGCACCTCGGGCAGAGCACCGAGGATCGTCTCGACGTCAGGCAGGAAGCCCAGGTCCAGCATCTCATCGGCCTCGTCGAGCACCACGATCCTGACGTTCTTCAGCTTCAGGTGCCGCTGGCGGTGGAGGTCGATGAGCCGGCCCGGCGTGCCGACGACGATCTCGACGCCCCGCTCGAGCTCCTCGATCTGCGGCTCGTAGGCCCGACCGCCGTAGATGGTGGCCACCCGGGCGCCACGTCGGGCACCGGCGACCGTGATGTCAGAGGCGACCTGCACGGCCAGCTCGCGGGTGGGGGCGACGATCAGCGCCTGCGGCGCACCCGGGGCGGGCAGCTCGTCGAACCCGGGATCCTGCGGCACGGTCACCCGCTGCAGGGCCGGGATGCCGAAGCCGAGGGTCTTGCCCGTTCCGGTCTTGGCCTGCCCGATGATGTCGTAGCCGCCGAGGGCGATCGGCAGAGTCTCGGCCTGGATGGGGAACGGTGTGATGATCCCCTTCTGGGCCAGCGCCTCGACGATCTCCGGGCGGACGTCGAAGTCGGCGAAGGTCACCGTGGGCTCGGCGGACTCGCCGCCGGTGCCCTGCTCGTGACCCTCGGCCGATTCAGCAGTCTGTTCAGTCATAGGTTCTTTCATTCGGCGACTGCGGCGAAGCCCACAGTCTGTTTGGTGTCGGAGCCGATCTCCACATATCCGATGCTGGCGACCGGCACCACGATCTTCTTCTCACGACGATCCGTGAGGGTCAGCAGCGGCTTGGCGTTCTCCACCGCGTCAGCCACCGTCTTCTCGACGTCCTCCGCTGAGGCGTCGGTCTCGATGACGATCTCGCGGGAGACGTTCTGGACTCCGATTCGAACTTCCATGCCACTCCTTCGGCTCGGCGCGATCTGTGCCGATCCGATACTACCTACTGTGCCGACGTGCCGGCGTCGGTCTCCTTGGGGAAGCCGGAGATTCCGCGCCAAGCCAAACGAGAGGTCAGCTGGGCCGAGACGTCCAGATCCGGGCGCTCCGAGAGCCTGCTCCAATGGCGGGCCGCCGAGGTGATCAGTCCCAGGAGCCCGTGCCCCAGCAACGTGGACTCGGCCATCGGCTGTCCGGTGTCATCGGCGATGACCTCGGCGATGGCGTGGGCCACGTTCTCGTAGAACCTCTCCATGCGTGATTCCACCGCCTCGTCATTGTCCATCCCTGAGGTGAAGAGCAGCCGATAGGCCTCGTCTTTCCGGGAGATGAACTCGTAGAAGGCGGTGGTCGTGGCCGAGACCCGTTCCTTGTTGTCCTCCGTGGAGGCCAGCGCCAGCGTGACCATCTGCTCCAGCTGTCCCAGATGGGTGTCCAGCAGGTCCAGGAACAGCTCATGCTTGCCCGGGAAATGCTGGTAGAGCACCGGTTTGGAGACCTGGGCCACATCGGCGATGTCATCCATCGAGGCGGCGTGATAGCCCTTGGCCACGAAAACCTGCAACGCACAGTCCAGCAGCTGCCGCCGCCGCTGCTCGCGCGGCATCCGCTTGGCGCGCGGGGAGGCCGCCGGCCCGGAGATGGTCTCGTCCTGTGTCATGGACACCCAGTGTACGGAACCGCACCGACCACGGCCTGCAGGCGCCGCCATGTCCGCCACTGAGACTTCCTCCGCGTCAGAGCCCGGGCATCCGCCCATAGGCCGGCGAGCCGCTGGCTCGGTCGAGCAGCTCGGCGACCGTGTCCAGGGAGGTCGTGTTCTCACCGATGAGGTTCGGCTTGCCGGCACCGTGGTAGTCCGAGGATCCGGTGGTCAGCAGATCGTGGCGGCGAGCCAGCCGCAGCAGGGTCCGTCGCCCGGACTCCGGGTTGTCCCGATGCCAGACCTCCACTCCCCCGAGCCCGGCGTCGATCATCTCCTCCATCTGCTCCATGGAGACGGTCCGTCCGCGGCTGGCCGCCATGGAGTGGGCGATCACCGGGACCCCGCCGGCGTCGCGGACCAGCCGGATCGCCGTCGTCGGGTGCATGTTCTCCTGGCTGACGTAGTAGGGAGACCCTCGGTAGAGCAGCCGGTCGAAGGCCTCCTGCCGGTTCGCCACGGCACCGACGGCGACCAGCGCGTCAGCGAGGTGCGGCCGCCCCACAGTGGCACCGTCAGCAACCCGCTCCACCACGTCATCCCAGGTCAGCGGGAAGTCGCAGCTCAGCCTCTCGGCCATGCGCCGGGCCCGGACCACGCGCCCTGAGCGGGCTTCGCGGATGGCGCGGGCCAGGCCCTCATGGTGGGGGTCATGGAGGTAGCTGAGCATGTGGACGCTGACGCGGTCGTCGGTCAGCGTGGTGATCTCCATGCCGGGGATCAGCAGGATCTCATGGTCCTGGGCCGCGCGCATCGCCTCCGACCAGCCGGTGGTGGTGTCGTGGTCGGTCAGGGCCAGGCCGTCGAGACCTGCCCGCTTGGCGGTGGCCACGACGTCCGCCGGCGACTGCGTCCCGTCGGAGCAGTACGAATGCGTGTGGAGATCGACGCCCATGGACTCACTGTAACCGTCATTCCCTGGGAGCCGCCTCCCGAAAGTGCAAGACTGGTGCCCATGCTCAGTTCGCAGAATCATCCCTCCTCATCCGAGATCACGTCCGAGACCACAGCCGAGGACGTGTCGACGGCGGCGGGCGACACCGACGCCCAGCCGCTCCAGGACCGCGGATCGAACCGATCCCAGCGCCCCACCTCTGACGCGTTCCGGCAGTTCATGGCCTCCTCCTGGGCCCCCGCCGAGACGGTGGAGCACCCCCGCGACGACGTGGCCGACCATGCGGCCCGACGCCGCAGGCAGGCCTCCGAGGCCTTCCCCGGCGAACGCCTGGTCGTGCCGGCGGGCCCGCTGAAGGTCCGCTCCAACGACACCGACTATCGATTCCGTCCCCATTCGGCCTTCGCCCACCTGACCGGCTTGGGCGTCGACCATGAGCCGGACGCCACCCTGGTCTTCGAGCCGGTGGACGAAGGGACCGGCGACGACGGCGGCCACCATGAGTGCACCCTCTACTTCAAGCCCATGGCCGGCCGGGACACCGAAGAGTTCTACGCCGACGCCCGCCATGGGGAGTTCTGGATCGGCCCTCGCCCCGGACTGGAGGAGTTCCGCCAGCGGCTGGGGATCCGCACCGCGGACCTCGCGGAGCTGGAGGTCGGGGTGACCAAGAACGCCGGCGCCGTCGAGATCGGCGGCACCCGGATCCGTCTGCTGCGCGAGGTGGACCTCAACGTGGACGCCCTGGTGGACACCTCCCGCATCAACACGGGAGTGGACCTGGAGGCCTCAGACTCGCTCGATGCCGAGCTGGCCGAGACGCTCTCCGCGCTGCGCCTGGTCAAGGACGGCTGGGAGGTGGAGCAGCTGCGCACCTCCGTGGCCTCCACCATCGCCGGATTCCACGACGTCGTCGCGGCTCTGCCCCGCGCGGTGGGCCACTCCCGCGGCGAACGGGTGGTCGAGGGGGCGTTCTTCGCCCGAGCCCGCCTCGAAGGCAATGACCTGGGGTACGACACCATCGCAGCCAGCGGGAACAACGCCACCGTGCTGCACTGGATCCGCAACACCGGCGACGTCCGTGAGGGCGATCTGCTGCTGCTGGATGCCGGCGTCGAGGCCGACTCCCTCTACACCGCCGACATCACCCGCACTCTGCCGGTCAGCGGCAGCTTCAGCGACGTGCAGCGCCGGGTCTACGAGGCGGTCCTTGCCGCCGCTGACGCCGCCTTCGACGTGGTCAGGCCCGGTATCCGCTTCCGGGAGATCCACCAGGCCGCCGTGCGGGTGCTCGCCGAGCATCTGGACTCCTGGGGACTTCTGCCGGTCGGCCTCGAGGAGGCGCTCTCGGACGACGGCCAGCACCACCGGCGGTGGATGCCGCACGGCACCTCCCACCACCTGGGCCTGGACGTCCATGACTGCGCCCAGGCCAAGCGGGAGCTCTACCTGGACGGCGTGCTTGAGGAGGGCATGGTGTTCACCATCGAGCCCGGCCTGTACTTCAAGGCGGAGGACCTCGCCGTGCCGGAGGAGTACCGCGGCATCGGTGTGCGGATCGAGGACGACGTCCTGGTCACCGCCGAGGGCGCGGAGAACCTCTCCGCCGCGCTCCCCCGGACCGCCGACGACGTCGAATCCTGGATGCGCGGGATCTGGGAGGGCTGAGCCCCTTCGATCGGGGAGGGCTGAGCCCCTTCTGGGGCGCCACCACCCGGTGGCGCCCGTCTGATCCATCCAGAGGTCACTCTCCGGCACGTCTCACCATGCTGACGCGCGTCCCGCGGACCCAGGTGCGCCGGAAGATGACTCCTCGATCGACAGCGCGGTCCCACCGGCACGACATGCCCGTGAGCAGGGCCGAAGCGCTGTGAGACAGGACCGAGCGGCGGGCGCATCATAGCTGTTCATCCACCCGCAGGCGGCCCTATGCTGACGACACGGACCAGAAAGGTCCGAACACGGTACAGAGGAGGCTCATATGAGCATCATCGGTTGGCTGATCCTCGGTCTCATCGCAGGCGCCATCGCCCGCGCCATCCTTCCCGGCACACAGCCCGGCGGCTGGATCGCAGCGCTGCTCACCGGTGTGCTCGGTGCCCTGCTCGGCGGATTCATCGCCTCCGCCATCTTCGGAGTCAACGTCAACGACGCCTTCTTCGACCTGGGCACCTGGCTGTTCGCCATCGGTGGCGGTGTGATCGTCGCGTTCATCTGGCAGGCGATCGCCGGACGCCGCGCACCTGCGGCCTGAGAACAGGCCCCGCGGCAGACCCCGCAGCACCGCAGCCCGGCACGCGGGCACCCCGAATGCGGTGGCGTCCCGGCGCCGCAGCCTCAGGGCCCGTCAGTCTCAGGACCCGTCAGTCTCCCCGGTCGTCGTGGGGCGGCCGCGCCGCATCCCTGACGGCGCCGCTGTCCGCGCTGCTCGTCCCGGGTCTGGCGCTCTCCGAAGCATGCCGAGAAGTCGCCCGAGGGCCGCTCTCCGGAGGCACGGCCTGAGTCTCACTGGCCTGGGTCTCACCGGGCTCGTCCCCACTCGGCTCGTCCCCGCTCAGCTCGTCCCCACGCACCTGATCCCCGCTCGACTGGTCCCCGCTCGACTGGTCGGTGACGCGCACTCCGAACCGAGGGCGGCCGTCCGGAAGATCCTGATACCCGGTCCGCGGCTGCACCTCGGAATCCGCACCGTCCCGTGGCGGACCGGAGCCGTCCCCAGCAGGCCCGGCGGAGGCGCCCACGGGGTCCGACCCAGCGCGCTGACCGTCCGCTGACGGGGCAGCCGCCCCCGAGGACGGAGGCATCGGAGCCAACGGTTGGGATGTGGGGTCGTCAGCGGCCGTCACGCCGCGCACACCGGCTCCGGCCACCAGCTGCCGTGCCCGGTGTGCGACGGAGAAGTCGCAGACGACGTCGAACGTGGTCGCCACCAGCTGGGACGAGGAGGCGAAGTCGCGCCGTCCTCGACGGATGGCGTAGCTGATCACCCCCACGATCATCCAGATCGCCATGCCCAGCAGGACCGCCATGAGCAGGTCCGGGATGCCGGCCTCCGGGCTGAACAGCACGATCAGCAGACCGATGAACGCGCCGAACATCGCCCCCTGCGCGGCCCCGGCCCCGGCCACCCGAGGGTAGGAGAGCCGACTGCGGATGTGCTCCACCGTCCGCAGGTCATTGCCCACGATGGAGAGCGTCTTGATGTCGAAGTCCTCTGCGGCGGCCAGATGATCCACGATCTTCTGGGCGTCCTCATAGGAGCGGTAGCGGCCCAGGAGCTCACCCCGGGGCAGCCCGCTGTGCTGCGGAGACATCATCGGAGCATTGGTCGACATGACACCATTCTGCCCCGTCGCCTCAGCTCCGACGGCGGAACTGCCCGACGTTCGCACACGGCGCACTCGATCGTCAGTCCGGCGGCCGCCTCCGACCCCTAGACTGGGCGGGTGTCTGATTCCCCCGTCATCGAGCGCATCCGCACCCGACTCTCCGAGGTGCTCGACCCGGAGATCCGGCTGCCCATCACCGAACTGGGCATGGTCGGAGACATCACAGTGGACGAGACCGGTGCCGCCCACGTCCACATCAAACTCACGATCGAGGGCTGTCCGATGCGCAGCCGGATCATCGACGACGTCACGGCAGCTGCGGTCCGCGCCGAAGGAGTCACCACCGCCACGGTCGATCTGGGCGTGATGACTCCCGAGGAGCGTGCGGAGCTGAAGGACCAGCTGCGCGGCGGAGAGTCCGGACGGATCAACCGCTTCGCCCAGCCGGACTCCCTGACCCGTGTCTATGCGGTCGCCTCCGGCAAGGGCGGGGTCGGCAAATCCACGGTCACGGTCAATCTCGCCTGCGCCCTGGCCGCCGAGGGGCTGAAGGTCGGACTCATCGACGCCGACATCCACGGCTTCTCCGTGCCGGATCTGATGGGCATCGTCGACAAGCCCACCCGTCTGGACGAGATGATCCTGCCCCCGGTGGCGCACGGGGTGAAGACGATCTCCATCGGCATGTTCCTCGAGGGCAATCAGGCCGTCGCCTGGCGCGGACCGATGCTGCACCGTGCGGTGGAGCAGTTCCTCACCGATGTCCATTTCGGAGACCTCGACGTGCTGCTGCTCGACCTGCCCCCGGGCACCGGGGACATCGCGATCTCCGTCGCGCAGCTGCTGCCCGGCTCGGAGCTGCTGGTGGTGACCACGCCGCAGGCCGCCGCCTCCTCCATCGCTGAGCGCGCCGGCGCGCTCAGCACCCAGACCGACCAGAAAGTCACCGGCGTGGTGGAGAACATGGGCCCGCTGACCCTGGAAGACGGCACCACGCTGGACCTGTTCGGCTCCGGCGGCGGGCAGATCGTCGCCGACCGCCTCACCGAGCAGCTCGGGACCGACGTCCCACTGCTGGGCAGCGTCCCGCTGGACACGCGACTGCGACAGGCAGGGGACGACGGCGCGCCTGCGGTCCTCTCCGCGCCGGACTCCCCCTCCGGTGCCGCCCTGCGGGAGGTGGCCGACCAGCTGGCCCGGCGTCCGCGCCGTCTCACCGACCGTCGACTGCCCTTCGGGCCCGCCTGACCCGCCCCGGCGCGTCGGATCTGCCACAGGCAGTGATGTCTCTCACCTAGGATGGTGCTGTGCGTCACGGCACGTCGTGCCCGACACCCATCAGCACCACAGAATGACGAGGGAGATCCCTATGATCCATACCCATGCACGCGCTCGCACGGCCGCAGCCGCCCTGGCGGCCTCAGCCCTGCTGCTGACCGCCTGCGGCGACGACGGCGACTCTGCGGCTGGGGGCGGCGACGAGGTCGGCAGCCAGGACGCCGACTTCCTCACCATCGCCACCGGCGGCTCCTCCGGGGTCTATTACCAGATCGGCGCCACGATGGCGGACCTGCTCGCCGACGAGCTCGGCGCCGACACCTCGGTGCAGGCCACCGGCGCCTCCGCGGAGAACATCAACCTGCTCAGCGACGGCAATGCCGAGATCGCCTTCACGATGGGCGACGCGACCGTCCAGGCCCTGGAGGGCACCGGGCCCTTCGAGGACGACCCCCGGGACGGGCTGCTGGCCATCATGACCATGTACCCCAACACTGTGCAGCTGATCGCCCGCGAGGGTGCGGGCATCGAGTCGGTGGAGGACCTCGAGGGTGCGAACGTCGCCGTCGGCGACGTCGGCTCCGGTGTGGAGCTCAACGCCCAGATGGTCCTGGGTGCCTACGACCTCACCTATGACGACATCAACGAGGACTACCTCTCCTACGCGGAGGCCACCGACCAGATGGCCAACGGACACATCGACGCGCTCTTCGCCACCTCAGGACTGCCGAACCCGTCGCTGACCGAGCTCGCCACCAGCACGGACTTCGTCACCGTGCCGATCGATGGGCAGGGGCGAGAGAACCTGCTCGCCGAGTATGAGTTCTTCGGCGAGAACGTCATCCCGGCCGGCACCTACCAGGACGAGGAGGACGTGGAGACGGTCAGCGTGACCAACCACCTGCTGGTCTCCCCGGAGATCAGCGAGGAGGCCGTCTACGACATCACCGCGGCCCTGTTCGACAACATCGATCGTCTGCACGCCTCACACGCCGAGGCGGAGAACATCACGCTCGAGACCGCCACCGAGGGCATGGTCGTGCCGCTGCATCCCGGCGCCCAGCAGTACCTGGAGGAACAGGGCCTGGACACCGGAGCCGAGGACACCGGAGCCGAGGACACCGAGGATGCCGACGAGGATGAGGCCGACGACGAGTGACCTCCCCTCGGAGCTGACGCGACGGCGGCTGCTCACCCGCAGCGGTGCCGCAGCCGCCGTCGCGCTCTCCTCCGGGCTGCTGCTCAGCGGCTGCGACACCCGGCACCACCTGATCTGCCGTCACCAGCGCACCGAGGAGGTCTACGCCTCTCTGGAAGTGGAGATCGGGTCGGTGATCACCCATTCCTGGGTCCACTCCATCGAACGATCCCGCTGGACCGACAGCTATCGCTTCACCGACGATGGGCTCCTGCTGGTACGCACCGAGTTCGCGGAGTACGGCGCCGGCATGCCCCTGGACGAGGGCACCGTCAGCGTCCAGGACGGCCTGGTGGTCATCGAGGACATCGACCGCCCCTTCGAGGCGATCCGCTGGATCCACTCCCACCGGGTGGACTACCGCATCGGCGTCGACGGCGACACCGGCCGCCTCGACGCCCGAGAGCTTCCCGACAGTGAACCCCTAGAACTGAGGCCAGGATGACCAGGGAGAAGAATCCCGCCGACGACGTCGACGACCCCAGGGACCCCAGGGACCCCAGGGACCCCAGGGACCCCAGGGACCCCCAGGATCCCCGGGACACCCGCACCCCCGGACAGGACGCCGACCTTCCCCTCACCGCGGAGAGGACCGTGGCAGTCCTCCCCGAGTCTGAGGAGGAGCGTCGGTCCAGGGAGCAGGAGGCCGCCGAGGCGGCGTCGAAGTACGACGCGGAGTCCCGCATCCGGCAGGCGCACTGGCGTCCGTTGGCCCTGCTGATCAGCGCCGTGGCGATCTTCACCGCGGTCTATCACCTCTACACCGCCTATTTCGGCTCCCCGCCGACACTGATCCACCGTTCACTGCATGTCAGCCTGATCCTGTTCCTGGTCTTCATGCTCTACCCGCCGGCACGGCGTGCCCGGGCAGCCTGGTGGAGGATCCCGGACGCTGCCCTGGCGCTGCTCTCGCTGATCCCGGTCTGGTACATGTGGAGCAACTACGAGCAGATCGTCACGCAGGCAGGACGATTCACCACCAGCGACATCATCGTCGCCAGCCTCCTGGTGGTACTGGTCCTCGAGGCGGCCCGTCGCGTCACCGGCTGGGCGCTGCCGATCCTGGCCGTGCTGTTCGTCCTCTTCGGACTCTACGGACGCGAGCTGCCCGGGCTGTTCCGCCACCGCGGCTATGACTGGAACACCCTGGCCGATCAGTTCTTCACCACCACAGAGGGGATCTTCGGCACCGCCATCGGCGTCTCGTCGACCTACATCTTCCTGTTCATCCTCTTCGGCGCCTTCCTGGCCAAGTCCGGGATGAGCCAGATGTTCAACGATCTCGCCCTGGCGATCGCCGGTCAGGGGCGGGGCGGCCCGGCGAAGGTCGCCACTCTGGCGTCAGGGTTCATGGGCTCGATCAACGGCTCGGCCATCGCCAACGTGGTCTCCACCGGAGCGTTCACCATCCCGCTGATGAAGAAGATCGGCTACAGCCGCAACTTCGCCGGCGCCGTGGAGTCCAGCGCCTCTGTGGGCGGCCAGGTGCTCCCACCGATCATGGGAGCTGCGGCGTTCATCATGGCCGAGACCGTCGGCGTCCCCTACACCACCGTCGCCCTGGCCGCCATCGTCCCGGCCCTGCTCTACTACGTCAGCCTGATCGCCCAGATCCACCTGCGGGCCACCCGCATGGGGCTGAAGGGCATCGCCAAGGAGAACCTGCCCGATGTGCTCGACGTCCTCAAGGACCGGGGACATCTGCTCCTCCCGCTGGTGTTCCTGCTCTACATGCTGTTCTTCTCCGGCCGGACCATCCTCTACTCGGCGTTCCTGACCATCCTGGTCACCGTCGCGGTGGCGATGCTGCGCCGCACCAGTCGGATGAGCCTCCGCGACATCCTGCAGGCCCTGGAAGACGGCACCCGTTCCGCCCTGGGCGTGGCAGTGGCCTGCGCCTCGGTGGGCGTGATCGTCGGGGTGGTGACCATCTCCGGATTCGGCGTCACCCTCGCCTCGGCGATCGTGCAGCTCTCCGGCGGGGTCCTGTTCTGGACACTGGTGATGACCATGCTCGCCTGTCTGGTCCTCGGCATGGGGCTCCCCTCGATCCCCGCCTACATCGTCACCGCCACCATGGCCGCCCCAGCGCTGACCACTCTCGGAGTGGAGCCCCTGGTGGCCCACCTGTTCGTGTTCTACTTCGGCCTGTTCGCCAACATCACTCCGCCGGTGGCTCTGGCAGCCTTCGCGGCCTCAGGCATCAGCGGCGGCAAGCCGATGGCGACCGGAGGCGCGGCGTTCAAGCTCGCCTCCGCGGGCTTCGTCATCCCCTACATGTTCGTCTACAACCCGGACCTGCTGCTGCGCGACGTCGACTTCCTCACCGGCGTCGCCGTCGTCGCCTCCGCCCTGCTAGCGGTGCTGCTCCTGGGTGTGGCGCTGGAGGGCCACTTCATGGTGCCGGTGCCCTGGTACCTGCGGATCGTGCTGGCCGTGGGCGCGGTGATGATGCTCTCGGCGGACGTCCTCTACGACCTCATCGGCGCTGCGTTAGTGGCGGTGGTGCTGCTCGTGCAGGTGATCGCGGCCCGACGCGCCGGGACGCTGAGCATCCGGGCGATCTGAGCGGCCAGATCAGTGGGCGCTGCGCCGCTCCCGGCGGGCGGCGATCGCGGCCTGCAGATCCTCCTCGGCACCAGGACCGGGCTTGACCCCGCCGGGCAGGCGCAGCACAAAGATGATCCCCAGCAGCCACCACAGGCCGAACATGAGCCACGGCTGGGGCTCGAGGAACGCCGGCATGCCGGGCAGGTAGAGCACCAGCATCGCGGCGGAGGCGACCGCAGCGCTGAGCCCGACGGCGAGTCCGCCGAGCTCCGAGCGCCCACCGACACGCATGGGGCGGGGCATCTGCGGCTCCCGCCGACGCAGCACCAGGAACACCACCGCGACCAGCAGGTAGGTGATGACGATGCTCGGCGAGCCGGAGTCCACCAGCCAGACCAGCATCGCCTCTCCGAAGAACGGGGCGATGACCGAGAGCCCACCGATGAAGAGCAGCGCGTTGACCGGGGTCCCGTTGCGCGGGTGCAGCTTCGCGAACCAGGCCGGCAGCATGCCGGCGTTCGCCATGGCCCAGATGAGTCGCGAGGCACCGATGAGGAACGCGTTCCACGAGGTCAGCAGGCCCGCCAGGCCCCCGGCCACGACCAGGTTGCCCCAGACCTGCGAGTCCATCAGCACCGCCATCGCATCCGCGGTGGCGAGGTCGAATTCGCCCATTTCCGCCGCGGGCAGCGCGACCGAGGTGGTCAGCACGATGAGGATGTAGAAGGCGGCTGCGGCCAGCACCGAGACGACCACCAGCCGGCCGATCTTCTGCGGCGACAGCTTGACCTCCTCGGCGGACTGCGGGATGACGTCGAATCCCACGAAGAGGAAGGGCACCATCACCAGCACCGCGATGATCCCGGCGGTGCCTCCGGTGAACAGGGGTTCGGCATGGGAGGGCTCCCCGCCGAAGAGTGCGGCGGCGAGCATCACCACGGCGACGACGACCACGAACAGGATCACCGAGGTCTGGAACAGGCTGGCCGGCTTGATCCCGCGGATGTTCAGCCAGGTGAGCAGCACCGCTGTGCCGGAACCGATGAGCGCCCAGGTCAGGTGCACCGGGGAGTCCGCGACGGTCCACAGCGGGATCTGATGGACCTGCGGAAAGATGTAGGCCACGGTGCGGGGGATGGCCACCGCTTCGAAGGCGACCACTGTGACATAGCCGCCCACGATGCCCCAGGAGCCCAGCATGGCCAGCCGGGGGCCGAAGCCGCGCAGCAGGTAGTTGTGCTCCCCGCCGGCCAGCGGCATCGCCGAGACCAGCTCGGAGTAGACCAGCCCGACCAGCGCCATGATGATCGCGCCGATGATGAAGGCTGCAGCGGCTCCGAGAGTTCCGGCGCTGTTCAGCCAGTCCCCGGTGAGCACGATCCAGCCGAAGCCGATCATCGCGCCGAACCCGAGGAAGAACGTCTCCAGCCGCCCCAGTGAGGGGATGAACCGTCGGGATGTCTGTGCCTCGCCCATGATGGCCTCCGTGTCTCTCCTCGTCGAGCAGTGCTGCGGAACACCGATGTCAGGTGTGGATCACACCATAGACATGTTTCGTCCCGGTGTCACCGCTGCGTTCGACGGGGAGGAGAGTCACCCGAAGGAGAGTCGTCCGAGGTCAGCTCGGACTCAGCACATGAGCCGCCCGGGGTCAGGTGGCGTCGACGTCGAAGGGAGCGGGCGGCAGCTCAGGGGGCTGCTCGCCCTGGGCACGATCGTCCGCGTCGGTGTCCTCGGCACTGGTGACCGCGGCACCGGCCAGGCCCGCCGCGAGGGCGCCGGAGGTCGTGTCTCTCACGCCCGAGCCGAAGACTTCGCGGGGGTCAGGAGTCGCGGACCCACGGTCCGCACCCGCCGCACCGGCCGCACCGGCGGCACCGGCGGCACCGGCGCTGCTGGCTCGCGAGCCGGGGCGCGGCCCCGCCCCGGCACGTCCGCCGGCCGAACGGGGGGCTCCGGCTCCGTTCCGCGGCCGACGCGGTGCCTCGATGCGGGCCGCATCGCGCACGTCGTCCACGGCGCGACGTGTGGTCTCGTACTCCTCGGCCAGAGCCTCACGGATGATCCGACGGGGGTCATACTGGCGGGGATCGTATCTCTTCCAGTCGACGTCGTCGAAGTCTGTCCCGGTCTCCTCCTTGAACTGCTTCTTGGCGTCCTCGGCCATGCCGCGGGCCTTGCGCACCCACTCGGCGAGCGTCTGGGCATACTGCGGCAGTCGTTCGGGGCCGAGGATGACCAGAGCGAGCACCACCAGGATGATGAGCTCATAACCGTTGATACCAAGCACAGACCAAATCTACCGTGAACTCAGTCGATCCACCTGAACAGCTCGTCAAGTCCCCGTTCCAGGCGGTCCGCTCCGGTGGGCACGCCGGGCAGGATCTGCACCCGCGCGCGATCCGACGCCAGGACCCAGTCCGCCACCCCAGGGGCCGCAGACTCCGGCAGGTTCGAGGTGATCACGTACTGGACCTCGGCCGAGGCGACCGCGGCGATCCACCGCTCCCCCTCCAGGGCGACATAGAGGTCGCAGTCCTCCCCGCCGCCCAGCCTGACCTCCTGATGCTCGAACCGGTCCTCCTCGAGGATCTCCGTCAGCGTCTCCTCCAGCGGAGCGAGCTCCGCCGTCCCACTCTCCGGACGGGTCTCGGCGACGCTGATATGGTGATCGGCCTCGGCCAGGTGCAGCTCCACAGTGCGCACGCCGTCGACCGCCGCGGTCTCGAGGGACTCCGGGTCGAAGCCGAATCCGAAGTCGACCAGATGGCCGACGGTCCAGCCCAGCGGCTTGAGCTGGTCGAGGCGGGCCACATCGACCTCATGGACACGGGTCTGCTCCACGGCGCCCGGCAGGTGCATGGCGTCGTGTGCGGCATCCGCAGCATCCGCAGCCTGCTCCTGTGGCCCGGAGCCCCCCGCGAGCGCGGAGACGGCCGGAGAGCCGGTGGACTGGGCGTCGGCGGGGATGAGGGAGGCCACAGACTCCGGCGGGGCCGCGCTGCGGCCTCCAGCGATCCAGGCGGCCGCGAAGACGACTGTTCCGACCGTCACCGTGGCCATCAGACACAGCACGACGAGCCAGCCGGCACGGGGCGCGGCGGCACGATCATCGGCCGGTGGGCGACGCAGGGAGGGCGTGGACATCGGGCACCATTGTGCGAGGTGATGCTGAGAGCAAGCTGGGAATCGCCTGAGTCACGAAGAGGCTCTATAGGATGGTGGCCGAACGCGTCGGCGAGCGACGCCCCGGCTCCAGCACCGAGCCCGAGGTCCGCGCAGGAAGGCCCCATGAGATTCGTCAACAGTCCGCAGTCCGCCAAGCATGCCAGCTGGGAGTACGCCGAACACCACGGCGCGGAGGATCACCCGCCGGAAGCCGCGCGGCTGCGCGCGAAGGATCTGGGCCTGACCCCGGTGAGCGAGGGGACTGCATCCACGCTGACCGTGCTGGCCGCGGCCGCCCGGGCGCGCGGGATCGTCGAGGTGGGCACCGGTGTCGGCGTCTCAGGACTGGCCCTGCTGCGCGGCGCCGCACCCGAGGCGGTGCTCACCAGCATCGACCCGAATGCCGACCACCTGCATGCGGCACGGGCCACCTTCCGGGAGGGTGGGGTGTCCCCGGGGCGCACCCGGCTGATCACCGGTCGGGCCGAAGAGGTCCTGCCCCGCCTCACCAGCGGCGGCTACTGTGTGGTCCATCTCGACGCGGACAGTCCCGGGCTGGAGGAGTTCGTCGGCCAGGGGGTCCGGCTCCTGCGGTCGGGAGGTCTGCTGATCGTCAACGATGCGCTGGACCATGACCGCGTGCCGCGGCCCGCGGTGCGGGAGGAGTCCACCGGCGTCAAGCGCGCGGTGGAACGTGCCGTGCGCGACGACGAGCGCCTGGTGAGCACGATGCTCGGCACCGGCACCGGGCTGCTCGTCGCCGTCAAGCGCTGAACACAGCGGACCTCAGTGGGGCCTCACTCCCCCACGGCCTCGACGAGGCACTGCTTCAGCGCCTGCGCCTCCTCCTGGTTGATCTCCAGCACCAGGCGAC
The DNA here is from genome assembly GCF_054782935.1 of Nesterenkonia suensis. Classification (NCBI taxonomy): domain Bacteria; kingdom Bacillati; phylum Actinomycetota; class Actinomycetes; order Micrococcales; family Micrococcaceae; genus Nesterenkonia; species Nesterenkonia suensis. The sequence continues at coordinate 424,160 of NZ_BAAGRN010000001.1, read as the reverse complement.
CCCCACCATCGATGGGCACCCGCATGATGAGGCTGCGGCCTTCCTGAGCTACCTCCATAGGACCGTCGCCGGTACGCGGTTTCATTGCAGCCATCGAGTGCATCCCTTCTGGTGTTCCTCTGTGCAGATGTGTCGCACATCCCTCTCCATTATCCCCCACAGGGGGCGAATGTCACCCGGAAGACCCGTGTATGTCCTGATCAGCCCCGTCTGGGCCCGATTCGGGGCCCTCCCGACCACCCTGAGGGGCGGGGTCCCGGCGGTCATCGAGCTGCTCGGCGAGCGCGTCGAGCAGCCGATCGACCTGCTCCATGCGGTAGCCCCGCAGCGCCGGCTGCAGGCGGACCTGGCGCAGATCGGCCGCGGTGATCGGGGCCCCCTCGCGGGCGGCGAGCAGATCGGCGACCTCGTCCGCCGGGGCCTCCTCCGCGGGAGCCTGGACTCCCTCGGCACGGCCCACCAGCAGCACCACGACGGCGCCGAGCAGGGCCACGGAGAGCAGATAGAGCCAGATCATCGCCAGAGCCCCTCAGCGAGGGTCCCGTCTGCCACCTGGCCGACCTGTGCGACGCCGGGAGGACCGGCGGCCTCGGCGAGCTCCTCCGGCTCGGTCTCGGGCTGCACGATCAGGGTGACCACAGCGAGGATCACCACATAGACCGCGAAGACCCGGAAGTGGCCCCGGTAGAGCATGCGCAGCACCATCCACAGGGCGGCGGCGCCCACCACTGCGGAGACCAGGAAGGCCACCACATAGGCATCGACGCCGATCATCAACGGCCCGCGATGGTCCAGCAGGCTCAGCGACTGCATCCCCGTGGCGGCGACGATGGTCGGGATGGCCACGAAGAAGCTGTACTGCGCGGCGATCTTGCGGTGCATGCCCAGGGCCAGCGCCATCGCGATGGTGAGCCCGGACCGGCTCAGCCCCGGGAACAGCGCGGCGGCCTGCGCCAGCCCGATCAGCAGCGCCACCCAGATCGTCATCTGCGCCGCGCCCCGCCAGGTGTCCCGGACCGTGTCGGTCCACCAGAGGATCGCCCCGGTGACCAGCAGCATCAGCGAGACCGCCCAGGGGGTGGCGAACACACCGGTGCCGTACTCGCGGACCACCAGGCCCAGCACACCGGTGACCCCGGTGGTGACCACCCCGAAGAGCATCAGCTTCAGGTGGATCATGTGGCGCAGGGTCCGGCGGCGCGCCCAGAGCCGCAGCTCTCGCACAGTGCCGCTGAGCAGCCGGGCCAGAGGCCGGTGCATGACCAGCACGACCGAAACCATGGTGCCCAGATGGACGACCAGGTTGAACAGGATCATCTCTGGGGTGTCCGGAGAGGGCAGCGGGGACCCCGTGGCCGCCATCCAGTGCTGGGTCAGCACCAGATGGGAGGACGAACTCACCGGGATGAACATGAACAGCCCCTGGACCACGCCCAGGAGCACAGATTCCCACACGGTCACGGGGTCACCTTCTGTCAGTCGGGATGCCGGCGGCAGCGAGCAGCCGGGGCAGCACGTCACCGGAACGGCCACGGATCGCGAAGTCCATGACCTCGGTCAGCCCGGTCTCCTCCGGATTGATCTCGATCAGCGGCACCCCGCGCTCCAGGGCCAGCAGCGGCAGCGAGGCGGCCGGCTGCACGATCCCCGAGGTTCCGACGACGAGCACCAGATCTGCCGCCCGAATGGCGGCGGTGGCGGCGTCGAACGCCTCCCCGGGGAGGGCCTCGCCGAACCAGACCACATCCGGACGCAGCACACCGTCAGCGCAGGAGTCACAGGCGGGCGGGTCCTCGGGCTCCGGAGGCTCGGTGAAGCCATCATAGGCGGGGGCGGGCAGCTCGGCCGGCTCGCCGCAGTCAGTGCAGCGGTGCGCCGCGAGGCTGCCGTGCAGGTGCCCCAGCACCTCGGAGCCGGCCCGTTCGTGGAGGTCATCCACGTTCTGAGTCACCACTGCGAGCCAGCCCTGGTGAGCGCCGAGGTGCTCCTGCCAGCCGGCCAGCGCCCGGTGCCCCGCGTTGGGCCGCACGGCGGCGACCAGCGACTGCCGCCAGCGATACCAGGTCCACACCAGGGCGGGGTCGTTCTCGAAGGCGTCGACAGTGGCCAGTTCCTCGGCGGAGAACCGCTCCCAGAGCCCGCGCTGGACTTCGCGGAAGGTGGGCACCCCCGACTCCGCGGAGATTCCGGCCCCGCTGAGCACCACCACCCGGCGCGCCCCGCGGACCAGAGCCACCACATCCTCCGGCACCGATTCGGTCACAGACAGCTCTCGCATGCTGACCACCGTATCCACTGACGCCCCGGCGCACTAAGCTGAGAAGGGCCTGGACACACTCTCACTTGCAGGAGGAGCCATGACGCAGCAGCCGACAGGTCAGGGGCCTGAACCCTTCGACCCGAACAACCCGCAGAACTCTCCGCAGCAGCCTGCAGGAGGCCCGCAGCCGCCTGCCGGCGACCCCGCACCGCCCGTGCAGGCACTCTCCCCCGCTGAGGAGCAGGGGTGGGGAGTGGCGGTGCACCTCGGCGGCGTGTTCCTCTCCTGGCTCGTGCCGCTGGTGGTCTGGCTGGTCTTCCGGGAGCGCAGCCGGCTGATCGACGATCATGGCAAGGAGGCGCTGAACTTCCAGATCACCCTGTTCATCGGGTATATGGTCTCGATCGTGCTGATGTTCGTCTTCATCGGGATCCTGCTCTGGATCGCCCTGTGGATCTGCGCCATCATCTTCGGGATCATGGCCTCCATCGCCGCCTACAACCGCCGCCCATACCGCTACCCGATCAGCATCCGCTTCATCAAGTGAGCCTCAGCTGACGGACCGGAGGCCGATCAGCTCTTACGGTTGTAGATGACCATGGACAGCGGCCCGAAGATCACCACCAGCACTGCGCAATAGACCAGCACCATGGTGAGGCCGCCGACGTCGTAGGTGCCGTCCATGAGGTCGCGCACCGCGGCGACCACGGTGGAGACCGGGTTGACCTCCGCGAAGGCCCGCACGGGCCCCGGCATCGTCTGCGGGTCCGCGAAGATGTTCGACACGAAGGTCAGCGGCATCAGGATGAACATGGACACCCCCATAGCGGCCTGTTCGGTGCGCATCAGCAGCGCCACCGTGGTCCAGACCCAGGACAGGCAGAAGCTGAAGATCAGCAGCAGCGCGAAGGCCGCCACGGCACCGGTGATCCCACCGCCGGGGCGGAAGCCCATGATGACGCCCACCACCAGGATGATCACCCCGGCGATGGTGTAGCGCACCTGGTCGCCGAGCAGGGCTCCGACCAGCTGCGCGGGCCGCCAGGTGGGCAGGGAGCGGAAGCGGTCGAAGACGCCCTTGGAGATGTCCCGGTTCAGGGTCAGTCCCGTGTACATGGTGATCATCACCAGCGTCTGAACGAAGACCCCGGGGATGAGGAACTGCACGTAGGCGTCGACGGCGGACTGCGAGTCGCCTCCTGCCATCGCCTCACCGATGGCCCCGCCGAAGACGTAGGTCATCATGACCGTCATCATGATGGGGAAGATCGTGACGTCGAAGAGTTGCTCAGGGACGTGCTTGATCTTCAGCAGCGCGCGCCAGCCGTAGGTCATCGAGGCGCTGAAGGCCCCGGCCCGTGCGGGGCGGTCCTCCGGGCTGACCAAGATGTGGCGGATCCGTTCGGACTCGTGCAGCGTGGTGGTCCCATGGGTGCTCATCGGATGCTCGCCTCCTCCTGGTCGTCCCGACCACCGTCGGTCTCATCGGCGGCGGCCCCGTCCTGGTCCGCGGCGGCGGCCTCGGCGTGCTCTCCCTCATGGTCGGCGCGGTGCCCGGTCAGCGCCAGGAACACCTCGTCCAGGCTGGGCTGACCGAGCGCGAAGGTCTCGACCTCGATATGCGCCTCCTCCAGGGCGCTCAGGGCCGCTGCGGCCCGGGAGCGCTCGTTGAGCCGGGCGGTCAGCGCGGTCGGATCAGCCTCACGGGTCACCTCAGCCTCGATCGTGCGGGCGAGCAGCTCGGCGGCCTGCTCGCGATCTGCCGGATCGACCACCCGCACGCTCAGGGCTCCGGAGCCGACCTGGGCCTTGAGCTGGCCGGGGGTCCCCTCGGCGATCACCCGACCGTGGTCGATGACGGCCAGCCGGTCCGCCAGCTGATCCGCCTCCTCCAGATACTGGGTGGTCAGCAGCACCGTGGTCCCGGCGCCGACCAGCGTCCGGATGATGTCCCACACCTGGTTGCGGGATCGCGGGTCGATGCCGGTGGTGGGCTCGTCCAAGAAGATCAGCTCCGGGGTGACCAGCAGGGAGCCAGCGATGTCCAGCCGGCGACGCATACCGCCGGAGTACTTCTTCACCTGGCGACCCGCCGCCTCGGCGAGCCCGAAGGCCTCCAGGAGCTCGTGGCCCCGACGTCGCGCGGTCCGGCCGGGGAACCCGAGCAGACGCCCCAGCAGCACGAGGTTCTCGATGCCGGTGAGGTCTTCGTCCAGCGAGGCGAACTGGCCGGTCAGGGCGATCTTGTCGCGGATGATCGCCGGTTCGGCGAAGACGTCATGGCCCAGTACGCGGGCTTCGCCGCCGTCGGGACGCAGCAGGGTGGCGAGCATCCGGATCACGGTGGTCTTGCCGGCACCGTTGGGCCCCAGCACTCCGTAGATGCCCCCACGGGGGATGGAGAGATCGACGCCGTCCACGGCGGTGTTGTCGCCGAATCTCTTGATCAGGGCGCGGGTCTCGACGGCCGGATCCGCTGTCGGCACGCTCATGCGTGCTCCTTTCTCCCGCAGAGTGGTGAGGAGGACCCGGACAGCATAACGTACGCTGTACTCAGATTCACAGCGCCTCCGTCTTCCCCTGCGCACCGCACGCCGCGCCTGCGGTGGTGTCCCGGGACGAGTTCAGCTGAGCTGCTGCTGGAGGAACCGGTAGATGAAGCTGGTCAGCCGGGCCTGCTGCTCAGGGCTGGCCGCACCGCCGTGCCCTCCCTCGATGTTCTCCCAGTACCTCACATCGGCCCCCAGGGACTCCAGAGCTGCCGTCATCTTGCGGGCGTGCCCGGGGTGGACCCGGTCATCCCGCGTGGAGGTGGTCAGCAGGACCGCCGGATACCGGCGCCCCTCCTGCAGCAGGTGATAGGGAGAGAAGCCCCGGATGAACTGCCAGTCCGCAGTGTCCGGATCCCCGTACTCAGCGCGCCAGGAGGCACCCGCCAGCAGATGGGAGAACCGCTTCATGTCCAGCAGCGGCACCTGGATGACCACCGCTCCGAACAGCTCGGGATACCGGGTGAGCATGTTCCCGGTGAGCAGACCGCCGTTGGAGCCGCCGCGGCAGGCCAGCTGCGGCACTGTGGTGACGCCGGTGGCCACCAAGGCCTTCGCGACGGCGGCGAAGTCCTCATAGGCGCGGTGCCGGTTCTCCCGCAGCGCAGCACGGTGCCAGTCCGGGCCGTACTCGCCGCCGCCGCGGATGTTGGCCACCACGTAGACTCCGCCCGACTCCAGCCAGGCCTTGCCGACCACCCCCAGGTAGCCCGGGGTCATGGAGATCTCGAAGCCGCCGTAGCCGTAGAGCACCGTGGGCCTCGGCTCCGCCTCGGAGCCTGCGGCGAGCAGCTCCTGCGGGCCGATCAGGACGTAGGGCACCCGCGTGCCGTCGTCGCTGGTGGCGAAGCGCTGCACCGAAGTCAGACCCGAGGCGTCGAAGCGCTCGGGGGCGGACTTCAGCGCCTCGTGAGTCTCCCGCCCGCCGTCGAGCAGCCCGGAGAGATCCCCCCGGTGCAGAGTGGTGGGCTTCAGGTGGTCCTCGGAGGTGATCCACACCTGCTCGGACTCCTCCGGGTCCACCGCCGCCACGGACAGGGTGCCGGTCAGATCCTCGAAGACCGGGACCCGGCGCCAGTCGGCAGGGCTCTGCGAGGCCCGGACATGGGCCTCCACACGGTGCACCACATCCTGCATGACGGTCAGCACCAGGCACTGCGGCGTGGCGGTGACGTCCTGCAGCGAGGTGGAGGCGTCCGGGGTGAACAGCGCCGTCAGCTCGGCACGGCCGGCCATGAAGTCATCGATGTCGGCGACCACCAGCGAGCCGCCAGGGAAGGTCTGGCCCTGCAGGGTCGTCTCAGTGCGGGGCATGAGCAGGAAGAGGTCCCGGTGGATGCTGACCCGCACATCGGTGGGGACCTCCACACGACGCAGGCCGGCCTGGTCGATCAGCAGGGTCTCCCGGTCGTAGAAGCCCAGCACGCGCACCGCAATGTCGCGCTCGAATCCTGGGGTGCCGAGGTGCCCGGCGGCAGCGACCATGTGGTCGGGCTCCACCGAGACGACCGTCTCAGCCTCCTCAAGAGGAGTGCCGCGGCGCCACCGGCGGCAGGTGCGCGGATACCCGGAGGTGGTGACGGCGTCCTCACCATGGTCGGTGCTGATGTAGACGGTGTCGACGTCGATCCAGCTGACCGAGCCCTTGCCTTCGGGCTTGGCGAACCCGCCCTCCTCCGGGGCGACGAAGCGGCGTTCGAGAAGGTCGAACTCTCGGGTGACGTCGGCGTCCGAGCCGCCCCGGGACAGCGAGACCAGCGCGTGCCGCCACCGCTCACCCTCCTGCCGGGGCCGCAGCACGGTGGCACCGTGCCACACCCAGGTCACACCTTCGGCGGCGGAGAGCTCGTCGAGGTCGATCAGCACCTCCCATTCGGGCTCGTCCGTGCGATAGGACTCTTCCGTGGTGCGGCGCCAGATCCCCTGCGGATGCGCGGCATCGGTCCAAAAGTTGTAGAGATGCTCCCCGCGGCGGGAGACCACGGGGATGCGGTCGCTCGCGTCGAGCATCTCGCGGATGCCGGACTGCAGGGCGACGAAGGCGTCGTCGACCAGCTCCTCCTCGGCGCGGGCGTTGCGCTGTCTCACCCAGGCCAGGGCGTCGTCCCCGGTAACCTCCTCCAACCACAGGTGCGGGTCGGCGTCGGGAGCGATGAGCGGCGGCACGGACCGGTTGCCAGAGGTAACTGTCATGAGGGCCATCCTACTCCCGCCGTGTCATCAGCGGCCCGTCCGGCACCCGGACTCCGCTGCACGTGATTGCAGGAGCGTCTCGTCGTCGGTCAGGAGCTCCCCCGAGCCGGTGGTCTCGTCGCGGTCGAGGTCGAAGACCTCCACCTCACCCTCGAGTCGAAGCAGGATCTCATCCGCCGCGGGAGGGATCGCCACGACGACCTCGGAGGCCCACCCGTCGCCCGCCGGTCCTCGAGGCCGTCCACATCCTGGTCTCCTGCGATGACCTCGGGGTCCCAGATGAGACTCTGGTGCGGATGCACCGGGGCCAGGCTGTACCAGCCCGCCGCAGGATCGTCCTGCGGCAGCTGACGCCGCCCGGTGCGAGCATCCACGCGCTGATCATGGCCATCGAACTCAAGGACCACGGCCGCCGGGGCCTCCTCCGGCACGGAGATCAGCAGGCTCTGTCCCCCGACCGTCGCGGTGGCATCATCCAGAGTCAGCACCTGGGTGCGTCGGCCGTCGAATTCGAGCCCAAGGACCGCGGGCTGCTCCAGATCTTCGCCGCCCGGCCACGCCCAGTCCTGCGCGAACAGGATCAGCAGGAGCAGCTCCTCGCTTTCGGCCGGGAAGGAGGCGACCGCGCGCTCCTCCTCGCGGTCTTCGTCGATCATCTGCGCAGTCGCTGCGGGAAGATCTCAGACCCCCTCGACCAGAATCTCGTCATCGCTGAGGTAGGCCACCTCCAGCGCCGGACTCGCCCCGGTCTCCCCCACCGCCAGATCATCGATGAAGCACGTGAACGCCGTGGTGACCTCCACCGAGGCGTTCCCGCAGTTCACCCCACCGCCGATGAACTCCTCGTCGGCCAGCACCTCCGCGATGTCAGTGCCCTCCGAGATCCCACAGCCGGTCAGCAGCAGCACCGCTGCCACCGCCGCTCCGCTGGACCGCCGCATCCGCCCACGCCCCCTCGAATGATCCGAACGGTGCCGCAGGTTCCGGCCCCGGAGGTCAGGCGCGACCAGGACACGCCCGCCGCCCCGTCATCCAAGAGTCGCTCCCATCCGGGGCTCACTCGATGCGGCCGGTCCGGCACCGCCCACCGGCTCAGCCGGTGTTCTGCAGGCCGGCGGCCACTCCCTTGAGCGTGATGAGCAGCAGGTTACGCGGATCTTCGACCTCGGCGTCGTCGAGCTCAGAAGTGCGCAAGGCACGCAGCGCCCTGAGCTGCAGCAGGGACAGCGCATCCACGTAGGGGTTGCGCAGCTCCACCGCACGCCCGAGCACCCGGTGCTCCTCCAGCAGGCGGGGCTGGTCGGTGATCGCCAGCACCCACTTGGTGGTCAGATCCAGCTCCTCCAGCACCAGCTCCCCGAGATCAGCCCGGTCACCGAGCTGCAGGTACCGTTCGGCGATGCGCCGGTCGGTCTTGGCCAACGACATCTCGATGTTGTCGATCAGCGCACGGAACAGCGGCCACTCGGCATAGGCCTCGCGCAGCTGCTCCAGGTCGCCGACCGCCTCCAGAGCCGAGCCGAGCCCGTACCAGCCGGTCAGGTTGATCCTGGCCTGCGCCCAGGCGAAGTTCCATGGGATGGCCCGCAGGTCCTCCAGGGACTCGACGGAGAGGCCCCGTTTGGCTGGGCGCGAGCCGATGGCCAGCAGACCGACCTCATCCTGCGGAGTCACCTGGGCGAACCAGGGGGCGAAGCCTTCGGCGTCGACCAGGCCGTGGAAGCGCTCACGAGAGACCGCGTCCATGTGCGCCGCCAACGGGGCGAATCGACGGGCGGCCTCCGCGTTGCGCTGCTCCGTCGATGGTGCCGAAGCCATCAGCGTCGCCGCAGCGACCTGTTCGATGTGGCGCAGCGCGATCTCCGGGTGGCCGTAGCGGGCGGAGATGACCTCCCCCTGCTCGGTGACCTTGAACCGCAGGTCCACTGAGTGCGGCGGCTGGGCGAGGATCGCCCGGTTGGCCGGGCCTCCGCCGCGGCCCAGGGCACCGCCGCGGCCGTGGAACTGGGTCAGCGTGATGGCGTTCTCCAGCGCCCAGGCCGCGATCTTCTCCTGGGCCTCGTACAGCGCCAGGGTCGCGGCCACCGGTCCGACGTCCTTGGCTGAGTCGGAGTACCCGAGCATGACCTCCATGCGGCGCCCGGTCTGTTCCAGCCGACGCTGGACCGCCGGGTGCTGAAGCGTCTCTTCGAGGATCCGTGGGGCGTTCTGCAGGTCCTCGTAGGTCTCGAACAGCGGGATGACGTCGAGCACCGGGGCCTGCTCCGGGCCTCCGAGGGCCTTCTCGGCCAGCGTGTAGACATCGGCGAGGTTCTGGGCCGACTGGGTGAAGGAGACGATGTACCGACGGCAGGCATCGACGCCGAACCGCTGCTGCACGGACGCGATCGCGCGGAAGGTTTCGATGACCTCCTCCCCCGGGACCGCGGTCTTCCCGACGCCCTCGGGGTCCTCCAGCCAGGTGAGGGTCTGGGAATGTACCTTGGAGTGCTGCCTGACCTCCAGCTCAGCCAGGTGGAACCCGAAGGTCTCCACCTGCCACACCAGCTCCTGCAGATCCCCGTACGCGGCTCGCTTCGCACCGCCGGCGACCAGGGAGTCCTGGATGACCCTCAGGTCGGCGAGGAGCTCCTCCGGGGACTCGTAGGACAGGTCCGCATCGCGGGAACGGGTGGCGGCCAGGCGGCCCGCCACGGCCAGCAGCACCTGACGATGCGGTTCCCGCGGAGAGTGCTGAGCGGCCTGGTCGGTCAGTTCCTCGGAGAGCTGACGCTGCTGGCCCCACAGGGCTGAGAGCTCCTCGCTGGGCGGGGTGTAGCGGTCGTCGAGGGTCAGCGCCAGGCCGACGGCCCGGGCGCGGGATTCCAGATCCCCGAGGATCCGGTCGGCGGCCTGGGCGACGGCGGCACGGGTGATCGAGGCGGTGACGTTCGGGTTGCCGTCCCGGTCTCCTCCGATCCAGGACCCCAGCCGGATGAAGGCCGGAGCCTTCGGCGCCTCCGTGCCGCCCAGCTGACCCTGCAACCAGTCGTCCATGCGCCGGTAGGCCTGGGTGAAGACCTGCGAGAAGGAGGAGTCGAAGACGGACAGCGCCGTGCGTACCTCGTCCAACGGCGACGGGCTGGAGACCCTCAGCTGGGCGGTGCGCCACATATTGTCGATCTCGCCGAGCAGCTCCCGACGGTTCTGCGCCAGCGCGCCGGAGCCCATGCGCGGGTCGTCGCGCCGATCCAACAGGTCGCCGATACGCCGCACCGAAGCGGCGATGGCGTTGCGGCGTGCCTCGGTGGGGTGCGCCGTGAGCACCGCGTGGAAGCGCAGCTCCTTCAACCGCCGCTCGGCCTCCTCCTGGCCGACCTCGGCCCGCAGGTGAGCGAAGGCGGCCGCGACGGAGTCCGCGGGCTGCTGCTCCTCGAGCGGGATCTCCCCGTCTCGGGCACGCAGGGTTCGGATCCGGTGCTGCTCCTCAGCCAGGTTCGCCAGCAGGAAGTAGCAGGTGAAGGCGCGGGCGACCTCCTTGGCCCGATCGGCGGAGAAGGACTCGACGAGCTCCTCGGCGCGGGCGAGCACAGCGCCATCGGGGTCCTCCAGCGCGGCGATGGTCAGCTCGCGCAGGGCCTCGACATCCTCCAGCAGACCCGGTGAGCCGTACTCGGTGAGGACCTGCCCGAGCAGCTCGCCGAGCAGGCCGACATCATGCCGCATGGCCTCGGGGATCTCATGGGTGGCGGCGATCCGGGCGCGCGCAGGAGTCGGGGACTGATGGGGCATGCGAATCTCCTCTGTCTGGTCGCGGAGGGACTCCGCGAGGGATACATGGTGGAGGTCCGCGCGACCCCGTCGTCACGCAGAAACGTCCTCCACGGTACCAAGGTCGCCCCGCCGATGAGATCCACAGCACCTGGAGGGTCACATGCCGAGACATCCATCCGTGCTCAGACGCGGCCCCTCCGGGGCCGTCCGCAGAGCCCCGGGGCTCTGCTGGAGCGTGCTCAATCCTCGGCGCGCAGCGCACGACGGCGCCGCTCGAGCTCCATGACCTCACGGTTGAGCCGCTGATACTCCTCCGGATCGTCTGACGGCTCCATCCGCTGCAGGCGACCCAGCAGATCCGCCTTCTGGTGGGTGATCTTGAGCTCCACCAGACGGTTCAGAATCGACTGACAATACACTTCGACGTCGTCCTCGGTCCGGGCCGGCAACTGAGCCACGGCCAGCTCTCCCACCAGCGAACGCAACGGCTGCGGCACCTCGTCGCTGACCGCGCTGATCCAGCTGCGCGGATCGGTGGCGGAGGCGGCCGCGCTGCGGATCCCCGCATGGACCGCGGCGTGCGCGGGCGCAGTGAAACGCACGGTGAAGATCTCCTCCCACTGCTCGGCGGTCAGCCGGGTGGGGTGCTGGAGGATCACTTCGAGAGCCTGGCGCTCCATCATCACCGCAGGGTCCCGGGTGTCCGGGCGGGGAAAGTGCCGGCCGGCGGTCCCCGGACCCGTTCCGTGCCCGGATCCATGCCCGGATTCATGCCCGGATTCATGCCCGGATCCAGCTCCGGAGTGGTGCGCCGCGCCGTGCCCCCGACCCCCGGGGGATCCGCCGTCGTCGTGCCCTGCAGACCGTCCGGAGTGGGGGGAGGGCTGTGCCGGGTGGGTGCGTGAGGCACCCCCGGGGGCGCCATGGTCCGGTCCGCGGCCGGATCCCGGACCCTGACGCTGCGGGGCCTGCCCGCGGGCCTGGTGCACCGCCCGGGCCACCTCCTCCATGTCCATGCCCAGCCACCCGGCCAGCTCGCGGGTGTAGGCCGGACGCAGGGCAGAGTCCTTGATGCTGGCCACCACCGGGGCGGCGTAGCGCAGGGCCCCGACCCTGCCCTCTACCGTGGAGAGGTCGTAGTCCTTCATCCCCGCCCGGATGGCGAACTCGAAGAGCGGGCGGCGGGAGCGGATGATCTCCTCCACCGCCTCATCGCCCCGATGCTGACGCACATCGCAGGGATCCATCCCGTCAGGACCGACCGCGATGAACGTCCGGGCCAGGAACATGTGGTCCTCTTGGAACGCCTTCAGCGCGGCGGCCTGTCCGGCGTCGTCGCCGTCGAAGGTGAAGATCACCTCTCCCCCGCCGCCGTCGTCGGAGAGCAGCCGACGCGCGATCTTCACATGTCCCTCGCCGAAGGCGGTCCCGCAGGTGGCCACCGCAGTGTCCACCCCGGCGACATGGCAGGCCATGACATCGGTGTAGCCCTCGACCACGACCAGCTCCCGCTTCTTGGCGATCTGCCGCTTGGCATGTTCGATGCCGTAGAGCACCTGCGACTTCTTGTAGATCTGGGTCTCCGGGGAGTTCAGATACTTCGGGCCCTTGTCGTCCTCGAAGAGCCGGCGCCCGCCGAAGCCCACGGTGTTGCCGGTCATGTCCCGGATGGGCCAGATCAGTCGGCCACGGAACCGGTCGTAGAGCCCACGGCCCCCCTCGGAGAACAGGCCGGTCTGCCGCAGCTCCTCCTCGTCGTGGAACCCCTTGGAGCGCAGATGCTTCAGCAGCGCGTCCCAGCTCTTGGGAGCGAAGCCCACGGAGAACTGGGCGGCATGTTCCCGGGTGAAGCCGCGTCCGGTGAGGAATTCCCGGCCGATCTGGGCCTCCGGAGACTCCAGATGCCCCTGGAAGAACTCATCGGCGATCTTGTGCGCATCGAGCAGCCGCTGCCGTCGGCCGATCTCCTGCGTGGTCGGCCCGGTGCCGCCGTCCTCATACCGCAGGGTGATCCCGACCTTCTGGGCCAGCCGCTCCACCGTCTCCTGGAAGGAGGTGTGTTCCAGGGCCATGAGGAAGGCGATCACATCCCCGGACTCTCCGCAGCCGAAGCAGTGATAGGTCCCCACATGCGGGCGGATGTGGAAGCTGGGCGTGCGCTCATCGTGGAACGGACAGAGTCCCTTCCACGAGCCGATGCCGGCTCCTTTGAGCGTCACATACTGCTCGACGACCTCGCGCAGGTCGACACGCTCGCGCACGGCATCGATGTCTTCACGCTTGATCAGTCCTGCCACAGGACAACTCTAGCCAGTCATCGCAAATCCTCGCGCCGGTTCTCCACAGGCTCCCGACGACGGCCCTGCGGGGCCGGCCCCGCAGGGGTGGTGGCCGGCCGACACCGCCGGTAGGGTCCGCCCATGCCTCACGTGGAGACACCGAGCACCTCTCAGGACACGACCGACCCCTCGGGGCCCCCGATCAACGGCCTCGACCTCGCCTTCGGCTCACCGATGGGCGTCGCCCGCTCCGAACAGCTGATCAGCGACCTCACCGAGATCTCGCCGCGACGGATCATCGACGTCGGCTGCGGCTGGGCGGAGCAGCTGCTGCGCACCGTCGCCGCGCTGCCAGGAGCCCACGGCGTGGGCGTCGATCTGGAGGAGGTGGACATCCTCCGCGGCCGAGAACGCGCGACACAGCTGGGCGTACAGGATCGTGTGGAGCTGCGTGTGCAGGACGCCGCAGACCTGCTCGGGCCACCATCGGGCGGGACCGGGCCGGCGGCGGCAGTCCGGAGCGCCGACGCCCTGATCTGCCTCGGGGCCTGGCACGCACTGGGAGCATCCCCCGCCGACGCCCTGCATCGGCTGCGCGGACTCGCCGCCCCCGGCGGCCGGCTGCTCTTCGGCGTGGACCACTGGGCGCGGCAGCCGGACGGGGAACGTCTGGCCCAGATGTGGGACGGCGCCTCCCTCGCCGACAGCCACCGGCTGCCCGACGTCGTCGAGGCGGCCGCCGAGGCCGGCTGGCGGCTGCTGGACCTGCACGAGGCCACCGCCGACGAATGGAACCACTTCGAGTGCGGAATGACCCGCAACCAGGAGGAATGGCTCCTGGAGAACCCGCGTCACCCGGAGGCTCCGGCGCTGCGTGGCCGGCTCGACGACGGCCGCCGCTCCTGGCTGCGCGGACACCATGGCCACATGGGTTTCGCGACGCTCGTGCTGGCCGCGGGCTGACCGCCCGGGGAATCAGAGGTGGTGCGTCCGGGTTGATCCGAGCATGGAGACGACCCCTGAACCGGCCGAGCCCTCCGGCGGCACTGGCCCCGCCACTGGCCTCACCACTGACCCCACCGCCGTCGACCTGACCGATGTCGACGTGACCGATGTCGACCTGACCGATGTCAGCCTCACCGAGGAGGACCGCGCCTGCGTGGAGCGGCTGCTCCGCGACGCCGCGACCCGTGGGGTCACCGTGCAGCTCATCCGGCGCGGCCCGGCGAACTCGCTGGCCGAGGCGGCCGCCGCCCTGGGCGTCGAGCCGCGCCGGATCGTCAAGACCCTGGTGGCACGGGCCAAGGTCACCCAGACCGCCCGTGAACACAGCTACGTGCTGGCCCTGATCCCCGGTGATCGGCAGGTCGACTGGGCCAAGCTGCGTCGGCTCGCTGGAATGAAGAAGATGTCCCTGACCGCCCCGGAGGAGACCGTGGAGGCCACCGGGCACCGGCCCGGCACGATCACTCCCGTCGGCGCCGAGAGCTCCGAGGGCACCCGCTGGCCGATCTACGCCGACGAGAACATCACAGGAGGCATCGCCATGGGTGCCGGGGCGACAGAGCTGAGCCTGGTCGTGGACTCCGCGGCGCTGTTCGCGGCCTATGACGTCGTCACCGGCGACATCACCAGGGCGACGCCACAGGAATGAACAGCCAGAACGAGCAGCAGGAGCGAGCAGCAGGAGCGATCAGCCGAAGCGATCAACAGGCGACACGCGCCGGGCGGCACTCCCGCCCAGGCCTGTCCGGGCGTCAGCTCAGGTGGGCCAGCACATCCTCCAGGCTGACCGGGGCACCGTGGTCCTGGTTCCAGGGCATGCGGGCCAGCACTTTGGCCATCCCGCAGGTGTCAGACGCCGCGGAGTAGATGAGCCCGGAAGCGATCGCGCCCGAGAGCAGGCGTGCCTTCGGACTGAGGAGACGCCCGCCGACCAGCCCGGCGACCACCAGCGAGCCCGCCGCCATGCGCACCTGACGCTCCATCGCCCAGGGCCCCTCGCCGATCTCGACGGCGTCGTCACCGGCGGCCGCGCGGAAGCCGTTCAGCCCGCCGTCGAGGACCCGAGCCTCAGTGAACCCTGCAGCGGCCAGCAGCTCCCGGGCCTGCCGGGAGCGTGGCCCGGCCTGGCAGAGCAGCACCACCGGGCGATCCACCTCGTCCAGCGCCGCCGCGAGCGTGTCGGCCTCGTCGCGGATCAGCTCGTCCGGGGCCGACACCGAGCCGGGGATGTGGGCGCCGCGATGCTCGGCGGCGGTGCGCACATCCAGCATCAACGGGTCGTGGCCCTGGGCGAGCATGTCACGCAGCTGCTCGGCGCTCAGTGTGGTCGCGGGGTCCGCAGATGTCATGAGATTCTCCAGAGTGGACGGGGATGCTCACAGGATGAGCGGTGATCCCTCAGTCTAGTGTCCCTCCCCTGCGGCCACGAGGAGCCCGGGGCGCAGGGGCGGCCGCTCAGCCGAAGAGTCGGTTGATGAAGGGCCTGCCCTGGACCAGGGCGTAGTACCACTCCAAGGCGGCGACGTCGGTCAGCGAGGCGATCTGGTCGATGATCACCCGCCGGCGGGCGACGTCGTCGGCGGCATCCCGCCAGTCCTGCCGGAACATCGGCTCCAGGTAGCGGTCCTCCGTCTCGGAGAGCAGCCCCACCAGCCCTTCGAGCACCTCACGCTGCCGCAGGTAGACCGGCTTCTGCTGCTCCGAGGTCATGATGTAGGCCGCAGCCAGCCCCTTCATCGCCGAGATCTCCACCAGGGTGTCCTCCGGGACCATCAGGTCCGCCTCATGGCGGACCAGCGCGTGGTCGCCGTGGGCCTGCCGGGTGGCGGTGTAGATGGCGCTGCAGAACCGGCCGATCAGCTCACTGGTCATGTTCTTCAGCGCCGCCAGCGAACGCCGCGAACCGTCCGACTCGCGCACCCATCCGTCAGTGGCGGCGAGGCGGTCGAAGGCTTCCTCGATCCGGTCCTCCTCGGTCTGCGGCAGGTACCACTCCTTGGTCACCTGCACCACGCGTTTGCGCTGCAGCGGCACCTCCAGGAAGCGCAGCTGGAACTGGCCGGAGAAGATGCCGTCCTCCACATCGTGGACGGAGTAGGCGATGTCGTCGGCGGCGTCCATCACCTGGGCCTCCATGGACTGTCGTCGCCCCTCCACCCCCTGGCGGATCCACCGGAAGACGTCGACGTCGTCCTCATAGGCGCCGAACTTCTGACTGCGGGTCCCGTCCGGCTTCAGGGGCGCCTCGTGCTGGCGCCACGGGTACTTCACCGCCGCGTCCAAGGAGGCGCGGGTCAGGTTGAGCCCTGCGGAGCGGCCGTCCGGGTGGAACCGCTTGGTCTCCAGCCGGGTCAGCAGCCGCAGCGTCTGGGCGTTGCCCTCGAAACCGCCGGCGTCGCCCATGAGCTCGTTGAGCACGTTCTCCCCGTTGTGGCCGAAGGGCGGGTGGCCCAGGTCGTGCGACAGGCAGGCGGCGTCGACGACGTCGGGGTCGCAGCCCAGCATCCTGCCCAGATCACGCCCCACCTGGGCGACCTCCAGGGAGTGGGTCAGCCGGGTGCGCGCGAAGTCGTCGGCATCGGGCGAGACCACCTGGGTCTTCGCCCCGAGACGGCGCAGCGCCGAAGAGTGCAGCAGGCGGGCCCGGTCCCGCTCGAAGGAGGACCGATAGACGGATTTGCCGTGCTCCGGGACCCACCTCGCCTCATCGGCGGGGAGGTAGCCCGGACGCAGGGCGGCATAGCCCGCCTCGACCCGTTCGACGTTCTGCACAGACATGTCTCCCAGCTTAGAGCAGGGGCAGCATGGGTCAGGCCATGCCCAGGCGCTCCGCCGACGCGAGCGGCCTCGGATGAGGTAACCTCCTTCTGCACCCCTTTGAACAGTGTTCAAATCTCGCTGAGGAGGGACGGGTGACAACCCCCGGGGACTCTGGACGGAGGCCCCCGCCGGCATCGAGGACGGAGACGACGTGACCCCTGAAGCTCCCATCGCACCGCAGATGACAGACCCGGAGCCCCTGACTGATCGCCTCCTGGCCGGAGGCCGCCTCACCGACCACGAGTGCCTGGCGCTGATGCGCACCCCCGACGACGCCACCTTCCGCCTGGTGGCCGCCGCCTCCCGCCTGCGTCGTCGGCACTTCGGTGCCACGGTGAAGGTCAACTACCTGGTCAGCCTCAAGACGGGGCTCTGCCCCGAAGACTGCACCTACTGCTCCCAGCGGCTCGGCACCGACGCGGAGATCCTCAAGTACACGTGGCTCAAGCCCGAGGAGGCCGTGGCCCAGGCCTCGCACGGGATCGCCGCCGGCGCCCGCCGGGTCTGCCTGGTGGCCTCCGGCACCGGCCCCACCGATCGGGACGTGGACCGGGTGGGACGCATCGTCACCCGGCTGAAGTCCGACCACCCCGACGTCGAGGTGTGCGCCTGCCTGGGGCTACTGAAGGAGGGGCAGGCCGAACGACTGGGCAGCTGCGGCGTCGACGCCTACAACCACAATCTGAACACCTCCCGCTCGCATTACCCGGAGATCTGCAGCACCCACACCTACGACGACCGGGTGGAGACCGTCGGCCGCGCCGTCGACGCCGGTCTCTCCCCCTGCTCCGGGCTGATCGTCGGCATGGGCGAGAGCGACGAGCAGCTCGTGGAGGCGCTGGCCGCGCTGCGGGACCTCGACGCAGACTCCGTGCCGGTCAACTTCCTGATGCCCTTCGACGGCACGCCGCTGGAAGGAACGTGGAACCTCACCCCGCTGGCCTGCCTACGGATCCTCGCCGTCGCCCGCATGATGTGCCCGGACAAAGAGATCCGGATCGCCGCCGGCCGCGAGATGCACCTGCGCAGCCTGCAGCCCCTCGCCCTGGAGGTGGCCAACTCCCTGTTCCTGGGCGACTACCTCACCTCCGAAGGCCAGGGCGCTGCCGACGACCTGGCGATGATCCGCGACGCCGGGTTCACCGTGGTGGGCGAGGAGAACACCCTCCCGCCGCCGGCGACGCCGACGCTCCGACGGCGCGGCGCCGGGACGGACCAGGCACCCAACGCCTGAGCCCGGCCGCGGGCCAGACCCACGGCATGAGACTGTCATCCGCCGGAGGTGTCGACCTCCGCGGCGGCGATCATCTCACGCTGAGCCTCGTTGAGCTCCTGGGAGCCCAGCCAGTCCTCCGGCAGGTGGACCTTCTTCGGCGAGCCGGCCCGACCGCGGGGCCCCTCGGCGTCGGCGCCGGGGTACCCGATGCTCTGGTCGAGCTGGCCGAGCAGATCCTCCAGCTGGGCCAGAGATTCGACGGTGACCAGCTGGGAGCGCAGCGCCCCGCCGATCGGGTAACCCTTGAAGTACCAGGCCACGTGTTTGCGGATGTCCTGCATGGCCTTGCGCTCGTCGCCGTCGAAGTACGGGATGAGCATCTGGGCGTGCCGCAGCAGGGTGGAGATCACCATGGGCAGATCCGGACGGTGCCGGTCCTCCCGGCCCTCGAAGGCGGCCTGCAGGTCGCCGAACAGCCAGGGCCTGCCCTGGCAGCCCCGGCCGACGACGACGCCGTCGACGCCGGTCTGCTCGACCATGCGCACCGCGTCCTCGGCGGACCAGATGTCGCCGTTGCCCAGCACCGGGATGTCCGGCAGGGACTCGCGCAGGGCAGCGATGGCAGACCAGTCGGCCTGGCCCGAATAGTGCTGGCGAGCGGTCCGGCCGTGCAGCGCGACGGCGGCGACCCCGGAGTCCCGGGCGACCTTGCCGGCCTCGATGAAGGTGAGGTGGTCCTCGTCGATGCCCTTGCGCATCTTCACCGTCACAGGGATATCCCGCTTCGCGGCCTCCCGCACGGCGGTGGCGACGATCGACTCGAAGAGCCGGATCTTCCAGGGCAGGGCCGAGCCGCCGCCCTTGCGGGTGACCTTGGGCACCGGGCAGCCGAAGTTGAGGTCGATGTGGTCCGCCCGGTCCTCCTCCACCAGCATGCGCACCGCGTGCCCGGTGGTCACCGGGTCCACCGAGTAGAGCTGCATCGAGCGGGGGACCTCATCCGGCTCGTGCTTGATGATCCGCATCGACTCGGGCCGCCGTTCGACCAGCGCGCGTGCGGTGACCATCTCGTTGACGTAGAGACCGCCGCCGTGCTCCCGGCACAGCCGGCGGAAGGCTGTGTTGGTGATGCCGGCCATCGGCGCGAGCACGACCGGGGTGTCCACCGTGAGGGGACCCAGCTGCAGTGGCGGCAGCAGAGACTGGCGGCCGGGGGGAGCGGTCGGCGTCTCCGGGACGGTCAGGGCGTCGGGTGAAGTGGTCTGTGCGGTCATGATGTCCGGTCGATGAGGGTTCGGGAGGCGCGAAGACCTCCGCATGGTCAGCGGGCGTAGATGAAGGCCTCGAAGTCGACGTCCGCATCCCCGGCGGCCAGGAGCTCCCCGAGGACGGTTTTCAGCGGCCCCATGGAGTCGTCCACCTCGAGCTCCACCGGGTGGCGGGCGGCGAGCATCGCCAGCAGGGAACGCACATGCTCCTCAGCCTCGGCGTCGTCCGAGGCGGGGTTCCAGCCGACCAGCACATCGGCGGGGTCCTCGGTGCGCTCCGGGGTGTAGCTGACGGCGAAGGCGCGGATGGCGCCGTCGCCGCCGTCGGAGACGTCTCTGAGGACCACCACTCCCGAAGCGCCGGTGGTGTCGTCGAGCAGCAGCTTCTGAGCCATTCCGAGGGTCATCTCGGAACGGTCCCAGTCGTGGACGGCGTTGTAGTACTCCGCCACCAGGGCGCTGAGCTCGACCGAACCGGTGGCCAGCTCCTGCAGATCCAGGCCGGATCCCTCGAGGTCCGGCAGGCGCAGAGCCCCTGGCTGCACGACCACCCGACGGGTGGTCTGGATCTTGGAGAAGCCGTTGTCCTTGAGGAAGCACTGGGCCGCGGAGCGCTTCGCGCAGCGGGCCTTCAGGCCGATGGCGCTGCAGTTGCTCGCCTCGGCCTCGAGGATCGCGAGCAGCTCCGCGGCGATCCCCCGGCGCCGGTGGTCCGGAGCGACCTCCGCATAGAAGGACAGCCGGTCCGGATGCAGAGAGGAGCGCAGGATGGTCGCGGCGGCCACCGGGACGCCCTGGTCCTCGGCGACGATGCACCGCGACCAGGGGTCGCTGGAGGAGGGCCGCAGCAGGGCGCGGTCCTGGTGATGCATCGCGTTCTCCGGATCGCCCCAGACCTCGAGCAGGGCGAGGTCATCGCCCTCAGCCCAGGGCCGGACGGTCAGGCCGGAGTCCAGGGTCAGCCGGTCCGTGTCATGCGTGGTGCTCATCGCGTGTCCTTCGGATGCGTGCGACTGCGCGGGTGCGCAGGGTTGATCAGCCACGCGAGTCTAGTCCCGCGGGGGTGCCACGGCAAGACGGGCGATCTCAGCCGAGCAGCCTGGCGGCCAGGTAGCGCTGCACCTGGTCCAGGCTGACACGCTCCTGGGTCATCTCGTCCCGGTCGCGGATGGTGACCGCCTGGTCCTCGAGGCTGTCGAAGTCATAGGTGAGGCAGAACGGGGTGCCGATCTCGTCCTGACGGCGGTAGCGGCGTCCGATGGCGCCGGCCTCGTCGTACTCGACGTTCCAGTTCCGGCGCAGCTCGTCGGCCAGCCGCTGCGCGGGCTCGGCCAGCTCCGGCTTCTTGGACAGCGGCAGCACCGCGGCCTTGACCGGGGCGATCCTCGGGTGAAGCTTCAGCACCGTGCGGGTGTCCACGCCGCCCTTCGCGTTCGGGGCCTCCTCCTCGTGGTAGGAGTCCACCAGGAAGGCCATCATCGCGCGGGTCAGGCCGAAGGACGGCTCGATGACGTACGGGGTGTAGTGCTCCTCGGTCTTGGGGTCGAAGTACTGCAGCTTCTCGCCGGAGGCCTCGATGTGGGAGCTGAGGTCATAGTCGGTGCGGTTGGCGATGCCCATCAGCTCGCCCCACTCGGAGCCCTGGAAGCCGAAGCGGTACTCCAGGTCGATGGTGGCCGCCGAGTAGTGGGCCCGCTCATCCTCGGGGACGTCGAACTTGCGCAGGTTCTCCGGGTTCAGCCCCAGGTCCACGAACCAGTCGTAGCAGGCGTCCACCCAGTGATCGAACCACTGGCCGGCCTCGTCCGGGTGCGTGAAGTACTCGATCTCCATCTGCTCGAACTCGCGGGTCCGGAAGATGAAGTTGCCGGGGGTGATCTCATTGCGGAAGGCCTTGCCGACCTGACCGATGCCGAACGGCGGCTTCTTCCGGGCGGAGGTCATCACGTTGGAGAAGTTCACGAAGATGCCCTGGGCGGTCTCGGGCCGCATGTAGTGCAGGCCCTCCTCGTTGTCCACGGGGCCCAGGAAGGTCTTCATCAGGCCGGAGAACTGCTGCGGCTCGGTCCACTTGCCGGGCTGGCCCGTCTCGGGGTCCTTGATGTCGGCCAGGCCGTTTGCCGGGGGGTGGCCGTGCTTGGCCTCGTAGGCCTCCAGCAGGTGGTCGGCGCGGTACCGCTTGTGGGTGTGCAGGGACTCCACCAGCGGGTCGGTGAAGGTCTTCACGTGGCCGGAGGCGTGCCAGACGGCCTGCGGCAGGATGATCGCGGAGTCGAGGCCGACCATGTCGCCGCGGCCGCGCACGAAGGTCTGCCACCACTCGGCCTTGATGTTCTCCTTCAGCTCCGTGCCGAGGGGCCCGTAGTCCCAGGCCGACCGTGATCCCCCGTAGATCTCACCGGACTGGAAGACGAAGCCGCGACGCTTCGCCAGGGTGATCACATGGTCGAGGGCAGTCTTGGGGGCCATAGGGCGGTACACCTCAGGTCGGGAGGGGACGGGACAGACGGGGGCAAGCTTACCGCGCCGACGCCGACGTCGCCGATTCGCCCGACGGGGACGGAGCTCGGCAGCACGGACAGTTCAGGCTGCAGCGCGGGAGGACGCCTCAGTCGAAGACGACGGTGCCGTCGTCGGCCACTCGCCAGCCTGGATTGTAGGCGATCTCCCAGACCACCCCGACCGGGTCCTGGACATAGGCGTGCAGCATCCCCGGCACCGCCGCCGGCTGGGGATGCTTCAGCACCGTGGCTCCGGCACGTTCCAGGCGTTCGACCGTGCGGTGGACCGCATCGGCGTCATGGACGTTGTGAGCCAGGGTGAAGCCTCCGGGGGTGCTGTGGTCCCGGCCGTCCCCGATGTCCTCGCTGAGACTGTCGGCGTCGAAGAGCCCGAGGACCTGCCCGGGCGCCACTTGGTAGAACTGGATCTCCCCGGCCGCCTCGAAGATCGGTCGCCAGCCCAGCCCACCCCTGTAGAAGCGGCGCGCGGCCGCCAGATCCCGCGTGGCGACGGTGATGATGTGGATGCCCTGTTCCATCGTGACCTCCTCCGGTACTCTCCCCTCCCCGTCGTCCGGAGTGATCCCTCCGGCCCGTCGGGCCAGGGGTGTGCGGGATGGCGAGTCTACGGCTGGAACCAGGGCCAGGTCAGCGGCCGCCGTCCGCCGGCCGAGTCCAGGCACAGCACCGGGCACAGCACCGGGCACAGCACGAGTCAGAGGAGCCGTGCCGTCAGCGGCTCTTCGTGAGCGACGCCCTTGGGCCCCGGCTCGACGTGGAAGGCCTGGTGACCGGCACGCTCGGTGACGACGTCGGTCAGCCGCCCGTCGGCGAAGCGCAGCGCGCACCCGTCGTCGACGGCGTATCCGGCGGGCAGGGCACCCTCGAGGACCCACCTCTGACAGCTCTCCCGTCGCCCCGACTCGCCGCGGGTGTGCGGGCAGATGCTGCCCAGGAGGACACCCAGCCCGCCGCGAAGCGGCGCCGACGGCCCGTAGGCTTCGGTCGGTGGAAGAGGCCTCGAACCGACAGGGGGAATCGGCAGGGGGAATCGGCAGGGGGAATCGGCAGGAACGCCTCAGCGGGTGCGGCGGATGTCGGGCAGAGAGGCGATGACGACGGCGGCCAGTGTGAGCAGGGTGCCGAGGACGGTCGCAGTGGTGACCACGGCCCCGGGGGCCGGGACGATGAGATCGAGCAGCAGCGATCCGATCAGCTGGCCCGCGATCATCCCCATGGCGGCCAGCAGGACGCCCACCCGGGTCACCAGCACGGCGCCGAGCCCGATGAACACGCAGCCCAGCGGCCCACCGACGTAGTACCAGGGAACGGTGGGCAGCGCCTCCCCCACCCCGCTGACCATCACCTTCACCAGGTAGGCCAGCAGCAGGACCGCCGTGCCCGCCATGAAGTTGATGAGCGTGGCGGGGATGGGGCTCCCGTAGGCGGCCGACTGCCGACCGTTAAGCGCCTGCTGGGCGCTGTTCGTGAAGCCGGCGGTCAGCGGGACGATCACGAGCAGAAGCCAGGCCCACGTGTCAGCCTGTCCGCCCAGCTGAGGGGAGACGGTCCACAGCACAGCCAGCACGGTCAGCATCGCCCCCAGCACTCGCACCGTGTTCAGCCGCTTCCGTCCGGCCGGACCCAGTCCGATCCGGTCCCAGAGGAGACCGCCGAGAGTCTGACCGGTGACCACCGCGACTGTGAAGACGGCCACTCCGACGACGCCGATCGTCAGGGACTGCGCGAGCACGAAGTACCCGCCGATGCAGCCGGCGAGCAGATACCACCAGCGGACCTCGCCGCGCACGAGCGCCGGACGCACCTGACGCATCGTGCGGCGCCCCCGCGGGGTGAGACCAGCGATCGCCAGCATGAGGAGCAGCCCCGTGCTGAAGGAGATCAGGGCCGCGAGGAACGGGTCGTCCACCTCGGCGGCGAGCTCCGAGTTCACCCGTCCCTGGCTGGGGATGGCCGCACCGGCGGCCACCGCCATGAGCAGGAACCCGACCCATGCGGCCGACGACCGCCGTGACTGCCCGACTGCGCTCATGGGCCTCACCTTAGCGGCCTCTGGTGCCTCGGTGTGCGGACCGCCCCGACTCGCCAGCGCGCCGTCGGCTGGGAGAGACTGAGACCATGAGCGTTGATGACGTGGAGCAGGTCCCGATCCGTGACGAGTCCATCCGGCTCGGCCAGCTGCTGAAGCTGGCCGGTGTCGTGGAAGACGGGGTGATGGCCCGCGAGGTGATCGACGCCGGCGCCGTGACCGTGGACGAGGAGGTCGAGACCCGCCGCGGACGGCAGGTGCGCCGCGGTCAGGTGGTGCGGCTCTTCGGCGAGCAGCTGGGGCTGTCCGACGTCGTGCTCACCCCTGCTGCGGAGTGATCCCGACCCCGGTTCGCGCCCGCACTTCTCTGACTGCCGTGCACCGTCTCGTCGCGAGGGGTGAGTCCGAACTCGTCGTCCAGCATGTCCAGGGATTCGGCAACCTCAGCGCGTAGCGCCGCCTTCTGATTCGCCGGAAGCCAGCAGGCGTCGACCGCGCGCAGCGCCATCGCACTGAGCTGAGCGTGAGAGGCTCCCACCTGACGGGACAGGATCGTAAATTCATTGGTCAGCGAGTTCGGGAACATTCCCGGATCGTCGGAGCAAGGAATCACGGACAGTCCCGCCTCTAGCATCCCGGCGATGGAGGCCCGACGCCAGGGGCGCCAAGAACGCCGCGACGTCACGCACCCCACTGTGAAGACGGTCCCCTCATCCTTGACCCGGGCGACCACGTCGTCGTCCTCCAACACGTAGTATCCGTGATCGATCCGGTCGCAGCCGAGCTGGTCCAGACAGGTGATGGTGTTCTCAGCACTGGGCTGATGCTCAGAGGAGTGCGCAGTGCGACCGAGACCGGCCTCTCCGGCCAACTGAAATGCCTCGATGAAGCGTTCCGGCGGGCCGACCGTCTCCAGGTTATCCAGCCCCACGCCCACGACGGCATCGTGTGGGTTCTCGACGACTGACCGCACCCAGTCGAGTGCCTCCTGCCCGGTCTTCGACCGGTCGATCCCGGCGATCATGAACCCGCTCATGCCGAAGTCTCGCTCAGCCTGACGGATTCCCTCAGCGTAGGCCTCGACGACACCCTGATATCCCATGTGGTCCAGATGCTCCGGGACCTGCTCGAAGAAGAGCTCCAAATGCCGCACATTGGACTTCCGGTGCGCATCCTCGAATGCTTCGTAGACGATCCGCGTGAGGTCCTCCGCATCGCGCAGCACCTGATTGACCCAAGCGCTGACCTCGAACAACGAATATGACACTGCGGGCTCACCGGGTGATCGCTCTTGCGGCACCGGAATCCGCGTGTTCCGGTAGAGCGACGGATCCGGCGGGAGGGAGTTGAGGTCCCGGTAGATCACCTCCGGTTCGTCTGGAAGCTCCAACTTCTCTCGCCGAGCGAGCTCAGCGAACGTCTCCGCTCGCACCGTGCCGGTCAGGTGACAGTGCAAGTCGACTTTCGGCAGGCGGTCGATCCACCCCTGCGGGACCGTACCGGCTGGGTTCGTGGTGTTATCCTCGCTCGTCACTGTCCGGCCACCTCTCGGGCGAAGCGGTCCACCCATTCGCCACGTGTATCGACGAGCTCAGTGGCGTCCAACGTCTGGTACCCGGCCTCGACGGGGCCCTCTGCGATGTCACCGACGACGTCGGTGAGTTCCTCCGGGACGACGGCCTCCAGGTTCACCGGCAAGTCACCCACCAGCTCTGCAGAACGGGACTGGGTCTCGATGCTGAGCAGGTGATCGATGAACTGTTCAGCACCCTCCACGTGAGACGCTCCTGCGGCGATCATGGCCCGATTCGTCGCCATGTATCTGTTGTTCTCCGGGGGAGTCCAGGCGATGGGCTCACCAGCGGCCATGAGGTCAGTGGCGAATCCATTGAGCGTCCCGGCCGCGGCGATTTCGCCTTGAGTCAGCAGGTTCGTGACCTCCGTCGAGGAGCTGTAGAACTGCAGAATGCCCGGGGCCCATCCGCCGATGACCTCGTACGCGGAGTCGATGTCGTAGGGCCCGGATCCATACTGCTCTGCCACCCCGCTGACCATCAGCTGACCTGCCGTCACGGCGATGTCCGGAAGTGCCAGGCGACCAGACAGGGAGCCATCCCCCCATAGCTCCCAGCTGGATGCCTCCGACTCACTCAGCACGTCAGTGGAGTAGAGGGTCCCATACAGCTGGTAACTGTAGGCGGGACCCTGGTACTCGTCCTCCACGGCGAAATCGGCGATGTCTTCCATCGTCGGCACCGCAGAAGGCTCCACCGGCTCGAACAGCTCGTCCTGCTGACCCAGAGCCGCGTAGTAGTCGCTGATGAGTACGACATCAACACCGGGATCGTCTCCCCCAGCCAGCTGCAGCTGCGACAATCGGTCTGCGTTCGACCCGGTGTCCAGCTGGACCTCGATACCGGTCTCCTCAACGAACGGGTCGATCACCGCCTCTTCAAACTCTTCCACTCCGAAGGGGAAGGTACTGACCACCAGGGCATCCTGCTCGCCTTCCCCCTCGGATGGATCGGCGCCACAGGCGCCCAGTACCACGGTCCCGGCAAGCAGACCGCAGGCAAGCACTTTGGCCCGGCTCCTTGGATATGTTTGATTCTCCATCGTGTTCCTCTCCTCGTGAGCATGACGTATCGAATATGGCGCAGGTGCACCGGACGGCAGGTGCGGCGTCACGCGGGCAGCTCCACCAGACACCGCCCCGGAGCGGTGACCAGGACGCGTTCACCCGGTGCGAGACGAGGTGCCACGTCAGCCCGGAGATCCGCGACCACGCTCACCTGCGAACCCGCGGGATCGACGGCGTTGACTGTGACGAGAGTGTCCACACCCCGGTAGGCCACGTCGACCACCGTGCCCGACACCTGTAGCCCATCGGTCTCCCTCGAGTCGTCCACCGTGCGCACTGAGAGGTGCTCAGGCCGGATGGTCAGTCGCTTGCCCTCTCCGGTTGTGAAGAAGTTCTCGTATCCCAGAAACTCCGCCACGAACTGACTCGCGGGAGAGCCGAACACGTGCGCAGGGTCCCCTTGCTGCATGATTCGTCCGTCCCGCATGAGGACCATCTCGTCGCTCATTTCCAGAGCCTCATCCTGGTCATGAGTCACCAGCACCACTGACAGACCCGTTTCGGACTGGATACGACGAATCTCCGAACGCATCTGGACTCTCAATCGGGCGTCCAGATTCGACAACGGCTCATCAAGCAGCAGCAGTTTCGGACGGATCGCGATCGCACGGGCCAGGGCTACACGTTGTTGCTGGCCCCCGGACAACTTGCGAGGCTTCTGCTCCGCCAGATGGTCCAAGCCCACCATTTCGAGACTCTCGGCGGCGCGTCGACGACGCTCTTCGCGACTCATGCGACGAAGTTTGAGGCCGTAGGCGACATTGTCCGCGACGCTCATATGAGGGAAGAGCGCATAGGACTGGAAGACCATCCCCAGTCCCCGGCGTTCAGGAGGCACATGGGTGGCGTCCTCCCCGTCGATGAACAAGCGACCCCGGCTGGGCCGAGAATAGCCAGCCAACATACGCAGCGATGTCGTCTTGCCGCACCCGGAGGGTCCCAGAAGGGTCGTCAGCTTTCCTGCGGGAATGGAGAGAGTGATGTCATCCACGGCAGTGAAGTCGCCGAACTGTTGGGTGACGCCATCGAAGAGCGCCGCCACGGAAACGTCATGCGACGATGCGGTGTGTCTGATCCCATCCGTGGGTTTCATCGGTTGATCCCTCCGAAGATCTTGGCGAAGCCGACTGTACGTTCTGCGATCACAGCGATGACCACCGTGCCCGCCAGAATGAGTGTCGAAATTGCGGCGACCATCGGGTCGTAGCTCTGCTGGACGTAATCCAACATGGTCACCGGCAGAGTGCGCGCCTCTCTGCTCTGCAGCAGCAGCGAAAGCGGCACGTTGTTGAAGGAGGTCACGAAACCCAGCAGCGCCGCCGAGAACAGACCAGGGCGAAGAATCGGCAGAGTGATCGTGAAGAAGGCCCTCACAGGGGAGGCACCCAGACCTCGAGCCGCCTCCTCCAATGAAGGCTCTGAGCCGGCCAGCGCCGCCCCCGTCACCCGTACGGCATAGGGCAGCAGCAGAGCTGTGTGGCCCAAGATCAGCACCGGCCAGTTGTCGATCCGGAACGTGACGATCAGCTGCTGATACAGCGCAAGTCCCACGACGAGTTCGGGAATGATCAGCGGCGAGAGGAACAGTCCCTCGACCAGACCTTTTCCGGGCAAGGCACCTCGATGAATCGCCAAGGTGGCGGGCACACCAACCGCCAATGCCAGAGTCGTCGAGACCAGGGCCAACTGAATGCTGCTGAGCAGAGCGCCGGTGAACGGCTCGTAGTTCACCGCCGCATCGAACCACTTCAGCGAGAACCCCTCAGGGGGGAAACGCAACGTAGAACCCGACGTAAACGCCGTGGCGACGACGAACACGATAGGGACGAGCATGATGATGTAACCGGCTACTGCCAAAGAGGCCGCGACAGGTTTGCGTGTGGTCATGCGGTTGACCCCTTACGCGCCAGACGGGCTGAAAGCCCGGAGACCAGGACGACCAGGACGGTCATGACGATGGCGGTAGCCGAAGCACTCGCCCAATCGATGGTCACCCTCGAATAGGAGAACAACTCAGTGGAGAGCATCCGTTGCCGAGAGCCGCCGAGCAAGTACGGCGTGGTGTACGCGGTGACTGATCCTGCGAAGACCAGCGTCGCGGCAACGACGACCCCTGGCATCGACAGAGGAACGACCACATCCCAGAAGGTCCGGCTCCTACTGGCACCCAGACCCCGAGCGGCGTCATCGAGCCCCGCTTCCACCTGCGAGACGGCCGAATAGCACGCGATGATCGCAAGTGGGAGGAAAAGCTGCGTGAGGCCCATGACGATTGCGAACGGCGTATACAGCAGCTGCGGAGGCTCGTCAGTGATGCCGAGAGAGATCAAGAGCTGACCTATGGCCCCGTTCGACCCCAGAACCACCAGCCACCCGAAAGTCCGGACGACATTGCTCAAGAGGAGGGGAAAGATCGCCAGGGCAAGGAGCACCCCGGCCCACCGGGACGTGGAGCGGGCCAGCAGATACGCGATGGGGAACCCCAGCACCAAGCACAGAACCGTCACGATCAGTCCAAGGCCCACCGTACGCCCGATGATCTGCAGGTCGTAGGGGTCTGCGAACATCTGGCCCAGCCGAGAGAGGATCTCCCCCGTGTCGGTTCCGGGCGCCGCGAAAAGCACGCCTGCAGCAGGGGCCAGAAAACCGACGGCGAGGAAGAGCAAACCAGGGACCAGCAGCATCAGAGCTGTGCCGCGTCGTGTCATCCTGCTCCCTCCAGCGTGATGAAACCAGTTTCATGACACCCTACCCGGAGAGACTTGCATCACGCCATAGTGTTGAGAAGGATACTCGGTGCACGGTCATGCACCCGGTTTCATCGGCGACGCATCCTGGGACACGTAGGATGAATGGCGTCGAAAGGAGAAGGACCATGGCCACTCTCGCGGACGTCGCGGCACTGGCGAGGGTGTCGAAAGCCACCGCGTCGAGGGCCTTCGGAAAGCCCGACAGTGTCTCCCCGGCGACGGCGCAGCGCGTATTCGACGCCGCGGCGAAGCTCCATTTCGTCCCTAACATCGCTGCCCGCCAGTTGGCCAAGGGTCGAACCGGAATCATCGCACTGGTCGTGCCGACCCTGGACAACAGCTATTTCACCCCGGTCATCGCCGGGGCTCAGGCCCGAGCAGAGCAGTTAGACCTCCGGTTGACTGTGGCGGTGCATCCGATCGCATCCCCCCAAGAACTCCCGGCGTTCGAACGACTGTCCCGACAAGTCGACGGGTTCATCCTGGCCACGCCCCACGGCTCGAACGACCTCATCGAGACGGCAACCGGCGGCAAGCCCACAGTGCTTCTGGACCGGGAAGTGCCAGGAATGACGTCCGTCCTCGCGGACACCCCAGCTGCGTTCGGTGTTGTGGCCCAACTGTTGATCGCCGCAGGTCACGAGCATCTGGTCTACGTCGGTGGGCCAGCGGGCTCCTGGCAGGATCCGCTCCGACTCGAGGCTGTGCGCCAGGTCGCAGGTGCTGCTGGTGCGGCCATCTCGCATATCGGCCCTCGTGCAGCGACTTTCTCTGCCGGCGCATCGATCGCCGCGGAAGTGCGCCAGACCGGCGCCACGGCTGTCATTCCCTATGCAACGGCCGTCGGGCTGGGAATCGAGCACGCACTGCTCTTGGCTGGAGTGCGAGACCTTCCTGTCGTCAGTTCGGAGGAACCCGTCGCGGCCGCCTTGGGCAAGACAGGCATCCCGACCATCGATGTCGACGGCAAGGAGCTGGGCCGAACCGCGGCCGACGAGCTGCACCGGCACATCGAACACCCAGACGCCGCACCGACGACGCTTCGGCTCCCCGTGTCGGTCAGTCCGCCGATCAGACCCGCGCCTTGAGCACCATGTAGGTGAGGAACTCGCCCACGTGCTTGATCTCCTGCGGCACCACTCCGTGGCCCGCGCCCGCGTAGAGCACCTTGGTGAGGTCCACCGAGGCGTTCGCCCAGCGGTGCGTGTAGTCGATGTGCTCCTCGGGGATGATCGGGTCGTCCTGGTCCCGACCCCAGAAGAACGGCACCCGGTGGGCGGCGAGCGCCTCGTCGTCGAACCACTCCTGCATCTCCTCGGCATCCCCGGGATCCACCGCGAAGCCGGAGAGCCCGACGACGGCGGCGAACTCCTCCGGCCGCGCGCGCAGCAAGCAGGTGGCCACCGCCATCCCCATGGAGAAGCCGAGCAGCGTGACCGAGGTGTGCTGATCCTTCACCGAGGCGATCCACTGCCACAGGTCCTCGACGGCGTCGCGCGCTGCGGCCGAGGAGTAGTCCAACCGCTCGGGGTCGAGTTCGAACCAGGTGTACCCGCCCTGGCCCATGGGCATCGGGGCGCGCAGCGAGGCATAGGTGAAGTCCTCGGGCAGGCTGGGGACGAGGCCGAACAGATCCTGCTCATGAGAGCCGTAGCCGTGCAGCATCACCACCAGAGGGGTACCCTCACGCTCCTCGGGCTCGCGGGACCACACGACGATGGGCTCGGACTGGGCTGGGTTCATCGGTGCTGCTCCTCAGGTTCCGACGGGGCGGCGGGCGCAGAGCGCCCTGGACGGCCGCACCATCTTCTCATCTCGGGACGCCTCTCCCCCGGACCATCGCACAGGACCTGGCCGCATCGGCGTCGGCAGGCCCTCCCCACCGGTGATGGAAGTGACCGGCGAGTTCGGAGAGAATGGGTCCGTGGACCTTTCAGACGAGCAGCCCGAGACCCCGCAGACCGACAGGACGACGACCAGGCCCCACCATCCCTGGACCCGCTATGTCGCGCTGGGTGACTCCTTCACCGAGGGCATCGGGGACCCGGACGAGTCCCGGCCCGGGTACCACCGCGGCTGGGCCGACCGGGTGGCTGAGGAGCTGGCCGGCGGGGCAGGCCCGGCACCCGGTGGCCGGCATTTCGCCTACGCCAACCTGGCGGTGCGCGGAAAGCTGATCGGGCAGATCCGTGACGACCAGATCGCCCCGGCGCTGGAACTGAAGCCTGATCTCATCACGCTCTGCGCCGGCGGCAATGACGTCATCCGGCCCGGCGGCGACCCTGACGAGACCGCCCGCACGTTGGACACCATGGTCCAGATCCTCTCCACCACCGGCGCTACAGTGGTGCTGTTCAACGGCCCCGACGTGCGGGAGACCCCGGTCGTCGGCTCGATCCGCGGCAAGGTGGCCATCTACAACGAGAACATCCGCACTGTCGCCGCCCGGCACGACGCCCTGGTGGCGGACATGTGGTCGCTCCGGGAACTGGCCCACCCCCAGATGTGGGACGAGGACCGACTGCACTTCTCCCCGCTGGGACACCACACGATCGCCACCATGGTGCTGGACACGCTCAATGTGAGGCACGAGTTGGAGCCGTCGACACCACGACCAGTGCCGGAGCGCAGCTGGCGGGAAGCGCGGGTCGACGACGTCGTCTGGGCTCGTCAGCACCTGTTCCCCTGGGTCGTGCGGCGGCTGCGCGGCCGCTCCTCCGGGGACGGGGTGACCGCCAAGCGCCCCACCTTCGAACCGCTCTTCGGCGGGGTGATGCCGCCGGGGACCTCAGCCGCCGAGGACTGACACGGTCCCGGGGCCACCTCTGTGCCGCCCCGAAGCCGGCGCAGGGCGTCCCGGTGCAGGACGTCACAGTCCGAGCGTCTGGCGCATCTGGTCGGCGAGCTGCTCGGGGCTGGTGAGGAAGCCGTCGTGGCCGATCGGTGAGGCGATCATGTGCACCCGGTTCTCGCCGGGCAGCAGCTGCGCCAGCTCACGGGACTGCTCCGGCAGATAGAGCCGGTCCGAGGCCACGGCGGCGATGAACGGGGTGGCGGTGACCCGGGACAGCGCCTGGGCGACGCCGCCGCGGCCGCGGCCGACGTCGTGACTCATCAGCGCCTCGGTCAACACGATGTAGGCATTCGGGTCGAACCTGCTCACCAGTTTCTTCGCCTGGTGGTCCAGGTAGGACTCCACCTGGTAGCGACCGCGTCGCCGTGCGCTCCAGGCGAAAGGATCCTCCTCGTCCTGCGATTCCCGGTGGAATCGGGCGCCGAACTCATGCTCGGTGCGGTACGTGATGTGGGCGATGCGGCGCGCCAGGCCCAGCCCGTCCTCCGGGTCCGGCCCGCCGTAGTAGTCGCCGCCGGCGAAGTGCGGGTCGTTCTCGATAGCTTTGATCTGGGCCTGGCCGAAGGCGATCTGCTCAGCGGTGGAAGCCGCTCCGCAGGCGAAGACCGCCGCACCGCGCACCCGATCCGGAAAGGTCACCGCCCACTCGAGGACCCGGGCCCCTCCCATGGACCCGCCGATGACCGTATGGAACTGCTCGATCCCCAGGTGGTCCGCCAACCGAGCCTCCAGCTCCACGGAGTCGCGGATCGTGGTGAAGGGGAAGCGCGAGCCCCAGGGGCGGCCGTCCGGATCCGGTGAGGCCGGACCCGTGGACCCGTAGCATCCGCCGACCATCGCCGGGGCGACCACGAACCACCGGGTGGTGTCGATGGGTCGCCCCGGCCCCAGCAGACCCTCCCACCAGCCCGGCGCCGGGTCGACGTCGGTGGAGGCGACATGCGTGTCACCGGTGAGGGCGTGGGCGACCAGGATCGCGTTGTCCCGGGCCTCATTGAGCGTGCCCCAGGTCTCGTAGGCCAGCTGCACCTGAGGCAGCCTGCCTCCCGTCTCGAAGACGTGCTCACCGACGTCGACGACGGCGAGCGCGCCAGCGGGACGGGGGGTCGAGGTCAGCACCTGGGCGGTCATGAGGCGGGAACTCCTGAGTCAGTCCGGGTTGGCTGGGCGGGGACGGTCAGTCGGAGGAGCGGGTCACAAGAGCGGGCGGCTCCGGTCGGCTCTCAGGCTAGCCTCAGCCCACCGGCGCCGGCTCTGCGACCGGCTGATTCTCACTCTGCGGACCCTGGGCACCGGCCGGAACGGCCTTCTGCAGGGCTTGCTCGAGATCGGCGAGGATGTCCTCGACGTGTTCCAGGCCCACCGAGAGTCGGACCAGGCCGGGCACGACGCCGGCGGCCCGCTGCTCGTCCTCGGTCAGCTGGCGGTGAGTGGTCGAGGCCGGGTGGATCGCCAGGGAGCGGACGTCCCCGACGTTGGCCACCAGAGAGTGGAGCTCGAGCGCATCCACCACGGCCTGGCCTGCCGGGGCTCCGCCGTCGACCTCGAAGGCCAGCACAGAACCGACCCCCTTGGGCAGGTAGCGCTGCGCCCGCTCGTACCAGGGGCTGGAGACCAGCCCCGGGTAGCTGACCCGCGTGACCGCCGGGTGGGCCTCCAGGAACTCGGCGACCCGCTGGGCGTTCTGCACGTGGCGCTCCACGCGCAGGCTGAGGGTCTCCAGGCCCAGGTTGATCTCGAAGGCGTTGTGCGGGGAGAGGGCCGGTCCGAGGTCCCGGAGCAGCTGCACTCGCGCCTTGAGGATGTAGGAGAGGTTGACCCCGAAGATCCCGTCGGCGCCGAGGTCCCGCCCGTAGACGATGCCGTGGTAGCTCTCGTCCGGGGTGTTGAAGCCCGGGAAGCGCTCGGGGTTCTGGGTGTAGTCGAAGTTGCCCGAGTCGACGATGACGCCCGCGATCGCCGTACCGTGTCCGCCGAGGAACTTGGTCGCCGAGTGGATGACGACGTCGGCGCCGTGCTCGATCGGACGGATCAGGTAGGGGCTGGTCAGCGTGTTGTCCACCACCAGCGGCGCTCCATGCTCATGGGCGACCTCCGCCACGGCCTCGAGGTCGAGGACGTCGCCGCGCGGGTTGGCCACGACTTCGCCGAAGAAGGCCCCGGTGTTCTCACGGATGGCGGCTCGCCAGGACTCGGTGTCGTCGGGGTCCTCCACGAAGGTGACCTCGACTCCGAGCTTCGGCAGGGTGTGCTTGAAGAGGTTCTGCGTGCCGCCGTAGAGGGAGGGGGAGGCGACGATGTGCCCGCCGGTCTCGACGATGTTGAGCAGCGCCAGGGACGCTGCGGCCTGGCCGGAGGAGACCAGCAGGGCGCCGGCGCCGCCCTCCAGTGCGGCGATCTTGTTCTCCACCGCCTCGACGGTGGGGTTGGTCAGACGCGAGTAGATGGGACCGAGCTCCTCGAGTCCGAACCGCTTGGCCGCGGCTTCGGTGCTCGGGAAGACGAAGGAGGTGGTCTGCTGGATCGGCAGCGCTCGGGCACCGGTCACCGGGTCCGGGAAGGCCCCGGCGTGGATCTGCTGGGTCTCGAAACGAGGAGCCTGGGTGCTCTCAGTGGTCGTCATGGACGTGTCTCCGTTCAATGCGGTCATAGTGACAGGACCGGCTTCGGAGACACTCCGGGCACAGAGACCCGAGAGGCTGCACCGTGGGGCGGCCCTGTCCTGAAGGACATGATGGTTGGGCCGCACTGTGATGTGTGATGGCCCGCGCTTGCCCCGCCGCATGGGCGGCAGGGCCTGGTCGTCACCCGGGGCACCCCACCGCGAACTGGAGGGTTGCCGGCCAGCAAACCGGGGTTTGACGCTGGCACTCTTGACCTGCCCCACAGTCTGCCCTGCAGACTGCGCTCCGGGCAAATCTGTGTCGTCCTGTGTCGTCCTGTGTCGTCCTGTGGCAACGCCGTCCGCCGTCGCAGCCGGCCGATCGAGAGTCCACCACGCGCCGACCATCTTGTTACCTCATAGTCACTTCTCGTATCGTGAGGCTGGCCACTCTCCCGACCGGCCCCTACGAACACCAGGAGCACCATACAGCCGACCTCAACCTTCGCCTCCCCGTCCGACGGCACACCACTGGCCACCTACCTGTGGGATCCCACCGAGCCGCCGATCGGCGTCGTCCAGATCACCCACGGAGTCGCCGAGCATGCAGGCCGCTACGACCGGCTGGCCCAGGCTCTCACAGCGGCCGGGTACCTGGTCCACGCCCACGACCACCGCGGACATGGCCATTCGGCCGACCCTGACGGCTTCGGAGATTTCGGGCCGGCGGGCTTTGCCGGACTGGTCGAGGACCTGGGAGCATTCGGCGCCTCGATCCGTCAGGAGCATCCGGAGCTGCCGCTGTTCCTGATCGCCCACTCGATGGGATCCATGGCCGCGCAGGAGGTTCTGCTGAGCCGTTCTGCCCAGTACGCCGGGGTCGTGCTCTCCGGGTCCACCGCCGTGGATGGCCTCGCAGAGATGATGAGCGGCGCCGCCGCGGACGATGACCAGCCGGCGGGGCTGGCGGCGTTCAACTCCGGATTCCACCATCGCACCGGCTACGAGTGGCTCTCCCGTGACGACGCCGAGGTGGACGCCTATGTGGCCGACCCGCTGTGCGGCTTCGACCTGCCGGAGGACACGGTACCGGCGATCCTCGCGGGAGGGCCGACGCTCGCCGACCCGGAGCGCCTCGCCCGCATCGAGAAACGACTGCCGGTGCTGATCATCTCGGGGCAGGACGATCCTCTGGCGGACGGCGGACGGCTGCTCGAGCTCCTGGCGCAGCGCTACCGGGAGGCGGGCCTGACCGACGTCACCTTGTCCGTGCACCTCGGGGCGCGTCACGAGATCTTCAATGAGACCACGCGGGAGGAGATCACCCAGGAGGTCCTCCGCTGGATGGCCCAGCGCCGCTGAGCCCAGAAGGACACGGCAGGACACGGCAGGACACGGCAGGACACGGCAGAAGACCCCGTGAAGATTCCGGAACCCCGCTGATCTGCATGGGGTGCCGGAATCTCGGCGGGGTCGAGCACTCGGCCCGGACAGGTCCGGAGGACCAGCCCGGGCCCGGCCCCTCAGGCCCTCAGGCCCTCAGGATCAGCGCATCCCCCTGGCCGCCACCGCCGCAGAGACCAGCGGCCCCCACTCCCCCACCGCGGCGGCCGAGCTCCAGTGCCAGATGCAGCAGCAGCCGCGCCCCGGACATCCCGACCGGGTGCCCCAGAGCGATGG
Organism: Nesterenkonia suensis; assembly: GCF_054782935.1. Taxonomy (NCBI): domain Bacteria; kingdom Bacillati; phylum Actinomycetota; class Actinomycetes; order Micrococcales; family Micrococcaceae; genus Nesterenkonia; species Nesterenkonia suensis. The sequence goes on along the minus strand of NZ_BAAGRN010000001.1, from coordinate 387,739 downwards.
CTCCGCCGTTGACGTTGAGCCTGCCCTCGTCCACACCGAGCTTCCGGGCGGAGGCCACCCCGACGGCGGCGAAGGCCTCATTGATCTCCACCAGATCCAGCTCGGCGGCGTCGATGCCCTCCTTCGCACACGCGGCGGCGATGGCATTGGCCGGCTGCAGCTGCAGCGAGGAGTCCGGGCCGGCGACCATGCCATGGGCACCGATCTCCGCGATCCATTCCAGTCCCAGCTCCTCGGCCTTCGCCCGGGACATCACCACCAGGGCGGCGGCGCCGTCGGAGATCTGGGACGCCGTGCCGGCGGTGATGGTGCCGTCCTTCGCGAAGGCCGGTCGCAGCGACCCCAGCGACTCAGCCGTGGTCTCAGCACGGATGCCTTCGTCGGTGTCGACGACGACGGACTCACCCCGGCGCTGCGGCACCTCCACCGGAACGATCTCCTCGGCGAAGAGCCCCTTCTCCTGCGCCGCGGCGGCGCGCTGATGCGAGGCGGCGGCCACCCGGTCCTGCTCGGCCCGGGAGACCTCGGACTCCCCGGTGTTGCAGGACTCCGTCAGCGCGCCCATGGCCTGCGAGGTGGCCTGGTCATAGAGGGCGTCATAGGCCATGGAGTCCACCAGCGTGGTGTCTCCGTACTTGGTGCCGGTGCGCGAACCGGGCAGCAGGTGCGGCGCATTGGACATCGACTCCATGCCTCCGGCGAGGACGATCTCACACTCTCCGGCACGGATGAGCTGATCCGCAGTGGCCACGGCATTGAGCCCCGAGAGGCAGACCTTGTTGACCGTGATCGAGGGCACCGAGGCCGGGACCCCTGCCCCGAGCGCCGCGGTGCGGGCGGGGTTCTGCCCCGCACCGGCCTGAATGACCTGCCCCATCACCACGTAGTCGACCGCCTCGGCAGAGACTCCGGACCGCTCGAGCGCGCCCCTCAGGGCCACAGCGCCCAACTCGGCGGCCGAGAAGGACGACAGGCCGCCCAGCAGCCGCCCCATGGGCGTGCGGGCACCAGCGACGATGACAGTTGACGACATGACTCTCCTCTGCGGCATGGATGACCAAGGGTGAGCTCGAGGGACAGGACACCGTCACGGCGGCACTGCCGAGGACGCCGTCGTCCCACAGAACCTGCGACCAGCGTATCGCGGTGTCTCCGGTCACGGCGGACCACGGGGACACCCCCGGCCGCGCCTTCAGCGGGAGTTCAGGGCGAGGCGGCACACTGTCCCTCATGATGCTGCCTCCTCCGCCCGCGATGAGCTGGCCCGTCCAGATTTGGGACCAGATGGTCAGCCGACAGGAGCCGCTGGGATGGGAGCTCAGCCTGGGACTGGCCGTCGCGATGCTGCTGGTCATCTGGAGCCCGCCCGGGTACCGGCTCGTCAGACATCTGGTGACTCTGGTTCACGAGGCAGGACACGCCGTCGTCGCCGCCCTGGTGGGGCGACGCCTGCAGGGTGTGCGGCTGCACGCCGACACCTCGGGGCTGACGGTCTCGCGCGGCCGACCCGACGGCCCGGGGATGATCGCCACTCTGCTGGCGGGCTACCCGGCCCCTGCTCTCGCTGGCCTGACCGGCGCTCTGCTGTTGGGGGCCGGGCATGCCGCAGGCGTGCTGTGGGCCCTGGTGCTGACCAGTGCTCTGATGCTGCTGCTGGTGCGCAACCTCTACGGGCTCGCCGTGGTGCTGACGCTGGGCGCCGCCGTGACGGCACTGTCCTGGTGGGCCTCCGGCCCGGTGCTCTCCGCGGCTGCCCAGCTTGTGGTGTGGGCCCTGCTGCTGTCCGCCCCGCGGGCGGTGCGGGAGATGCAGCGGCAGCGACGCCGACTCCGCAGCCGGACCAGCGACGCCGACCAGCTCGCGCGGCTCAGCAGGACTCCCGCCGCGCTGTGGGTGGGGCTGTTCTGGCTGGTCTGCGTGGGCGCCCTGGTGCTGGGCGGCTGGCAGCTGCTCGATGGCGCGCCCTGGCCCGGGGAGTGAGGCCCGGGCTCTGCTCCGGCGCCCCTCACCCGGCGCCCCTCACCCGCCTCCCTCCCCGGCACCCATGGGGCGGTGTCCCCTGGGGCGACGGCCCGACCGGCAGGTAGCCTCGACCCATGACTGAGCGGACAGCATCCTCCCCGAGCTCCGGCCCGATCTCTGAGCGCGTGGTGATCGTCGGCGCCGGTGATCTCGGCACGCGGATCGGCAGCCGGCTACGAACCACAGGCCGCGCCGTCGACGGATGGAAGCGCGACCCCAGCACGTTGCCGGAGGACGTCACCGGAGTCCGGGCAGACCTCACCGAAGCGGCCGAACTCCCTGAGCTTCCGGAGGACACCGCTGCGGTGGTGTTCTGCCCCTCCGCCGGGGAACGCTCGGCGGCGCGCTATCGAGCCGTCTACCGTGACGGGCTGCGGGCGCTGCTGGAACGGGCCGACCGGCTGGGCAGCAGGACCGGACGACCTGTGCGCATGCTGCTGATCTCCTCCACGGCCGTCCACGGCGGCGAGACCGGCCTGGTGGACGAGTCGACCGCCCTGCACCCGCTGACGGCCACCGGCGAAGTCCTCGCCGAGACCGAACAGCTCCTGCGGTCGGACGAGTCGGTGGAGGCGGCGGTGCTGCGCCTCTCGGGCATCTACGGGCCAGGACGACGTCGCCTCCTGGACCAGGTGCTCGGCGGCCAGCTGGGGGCCGGCACCCGGGAGGGCGATCGCCCCGCACGCGGGGCCGCCTCCGATGGGGACCCGTGGCGGATCTCCAACCGGATCCATGTCGAGGATGCGGCGGCCGCAGCGGCGGCCATGGCGACCGCGCCCCAGTGTCCCTCGGTGCTCCTCGGCGTCGACGAGCTTCCCGTGCCGGTGGGTGCCGTCCATGATTGGCTGGCCGATCAGCTGGGGCTTCCCCGCCCGTGGCCTCAGCTGGTGCCTGCTGGAGACTCTCTGGACGACCTACTGGCCGCCGGCCGGGAGGATCTGCTGTGGCGGCACACTCCGGCCCATGGAAAGGCCGTGGACGGCACACAGCTGCACCGGTTCCTGGGAGGCCTCGAGCACCCGGACTTCCGCTCCGGCTATGCGGACCTGGTGACGGAGGCCGCCGGCACAGGCGGAGACTCTCCGGCCTGACCCGACACGGGCTGAGGCGACCTGGGCTGAGGCGACGCCATCACCACATGTGCTTGACATCACATCCGAGCGGTGCTTGAGTTGACTTACCGACCAATCGGTCTGGAAATAGTCGAGGAGTGCCGATGACCGAGCCCACCCAGCTTGCCGATGACGGCGTGATCATGCCCGCAGGCGGCCCCCACCACCGCATGCTGGAGACCGACCGCTGCACCCGCTGGCTCGGCGCCGAGGTGCTCCAGGCCGACCCTGGGCACGCCCGCCTGCGCATGACCGTGCGCCGCGAGATGACCAACGGCTTCGACATCGTCCACGGGGGGATGATCTTCGCCCTGGCCGACACCTGCTTCGCGATGGCGTGCAACCACCCCGACGGCGACGACGCCACCGTGACCGTCGCCTCCGGGGCCGACATCAACTTCCTGAAGACCGCCTGGCTCGGTGATGAGCTCATCGCCGAGGCCGTGGAGGTCTCCCGCTCCGGACGCAGCGGAGTCTATGACGTCACCGTGACCCGTGCCGACGAGACCGTCGCCGTCTTCCGCGGGCGCTCCCGCACCATCCCCTCCCCCGGAAAGCAGTGAGCCATGAGCACCCTCTCCGACGAGTCCACCAGGCCCTCCGGTGACGTCGACCTGCCCGACCCCGAAGAGCTGATGAGCCGTGCCGAGATCGAGTCCCTCCAGCTGAGTCGGCTGCAGCAGACCGTGCGGCACGCCTACGAGAACATCCCCGCCTACCGCGAGCTCTACGACTCCCACGGGGTGGAGCCTGCGGACCTGAAGGCACTCGAGGACCTCGCCCGCTTCCCCTTCACCGACAAGGAGTTCCTGCGCGCGGCCTACCCGTTCAAGGCCTTCGCCGTGCCGATGGAGCAGGTCCGACGGGTGCACGCCTCCTCCGGCACCACCGGGCGTCCCACAGTGGTCGGCTACACCGCACGGGACATCGACACCTGGGCCACCCTGCTGGCCCGCTGCCTGCGCCACTCCGGGGTGCGCCCCGGCGACCTGGTGCACAACGCCTACGGCTACGGCCTGTTCACCGGCGGCCTGGGCGCCCATTATGGGATCGAGAAGCTCGGCGGCACCGTGATCCCGATGTCCGGCGGCCAGACGGAGAAGCAGGTCCAGCTCATCCAGGACTTCCGCCCCCGGGTCATCCTCTGCACCCCCACCTACCTGCTCGCCCTCGCCGACGCGTTCCGCGAGGCCGGCGTCGACCCCCGGCGGACCTCCTTGGAGATCGGCGTGCTCGGAGCCGAGCCCTGGACCGAACAGATGCGCCACGAGATCGAAGAGACCTTCGCGATCAGGGCCTGCGACATCTACGGGCTCTCCGAGGTGATGGGTCCCGGAGTGGCCGGCGAGTCCTGGGAACTGCAGGACGGCTCGACCATCTGGGAGGACCACTTCCGCCCGGAGATCATCGATCCGATCTCGGAGGAGCCGCTGGAGACCGGAAGTCACGGCGAGCTGGTCTTCACGACACTCACCAAAGAGGCGTTGCCGATGATCCGGTACCGCACCCACGATCTGACCCAGCTGATGCCGGGCACCGATCGCCCGGGACACCGACGCATGGGTCGGATCACCGGACGCAGCGATGACATGATCATCCTGCGCGGGGTGAACCTGTTCCCCTCCCAGATCGAAGAGCTCGCCTTGGAGATCGAGGAGCTCTCCCCGCATTTCCAGCTGCGCCTCTCCCGCCCGGGCACCATGGACGAGATGACCGTCCACATCGAGCGCCGCCCAGAGGCCGACGGCGCCGCCGCCGAGTCCGCCGGGGCGGAGCTCGCCCGCCGGATCAAGGTCCGCATCGGATCCAGCTGCCAGGTCTCCGTGGAGGAGCCGGGCACGCTGGCCCGCTCGTCCGGCAAACTGCGGCGCGTCTACGACGAGCGGCCGCGGCCCGCCGGCCGGATAGTCTGATGGCCATGGCCACGACTCCGACCTCGCCCCCCACCGGCAGCACACGCCGCGGGCGGCCCGGCTATGACAGGGAAGGGCTCATCACCGTCTGCGTGGAGGTGTTCAACCGCCACGGCTATGACGCCACCTCGATGGGCACCCTCTCCCGAGAGCTGGGCATCTCCAAGTCCGCGATCTACCACCACGTCTCCTCCAAGGAGGAGATCCTGGACATCGCGCTGAGCCGGTCGCTGGCGGAGCTGGAACGGGTGGTCAGCGATGCCGCCGCGGCAGATGCTCCGGCCATCGAGGAACTGGAGACGATCATCCGAGAATCGGTGAAGGTGCTGACCGGTTCCCTGCCGTATGTGACCCTGCTGCTGCGGCTGCGCGGAAACTCGGAGCTGGAGGTCAAGGCGCTGCAGCGCCGGCGCGAGATCACTCTGCGCATCGCGGAGCTGATCCGCCAGGCTCAGCAGGAGGGGGATCTGCGCGCCGACGTGGACGCCCGCACCGCCTCCCGCCTGACGATGGGCATGGTGAACTCCCTCGTGGACTGGTATCGCGCGCAGGACGGGCAGCCCGATGAGGCCCTGGCCGATACGGTGAGGCACCTGCTGCTGGACGGCCTGCGCGCTCAGCACCGCTGACGCGGCAGATCCGCGCGCCTCTGCTCCCGAACCGCCCGTGCCGGCGCGCCTCCGCACCGACCTCAGCTCCCCGGCCTCGCCTACCCCGCCTGCCCTGCCTGCTTCCCCGGCCTCCGTTTCTCCTCAGCTCCCCGGCCTCGCCTGCCTCCCCTGTCTTCCCTGCCTCCCCTGTCTTCCCTGCCTCCCCTGTCTTCCCTGCCTCCCCTGTCTTCCCTGCCTCCCCTGGCGATGCTCATGACCCGCGCGCGTGTGTGTTGACCATCACATGCACCCTGCTATACTGAACGAACGGTCGGTAAATAAGGCGACGGAATCGAGGACCCCATGACGGCGCACCACACCCCCCAGCATGCCGACGGAGCACCCCTCCGCCTGGCGAACGACGCGGACGCGGCAGCCGCCGCGGACATCGCTGCGGCCGGACAGGCGCGGTTCGAGGAGCTCATCGCCGCCGACTCCCGCGTCGAACCCACTGACTGGATGCCCGAGTCCTACCGGAAGACCCTGGTCCGCCAGGTCTCCCAGCACGCCCACTCCGAGATCATCGGCATGCAGCCGGAGGGCAACTGGATCTCCCGCGCCCCCAGCCTGAAGCGCAAGGCGATCCTGATGGCCAAGGTCCAGGACGAGGCAGGCCACGGCCTCTACCTCTATTCAGCCGCCGAGACGCTGGGCACCTCGCGCGACGAGATGTTCACCCAGCTCTACACCGGCACAGCCAAGTACTCCTCGATCTTCAACTACCCCGCCCGCACCTGGGCCGACGTCGGCGCGATCGGCTGGCTCGTCGACGGCGCGGCGATCACCAACCAGGTCCCACTGTGCCGAGCCTCCTACGGACCCTACGGCCGCGCCATGGTCCGCGTGTGCAAGGAGGAGTCCTTCCACCAGCGCCAGGGCTGGGAGATCCTCTACACGCTGTCCCACGGGACCGACGAGCAGCACCAGATGGCCCAGGACGCCGTAGACCGGTTCTACGGGCCTGCCCTGCAGATGTTCGGCCCGCCGGACAGCGACTCTCCCAACTCGGGGCAGTCCATGGCCTGGAACATCAAGCGCTTCTCCAACGACGAGCTGCGCCAGCGCTTCGTGGACATGATCGTCCCCCAGGCCGAAGCCCTGGGACTCACGCTGCCGGATCCCGACCTGCAGTGGAACGAGGAACGAGGCCACTATGACTTCGGCGAACTGGACTGGGACGAGTTCTTCTCGGTGCTCAAGGGCAACGGACCACTGAGCCGCCAGAGGCTCGAGCACTACCGGCGGGCCCGTGACGAGGGCGCCTGGGTCCGCGAGGCGGCCGCCGCCTACGCCCGCCGTCAGCAGCAGGACCAGGCCGCCCTGATCGGCGCCTGAGCCCTTCGATCACGCTCGTGCCGCAGCCGGCTCTCGGCGCCGCAGACACGAGCCCACCCCAGGAAAGGCGAGGCCCATGACCTCCAGCGATCCCACAGCCATCGACCCCACAGACTCCGGCTCCTGGCCCCTGTGGGAGGTGTTCATCCGCTCCTCCCGCGGCCTCTCCCATGTCCACGCCGGGTCCCTGCACGCCCCGGACGCCACCATGGCGCTGCGCAACGCCCGGGACCTCTACACCCGGCGCAATGAGGGCACCTCGGTGTGGGTGGTGCCGGCCGAGGCGATCATGGCCTCCGACCCCGACTCCAAGGGCGGATTCTTCGAGTCCCCGCAGGGCAAGAGCTACCGTCACGCCACCTACTACACACAGTCGGAAGGGGTGAAGCACCTGTGAGCTTCGCATCCCACGACTCCGCGACCCGCCAGTCCCAGGGCGAGGCGATCACCCCGGAGGAGATCGCCGCCTCTGAGGCCGTCGCCGACGAGTCCACCGCACGCTACGCGCTGGTCCTCGGCGACGACGCCCTGATGCTCTCGCAACGACTCAGTTCCTGGATCTCCCGCGCCCCTGAGCTCGAGGAGGATGTCGCGCTGGCCAACATCGCCCTGGACCTGCTGGGCCATGCCCGCTTCCTGCTCACCTATGCGGGCACCGCCTGGGGGAAGACCGAGGACGATCTCGCCTATTTCCGCGATGAGGAGGAGTTCCGCTCCTGCCGGCTCGTGGAGCAGGAGAACGGCGACTTCGGTCGCACGATCGCCCGCCAACTGATCTTCAGCATCTACCAGCACCAGCTCTACAGCCGACTGGTCCACTCCGCCGACCCGACCCTGGCCGCCATCGCGGACAAGGCGCTCAAGGAGGTCCAGTATCACCAGGACCATGCCGCCCAGTGGACCCTGAGGCTCGGGCTGGGCACCGAGGAGTCCCATCGCCGTATCCAGGACGGGCTGGACTCGCTGTGGTCCTATGTGGAGGAGCTGTTCCTCGACGTCGACCCGATCCCCGCACTCGGCGACGTCGCGGTCCTGCCCTCCAGTCTGCGGGAGGACACCCTGCGTCAGCTGCAAGAGATGATCGAGGCCGCCGGTCTCACCGCACCGGAGATGTCCGGGGCCTACGGCTCCGATCGGACCGGACGGTTCTCCGAGCAGCGGGGCTACATCCTCGCCGAGATGCAGGTCCTCGCCCGCCAGCATCCCGGAGCGGCCTGGTGAGCATCGCAGTCCGGACCCGCCCCGGCAGGACGGAGGACGACATGAGCACACGCTATAAGACATCTGACCCTCGCCAGGCCTCCCGCATCGTGGCCGAGACCATGATGGCCGGCCACCCGTCGCTCGAGCCGACCAGTGAGAACCCGGCGCCGTCCCTCGACGACGGCAGGGAACGCACCGTGTGGGAGATCGCCGCCACGGTCAACGACCCGGAGATCCCGGTACTGTCCATCGAAGACCTGGGCATCCTGCGCGACGCCCGCCTGGAGGAGGACGGCACCGCCGTCGTCGTGATCACTCCCACCTACTCCGGCTGCCCGGCGATGGACACCATCACCAGCGATGTCCGCGAGGCGCTGCGCACCGCCGGGCATGAGCAGGTGCGCGTGGACACCGTGCTGCAGCCGGCCTGGACCACCGACTGGATGACTGAGGCTGGGAAGGCCAAGCTGCGCGCCTACGGGATCGCCCCGCCCACCGGCCGTGCCGCCGTCGGGCCGGTCTCGGTCGGGCTGAGCGTGAAGTGCCCCCAGTGTGACTCCCCGAACACCCGAGAGATGACCCGTTTCAGCTCCACCGCCTGCAAGGCTCTCTACCAGTGCCGCGAGTGCCTGGAGCCCTTCGACCACTTCAAGGTGCATTGATGCAGATCAAGACGACCAAGCGCCGTCGCGCAAAGTTCTCCACGCTGACCGTCTCCGAGGTGCGGCGGCTCACCCCGGACTCGGTAGAGGTCACCTTCGCCGTGCCGGAGGAGCTGCAGGACGACTTCGACTACGCCCCCGGCCAGTACGTGGCGCTGCGCGCGGAGATCGACGGTCAGCAGGTCCGACGGTCCTACTCGCTGTGCCAGGAGCCCACGCCCGGCGAGATCCGGATCGCCATCAAGCGGGATCTCGGCGGGGCGTTCTCCACCTGGGCCAATGAGCACCTCTCCCCCGGCGACACTCTGCAGGTGATGAACCCCTCCGGGACCTTCGTCTCCAAGACCGCCATCACCTCGATGAACCGGCCGGAGGAGCTCGCCGCCGAGGCGGTGGCGCAGCGTCCGGATGTGCACCTGGTCGCCTTCGCCGCCGGCTCCGGCATTACCCCGATCATGGCCATCGCGCGCTCGGTGCTCGCCGCCTCGGACAGCTCGACCTTCGACCTGGTCTACGCCAACCGCTCCGCCGGGGACGTGATGTTCGCCGAGGAGCTGGGCGACCTGAAGGACCGCCACCCCTCCCGGCTGGCGATCCACCACGTGCTCAGCCGCGAGCAGCGCATCAACCCGCTGCTGACCGGCCGGATCGACGTCGAGAAGCTCGGCGACCTGCTGGACAAGGTGCTCCGCGTGCCGGAGACCGATGAGTGGTTCCTCTGCGGCCCCTTCGAGCTGGTGCAGCTGGTCCGCGATCAGCTCGCCGCCCGCGGCGTGCCCGAGGAGAAGGTCCGCTTCGAGCTGTTCACCACCGGCCGCCCGGACCGCCCCGAGGGGCACCAGGGCCGGACCGTGGAGGCCGGCGCCGCCGACGAGACCGTGGAGATCGAGTTCACCCTCGACGGGCTGACCGGGCAGGTCAGCTCCCCGAAGGGCTCCGGGGAGACCGTGCTCAACGCCGCCCTGCGCTCCCGCTCCGACGTGCCCTTCGCCTGCGCCGGCGGCGTTTGCGGCACCTGCCGCGCCAAGGTGGTCTGTGGGGAGTTCGATATGGAGGAGAACTTCGCTCTCGAATCCGATGAGGTGGCAGCCGGCTATGTGCTGACCTGCCAGACCCGGCCCACCTCCGACAAGCTCGTGGTCACCTATGACGCCTGAGTCCGTCCCATCCACCCGAGGAGCCGCCCTGTGATCCGCACCCACCTCGACGACGGCCTGGCCGAGATCGTCCTGGACGCCCCGAAGAAGCTGAACTCCCTGGACGAGGAGGCGCTGTCCGCACTGGACGATGCCTACCGGCAGGCCGAGGAGGCCGGAGTCCGCGCGGTGCTGCTGCGCGGCGAGGGCAAGGGATTCTGTGCCGGGCGGGACATCTCCGGAGTGGACCCCGCCACCGACGACGCCCTGGGCTATCTGCAGGAGAAGGTCACCCCGGTGCTGCGCCGGATGGCCGCGTTCCCGGCCCCGACCTTCGCCGCCGTGCAGGGCCCCTGCCTGGGTGTGGGGCTGGGCCTGGCGATCGCCACCGACGTCGTCTATGTCTCCCAGGACGCGAAGATCGGCTCCCCCTTCGCCGCGCTGGGCGCCACCCTGGACTCCGGCGGCCACGCCCTGTTCACCGAGCGGCTGGGAGCCCACCGCACCCTGGACCTGATCTACACCGGAGACCTGCTCTCCGGCGCGGAGGCGGTGGCCTCCGGACTGTTCTCCCGCTCCCTGCCGCCCGAGGAGCTGGTGGACTTCACCCGCGAGAAGGCACGCCGGGCGGCCTCCGGCGCGACACTGGCGTTCCGCGAGTCCAAGGCGCTGGTGGCCCGGGTCCGCGACGAGCGGATCGGGCTGTGGGAGTCCCTCGAGGAGGAGAACCGGGCCCAGGGGCGACTCTGCGACTCCGCCGACTACGCCGAAGGTTTCGCCGCCTTCCAGCAGAAGCGCACGCCCACCTTCCGCGGCGAGTGACGGTCCGGGGTCAGTCCTCGTCGTCGCTCTCGTCTCCGTCGTCGTCAGTGTCGTCGTCAGTGTCGTCGTCAGTGTCAGTGTCGTCGTCCTGCCGGTACTCCTGGACCGGGACGTCCTCGAACCTCCACGGGTCGAAGCCCTCACGGTCCTCCCACTCGGACTCCACCGGCACGTCGATGGTCACCTGCTCGATGGAGACCAGAGGCCAGACCACGGTGACGACTCCCCGGACACCGTCGGCCGCACCGTAGTCACCCCCGAAGTACTGGTCCGCCATGGGCGAGTACCAGGGGAGGTCATCGATGATGAACTCGCCGTCCTCGTCGACCCCGGAGACGAACCCCTGCCCGCTCATCTCCAGCGGGAAGACCCGGCTGTCGCCGATCAGCAGGGTCACCGTATCGGCCTGTCCCCCGTCGGCCAGCGCATCGAGATCGTCCCGCTCGCCGCCGGGGCCGAAGCTGAACGGCCAGGCCAGCGAGCCTGAGCTGTCGTGGCCGTCCGCGTTCTGGGTGATCTCCACCGAGTGAGGGCCCACCAGCAGGTTGTCCACCTGATAGACCTCCTCCACGGCGACCTCCGCGGATCGGCCGTCCTCCGCGGTGACCTCCAGGACGTCGTCGGCCGCACCCACCGGGCCCTGCGGCTCCGCCGGCTCGCCGATCTGCTCCAGGTCGCTGAGGTCCTCCAGGTCCGGGAGCTCGAAGCGCAGCTCCACGCGTCGGTTCTGCGCCCGCCCCTCCTCGGTCTCGTTGTCCGCCACCGGCTCCTGGAAGTTCCGACCCTCCACGGTGATGTCGAAGCCGGAGAGGTCGGTGAGGTCGGTGAGGTCGTCGAACCGGTCATGCACCGAGGCCGCACGCCGCTCCGAGAGCGCCTGATTGTAGTCCTCGTCGAGCACGTCATCGGTGTGTCCGATGATGAACAGCTCGCCGCCGTCGAGACGCTCCAGCTCCTCGGCGGCGGTCTGCAGGATGGCGTCGGCGTCGTCATCGAGCTCGTGCTCGTCGACGTCGAAGAGCACGTCGGAGGCCATGGTCAGCGTGGCCTGGCCGTCGTCGTCGCGGATGGTCACGTCGCCGCCGTCGCGCTCCCGATAGATGTCGGCCGGGAAGATCCGCGGCTCGATCCGCTCCGCCGGGTCCTCCAGGTCTTCGAGCAGCGGGTAGGCCTCCAGGACTTCCGCGTCGAGGTCATCGGGGTCCAGGACCTCCACGCCCTCCACCAGCCCGAAGTACGGCAGCAGCAGCGCCGCCTCCTCGAAGCCGGCGTCTCCGAAGTAGGACACCCAGGTCGCACCCTGGTCCGGCAGGACCAGGTCACGGTCGAGCGCGAAGAAGTCCCAGACGTACTGGCCGTCCGAACTGACCGTGGTGAGCTGGATATCCATGGCGCCCGTGTCCACCAGCCGCACCTCCACCGAATTCTCGGTGTGGGATCTCGGTGTGGGATCTCGGTGTGGGATCTCGGTGTGGGATCTCGGTGTGGGATCTCGGTGTGGGATCTCGGTGTGGGATCTCGGCGTGTGGTCCAGATCCAGCGCCCCGTCCTCGCTGAGCAGGGTGAAGTCCATGCGTGAGGCCAGGAAGTCCTCGCCGTCGAACGTGGTCCTCACCAGCGGTTAGACGGTGACCTGCGCCTCGACCTCCTGGCCGTTGAGGAAGTCCCAGAGCGTGGTCCGGGCGGTCACACCCATGCCGTCGGAAAGCTCGTCCACACCCGAGTCGATCACGACCTCGCCCTCGGCCTCCACAGTGGGCTCGTCCGTGGGCTCGTCCGTGGGCTCACCGCCGGCGCTGTCCTCAGCGCCGTCCTCGTCTCCTCCCCCGTCCACGGGCGGATCGTCGCTGGTGGAGTCGAGGATCTCCTGGGAGGCCGCCGGTTCGCCGAGCGGCACACAGCCTGAGACGAGGAGCATCACCCATGCCGTCGTCGGGGCGGATCAGGTCCGTGGACTGCCTACCGTGGTCATGCCGTCCCCTTCCGCCACCCTGGAGCGCGTGGCGTTCACTATTGCATACGCTCAGTGGGGTGCCAAGGGGTGCAGGCCCCTCCGCAACGCCGACGATGCGCCCCCATGTCACCCCGACCTGATGGCGGGACCCCTCCCAGCGGGGAGGGGTCCCGCCATCAGGAGGAGGATGGGCTCAATGGCTCAGCGGCCCGACCGCCCGACGGCCCGACGGCCCGACGGCTCAGAGACTCACACCCAGTCCGGGGCCTTCTCCTTGGCCACGCGGGTCAGCACGTCATAGGTGGCGACAACCTCGTCGTGCTGGTTGTGGAGCACGGTGTCCCAGCGGACCTCGCCGTAGTCGTCGGTCTCCCGCGGGATGATCTGCTTGGCCGTCAGCGTCACGCGGATGGAGTCGTCATAGGTCACCGGAGTCTGGAAGGAGAGGTTCTCCAGGCCGGTGTTGGCCAGCACCGGACCCGGGGCCGGCTCCACGAACAGCCCGGCGGCCCAGGAGACCAGCAGGTAGCCGTGGGCCACCCGGCGCGGGAAGAACGGGTTGGCCGTCGCCGCCTCCTCATCCGTGTGCGCGTAGAAGGTGTCCCCGGTGGACTCGGCGAAGGCCAGGATGTCCTCCAGGCTCACCGTCCGCAGCCCCGAGGCGAACTGGTCGCCGATCCGCAGCTCCGCCAGCGACTTTCGGAACGGGTGGACTGCCTCGCCGGAGGCCACCGTCTCCGGAGTGGCCGTGGTCGCCCGTGCGCCGCGATGCCACACTCCGGTGACGCCGGTGAGCAGGTCCGGAGAGCCCTGGACGGCGGTGCGCTGCATGTAGTGCTTCACCGCTCGCACCCCGCCGAGTTCCTCGCCGCCGCCCGCGCGGCCGGGCCCGCCGTGGACCAGGTGCGGCAGGGGCGAGCCGTGGCCGGTGGAGGTCTTGGCGTCGTCGCGGTCCAAGAACAGCACCCGCCCATGGTGGGAGCCGATGCCGCGGGCGAAGACCGCTGCGGTCTCCGGGTCGTGAGTGCAGACGGTGGCCACCAGGGAGCCGCCGCCCAGTGCGGCCAGCTCCACGGCGTCGTCCACGTCCGCGTAGCCCAGCACCGAGGTCACGGGCCCGAAGGCCTCCACCGAGTGGACCTCCGGAGTGCGCGAGTCCTCGAAGGAGAGCACCGTGGGGGCGAAGAAGGCGCCGGTCTCGGCGTCGACCCCGTCGAGCTCGGCGTCCGGGCCGCCCAGTCGCAGGGTTCCACCGGCGCCGAGGAGGGTCTGCACCGCACGGCCGACCTCGGCCTGCTGGTCCTTCGAGGCCAGGGCGCCGACGGTCGTGGAGTCATCGCGGGGGTCGCCGAGCACCACGCGGGACTCCAGGCGGCTGCGCAGCGCCTCGACGACGGCGTCGACGTGCTCGCTGGGCACGATGGTCCGCCGCACGGCGGTGCACTTCTGCCCGGCCTTGGCGGTCATCTCCAGGGTCACCGACTTGATGAAGGCGTCGAACTCGGGGGTCCCCGGCCCGGCGTCGGGGCCCAGGATGGCCGCATTGAGCGAGTCGGTCTCGGCGGTGAAGCGGACGCCGCCCTCCTGGACGTTGCGGTGGGAGCGGAGCATCTGCGCCGTGGCCGCCGACCCGGTGAAGGCCACGTGGTCGCGATGGTCCAGGTGGTCGAGCAGATCCCGGGCGGAGCCGGAGATCAGCTGGATCGCGCCGTCGGGCACCAGCCCGGACTCCAGCATCAGCCGCACGCAGGCCTGGGTGACGTAGGCGGTCTGGCTGGCGGGCTTGACGATGGTCGGCACCCCGGCGATGAAGCTGGGGCCGAGCTTCTCCAACATACCCCAGACCGGGAAGTTGAAGGCGTTGATCTGAACCGCGACGCCGGTCAGTCGGGTGTAGATGTGCTCACCGAGGAAGGAGCCGTCCCGGGAGAGCTGCTCGACGGCGCCGTCGAGGATGACGTTGGCGTTCGGCAGCTCCTTGCGGCCCTTGGAGGAGAACACGCGCAGGGTGCCGATGCCGCCGTCGACGTCGATCAGGTGGTCCCGACGGGTGGCGCCGGTGCGGTCGGACAGCGCGTAGAGCTCCTCCTTGTGCTCGTCCAGGTAGGCCGCAATGTGCTTCAGCCGCAGGGCTCGCTGATGGATGGTCATCTCCCCCAGGCTGGCCTGGCCGGCGCTGCGCGCATGGTCGACGGCGGCACGGGTGTTCAGGCCGTCGGTGGAGATCCGGCACACCGGCTCCCCGGTGGAGGCGTCGTGGACCTCGGCGACCTTCTGCGGGCCCTCCGGGGTCCACCAGGAGTCCTGGATGTAGCTGGGCAGCAGGTCGACGACGGCGGCCTCGGCGGTGGGGGCAGTGGCAGTCATGGCGTCCTCTCGACGGCGGCGTAACTGACCGAACGGTCGGTAATCATGATCATCCTAACGTGATCACGGCCACTTTTCGAGGGGCGGACGCCACGGGAGCACCTCACCCCTCCGGGGCGGCATGCCGATGCTCGGCGTGATCGTCGAAGATCAGCGCCGTCTGCGTGGACTGCACACAGGACAGCGACTGGATCCGCTCGAAGATCACCCGGCGCAGCTCCTCGACCGTGCGCGTACGGACCAGCAGTACGGCGTCGTACTGCCCGCCCACCAGGGCCAGATGGCGCACCGCCGGCTCATCGGCGAGCGCCGAGCGCAACACCTCCCAGTCATCCTGCTTCAGCGTGAGGAACACATAGGCCGCCGTCGCGAGACCTGCGGCGCGGGGATCGATGACTGCCGTATAGCCACGCAGCACCCCCGCATCCCGCAGCCGGGCGATGCGCTCATAGGCGTTGGCCCGGGACAGGTGGAGCTCCTGGGCGATGCTGGTGACCGATTTCCGCGCATCCGCACTCAGTGCAGCCAGGATGCGATGGTCGACGGCGTCCAGCGGCCGCGTGCTCGACGAAGTGGTGTCCGGCAGACTGCTCATATCGCTGGACGATACCACTGCCAGATGCCCAACTGGAGAGCAGATCGTCCAACCGACAGCCCGCCGAGTGAGACGACGTCTTGGATGTCCGGCAGAGCTGGAGACCGCACCATGAGCTGGGTCACACTCGATACATCACCCGTGATGCACCCATGCCGCGACCACCGCGCCGGCGACACCTTCGAGGAGGCTGACAGCCATGACCCCCGGCACAGCACCAGCCGACGAGACCACCCCCACCGGGCAGGCCTCGTCGCACGCGCAGCAGCCCGAGCAGGCCGCCGACACCGGACAGGGCACCGGCGCCGGTCCCGCGAGCACCGACGTGGACCCGCGCTTCGCCCCGGACGTCCCGGGCCATGAGAAGGCCGAGCAGGCCACCCACATCTGGGAGACGAGCCGCCGCTTCGGGATCACCCCGGAGCAGTACATGCTCCCGGCCCAGCGCCAGATCCGCATGCTCTCCCCCGAGGGCACCCTGATCCCCGAGGACGAGCAGGGTACCAGCCCCGGCCACGAATACCCCATCCCCGAGGACGACGCGCTGCTGGCCGCCTACGAGGCGCTCGTCGTCGGCCGCCGCGTCAACGACCAGAACTACGCTCTGGTCCGCCAGGGCCGGCTCGCCGTCTACCCCTCCTCGCACGGCCAAGAGGCCTGCCAGGTGGGCGCCGCTCTCGCCCTGGGCGACGGTGACTGGATGTTCCCCACCTATCGGGACACCGTCGCGGTGATCACCCGCGGCGTCGACCCGCTGGAGGTGATGGTCTCTTTCCGCGGCGACTGGCACTGCGGCTACGACCCGCACCAGTACCGGATCTCTGCCCAGTCCACCCCGCTGACCACCCAGCTGCTGCACGCTGTCGGCGTCGCCCATGCCGCGAAGCTCCGCGGCGAAGACACCGTGGTGCTGGCCATGTGCGGCGACGGAGCCACCAGCGAGGGCGACTTCCACGAGGCGCTGAACTTCGCCGCCGTCTTCGAAGTGCCGGTGGTGTTCTTCGTGCAGAACAACGGCTACGCGATCTCCGTGCCGCTGTCCCACCAGACGGCCGCTCCGTCGCTGGCGCACAAGGCCATCGGTTATGGGATGGCCGGTGAACAGGTCGACGGCAATGACATGGTTGCCGTGCTGGCCACCCTGCGCCGTGCCGTGGACCTGGCCCGCGAGCACTCCATGCCGCTGCTGCTGGAGGCCACCACCTACCGGATGCAGGCCCACACCAACGCCGACGACGACACCCGCTACCGCGACGCGGACGAAGTGGCGCTGTGGAAGGAACGCGACCCGCTGCTGCGGATGAAGCGGTTCCTCTCCGGCAAGGGAGTGCTCGACGACGCCGTCGAGTCCCGCATCAGTGCCACGGCCGAGGAGGTGGCCGCCTCCCTGCGCCAGGCGATGACCACCGAGCCGGACATGGACCCGCTGGAGATCTTCGACCACGTCTACTCCGCCCCCACCGCCCAGCTGCGCGAACAGCGTGCGCTGCTGGCCGACGAGCTCGAGCGCAGCCAGGAGGACTGACCATGGCCCCCGCCACCGACACAGCCACCACCACCGAGAACATCGAGAACACCGGGAACACCGGGAACACCGAGAACACCGAGAACACCGCGGACGCCACCAGCCCCGGGGCCAGCGCGGCGCCGGCCGATGCGCCCGCCCCTCGGCCGGCGCCGAAGGCGACCACCTTCGCCGCCGCCTTGAACACGGCGATGTCCGACGCCATGGAGCACGACAACGCCGTCTGCGTCTTCGGCGAGGACGTCGGCACCCTGGGCGGTGTCTTCCGCATCACCGACGGGCTGACCCAACGCTTCGGAGAGAACCGGTGCTTCGACACGCCGCTGGCGGAGTCCGGGATCGCCGGCATGGCGGCCGGCATGGCGATCAACGGTATGAAGCCGGTGGTCGAGATGCAGTTCGACGCCTTCGCCTATCCGGCCCTGGAGCAGATCTTCAGCCACATCGCCAAGCTCGCCAATCGCACCCGTGGCCGTGTGCGCCTACCGATGGTCATCCGTGTGCCCTACGGCGGCGGCGTGGGCGGAGTGGAGCACCACTGCGACTCCTCCGAGGCCTACTACGCCCACACTCCAGGACTGAAGGTTTTCACTCCGGCCACTGTCGCCGACGCCTACCTGATGCTGCGCGAAGCCATCGACTCTCCCGACCCGGTGGTCTTCTTCGAGCCGAAGAAGCTCTACTGGACCAAGGAACCGGTGGACTTGGCCGTCCTGCGGCAGCGGTACGAGGCGGGGGCCACTGCTGACTCCGAGGTCGGCGTGGGCGCTGAGGGCCATGCCGTCGTCGTCCGCGAAGGCACCGACGTCTCGCTGATCAGCTACGGGCCCTCAGTGTCCGTGGCGCTGAAGGCCGCCGAGGCCGCGGCGGAGGAGGGAATCTCCGCGGAGGTCCTGGACCTGCGCAGCATCGTGCCCTTCGACGACGCCGCCCTGGCCGCCACCGTGGAGAAGACCGGCCGCGCCGTGGTGATCGCCGAGCCGCAGGGATTCGTCTCCGTGGCCGGGGAGATCGTGGCCCGGGTCCAGGAGCGTTGCTTCCACTCATTGGCCTCCCCGGTGAAGCGGGTGACCGGCTTCGACATCCCGTACCCGTCGCCGAAGCTCGAGGCTCACCACCTGCCCAGTGTGGAGCGGGTCCTGGACACCCTCGATGAGCTGCAGTGGGAGGACTGAGATGACTACCTTCAACCTGCCCGATCTGGGCGAAGGACTCACCGAGGCCACACTGCTGAGCTGGCTGGTGGACGAGGGCGACATGATCGAGGTCGACCAGCCGATCGCCGAAGTGGAGACCGCGAAGTCCTCCATCGAGGTCCCCTCTCCGTATGCGGGGATCGTCGTGCGCCTCCACGGCGGGGTCGGCGAGACCCTGATCGTCGATGAGCCGCTGATCACCGTCGACACCGACGGCAGCGGCGGACTCGACGACACCGGCTCGGCCGATGCGGGCCAGCACGGCACCGACTCCTCCGGTGCGCTGAGCTACCGTGAGGAGGAGCGCGCCGGGACGGCGCTTCCGGTCGACGACGCCTCCAGCCAGGAGGCCGACGAGGGATCGGGAAACGTGCTCATCGGTTACGGCACCTCCACCTCCGCCGGATCCCGCCGTCGCCGGCGTCGCGCCGGTGGCTCGGTCCAGTCACCCACCGGACCCCGCCCCGGAGGTGCCGGATCCGGGGGCTCTGAGCCTGCTCTCGCCGTGGCGGAGCGCCCCGCGCAGAAGGCGCCGCGAGTCTCCTCTCCGCTGGTCCGCAGACTGGCCCGAGAGCATTCCATCCCGTTGACCAGCCTGACGGGCACGGGCCCGGACGGGCTGATCGTCCGCGCCGACGTGCTGGCCGCCGTGGAGTCTGGCGGCGCAGCGCCCGCCCAGGGCCAGCAGACTGCTCAGGCCCCGCAGCAGGCGCCGGTGTCGACTGCCCCGGCGTCGACTGGCCCAGTGTCGACTGGCTCTACGTCGGCTGCCCCGGTCTCGGCGTCGCCGTCCCTGCCGGCCCCTGGTGGACTCGAGATCCGCGAGCGGGTCGCGGTGACCGGCCTCCGTAAGGCCGTGGCCACCACGCTCTCCCGCTCCCGGCGGGAGATCCCCGAGGCCACCGTATGGCAGGACGTGGATGCCACGGAGCTGCTGGCGCTGCGTGCCCGGCTGAAGCGTCAGGCGGAGGCCGCAGGCTCCTCCGCGCCCTCGCTGCTGGCGCTCATCGGCCGGTTCGTGCTGGCTGGGCTGTCCCGCCACCCGGAGCTGGCCACCCGGGTGGACACCCGGGAGGACGGCGAGCAGGAGATCGTCCACTTCGACGGGGTGAACCTGGGCTTCGCCGCCCAGACCGACACCGGACTGGTGGTGCCGGTGGTCCGGCATGCGGAGCGACTCTCCGCCCGTGAGCTGCACGGCGAGATCGGCCGGCTCGTGGGGGCCGCCCGCGACGGCTCCCTCTCCGGCAGGGAGCTCACCGGCGGCACGTTCACGGTGAACAACTACGGGGTCTTCGGCTCCGACGGCGCCACCCCGATCATCAACCACCCGGAGGTGGCGATCCTGGGGATCGGGCGCATCCTGGACCGCCCGTGGGCGGTGGACGGGGAGCTGACGGTGCGCAGCATCACCACCCTCACCCTGGCCTTCGACCACCGGGTCTGCGACGGCGGCACCGCCGGAGGGTTCCTCGACTTCGTGGCCCGCTGCGTGGAGGACCCCTCCACGGCGCTGGCAGATCTCTGACCCGGATCCACGGGCCGGATCCACGGGCCGGATCCACGGGCCGGATCCACGGGGCCGGATCCACGGGGCCGGATCCACGGGGCCGGATCCACGGGGCCGGATCCACGGGGCCGGCCCCTCGGACCGCCCGCAGGATCACTCGCACCCTGCACGACGGCCGGGGCACGGCCCGCCTCCGCGTGACGCCACGCGGCGGGGACCGTACCCCGGCCCCTCTCCATCGAGGAGTCATTGTCCCTCACATCCTAGACCGGGTGACGCGCGTCAGCCGCTTTCGATGGACGGGAGAATGACTCCTGGATGCAGGGGCCAGCAAGCCCTCACCCAAGCAGTCGCGCAAGGAGGCGGTCCACCGCCCCCAGCAGGCACGCCACCAGCAGGTATCCGCCGAGGATGGCCCCGATGTACACCCCGACCCCCGGGTACCCCATCCCGGGGACGTCGAGGATGTCATAGGGGTACCAGTCGATCAGCGGCCCGCGTCCGAGGGTGACGGCCAGCCAGCCCAACGGCACCAGCAGGGACAGCGCCATCACCTTCCCGGTGATGACTCCTCGCGGCCCGATCAGCAGCCAGACGGCCGGCACCAGGATCGGCACGATGACGTGCAGCACCGTGTCATTGACCCACCGCACCCCGGTGAGCACGTCCGGGCCTCGCAGCAGCAGGTTGAACACCACTCCGGTGATGATCACGCTCACCACGGCGCAGAGCCGCAGGGCATGGAAGACCGTGGAGGTGCGATGCACCCGGACCGCCAGCATCGCCGAGGTCAGGCAGGCCAGGAACCCGGAGAGCACTGTGAAGTAAGCGGGCTGGTTGAGGGTGTGCTCCCAACCGGCGGCGAATCCGCCGTGGTAGCCGACCCCGGCCGGCAGGCTGGTCTCCGTGGTCCACCCCAGGTACACGGAGGTCGCCAGGCCTCCGGCACACAGCAGCGCGACGACGGCGTGGAGGCCTCGCGCCGTCGTCGACTCCTCCCACCGAATGGAGCCGAAGGGTCGCGGCTCCACTGCGTCCTGCTGTGCGCTCAGGGCATCTCCTGTGTGCTCGTCGCCGGCCACGTCAGGGGATCCGTCTCAGATGGTCCACCTCAGGGACTCCACCTCAGGACATCCGGATCAGGAGGGCCGGCGGGTCAGTCCTGAGAGTAGTCGTAGAAGCCCCTGCCGGTCTTCCTGCCGAGCTCTCCACGGGCCACCATGTCCCGCATCAGCTGCGGCGGGGCGAAGCGCTCCCCCAGCTGGGACGCCAGATACTCGGCGATCCCGAGCCGCACGTCCAGGCCCACGATGTCGGTCAGCGCGAGCGGACCGATGGGGAACTTGTAGCCCAGCACCATGGCATTGTCGATGTCCTGCGGGCTCGCCACACCTTCCTCGACCATCCGGATGGCTTCGAGACCGATCGCGACCCCCAACCGGGAGGAGGCGAAGCCTGGAGCGTCGTTCACCACCACCGGCGTCTTGCCCAGTGCCTCCACCCACTGCGGACTGAGACCTGCGAGCTCCTCGCCGGTGGTCTCCGCGAGCACCACCTCCACGAGCTTGGAGGCCGGCACAGGGTTGAAGAAGTGCAGTCCGCAGAACCGCTCGGGGCGCTGCAGGTGCTCGGCCAGTCCGGTCACTGACAGCGAGCTGGTGTTGGTGGCCAGCCACGCCTCCGGGGACAGCTGCTGCTCCACACGGCGCAGTGAGGAGGTCTTCAGCTCCATGTCCTCCGGCACCGCCTCGATGACCAGCCCGCAGCGGGCGAAGGCGGTCACGTCGTCGGTGGTGGTGAGCTTCGCCGTCCAGTCGGTCAGCTCGCCGCTGATCTTGCCACGGTCCCGGGAGGCGGCGACGTCGGCCTCGATGCGTCCGCGGGCGGCCTCGGCCGCCTCCGCAGAGACGTCGACGACGACGACCTCCTCGGCTCCGGAGATCAGGAACGCGTGGGCGATGCCTCCGCCCATGCGCCCTCCTCCCAGGACGCCGACGACGGCGGGCAGGGTGGCGCCTCGGGCGGGCTCAACGGTCTGTGGGGTGCTCATGCGTCGTCTCCTGTGGTCTCGGCGGGCTCGTCGGCGGGCTTCTGGGCCTGCTGCTCGGCCTGGCGTCGCGTCCGATCCAGGAAGGCCTGCATGCGGTCGAACTTCGCCTCGGACTCGAAGAGGATCGCCTGGGCGAGGTTGTCGATCTGCGGGTGGGCCTCCCGCGGCATGTGGAAGACCTGCTTGGAGATCCGTACCGCCAGCGGGTCCTGCCTCGCGATGCGATCGGCGAGCGCATCGGCGGCCTCGAGCAGCTCCCCCGCCGGGTGCACGGCATGGAGGAGCCCATGGGCCAGGGCCTCCTCGGCGTCGAGGATGCGCCCGGCCAGCAGGATCTCCTTGGCCATGGCTTCCCCGGCGAGCTCGCGCAGCCGCCATAGGGCCCCGGCGGCGGGGATGATGCCCAGTCCGGTCTCCGGCTGGCCGATTCTCAGCTCATGCGTGCCGAGTCGGAAGTCGGCGGCCCAGGCGAGCTCGGCCCCGCCGCCGAGGGCGTAGCCGTCGAGGGCGGCGATGACCGGCATGGGCAGCTTGGCGAGGCGGTCGAAGGCGGTGGAGTTGACCCCGCGCAGGGCGTCGTCGCGGCGGCGTGCACGCAGCTGGCCGATGTCGGCTCCGGAGGCGAAGACTCCGGGCCGACCGGTCTGCGGCTCCGGGTCAGTGCCGGAGAGGAGGAGGATCTTCGGGTGATGCTCCAGGTGGGCG
Organism: Nesterenkonia suensis; assembly: GCF_054782935.1. Lineage (NCBI taxonomy): Bacteria > Bacillati > Actinomycetota > Actinomycetes > Micrococcales > Micrococcaceae > Nesterenkonia > Nesterenkonia suensis. The sequence continues at coordinate 364,982 of NZ_BAAGRN010000001.1, read as the reverse complement.
CAGAGCGCGTGGAGCTCGTCGACCATGGTCGCGTCGATGGCGTTGCGGACCTCGGGCCGGTCCAGTCGGGCATGGAGGCGGTCCTCGGCCTCGGTGACGCGGAGGGTGGTGAAGGCGGCGGCGTCGAGCCGGGGTCCGTTCTGGCCGGAGGCGTGCGGCGCAGGGGTCTCGGTCATGGTCACACCGCCTCCAGCAGCATCGCCGATCCCTGCCCGACTCCCACACACATGCTGGCCAGGCCGCGGCGGGCGCCTTCATCCTCCATGCGGCGGGCCAGGGTGAGCACGATGCGCGCCCCGGAGGAGCCCAGCGGGTGGCCCAGGGCGATCGCGCCGCCGTCGGCGTTGACCAGTGCGGGGTCCAGGCCCAGGCGTCGGATGCAGGCCAGGGACTGGGTGGCGAAGGCCTCGTTGAGCTCCACGGCCTCCACTGTGCCGATGTTCCAGCCGGCGCGCTCGAGGGCCCTGGTGCTGGCCGGCACGGGCCCCATGCCCATGATCTCGGGCACCAGCCCGGCGTTGGCCCCGCCGGCGATCCTGGCCCGCGGGGTGAGCCCGTACCGTTCGACGGCGGCTTCGGAGGCGACGATGACGGCGGAGGCGCCGTCGTTCAGGGACGAGGAGTTGCCGGCGGTGACCACATCTCCGCCGGCGACCACCGGTCGCAGGCCGGCCAGGTCTTCCATGCTGGTGCCGGGGCGCGGCCCCTCATCGGTGTCGACGACGGTCACTGCGCCCTTCCGGCCGGGCACCTCCACGGGAGTGATCTCGCGGGCCAGCCGGCCGGCGTCGACAGCGGCGACCGCCCGACGCTGGGACTCCACGGCGAAGGCATCGGCCTCCTCCCGGGTCACACCCTCCACGCGGGCGACCTCCTCGGCGGTCTCGGGCATGGAGTAGGTCCGCTTGTCGATGGTGAGGAACTTCGGGTTCACGAAGCGCCAGCCGATGGAGGTGTCGACGATCTCCCCGGGCTTGCCGAAGCCGCGGGTGGGCTTGGCCATCACCCAGGGGGCCCGCGACATGGATTCCACTCCCCCGGCGACGACGAGGTCCGCGGCACCGGCGGCGATCATGTGGTGCGCCTGAGCGATGGCGCTCATCCCAGAGGCGCACAGCCGATTGACGGTGATCCCCGGGACGGTCTCGGGGAACCCAGCCAGCAGCCAGGCCATACGGGCCACGTTGCGGTTCTCCTCGCCCGCGCCGTTGGCGTTGCCGAGGATGACCTCGTCCACAGCGGCGGGATCGATGCCGGCATCCTCGACGACCGTGCGCACCACCAGGGCGGCGAGGTCGTCGGGCCGGACGGAGGACAGCGCGCCGCCGTAGCGGCCGACGGGCGTGCGTGTCCCGGAGACGAGGAAGGCGGGGGTGGTCACGGGGTTCCTCCGACTGTCGGTGAGGGCTGCAGGGCGGCGGCAGGTCGCCGGACCGAAATTACTGACCGATCGTTCACCTGAACACTCTTCCACGCTCGGGCTGTGAGGTCAATCACCAGGAGGACGCCTGCGTCGCCCCCAGCGGGTCGCTCGCCCGGCGAGGCGGCCGACTGGCTAGGGTGAGGTGAGCCACGTCACTCAGGGATCACCCCTTCCCTGTCACTGACACCTCAGTCTCACCATCAAGGAGGATGCCGTGAACGCTGCCCCCTCAGGCCAGAAGCCCAGCGCGGGAGGCGGAGCCCTGCTCGGCCCCGTCATGCGACCGCTGAACACGTTGGTCGAGAAGCTGATCCCCTCAGCCCTGGTCTTCGCGATCGGGCTGACCGTCATCGTCGCCGTACTCGCCCTGCTGCTCACCGACGCCGGCCCGGTGCAGGTGGTCGAGGAATGGGGCCTCGGCCTGGCGGGCCTGCTGGAGTTCATGACGCAGATCGCGCTGATCCTGTTCCTGGGCTACATCCTGGCCAGCACCCGTCCGGTCCGTGCCCTGCTGCGCCGACTGGCCCAGGTTCCGCGGACCCCCATGCAGGCCTACCTGTTCGTGTTCCTGATCGCCGCCCTGGCCTCGCTGATCACCTGGGGGCTGGGACTCGTGGTGGGCGGCCTGATGGCCCGGGAAGTCGCCGAGCAGGCCCGCCGTCGGGAGATGCCGGTGCACTTCCCGATGCTGGTGGCCGCCGGGTTCTCCGGCTTCGTGGTGTGGCACATGGGGTATTCCGCCTCCGGACCGCTGACCGCCGCCACGCCGGACTCCTTCGTGGCCGATGTCCTCGGCGAGCCGCTGTCCATCACAGAGACGGTGTTCACCGGCTGGAACCTGATCGCCGCCGCGGTGACGATCCTCATGGTCGCCGGCGCACTGACGCTCATCGCGCCCCGCAACCCCCAGGACGTCGTCCCGCTGGGTGTGGACGCGCGCCTGCAGGACACGAAGGTCGACGACGCCGTCGTCACTCCGGCCGACCGCGTGGACGCCAGCCGCCTCCCCACGCTGCTGGTGGGGCTCATGCTGATCGGCTACCTGGTCATCCACTTCTCCGGTGGCGGCGGACTGACCCTGGACATCGTGAACTGGAGCTTCCTGACGCTGATCATGCTGCTGGTGCGCAGCCCCTTCGAGCTGCTGGCACTGACCAAGGAGGCCGCCGCGAATGTGGGGGACATCCTGCTGCAGTTCCCGCTCTACGCCGGGATCCTGGGCATCATGGCCGGCACCGGGCTGATGCAGGTGTTCTCCGAAGCGTTCGTGGCGATCTCCTCGGACCAGACCTTCGCCCTGTGGGCGTTCCTCTCCGCCGGGATCGTAAACTTCTTCGTCCCCTCCGGCGGCGGTCAGATCGCCGTGCAGGCGCCGATCCTGCTGGAGGCGGCCGAGTCCCTGGGCACCGATCCAGCGGTGGCGATCATGGCGGTGGCCTACGGCGACCAGTGGACGAACATGATCCAGCCGTTCTGGGCGCTGCCGCTGCTGGCCATCGCCGGGCTGAAGATGCGCGACATCCTCGGATATACCACGATCGTTCTCATCGCCTCCGGCCTCGTCTTCGCCGCGACGCTGCTGATCGTGTCGTAACTCCCTCCCGCCGTTGAGCTGGTGCGTTTCCGCCCGAATGAGGCCCTCCCGGGCGCCTTTGAGGCGGCAACGCACCAGCTCAACGGTTCCGCGGCGGCGCCATCACGGTGAGGGCCAGCTCCCCGGACTCGACCCGACGGCGATGCGAACGCGCCATGACGATCGCGACGAGCGGCCCCAGGAACGGCAGCGTGAACGCCAGAAGCCCCAGCACCAGCTTCCACCCGAAGGCCAGGCCCGGGCAGCGGAAGATCTCGACCAGCGCCCAGACGAGCAGGGCGAGGCTGAAGAGGCCTGCCCCGCCCGCGACGGCTTCGAACCCAGTGGGGACGAGCGGGTTCGCGGTCAGGAGCACCAGCGCGTCAGCAGTCATGGCCCCCACGGTACCCCCTCAGAACGCGTTGAGCTGGTGCGTTTCCGCCCGAATGACGCTCAACAGCGCCTGATTCCGGCGAAAACGCACCAGCTCAACGGTGGAGGAGGGGACTTACTGCAGCATCGTCTTGTCGTCGACGACGGCGCCCTTGAGCTTGCCGAACTCGGCCAGCAGATCCTCCGGGGTCATCCGAGACTTCCGCTCGGCGTCCACGTCGAGGATGATCCGGCCCTCGTGCATCATGATCAGCCGGTTCCCGACCTCCAGGGCCTGGACCATGTTGTGGGTGACCATCAGCGTGGTCAGGCCCTTCTCCTCCACCACGGAGCGGGTCAGCCGGGTGACCAGCTCCGCCCGCTGCGGATCCAGGGCGGCGGTGTGCTCGTCCAGCAGCAGCACCCGGGGATCGGAATAGGTGGCCATCAGCAGGCTCAGCGCCTGCCGCTGCCCGCCGGAGAGCAGCCCGACCTTGGTCTTCAGCCGCCTCTCCAGTCCCAGCTCCAGCTGCGTGAGCGCCTCGGCGAACCGTTCCCGCTTCGCCTTGGTCACACCCCGGGCCAGCCCACGGGCCTTGCCGCGACGGTCGGCCAGGGACAGATTCTCCTCGATGGTGAGGTTCGGTGCGGTGCCGGCCATCGGGTCCTGGAACACCCGGCCCACCATCGCGGCCCGCTGGTGCTCCTTGAGTCGGCTGACGTTCTTGCCGTCCAGGGAGACGACCCCCGAGTCCTGGATGATGCGTCCGGCCACAGTGTTCAGCAGAGTGGATTTTCCGGCGCCGTTCGAGCCGATCACGGTGACGAAGTCCCCTTCGGCCATCTCCAGGTCGACGTCGACCAGGGCACGACGCTCGTTGACGGTCCCGGGGAAGAACGTCTTGGCCACAGATGCGATGCTCAGCATGTCAGGCTCCCTTCGTGCCGGCGCCGGCCGGGGCGTCGGAGGTCGTCGTGGTCTCGGCCGCCGCGGCGAGCGACGACCGGCCCTTGCGCCGTCGAGTCAGCGTCGCGAAGCCCTTCCACTGCGGCAGCAGCAGGGCGGCCACCACCAGCGCCGCGGACATCAGCTTCATATCGTTCGGGTTCAGCCCCACGTTCAGCGCCAGCTGGATGGCCAGCCGGTAGATGACCGCGCCGAACACCACCGCCAGGGTCGCCTGGAAGACGGTGCGCGAGCCGAAGATCGCCTGGCCGACGATGACCGAAGCCAGACCGACGAGGATCAGACCGATCCCCATGCCGATGTCGGCGAAGCCCTGGTGCTGGGCGACCACGGCACCGGAGATGCCCACCAGGCCGTTGGAGAGCATCAGTCCGGTGATCTTCTGCCGGTCGGTGGAGACCGCGAAGGAGCGGATCATCTGCTCATTGTCACCGGTGGCCTGCAGGGCCAGACCGTTGTCCGTGTGCAGATACCAATCCATGATGAGTTTGAAGATCACGGCGACGGCGGCCAGCACCAGCACCGAGGTCCAGCCGACGCCGGCGAGGCTGCGCAGGCCGCTGATCATGGTGTCCTGCCCCAGCAGGGGCACATTGGCCCCGCCCATGATCCGCAGATTGATCGAATACAGCCCGATCATCGTCAGGATGCCGGCCAGCAGGCCGTTGATGTTCCCCTTGGTGTGCAGCAGCCCGGTGATCAGGCCGGCCAGGCATCCGACGACGAACGCCGCCGCCGTCGCCAGGAAGGGGTTGACTCCGTTGGTGATCAGGATCGCCGCCGTCGCCGCACCCGAGGTGAACGAGCCGTCCACCGTCAGGTCCGGGAAGTTCAGGATCCGGAAGGTCAGGTACACGCCCAGGGCCATGATCGCGTAGATCAGCCCGAGCTCCAATGCTGTGATCATGTGTCCTCATTCGCCGCCATCGGACGGGTCGCGCCCGACGACGTGTCCACGTCCGTCCAGGGGTCGGGCACCGGATCAGCCTGGTGAGGCGGCCCGGTGCCCGTCCTGGTGCTCAGATGTATTGTGCGATCCTCCGCGGGAGAGCTCCCGAGCAGGTCACTCGTCGTCGTTCTCGTCGTCGTTCTCGTCGTCGCTTTCGCCCTCGTCACCCTCGTCGTCTTCGTCAGACTCCTCGTCGTCCTCGGGGTCCAGCTCCTCGAGGTCCTCGCCGACTACGCCGTCGGCCCGGTCGAGCAGCTGGTCATCGAGCTCGATGCCCATCAGCTCGGCGGCCTCCGGGTTGACGACCAGCTCGAGGACCTCACCGGTCTCCACGGGCATCTCGGCGGGGTCCGCCCCGTCCTGCAGGATGCGCAGGGCCATCTCCCCGGCCTGGCGGCCCAGGGTCTCGTAGTTGATGCCGTAGGTGGCCAGCGCACCGCGCTGCACCGAGTCGCCCTCTGCCGCGATGACGGGGATCTCGTTCTGGTGCGAGTACTGCAGCACCGATTCCAGGGCGGAGACGACGGCGTTGTCGGTGGGCACGTAGATGGCGTCCACACTCAGCGACTCGACGCCCTGCTGGACCTCGGAGGAGTTCGAGACGGTGGCCTCCTGGATCTCCAGGCCCAGCTCCTCGGCGGCCTCGTGTGCCAGCTCCACCTGGACGGCTGAGTTGACCTCCCCGGAGGAGTAGACGATGCCGACGGACTCCACGTCCGGGGCGATCTCCGTGAGCAGCTCGAGCTGGTCGGCCACCGGGTTCATGTCCGAGGCGCCGGTGACGTTGCCGCCGGGAGCGTCCCAGGAGTCCACCAGGCCGGCTTCCTCGGGCTCGGTCACCGCGGAGAAGACGATGGGGATGTCGGTGATCGACTGGGCGGCCGCCTGGGCGGTGGGGGTGGCGATCGCGTGGACCAGGTCGTGGCCCGCGGTCGCGAACGTGCCGGCGATGTTGGAAGCGGTGGCCTGCTCGCCCTGGGCGTTCTGCTCGTCCCAGTCCACCTCCACTCCGGCGTCCTCGAAGGCTGCCTTGAAGCCGTCACGGGCGGCGTCCAGGGACGGGTGGGCGACGATCTGGGTGATGCCGATGGAGTAGCTGTCGCCGTCGCCGCCGCCGTCGTCCTCTCCCTCGCCGCCGTCGCAGGCGGTGATCAGCAGAGCGGCGGCAGCCGTGGCGGCCGAGAGCTTCAGAATGGTGCTGTGGTGTCGCATGGGGGTTCTCCTCATCTGTGGTGCGGATCAGTCATCAGCGCTGGTGAGCGATCCATGACTGACATCATGCGCGACGTCGGGGTCAGTTGTCTGCCCTGGGCGGGCGTGTCAGCGCATCGGACGGGTGAGCGCGAGCTCCTCGCGCTCCGCGTCGTCGTTGAGATCGATTCCCTGCAGGTGCTTCGGGACCACCGAGACGGCCACAAAGGACATGACCGCCAGGGCGGCGATGTACACCCCGATCAGCCAGGACCTGCCGGTGGTGTCCAGGATGGTCTGGGCGATGGTGGCGGCGAAGGCTCCTCCGATGATGGAGCCCAGCGCATAGCCGATGGAGACCCCGGAGAATCGGATCGAGACCGGGAACATCTCGGCGTAGAGGGCGGACTGTGGGCCGTAGGACGGGCCGAGACCCACGGTGAGCAGGAAGATCGCGGCGGCGAACAGCGGCAACGAGGCGGTGTCCAGCAGGAACCACATCGGCACGGCCCAGACGATGATGATGCCGTAGCCGATCTGGAACGTCCGCACGCGGCCGATGCGGTCGGAGACCCATCCGCCGAAGAGCGTGAAGATGAACCAGCCGACACCGCCGATGAGTGAGGCGATCAGCGTCTCGGTGCGCTCCATCCCCAGGTGGTTCACTCCGTAGGCGGCGAAGAAGGCGATCACCAGGTAGCCGGCGGCGTTGTTCGCCGCGAAGATCAGTGCGGCGAGGAAGGTGTACTTCTTATGGGTGGTCACCAGCTCCTTGAGCGGCGCCGAGGACTCCTTCTTGCGCTCCTTCATCTCGGTGAAGACCGGGGACTCATCGACCTTCATCCGGATCAGGTAGCCGACGATGATCAGCACGAAGGAGAACAGGAACGGCACACGCCAGCCCCACTCCAGGAACTGCTCCTCGGTGGTGAGTGCGTTGAGGCCGAACATGAACCCGGTGGCCAGCAGCATGCCCAGCGGCACACCGATCTGGGGGTAGGCGCCGAACAGGCCACGCTTATGCCGTGGCGCGTGCTCCACCGACAGCAGCGCCGCACCGCCCCACTCTCCGCCGGCGGAGAGGCCCTGCAGGATGCGGAGGAGGATGAGGATCACCGGGGCGGCGATGCCCAGGGTGGCGTAGGTGGGCAGCAGGCCGATCAGCACCGTGGCCCCGCCCATACCCATCAGCGTGACCACCAGGACGATCTTGCGCCCGAACTGATCGCCCAGCCACCCGGCGAGCACTGCACCTAACGGGCGGAAGAGGAAGGAGATGCCCACCGACGCCCAGGCGATGATCTGCGCCAGCGCCTGGTTCTCCGCACCGAGCGGCTCGAAGTACAGCACGGCGAGCACGAACCCTGCCGCCTGCGCATAGATGAAGAAGTCGTACCACTCGATGGTGGTGCCCACGAGGGTTCCGGCGAGGACCTTCTTCTCCTCGCGGGTCATCTCATGGCCTTCGGTGCTGAGGTAGATCGTCTGGCTCATGTCGTCTCCGGGTGCGGGTCGGTGCGGGCATGCCGCCGGCGTCGAGGAGCAGGTCATGTGATCCAGCTCACCCTCTGCGAGAGAATGTACCAGATTTATTGACCGAACGGTTGGTCAGTTCGAAAAGTCACCCACACAGACTCCGGACACCGCAATCTTGGCCCCGCACCGCCACCGCACGACCACAAGGCTGAGGCGTGCCCTCCCACCAGCACCGGCTCGAGCATCCGTCATCGACCCTCACGGGGAGGCGACGACACGGACCGGGGCGAACCTCCCACCACGCGCAACCCATGGGGGCCGTTCGTCGACTCGCCCTCCCCGGCTCAGACTCCGATGGGACCGCTGCCCCCACAGCCTCTGACGCGACCCGACCCGGGCTCCGCACCCCGACTATCCGCTGATGACCTGCGGGGCCCCGACGTGTTTCAGACCCTCGACGCCGAATTCGAGACCGTACCCTGATTGCTTGGTCCCACCGAACGGAATGCGGGGGTCAACCGCTCCATGCTTATTGATCCACACGCTTCCAGCTTCGATGCGAGACGCGATCTCCCGAGCCTTGGCCGGGTCAGAGGACCAGACCGAAGCGCCCAGACCGACGTCCGATGCGTTGGCCATGGAGATCGCCTCATCGATGTCGGAGTACTTGATGATCGGCAGCGCCGGACCGAACTGCTCCTCGGCCACCAGGGGATTGTCGTTCTCGAGGTCGGCCACGAGAGTCGTGGGGTAGAAGTACCCCGGCTGGTCCTGCTGGGGCTCGGCCCCGAGCAGCACTCGTCCTCCTCCTGCCTTCGCTTTGTCGACGAGCTCCGCGACGGTATCGAACTGGGCCCTGTTCTGCAGGGGGCCCAGCACATTCTTCTCATCCAGGCCCACGCCCATCGGCATCTGCCTGGCTACCTCGACCAGAGCCTGGCACACGGCGTCGTAGACCTTCTCGTGCACGTAGAGGCGCTTCAGTGCGGCACATGTCTGGCCGGTGTTGAGGAACGCCCCCCAGAACACGTCCTCGGCGATCGCCGCGGGATCCACGTCCGGCAGCACGATCCCTGCGTCGTTGCCGCCCAGTTCCATGGTCAGGCGAGTCACATTGTCCGCCGAGCTGCGGATGATGGCTTTGCCCGCCCCGGTGGATCCGGTGAACATGATCTTGTTGACCCCCGGATGGGCGACCAGACCCTCACCGATCTCGCGGCCCCCCGTCACGACGCGCAGGACCCCCGCCGGCAGGACCTGATTCAGAACTTCGACCAATGCAAGCACCGACAAGGGGGTATATCCGGACGGTTTCACGACGACGGTGTTGCCCATGCGCAATGACGGCGCGATCTGCCATGTAGCGATCATCATCGGCCAATTCCACGGTCCGATGGCCCCCACGACGCCCAATGGCCGATAGTGCAGCTCCGCGCGAGCACCGTCTTCTTCGACGAGGACCTCCGGCTCCAGCTCAAGGGCGGCAGTCGCCCGCAGCCAGGCCGCACAGGCGCCGACCTCGAAGCGCGCATTGGGGCCGTTGAGCGGCTTCCCCTGCTCCCTGGACAGCAGCTCGGCAAGCGCCTCCGCCGACGCTTCCACCGCTTCGGCGGCCTCTACCATGAGTGCCGAACGTTCAGCATGCCCGCGGCCAGCCCACTCAGACTGCGCGGCCCGCGCCGCCGAAATGGCCGCATTGAGATCATCCACCGTATGGATGGGCGCCCGACCCACGACCTCACCCGTCGCGGGGTCGAGCAGCGTCCGCCCGCCTTCGTCCGGCTGGATCACGGCGAGCAGATCACCCGCTTTGGCGAAGGCGTCGCCTTCTGAACGATGAGAGGTCATCGAAGTACTCCTTATCACAGTTGATCACACACGTGGCACCGCGTTTCCCTGCGCCTGTCACTCATGGGCGGACGATTCGATGTCTGCACATCAGCGCATCCCGCAGGCGACGGTGATTTCTGGTTCATACCGAGATGCTGAAGACCGCACGACAGCGGCGGAGTCACACCACGCGGAAGACCGGCATGGACACCTTGTCCTCGCCGTACTTCTCCAGCTCGAGGACGAGCTCATCGCCGACATCGAGCTCATCAGGCGACGCGCCGACGACGGTCGACATCAGGAAAGGGCCCTCGTCCAGCTGAACAAATGCCACCACGTAGGGAAGTTCATTCTCGAACTCAGGAAGATATCGCTGGTGGACGACCACCCAGGACCACAGGTTCGCGGAACCCGATACAGCCTGCCATTCCACGTCATCCTCCAAGCAGGACGGGCAGGTGGCAGCCGGGGGGTACCAGACGCTGCCGTCTCGCCGACATCGCTGGATCGTAAATTCACCGCGGCTCGCCCTTTCGTAATGCGGCTGGGTCACAGGAGTGATCGTGGGCGTGGGGTGTTGATTCATCGTGACAGCTCCCTCTCGTTCATGCCCGCTGGAAAATATGGGACGACACCACTGGGGAAACGCATATGTATTGCACCGTACGAGCGTCGGCCACCTGCCGGTCTCCCGCCTCGCCCCGGGCTTGCCGCACGGCCTCCACTTCGAGAGCCCAGCCCTGCATATAGCCTTCGGAGGTATGCCCTCCGGACGTGTTGACAGGAAGGGCCCCTTCAATGGCAATCCGGCCATCTCGGATGAACTGCCAGCCCTCCCCTCGGTCGGCGAAACCGAAATGCTCGAGGCTGAACAGAACCATCGGCGTGAAGTTATCGTAGATCTGCACCGCGTCGACGTCTGCTGGCCCCAGGCCGGACTCCTGCCTCACCCTCTGGGCCACCTCCTTCGACGCGGCCTCGAAGTAGTCGGTCTTCGTGTAGTGAGCCGTGAGATCGCCTTGGGAGGCCGAGGCGCGGACTGCGACGGGAGGCTTCCGAAGGTCCTTCGCCCGTTCGGCCGTGGTGACGATGATCGCCACTCCTCCGTCATTGATCATGCAGTAGTCATAGAGCCGGAGAGGGTCGGTGATGTATCGAGATGCGAGATACTCGTCGTGTGAGAGCGGCTTCGTCATCACCGCCACAGGATTCATCTGTGCGTTTCGGCGACTGTTCAGGGCGATGGGCGCCAGCGCCCCCTCTTCGACACCGTAGGTGGCGGCGTAGTTGCGGTACATCATGCCCACATATGCGCCCGGCGACGTCATGCCGTACGCCAGGTCGTAGAGGGCAGCGTTGCCCATCGCGTCGTAAGAACCCCCGGCATCTGCACCTCCATAGGTGGCGCCCGCGGTCCGACCGTTGTTCCCATACACAAGAGCGATGGTGTCGGCTGCGCCCGCACGGATCAGGGCACAGGCGTCCTGGAGCGCGACCCCGGCCATCCTTCCGGTCCCCTCATACGTGTTGACCACCCGTGGACTCGCCAACCCAGTCATCGTTCCGAACAGTTCGTAGCTCGGTATGCGACATAGCAGAAGCCCGTCTATCTCCTGTTTGTTCAGACCGGAATCATCCAGCGCGGACTTGAGGGCGTCCACGCCCATCTGATACTCAGTCCTCCAGGGGTCAGGGTTCCGATACAGATCGGCGAAATCGGTCATTCCGACGCCGACGACTACCGGCTCTCTATCCTGTGACATGATTCTTCCTTTTCGGGTTCATGGGCTCTGTCAGCGAGTACTGGAATCTGCGGTTCGCTGCTCGAACCACACGGCGCCGGCCGCGTACAGTTCCTGCACCTCAGAGCTGTCGTAGTGCAGGACGTCCCGCAGCACCTCCACCGTGTGCTCCCCGATTCGAGGAGCCCGGCGGTCAGTCCGCCCGGGCGTGGCAGAGAGCGAGGCGACGAACCCTCGATCGACGATGCCCGTGTCAGCGTTGACTCGGGGGAATCCCAGGGCGGAGAGCTGTGGATGCTCAATCACCTCTGCGGGCCGCAGGACGGGCGATGCCGGCACCCCGCAAGCTTGCAGCCGCGCAGCCAGGTCCTCAGAATCCCATCCGCTCGTGATGCGCTCAATGCGCTCATCGAGACGATCATGGTGACGCCTCCGCCCGTCAGCCGTACAGTGCTCCGGGTCCGACAGCGCCTCGTCGTCGAAGAATTCGCAGAACTGCGTCCACTGCAGATCAGACTGGACGGAGATGGCGATCCACCGATCGTCACCGGCCGCCGCGTAGACTCCCTGGGGAGCGAATCTCTCGTGGCGGTTCCCCTGGGGCACAGCCTTCCGACCGGTCAGGGTATGATCCAGGACGGCCTCACCCACCACGCTCGCCACGACCTCGCGCTGGGCAAGGTCGACATGGATCGCCTCACCACTTCGATCCCGCGCGCGGATCGCCGCAAGGGCGATGCCCGGAGCAAGTATCGAGACGATCTGATCCGGATAGTTGACGTTGTTGCCCGTCCACACTGGCGGTTCCGCTTCGCCATAGCCGGTGACGGCCGTCAGACCGCCCAAGGCCTCCAACGTGGAGCCGAACGAGACGTAGGACGATTCGGGGCCCAGCTCCCCCTGCGAGCTGAGCGACACTACAACGATCCGGGGGTTCGCCTTTTTCAGTTCGTCGATGCTCAATCCCAGACGATCCAGAACTCCCCGTCGAAAGTTCTCGACGATCACGTCACTGACCGCGACGAGCTTGAGGAAGACTGCTCGGCCTGTGGAGTCCTTCAGGTTGATGGCGACACCGCGCTTGCCGCGGTTGACGAAGTTGAACGGTGCGCTGTCCGACTCGGCCGCTGACTGCATGCCGGAGATCCGTCCCCAGTCTCGGAAAGGATCGTGATACGTGGTAGATTCCACCTTGATCACCTCCGCGCCGAAGTCAGCGAGAACCTGCGACGAGGCGGCTCCCGCGGTCACGATCCCGAGGTCGAGCACTCGGATCCCCTCCAAAGCACTGCCTGGCTCAGTCATGCCGCCTCCCCCGGTCGGTGGTTGTTCATCAGCAGCGGCATTCCGGGTGCATACCCGGAGCCGACGGGCTGAAAGAGTCGACGATGCGTCAACTGGGGTGACTCCTGAAGCGTGTCCGGCGCATAGACCGGACCGGCAGGCACCCCGGCCGCCTGAAGGTTCTTGTACAGAGCTGCGCTGCTTCGGGCCGAGGCGAGATCGGAGAGGATCTGCTCAAGTTCGCGGCGATGCACAGCGCGTCCTTCAGCGGTGCTGAATCGATCCGCTCGCAGAAGTGACGAGTCAAAGACTTCGACAAGGTTGTCCCAGTCGGACTGTCTGTAGTAAAGGCCGAAATACCCATCGCTCGCCCGCACAACGACAGGCCCGACCTCCTCGCCTCGGCCCAGATGGTGCCCGCCCTGTACGAAGGCCTTACCCTTCCATTCGATGTACGCGCCCGTCTCCAGCCGACTGACATGGACATCCTGCCCCTCCTGGGTCGGGTGCCGGTCACGTGCTGTGAGGGCGATCATCAGTCCGGTGAAGGCCGTGTATCCCGTGGCATAGTCCATCTGATGGCCGCCGATCTGCAGCGGTGGACGCTCCGGGGCGCCCACCAGCCACATCAGGCCCGAAGAGGCTTGGGCCAGCAGCTCTCCACCCACCCACTGCGCGTGGGGTCCGATCGGGCCGTTATCCGTGACCACCACACGAATGGTTCGCGGGCGGCGCACCTCCTCGTCGATCCACGAGGTGAGTACGACGTCGGCGTCTGATGACGGCGGGCCGACGGTCTTGTCGACGTCGAGATAACGGCTCAGTGCCTCTCGTTCCTCGGGAAATCGCGGCCCGTCGTCGATATGCACCCGTGCCCCCAAGCTGGCCAAGTACTTTCCGCAGAACGCGAGAGCTACGTCCTCGCCCGTCTCCTGCACCACAAGGTCCTCGAGCGGTTTCGCCACGTTCATCCCTCACCTCGTTCCTTCGGGGGGCCCTCAGCCAGGGGCCCTCGCATGAGCTCTTGCACATTCTCGACAGCATCCAGATCCCCCCAAGCGGCGACCGTGCTGAGGCAGGCCGATTCATCGAGTCCGGCGTGGGCCAGGCAGTCCATCACCTTGGTCAGGTGCTCGTCATCGGAGAGCGGGCGCTGAGGCATTCCCGGGAACGTGCGGCAGGTGTGTCTCAGCTGGCGTCCGTCCCTGGCCACCACAGTCACCGTCGACTGCGCCGCACCCAGCTCGGGCGGTCTCCTCGGTCCGCTGTGAACCTCGACCCGCGGCAGCAGTTCCTGAACCGCAGGCGACAAGCGCACTGCGTCTGAGAAGGACTGGATGGTGACTCGTTCCTCTGTGAGCGCCACCGCTGCGCAGAACTCGTAGCTGAATTTGCCCTCAAGTCCGCTGGCCGGCTCAGGCCGAATGAGTTCGGGGTGATACAGGGCCGGCACGATCTGCACACGGGCGATGTCCTCGGCCCGCAGTCCTTCCCTGTCGCGAAGCTCCACGAGGGCCTGCATCGTGAACTGCATGAAAACTTCTGCGGGATACGGCTTGATCAGGTATCCGGGCTCCTCGATGCGGAACGCCTCTCCGAGGCTCCCGGTGAGGGCCTCACCATCGAACTCTGAGGCGAAGAAGGCGGCCAGGAATCCTGCTCGGTCCTCGAGGATGTGTGGATTCGCGGTCAGGCCGGCCCCGACCAGCAGGGCGGATTCGACACCGACCCGAGCGGCACGTCCGGGATGCGTGGCCTTCGTCCCCGTCCCGTTGTTCGCGAACAGGCCGCCGCAATTGGAGGCAGCGTGACCCAGGGCCATGGCAGTCTGCTCCGGGGTGAACCCGACCAGGTGCGACGCCGCGGCAGCCGCCCCCAGAGGCCCGACGACTCCGGGAGGGTGAAAGCTCCTCATGTCCGAGCCGTCTCCGGCCGCGCGCACCCGCTGCTGGATCTCCCACCCCACGGCGAACGCTGTGACAAGGTCCGCCCCGGACAGACCATCACGCTCCGCGATCGCCAAGGCCGCGGGGAGTATGGATGAGGTTCCATGAGCAGGGGGGAATCCCTGCACTTCGAAGTCGAGGCAGTGCAGTTGCACAGCATTGACGTATGCCGCGTTGGAGGCGGGCAGGCGCTGGCCCAGACCGGCGACGGAAGCCTCCTCCACACCGCCTTGGGAGAGGAAGACTTCACGCGCGGGCTGGGCCACGGGTTCGCGACCACCTGCGCACATGCTGGCCACTCCATCCATGATCGCCGTCCGAGCCGCGCGTACAGCTCCGGCCGACAGATCCGAGAACGTCATGCGGCAGATGAACTCGGCAAGGGCCTGCGTCGCCCCGACACCCGTCATGATCCAGGCCTCCGCTCCGGTGATACTGAGCTGGCTGCAGGTGCTCCGTCGCCCTGAGCGCTGGATCGCCGTCCGGCGGCGAAATCAGAGAGGCCTCTCGACAGCGCGTCAGACTCCTCACGGATGCGATCGCCGACGTCCTGGCCGTACCGCAGGGCTTCCGACCATTCCCCCACGGATCCGGGAATGGTCCACAGCGCCTCTTTGGCGTATCGGAGACCGACCGCATCGTACTCAGCCAGCCGCTTCGCGATGCCGAGCGCTTCGTCCATCAGCCGATCCGCTGGAACCGCCCGATTGACGAGGCCCCATGCTTCAGCCGTTCGTCCATCGATTCTGTCGCCCGTGAGCACCATCCACGACGCGCGCTTCGAGCCGAGCTTCAGCTGTGTCGAAGGGCCCGCCATCGAGGGATAGAGCCCGAAGCTGATCTCGGGCATCGCGAAGACGGCGCCCTCGGCACACACCGCGAGATCCGCTGCATTCACCAGAGTCATCCCGCCCCCCATCGCACTCCCGTTCACCGCTGCGATGAACACGGCCGGATGGCGACGGATCTCCATCTGGACATCGAGCCAGTCGTAGTCTTCACGCGGTTCCGCGGCAGTCTCAGGACTGCCCTGTGCGGCTTCCTTCAGGTCGATCCCCGCGCAGAAGGCCGACCCCGAACCCGTGAGGACAACGACCTTGCAATCTCGTGTGGCATCCAGCGCCCTCACGAGCGATACACGTGCTGCTGAATTCATCGCATTGCGCTTGTGCGCCCGATTGAGGGTGATCAGCGCGCTTGCGCTGTCGATGCGCTCAGTCAACACAAGCGCCTCAGAATCATCGTGGACGTTCACTCTCATGCCTTCCCTTGCATTCGGCGAGAAGATGCCACCCCTTGCTCATCCCCTTCTCATTGCTGGCTGAATGCCTGTCTTCAACAGGGCATTTGCGCCCCCTGGACCGCAGCCACGCTGCGAGAACGGGCTAGTACAAGTCAGTTCACACGACATTCGCCGACGAGCACCGCGCAGGTGCCCCGCCGCCGCCTGGGCGACCGGACGTCCGACGCCATCCGTCGATCTATTTTGTGTGTCAACCATATCGTCATACAAACGAGAGGTCAACGGCGAGGTTCGCCACTGATCTTCCTGCGATTCCAGGCCAGGGCCGGCAGCGATGCGCATCCCGCTGCACACGGCGGGCCCCACCCGCACGGTCCCGTCACGAATCCGACACCCGCTTCGGCGATGTGTCCCGCTCAGGGGCCCGTCAGGCGGCACCATCTGATCGCAGGCCTATGGGGCCAACAGCCCGTTGGGTCGCGGAGCGATCATGAGTTCGGGGTCATCGACTCATGGGGCAGCTCCGGGCGCGAAAAGACCCCACGATCACGACCATGTCCGCGGTGACGCAGCGGCGATTCCCTCTGCAGGACCTGCCTCGCCCACACGGCGACCGATCAGCGAATTCGTCGGCATCCAGCAAGACCCGAATGAAGCAGTTCCCAAGAATCCAAGACGCCGGGAGAATCCTCCCGTGCCGCGCGGCCGTCCCCTTCTCCAGAGATCGCCAGAGTCGGAAAGCAGGAGGCCCAAGGCCGGTGGACATGGGCCAGGAACGTGGCGACCCAGGGGGCTCAGATCGGACTCCGCCGTCTCCCTCGCACCAGTGCAGTCAGGCTCGCCCGACCCCAAGCCGGCAGCTGCGCCCCGCACCGCCAGGTCGCCGTCAGACGTGGCGGACCACCAGCAGGCAGCGACGAGCGTCTGGCACATCCGCCAGGGCACGGCAGCCTCGTCCCCGGCGCCAAGGCCGAGATCCCCCTGAGACTGTCACTCCTGACGCGCGGTGAGACAGCTCAGCGATCGAACGGAGCGTACTCCGGGCCGCACAGCGGAGGCCATCGGCGCGACTTCACCGGCACTCGCATGCCCAGCCCACTGTGGACTGCCTCCGGCAGCATCTAAGGGCACCCTGTCCAATGCACCAGAGCTCCATGGACGCAGCCCATGCGTCGACGCAGACCTTGCCGGCCTGCCTCGAACGGCTCTAGGTGTTGTGGGGCATGAGGTTGTCGGAGCCGGCGGGGCGATGAGAGAACGAACGGGCTCCCGCCCGCAGGATGGTAATCGCCAAAGAACCGTCTGCTGCAGAAGGAGAGCCCGTTCATGTCCCACGCTACCGCGGTGCACCCGAACTCCACACTGACTCCGACCGGCCGACTGAAGATGGTCGAGCGCCACATCAACGACGGGCTGCCCATCGCTCATGTCGCCGCCGAGTTCCGCGTCAGCTGGGACACGGTGAGCAAATGGGTCACTCGCTACCGCGACCACGGTGAAGCCGGACTCGTCGATCACCCCAGCACTCCGCGCCACTCGCCGGCTGCGACCCGGGAATCGGTGGTCGAGCGCATCGAGGCGCTGCGCCGGGAACTGAAGTGGTCGGCTCGTCGGATCCATCTGCACCTGATCACCGGCGGGATCGACCCGCTGCCCGAGCAGCATGGGCTGGCCACCGGCGAGATCCACCCGCCGGTGCGGATCAGCCTGCGCGCCGTGGGCCGGTGGCTGGCGCGGCTGGGGATCTCCCGGCTCCGGGACCTCACCCCGAACGGGGAGAATCTGCGCACCACACCGTCGGTGATCGAGGCCGAGCATCCTGGGGCCATGGTGCATCTGGATGTGAAGAAGGTCGGCACCATCCCCGACGGAGGCGGACACAAGGTCCACGGCCGGGGCAGCAGCAAGGCCAAGGCCTCCAAGCGCGGCACCGGGGCCAGAGTCGGCTATACGTATCTGCACTCGGCCGTCTATGGGTACACCCGCCTGGCCTACACCGAGGCGCTGGCCGACGAGCGGCAGACGACCACCGCGGGATTCTTCCACCGGGCCAGGGCTTTACGGCTCTTCGCGTTTGAGGGTGTAGAAGCAGGGGCGATAGAAGCTGGGACGAGTAGCGGAGTCGGCGTGGCGGTGGATGGATAGAAGTCGAGGCCTTCCGATGATGGAGGTTCCTACACCTAATCCATCCAGAAGACCTCGACGATGCCCCAGCCTACTTTCACGACCCCTGACCTCAATAGCTTCTGCCTGCTCGATGACCTCGGCCTGAGGGTCACTGGTCAGCAGATCCGCCGCGACCGAGCAATCCTGGAATGCCGTCTCGCCCAGGACGATCCATGGTGCCGCAACTGTGGCGCTGAGGGCATCCCCCGCGGCACGGTGGTCCGGAAACTTGCCCACCTTCCCCTGGGCTGGTGGCCCACCACCCTGTGGGTGCGGGTCCGTCGCTACCGGTGCCCGGACTGCCAGCGGGTGTGGCGGCAGGACACTTCTGCCGCGGCCGCACCCCGGGCGAAACTGAGTCGGCATGCGGTGCTGTGGGCCCTGAAATCAGTGGTCATCGACAGGATGAGCATCGCCAGGATCGCCGCAGCCTTGGCGGCTTCCTGGCATACCGTCAACGACGCCGTGTTGGCCGCCGGCCGGGACCTGCTGATTGAGGATCCTCACCGGTTCGAGGGTGTGAAGGTCATCGGGGTCGATGAGCACTGCTGGCGCCACTCCGGCCCCGGCTCCCACTACGTCACCGTGGTCATCGACCTCACCCCCGTGCGCGAGGGAACTGGCCCGGCGAGGCTGCTGGACATGGTCCCGGGCCGATCTAAGGCGGTGTTCAAGACCTGGCTCGATGCCCAGACACAGGACTTCCGGGAGGGGATCGAGGTGGTGGCCATGGATGGGTTCGCCGGGTTCAAGACCGTTACCACCGAGGAACTGCCCGAGGCTGTGGCGGTGATGGACCCCTTCCACGTGGTCGCTTTGGCGGGGGATGCCTTGGATCAGGCCCGGCAACGGGTCCAGCGTGAGACCACCGGGCACCGCGGCCGTTCAGGGGACCCCCTCTATGGGGCGCGGAAGACCCTGCGCACCGGGGCTGATCTGCTTACCGAACCCCAAGACCGCAAGCTCCGGAAGGTCTTCGCCGTTGATGAGCATGTCGAGGTCGAGGCCACCTAGAGTGTGTATCAGAAGATCGTCGCCGCCTACCGGCACCCATCGAAGAAGGACGGCAAGTACCTGCTTCAAGAGGTGATTGCTTCGCTGCGCCGCGGCGTCCCCGCCAAGCTGGCAGAGCTGAAGAAGCTGGGCCGGACCCTGAACAAGAGGGCTGCTGACGTCCTGGCCTACTTCGACCGGCCCGGCACATCCAACGGCCCCACCGAGGCCATCAACGGACGCCTCGAGCACCTGCGCGGAACTGCCCTGGGGTTCCGAAACCTGGGCAACTACATCACCCGAGCGCTGCTGGACACTGGAGGCTTCAGACCCTTGCTACACCTTCATCTGCGATGAGCCCCTTTTACGCCGCCCACGGCATCAGCATCGATCGGGTCATCACTGACAACGGCAACAACTACCGCTCCGCGGTGTTCCATCAGTCGGTGACCGGGCTGGGTCATCGACATCAACGGATCAGGCCTTACACGCCGAAGCACAACGGCAAAGTAGAAGGCTACAACCGGCTGATGGTCGACGAAGTCCTCTACACCCGGGCCTACGACTCCGAACAGGCTCGCCGACAGGCGCTGCAGGTCTGGGTCAACCATTACAACTATCATCGGCCGCATACTTCCTGCGGCGATCAGCCCCCGGCTGCGCTTGCCCCGGCGACTATCAACAACGTCATGCCCTCCTACATCTAGGCCCCGTCCAGCAGCCGAGAAGCACCTCGGGCACCACTGACGGGGTCACATCGATGACCACAGCCACGTGGAGGTCGGCACGGCCGCTACGGCAACAGCGGTGCTTCTCAACCTCGACCACGCTCGTGCTCTCGAGCTGCACGGAGTCTCGATCGCTACCTTCAGCCTCCTTCAGCTGGGCTCCGACAACGCGGACCGGACGATCTGCAGGAGCGGACCCAGGCGGCACTCGCACTGACGAGGGATGCCCCGCCGGCGATCGTTGACGTCAGTGTCCCCACCGCCCCGTGCCCGCGCGGCCCTGGCAGAACGAGCCCCGGGGCCCACTCGCGCGTCGCCCTCCCACCTGCAGACTCGGGGCGGCTGCACGGCGGGGCTGCTCCTCCGGCAGGTATGCCAGGGCTTTGACGTCGCATCACTGGCAATCTGCTGGCCACCGCACTCCGTCCATCCCCCGCGGTCGGCAGCGCCCCGCACCTCCACGGGTGACAAGCGGCGTCAGCGCCTACCGTCCCTCCCCGACGTCGGCGACCCTCCCACCGGAGACACCACCTGGATATCAAGGACGGAACGTGAATCCAGCCATCAGATCAGACACTGCGACGCCCTGGCTCGCTCCCCACAGACTGTCAAACAGGCTCGATCCCGAGTTGTCCACCAGCGAATCACCAACCAGCGCGACGAACTTGTCACGAAGGTCCGAGCGAGTCAGGGGATTCTGAGGCACACCGCGAGGGTCCTGCTCATAGTGCTCACGCACTGACCCATCCTCTTCGGTGATGCGCACCCGAACGGCAAACGTCTCAGGCCAGGACGCATCGATGTCATGATCTACTTCCACGCTCAGGCGACTGGCCAGTTCCACAACCGCCTCGTCCGCTCGGCCGTCAGCATCGAACTCATCAAACGTGAGAACACCATCGCGCAGAGCTTTGCAAAAGACATATGGCAGGCTGTGATCAGCCGTCTCACGAGTCGCCGGGTTCCACTTGCTGCCCTCACTGCCCGATTCGTGAGCCAGGAACCGAGGGGCGAACACCTCGATCGACGACACCTGCTCGACATTCACCTGATCCCGCAGCCGCAATGCAGCCCACACCGCCACCTGACAGTTGGATGTGGTCTGGAAGTACTTCAGTGCAGTCCGACGAATCGCCCACTCTCCGCCGAGAGGTTCCAACTCCATCGGCCCCTCCGATCCTGTCAGCAGCTCGACAAGACCGTGCCGACCCTCGAATGGTCGCCCCGGCGCAGTGATTCCCTCCCTCGCCAGATGACAGAAGAACATGGCGTTGCGGCTGCTGATCGCCGTCGCCATCCCCTTCAGGTCAGAGAGCTCTCCAGCACGGCTGGTTCGCAGCGGGAAACCGGCGGAGACCGACAATGACAACGCATGGGCTGCCTGGCCACGCGTCAGCCCAAGGAGCCGGCACAGGCCGGCTGTCGCGCCGACGCACACATACAGTCCCTGGTCGACCGACAACGGCTGAACTCGTCGGTTCTCAGGAAAGAACCCTTCGCCATACACATAATCGCTGATACGAGCATAGACCTCATAGGCGACGGCGATGGAGGCCAACAGATCACCGACCGACACGCTTCGCTCGGCCCCCACCGACATCAACGCGCCGATCATGTCACTAGGGTGCCCGCCCGCAAGTCCATCATTCATATCAAGGTCACGAATCATTGACGTGTTTCCGAAGGCAGCAGCCTCGGCGCAGACCAGTTCGGAGTGACCAATCAGGAACCCTTGATCTCGCTCAGGCGCACCGACCGCGTATCGTTCTGCCACAGCAGCACCGCGCGCCTTCCTGCCACCGGCGGCGCATGCCAAACTGTCGATCCAGATCTCGCGCGCGCGGTTGACCACATCATCAGGCATGTCTTCAACACGATGATCGACCGAAAACTCCACGATACTCTCAAGAACTTCATCCATAATATCTCCATTGATATAAAACTCTTCGCCGCGCTCTGCCAGGACCTGCCCCCCACCCACCCATGATCTCTGAGTGCGCCCGGCTCCGCCGGATCCCTAACGGGACAGCTCTTCGATACATACGGGATTCGATACATGCGCACGAACCACACCACCCGAGGGATCGAATGCCGGGTGCGTGCCAGATGAAGCCAGCGAAACAGCCCTGACTTCCCCGCTCAGTTCGTTGGCAACAAGCAGTTCGCCAGTAAAATTGTCCAAGGATATGAATCGGGGCTGAACTCCACATGAATCTACCCAAGAAGGGTTGGCCAATAGGCCAGATGAAGGTATAATTTCATAGGCGCATACACCATTCATGTGACGAATGGACGCGTAGACACGTTGGCGCTCGACATCCAGTACGACGCCGGCCGCCGAGCCGTTCCCCGTATAGTCATCCGGAAGCAGCGTCACAATCTGCCGCGCCTCCAGCCGGCCTCCAGTGCTGTCCCAGTCACACACGGAAATGGTGCAGTCCAGCTCGTTGACGATGTAGATCACGCCGAGCTCATCGTGCTCCACCAAGTGCCTGGGGCCCGCACCTGACCGCGCCCCTGACCACGCGAACGAATTCGGGAGGAGCTGCCCGGTGATCTTGTCGAACCTGAATACCCACGTGCGATCCAACCCCTTATCAGGGACGAGCACGAACGCGCCGGAGGCATCGAATACCACCTGATGCGGCCTGGAGGACGGCTGCTCCGCCCGATGGGGACCGGGGGATCCACGAAGCTCCCGCACGCAGACCACATCTCCCAAAGACCCGTCCTGCGCGATGGCGATTGAAGCGACATTACCCGAAGCATAGTTGACAACACATAGATATCTCTCATCTGGCGAAAGGGCCAAATGAACAGGATTCAATCCGTTCGATGACACCGTATTCATGACGGCCAACGACCCGTCGGAGGAGATCTCGAGTGCTGAGACTTCCTGTGAATCCCCGTGAACCGTGTAGAGGATATTCTGCGCCTCGCTGACCACAAGATACGAAGGATTGACGAGATCCCTCATCTCGTGCACCAGAGCCCAGCTCCCACGATCATTGCGGACGAACACAGAGATTCCTTTACCATGTGCGTCGCGATTGATTGTATTCCTGCTCCCAACACATAGATATTGACTCTCCGAATCTCGACTCATCATGACAATCTGCTCCTCGTCTGATAGGGCATGGCAAGAATCCAAGGCCACCAATGGGCGGATCTTCGTATGGGCAGGGTTGAGGGCAGGGCGTGGCCGTCAGGCCGGAACCCGGCGGTCGATGTGCGTTGCACAACGACGCACCAACCGTGCCGGCCGAAAAGTCAAGAGGCTGATTCCCGTCCGACGTCGAGCCGGACGCTCTATGCCTCGGTCTCAGAAAGAACCGTCAGAGCAACTTTCCTCGCTGCCTCGACATGGTCGTAAACAGCCTTCCAGGCCCCTTCGGCATCTCTGCGCGCCACGGCCTCGCAGATGCGGTCCATCTCCTCTGCGGCCGCGGCGCTTCTCCCTGGCACAGCCATCGAGACGTGCCGGAGCAGCTGAATCCGTGCGCGAAGCGGATCAAGCATGTCCGCCATAATGCTGTTCCGCGCCCCGGCGATGAGAAGATCATCCATGAGGCGGGCATCATCCAGACGCTCTGCCAGATCCAGATTGCTGTCTCGGAATTCGAGCAGCCGCGCAAACTCCTCGTCGGTGGCCCGGTTGACGAAGTGATACGCAACGGCTGGCTCGAGCGCGGCTCGAACCTCATAGACCTCATTGACAGTCGCCTCGTCGAGCGTCGGGACTCTGAACCCGCGCCCTGGCGTCGACTCGACAAGTCCGATGGCGTGCAGGTGAGTGAGAGCCTCCCGAACAGACGTTCGGCTCACACCCGTCTGTTCAATGAGCTCTCGCTCTGTCAATCGTTGACCCGGCCGCAAGGCACCCGATGTGATCGCGTCACGAATGCCATCGATCACCCGATCCCGCAGCGTCACTTCCGGTCGCTGAACAGTGATGCGTTCCAACTCTGTCACACCTAGTTCCTGTGTCGTCCACCGAAAAAATTACGTCCTACCAGGCTACTGTCATACAGTATGGCAGGTCAATCCTCCATTACTGACTCACCGCGTCCTGCCAGGGCTCTCATTCACCACTTCATGAAGCGCGAATCGCACTGCACAAGCGCCGGCGCCTCCCACTGCGCATCACGCCATCAACCTTTGAGCCCTCCAGCGAACCCCTGAATAAACTTTTTCTGGGCAAACACGTAGAGGAGCAAGATCGGGATCATCGATATGATGACAATTGCAAAGATTGTATTCCACTTCGACACGAGAGATCCGACCAAGAAGTACATTGTAACGGGTAGTGTCTGATGATCTGATCCACCCAGGAAGATCAGCGATGTGAAGAAATCGTTCCAGACTAGGAGGCCGGCGAGAATTACTACTGTACCCGTGGCCGGCGCGATCAGCGGAAATACGATCCGAAAGAATATCTGCGTCCTCGACGCACCATCGATGGTCGCGGCCTCTTCGTACTCTGTTGTGAGCTGCCGAAAGAATCCTGCATACAAGAAAACGGACAGTGGTAACAACATCCCCGTGTAGAGGACGATCAGACCCCATATCGAACCGGTCAGTCCGATCGCTCGCGCTCCCACGTACAACGGCACTGTGCCCAGCTGCGTAGGGAGCACGATGGCGACGAGGAACATGTAGTACAGATGGCTTGACCAGCGACGGGTAGAGCGTGAGATGACGTATCCGGTCAAAGACCCTAGGAGGACCAGTGCAACGATGGCCCCGCCGGTCAACAGGACACTGTTCAGCAGCCCCACCAGAATGTTCGAGTTTGCTTCCCGGCCCAGGGCGTCGACGAAGCCATCAAGCGTCGGCTGCGACGGCAACGCGAGAGGAGAGGACCCGTAGACCTCGTGGTCCGACTTCAGTGCCATCACAATGAGAAAGTAGAACGGCACCAGGAAGGCGCCGGCGAGCAACCACAGAAGCACTTCACGCAACGCGCTCAGCTTGGTATACCTGAACATGTCATGCTCCCCCTGATCTGTCGGCTGTGAGTCGCTGCTGCATCACCGCGAAGACTAGGATGACGCACGCCAGGATCAGCGCCAGCGCTGCGCCGTAGCCGAAGTTGCCGAGCGAGAACGCCTGCTTATACACCTGCGTGGCGAGCGTCTCGGTGGCTCCCGCAGGGCCACCTCCAGTAAGCGCCATGATCTCGTCGAATGTCCGAAGACCGGTGATGATCCCCAGCGTCGTTGCGATCGCCACCGCGGGACGAATGGCTGGCAGCACCACGTGCCAGAATCGCCGGAACAGATTCGCGCCGTCTATTGCAGCCGCCTCTTCGATCTCTTGGGGGACTGAGGCGAGCCCCGCGAGATAGATGACCATCGCGACGCCTGTCCCCTGCCACACGAGCACCACGAGCACCGCCCAGATCGCGAACGAAGGATCTGCCAGCCACGGCCTGGCCCATCCTGGCAGACCGATCGCGGCGAGAATCGCATTTACTGGTCCATTGAAGTCGAAAATAAACTTCCATATATATGAGACTGCAAGCGGACTGAGAACAACAGGCATAAAGAATAACACTCGAAGTGCATATCGTGTTTTTATGATTCTATTCAATGACACCGCGATAGCGAGCCCTATAATATTAACTAGAATCACCGACGATATGGCAAGAAAAAGCGTATTAAACAGAGACCCAGAAGTTGTCGGGTCATGGAATATCCTAATGAAGTTCTCTAGTCCGATCCAATCGAATCCTCCGATTCCACTCCAATTAGTGAATGCGAAGGCTCCACCGATCGATGTCGCCACAAAGTGCACGCCCAGGGCAAGAACGATCCCGGGCAACGCCCACCACCAGTGCCCGAACTGGAGAGTCCCACCATGTCTGGATCGCGCGTTCCGCCGACGCCTTCGTGTGCTCTTCCTTCGGGGCTCCAGTCCCTTTGTGGAGGGGTCGATCGACGTAGTCATAGCATTCTCGCGTTCCTGGATCGTCCTATCCTCGGAGGTGCGGCTGGAAGTGTCTGCCCGACACCGTGCTGCGCCATGAGAAGGGCTCACTCCCATGCTGCGTCCATGTCACGCAGAACTTCGTCGACGTCTTTCTGCCCCGTCAGCAGACCCTGGACCCCGACGCCCAGCGCTTCGAACACAGCGGGGTTACTCCAGTTCGAGCTGGGCCGCGGCACGAAGTCCTCCTGGTTCACGATCTCCTCAACTGAGGCATAGATCGTATCCGAGAGGTCATCGCCAAACGGCAATGATCCTTCAGCCTCGGCGAAGATCCTCTGCCCTTCATCACCGGTAGTCCATTCGAGGAAGTCGATGGCTGCCTCATTGGTCTCCGCATCGGCGTTCAGAGACAGTGCGTAGTCGGCACCGACGATTCCGAAGGGATCGCCGCCCGGCGCCGGCGGCAGCGGCTGAACGGTGAATTCATGGTCAGGAGCGTTCTGTCCGAAGTCAGCCGCGGCACCACTCGGCGCGATCGCGGCGAAAGACGCGTCCTGCTGCAAGTTGCTGGCAAGGACGTCGAATCCAGCACCCTCGACTCCCCCCTGCAGGCAACGAGCTTCGTTCAGATCTTCGATCGCGTGCAGCGTGTCCTTCCAGCCCTGCGAGTCGGAGAATGTGGTTGTGCCTTCGGCCCGGTCCTCGTCCCACTGGGGATTCTCCGCATAGACGCGGGTTGCCGCGATGCCCAACGCCAAGAGGCCAGTGTTCGGAGGAGCGGCGCCTGCGAGGACGAAGACAGACCGCCCGTCATCGGCGACGTCCTCGCAGGCGGAAAGCAGGCCGTCCCAGTCTGCCGGATAGTCGAAACCGGCTGACTCCGCGGTCGTCGAGTTGAGCACTGCGCCCACGAATGTGAGACCGAAGGCCACGCCGAACGTATCGCCGTCGATCTGGAACTGCGACTCAGAACCACTGGGTACAGTAGTGGCCGCGTCATCGCCGAGGGGAGCGATCAGCTCCGCCTCGACGAGAGGAACCACGCTATAGACTCGACCATGACCGGGCGCGGTCTGGAAGACGTCTGGGGCGTTGCCGGCATTGAGCTGAGTCGTGATGGTCTGGCCATAGGACTCGTTCGACACTTCATGAAGAGTGATGTCTACGCCCGGATTCTCTTCCATGTAAGCATCGGCGAGAGCTCTGTAGGGAGGCACGACGTCCGCATTCGTCACCGCGTAGGAGTACGAGAACTCCCCTGTCGCTCCGGTCGCGCTTCCTTCCTCGGGACCAGAGCATCCGGCGAGAACGAGAGCGCCTGCTGCGGACGCCGCGACTACGCCACAACGGCGTGATCTGAAAGTCGACATTGTGCGGTGCACATTGGTCTCCGTTGTCATGATGCAACCTTCCTGGGTTTCTAGAACGGGTACTTCCTGAGCCCTCCATCAACGCGAATGACTTCGCCTGTGACGTAGTCGGCTCGGCTCGACGCGATGAACGCAGCCATATAGCCCATCTCCCGAGGCTTCCCGAACCGCCCAACGGGGACGTTGTCCTCGACGAATGCCGCTCGTGCGTCTGCTTCGGGGAAGAGCCGGTTGTCCATCTGCTCTGACTCGATGGTCCCGGGCGCGATGCAGTTGACCGTGATGCCGTCTCTGGCCAGCGCGGTGCTCATCGCTTTGGACCACGCGTGGACCCCGGCCTTCGCCGGAGTCCCCGCGCTGACGCCGTGAGGTTCCAGGACGCCAGTGATGCTGATGATCCGCCCTCGGTCGCTCGCGCGGAGCAGGTCGAGCAACGCCTGCGTTGTCCGGCGTCCAGCAGTGAAGTTGAGCTCGTAGGACTCCTCCCAGACGTCGTCTCCGGCGTCGATGGGAACCGGGCGGCTCCCCCCAGCATTGTTGACGAGGATGTCGAGGTGGCCGTACTTCTCCTCGACGAAGTCCCGCAGCGACGCCGCGAACTCACGATCGGTCACGTTCCCCGGAAACACGACGGGACGCGGAAAGCCCAAGTCAGCAAGACGCTCAGCCACGACCGTGATCCGCTCCTCACGGCGTGCCACAAGGATCGTCTCAACGCCTTCGCTCGCGAGGACTTCAGCGATGCCAGCTCCGATGCCTGCGCTCGCTCCGGTGACTACCGCGACCTTTCCGCTCAGTTCCAGATCCAAAGTGCCTCCCATGCCGTCTTTGTCATACAGTATGCTCAACATACGGTGAGACGAATTGGCGTGTCAACCTTTTTCGCCCACTTTCGTGATCTGCGACACTGCCAACCGGCGGTTGCGTCGAGCACTGCACATGTCCCACTCACGTCAAGAAGGTCCGAGAGGACCGCCGCCTCGGGAGTGGGGTGCCCACACTGGGCGGACTGCCGACATCGGTTGCGTCTCGACTGGGTCGGAGCTCCGGCTTCCCATCAACGACTCCGGAATGTCGAGACAGGTCCGGTCCGAGACTTCTCGACGTGTGGACGCCGGACCGCTCATACGGGGCCCGCGGCTCCACATCTCGCATGACATCTGCGACGTCGGGGACCAGAACGCCACCGAAGTCCGCGTCCGTGAGTCCTCTTGCGGCGCGTGAGCGGCAGGCGCGCTGGGGAGCCCCACCCGAGGCCTCGGCATCGTGACTTCCCGAGCTGCCGGACCGAGCGTCAATGCCCCTCCGGTGCCCGCAGTCGTGCCTGCGGGCGCACTCCGACGGCGTCGCGGCCGGAGTGCGCCTGGGGACCTTGCCCTCCAGGAGATAGGCCCGCCACTAGACGGGTCTTCTGACGGACGGCTGCGGCCGAGGCGAAAAGTCGTGGCCCGCTTCGACATCCTCTCCGAGAGACGATCCGGTGGGAAGTTGGGCAGATGAGGCCGCGAGACGGCCGTCCCACCCCCTCCCGAGACCCGCTCGCCGCAGGACCCAGCGACTCTCCGACGGCCCTGCTCCGGCTCGCCTCATCCGCAACGGGACGTTCCCGAACGGCTCCACGACCATCGACCAGCCTCGCGCCGCGTGTGGAGCAGGACGAGCCGATGAGCTCGGAGCGACCGGTCAACGTTCGCGATGGTCCTCGTCGAGGTCAGGTGGGCGTGCTGGGTCCCGCCCAAAGCTCAACGCACCTCAGCGGCGGGCCCCGACGACACGTTGGCTCCGGAGGCATGGTCGCTAAAACTCGCGCAAGTGCGCTCAGAGCGACCATTCCTCCGGAGCCAACCGGACAGGGGCCACAGGATCAGCGTGGCGTGCTCACCAGGCGATCACGTGCGGCTGGGAGACTTCGCGCAGCCCGTGAGTGCCGAACTCGAGGCCGAATCCGGATTCCTTGGCACCGCCGAAAGGCACCCGAGGATCGATGGCGCCGTGTTTGTTGATCCAAGTGGTCCCGGCCTCCAGCCGGGCGGCCACGGCCCGGGCCCGGTCCAGGTCCGAGGACCAGACCGAGGAGCCCAGCCCGACCTCCAGAGCATTAGCGGCGGCGATCGCCTCATCGAGGTCGGTATAGCGGATGATCGGCAGCACCGGGCCGAACTGCTCCTCGACCACCAGGGGGTTGTCCCCCTCGATGTCGGCGACCAGGGTGGTCGGGTAGAAATGCCCGCCGGAGCCTGCGACGACCTGCGGGTCCGGGTCTCCTCCGGTGAGGATCCTCGCCCCGGAGTCCTTCGCGGCGGTGACCAACCGGTCCACGATCTCCCACTGGGCACGGTTCTGCACCGGGCCCAACACATTGCCCTCGTCCAGTCCGTTGCCCATGGGCATCTGCTGCGCGATCTGCACCAGAGCGTCACAGACCTGGTCGTAGAGAGCATCCGGGACGTAGAGACGCTTCATCGCTGCGCAGGTCTGCCCGGTGTTGATGAACGCGCCCCAGAACAGGTCTTCTGCGATCGCGGCCGGATCGGCATCATCGAGGACGATGCCGGCGTCATTGCCGCCCAGCTCCATGGTCAGTCGCTTCACCGTCTCGGCGGCCGCGGCGATGATCTTCTTACCCGTAGGAGTCGAGCCGGTGAACATGATCTTGGCGATATCGGGGTGCCGGGTCAGCCGGTCCCCGATGTCTCCACGCCCGGGCACCGCGATCAGCAGATCGGCCGGAAGCACCGTGTTGAGCACCTCCACCAGCCCCAGCACGGAGAGCGGGGTGTACCCAGAGGGCTTGATCACCACCGTGTTGCCCATCCGCAGCGAGGGGGCGATCTGCCAGATGCTGATCATCATCGGCCAGTTCCACGGTCCGATCGCCCCGACCACCCCCAATGGGCGGTGGTGCAGCTCGGCATGCCCGGACTCGTCATCGAGGAGCACCTCCGGCTCCACCGGGAAGGAGGCGGTCGCGCGCAGCCAGGCCACACAGGCACCGACCTCGAACCGGGCATTGGGACCATTGAGCGGTTTGCCCTGTTCTCGGGACAGCAGCACCGCCAGCTCCTCGGCCTGGGCCTCGATCGCATCAGCAGCCGCGTTCAGGAGTCCGGCACGGTCCTCGTCAGCACGCGCCGCCCAGCCGGACTGAGCAGCCTTCGCCCGAGCCACGGCGGCGTCAAGGTCCGCCACATCAGCCTCTGGCGCTCGGCCGACCAGCTCTCCGGTGGCCGGGTCCAGGATCTCCCGGCCCCCGGAAACCGGCTGGATCCGCTCCAGCAGGGACTGGCCGTCAGACACATTCTGGGTCGTCATTGTGGTGATTCCTCCATCGATCGGCTGTCTTATCACTTCACTGTGCGCGACAGCTGCAGAGAAGCAGTTGACTCCTCCTGCAGCCTTCTATGAGGGGAGCGCTCTTCCGCCACGTGGTGAACAGTCAGGCGGACTGCCCGATGCCGGCCCCTCAGGTACCAACACACCGCCACCAGGACGAGCAGGATCTCCGCCGTCGCGAACCCGAGGGCGAGGTGCATCAGCGGCTCATGCAGTCCGGCCGGTCCC
Organism: Nesterenkonia suensis; assembly: GCF_054782935.1. NCBI lineage: Bacteria > Bacillati > Actinomycetota > Actinomycetes > Micrococcales > Micrococcaceae > Nesterenkonia > Nesterenkonia suensis. The sequence continues at coordinate 334,237 of NZ_BAAGRN010000001.1, read as the reverse complement.
AGCCCCTCCCCGTGGTGATGCGCATGCGGCACGGGCTCAGCACTATCGCCCAACTCAGCGCCATGGGACCTCATCAGGCCCAGGTGCAGGACCACCATCCCGGCGTTCATCAGCGCGATCATCGTCCAGGCCCGCGGGGAGTCGCCGCGCCAGAGATGGCCCGCGCACGGCAGACAGATCATGGCCATCGCGACCATGAGCAGGCTCATCACCAGGCCTCCGTGCCCCAGCATCAGCAGATGGAGCACGCCGGCGAGGGCTGCGACGATCGCCGCGGTGCGGCGCAACCCGACGGCAACCATGAGCGTCACCCCTTCCCCGGATACTGTGAACTGTGCCATATTTATATTGAGCGTGCGCTCAACTATAAGGAGGAGTTCGATGACTGACAAGACCTCGGGCGATGCCGCCCACCCGCTGACCCCCCTCTCCGCCGAGGAGATCTCCCGGATCCGCACGGTGCTGCAGCAGAACGGCCTGCTGCCCGACTCCGCGCGGGTGAGCTACCTGATGCTGCGTGAACCGGAGAAGCAGGAGGTCCTGGCCTGGACACCGGGCCGGCGACTCCCCCGCCAGGCCTCGCTCGTCGTCACCGACCTGGCCACGAACACCGTCCGCGACGTCGTCGTCGACCTGGACGGCGAGACCATCGCCTCCGACGAGCCGGTCGACGTCGCGGAGCAGGGCACCGGCCCGATCTTCCTGGAGGAGCTCTTCGGCGCCGACGACATCCTCAAAGCCGACCCACGTTACGTCGAGGCCCTGCGGCGCCGTGGAGTCACCGACCTCGAGAAGGTCGTCGTCATCGGCCTCTCCGCCGGCGTCTTCGGCTACGAGGACGAGACCGGCCACCGGATTCTGCGCGCCCTCTCCTTCCGCCAGGACTACCCGACCGACTCCATCTGGGCCCACCCGATCGGCGGCGTGGTCGCTCACATCGACATGACCGATCAGAAGGTCCTGCGCGTGGTCGAGACCGAGGTGACCCACGTGCCCGACGAGTCCGGCGACTACCTGGACCCGGCCGTGCGCGGCGAGTTCCGCACCTCGCTGAAGCCCATCTCCATCACCCAGCCCGAGGGAGTCAGCTTCACCCTCGACGACGGCCTCCTGGAGTGGGAGAACTGGAGCGTCCGCCTGGGCTTCAACGGCCGGGAAGGGCTCACGCTGCACCAGCTCAGCTTCTCCGACCAGGGACGTCAGCGGCCCATCATGTACCGCGGCTCCGTGGCGGAGATGGTGGTCAGCTACGGGGACCCCTCTCCCACCAACGCCTGGCAGAACTACTACGACGTCGGCGAGTTCCAGTTCGGACGGCTCGCCAACGCCCTGGAGCTGGGCTGCGACTGCAAGGGCGAGATCACCTATGTGGACGCCGTCGTCGCCGATGACTTCGGCCGCCCGCAGACGTTGCCGAACGCCATCTGCCTCCACGAAGAGGACTACGGCATCCTGTGGAAGCACACCGACGACTTCTCCGGCAGCTCGGAGGTCCGCCGCCAGCGGCGCCTGGTGATCTCGTTCTTCGTCACCGTGGGCAACTACGACTACGGCTTCTACTGGTACCTGTATCTGGACGGGAAGATCGAGCTGGAGTCTAAGGCCACCGGTATCGTGTTCACCAACGCCCACCCCGGTGGCGACTACCCGTACTCCACCGAGATCGCCCCGGGACTCGGCGCCCCGATCCACCAGCACCTGTTCTGCGCCCGACTGGACATGAGCATCGACGGCACCGCGAACGCCGTCGACGAGATCGACGTCGTCCGGGAGCCGACCTCAGAGTCCAATCCCTGGGGCAACGCATTCACGCGGAACATCACCCGCCTGCCCAGCGAGCGGCAGGCGGTTCGGGACGCCGACGGCGGGGCGGGGCGCAGCTGGCGGATCAGCAGCGCCGAGGCCACCAACCGACTGGGACAGCCCACCGGCTACGTGCTGCACCCGGAAGATGCCCCCACGCTCCTGGCGGCCGACGATTCACCGATCAGGCGGCGCGCGACGTTCGCCGGGCATCACCTGTGGGTGACTCGGTACGACGCCGAGGAGCTGTACCCCGCCGGTCGGCTGGTCAACCTGAACCCGGGCGACGACGGTCTCCCTCGGTACACGGCGCAGGACCGTGCGATCGATGGAGAGGATGTGGTGCTCTGGCACACCTTCGGCCTCACCCACTTCCCCTGCACCGAGGATTGGCCGATCATGCCGGTGGACTACGCGGGATTCCGCATGACGCCGAACGGCTTCTTCGACCGCAACCCCACCCTGGACGTCCCGCCGGAGGCCGGCGGGCACTGTCAGGCCTCGGGCGCGCCGGAGGCGTCCGCCTCGGGGGCCTCGGCCCAGGACGACGGCGACTGCCACTGCTGAGCCGCCCGCTCGGTCATCCAGGGGGCCAGGTGGTGGCGCAGAATCTGCCAGAGCCTGGCCTCCTGGCCCAGCGCCGTACCGAGCACTCGTTCGAACTGCGAGGCCGTGACCAGGTACAGCAGGGCGTCGGCGATGTCCTCCACCGGTGCCTCCGAGTGCAGCTCCTCGGCCTCGACCGCCTGCCGGAGGTATCCGGTCATCTGCCGACGCCACTGCCGCTCGACGGCAACCTGCAGGCTTCCCACACTGGGGTTTGCGGCGACACGCCCCCAGAAGCTGACCACCACATAGGCCTCATCCCGGGGGACGCCGCCGATCGGCAGCACCTCTTCGAGCATGGCGCACAGGGCGTCCAGCCCGTCGGCATCGGTGACGCGTCGGGCGATGCGCCCGTCGGTGCGCTTGAAGATCATCTCGAAAGCCTCGGAGAGCACCTCGTCGAAGCCGGAGAAGTAGTGCCACAGGGACCCGACAGCGACGCCGAGCTCGGCGGCCAGGGCGCGCGTGGTGGCGGCCTCCATCCCGTCGCGGGCCGCGATCTTCAGGTAGGTGCGGACGATCTCCTCACGGCGGGCGCGGCGGTCGACCTTCTTGGGCATGGCCCCGATTCTGCCTCATGGAGCCAGGCCCCGGCGGATCCGACACCAGCCGTCAGCCGACCGCCGCGTCCGGGCGGGCATTCATCCGGCCAGAGAGAGTCCCTCCTCGAGGTGGCGTCGGCGGTAGGTGCTGGGCGACTCGCCGAACTCCGCTTTGAACACCCGGGAGAAATGGGCGGCGTCGTGGAGTCCCCACCGCCCGGCCACCGCTGAGATCGGACGATCGGCCTGCAACGGGTCGGCGAGGTCCCGCCGGATGTGCTCCAGGCGCCGTGACCGGATCCAGGCGGAGACGGTCTGACCCTCCTCGGAGAAGATGGTGTACAGGTGGCGCAACGAGATGTAGTGGGCCGCGGCGATCGAGGCCGGGGACAGCCTCTCATCGCCCAGATGACGCAGGATGTGATCCCTGATCTCGCGCCCCAGGTGCCGGGCCGACGAGATCCCGGACGCCTGACGCTCGTCCAACTCCTGGGAGAGCATAGTGACCATCAGATCCAGCGCCAGATGCACCAGGCGTGCCGAGTAGGTGCTGGTGAGCTGGTCGAGATCCCGCCCCAGTTCCATGAAGAACGGGTTGATCATGCGCCCGAATCCGCGGTCCTGGGGAAAGCAGCTCGCCGTGACCTGAGCGATCTCCTCCGGCGCGAGGTCGACCATCTCCTGGGGGAAGATCATCACCATCGCCTGGCTCGCCTCGGCGAAATGCAGGCGGTAGGGCCGGTGGGTGTCGTAGATGGCGAGATCTCCAGGGCCCAGACTCGCCCGGCGGCCGTCCTGCTCCAGGATGCCGCGTCCGGCCAGCTGCAGGCTGATCTTGTAGAACCGCGCGTCGTCGGTGGAGATCAGTTCGGGAGTTCGGGCCACACTGTGCGGTGTGGTGACGAGCCGGAAGAGCCCGACCTCGTCCACGCTGGAGCTGCGCAGGTGACCTCGGAATGGGACGCCGCCCTCGGCTCGGATGTCCAGCGGCACCACGGCAGATCCGATGGCGGCCCGCCAGGAGGGCAGGTCGATGCCGGTCCGGGGCAGGTCGAGGACTGTTCTCTCGTCACGTTGCTGACTCATGACCCCTCCTGTCGCCTCATGACATTCGATCCACGGCTTCACACCTTTTATTGAGCAGTTGATCAATAAAACCGGCAGTCGGATACCCCGACTGAGCTGCTCGATTCGAACCTAAGTGTGACATACCTCACGCCGAGGCACAAGCGGGCGACGAGACTCATGGACAGTCCCCGCACAGCGAGGGACCGCTCCTCAGAAGGAGATCCCCGCCACACGTGGAGACTCCGCGGGAGTATGTGCGTCAGGCACGAGGGGCCGTTTCCCGGGGATTCGGCCATGAGGCACCACGGGTCGTCACCACCTCAGGGAGCGACGACTCGCTCCAGCTCAGCCGCCAGCATGTCCCCCACGCCACGATCACGCGCCACGATGAAGGTCGGCGTCGCCCACGACCCGAAACCGTCAGGCGCCGACTCCAAGTGATAGAGGAAGCAGCCGGCCCCCTGCGCCACACCGAACCCTCCAGCGACATCCCATGGGCTCGTCGCGCGGACCTCCAGAGCCACAGAGGCTCGACCTGCCGCCACATGAGCGATCTGCAGGGCATAGGACCCCCGCCCACGGACAGCGCCGAGACCTCTCAGGGTCCTGATGAACTCGGCATGGACCTCAGACTCGGGCGTCAGCCCGACAAAGGGCCAGATGGTGTTGACCGCGTCTTCCCCGGGATGATCCGAAGCCGCCGCCAGGGGTTGATCATTGAGACATGCCCCACCCGTCCATCCCCAGAAGGTCTCCTGCCGCAGGGGGTCGTGCACAACGCCCGCCACGATCTCCCCCCGGACCTCCACACCGATGGATGTGCAGAAGTAGGGGATTCCACTGACGTAGTTGAGCGTTCCGTCCAACGGGTCGATGTGCCACCTCACCGCCCCTTCCGCTCCTTCCGTGTGGCCGAACTCTTCGCCGATGATCGAACTGCCAGGTTGCGCGCTCAGGAGAATCTCCGAGATCCGCCTCTCCGCCCGACGGTCGATCTCGGTGACCGGGTCGAGAGAAGACGTCTTGTGCGAGACGTCGAGGTCGCCAAGGAAGTTCTCCGCGATGTCTGAAGAGACGCTCTCTGCTGCATGTCGGGCAGTGAGGGCAAGTGACCGATAGATATGGTGCTGCTCCATGGCGACGACTCACTCCTCACAGGCCGGGGCTCGGGTAGCCTCGCAGACCTCGCGGACTGACTCCCAGTACGAGTCGTCCTGAGGCGCCACTCCCCAGAAGACGTCGATCGCATGGCAGTACTCGTCACCCTCGTCCTCGTACAGGCGGTCCTCAGCACACGTGCCAGCATCAAGCGCCATGTCTCCAGTGATGTCCAGCACGGCATCTGTGACGATCTGCTGGACCTCATCCTCGAGAAGCGTGGAGACCGAGATCCCGGGGCTGGGCACCACTTCGTCATAGATGACCCGCAGATCCTCACGGTGCGCGACATACTCCAGATTGGTCCCATGTGTGAACGCCGCCGCGCATTCACCGGACATCATGGACTCCACCGCCGACGTATGGTCACCGATGAAGATGCCGTTGAGATCATCCTCCGGGTCGATGCCCTCCTCCAGGAGAGCCGCAGCCGGGTACAGATAGCCACTGGCGGATCCCGGATCGATGAAGCAGACGTCCTCCCCCTGAAGCTCCTGCAGAGTCGTCGGACCGCCGTCCTCCATCGTCAACCCGACAGAGAGATTCTCTTCGTTGCCCGGCCTGTCGATCAGTGCGCCCACGGTGGTGATGTCTGCGCCGGCCTCGCGCGCCATGGACTGCGCAAAGGGACCCAGCATCACCAGGTCGAGGTCGCCGGCGATCGTGGCCTCGATGACGGGAGCCACATTCGTCGCTTCGAATATCTCGATCTCAAACCCGGTCTCCTCTTCGAAGTGATGCATGAAGGTGGCATAGCTGCTCAGAGTGGCTTCCCGCGTCTCGGCGGGAACCACACCGAAGGTGATGACCTCGGCCTGCACTCCTTCCTGATCACCTGCGGCACCGTTCTCCGCACACCCGGCACTGAGAAGAGCCAGGGCGCCGACTGCGCCGATGGAGAGGGATCGTGATGGGTTGTACATGGGAGCCTCCCGGTAGCCAGGCGGTGATGACCGCCGCGAACGCCTTCGTCGACGAGCGCTGTGATGAGTCTCCCAACCGCCAGAGCGCCGGCATTGCATGTCACTGCAGGGAAGTTGCCCCACGGTGCAGGCAACCCCGCTGCTGACTGTGCACCTCCGGCGCCACGGTCCGGCGATGCGCGAGAGGAACCGACAGGCCACCGTCCAGCCCCTTCCCCTGTCGCCCCATGACAGCTACGCTATGATCTGAGACACGAATGATATACGATTCCCGATATCATTAGACGTCGCAATGAAGGAGCCCCATGGACACCCTCGGCACTTCGCAGGACCTCATGAGGGTCCACGCGGGCAAGGTCATCGCCGTCCACATCAGCTACGCCTCTCGGGCCGAGCAGCGCGGACGCCGCCCCGCGGCCCCCTCCTATTTCTTCAAGCCCGCCAGCTCCCTGGCGCCCGACGGCACCTCCGTGGAGCGTCCCGCCGGCACGGAGCTGCTGGGCTTCGAGGGTGAGATCGCGCTGATCATCGGTCGCCAAGCCCACCGTGTGGGGCTCAGCGAGGCGTGGAGCCACGTCGGCTGGATCACCGCCGCCGACGACCTCGGTCTGTACGACCTGCGCGGCAACGACAAAGGCTCGAACGTCCGCAACAAGGGACGCGACGGCTACACCTCGCTCGCCCCCGAGCTGATCCCCGCCGCCGACGTCGACCCCTCCGCCCTGCGCATCCGCACCTGGAAGAACGGCGACCTCGTCCAGGAGGACACCTCGGCCGGCATGATCTTCCCCCTTCCCCAGCTCGTCGCGGACCTCTCCCAGCACCTGACCCTGGAGCCCGGGGACATCATCCTCACCGGCACCCCGGCCGGCGCGTCGGTGGCTCAGCCCGGCGACGTCATCGAGGTGGAGGTCGACGTCGTGGGCGCTCCCGGGCAGCCGCCGCGCTCCAGCGGACGGCTCCGCACTCCCATCGTCGAAGGCCCCGGAGACTTCGACCCAGCCCTGGGCAGCGGACCCTCCGTGGACGACACTCAGCGAGAGGAGGCCTGGGGCTCACGGGCGGCCGCCGGACTGCCGGAGCCCGCAGGAGGACTCCCCGACGCCCTGCGGAGGAAGCTCGACGAGGTCCCCGTCGCCGGCCTGGCCCAGGAGATGCGGCGCCGCGGGTACAACACCGTCACCATCGACGGCCCTCGTCCCACCCGAGCCGGCCGCAAGATGGTCGGGACCGCGCGCACGCTGCGCTTCATCCCGGCGCGCGAGGACCTCTTCCGCAGCCACGGCGGCGGATACAACGCCCAGAAACGGATCTTCGACGACGTCGGCACCGGTGAGGTGATCGTCATCGAGGCCCGCGGCGAGACCGGTTCCGGCACCCTGGGGGACATCCTCGCGCTGCGCGCCCGGGCGCGCGGCGCGGCCGGCATCGTCACCGACGGCGGCGTGCGCGACCACACCACTGTGGCCGAGATCGAGTTGCCCGTCTTCTGCCAGGGCCCGCACCCCGCCGTGCTCGGGCGCCGGCACGTCCCTTGGGACGTGGACGTCACCGTCGCCTGCGGCGGGGCCGCCGTCCAGCCCGGCGATGTGATCGTCGGCGACGACGACGGCGTCATCGTCCTGCCCCCGGAAATCGCCGAGGAGGTCGCCGACGCCGCCCTGGCCAAGGAGGCCGAAGACGCCTGGGTCGCTGAGCAGGTCACCGCCGGCCACCCGGTGGACGGCCTGTTCCCCATGAACGCGCAGTGGCGGGCCCGGTACGAGGCCGAAACGGCGACCGGCACGGAGGAAGCCGGCTCATGACGGCCGTCCGCATCGACGAGCAGGCCTCGAAGTCCGAGCGGACCTACCGCTGGATCCGCGAGCGCATCATCGCCCGGGACTTCAATCCCGGCTACCGCCTGGTGCTCGGCACCATCGCCAAGGAGCTCGGCGTCAGCACGGTCCCGGTCCGTGAGGCGGTCCGGCGTCTGGAGGCCGAGGGTCTGGTCGAGTTCGAACGCAACATCGGCGCCCGGGTGGCCATGGTGGATCAGAGCGAGTACATCGACACCATGCAGACCCTCGGCGTGCTCGAGGGGGCGGCCACCTCGCTGTCCCTGGACCGGCTCACCGAGGCCGACATCGCCCGGGCCGAGTCCATCAATGAGCAGATGCGCGCTCTGCTGGACCACTTCGAACCCACCGTGTTCACCGCGCTGAACGAGAAGTTCCACCGCTCCCTGGTGCACCGTTGCCCGAACCCGCACATCGCCGACCTGGTGGACCGCGGCTGGAACCGACTCTCCGGGCTGCGCAGCTCCACCTTCAGCTTCGTGCCGGAACGGGCCCCGCTGTCCGTGGCCGAGCACGAGGAGATCCTGGCGCTGATCCGGGCCCAGGCGGACCCGGTGGAGATCGAGATGGCGGTCCGCCGCCACAAATGGCGCACCGTGGAGGCCTACCGCAGCCACGAGCAGACGCCCGCCCCAGAGAACCTGACCCCTGACACCCCACAGTGAGAGGACGCCCGATGAACTCCCTCAAGACCCAGACCTCGACCCCCGGCACCGACGCCGACGCCCACCGCCTGCCGGAGGACCTGCCGCAGAGCATCCGGCACTACATCGACGGCGAGTTCGTCGATTCCGCCGACGGCGACACCTTCGACGTGCTCGACCCGGTCACCAACGAGACCTATATCCAGGCCGCCTCCGGCAAGGCCGCCGACGTCGAGCGGGCCGTGGCCGCCGCCCGCCGGGCCTTCACGGAGGGCCCCTGGCCGCGGATGCTCCCCCGCGAGCGCTCCCGGGTGCTGCACCGCATCGCCGACCTGGTGGAGACCCGCGGGGATCGGCTCGCCGAGCTGGAGTCCTTCGACTCCGGACTGCCGATCACCCAGGCGCTGGGACAGGCACGCCGGGCCGCGGAGAACTTCCGGTTCTTCGCGGATCTGATCGTCGCGCAGGCCGACGACGTCTACAAGGTGCCCGGCCGGCAGGTGAACTATGTGAACCGCAAGCCCATCGGTGTCGCCGGTCTGATCACCCCGTGGAACACCCCGTTCATGTTGGAGAGCTGGAAGCTCGCCCCCGCCATCGCGGCCGGCAACACGGTGGTGCTCAAGCCGGCGGAGTTCACCCCGCTCTCCGCCGGCCTGTGGGCCGGGATCTTCGAGGAGGCCGGGCTGCCGCAGGGCGTGTTCAACCTGGTCAACGGTTTCGGCGAGCAGGCCGGCGACGCGCTGGTCAAGCACCCCGAGGTGCCGCTGATCTCCTTCACCGGTGAGTCCGCCACCGGTCAGCTGATCTTCGCCAACGCGGCCCCTCACCTGAAGGGTCTGTCCATGGAGCTGGGTGGAAAGTCCCCGGCGATCGTCTTCGACGACGCCGACCTCGAGGCGGCCGTCAACGCCACCATCTTCGGCGTGTTCTCCCTGAACGGCGAGCGCTGCACCGCCGGCTCGCGCATCCTGGTCCAGCGCGGCGTCTACGACGAGTTCGTGGAGCGCTACTCCGCCCAGGCGAAGCGGGTGAAGGTCGGTCTGCCCCATGAGAAGTCCACCGAAGTGGGCGCGCTGGTCCACCCGGAGCACTTCGAGAAGGTCATGAGCTATGTGGAGCTCGGCAAGACCGAGGGACGCCTCACCGCTGGCGGCGGCCGCCCCGAGGACTTCGAGACCGGCAACTTCGTGGCGCCCACCGTCTTCGCCGACGTCGCGCCCACCGCCCGGATCTTCCAGGAGGAGATCTTCGGTCCGGTCGTGGCCATCACTCCCTTCGACACGGAGGAGGAGGCGCTGGAGCTGGCCAACGACACGAAGTACGGGCTGGCCGCCTACATCTGGACCAACGATCTGAAGCGGTCCCACAACATCGCCCAGGCCGTTGAGGCCGGCATGGTGTGGCTGAACTCCAACAACGTCCGGGACCTGCGCACCCCCTTCGGCGGGGTGAAGGCCTCCGGCCTCGGCCACGAGGGCGGCTACCGGTCCCTGGACTTCTACACCGACCAGCAGGCGGTGCACATCAACCTCGGCGAGGTCCACAACCCGGTCTTCGGCAAGGCCGACTGACCCTGCCGCTCCCCCGCCCCTCATCTCAGCAAGGACGCTCAGCATGACAGAGACGACGAACCCCAACCCCCTTCCGATCCCCACCAGCCCGGCGCCGGACGTGCTCCGCTGCGCCTCCATGGAGCTGGTGGTCACCGACCTGCAGCGCTCCCGCGACTTCTACGTGGATGTGCTGAACCTGGTGGTCACCGAAGAGGACGACGACGCCATCTACCTCCGCTCCATGGAGGAGTTCATCCACCACAACCTGATCCTCCGCAGGGGTGAGACGGCCGCCGTGGCCGCCTTCTCCTACCGGGTGCGCAGCCCCGAGGACCTGGACCGTGCGGAGGCCTTCTACCGGGAGCTCGGCTGCCCGGTGAAGCGGAATCCGGAGGGCTTCGTCAAAGGCCTGGGTGACTCCGTGCGGGTCCAGGACCCGCTGGGCTTCCCCTATGAGTTCTTCCACGAGGTCGAGCATGTGGAGCGGCTCGCCTGGCGCTATGACCTCTACTCCCCCGGCGCGCTGGTCCGCATCGACCACTTCAACCAGGTCACCCCGGACGTGCCGCGGGCGGTCGGATACATGGAGTCGCTGGGCTTCCGGGTCACCGAGGACATCCAGGACGACGCCGGCACCACCTACGCGGCCTGGATGCGCCGCAAGCCGACCGTGCATGACACGGCGATGACCGGCGGGGCCGGTCCGCGGATGCACCACGTCGCCTTCGCCACCCATGAGAAGCACAACATCCTGGCCATCTGTGACAAGCTCGGCGCGCTGCGGCTCTCCGACCACATCGAACGCGGACCCGGCCGGCACGGCGTCTCCAACGCCTTCTACCTCTACCTGCGCGACCCCGACGGGCACCGCATCGAGATCTACACCCAGGACTATTACACCGGCGACCCGGACAACCCGCGTGTGACCTGGGACGTCCATGACAACCAGCGCCGCGACTGGTGGGGCAACCCGGTGGTCCCCTCCTGGTACACCGATGCTTCCACGGTCCTGGATCTGGACGGCAGCCCGGTGCCCACCGCTGAGCGCACCGACGACTCCGAGATGGAGGTGACCATCGGCGCCGACGGGTTCTCCTACACCCGCTCCGAGGAGGGCGAAGAGTCGATGCCGACCTGGAAGCAGGGCGAGTACAAGCTGGGCCACCAGCTCTGAGGGAGGAACAGATGCTCACCGAGACCCAGATCGGCCAGATCGCCGACGAGCTCGCCGCCGCCGAGCGGGACCGCACCATGGTCCCGCTGCTGACCGCCCGTCACCCGGAGATGACCGTGGAGGACTCCTACGCGGTGCAGAACGAGTGGCGGCGCCGCGGCATCGCCGCCGGTCGGCGGCCCACAGGACGCAAGATCGGACTGACCTCGAAGGTCATGCAGGCCGCCACCGGCATCACCGAGCCCGACTACGGGACCATCTTCGCGGACATGGTCCACGAGACCGGTGCCGTGCTGGAGCACGGCTCCTTCACCGGAGTGCGCGTGGAAGTGGAACTGGCCTTCGTACTCGGCCGCGACATCGCCGGCGAGGCCCTCACCGGCCGGGAGACCACGATCTTCGACGTCCTCGACGCCACCGACTACGTGGTGCCGGCGATCGAGATCCTCTCCAGCCGCATCGAGATGGAGGGCCGGAGCATCGTGGACACCATCAGCGACAACGCCGCGATGGGCGCCATGGTCCACGGCGGCCGACCGGTGCGCCCGCACGACGTCGACCTGCGGTGGGTCTCCGCGCTGCTGTACCGCAACGAGACTATCGAGGAGTCCGGCGTCGCGGCCGCGGTATTGGGCCACCCCGCCCGCGGCGTGGCCTGGCTGGCCGACCGGCTCGCCGGGCACGGCGACCGCCTCGAGGCCGGAGAGATCATCCTCGCCGGTTCCTTCACCCGCCCCATGTGGGTCCACGCCGGAGACACGGTCCACTGCGACTACGGAGACCTGGGAGCCGTGACATGCCGATTCATCTGACCCCCACCCTGCGCGAGCGCCTGGCCGAGACCGACCGTCCCCTGGTGGGCGGCTGGGTCTGCTCCGGCTCCCCGGTGATGGCCGAGGTCATGGCCGGCGGCGGGCTGGATGTGCTACTGATCGACATGGAGCACGCCCCCAACGGGCTGGAGTCCGTGCTGGCCCAGCTGCACGCCGTCTCCGGCTACGAGGTCGCCCCCATCGTCCGGGTGCCCTCGGCCGACCCGGTGATCATCAAGCAGGTGCTGGACCTGGGAGCGCAGAACATCCTGGTGCCGATGGTCTCCACCGTGCAGGAGACCCACGACGTCGCCGCCGCCGCGCAGTATCCGCCGGCGGGCCGCCGTGGGATCGGCAGCGCCCTGGCTCGCTCCGGCCGATGGAGCCGGGTTCCCGAGTATCTGGCCCGCGGCTCCGAGCACGTCTCGGTGTTCGTCCAGATCGAGACCGTCGAGGGCGTGGAGAACGCCGAGGACATCGCCGCCGTGGACGGCATCGACGGCATCTTCCTGGGACCCTCCGACCTGTCCGCCTCCCTGGGGCTGCTCGGCCAGCAGACCCACCCGGACGTCGTCGCCGCCGTCGAGCGGTCCTTCGCCGCCGGACGCGCCGCCGGAGTGCCGGTCGGCGTCAACGCCTTCGACCCGGACGTCGCCCGGGGCTACGTGGCTGCGGGCGCCGACTGGATCCTGGTGGGCGCCGACGTCTCCCTGGCCGCCCGCGGCGTCGAGCGTCTCGCCGCCGAGTTCATCCCGTCCTCACCCGCAGGAGCATGACGATGCAGTTTCACCACCATGGCTACGTGTCCACGGATCCGCGCGTCCTCCCGCCCGAAGGGATCGGCCTGGACCGTCCCGACGAGCTGCCCGAGGAGATGGACGTGCTCATCGTAGGTACGGGTCCGGCCGGCATGATCGCCGCCGCCCAGCTCTCCCGGTTCCCCGACGTCCATACTCGGATCATCGAACGCCGCCCCCAACGACTGGAGGTCGGCCAGGCCGACGGCATCCAGGCCCGCAGCGTGGAGACCTTCCAGGCCTTCGGCTTCGCCGAGGAGCTCTCCTGCGAGGCCTACCACATCACCGAGATGGCGTTCTGGAAGCCGGACACCGCGACCCCGGAGCACATCGTGCGCACCGCCCAGCCGGTGGACGACCCCCAGGACGTCAGCGAGTTCCCGCACCTGATCGTCAACCAGGCGCGCATCCTAGACCGCTTCGCCGAGTTCATGGAGCGCTCCCCCTCCCGGATGCGGCCCGACTACGGGATCGAGTTCCTGGACCTCACCGTGGAGGACGCCGGGACCCACCCGGTGGCGGTGCGGGTCCGGCACACCGCCGGCCCCCGCGCAGGTGAGGAGCGGGTGGTGCGCGCCAAGTACGTGCTCGGCGCCGACGGCGCCCGCAGCCGGGTGCGCGCGGCCATCGGCCGCAGTCTCGACGGCGACCAGGCGAACCACGCCTGGGGCGTGATGGACGTGCTGGCCCGCACCGACTTCCCCGACATCCGCCTCAAATGCGCGATCCAGTCCCACTCCGGGGGCAGCATCCTGCTGATCCCCCGCGAGGGCGGGCACCTGTTCCGCATGTACGTGGACCTCGGAGAGGTCACCCCGGAGCGCAAGGCCCGCGTCCGGGAGACCACGGTGGAGGAGATCGAGCAGAAGGCCAACGAGATCCTGCACCCCTACACGCTCGAGGTCCGGCACGTGGCCTGGCACAGCGTCTACGAGGTCGGCCACCGGCTCACCGAGAAGTTCGACGACGTCGACGACGACTCCCGCAGCCCGCGGGTGTTCATCGCCGGCGACGCCTGCCACACGCATTCGGCGAAGGCCGGCCAGGGCATGAACGTCTCCATGCAGGACGGGTTCAACATCGGCTGGAAGCTGGGGCACGTGCTCACCGGGCGCAGCCCGGAGCAGCTGCTGAGCACCTACTCCGCGGAGCGCCAGGTCATCGCGCAGAACCTCATCGACTTCGACCGCGAGTGGTCCACGATGATGGCCAAGAAGCCCGAAGAGTTCGACGACCCTTCCGAGCTCGAGGACTTTTACGTCAAGACCGCCGAGTTCCCGGCCGGGTTCATGACACAGTATGAGCCCTCGATGATCGTCGGCGCGGATCAGCACCAGCACCTGGCAGAGGGCTTCCCCGTGGGCAAGCGGTTCAAGTCCGCGCGTGTGGTGCGGGTCTGCGACACCAACCCGCTGCACCTGGGCCACCAGGCCGAGGCGGACGGCCGGTGGCGGATCTACGCCTTCGCCGACCGGCCCGCCGCTGGGCAGCCCTCCGCACTGACCGACTGGGCCCAGTGGCTGGCCGAGTCGCCGGACTCCCCAGTGGTGCGCGGCACCCCGGAGGGGGCGGACCTGGATGCGCTGTTCGACGTGAAGGGCGTCTACCAGCAGCGGCACACCGAGTTCGAGGTCACCGACGCCCCACGGATCTTTCTGCCGGAGGTCGGCCCGTACCGGCTGCTGCAGTACGAGAAGGTCTTCTCCGTGCTGGACGGTGAGGACATCTTCGAGGCGCGTGGCATCTCCCGGGACGGCGCCGTCGTCGTGGTCCGTCCCGACCAGTACGTGGCCCAGGTGCTGCCGCTGACGGACACCGTGGGGCTGGCGGAGTTCTTCGGGCAGAGCATCCTGGATGCGGCGGCGCGCAAGGAGTCTCCGGTGAGCCAGCACGCCTGAGGTGTCGGCATGACGTTGCCTCCGGGGTTCGGCCCCTTATGACGCGATTCGCGTCGTCATAAGGGCCCGAACCCCGGAGGCAACTGTGTGTCCGGCGCCAGCCCTAGGGCTCAGCGCGCCGCGGATGCACCACCATCACCAGCAGCCCGGAGACGAAGACCCCGGCCGCTGACACCAGCAGCATCGCGCCGAATCCCCCGGTGGACTCGATGAGGAAGCCGCTGATCAGCGGGCCCAGGGCCAGCCCGGAGCCGATCATCAGGTTCGTCGTGTTCATCACCTGGCCCCCGGATCCGAGATCCGCCAGTGTGGCGAGCAGGTAGGGAAGGATCAGCGTCCACACGAACTTGAACACCACGGCGGCGACGGCGAACCGCCACAGTCCCGGGGACCCCACCAGCATCAGCACCGAAACGGCCATGCCCAGGTATCCGACGGTCAGATAGAGCCGCCGGCGCGGAGTGTCCCCGCGCAGCGAGGCGAACAGCGCCGAGGCGATCCCCGCCAGGGTCGCCACCGACAGGGTGTGGCTCACCGCGTCCGGAGAGGTCCCGGCGACGCCGGCGACGGCAGCCATGAACGTCCATACCCCGGAGAGCGCGACGTAGAACAGCAGCACCGCTCCCAGACCGAGCACGAAGGGCAGCACGGACCGGCCGCCAGCCCGTTCCCCCGCGGCCGCGGCATCCTGCTGCCGATCGCGGCGCAGGAAGTCGCCGTCCAACAGCGCCGCGGTCGGCAGGCACAGCAACGCCAGACCCGCCAGACTCCAGTACACGGCTGAGGACCCGACGCCGGCGAAGATGGAGGGGAAGATCGCGAGGATCAGCGCACCCATCACCAGCTGGGAGACCACGAAGACGCCGAAGGCCCTGCTCGGGTTCTGAGCCTTACCGGAACGCGACAGCAGGATCACCACGATCGAACCCGCCGCCAGCGAAGTCACCAGTCGCGCGAGCAGCAGCGCGGAATAGGTGTCCACGATGCCGGAGACGATGTTTCCGACGATCACGACCACAGTGCAGAAGAACGTCACCACGCGCAGGTTCAGCCGGCGCAGCCACAAGTAGGCCGGGATCGTCGCCAGGCTGAAACAGCCCAGCTCCACGGAGAAGATCGCCCCGGTCTGCGCGGGTCCCAGTCCGAAGTCCTCGGCAAGCTTGCCGGAGATCACCGGGGCGATGAGCATCAGAGCGTTGAGCACCGCCGAATAGGCGGCGATGAAGACCAGGGCACCGCCGTCACTCGCTGAGGGGACCCGGAGCGATGACGTGGCGCCACGCGTGGTGGTGGACATGATCAGACCTTTCTGTGCGGGGATGGGGACCAGACCTCGGCGTCATCCTCAGCGGGCGTGGACCTGTTCGCCCGCGAACCAGGTCTCGGCGGCGGCGAACTCGGGGAGCTCCTCGACGTCGACCTCATAGGGGCTCCGGTCGAGGACGATGAAATCCGCGGAGAGCCCGGGGCTCAGGCGGCCGGTCTCCGCACTCAGCCCCATCGCTTCCACGGCCGCCGTGGTGTGCACCGCCATCGCCTCACGCAGAGTGATCGCCTGGTCCGGGCACAGCGTGCCGGGTGCCCGGCGGGCCGGATCCTGGCGCGTCACCAGCCCGTAGATCGCCGCCCACGGGTCGGGCGACTCCGCCACCGGCCAGTCGGAGCCGCCAGCAATCAGCACACCAGCGTCCAGAAGCTCACGATTGGGCTGCATACGGTCCACTCGGCCCTCGGGCAGCACGGAGGAGACGGCGTCGACGATCACTCCGGGGAACCAGAGGGCCGGTGAGATGTCGGCGATGACGTCAAGCTCCGCGAACCGGGGCACGTCGTCCGGGTGGATGAACTGGCCGTGGGCGATCTGATACCGAGGCCCAGCGTGTCCGGCCCGACGCACCTCCTCCACGGCGTCGAGGACCAGGCGGACCGAGGCGTCGCCGGTGCAGTGGATCTTCGCGGAGATGCCCCGCTCTGCGGTGCGCAGCAGCCAGCCCTGCAGCTCGGCAGGGTGCATGGTCGTGTGCCCCCGGTGATCGCAGCCGTGGAGCTCGTCGGGCAGGTAGGGCTCCAGAAAGGCGGCGCTCCGGGTCGGCGGAACGCCGTCGAGGAAGATCTTGATGAAGTCCGGCCGGTGGTGCGTGCTGCGCAGCCGTTCCCGGTGGCGGATGATGTCCTCCCCCAGCGGGTCGGCGCCGAAGATGAAGTCATTGGCCAGCATGGAGGTCACCGTCCAGGCCTTGAGGCGGCCCTGACCGTCGAGGTGATGCAGAGCCTCCATGAGCTGCAGCGACGCCGCCGCGTCCTGGAACGCCGTGATGCCGTGGGTGTGGAGCATCTCGATACCGCGCGCCGCCGCCTGGGCCGTCGCCTCGACGCTCATCGGCTGCTGGGCCGCCAGGGCCTCCTCCACCAGCAGACCTCCGGCTTCGATGAGCACTCCGGTGGGCTCGCCCGTGGCGTCCCGGAGGATCTGTCCGCCGTCGGGGTCCGGGGTGTCAGCGGTGATGCCCGCGGCCCGCAGCGCCGCCGAGCTCGCCCACCGGTTGTGTTTGCTGTCGTCCCGCAGCATCACCGGACGTCCCCCGCAGGCCTCGTCCACGCGAGCCAGGGTCTCCGAGGTGTTGAGCTGATCCAACAGCACGCTGCCCCAGCTGCCGCCCACGATCCACTCCGCGGGGCGCCGCTGCGCGGCGTACTCAGCCACCGCCTTCAGCAGCTCGTCGAGGTCCGCCGTCGGGCTGACGGTCAGCTCGAAGAGGTCAGACTGGCCGGCCAGCACATGGTGGTTGTGCACATCCGCCAACCCCGGCATGAGCCACCGCCCGCCCATGTCCACCACCTGTGTGCCCGGTCCCGTGTGGTCAGCCGCCGATTCGCCCACCGCGAGGATCCTTCCCCTTCGCAGGGCCATCTGGTCGGCGACCACCTCACCGCTGGCGTCGGCGTCGATGCGGGCGGCTGTGATCAGCGTGTCTGCTGG
This sequence comes from Nesterenkonia suensis, assembly GCF_054782935.1. Lineage (NCBI taxonomy): Bacteria > Bacillati > Actinomycetota > Actinomycetes > Micrococcales > Micrococcaceae > Nesterenkonia > Nesterenkonia suensis. Next base: position 316,438 of record NZ_BAAGRN010000001.1, on the reverse strand, counting down.
TGGTGTCATCGCGATGTCCTCCTCATATTCCGGCGGGTCCGTCCCGCCGACGGCGTGGCAGTGCTCGTGCCTGTGAACCTACGGACGGGGCCAGGAGGAGGCTTGCACGTGCGTGCGGGGCAGTTGGCGATCCGCGACAGGATCACCCGACGGCGTCGACCCCGCACGCGTTGCGCAGTCCTGTGCACCAGTGGACAAGAGCCGGACGGCGGAGACATGCCACGATCCAGGCATCGGCCTGTCCGCGCACGGCTGCGGTGCGGGGAGCTCGCCTCGCCCCCGGAGGACCGGCCCGCCGACCCTGACGCCTACGAGGAGGACCACCGTGACGACCCCGACCCGCCGCGCACTCATCACCGGCGGCGGCACCGGCATCGGTGCTGCCACCGCCCGCCTGCTGGCCGACCGCGGATGGCGGGTGGCCGTCACCGGACGCCGCCCGGAGCCTCTCCGGGAAGTCGCCGACGAGGTCGGAGGTGTGGCGTTCCCCGCCGACCTCTCCGCGGCAGAGTCTGCCCAGGCGGCCGTGGATGCCGCTGCTGAGCGGCTCGGCGGCCTCGACGCGCTGATCGCCAACGCCGGCGGTCATGGTTTCGCCACGGCCGAGGAGACCAGCACCGAGGCGTGGGAGGCGAGCATGGGAGCCAACGTCGGCACCGCGTTCCACACGGCCCGGGCCGCGCTGTGTCACCTCCGACGCAGCCGAGGCAGCATCGTCATGGTCTCCTCACTGGCAGGTCTGCGCGCCGGGCCCGGAGTGGTCGGCTACACCACGGGCAAGCATGCGGTGATCGGGCTGACCCGCGCGCTGGCCCGGGACCATGGGAAAGAGGGCATCCGGGTCAACGCGATCTGCCCCGGCTGGACTCGCACGCCCATGGCCGACGAGGAGATGGACCAGCTGTGCGACGCCGTCGCCGAGCTGCCGGACCGGGAATCCGCCTATGCCCACGTCAGCCGCCATGTGCCCTTGGGGCGTCCCGCCGATGCCGCCGAGGTCGCGCAGGCCATCGCCTTCCTCTCCGGCCCTGAGTCCGCCTGCATCACCGGCGCGACGCTCGTGGCCGACGGCGGCGCCCACATCGTCGACGTCCCCACGCTCGCTTTCGACGCCCTGTCATGAGCCCAGGCGACATCAGCCGAGGCGACCCGAGCAGAAGGAGACCCCCTGTGAACGATCAGGCACCCTCCTGGGCGGAGGAGGCCGTCCGCCAAGCGCTGCCCGCCTATGGGTTGCCCGCTGAGAGCACGCTGCAGTTCGTCAAGCACCGTGAGAACACCGTCTTCCGCGCCGAGACCCCGCACGACGGCGCCTACGCGGTGCGGCTGCACCGGCCGGGGCACCGCCGTGACTCCCAGATCCGGGCCGAGCTGGACTTCGCGCGTCGTCTGCAGACCCACGGTGTCCGGACCGTCCGCCCGATCCCCCGCGTGCCGGACCGCTCGGACCCGACGGGCTCGGCCGCGACGGAGTCGGCGCTGCTGGGTCCGGTCACCGTGGAGACCCCGGAGGGGCTCACCCAGGTGGTCATCATGGAATGGGTGGCTGACTCACGACCCGTCGGTTCCGTGGAGTCCGGGTGGACCGGCGGGCCCACACCGGACCTGACCATGTTCACCGCTGTGGGGCGGCTCGCGGCGTCCGCGCACCTGGCCGCGGCCGAGATCGATCAGGCGGCCTATGACCGACCCACCTGGGACGCCGCAGGCTTCTGGGGGCACGACGCCGTCTGGGGAGACCCCGCGACGCTCGATCATCCCGGGGCCGGACGCCTGGCGGAGGCCACGGCCGGGGTGCAGCAGCGCCTGGCTCGGGCTCCGCGTGATGACTGGTTCGGCCCGATCCATGCCGACTTCACTCCGGAGAACATCCTCACCGGCCCGGAGGGGCTGACCCTGATCGATTTCGACGACTGCGCGACCGGCTGGCATCTCTTCGATCTGGCGACCATCCTGTTCTGGCACCACCGTCACCCGGACGCCGCCCGGCAGCGGCGAGCGTTGCTGGAGGGCTATGCCCAGATCCGGACGATCCCGCCGGAGCAGCTGGCGCTCCTCGACGATCTCATCCTCGCCCGCGGCTGCACGTACCTCGGCTGGGCCGCGGCTCGTCGCGGGGACGAGGACGCCGAGTTCATCGTCGACCAGGTCTCAGGACCGCTCACAGACCTGGCAGTGGCCAGATCCACACACCGCTGACTGGCCCGCCCCGGACGCCACACATCTGAAAGGACCCGCCCATGAGTACCCCGGACACCGCCGCAGCCGACGGGACCGCCGGCCAGACGGCGGCGACAGCATCTCTGCTGCACCGCCGACACTCGACCCTGGGCCCGCACTCCCCGCTGTTCTACCAGGAACCGCTGCACCTGGTCTCCGGTGCAGGCGTGTGGCTGACCGCCGCCGACGGCACCCAATACCTCGACGGATACAACAACGTGCCCCATGTGGGACACGCGAACCCCCGGGTGCAGCAGGCGATCAGCGACCAGGCTGGACGACTGAACATCCATACCCGCTACCTCCATGACCGCGTGGTGGAGTACGCGGAGCGGATGCTGGCGGAGTTCGACGCACACCTGGATCGTCTGTTCCTCACCAACTCGGGCTCCGAGTCCAATGAGCTCGCCCTGCGTCTGGCGACGCAGCACACCGGGGCCCGCGGCGTGCTGGTCACCGACTTCAGCTACCACGGGAACACCCGGAGCCTCGCAGAGCTGACCACAGGACTCGCCGTGGGTGAGGCGTTCGGCGACCACGTGCGCACCCTCCACGTCCCGGACACGAGCACCGGTGACGATCCTCGCCTGCTCCTGGAGAGCTCCGCGGCCCAGCTCGATGACGCGCTGTCGTCTCTCCACGAGGAGGGCCACGGCGTCGCCGCCCTGCTGGTGGACCCGCTGTTCTCCACGGAGGGAATGCCCCAGCCTCCGGCCGGGTGGACACAGATGCTCGCCACAAAGGTTCGTGCCGCGGGCGGCCTGATCATCGCGGATGAGGTGCAGTCCGGGTTTGGGCGCCTCGGCGGCGCGATGTGGGGCCATCAGGCCGTCGGGCTGGAACCTGACCTGGTGACGATGGGCAAGCCCATGGGCAACGGCCACCCCCTGGGCGGTGTCGTCACGACTGCCGAGCTGCTCGATGAGTTCGGCCGGCGGAACATGTACTTCAACACCTTCGCCGGCAACCCGGTCTCGGCCGCGGCCGGGCTCGCCGTCCTGGACGAGATGGAGGACCGGCGACTCATGGCCCATGCGGCGGAACTCGGGAGCCGGGTCCACCGCCAGCTGGAGGAGATCGCCGCCGTCACCGGCCGCATCAGCGCCCGCCGCGGCTCAGGACTGTTCTTCGGGCTGGAGATCGTCGACGACGACGGCTCCCCCGACGCCCCGGCCACGACACGCCTGGTGGAGGAGATGAAGTCCCGACGCCTGCTGATCAGCCGCATCGGCCCGCAGGACAACGTGCTGAAGATCCGGCCGCCGATGGTCATCGAGGACCACGAGGCCCAGCTGCTCCTCGACGGGCTCGCCGAGAGTGTGGCGACCGTGCTGGGGTGACAGCAACGCCTCAGGTCGTCCCCGTGATCTGGACCGTCATCAGCCAGATCACGCCTGAGGAAGGCCCACCGCGGAGGCAACGTCGCGTGGGCGGACTCAGCGCCCCAGCACCGTCTGCAGGATGCTGCCCGCCGCGGCGTCGGCGTCGGCGAGGGTGCGGGCCCCGGAGCGGGGGTCTCCTCCGGACTCAGCGGCGATGGCGGTGCCCCACTGCACCGAGCTCAGCTGCAGTCCGAGGACGTAGACGCCTTCCAGGGGCACACCGTCGGCGTCGATGAGGCGGTGGGGAGCCTCGGTGACGTCGAAGCCCTTGCCCGCCCGTGCGGCCCCAGAGCCGTCGACGATCTCCTTCGGGCGGGCCAGACCGTCTGCCAACAGACCTGCCACCAACGGCGAGCGGGACATCTGCACCCGATTCGCGGGCATCATCGCTTCGATGAGCCACCGGGCCTGATGCGGTGCGGCGGCCACCCACGGTGATTCGGCGGTGAAGACCCCCGCTTCCCGGTCGACGTCGAAGACAGGGTCGGGGCCGAGGAAGTCCACCACGCCGGCCCGGGTCAGCGCGGCCAGCTCCTCGATACGCTGCAGCGGCGGGCCGCTGGCCAGGCCCTCCACCAGAGGTTCGAACCAGCCCTCGATCTCCCCGATCTGGCTCTCTGCGGAGACCCTCCCCTCGCTGATCAGCGCCTTGACCTCCATGCGGGCGGCGTGCAGCGCGCCGATCGCCATCTTCACCGGGCTCGCGGCGCCGGCTGCCGAACTCGCGGCGTCGTCCTCCAGGTAGGCGAGCATGTGCTCCCGGTGATGCTCCGCAGAGTCGAACACCACGTCGTCGAAAGGACGTCCCAGGGACCGGATGTCGAGCCAGAGCACATCCGGGGCGTGCTCATGGAGCAGGTGCTGCCCATGGACGGCCAGCACCTGCTCGCCGACGCCGGAGTCGGCCAGCAGGGCATCGAACTCGCTCAGGAACCGCTCGGGCCCGGCAGGGAACAGCTCCGGGTACACGGCGGCCAGAGTCCGGTAGTAGGTGCGCAGCACATCCCGGTGGATGAGCGGCCACAGATGCGCGGAGAAGTCCAACACGTCATGCCGGCGCTCGGCAGCCGACACTGCTTCATCGGTGAAGTGGAGGAGTCGGATGCCGGCCGGGACGAACCCGGCGGCCGTGGTCTTGGCCCGGTAGGGGGCTCCCCGCCGGGCCCCTGCGATCAGGTGCGGTTCGTTCCCGCTGCGATGGTAGTGCAGACGACGGCCTGGGGGGTTCTCCGGCAGATGGCGGAACCGCCCGCCCCGGCCGGCGGTGGCCTGGATCATCAGGTCGAAGAAGTTCAGCCCCATCCCACGGATCAGGACCGGCTCACCGGCCGGGATCTGCTCCACGTCGACATCCGTGGGGATCGCCGGCGGGAAGTGATGCAGCCCGAGATCGGCGGCCACTTCGGCGAGGTGCTGCCCGGAGTCGCTGAGCCGAGCCGGCACATGGCCGAGGGCGAGGACGACGGCGTCGGCGCCGAGGACGGTGCCGTCGTCGCAGGTGAGCCGATAGGGGAACGGCGCCGCGTCAGAGGCGAGGGGCTGATCTGTGGGGGGCTGGCGCTGCAGGCGTGTGACCTGCACCCGACGGGACTCCACCTGCACCCTGTCGCGGGCGGTCAACTGCGCGAGGGTCTCCGCATGGAGCTCGGCGAGGTACCGCCCATAGACCGCACGGGTCGGGTAGTCGGCGTCGTCGAGCTTTCCCCACCGGGTGCGGCGCCACTGGGCGAAGCTCCGCGCGACGCTCGAGGGAGTCAGCTCCTGGCGAGTCTCCCCCACCGGAGCCGCTGTGGGGTAGCTGGCCGGGGTGTTCATGAGATACAGCGGGGACTGACCCGGATCCCAGACACGCCCAGGTCCGTGGCAGGCAGGGTCGAGGATGACGAGCCGAAGCCGAGGGGCAGGGTCCGGCACATGGTCCAGGTGAGCCAGGAGCCGCTCCAGGAAGGAGGTCCCCCGCGGTCCGGCGCCGACGACGGCCACGACGTGCTCACGACCCACCGACGCCGTCTGCGCTGTCTCGACCTGGCTCATCGACGGCGGTCTCCTGTCTGGACTGACGGACTCTCGGGCTCTCTCCTGACCAGGGTACTGTGCCGCGCTCCGGACGCCGCGCTGCCGCTTTTGTGCTTCGAGGAGGATTCCCGCTACTCTGGTGGGGCGTCTGGACGAGCCGTGGGTGATCCCCGTGGAGTTCCAGGCGCACAGGAGGCGTGCCGGAGCGGCCGAACGGACTTCACTGCTAATGAAGGGTCCGGTTAATCCCGGACCGGGGGTTCAAATCCCCCCGCCTCCGCCGCTGTGATGTATCGGGACATCGTTGACAGATGTCTCACAGCATCATTGACAGAAGGGCCTCCGAACCCCCGGGTTCGGAGGCCCTTCGTCATAGGGGCCTGGTGTGGGTTCACTCAGGGGTGTATCGGGCGTAGGGCGGAGACCGAGCCACACACACCAGAAGATAATTTTCAATAGCTGAATCCAAATAGAAACTTGATAACAAGTTTGTATCGCGAGTCTTTCGTTTGCTATTTTCTGAAACCATGGCAGTGGGGATGCCCCGCCCGGGACATTCGCTCCGATGAGATGAGGGACCATGCATCGCAAGATCTCTACCCTGTCCATGGCCGTACTGCTCGGCATTTCGCTCACCGCGTGCGCAGATCTGGAAGAACTCGACGATACGGACGCTGCCTCCGACGCCGGCACAGATCAGCGGGAGACCACAGACGACGGTGCGGACGACGCGTCCGAGGAGGAAGAGCACCTGCCCGAAGAGGCCCAGCAAGAAGCTGAGGAAGCCGAGCAGGAAGCCGAACGAGAAGCAGAAGAGGCAGAAGAGGCTGAACGCGAAGCCGAGGAACAGCACGAGCTCGAAGAGCAAGAAGCGGCCGACGCCGAGCGCGAGGCCGAGCGCGAGGCCGAGGCCGAGGAGGACACCGTCGATGCTGAGCCGGAGGCGGACGAGACCTCAAGCCAGCGCAACGCGAGGCAGGCTGCAGAGTCGTACTTGAACTTCACGGCGTTCTCACGCCAAGGCCTCATCGAGCAGCTGGAGTTCGAGGACTACAGCACTGAGGACGCGGAATATGCCGTCGACAATGTCGACGTCGACTGGTACGAGCAGGCAGTGAAGTCTGCTGAGTCCTATCTCGACTACACGTCGTTCTCCCTGCAGGGCCTGATCGATCAGCTGGAGTTCGAGGGATTCACTCCCGAGCAGTCCGAGCACGGTGCCAACGAGGCCTATTGAGAGCTCCAGCTCCGGGCCACACCGATGGGACGCCTCTCCGGAATCGGCCTGGTTTCAGTCGTCTCGCCGTGACAGCAGCTCATGGACGCGATCTGTCACGGTGATCGCATAGCCGACGGCCTTGAGGCTGTCTGCCGTAACCGGCAGTCCGATGTCGCGGACGAACAGCGCCAGCTCTTCCCAGTCGTGTTCCTCGGCGGACACCGTCCCGTCGGTTCGCACCTCGGGGCCTGTGGTGACGCGGACCTCGTCGATCACGTCCTCGAGGCTCAGCCCCGTCGTCGGATCCTCCTCTGGCGCCCTTCCGTCGGTGTACCTGATGGATGAGAGCGTGAATCCGAGGTCCCGCAGCATCACGCGTCGACCATCATCCACCTCCACGAACTCAGCGACGTCGAAGCGGATCGCAGGATCGCCCACACATGGCACCCGCTCCAGATCGCACACGGCCCCGAGCCCCACGACGACCTCATCGCCGGACAGGGCCGGCTGTTCGATGAGACGAATCTCTGCGCGCCGGGCGGCGTGGGGCAGGGGAGCGAAGTCCATGCTCTCGTGACCTTTCCGCGGGATGAGTCGACCAGCCTGAGCCAGTCTCCCAGTGTCTTCGATCCCGCTGCGGCGCACCCGGGCGCGTGGACCACGGGATGAGTCCCGACGTCCAGATGATCCCCAGCTCAGCTCAGGCTCGCGCTCAAGAACAGGTCGTAGCGTAGGGAACGCCTCATGGAGGTGCGAGTGATCCGGACCCCCGGGTTGGCCTTCTGCGATGTCCCCCCTCGGCGTCGGCCAGCCCGGGGGTCTTCTCTGTGTCCGGATCTGTCGCCGGACCCGCCTGGACGCTCCTGCCGCACCCCGCATAGGCTCATGGGCCATGGGCATCGGCGTGGTCGCGATCGGCAAGAAGCACGAGAAATGGGCGACAGACGGCATCGAGCGCTACACCCAGAGGTTGCGCAAGCCCTACGATCTCAGCTGGAAGCTGCTCCCCCATTCCTCCCGCGACGGTGACGCCGCACGCACCGAGGAGTCGGCGCGCATTCTGGGTGCCATCAAGCCGCAGGACCACGTGGTGCTGCTGGACGAACGGGGCAAGAACATCGATTCGCCGGCCCTGGCGGAGCACCTGCAGAGCCAGTTCGACCACGGTCATCCCGTGGTGCTGGTGATCGGCGGAGCCTACGGGGTGGACCATGAGCTGCATGCGCGCGCGGACTTCGTCTGGTCGCTCTCCAAGCTGGTGTTCCCGCACCAACTGGTCCGCATGATCCTCGCCGAGCAGGTCTACCGGGCCCAGGAGATCGCCGGAGGGAGGCCGTACCACCATGTCTGACCCCACCCCGCCAGAACACATCCCGGAACGCTCCTCCGCCGACCGCCGAGATCCCGACGGCGACCGCGGGCCCGAGGGCGAGTCCCTGCTTCCTCCGGTGGTGGGCGTCCTCGGCGCGGGACGCGCGGGCACTGCCTTCGCCCGGGCGCTTCTCGCCGCAGGCTTCGGGGTGGACATCTGTTCCACCCGACCGCCGAAGGCCCTGCGCCACCATCTGAAGATCTACGCCCCCGGGGCCACCGCCGTCACTGCCGAGGAGGTGCCCACCCGTACCCGGGAGCATCCGCGCGGCATCGTCATCCTCGCAGTGCCGCAGGAGGAGCTCGATGAGCTCGACCCCACACTGGTGGACGGCTGCGTGCTCATCGACGCGACCAACACCTGGCACGACGAGCTGCTGCCGCCTTGGCTGCAGGCCGCCGTGGATGAGCAGCTGCCCACCTCTCTGGCCATCGCCGGACGTTTCTCCGGCGCGCGGGTGGTCAAGGCGCTCAACCACGTCGCTCACACCGAGTTCGACGACGCCGCCGCACGCGACATGCCCCTCGACCAGCGCCGCGCCCTCGGCGTGGCCGGAGACGACGACGCCGCCCGGGGCCTGGTCATGGCGCTCATCTCCGCCATGGGCTTCGACCCGGTGTCCCTGGGGCCGCTGGCCGTCGGCCGGGTGCTGGAGCCGGACGGCCCAGTGTTCAACCGGCCCGTGCGCCGAGCGGACCTGCTGCCCTACGCCCGATGAGATGCTGCGGGGCGAGGGTGTGACTGCCGCTGGAGTCACACCCAGATCCCACGTAGGTTGGTGCGCCGGCGCCCGCCGTCACCTCAAGACAGCCTCGATGCGGCCCAGGGCTTCCCGCAACGCCTCTCTGGCACCGGGGGCGTCGAGGGCATGGCAGCTGACCTGGGTACGATCTGCCTGGCCCACCACCTGGACCACGATGGTTGAGGAACCCGCCGCTCCAGCTGCGAGCACGGCCAGGAACAGTTGGTCCTCCATGTCGTGACCAACCCCAGGCTGGTCCGACGGCAGGACATCGTCGACGAGCTCGGTCAGCGCCTCCTGACACCGGGCGCTCCACCGAGCGGGAAACACCGTGTTCAGTCCCACCACGGGAGTCAGCCGCGCGCGGAGAGCGGCAGCATTGCCCAGCAGACTGTCGGCCAGCACCTGGCGGAGGACATCAGCGGGCAACGCAGGTGAGGGGGCGTCCTGGATCACAGCACCAGTCATGTGGCGATCCTGCTCCAGGAGCCACGGCGATGCAACCCCGGAGGCGGCGACGACGGCGCATCACGGTTGTCCTGACCGGCCCGCGGACCTCTGCTTCCCACTGCCTCCCGCAGTAGCATCGGCGTCCATGAGCACCATCTCCCACCTTCTCCTTGAAGCCGCGGACCCCGCATCCTCAGAACGCCTGTGGACGGCCCTGGGCATCAGTGATCGGGTCCAGGTCCGGAAATCTGACGCGGAGACCGACGGGTTCCGGGGCTTCACGGTGTCCCTGGTGGCCCCCGGCCCCTCTGACGTCGACGCCCTGATGGAGACCGCCCAGGCCGCCGGCGCCACGGTGACCGATCCGGCGTCGAAATCCCTGTGGGGCTACGGGGGTGCCGTCCGCAGCGTCGACGGCACGTCCGTCACGTTCGCGTCCTCGTCGAAGAAGGACTCCGGCACGACCACCGGCGTGCTGGAGAACCTGATCCTGCAGCTCGGCGTCGACGACGTGGCCGCGACGCGGACGTTCTACACGGCACAGGGGCTCAGTGTGGGGACCAGCTATGGGAAGCGGTACGTGGAGTTCGAGACCGGAGCGGTGACCCTGACCGCGGTGAGGCGGAAGACCGTGGCCAAGGTCGCCGGTGTGGATCCTGCCAGCTCAGGGGCCCCTCGGATGGCGATCATCGGCGGCATCGGCCCGCTCACGGACCCGGACGGCTTCGTCTGGGATGCGCCCGAGGCCTGACGGCTCCTCGCGGTCCGGAGCCATGGGGCCGGGAGACCCAGCGGACACGTCAGCTCTCCTCGCTACAGTGGCGTCCATGGATGCCTCCCGCGATCCCCACCCGTCCCTGGCGCCGTTCACCGCGCCCACCCGCGAGTGGTTCTCCGCCTCCTTCGGCGCCCCGACCGCCGCGCAGGCCGGCGCCTGGGAGGCCGTCTCGCAGGACCGCCATGCGCTGGTGGTGGCCCCTACCGGTTCAGGCAAGACGCTCTCGGCGTTCCTCTGGTCAGTGGACCGGCTCTTCGCCGCGCCCGCCGAGGGCACCACGGTCCTCTACATCTCTCCGTTGAAAGCCCTCGGGGTGGACATCGAGCGCAACCTGCGCAGCCCGCTGGTGGGCATCGGCCACACCGCTCGTCGGCTGGGGCATCCGGCCACGGAGATCACCGTCGGAGTGCGCACTGGGGACTCCTCGTCCAAGCAGCGCCGTGACCTGGTCCGCAATCCGCCGCACATCCTGATCACCACACCGGAGTCGCTGTACCTGATGCTGACGTCCCAGGCGCGGCAGACCCTCACGGGGGTCAGCACCGTCATCGTCGACGAGGTCCACGCCCTGGCCGGCACCAAGCGCGGCGCCCATCTGGCGGTGTCACTGGAGCGGCTGGACGACCTGCTGGGCTCCCCAGCCCAACGGATCGGGCTCTCCGCCACCGTGGAACCGCGGGATGAGGTGGCCCGCTTCCTGGGCGGCCGGCAGCCGGTGGAGATCGTCGCACCGCCGGCGGAGAAGGAATGGGACATCACCGTCTCCGTGCCGGTGGAGGATCTGGCCCACCCGCACGGCCCGCTGCCCGGTCAGGAGCCCGAGCCCACGAGCCTCGACGACGGCAGCGCGGGCGGCTCGGACGGACTCGCCGAGCTCGCCGCAGTGCCGGGCTCCCAGCCTCTGCAGCCCTCAGTCTGGCCTCATGTGGAGCACCGGATCGTGGACCTGGTCGCCTCCCGGCGCTCCACGATCATCTTCGTCAACTCCCGCCGGCTGGCGGAGAAGCTGACCGGCCGGCTCAACGAGATCTGGGCTGAGCGGCAGACCCCTCACGACAGCGACGCCGACAGCGACGCCGAGGCTTCAGCCGATCTGGCACGTTCCCACCATGGTTCAGTCTCCAAGGAGCAGCGCAAGCTGGTGGAGGAGGACCTCAAGTCCGGACGGCTGCAGTGCGTGGTGGCGACCTCCTCGTTGGAGCTGGGCATCGACATGGGCGCGGTGGATCTGGTGATCCAGGTGGAGGCCCCGTTCGCCGTCTCCTCGGGACTGCAACGCATCGGCCGTGCCGGCCACCAGGTCGGCGAAGTCTCGGTGGGCTGGTTCTTCCCCAAGCACCGTGGCGATCTGGTCTCCATTGCCGTCGTGGTGGAACGCATGCTGGCCGGGCGGATCGAGGCGCTGCACGTCCCGCGCAGCCCGCTGGACATCCTGGCCCAGCAGACTGTGGCCGCCGTCGCCTTGGACACCCTCGACGTCGAGGAGTGGTTCGAGACGCTGCGCCGCAGCGCTCCCTTCTCCTCCCTGCCGCGCTCGGCCTATGAGGCCACTCTGGACCTGCTGGCGGGCAAGTACCCCTCGGACCGATTCGCGGAGCTGCGTCCGCGGATCGTCTGGGACCGCGACGCCGGCACCATCACCGGCCGCCCCGGCGCCCAACGGCTGGCGGTCACCTCCGGCGGCACCATCCCGGACCGGGGGCTCTTCGGGGTCTATCTGGCCGGCGGTGAGGAGTCCGGCTCCTCCCGCACCGGGGGCCGCCGAGTGGGTGAGCTCGACGAGGAGATGGTCTACGAATCCCGGGTGGGAGACGTCTTCGCCCTGGGGGCGACCAGCTGGAGGATCGAGGAGATCACCTTCGACCGGGTGCTGGTCACCCCAGCCTTCGGGCAGCCCGCCTCTCTGCCGTTCTGGCGCGGTGACGGGCTGGGCCGCCCCGCGGAGCTGGGCGAGGCGCTGGGACGTTTCCATCGGGAGATCCGCACCGCGGACGACGGGGTGGCCACGGCCCGTCTGAGCTCGCTGGGACTGGACACCTGGGCGCGGGAGAACCTGGTCCGATACCTCGCCGAACAGCAGGAGGCCACCGGCGCGCTGCCCACGGACACCACTCTGGTGGTCGAGCAGACCCGGGACGAGCTGGGCGACTGGCGAATCGTCCTGCACTCCCCCTATGGGATGCCGGTCCACGCACCGTGGGCCCTGGCGGTGGGCGAACGTCTGCATCAGCTCTACGGGTTGGACGGTTCGGCGATGGCCTCCGACGACGGCATCGTGCTGCGGGTGCCGATGATGGACGCCGACCCTCCCGGGGCGGAGCTGTTCCGTTTCGAACCCGACGAGCTCGAGGAGCTGGTCACCGAGCAGGTCAGCTCCTCAGCCCTTTTCGCCGGCCGGTTCCGGGAGGCCGCGGCTCGGGCGCTGTTGCTGCCGCGGCAGAACCCGGGCCAGCGCACCCCGTTGTGGCAGCAGCGGCAGCGCTCCGCCCAGCTGCTGGAGGTCGCCTCCGGTCATCCGGACTTCCCGATGATCATGGAGGCCATGCGGGAGGTCCTGCAGGATGTCTATGACATGCCGGCGCTGCGGGAGGTCATGGCGGGCATCGGGCGCCGCCGCATCCGGATGGTGGAGGCCACCACGCAGCGCCCCTCTCCCTTCGCCCAGTCGATCCTCTTCGGTTATGTCGCCCAGTACCTCTATGAGGGCGACTCTCCGCTGGCGGAGCGCCGGGCGGCCGCGCTCTCGGTGGACCCGGAGCTGCTCGGCGAGCTGCTGGGCCGGGTGGAGCTGCGGGACTTCCTCGACCCTGACATCATCGCCTCCGCTGAGGCTCATGCTCAGCGTCTCTCGCCCTCCCGTCGGCTGCGCGGGGCTGAAGGTGCCGCGGATCTGCTGCGTCTGCTGGGGCCGCTCAGCGCCGAGGAGCTGGCGGCTCGGCTGGCCGGTCCGCGCCCGGAGGACAGCACCGACCCCAGCGTCGATCACGGCGTCGATTACGGCGTCGATCACAGCGTCGATCACAGCGTCGATCACAGCATTGATCCCTCCGCCGGTGCCCACGACGTCGCTCCTCCGGCTCTCGACGTCGGCACCGCCCGCGAGCACGCCGAGTCCCTGGTGGCCGCCCAGCGGGCCTTCCGTGTCCGCTGGCGCGGAGAGGACCGCTACGCCGCGGTGGAGGACGCCTCCCGGCTGCGCGACGGTCTCGGCACACCGCTGCCCCCGGGCATCCCGCAGGTCTTCCTGGATCCGGTGGACGATCCGCTCCAGGACCTGGTCTCCCGGTTCGCGCGCACCCACGGTCCCTTCACCACGGCGGAGGCGGCGTCTGCACTGGGACTGGGGAACGCCGTCGTCGCCGAGGTGTTGGAGGGGCTGGCCGGTGAGGCGCGCCTGGTGCCCGGGCTGTTCCGGCCCGAGGTGGAGCCGACCGCGCGCGGGGAGTCCGAGTGGTGTGAGGTGGAGATGCTGCGCCGCATCCGCCGCCGCTCCCTGGCCGCTCTGCGCGCCCAGGTGGAGCCGGTGCCTCCGCAGGCCTTCGCCCAGTTCCTGGCCGAGTGGCAGTCGGTCACCCCGCAGACGCGGACGGAGGGCCAGGGATCCCTGGTGGAGGTCATCGCTCAGCTCTCCGGAGCGGCTGCGCCGGCGAGCGCCTGGGAGAGCCTGATCCTGCCGGCCCGGATCCGGGACTATCGGCCCGCGATGCTGGATGAGCTGGTCAGCTCCGGGGAGGTGGTGGTGGCCGGCCGTGGCGCGCTCTCCGGGCATGACGGGTGGATCGCGCTGCATCCCCACCAGGACGCCGAGGCCGGGCTCCTGGTGGTCAGCGACCACACGCCCACCGCCCTGCAGGAGCAGCTGCTGCAGGTCCTCGACGACGGCGGCGCCTGGTTCGCCGAAGCCCTGACGGATCAGCTGGCCCGCCGGCAGGAACCGCCTGTCGGCGAGGCGGTCTCGGCGGAGAAGGTCTCCGAGGCGCTGTGGGAGCTGTTCTGGACCGGGAGGGTCGTCCCGGACAGCTTCACCGCGATTCGCGGCATGCTCACCGGTGGGCGCACCGCGCACCGGGCGACGGCTCGACCCACCCGCAGTCGGCACACCTCCCGGCGGATGGCGCTGCGCCGGGCCGTGGAGTCTCGCCGGCAGATGTCCGACGTCTCGGGGCGGTCCGGGCAGGGAGGCGCGGCATCCGGGCCTCCCGGAGTCCGGTGGTCCTCCGCCCCGGGGACCGGGGAGGCTCCCCCATCGGGGGATCCTCAGCAGAGCAGCACGGCTCTGGCCTATGGCCGCGCCGAGATCCTGCTGGATCGATATGGGGTGGTCACCCGGGGTTCGGTGCTCGCCGAGCAGCAGACCGGGGCAACTGTCGGGGCGAAGACCTCCCGTAGCGCGGCCGCCGCGGAGGGGCCGCTGGCCGGAGGATTCGCCGCGGTGTACAAGGTGCTGGCTGCCGCCGAGGAGGCCGGACAGGTGCGTCGCGGGTACTTCGTGGAGCGGCTGGGGGCCGCCCAGTTCACCACCTCGGGCACCATCGATTCACTGCGGGCCACCTCGGAGGCGCTGGAGGACCGGGCCACACGTGAAGGGTCCGTCCCGGAGATGCTGGTGCTCGCCGCCACCGACCCCGCCAACGCCTATGGAGCGGCTCTGGACTGGCCGGAACTTGAGGAGAACCGGCACCGCCCGGGACGCAAGGCCGGCGCCGTCGTCGTGCTCCACCGAGGTGAGCTGGTGCTCTACATGGAACGCGGCGGACGCACCATGCTGCTGTTCACCGACCAGGAACCGCTCATCGATGCCGCCGCCGGGGCCCTGGTGGAGCGGCTGCGGCAGGCTCGCACCGGGCGGATCGCGGTGGAGCGGGTGAACGGTTTTCCGGTGCTCTCCACCCGGCTCGGGCAGGCGCTGCATCGAGCAGGTTTCCATTCTTCGCCGTCAGGCCTGCGGTTTTCCGGTTAGGCTGATGGCATGACTCTCTGCCTTCCGTTCCTGATGTTCCAGGGTCAGGCCCAAGAGGCCATCGACCTGTACCTGGAGACGTTCCAGGACGCCGAGCTCATCGAGATCCAGCACCACCCTGAGGGGACGGCGATCTTCGACTCCGGGCCGCCCGAGGATGAGCTCACGGAGGAGGCCGAGGAGCGCACTCCTGACGCCGGAGATGACAGCGAGCCGGAGGCGGACGGTGAGGACCGCGCGCCCGGTGAGGATGAGGTACCGGTCGACGCGGCGGACAACGGCCCGGGTGAGGAGCCGAACGATGACGCGGAGGCCCCAGGTGCGGACTCCGGTGCGCAGGCGGACCTCACCTCGGATGGCGCCGGTCCGGACGACGCCCTGATCACCGACGCACAGCGTGCGCCCCGCACCGGCACGGATCTCACCACCGTGGAGGCCGAACCGGAGCCGGCGGACCCACCGCGCCTGGTGGCCACGGCACAGATCCTGGTCGGCGGCCAGGTGCTGATGATCCAGGACAGCCTGGCCACCCATGACTTCAGCTTCACTCCCTCGGTCTCGGTGGCCGTGGTGGTGGACAGCACCGCTGAGTTCGACGAGGTCGTCGAGAAGCTCAGCCAGGGCGGAAGCTTCCTCATGGAGCCCGGCGACTATGAGTTCGCGAAGAACTTCGCCTGGATCCAGGACCGGTTCGGCATGTCCTGGCAGGTCAACCATCCTTTGACCGCCCCGGACGAGAACATCGCCCAGGCGCAGGCTCCCGACTGGGGCTGACCACGCACCGCATCCGGGCTCGTGACCCCGATCCAGCGGTCACCGCATCGACGGACCGCGAGGAGACGGTAGGCTGACCCGGTGGTCCAGAAGTCTCCTCTTCCCCTGCGCGACGGGGTCAATGCCACCCGACTGCGGCTGCCGCTGACCGGCCCCTGGGACACCATCCACGACTATGTCCTGGAGACGTTCGGCCATGTCGACCACGGTGGGATCACCCGACGGTTCGAGGCCGGCGAGGTGGTCGACGTCGAGGGCCGTGCGCTGAGCACCGCCACACCGCTGGGCGCGTGTCAGTTCCTCTGGTACTACCGGTCGGTGAACGACGAGCAGCCGCTGCCGGTCACCGAGGAGATCCTCCACGAGGATGAGCACCTCCTCGCCGTGGACAAACCCCATTTCCTGCCGACGACCCCTGCGGGACGCTATGTGCAGGAGTCTCTGCTGGTCCGTCTGCGCCGTCGCCTCGACCTGCCGGATCTGGTCCCGATCCACCGGCTGGATCGGGGCACCGCCGGTGTGGTGATCTTCTCGAAGGACCCCCGCACCCGTGGGGCGTATCAGCTGCTGTTCGAGAACCGTCAGGTGGGCAAGGTCTACGAGTGCGTCAGCGCTCTTCCCGCCGGGCAACCCTCGGCGGCCGTGCCGCAGGGAGCGCGCATCGGCGGACAGCTGGCGGCCCGGTTCCCCATGACGATCCGCAATCGGATCACCAAGACCAAGGGGGTCGTCGTCTCGGAGCTGCAGCCCTATGGGGTCGCCGACTCCGGACGTCGACCCCAGGACCGACGTGCACCGGCGAAGGGACGCCGCCGCACCACCCCCGTCCCGGGCGCCAACGCCTCCTCGCGGGTCGAGCTGCTGACGGCCGGCACCGGTCGGAGCGGGGTCGACGTCGGGCGTTTCCGGCTCACCCCGCATACCGGCAAGACTCACCAGCTGCGCATCCACATGGCACTGCTGGGGCTGGGCATCATGCATGATCGGTTCTACCCGGAGCTGCTCGACGACGCCCCGGACGACTTCGACCAGCCCTTGCAGCTACTGGCCCGCACCCTGCGCTTCATCGATCCGCTCAGCGGCGCAGCCCGGGTGTTCACCTCCGACCGCCGTCTGGTCGAAGCCCCGAACCCGCCGGAGGCGCCCTCATGGACGAGCTGATGGGCGCGGCCCAGGGTCTGGGCGATCCGGCGCTTCTGGACGCATGGGGATGGTGGTACTTCGCGGTTCAGCTGGTGGCCGTGGCGTTCACCGCCCTCGTGCCGCCCTTCCCCTCCGAGATCATGGTCATCGCCTCCGGGTCCATGGCCGCTGACGGGCTGATGCCGCTGGGCCTGGTCCTGACGGTCACGACTATCGGGTGTCTGGTGGGCGACGTGGCGGTGTATCTGCTCTTCCGGTTTCAGCTGATCCGGCTGCTGCACCGCTGGAGGTGGGGGCGGCTCCTCCATCGAAAGCTGCTGCGCCTGTCGCTGCGGGCCGGCAACACGTCCACGTGGGTGGGTCTGCTGCTGATCCGGGCGATCCCCGGAGGCCGCTGCGCCTCCATGGCGACGGCCGGCATGATGCGCCTGACCTGGCCGGTCCTCGTGCCCCTGGCCGTGGCAGGAGCTGTGACCTGGTCGTTGTGGCTGGTCGGGCTAGGTTACATTACGGGAACAACTACGGGGCTTCCCCCGTGGGCCAGCACGATCGCCGCCGTCGCAGTAGGTACGCTGGTGGGGTTGATCATCGCCGTGGCTTCCGCGCGACGGCGGCGATCACGTGTGAGCACGTCCTGAGCCCCGGCGGAGGTCTCCGGACTGCTTGACCCGCAGACCCGTGCGCCTGGATCACCGGTGCACAGCACACCCGAATCCGCATGAGGGGAGAACACCCAGTGACTGACCGGCCCCCCGAGTCCTCCACGTCGGTCGCCTCCCCTGCAGACGAACAGCCCCAGGTCGACTCCCCCGAGCCCCAGGCCGCGACTGAGTCGGCCGAGTCGGCCGAGTCCACTGAATCGACCGAATCAGCTGAATCCGCTGATGAGCAGCAGAACCTGAGCTCGCCGACCGGGGACTCTCACCAGGAGTCCCACCACGAGCCCCACGACGCGAACACGCCGGCGGAGGACGAGGCCGCAGAGGACGAGACTGCAGGGGACGAGGCCGCAGAGGACGAGACTGCAGAGAGTGAGCCTGCGGCTGGGATCGAACCGGACGCAGAGTTCGCGGGCGAGCCTGAGCGCGAGGCCCAGGGCGAGGGTTCACCCGGCGGCACCCCGGAGGGCGAAGCGCCCCCCGAGACCCCCGGCGACTCGGCGACCGAGCCTGTGCCCGAATCCGATGTGCGCCCCGAGCCCTCCGCCGACGAGCCCCCGCGTGACCCGGGCCCCACGCCCACTGGGCGCATCCGGCTCAGCCGCCCCACCCCGACGCTGCCCCCGGAGTCGCTCCCCGAGGAGAAGGACACCTCACTCAGCGACTTCTTCGACACCTTGGACGCGCGCGTCGCCGAGGCCACCGGTCGGCTCGCTGACGCGTTCCGCCGCCCAGAACCCGGGGAGCAGATCTCCGCCCGTGTGGACTACCGGCTCTTCCCCGACCAGAGCGCGGAGCCCGAGAGCGTGGCACCCGATGACCCCGAGTTCGACCCCCAGGTCGACGCCCGGTTCGACCCCCAGGTCGACGCCTGGGACGGGTCGGCCGACGACGAGGGTCCGTCCGCGGAGGCGCCCGCGGCGTCTGACCCTGAGGAGCTCCCCGACCGCCTCGACGACGAGAGCCCCGATGACGTCGACCTGCCGGACGAGGAGTCCGCCTCCCAGCTGAACTCCTATCCGAGCTCCTACCAGGACCCGCACCAGGACCCATACCAGGAGGAGACCGCGACCCGGCCGTCACATCCGGCCCCGGAGATCTCGCCCGACACCGAATCGACGATGATCTCGCTTCCCCCGGTCGACGCCCAGACAGGCGACCCCCGCACCAGCCGCGTCGCGCTTCCGGGTCCGCCGCGGGACCCTCGACAGTCACTGCCCTGGGAGGTCCGCGAGCAGCAGGCCGAGGAGGCTCGCCAGCAGGACGCCAGCGCGGCACGCCGTCGCGCCGTGATCCTGGAGAAGGCCTCGGCCATCGAGGCGGCCACCGGCCGGGACGAGCCCGACCCGGATGAGTTCGCCGATGAGGAAGAGGACCTCTACACCTACATCCCGCCCTACAACCTGCCCTCCCGACACCCGGATCCGGAGCCCCGTGGGCTGGACCTGGCTCGGCAGATCTTCGTGAGCATCTCCGCCATGGCCGCCGTCGCCTCCGCGGCCTGGATGCTGGGCGCCTTCACCGGACCGACCATCCTGGGCGGCAACGGCCTGGACCATCTGGTCGACGGCTGGTACGCCGGAGGACGTGCACTGCTGACTCCCGACGCCGGGCACTATTGGCTGTGGCCGTTCATCGTCCTGGGGCTGCTCGGCCATGCCGTCCACCAATGGACCACCACGCAGATCTCCACGCCACGCCAACGGCGCTCCGGGTGGCTGGTGGGCCTCGCCTCGGTCCTCATGCTGGTGTGGACCGCCGCGGTGCACGCCGGGCTCCTGTCCGTCGCCGTGTTGGCGGCGCTGGCCGCCGCACTCGCTCTGGTCGATGCGGTCCGACAGTTCACCCTCCATACCGCACGCAATGCGGTGGAGCGGCGCCTGACCGACTCCGTGGTGGGCTTGTTCGCCGGATGGGCCCTGGTCGGGGCGATGTCCTCGATCTCCGCGCTGCTGACGGCCATGAGTGTGCGGATCCCTGGCTTCCCAGCACTGCTCTGGGCCCTGATCGGCCTGGTCGTGTGCATCTGGATCGGCGCGTACTATGCGATGACCGAACGGGGCCGGATGACGATCGCTCTCGGCCTGGGGTGGGGCATGTTCTGGCTGATCTTCCCGCGGGTGCTCTCCGAGACCCCTTCGCTGTGGGTGGCCATCGGTGCGGCGATGGGGGCGTTCATCGTCATCCTGGCCACCGAGTCCCGGCGGCACAGGATCAACCATGCCGAGCGACGCGCAGCCATGGGACGTCCCGTCGACGACATCATCTGAACATCGTCCCTTCCCGGTGCCCAGGACCCGCCGCCTCGGCTTCGGCCTCGGCGGATCGCAGCGGAGACGACCGATCCTCGACGACGTCGTCGAGGATCGGTCCACCTCCTCTGGGAGAGTCCGTAGGCACTGAGCCTCGGGGTGGGGTATGAATGGACTATGAGCGTGCGCACCCCCGATCCCAATCCGGGATGGCTGAACGAGGCAGACCTGTATGAGGCTCGCCGCCGACTCCCCATGGTCTACGTGGAGGCGATCCCCGTCCGTCAGGACTCCCTGGGCTATGTCACAGAGGTCGGGCTGCTCTACACGGCCGACGACGACGGCCAGTTCTACCGGACTGTGGTCTCCGGCCGGGTGATGTACCGAGAGACCATTCGTGCGGCACTCCTCCGTCACATCGAGAAGGACCTCGGCTCCCTGTGCCTGCCGCAGATCCCGCCGTCTCCGACCCCGTTCACCGTGGCGGAGTACTTCCCCTACCCCAGTGAGACGGGTCTGGTGGACGACCGGCAGCACGCGGTCTCGCTGGCCTATGTGGTGCCGGTCTCCGGAGAGTGCCAGCCGCGCCAAGACGCCCTCGAGCTCTCCTGGATGTCACCGGCGCAGGTGCTCAGCGAGGCGGTGCAGGCGGAGTTCGTCGGCGGCCGCGGGCAGCTGGTGCGCCAGGCCCTGGCCCACGCAGGCTTCGCCGGCTGAACCCTGCCCCCCCCCTCCTTCCCCGCTGAGCTGGTGAGTTTCCGCCGGAAAGACCCACTGCGGGCGATCATTCCGGCGGAAACTCACCAGCTCAACACGCCTCCATCGCACCCCTTCGGGTCATATGTCTTGACATTAGAACATCCACAGAGCAGAGTGGTGCACACCACGTCATGACCCGCCCGTCGGCCCACCGGAGCCGACGACGTCGAGGAGGCCGCAGTGACCACCACTTCCGCCCGCACCCCCAGCACCGCCGAGGACGGCACGCGCTCGCCCATCCTCATCGGCACGGCCCCGGACTCCTGGGGAGTGTGGTTCCCGGACGACCCGCAGCAGACCCCCTGGGAGCGGTTCCTCGACGAGGTGGCCGAGGCTGGCTACCACTGGATCGAACTGGGCCCCTACGGCTACCTGCCCACCGACCCCTCGCGGCTGGCCGATGAGCTCTCCGCCCGGGACCTGAAGGTCTCCGCCGGCACCGTGTTCACCGCCTTCCACCGCGCCGGGGCCGAGGAGCGTCAGGCCACCTGGGACCAGATCCACCGGGTCGCCGAGCTCACCTCCGCCGTCGGTGGGGAGCACATCGTGGTCATCCCCGCGATGTGGCGCGACGACGTGACCGGCGAGGCGGTGGAGCCCGGGACCCTCGACGCCGACGGCTGGCGTCGCCTGGCCACCGGCCACGACGAGCTGGGCGCGGTGCTCGACGAGCAGTACGGCCTGTCCCAACAGTTCCACTCCCACGCGGACTCCCATGTGTGCTCCATGGACGAGATCCTCCGCTTCCTGGAGGAGACCGACCCGCAGCGGGTGAGCCTCTGCCTGGACACCGGGCACGCCGAGTACGGCGGCGCCTCCTCCGCCGAGCTCATCCGGCGCCACCCGGACCGCATCGGCTACCTGCACCTGAAGCAGATCGACCCGGCGATCATGGAGATCGTCCGACGCGACGATCTCACCTGGGCTGCCGCCAACAATGCCGGCGTCATGGTCGAACCACCCGCCGGGCTGCCGGACCTCTCCGTCGTCATCGACGAGCTGGAGCACCTGGAACGCTCCTTCTTCGGCATCGTCGAGCAGGACATGTACCCGGTGGCATCCTTCGACGACCCCCTGCCGATCGCGACCCGCACCCGGAAGCACCTCTGCGGCTGCGGCTCCCGCACCCGCATCCGCTGAGGCTTCCGCAGCACCCTTCGCAGGACCCCTGGACCGCACGGACTCCGCGTCCGTCCCCGACCGCTCGAGGAACCGCAGAGGACTCCTCGCACACCCCAAGGAGCACCGATGACCCATGAGCTCATCACGATGGGACGCATCAGCGTCGACATCTACCCCCACGACGTCGGCGTCGGCCTGGCCGATGTCACCAGCTTCGGCAAGTATCTGGGCGGGTCACCGGCCAATGTCGCCGTCGCCGCCGCCCGGCACGGTCGGCGTACCGCGGTGATCACCCGCACCGGAGACGACCCCTTCGGCGAGTTCCTCCACCAGGAGCTGCGCCGCTATGGCGTCGACGACCAGTGGGTCACCCCGGTCCCGGAGCTGCAGACACCGGTCACCTTCTGCGCCATCCAGCCCCCGGAGGACTTCCCGCTCTACTTCTACGGCCGCTCCCCCAGCGCCCCCGACTGGGAGATCGACGCCGACGAACTCGACACCGACGCCGTCGCCGCCGCCACGATCTTCTGGTCCACGGTCACCGGGCTCGCCCGTGAGCACTCCCGCCAGGCGCAGATCGCCGCTCATCAGGCCCGTCCGCGGGATCAGCTGACCGAGGGTCAGCACACCATCCTGGACTTGGACTATCGCCCCATGTTCTGGGACTCGATGGAGCAGGCCCGCGAACAGGTCTCTCGCATCCTGCCCCAGGTCTCCGTGGCCGTGGGCAACGCGGAAGAATGCGCCGTCGCCGTGGGCGAGGGCACCCCCGATGAGCAGGCGGACCGGCTGCTCGAGGCCGGGGTGAAGCTCGCCGTGGTCAAACGCGGCTCCGACGGCGTCATGGCCGCCACCGCCGAGGAACGTGTGATCTCCCAACCGCTGCCGGTGGAGACCGTCAACGGCCTGGGCGC
Source organism: Nesterenkonia suensis (assembly GCF_054782935.1). Lineage (NCBI taxonomy): Bacteria > Bacillati > Actinomycetota > Actinomycetes > Micrococcales > Micrococcaceae > Nesterenkonia > Nesterenkonia suensis. The sequence goes on along the minus strand of NZ_BAAGRN010000001.1, from coordinate 293,676 downwards.
CGGCGACTCCTTCGGTGGGGCGCTGGTCCACGGCCTGCTCTCCGGCTGGCCGCTGGAACAGGTGCTCGACTACGCCAACGCCGCCGGAGCCCTGGTGGCCTCCGAGATCGCCTGCTCCGAGGCGATGCCCACCCCGGAGAAGGTCGCCGCCATGCTGGCCGAGCGTGGACGCACCGTCCCGCAGGAGGTCTCAGCATGAGTCGCCCTGACCCGTCCCGCCGCTCCGAGGCGCTGACCCCGGTCCACCAGCTGCGCGCGGAAGTCTCTCCGCCGCAGAGCACGTCGCCTGACGACGAGGACCCGCGCCGCTATGAGCCGCTGACCCGGGTGCGCCTGGAACATCCGGAGGCCGTGGCCGCCGCCGCGCAGTCCCGACGCCGTCACCCGGGTCCGGTGCACGGCCGGCAGAGCTTCATCATCGCCGCCGATCACGCCGCCCGCGGCGCCCTGGCGGTGAAGTCGGATCCGCAGGCGATCGCGGACCGCCGACGGCTGCTGGACCGACTGCGCATCGCCCTGGCCCACCCGAAGGTCGACGGCGTACTCGCCTCCCCGGATGTGCTCGACGATCTGCTGCTGCTGGGCGCCCTGGACGGCAAACTGATCTTCGGCTCGATGAACCGGGCGGGCCTGCCCGGGTTGGTCAACGAGATCGACGACCGCTTCACCGGCCACACCGCGCCCGCCCTGCGGGCCCTCGGCGCCGACGGCGGCAAGATGCTCACCCGGATCGCCTTCGACGACGCCGCCACCACCTCGGTGCTGGAGAACACCGCCCAGGCGGTGGACCAGCTGCACGCCGAAGGACTGATCGCCATGGTGGAGCCGTTCATCTCCCGGACCGATGCCGGCCGGGTGGTCAACGACCTCTCCACTGACGCCGTCGTCCAGTCGGTAGCCATCGCCCAGGGGCTGGGCGCCAGCTCGGCCGGCACCTGGATGAAGCTGCCGGTGGTCGACGACATGGAGCGTGTCATGGCCGCCACCACGCTTCCCACGGTGCTGTTGGGCGGAGACCCCTCCGGCCGCACTGATGAGGTCCTGGAGGCCTGGCACCGCGCCCTGGCGCTGCCCGGCGTCCAGGGACTCACCGTGGGCCGCACCCTGCTCTACCCCGACGACGGCGATGTCGCCGCCGCCGTCGACCAGGCCGCCTCGCTGCTGGTGGACAGCACGCCGAGCACCGCAGATTCTGCGCCGAGAAGCGGGCTCACCCCTGTCGGCGCCGTGAAGGAGGATCGATGACCACCCGTGAGATGTCCGTGGCCCAGGCCACAGTCGAATTCCTGGCCAGCCAGGTGACCGTCGACGTCGTCGACGGCGAACGCACCGAAGTCCGTACGATCCCCGGGATGCACGGGATCTTCGGCCACGGCAACGTCGCCGGCGTCGGACAGGCGCTGAAGCAGGCGCAGATCCTGGCACCGGGGCTGATGCCCTACCATCAGGGCCGCAACGAGCAGGCCCTGGTCCACCAGGCGGTCGGCTACGCCCGCCACACACGGCGCCGGCAGACCTACGCGGTGACCGCATCGATCGGCCCGGGCTCGACCAACATGGCCACCGGGGCGGCCTTGGCCACCACCAACCGCCTTCCGGCCCTGCTGCTGCCCTCTGACGAGTTCGCCACCCGCGCCCCGGATCCGGTGCTGCAGCAGCTGGAGCTCCCCCATGCCTATGACGTCACCTGCGCGGACCTGTTCCGCCCGATCAGTCGCTACTTCGACCGTGTGCAGCGCCCCGAGCAGCTCTTCTCTGCACTGCTGCACGGCATGCGGGTGCTGATGGATCCGGCGGAGACCGGTGCGGTGACCATCTCGCTGCCGCAGGACGTGCAGGCCGAGCGCATCCTGGTGCCCGAGGAGTTCCTGGCCCGTCGCGAGTGGCGGATCCGCCGTCCCGCGCCCGAGGAGGTCGACCTGGCCGCCGCCGTGGAGGCCATCCGCGGAGCCCGGCAGCCGCTGATCATCGCCGGCGGGGGTGTGCACTACGCCTTCGCCACCGACGCGCTGCGCCGGCTCGCCGAATCGACGGGCATCCCGGTCTCCTACACCCAGGCCGGGGTCGGCACTCTGGAGTGGGATCATCCGCTCTGCCTGGGGGCGATCGGCTCCACCGGGTCCACTGCCTCCAACACCTACGCGCGCGACGCCGACGTCATCATCGGCATCGGCACCCGCTACGAGGACTTCACCACCGCCTCCATGACGGCCTTCCAACACCCGGGCGTACGATTCGTCAACATCAACATCGCCTCCCTGGATGCCTACAAGATGGGCGCCGGCGTGCAGATCGTCGCCGACGCCGGCACCACGCTGCCCCTCCTGCGGGAGCGCCTGGAGTCGGTGGGCCATCACACCTCGGCAGAGGTCGCCGAGCTGGTGCGCGCCGAGAAGGCCCGCTGGGACGCCAGCGTGGAGGAGTGCTTCACCGTGCGGAATCAGCCGCTGCCGGCGCAGACGGAGATCATCGGGGCCGTCAACGAGGCCATGGACGCGCGCGACGTCGTCATCTGCGCGGCCGGCTCGCTGCCCGGAGACCTGCACAAGCTCTGGCGGGCCAAGGACCCCTACGGCTACCACGTGGAGTACGCCTTCTCCTGCATGGGCTACGAGATCGCCGGCGGCCTCGGGGTCAAGCGCGCCGCCCTGGCCGAGGCCCAGCCCGCAGCCCAGGCCCAAGAGAAGGCCCCGGAGGACGGCCGAGACGTCGTCGTCATGGTGGGAGACGGCTCCTACCTGATGATGCACACCGAGCTGGTCACCGCGGTGGCCGAACGCATCAAGCTCATCGTGGTGCTGCTGCAGAACCACGGCTACGCCTCGATCGGCTCGCTGTCCGAATCCCTGGGCTCCCAGCGCTTCGGCACGAAGTACCGGTACTTGGAGGACCAGCGACGGTTCGACGGCGCCCATGAGCTGCCCATCGACATCGCCACCAACGCGGAGTCGCTCGGCGTCGACGTCATCCGTGTGGAACCGGGTGAGGACGCGATCGACCGGCTGAACGCCGCGGTCGCCGAGGCCAAGGCCCGCCCGGAGGACTCGGGCCCGGTGCTGATCCATATCGACTCCGACCTCTACCTCGACGCCCCCGACTCCGAGTCCTGGTGGGACGTGCCGGTCACGGGCGTCTCCGAGCTGGACTCCACGCAGAACGCCTACCAGACCTACCGCGGCCACAAGTCCCGGCAGCGGCAGCTGCTCGGTGACGGCCGCGACACCGACGAGAGGAACCCCTGATGACCACCACACAGACCACGTCCCCCGCCCAGGCCGCGGACACCGTCACCGAGATCACCCACTGGATCGACGGTGCGGCCGACGCCGGCCACGGCGAGCGTCGCCAGGACGTCTACAACCCCGCCACCGGCCAGGTGACCGGCACCCTGCACCTGGGCGACGGCGACGACCTGGAGAAGACCCTGCAGGCTGCTCGCCGCGGCGCCGACATCTGGGCCGAGACCTCGCTGTCCAAGCGCATGGCCGTGCTGTTCCGCTTCCGCGAGCTGGTGCACTCCCACACCCAGGAGCTCGCCGCGCTGGTCACCGCCGAGCACGGCAAGGTGCTCTCCGATGCGGCCGGAGAGGTGGCCCGCGGCCTGGAGGTGGTGGAGTTCGCCTGCGCGGCCCCGCAGACGCTGAAGGGCGACTACTCGGACCAGGTCTCCGGCGGCATCGACGTCTTCTCCTTCCGGCAGCCGCTGGGCGTGGTCGCCGGCATCACTCCGTTCAACTTCCCGGTCATGGTGCCGCTGTGGATGGCTCCGGTGGCGATCGTCACCGGCAACGCCTTCGTGCTCAAGCCCTCGGAGCGGGATCCGTCGGCCTCTCTGCTGCTGGCTCAGTTGTGGAAGGAGGCCGGGCTGCCCGACGGTGTCTTCCAGGTGCTGCACGGTGACAAGGAGATCGTCGAGGGCCTGCTGACCCATGAGCTGGTCGACGGGGTCTCCTTCGTGGGGTCCACCCCGATCGCGCAGCATGTGTATGAGACCGGCACCCGCCATGGCAAGCGGGTCCAGGCCCTGGGTGGGGCGAAGAACCACGCCGTGGTCCTGCCCGACGCCGATCTGGAGCTGGCCGCGGACCACCTCTCGGCGGCGGCCTTCGGCTCCGCCGGCGAGCGCTGCATGGCGATCTCGGTGGCCGTGGCGGTGGGCGACGCCGCCGACACGCTCGTGGAGAAGGTGGGCGATCGCGCCCGGGCCATCACGGTCGGAGACGGCACGGAGGACTCTTCGGAGATGGGGCCGCTGATCACTCCGGCCTCCCAGGAGCGCGTCCAGCGCCTGGTCGGCGAGGCGGAGGCCGACGGCGCCGCCGTCGTCGTCGACGGGCGTGACCTGGTGGTGGAGGGCCGTGAAGAGGGCTTCTTCGTGGGCCCGACCGTGCTGGACCGCGTCCAGGAGCACATGTCCGCCTATGAGCAGGAGATCTTCGGGCCGGTGTTGGCAGTGGTCCGCGTGGACACTCTGGAGGACGCGATCCGGGTGATCAACGCGAATCCGTATGGCAACGGCACGGCGATCTTCACCGGCTCCGGGCATGCGGCCCGCATGTTCCAGCGTCAGGTCACCGTCGGGATGATCGGGGTGAACGTACCGATTCCGGTGCCGGCGGCCCAGCACTCCTTCGGCGGGTGGAAGGACTCGCTGTTCGGTGATCACCACATCTATGGCCCCGACGGCGTGCGCTTCTACACGCGCGGGAAGGTCATCACCCAGCGGTGGCCGCACCAGAACGACGAGTCCACCGCGTCGCTGAACTTCCCGTCGAACGGCTGAGACCCGGCGCGCGGCTCACCACCCGAAGATCGTCCCTCCGTGAGAGATCGCCCCTGAATCTGCAGACGATCTCTCACGGAGGGACGATCTCTGTGGCGGAACATCACCCCAGAACCTGATTCGTCCGAATGTCTGGACAAACCAATGTGATGCGTTCTACAGTGAGGGGCATCACGGAAGAACTCATGATCGAGGAGAACTGAGACCAATGTCGACACCGCAGCAGTCCGAACTCCGCGTCGCCGTCATCGGCGCGGGGCGCATGGGCTCGGACCACGTGGAACGCCTCGCCCACCACACCCTGCGCGCCCGGGTCAGCGCCGTCGTCGACGTCGACCGCGAGCGCGCCGCCGCCGTCGCAGCCTCCGCCGGGGACGCCGCCGGAGACCCCCAGGTGCTCTCCAGCGTGGACGAGCTGCTGACCGCCGAGGCAGCTGACGCCGTCGTCCTCGCCACCCCGGGGTTCCTCCACGAGGACGCGCTGCTGAAGCTCCTCGACACCAGGATCCCCGTGCTGTGCGAGAAGCCGCTGACGCCGGACCCCGAATCCTCCCTGCGCGTGGTCGAGGCCGAGGTCGCCACGGGCCGCCAGCTCATCCAGGTGGGCTTCATGCGCCGCTTCGACGCCGGCTACCGCCGTTTGAAGCAGACGATCGCCTCCGGCGAGCTGGGCGAGCTGCTGATGCTGCACCACCAGCACCGCAACCCGGAGGCGCCGGCCGAGTTCACCGACGAGATGATCATCCACGACTCCGTGGTCCACGAGTTCGACGCCGTGCGCTACTTCACCGGCGAGGAGATCACCGACGTCTCCGTGCGGATCGGTCGCACCACTTCTCGGACCGGCAGCGTGCGGGACCCCCAGCTGGTGACCGTGCAGACCGAGTCCGGACTGCTGGCCACCGTGGAGATCTTCGTCAACGCCCAGATCGGCTACCAGGTACACACCCAGGCCACCTTCGAGAACGGGCTGATGAAGATCGGTGAGGGCTCCGAGGTCGAGATCACCTCCGCCGGGCGCACCGGCGTCACAGTCGACGCCGGCTTCGTCACCCGCTTCCGCGACGCCTACGACCTCGAGGTCCAGCAGTGGGTGGACGCCACCCTGCGCGGCGAGATCGCCGGACCCAGCGCCTGGGACGGATACGCCACCGCCGCCTGCTGCGCCGCCGGCGTCGCCGCCCAGCAGAGCCGCACGGTCGAGCGGGTGGAGCTGGCGCCCAAGCCCAGCTTCTACATCGCCCCCACAGGATCCCCCGCCCTGGCCTGAGCCCGACGACCCGCAGACCCTGCCCCCACCTGCCCCGAGGACCCCTCCATGAAGTACGCCCTGGACCCCACCCCGTTCCACCGCACCCACTCACTGCTGGAGTTCCCGCGGCTCGCCGCGGACCTGGGATTCCAGTGGCTGCAGCTGACCCCGCACCCGGACTTCATCCCGTTCTTCAACCATCCCAAGGCCGACGACGACCTCGTCGCCCGTTTCCGCAAGGCCTGCACCGACACCGGCGTCGGCGTGGCCTCCGTGCTGCCGGTGCTGCGCTGGTCCTCCCCCGATCCGGATGCCCGCGAAGCCGCAGTGCGGCACTGGAAGCGCGCCATCCAGATCACCGTGGACCTGGGCGTGGACCAGATGAACACGGAGTTCTCCGGCCGACCCGAGCTCGCGGAAGAGTCGGAGCGCGCCTTCTACCGTTCCCTGGAGGAGCTGCTGCCGCGCATCGAGTCGGAGGGCATCCACGTCGCGATCGACCCGCACCCCGATGACTTCGTCGAACAGGGCCTGGCCGGCTGGCGGGTCATCCGCGGCGCCAACTCGAAGAACCTCGGCTTCGTCTACGTGGCCCCACACACGTTCCACTACGAGGACCCGATGCCGGCCATCCTCGACGAGGTCGGGGATCGGCTCCGAGTGGTCCATGTGGCTGACACCTATGATCACCACCGCTCCGACGGGCTGCGTTACATCACCAATCCCCCGGGCAGCGCGGCCCGCGTGCACCAGCACAACAAGATCGGCGTCGGCGACGTCGACTGGGACCAGTTCTTCTCCGAGCTCGCCCGCAACGGCTTCGACCAGCGTGCCGAGTCCGTCATGGTCACCAGCGTCTTCGGCGAGAACGAGGACGCCTATGAGGTCTCGACGTACCAACGGCGCCAGATGCGCGAACGCATGGAAGCCGCCCGGCGCTGACCGGCCTCAGCACCCGGCCCTCCCCTCCTCGCCGCCTGCTCCCGGCGCCCGGCACTGCGCCCGGCGCCCCAGGCATACCCTCACCCGGCACAGACAGGATCGCCAGATCATGGAATCACCACGCACACCCAATCTCCCGGACGGCGTCGTCGGCTCGGGTCGGAAGAAGGGCGCCATCCTCATCTACCTCTTCGGAGCTCTCGGCGGGCTCAACTGGGGATATGACACCGGCGTCATCTCCGCGGCGCTGGTCTACCTCCGCAGAGACTTCGAGCTCACCAGCTGGGCCGAAGGATGGATCGTCACCGGACTGATCATCGGCGCCGTCATCGGTGCCGCGGTCGGCGGCAGGCTCTCCGACACATACGGCCGGTGGAAGATCCTCATGGTCACCGCGGTGACGTTCATCGTGGCCCCGATCGGCATGGCCCTGGCACCGGACGCCGCAGTGCTGTTCATCTTCCGCTTCGTAGTCGGTCTCGGCTCCGGCCTGGCCGCCGTCACTCTGCCGGTGTACCTCTCGGAGATCGCCCCGGCCCGCATCCGCGGCAAGGTCACCGCCTTCTACGCTCTGGCGATCGTCAGCGGTCAGTTCGTCGGCTTCATCATCGGACTGGGCTTCGCCCCGATGGAGTCCTGGCGCTGGATGCTCGGCCTCTCCATCGTCCCTTCGATCCTCTTCGCCGTGGGTCTGGCCTTCATCTGGGAGACACCTCGCTGGCTGGTCAAGAAGGGCCGCGAGGAGGAGGCGCTGACAGTGCTGCTCTACGACCGCACCGCGGACGAGGCCGACCGGGAGCTGCAGGAGATCCACGTGATCAACGAGGCGGAGAAGGCCGCCGGGGCACAGACCCTGAAGGCGCTGCTGCAGCCCTGGGTCAAGCCGATCCTCTTCGTCGGCCTGGGCCTGGCGATCCTGCAGCAGATCATGGGCATCAACACGATCATCTACTACGCACCCACCACGCTGCAGAACGTCGGCTTCACCGATCAGGCCGCCATCGCCGCCAACCTGATCATCGGCGTGATGAACGTGCTCGCCATCTGGCTGGCCCTGACCTACGCCGATCGCTGGGGACGCAAGCCGCTGCTGATCGCCGGCGCCATCGGCACCTGCCTCAGTTTGGCGATCCTGGCCCTGACCAACCTTCTGCTGCCTGAGCCGGACGGCTTCGGCGTCGTGGGCATCGTCACCCTGACCTGCATGGCCGTCTACATCTTCATGTTCCAGGCCAGCTGGGGCTCGATGGTGTGGGTGATGCTCGGGGAGATCTTCCCGCTGGGCGTGCGTGCCGCGGCGATGGGCCTGGCCACCACGGCGCTGTGGTTCGCCAACGGCGTCGTCGCGCTCGGATTCCCGCCGGTGCTGGAGGCCGTCGGCGTCGGCTGGCTCTTCGCCGGGTTCTCGGTGATCTGCTTCACCGCCCTGCTCTTTACCCTGCGCCATGTGCCGGAGACCAAGGGTCGGTCGTTGGAGGATATCGAGTCGACCTTCCGCAACACCGCCGGTATGCCGGTGGTCCCGAGTCCGAAGCGCATGCGCTGAGACTCAGCCCTGCCACACCCCTGTTGAGAGGGTGAGTTTCCGCCGGAAAGAGGCCCCTGATAGCGGCCATAAGGGCGGAAACTCGCCCTCTCAACTCGTCTCAGCTGGATGGTCGGCCGGTGAAGCCGCCTGCCTGAGGGACAGGCCCACGTCGCGGGGATCGGTGCCGGCGACGTCAAGGTCTCACGGGCCTCCCGCCGGTGTTCAGTGGGCTCCCCGGATGCGCATGGAGCGCAACCTCTCACCGTCGACGTCGAAGGTGAACTCCGAACGCCCATTGGCGTGATTGCTGCGCCAGTCGGCGATCACGGTGACAGTGTCGCCCTCCTCCTGGACCGACTCGAGCTCCATCGTGCCGCGGGCACCGATGAACTCCACGTCGCTCCAGGCCTTGATCTCCTCGGGTCCGGTGAAGATCCGCCCGAAATCGTCCACGAATCCCTCGTCGCCGAAGGCGGCCAGGAACGCCGCCTCGTCATGACGATTCACCGCGGCGATGAGGCTTCCCACCGGCTCTGGGACGTCAGGCATCAGGTTCCTCCTGTGACAGGTCGTGAAGTGCACGTGGTCCGGACCCTACTCCTGCAGCCCGTTCGGGGAGAAGGCTTCTGGCTCTCATCGCCGCACGCGCACGGACCTCCCGGCCTCCAGGGACTCCTGGGCCGCGTCCGCCACGCGGGAGGCATCCACGGCCTCCTCCGGCGGGCACGGGTTCTCCCGCTGGCCACGCACCAGCTCCACGAAGGCCCGCATCTCCGCGCGGTAGGCCTCCGCGAACCGCTCGTGGAAGCTCCGATGCGGCGTCCCGGCGGGGAACCTCACTCCGGGCTCGGCGGACCGTCCGGCGTAGGAGTCGTCCAGCCCCACCTGCAAGGTCCCCGCGGAGCCCTGCAGCTCCAGGCGCACGTCGTGACCGGCCCCGTTGTACCGGGTGGCCGAGACGGTGGCGACCGTGCCATCCTCCAGCTCAGCGAGCGCCACAGCGGTGTCGACGTCTCCCGCCGCCCCGATCGCCGGATCCCCGGTGTTTGACCCCCGCGCATAGACCTCCACGATCCGCTGGCCGGTGAGCCATTGGATGCTGTCGAAGTCGTGCACCGAGCAGTCGCGGAACAGCCCGCCGGAGGTGGCCAGGAACTCCACCGGCGGCGGGGTCATGTCCGCGGTGATCGCCCGGATGGTGTGCAGCCAGCCCAGGTCGCCGCGGCGGTGGGCCACCCGTGCGGCGAGGTGGCCGGGGTCGAGCCGACGCTGGTGGCCGATCTGCACGGTGCTGCCGAGCCGGGACACCGCTTCGAGCACCGGCAGCGCCGCGTGGGTGGACTCGGCCAGCGGCTTCTCGCAGAAGGCGGGGATCCCCGCCTCGGCGGCGCGCAGGATCAGCGGCGCATGGGCGGCAGTGCCCACGGCGATCACGACGCCGTCGGGCGGGTCGCCGGGAGGCACCCCGTGGAAGAGCGTGTCGACGTCGGACACCGCCCGGCAGCCGATGTCCGCGGCGACGTGCCGGGCGCGGGCGGCGTCGCTGTCGGCGATCAGCAGCTCCACGCCGTCGTCGGCGAGCGCCTGGAAGTGCCGGGCGTGCATGAGACCGATGCGTCCGACGCCGATCAGCCCGAGAGTGGTCCTCACCCGGCGCTCCGCTCTCGCATCTGCTGCATCGGCTCAGCCGGAGAAGGGCAGCCGGGGGTCCATGTCCTGACCCTCCCAGGTCTTGCGGATCCAGCCGTGGTGCGGGTCGTCGCTGATCAGCCACTGGCGCACCGGGCCGGGGCCGGCCATGACGTTGAGGTAGTACATGTCATGGCCGGGAGGGGTCATGGCTGGGCCGTGCCAGCCGTAGGGCACCAGGACGACGTCGCCGCTGCGCACCTCTGCGGTCACGTCGATCTCGCGCGCATCGGAGGCGTAGACGCGCTGGTAGCCCATGGCGTCCGGACCACCTCCCTCCGGTGCGGGGACAGGCATGTCCTTCGCGGTCTGCATCTCGAAGTAGTAGATCTCCTCCAGGGCGGTCTCCCCCTCGGCCTCCTCGTCGTGCTTGTGCGGCGGGTAGGAGGACCAGTTCCCCGCAGGGGTGAGCACTTCGCAGACGATGAAGCGATCCGCCTCCAGGGTGGCGGGGGTGCCGAAGTTGTGCACCTGGCGGGAGCAGACGCCGGCGCCGCGCAACTCCAGCGGCACCTCCTGGACGGGCAGGTGCCGCACGGGATGGTCGGCTGCGGCGGGAGCGGAGGCCACTGCCACGCGGCCGCCCTGGGCGGAGGAGAGGCGCGCGGCCCGTCGGATGCCGGTGTAGAGGACATCGGTCGGGCCGTGGAACACGGACTCTCGGCCGGCGAGCTCATAGGTGCCGCCGTCGACCTCCACGGTGAAGGAACCGGCCAGCGGCACGACGATGCGTTCCTCCTCCTGGGAGTCCAGGGGGATGCTCTGTCCGGGGCTGAGGTCGACGACGCGCAGGCCGGTGTGCTGCCATCCCGGGATCTCGGTGGTGGAGTCCGGGGTCCCCAGGTCCAGCATCCAGTCTCCGCGGGCGGCGGATCCGGCCGGGTGGAACCAGGGGGAGGTGGGGGCTTCGGGGCGTGGGGAGGTCATGGCTGTCCTTTCCAGGCGGGAGGGCAGGGTGGAACGGGCGGTGGTGGCGCCTGACGGTGGGCTCAGTTCACCAGGGTGATGTCGAAGGAGTACATGTCGGCCCGGTAGACGTGATGGCCGCATTCGACGGCGATGCCGCGGCTGTCCAGCGCGGTGCGGTCCATCATCACCAGCGGCGCGCCGACCTCGGTGTCGAGCAGCTCGGCCTGGTGGTCGTCGGCCACTGCGGCGCCGACGGTCTGGTGGGCCATGCGGAAGTCGATGCCGGAGCGGCGCAGCAGGTTGTAGAGTCCGTCGGATTCGAGCTCGGCCTGGTCGAAGGAGCCGATGCTGCGCGGCACCCAGTTCTCCATGATCGCCAGCGGCCGGGCGTCGACTGTGCGGAGCCGAATCATGTGGTGGACTTCGTCCCCCTGGGTCAGGTTGAGCTTCGCGGCGACCTCGGCGTCGGCATGGGTCAGCTCCAGGGAGAGCACCGTGGTCTGCGGGGTGGCTCCCTCATCCTGGAGGTCGTTGTAGAGGCTCGAGAGCTTGAGATTGCGGCGGACCGGGGCTCCGATGACCTGGGTGCCGACGCCACGACGCCGGACGACCAGCCCGTGCTGGACGAGTTGGTCCATGGCCTGTCGCATGGTCGGGCGTGAGAGGTTGTAGCGCTTGGCCAGGGCGATCTCGTTCTCCAGCTTGGTCTCCGGAGGCAGCGAGCCGTCCCTGATGGCCTTCTCGAAGGCGGAGGCCACCTGGTGATACAGGGGCACCGGAGATGACCGGTCCAGGCTGATCTCGAGGTCGTGAGTCACGGATGCTCCTTCGTCGCGGTAATTGTCAGTTTGTCACGACAATCAGATTTTTTGAAGGGACCGACGCAGATTTCTGTGCCCTGATGTGCAGTCCCGCCCCGCGGCGCCGGGCCCACGCACCGGTGAGGACGACGGCGACGCGTCCCAACCTTCAGGCCCAACCTTCAGGCCCAACCTTCAGGTCCGGCGCTCACACCCGGCATTCACACCCGGCACTCACGCCCGATATCCACGCCCGATATCCAGGCCCGATGTCCAGATCCGGTGTCCAGGCGCGGCCGGTAGACTGAGCGGCCGTCGCAGGACGCGCCCGCCGACCGACGAAAGGGCCTCGATGACCACCCCCGCCCCGGAGAAGACCACTCGACGACGTCGCCCCCGCCGCCAATCCCCCGCGCGTCGCCCGCGGCTGAGACTGGGCGTCGCCGGCTGGGTCGTCTCCTGGCTGCTGCCCACCGCCGTGATGGGCGGACTGCTGCTGGGACTCTCCTTCGTGCCGGGGCTGGATGAGGAGGGGTTCCTCACCCCGCTGATCCCGCTGATCGGTGGAGCCGCTGTCGCCGTCGGGATCCCCGGGACCCTGCTGGTGACCTGGCTCTACCGCCACCACCTCAACCCCACGCTGCATGTGCTCGGCTATGTGGTGGTCGGCCTGCTCTACGGCCCGATCGTGCTGCTGGCCGGCACCGGCGGGCTGATGCCCATGCTCATCCCGCTGGTCGGCTTCCCGGCCGGGGTGCTGCTCGGCATCGGACGCTGGGCCGCTCAGCCGCTGGCCACAGTGACGGACCCCGCCGCCGGGGACCGCGAGGGACGAGACGAGGAAGGACGAGACGAGGAAGGACGAGACGAGGAAGGACGAGACGATGACTGAGACTCTCGATCGCAGCACCCACCCGCCGATGGCGCTGACGATCGCCGGCTCCGAGGCCACCGGCGGCGCCGGAGCGCAGGCTGACCTGAAGACTTTCCAGGAGCTTGGCAGCTTCGGGATCATCGCCCTGACCTGCATCGTCTCCTTCGACCCGGAGGACGACTGGAACCACCGCTTCGTGCCGGTGGAGCCGCAGGTCATCGCCGATCAGATCCAGGCGGTCTTCGCCGACTACGACGCCGAGGCTCTGGACACGGTGAAGCTGGGCATGATGGGCTCCCCCGCCACCATCGCCACCGTGGGTGAGGCGATCCGGGCACGTCGCCCGCGGCACGTGGTGCTGGATCCCGTGCTGATCTGCAAGGGCCAGGAGCCCGGCCATGCGTTGGACACCGACACCGCCCTGACCACCGAGCTGCTGCCCCAGGCCACATTCGTCACACCGAACCACTTCGAGACCGAGCAGCTCTCGGGCATGACGGTGCGCAGCCGGGAGGAGCTCATCGCCGCAGCACAGCAGATCCACCGGATCTCGGGGGCCGCAGTGCTCGCCAAGGGCGGGGTGCGTCTCGAGGGACCCGACGCCGTGGACGTCTTCGTGGACGCGGAGTCCACCGAGGTGATCAGCTCCCCGAAGGTCGGGGAGCACGCCGTCTCCGGCGCGGGCTGCTCGCTGGCGGCCGCCGTCGCCGCTGAGCTGTCCAAGGGCGCGGCGCCGCTGGAGGCGGCTCGCCGCGCGAAGGAGTTCGTGACGGCAGGCATCCGCCAGCGCGTGGTCGGCGGCACTCCGTTCGACGCCCTCTGGCAGGGCGGGCTGCGCCACTGATCCCCCAGACACGAGAGAGGCCCGGGCGATGCCGTTCTCACCGCCCGGGCCGTGCACCTGACCGAGCGCCTCACCGCAGGCCGTTGCACCGAAGCCTCCGGGGTCTCCAAGCCAGGTTCTCGTGATGCACGTACACCGTATCTGTACGCCAGGAACTATTTTCCCCCGGCAACGAAGGGATCCTCTAGTCGACTTTCGTCTAGTGTTGGGCCCTGCACGCGGCGTGTCGTCCAGCCTTCCTCCAGGTTGACGCCAGCTTGCCGTCAGAACGTCAGAATCAGCGGCGCCGGAATCAGCGGCGCCGGCTCAGTCCTTCTTCAGGCCCTGCACGGTGACGACCCAGTGGCCCCGCCGGTCGAAACCGGCCCGCGCCTGGCCACCGAAGGCCGCCGCCCGATCCCGGATGCCGATCAGACCCGCCCCTGAGCTGGACCAGCGGGAGACGGCTCGTCGGTGGGAGGCCACCGTGTTCCGCACGGTCAGTCCGGCCTCGTCCTCCCCGGCCCAGACACGGATCCAGCACTCCTGCCCGGGCCCGGCATAGCGGGCCACATTGGTGGTGCACTCCTGGAGGATCCGGTAGAGAGCGGCGTGCACCGACCGGGAGAGAGCATCGAGGTCACCGTCGAGGGCACAGTGGACGGTGAAGCCCAGACCGCGCAGCTGCTGACAGAACGTCTCGGCGCCGGCACGGATCTCCAGCTCGGTGGCCGAGGACGTCGGGAGGTCCTCCTCGGCGCCGTCCTCCTGGAGCAGGTTGAGCATGCGGCGCAGGTCCTGCAGGGCTGCCCGGGAGGAGTCTCCGATGACGTCCACCGCATTGCGATAGGACTCCTCGGTGCCGGCCATCTGCGCGGCACGGGACTGCATGGCGATGATGGTGATGTCATGGGCGACGATGTCGTGGAGGTCCCGGGCGATGGACTTGCGCTCGGCGGCCACCGATTCACGGTGCTGCGCCTCGACCTCCTCCAGCTCACGCCGGGACTGCAGCCGGGCGTTGGTGACCTTACGGAAGGCCGAGCCGAGCCCGTAGGACCCCATGATCAGCAGCACCATGATCGCCATGAGCACCAGCCCGTTGGTGGGATCCTCGAGCTCGTTCGTGAGGAATCCGGTCCACGCCAGGGAGGCCACCAGCAGCGTGCGGCGGAAGAGCTTCGTGGTGACCATGGCTCCGACCCCGACCAGCAGCACCGCCAGCACCAGCGAGTAGGCCAGCCCTTCGGTGAACAGGCTGACGGCCACCATCACCAGCCCGACGACGGCGGCCCAGGTCACTCGGATCCACAGCAGCACCACACAGCCCACGCTGAGCAGCCCGGCGACGGCGATCTCCATCGGGAAAGCCTTGCCCTCGAGCATCTCCAGGATGATGTCGGAGCCCAGAGCGATGCCGAACATCAGGGTGACGACCACCAGCAGCCACTTGTTCAGGTCCCGGGCGTACCAGAACCCCTGCGACTCGAACTCCTCTGCGACACTCGGCACGAGGACAGTCTACGAGGACGACTCCGCCACCCCGGAGGTGGGCTCCAGACCTGAGCGCGTCGGACGTCCAGGTCACGCTCCTACAATCGTGCTCATGACCGACACCCCCGCCGAGGAGGTCCCCACGGTGCCGATCCCCCGCACCCCCGGGATCCGAGTGCTCATCGCCGATGACCATCCGATGATGTCCACGGCCCTGCGCACCTATGTGGACTCCACCGAGGGCATGGGGTGCATCGGCGAGGTCCGGGACGGCAAGACCGCCGTGGAGATGGTCGGGCAGCTGCTGCCTGACGTCGTCGTGATGGACATGCACATGCCCGGCACCGACGGCATCGAAGCCACGACTCAGATCCGCCGGATGTTCGACACCGTCGCCGTGCTGGCGGTGACCACGTTCTCCACGGAACGCTATGTCATTCCGGCGCTGCGGGCCGGGGCAGGCGGATACATCGTCAAGGATGCCGAGCCTGATCAGATCATCGACGCCATCCGGCAGGTCAACGACGGCATGGCGCCCTTCTCCCCGGCGGTGGCACAGGAGCTGATGCTCTCAGTGCGGGACGACCCCGCCCAGGTGGAGACCATGCTGCGCCGCTACCCGGAGCTGCCGCGCATCCCGGACCGGGAGTTGCAGGGGCTGAAGCTGCTGGCCAGCGGGCGGTCCAACGCGGAGATCGCCGCGGAGATGATCGTCTCCGAGGCGACGGTGAAGGCCTACATGGGCCGGTTGATGCAGCGCCTGGGGGTCCGGGACCGGGTCCAGCTGATCATCCGCGCCACGGAGCTCGGCCTGGTCGAGCCCTCGCTGGACTGAGCACCCGACTCGCCGAGTCTCCGTGATGCAGACCCGCCTCACCTGCTGATCGGGTTCTCCAGCTCCCCGGAGTAGATGAGCGAGCCCGAGGCGTCGTCCAGGTCCACCATCTGACGAGTGTT
The DNA here is from genome assembly GCF_054782935.1 of Nesterenkonia suensis. NCBI lineage: Bacteria > Bacillati > Actinomycetota > Actinomycetes > Micrococcales > Micrococcaceae > Nesterenkonia > Nesterenkonia suensis. Next base: position 277,625 of record NZ_BAAGRN010000001.1, on the reverse strand, counting down.
GCGCAGCTGCAGCCGGTTCAGGCAGGACTGCGCATAGCGGGGCACGCGCAGGTCCAGCCGACGACGGCGGCGCACCCCCTCGGCCTCCGTGGCCTCCTCCTGCTCGGTCACCACTTCGCTGACCACCTCCCAGAAAGCGGCGTGGGTGAGCACGCCGTCGGCATGCAGGATCCCGGCCAGGTGACGCAGGACCCCGCCGAAGACATCAGTGAAGATCAGCTGGGTGGCCTCGTCGTCGTCGATGATGTGCCGCATCCGGGAGATGTCCTCATCCAGCTCCCGGTCACCGATGACGGCGGCCTCCTCCCCGATGTCCTTCATGAACACCCCGGTGACCCGGCCCTGCCGCAGCCGCAGGATGATGTTCTCCCCGTGCGGCATGAAGGCCAGTTCGTGGACCTCCAAGCAGTGGAACACCGGCAGCAGATAGGCGCGCAGGTACTCGCCCAACCAGTCCCGGGGCGCCAGCCCGGAGACCTCGATGAGCGTCGCGGCCACGGAGTCGCCGCGGGCGTCCCGGTGCAGCAGGGCCGCCATGGTCATCAGTCGCTCTCCGGACTCGCCCCGCTCGGTCAGCCGAGCGATCGGGCTCTCCCGCCACAGGGCCGCCAGCATCTTCTGCTGGTCCGAGGAGGACCCCGCCCGGTGGTAGGCGTCACCGGTGTAGCCGATGGCGGCGTGCTCGCGCAGCACGTCGAAGCCGAGCTCGGCCAGGCGGGCGTCGCCGCGCACCTGGGCGGCCACCCACTCATTGATCGCTGGTGTGGCACGCATATAGGCCGGGGAGAGCCCCCGCAGGAAGCCCATGTTCTGGATGGACAGCGCCGTCTTGATGTAGGACCGCTCCGGGTGCTCGATGTCGAAGGCGGTGCGGATGGACTGCTGGGGCTGCCAGGCCCCGGGCCCCTCCCCCAGCACCACGAGATCACGCCGGGCGAGGTCGGGAGCGAAGCTGACCGCCACACGGTGGCGGAACTGCCAGGGGTGCACCGGCAGGAGCACATAGTCTGCGGGGTCCAGCCCGAGGTCATGGAGCCGAGCGTGCAGGCGGGCCGTTCCGTCGGCTCCGAGCTCGAACTCCCCATGCTGAGCCTCGGTGAGTCCGGCGCCGAGCTCCAGCCGGGTGTGGGCCCGTCGGGCCGCCAGCCACACGTAGCGGAAGCGGGCCCCCGCTTCGGGGGCGTAGGCGCGCAGATCGTCCACGCTGAAGCCGATGCGTCCGTTGGTGGCCACGAAGCAGGGGTGCCCTTCGGTCATGGCGGCCTCGGTGTGCTGCAGGTCCCCGGCGACGTCGAGGTCCCTCCGTCCGCGGGCCAGCTGGGCGGCCGAAGGGCCCCCGCGATGGTTCTTGAACGCTGCGCTGGCCAGGGTGGCGGCGACCTCCTCCAGGTAGGTCCCCAGCAGATCGTCGGGGACGCCGAGGACGTGCTGCAGCTCGACGATCAGCTCTTGGGCGTCCAGCGGACGCTGGTGACCGTGGACGACGTCATGACGCTGCAGGCTCTCCTCGTCGAGGACCCAGTGGTCCAGCGGCAGGCGACGGGCCCGGAAACGATAGATGCTCGATCCGGGGACCTCCAGCCTCCAGAAGGGCGCAGCGCCGGCGGGCTCGCCCCGGTCCTTCTCGACCACCGGGCTGATGAGCTTCTCATGGCTGAACTCTGCCAGTGCCTTGGCCACGAGGTGCCGCTGGGCGAGGGCCATATGCTCGGGCCGCAGATGCACCGTTCCGGCCTCGGCCCCCGCCGCCGAATCCGCGCCCGCCCCCGAAGCCGCCGTCTCGACGCGAGTGCCGCGAGCCAGCACGCTGAGCATGGCCCGCTTGTCCGGCAGGGTGATCTCACGCAGCTCCTCGAAGCCGACCTCGCGGTTCTTCCGGCGCACCGCATGGTTCTCCACGTCGGGCTCCACCACGATGCGGCCCGCACCCAGCGACCAGCAGTACGCGACGACGGCCCGCATGATCGCGCTGGTCAGCCCGTGGCGTCGCCGCGCGGCATCCTCCGGAGCAGGGGCGATGAGCAGATGCATGCCGAGGTCACCGGTCTCGGCGTCGTGGACGTCGGTGAGCACCACGCGAGTGGGGTCATAGGTCTCCACGTACACCAGGGCGACCCCGGCCTCCTCCCCGATCCACGCGTCCTGGGCGTCGTCGGCGGCGATCTGCTCCAGGTATCGGCGCACCTGCTCCCCGGTGAGGTCCCCCATCTGCCAGTGGTGGGCGCCCGGGTGGGTGAGCCAGCGGTACACTCGGCCGGCGTCGCTCTCCGGATCAGCGGGCCGGAACACCAGCGGCAGGTCTGAGGCGCCGGAGGCGGGCTCCTCCAGCGCGGGGTCGTCGACGATCGGCACGGCACCGGCGGCGGTGCCTCCCGTGTCTGTGGCCTGTCTCGTCTCGGACGTCTGTATGGCCTCAGTCGTCTGTGTGGTCTCAGTCGTCTGTGGGGTGATGGTCATCGTGGCACCTCCGCGGTGGTGGGGAGTCCGAACTGCTGGAAGGCGACGCGCCGCTCCAGCGGGTAGTGCTCCTCGCCGGTGATCGAAGCGAGGATCGAGGCGCTGCGCCAGGCGCCCATGCCGAGGTCGGGCGCAGTCAGCCCATGGGTGTGCTCCTCGGCGTTCTGCACGAAGATCCGCCCGCCGAGCGTGTCGATGCGGTAATCCCGCCCGACGGCGAGGCGGCCGGCGGCGTCCCTGCTGATCAGGTGTTCCACGGGCGCCAGGAAGCTCGGGTCCCGAGGCGCGTAGCCGGTGGCGAGGATCAGATGGCCGGTCTGGTGCTCGGCGTGGTCGCCCAGCTGACGATGCGCCACCCGCAGCCGGTGGACGCCGGCGGCCGCGTCCCAGCCGGCGGCAGTGACCTCTGTATCGGTGAGCATCCCCACCTCCAGAGGCTCGTGGGCGCTGAGCCGATACAGGGCGTCGTGGATCCGGTCGATCGTGGCGGTGCTGATGCCCTTGTAGAGCCCCCTCTGCTCGCGGGTGAGCTGGTCGCGCAGCGCCTCGGGCAGACGGTGGAAGTGGTCGGTGTACTCGGGCGAGGTCAGTTCCAGGGTCAGCCGGGTGTCCTCCATGGAGAAGAAGCGCGGGGACCGGGTGATCCAGTCCAGCCGCAGACCGTGCGCCCGGCGGGACTCCAGCAGGTCCAGGAAGATCTCGGCCGCGGACTGTCCGCTGCCCACCACAGTGGCCGACCCGGCGTCCAGGATCTCCTCGCGGCGGTGCAGGTAGTCCGCCGAATGGGTGGCCGCCGGTGAGGCGTCCACGTCCTCGCGCAGCGCGGCGGGCACGTGCGGGGCGGTGCCGATGCCCATCACCACGTGGCGACCCCGGTGGACCTCCACCCCGTCGGCGGTCACCGCGGTGACCACGAAGGTGTCGGTGGCGGCGTCGTGCTCCACGGACTCCACCTGTCGGCCCCAGCGCAAAGAGGGCAGCTGCTCGGCGGCCCACCGGCAGTAGGCGTCGTACTCGCTCCGCAGCGGGTGGAAGTCCTCGCGGATGTAGAACGGGTAGAGACGTCCGGTCTGCTTGAGCCAATTCAGGAAGGAGAACTCGGAGGTCGGGTCCGCCATGGTCACCAGGTCGGCGAGGAACGGCACCTGGATGGTGGCGTCGGTCAGCATCATGCCGTGGTGCCAGGCGAAGCCGTCGCGGGCGTCGAGAAAGACGGCGTCGACGTCCTCCAGAGGATGGGCCAGGCAGGCCAGCCCGAGGTTGAAGGGGCCGATGCCGATGCCGACGACGTCGTGGACCGTCTCTCCGCCGGCGTGAGCAGGGATCTGTGTGCTGGTCATCGGGCGGCCTCCTCGGCGAGGCTGGCCGGCGCGCCGGCGCGGTGACGGTGCAGGATGCGGGCGCACTCGGCGACCTCGTCCAGGCTCTGGGCCACCTGCTCAGCGGTGGTCTCCGGGTCCAGCAGGGTGAGCTTCAGGCAGGGCCGGGAGTCCAGGACGGTCTTGGCGACCATGACCCGCCCAGACTCCTGGAGCACCTGGCGCACCAGAGCGACCAGCGCATCGGCGTCCTGGTCCGCCACGGCCGCCGGCTGCCACCGGAAGAGCACCGTGGTCAGGTCGGTGGGCGCGAGGAGCTGCAGCTCAGCATGCCCCTCCACATGGCGATGGACCTCCTGGGTGAGGTCCAGCAGGGCGTCCCAGGCACGCCCGACGGCGTCGACGCCGGCCCCGCGCAGGGTGGCATAGAGCTTCAGGGCGTCGAAGCGACGGGTGGTCTGCAGCGACTTGTCCACCTGGTTCGGTTCAGCACCACCGGCGGGGTTGAGGTAGTCGGCGTGCCAGGCCCCACGTCCTAGATCAGCAGGGTCGCGCACCACCAGGGCCGAGGAGGAGACAGGCTGGAACCAGGCCTTGTGGAAGTCCAGGGTCACGCTGCGTGCGGACTCGATTCCGGCGAGCCGATGGGCCTGGCGTTCCGAGGCCAGCAGCCCGCAGCCGTAGGCGGCGTCCACATGGAGCCAGAGGCGCTGACCGCGGCAGATCTCGGCCAGTGGTTCGAGCGGGTCGATGACGCCGCGGTCAGTGGTGCCGGCGGTGGCGGCCACGGCCATCGGCACCCTGCCGTCCTCAGTGATCTCGTCGAGGACGCGCCGCAGGGCCGCCGGGTCCATGCGGCCGGCGTCGTCGGTCTCCACGGTGACGACGGCGTCGTCGCTGAGGCCCAGGAGGAGCGCGGCTTTGGCGACGCTGAAATGGCTCTGCGGGCTGGTGAGCACCACCAGCTGCTGCTGGCGCACCGCGCGGGAGGGTCCGGAAGTGCCGGTCAGGGCGGCCTCCCGAGCCAGGAACAGGGCGTGGAGATTGGACTGGGTGCCGCCGGAGGTGAAGATGCCGTCGCCGCGGCTGTAGCCGATGCGTCCGGCGATCCAGCTGATCAGGCGTCGCTCCAGGAAGGTGCCGATGCGGGACTGGTCGTAGGTGTCCACGGAGGGGTTGACGGCGGCGAGGACGGCCTCGGCCGCCACGGCGTGCACGTCGACGGGGCAGTTCAGGTGGGAGAGGTAGGCCGGATGGTGGTACCAGACGGCTTCGGCGAGGAAGAGTTCGTCGAGCTCCTGGAGCAGAGCGGGGCCGCCGATGCCGGGGGCGTCGAGGTCGACGGCGGCGGCGCGGTCGGCGAGCTCGCGCTGCGGCGTGTTCGTGGAGGGCGCGTCGGCGGAGGCGAGCCGCAGGGAGATGCGGGAGCTGACCTCCCCTATGAGGGCGTCATAGGAGCCGGTGGCCCTGGGGCGCAGGAGGGTGAGCTGATCTGGGAGGACATCGTGTGAAGCTGTCATGTGAGGTGAGCATAACTGCAATTACGTCACATACAAGTGCTGTAATCCTGTGAGGTTCCTGGAGACTGCCGGCGACGCAGGCTCCCCACCGGCGCCGGCGGCTCACCAGGCTGACATCGCAGGCCCGCCAGGATGCGGCTCCCCGGCCCTGCCCGAAGGCCGATCAGGCCCAGATGCGCCACCGCCTGCAGGGGGCAGAATGTGAGACATGTCACTCGTCTATGACGTCGCGCGTCACCCGGATCTGCGAGTCGCTGACGCGTCGCACCTACAGTGACTCTCGGGTAACATGTGGGTCAGCGCACATCACCGACCAGCTGCTGGAGGCCCTCATGCGAGCCGAGATCGACCCGGACTACGACGTCACCACGCCCCGCGACCTGGACTACTACGGGGTCTTCGACGACGTCCCTGACAAGGACCGCGCCTGGTGGACCCGCGCCCGGGAGTTCTCCACGGGCCTTGAGGAGCGCATGACGCAGTGTTGGGAGGCCGGCGACTACCCGGTGGACCTGGTCCGGGACGCGGGCGCCCGCGGACTGCTCACCGACGGCGTCGACGTCGACGGAGTGGGCGAAGGCCTGAGCACCCTCTCCCCGCTGGCGGCCGGACTGGTGAACATGGAGACCTCCCGGGCCGACGGCTCCCTGGGCACCGCGCTGGCCGTCCAGGGCGGTCTCGCGCTGCGCACGCTGGCGATGTTCGGCTCCGAGGAGCAGAAGGAGCAGCACCTGGCCGACCTGGCCACCGCCCGCACCCTGGGCTCCTTCGCGCTGACCGAGCCCACCCACGGCTCCGACTCGGTCTCCCTGGAGACCACGGCCAAGCTGGTCGGCGACGAGACCACGGGACACTATGTGCTCAACGGCGCGAAGAAGTGGATCGGCAACGGCGCCTCCGGCGGCATCACCTTCACCTGGGCCCGGGTCTCCGGCGGCGAGCACGACGGGCAGGTCCGCTGCTTCCTGGTCGACCAGAAGACCGAGGGGTACCGGGCCGAGGTCATCGACGGCAAGGCCTCACTGCGAGCCATCCACCAGGCTGTCATCGAGTACCAGGACGTTTCCCTGCCCGCCGACGCGGTGCTGCCCGGCTCCCGCTCGTTCAAGGACACTTCCAAGGTCCTCTTCGCAACCCGGCTGGGAGTGGCCTGGTCCGCCGTCGGGCACGCCGCCGCCGTCGTCGAAGCCGCGCTGAGCTACGCGACCCAGCGCGAGCAGTTCAGCAAGCGGCTGGCCGGATTCCAGCAGATCCAGGAGCGGCTGACCTGGATGACCTCCGAGCTGACCTCCATGCAGCTGCACGTGCGGAAGGTGACCGAGCTCGACGCCGTCGGGAAGCTCTCCGGCCCGCAGGCCTCGATGGCGAAGTACCACAACACCCGCAAGGCCCGGGCGATCGCTCAGGTGGCCCGCGACATGCTCGGCGGCAACGGCATCCTGCTGAAGAACAAGGTGGCCCGGCACATGGCCGACATCGAGGCCATCCACACCTATGAGGGCACCGAGTCCGTGCAGAGCCTGATCATCGGGCGCGACCTGACCGGGTATTCGGCCTTCGCCTGAGCCGCCAAGCCTCCCCGGCGGAGCCCGCCCGCGCCTAGAGTGGCAACCATGCTGCTGATCTCGATGAGCACCTCGCTGGACGGGTTCACCGCGGACCGCACCGGCGACTTCAGCTGGGGTGTGCCGAATGAGGAGCTCTTCCGCTTCCATCTGGATACGGTCCGTGCGCTCGGGGCCTGCCTGTGCGGACGTCGCCTCTACGAGGCCATGCTGCCCTGGGAGACCGACCCGCTGATGCGGGAGAACGCGCTCGGCGCGGAGTTCGCCGACGTCTGGGCCGCCCTGCCGAAGATCGTCTTCAGCCGCAGCCTGGACCAGGTGCAGGGCAACGCCCGGCTGGCACAGCGCCCCCTGGCCGAGGAGATCCCCGCGGTGCTCGCCGCCACCGAGCAGGACGTGGAGATCGGCGGCCCCACGCTGGCCGCCCAGGCCGTGGAGCTCGGGCTGGTGGAGGAGTACCAGATCTTCCGGCACCCGATCATCCTCGGCGGAGGCACTCCCCTGCTGCCGCCGGTGGACGAGGCGGTGCCCCTGGAGCTGGTGGAGAGCCGCGTCTTCGGCGGCCGTGTGGTCTACGAGCGGTATCGGCGGGTGTGAGGCCAGGGACTGAACACGGGCTGAACACGAGTTGATCTCGACAGTGGCATGAACAGTGGCATGGACCGCCGGCTCGTGTCCCCCGGCCCTCAGGCACGATCCGCTTCCTCCCACGTGGGCACCTCAGAGTGTCATGCCAGGAGATCCTCGGCGAGCAGCGCGGCACCGTGGATCGCCGATCGGTCCCCGAGGCGCGCCTGCCGGAGCTCCGGGACCTTGGGCACGGACAGACGATCCTCCAGCCTGCTCCGGAGGGAGTCGATGAGTGTGCCGCCGGACCTGGCCAGGCCCCCGCCGAGCACGACCACATCGGGCGCGCTCAGCGCCGAGCTCCACGACAGCGCGGTCGCCAGGCCCTCCAACGCGTCATCCCAGACCGATCGGGCGATCTCGTCGCAGGTGAGGCGCTCGATCACCTGCGCCGCGGAGGTCACGCGCGCGCCGCTCAGGTCGCTGTACCGGGTGGCGATCGCTCGAGCCGAGGCGACCGCCTCCAGACATCCGATGGCTCCGCAGCCGCACCGGGGGCCGAAACCGACGGGTGCGTGCCCGATCTCGCCCGCGAACCCGCCGGCGACCAGGATCTCCCCCTGGATGACCGTCGCGGCGGCGATGCCGGTGCCGATCGGCACGAAGAGCATGACGCCCGGACGAGGGCCCTCCAACGCGTCATACTCGGCCAGGGCGCCGGCGCGCACGTCGTGCCCGAACGCCACCGGCACGTCCATCACGGCCTGCAGCATCCGCTGCAACGGCACGTCCCGCCATCGAAGGTTCTCGGACAGGACTCCTCGCCCGGCGCGCTCGTCGACGATCCCGGGCACGACCACACCTGCTGCGGCCACCCGGCCCCCGCCGTCCCGGCCGGCGACGAGCTCCCGGAAGAGCTCCGCCACGGCGCCGACGACGCCTGCCGCACCCATGGGGGTGGGCATGCTCAGCGAATCCAGGACCCGTCCCTCCTGCACCACGCCTGCCTTGATGCTGGTCCCGCCGACGTCCACACCGAGCACCGGCGCCCGTCCCCGCCGAGGGCCGGGAGCATCAGATCCCCGCCCGTCAGACGACATGGGTGCCGGTTCTCGACTGGTGTCCAGCGAAGTAGGCGACCGTCGCCTCATCCACTCCCGGAACGTCGACCGCTGCACCTCCTCCGCGGAGGGACTGCGTCGCTGCGCAGCCGGTGGCGACAGCATCCCGCGCGGCCACCGGAGACGTCTGTGTGGGCGCTCCCCTCCCGATGAAGGCGAGGAACTCCGCGATCAGCCGGGGATCGGCTCCCCCATGTCCGCCGCTCTCTGATTCCACGGTCACCTCACGGTCGGCGTCAAGGCGATACCCGCTGCGACCGCTGTTCCAGACCTTGATGACAGCACCTTCACTGTCTCCGAAGTTCTCCAGCCGGCCATGAGTCCCGATGACCGTGTAGTTCCGCCAATAGTCCGGCGTGAAATGGCACTGCTGATAGCTGGCCAGCACACCGTTGTCCAGCTGCATGTGCACCATGGAGATATCCTCGACGTCGACGACGTCGTTGAGTCCGGTCTGCTCGGCCGGCGGCCACTGCGTGGGGTCGAACCATTCGCCGAGCAGTTTCTCCCCCTGACCGCCACGGGATTGGATCCCTCCATAGATCGCCAGCGCCCCCATCGCGTTGACGCGTTCGGTGCGCCCTCCGGCCAGCCAGTGGATCACGTCGATGTCATGGGCACCCTTCTGCAGGAGCAGGCCCGTGGTGTTGCGACGATCGGCATGCCAGTCCTTGAAGTAATAGTCCCCGCCATGTCCCACGAAATGCCGACACCAGACAGCCTGCACCTCGCCGATCTCCCCGTCCGCGATGAGCCGCCTCATCGCGGTGACCACCGGCATATGGCGCATGTTGTGCCCCACGAACACCTTGGTCCCCGTGTCACGGGCCACCTCCAGGACGCGGTCGCACCCTTCAGCGGTGATGGCCAGCGGCTTGTCGACGAAGACCGGCACGCCCTGCCTGAGACAGGTCACCGTGATCTCTTCGTGCGTCCAGTCAGGCGTGGTCACGAGGACGGCGTCCACTCCGCTGGCCAGAAGCTCCTCCACCGACGCGAACGCCTGCGCCTCAGGATGGGCCTCCTTGCCGCGTCTCCGACGGTCGGGCAACGGGTCACATACACCGGTGACGACCGCGGCGGTCTCGGACGTCTCCACGTGCTGGGCGAGCCCGCTGCGCAGGCCCAGGCCGATCAGGCCGATGCGCAAAGGAACAGTGGACATAGGGGTCTCCTCGTGATCAGGCTGTCGCCGAAGTTCGGCGTCGGACGTGGCTGTCGACCTCGTCGGCGTGGACGCACCGCACTTGATGGCTCTCGGCGACGCTGTCCAGCTCCGGGGGTTCATGACAGATCTCGGTGGCGAAGCTGCATCGGGTGCGGAACCGGCACCCGGGCGGCATGTCCAGCGGTGTGGGCGGGTCACCTTCCACCAGATCAGCATGCCTGTGTTGACCCGCATATCGCAGCTCCGGCGCGGAGGCCAGCAGGGCGTAGGTGTAGGGGTGGGCGGTCTCGTCATAGACCTGTCTGGTGTCGCCGAACTCCACACACTGGCCGAGGTACATCACCATCACCCGCTGCGCCAGGTTGCGGACCACGTGGAGGTCATGGGCGATGAACAGATAGGACAGGCCGAACTCCTTCTGCAGGTCTCGTAGCAGGTTCACCACCTGCGCCCGCACCGAGACGTCCAACGCCGATACGGCTTCGTCACAGACGATCACCCGAGGACGGACCGCCAGTGCCCGGGCGATGCCGACGCGCTGCTGCTGTCCCCCGGAGAGCTCATGCGGGTACCGGGAAGCGTGCTCCGCCTTCAGCCCGACGACGTCCAGGAGCTCGTCGACCTGTGCCCGGACTCCCTTCTCGGTCACCAGATCCGGATGGATCCTGAACGGTTCGGTGATGATCTGCCGGACCGTCCTCCGCGGATTCAGCGAACCGGAGGGGTCCTGGAAGATCACCTGGATGCTTCTGCGCATCTGCTTCCGCGCCGTCCGGTCCAACGTGGCCACGTCGACCCCGTCATAGTAGAGGGTGCCCGAATCCGGCTTCTCCACACCGGCCAGCAGCCGCCCCAGGCTGGACTTTCCGCAGCCGGACTCCCCGATCACCCCGATGGTCTCTCGCTCATGGAGCTCCAGGTCGACCGAGTCCACAGCGGTGAGGTGCCGCTTGGGCAGCAGGGGAAGCCGACGCCCGACCGGGTATGTCAGGGAGACCGATTCCAGACGCAGTATAGGTGTGCTCATGATGTGACCCCTGAGGCGAAGTGGCATGCGGATAACCGTGGTGTGTGCGCAGAGCCCGCATCGAGACTCTCCACAGGTTCCAATCGAGGGCGGAAGCCGGTGCAGATGTCCTGGGCCATGCCGCAGCGCGGCGCGAAGGAGCATCCCGGGGGAAGGTAGGCCAGATTCGGAGGAAGTCCTGGGATGGTGACCATCGGTTCCCCCGGCTCACCGCCGACTGATGCGGCGGCCAGTCCGCGCGTGTACGGATGCGAGGGAGCCGCCAGCACCTCTCCGGTCCGTCCACGCTCGATGATCCGCCCGCCGTACATCACCGCCACATCGTCGGTCATCTCACTGATCACCGAGATGTCGTGGCTGATCAGGATCAGCCCCATCCCACGGCGTTCCTGCTCCTCCTTGAGCAGATCCAGGATCTGCGCCTGGACCGTGACGTCCAGAGCGGTGGTCGGCTCATCAGCGATGACGAGATCGGGATCCAGCGCGAGTGCGATCGCGATGCAGATGCGCTGACGCATGCCGCCGGAGAATTGGTGCGGGTGGTCGTCCACCCGGCGTTCCGCTGCGGGGATCCTGACCCGTCTCATCATCGCGATCGCCGCCTTGCGCGCCTCGACCCGGCTGTAGCCGCGATGAACCCGGTACATCTCTCCGATCTGCCTCCCCACCGGCTGGACCGGGTTCAGCGCAGAGAGCGCATCCTGGAAGATGATCGAGATCCTGGAGCCCATAATCCGCCGTCGGCTCCGTGCATCGAGCCTCAGCAGGTCGACGTCGCCGAAGTGTGCATGGCCCGCGTCGATCTGCGCGCGAGACGTCGGCAGCAGCCCCATCAGGGATTTGACCGTCACAGATTTCCCGGATCCCGACTCGCCCAGGACTCCCAGCGCGTGGCCTGGCTGGACGTCGAAGGAGACGTCCCTCACCACGTGAGCGGGATGTCCGCGATGGCGAAAGGTCACATTGAGGTTCTCGACGGAGAGCAGGGGCCGCGGCCCTCCGCCGTCGGAGCCGGCCACCTCACCGATGCCTGTGGTCGTCGTGCTGGTCATGAGACTCAGTCCTTGGGGTCGAGTGTGTCGCGCAGGGCCTCACCGAAGATCACGAAGGACAGCACGGTGAAGGTCAGGAAGATCGCCGGGTAGACCATCAGGTGAGGCGCCAGGGTGATGAAGGCCTGGGAGTTCGCCAGCTGCAGTCCCCACGAGATGGCGGGCGGCGAGAGGCCGACCCCGATGAAGGTCAGTCCGGCCTCGGCGGCGATGGCCGTGCCCACCCCGAGCGTCTGGAGCACCAGCAGCGGCGTCAGCGAGTTCGGCACGACATGCTCCCTGATGATCCGGAGGTCGCTGGCTCCGAGCGTCCTGGCTGCCGTGACGTACTCCCGCTCACGCACGCTGAGCACGCTCGCCCGCATGAATCGGACGCCCCCAGGCCAGGAGAAGGCGGCCAAGGCGAAGGCCACGGTCCAGATGGTCCGGGCTTCGAAGAGCTGCAGGATCACGATCGCGGCCAGGATGAACGGCAGGCCGAAGAAGATGTCGACGGTCCGGGAGACCACCGCATCCATCCAACCTCCGTAGTAGCCTGCGAGCGCACCGAGGATGGTGGCGATGACGAACGTGACCCCCGTCACAACCAAGCCGATGATCACCGATGTCCGGGCCCCATAGACGACATGGGTGTAGTAGTCACACCCTTGAGTGTCCCGTCCGAACCAGTGCTCGGCACTGGGTGCCTCGTTTCGCCTGGCGATGTCACAGTCCTGGAAGGGACCAGGCCCGAATCCCGTGAACAGCTGGGGCCAGAGTGCCATGAGCAGCACGATCCCCACCAGCAGCCCGGTCACCCACATCGCCCGCGGACCGCGCCACAGCCGGCTGAGTCTCCACCGCCGTCGCTGCCGGAGAGAAGGTGCCTCTGTCATCGTCATATCTGTTGACATTGCTGTCCTCTCACTTCAGCCGCACGCGGGGGTCGACGACCCCGTAGAGCAGGTCGACCACGAGGTTGAACACCAGATACGCCAGGACCAGCATGGTCGCGATGCCCACCACTGTGGTCCCCTCTCCGTTCTGGATGGAGTCCACCATGAGCCCGCCGATCCCCGGCAGGTTGAAGACCGATTCGATGATGACGGTTCCACCGAGCATGCCTGCCAGGCTCAGCCCCAGATACGTGATGACCGGCAGCATCGCGTTGCGCAGCCCATGCCCCCAAACCTGGCGCGTCCCGGAGAGCCCCTTGGCCTTGGCCATCTGCATGAAGTCTGCGTTGATGACGTCCACCAGGGAGGTCCTGGTGAGTCGGGCCAGCCCTGCGGCGGATTCCAGCGCGATGACCAACGCCGGAAGGATGAACGCCAGAGGCCAGCCGGATCCGACTCCGGCCACGGGCACCCATCCCAGGGAGAGCCCGAACAGCCACTGACCGCTCAGCGCCAGGACGAAGCTGGGGACCCCGAGCATCACCACGGTGAACGTCAGCGCTGCGTAGTCGAAGGTGCCGTTCTTCCGGAGCCCCGCCACCACACCGATCGTGATGGAGAGGAGGATCTTCATGACCCAGGCCGTCAGGGCCAGGGACAGAGTCACGGGCAGTCGTTCCCGGACGACGTCCAGGACGGGCCGTCCGTAGAAGTCGATGCCGAAGTCTCCCTGAAAGACACCAGCCATGTAATGGGTGTACTGAACGAGGAAGGGATCATCGAGCCGATAGGCCTGCCTGATCTGCTGGACTGCCGATTCCGGCAACGGGCGGTCGCCCGCCAAGGAGGCGACGGGGTCTCCAGGAACCAGGAAGGTCAGCGCGTAGATCAGGAACGTCGCTCCGAAGAGCACCGGCACCATCTGGAGCAGTCGATTGAAGGTATAGACAACCATGGGAGTCTCATCCGCCCGGCCTCCGGCGCCAAGTGGCGCCGGAGGCCGGGTCTGTGATCGAAGGTCAGCAGTCCACGTCGGCGCGGTAGAACTGGATGTCGCCCTGGACATCGTTCATCTTCGCGCAGCCACCCTGCAGTCCGTAGTCGATCGGGATGAACAGGGGGATCGCCGGCTGATCCTCCAGCACCCGCTGCTCGGCCTCGGCGTAGGTGGCGTTGCGCTCCTCCTCGTCCTGTGTGCCCCGGGCCTCGGAGATCATCTGGTCGACCTGCTCGTCGCTGTAGCCGGCGGCGGCGTTTCCGGGACCGTCCGTCTCATAGGTGCTCATGTACTGGTCCGGGCTTCGGTAGGACCAGCCCCACAGGCCGAACGCCACGCCCTCGAGCTCCTGGCTGTTGGTCTTTTCACTCAGCGTGGCCGGCATCAGCGGGTCGAAATTGATCTTGATGTCGAGCGTGTCGGAGATCTGCGTGCCGATGGCCTGGACCAGCTGCTGGTCGTTGTCGTTATAGTGGATGGTCAGCGAGTCCACGCCGTCGGTGTCGGCGAAGATCTCCTGAGCCCGCTCGGGATCATAGGTGCAGTACTCGCAGGCACCCTCCACGTAGGACCCGAGGTCCGGGGTGACCAATGAGTCGGACGCGAGCGCGTGCCCGTCGAGGACCGAGTCGGCTAGGGTCTCCCGGTCGATGGACAGCGAGATCGCACGCCGCAGGTCAGGATCCTGAAGCTCCTCCACGTACCCGGGCACCATCAGCCGGAACTGTTTGCTCGCCAGGCTGGCCTCGTAGAGGACGCCGTCCTCGAGCTCCTGCTCCGCACGCGAGACGGTGGTCGCCGGAACGTTGCGGATCATGTCCAGATTCCCGGCGGCGAAATCAGTGTAGGCAGACTCCGGAGATGTGTATTCCTTGGCCAGGAGCCGGTCAGCCTCTCCCGAAAACTGGGGGGCACCCGGGAAGTCATCCCAACGCTCCAGCTCGACATGCTGATTCTCCACCCGCTCCACGAAGCGGTAGGGACCATTGCCGACAGGGTCAGCCTCATAGGCGTCGAAATCCTCGAAGGCGACCTCCGGCAGGGGACACGTGCTGTTGGTGCTCAGGACCTTGGGGAAGTCTGCATTGGGTTCGTTGAGCTCCACGGTGAAGGTCAGGTCGTCGATGACATCCAGTCCGGAGAGCTCATCCCCCTCCGGCTCTTCACCGTCGGTGGGGTTCAGCTCGGAGTAGCCCTCGATGACCGAGAAGGTTCCGTTGGACTGCCAGGCATTTGCGCCCACCGCGGCGACGTTCCATGCGTCCACGTAGGAGTGAGCCGTCACGGCGGAGCCGTCGTGGAATGTCCAGCCCTCCTCCAGGGTGATCGTCCAGCTCTGAGCGTCCTCGCTGTCCACGTCCCCAGCCACGAGGTTCTCGTACTCCTGCGTCTCCTTGTTCATCTCGACGAGATTGGCGCACAGCGCCATGCCGATCTGAGAGCCGATGTCCCGCAATGGGTTCAATGAGGTCGGAGTGCCGGTCTGGAAGCTCAGCTCCACCTCACCGGACTCGGCTTCCCCGTCGCCGCCGGTGCCTCCGTTCTCGCCACATCCGGTCAGGACCAGCACAGCTGCTGCCGCCGTCGGCAGCGCCTTGCCTGCAATGTTTCTGAAGGTCACGTCATCCCCCTAGTCGGATTGGGAACCCGCTCGAACATCACGTGCCGAGAACGGCCGCCCACTGCATGCCTGGTCCCCACCCTCAGGTGTGGTCCCGAGCTTCTCCAGCGGGAAGCGCCTCGATGACGTGATGTGATCCTCCTAACGAGCGAATCTGCAGTAATACTCACTCATTCCATCAGCTGAAGTCAATAACGATCGTAGAATCCACCTCATTGTGAGTGCAGCTGCACGATATGTCGCCCTAACGATCACTATCTGTCATACTGTGGCAGAAGCGTACGACCACGTCCGGAGTGCGCCTCCATCCCCCCCCGATCCCTGGAGGTACCGCCAGTGAAGGCGCTGTACAAGTCCCAGGCCGGGCCCGGCCTCGAGTTCGTCGATCGCCCGGATCCAGCCTGCGGCCCGCATGACGTCGTCATCCGAGTGCTGATGACCGGGATCTGTGGGACCGATCTCCATATCGTCGACTTCGACGACTCGGCGGCCGAGATGCTCACCCTTCCCCTGATCCCGGGCCACGAGTTCTACGGCGAAGTCGTCGAGACCGGCAGCATGACAGAGCAGGTCCGCGCCGGGGACCGGGTCTCCGGAGAAGGCCACGTGGTGTGCGGGTCCTGCCGGAACTGTCGTGCGGGTCGTCGGCAGATGTGCATCCGCACCGAGTCCCTCGGGGTCCAGCGCGATGGCGCCTTCGCCGAGTATGTGGTCCTGCCGGAGGCCAATGTGTGGGTGCACGACCACGAGGAGATCACCCCCGTGCTGGGAGCCCTCTTCGACCCGTTCGGCAACGCCGTGCACACAGCACTTGCGTTCCCGGTGATCGGCGAAGACGTCCTCATCACCGGGGCTGGCCCCATAGGGCTCATGGCGGCGGCGGTCGCCCGACACGCCGGGGCGCGCCATGTGGTGCTGACAGACGTCCTCCAGGAACGCCTGACCATGGCACCGCATGTCGGCGCAGACCACGCGGTGGACGTCTCGACCGGATCCGCCCGGGCAGCGCAGGAGACGCTGGGGATGGACGAGGGATTCGACGTCGGCATGGAGATGAGCGGACACCCCGCGGCACTGCGAGAGCTCGTGGACAACATGAACCACGGAGGATCCGTGGCCCTCCTCGGCCTGCCCAGCACGCGAGCGGACTTCTCCTGGGCTCGTGTCGTGACCCGCATGCTGACGCTCAAAGGCATCTATGGGCGGGAGATGTTCGACACCTGGCACGCCATGAGCGCCATGCTGCAGTCCGACGCCCGACTGCGCGCACAGATCAGCTCCGTGGTGACCCATGAGTTCCCGGCCTGGGACTGGCGGGAGGCCTTCGCCACCGCCGCCTCCCGCACCGCGGGCAAGGTGATGCTCGACTGGACGCAGCTCCAGGCGCCCCAAGACCCGGCCGGCGACCCCTGAGACCGCTCACGATCAGGCCCTCCGGCACCGACGACGAAGGACACACCCATGTACACCTTCAAGGACCAACTGGATCAGGAGCTGTCCACCATGCGGCGCTCCGGACTCTACAAGCACGAGCGCAGGATCCACTCAACCCAGAACACGCACCTCGTCACCAGCGAGTCGCCTGAGCAGGCTCCCACAACGGTGCTGAACTTCTGCGCGAACAACTACCTGGGCCTGGCCGATGACCCCCGCCTGGTGGCGGCCGCCAAGTCCGCTCTGGACGAGCGAGGGCTTGGCATGGCGTCCGTGCGATTCATCTGCGGCACCCAGGACATCCACCTGGACCTGGAACGGCTCGTCTCGACCATGCTCGGTGTCGAGGACACGGTGCTCTTCCCCTCGTGCTTCGACGCCAACGGCGGAGTCTTCGCCTCGCTGCTCGATCACCGGGATGCGGTGGTCTCCGACTCTCTGAACCACGCATCGATCATCGACGGCATCCGGCTCTCGAAGGCTCACCGCTTCCGCTATGCCAATCGAGACCTCGACGACCTGCGCTCGCAGCTCCACCGGTCCCGGAGCATGAACGACGGCGCCGGGCCGCGGCGCACGCTCATCGTGACCGACGGGGTCTTCTCGATGGACGGATACCTCGCTCCGCTGCCCGAGATATGCACCCTGGCGGAGGAGTTCGGCGCTCTCGTGATGGTCGATGACTCGCACGCCGTCGGGATCATGGGGCGGACCGGGGCCGGAACCCCAGAGCACTTCGGCGTCTCGGACAGGGTCGACATCTGCACCGGGACCTTCGGCAAGGCACTCGGTGGTGCGTCGGGGGGCTACGTCGCCGGTCCTGCCGGCATCATCCAGGTGATCCGTCAACGGGCTCGCCCCTACCTGTTCTCCAACTCCATGGCACCGGCGATGGTCGGCGCTGCGGCTCAGGGCCTCAAGCTGGTGGCCACCGCGACCGAGCCTCGCCAGCGGCTGCATGAGAACGCCGCCCTGTTCCGTCGGCGCATGGGTGAGGAGGGCTTCGAGCTGCTGGATGGAGATCATCCCATTATCGCCGTCATGTTCCATGACCCGATCGTCACGAGCGCCATCGCCGAGGACCTCATGCTCCGCGGTGTCTACGTGACGTCCTTCAGCCACCCTGTCGTCCCCCATGGAGAAGCGAGGATCCGAGTCCAGATCTCCTCGATCCACACCAGCGACGACATCGAGACCTGTGTGCGAGCCTTCGTCGAATCCAGGAGGAACGCCCTCTCCGACCAGCCCCATGCCCCTGTTGCCTCTGTCCAGACCCGACCCACCACTGAGAGCGAGAGACCATGATCTCCCCCGTCCAGCCCCTCGCCACCATCACCGGCCAGGAGATCCTGTCCCAGCCGACGACGTGGCGACAGGCCGTCCAGACCGCAGAGACGACCACCGCGACCACGCCGCGGCGAGGAGAGTCCGTTGCCGTCGTCGGCTGCGGCACCTCCTACTACATCGCGATGGCCTACGCCCGTCTGCGCGAGTCCTCGGGTCACGGAGAGACCGATGCCTTCCCTGCGTCCGAGTTCCCGCCCTCCCGGCGGGGATCCTATGACAGGGTCGTCGGCATCACGCGTTCAGGCACGACCACGGAGGTCATCGATCTCCTGCGGGAGGTCGACAGTCCCACGCTGGCCCTGACGGGAGTGCCGGGCTCACCTGTGGTCCATGCGTCCCAGGACGTCATCACCTTCCCCTACGCGGACGAACGATCCGTCGTCCAGACGCGATTCGCGACGACCGTGCTGGCCTTCCTCCGAGCCACTCTCGGAGAAGATCTCACCGCCGCCATCCACGATGCGGACACCGCGATGGACATCGATGTCGATGCTCTGCTCCACCTCCACCAGGTGAGCTTCCTGGGTTCGGAGTGGACCACCGGTCTCGCCGAGGAGGCCGCGTTGAAGTGCCGCGAGGCCGCGCAGCTGTGGACGGAGTCGTATGCCTCCATGGAGTACCGTCACGGCCCCAAGGCGATCGCGGAACCTGGACGAGGCGTGTGGACCTTCGGGGCGCTTCCCGCGGGCCTCGGTGACGAGGTCTCCGCCACCGGCGCCGACCACATCAACCACTCTGGCCTGGACCCGCTGGCCCAGCTGATCGTGGCGCAGCGGTTCGCCGTCTCCATGGCCTGCCGACGCGGACTCGACCCCGACAACCCACGGAATCTCAGCCGGTCCGTGGTCCTGGACGAGAGCCCCTCCGCCTGAGACTCCGATCGGGGCCGCAGCTCTGCGACGGCCTCGGCCCGACACCGCGGAGCCCGGCTCCGGAGTCCGCAGAGATGACCAGCAGAGGGAGACCGATGTTCCTGACCATCACCCCGAATCCAGCACTGGATCTGACGTATCGGATCGATCGGCTGCAGTCCGGGTCTACCCACCGAGTACCGCAGGTGAGCCGTCGGGCGGGCGGCAAGGGACTCAACGTCAGCTCGGTCCTCGCCGCCCTCGACAGCCGGAGCCTGGCGCTACTTCCTCTCGGAGGCGCCGCAGGCGACGAACTCATGTGCGACCTCCACCACCGGGAGGTCCCGGCAGAGGTGATCCCGCTGTCCGGCAGCACACGGCAGACCCTCGCCGTCGTGGAGTCGGACGGATCCACCACGAACTTCTCCGAAGCCGGTCCCCTGGTCGATGCCTCGGAGTGGAACTTGCTCGTCCGTGCTGCAGCTCGGCGCAGCAGGCATGCCTGCGCCGTCGTGATCTCAGGGAGCCTGCCCCCGGGTGTGTCCGGCACCGATCTGGGCCACCTGATCCAAGCGGTCCGGGGGCAGTCCCAGGTCGTGGTGGACACATCCGGCGAGAACCTGCTCCACGCGGCCCACGCCCGTGCTGACCTGCTCGCACCGAACCTGGACGAGCTCGCCGACTGCCTCCCCGGCTCCGGTCCCCTCCTCAACGCTCGTGAGCTGATCCGGCGCGGAGCAGGCGCGGTCCTGGTGTCACGCGGGCGCCAGGGCTTCCTCCACGTGACCGCCGATGCAGTGACGCACCAGCCTGCGGTGCCGGGCATCGCAGGGAACACCACTGGAGCTGGGGACGCGGCACTGGCGGCCTATCTGCATCGACGATGTCAGCTCGAGACCGACATCCCTGAAGCGCTCGCCGCCGCAGCGGCTGCCGGAGCCAGCGCCGTCCTCGAGCCCGTGGCCGGTGTGATCTCACCAACGACCTTTCGCACGCTTCTCGACACCGTACCGACCTCGACGCCGGGAGACTTCTGATGCCCCACCAACACATCCGCACACACCTGGAGCACGCGACAGCCGCAGGAACGGCCCTGCTGGCGTTCAATGTGGTGCTTCTGGAGACGGCCGAAGCTCTCGTGACCGCGGCGGAGGAGGCCAGGCGCCCCGTGATCCTCCAGATCAGTCAGAACTGTGTGCGCTACCACGGGTCGCTGGCACCGATCGGAGCTGCCACGGTGGAGCTTGCGAGGCAGGCGCGGGTGCCTGTGTCAGTCCATCTGGACCACGCTGATGACACCGATCTCATCCGTGAAGCAGTCGATCTCGGGTTCGACTCCGTCATGTATGACGGCTCTGCCCTCGGGGACCGGATGAACTCATCGATGACAGCCGGGATCGTCACCGCATGCCACACTGCAGGAGTCTCGGTGGAGGCCGAACTCGGCGAGATCGGGGGGAAGGACGGGGTCCACTCCCCCACCGCGCGCACAGATCCCCGCGCGGCTCGAGACTTCGTCGCCTCCACGGGAGTGGACTCCCTGGCCGTCGCGGTCGGCAGCTCCCATGCGATGCTCACCCGCGAGGCTCAGCTCGACTTCGATCTCATCGCTCGCCTGGCCGACGCGGTACCCGTGCCGCTGGTGCTCCACGGGTCCTCCGGTGTTCGTGAGACCGATCTGAAGTCCGCCATCGCCGCCGGGATACGGAAGATCAACATCTCCACACATCTCAACAGGATCTTCACTCAGGCGCTGCGCGCCCACCTTGCTGATCAGCCTGCTCTGCATGACCCCCGGAAGTATGTCCTTCCAGGCCGGGAGGCCGTCACGGCCGAGGCAGCTCGGATGCTGAGGGAGATCGAGCCGCCCGCAGGTCTCGTGCCTGCTGCTGCAGCACCGTCGGGGTCAGACTGGGATCACACGTAGAGGACCTGGATTCCGGCATCAACGAGGTACTGCACATTCGCGGGATTCGCTCCCGTGTCAGTCACCACGATGTCCACGTCAGCGACCTGGCAGATGCGGACGAATCCGCGCTGACCCAGTTTGGTGCTGTCGACCACCACAACTACGAGCTGGGCGTTCTTCACGAACGCCCCATTGACGCGTGCTTCCTGCTCGTCACGGGCGCTGATCCCGAAATCTGGTTCGATGCCGTCAGCGCCGATGAAGGCGAGATCAAGCGTCAGCGCATCCACGGTGTCCTCCGCGAACGGTCCAACCAGTTCGTACGTCTGGGGACGGGCCACCCCACCAGTCATCAAGAGCTTGACGTGCGGCCGCACTGAGAGCTCATAGGCGATGTTCACCGCATTCGTCACCATTGTGAGGGCCGGGCTGCTGTCGGGAGACAGCAGGTCAGCACGGGCTCCCAAGGCGCGTGCTACCTCGATCGTCGTAGTGCCGCCGTTGACCCCAACTACCATGCCCGGCGTGACTAGCCCCGCAGCCCGCTGACCGATCCGCTGCTTCTCTGCGGCTCGTTGGCCCGTCCGATATCTCAGCGGCAACTCGTACGAGACACTGTCATGGGACACGGCACCGCCGCGGGTACGTCGAATCAGTTGCTGTTCGGCGAGATGATCCAGATCTCGCCGAACGGTGGCCACAGATACTCCCATTTCCTCCGCGATGTCAGTCACGTCCACCGATCCTCGCGCAGCAACCAGCTCCATGATCCCGTGGAGGCGGTCATATCGTTTCACTGCACGAGCCTCCATCCGGGAGCGAGCCTGACATCACGATTGGACACTATCAGGGTCCCCTCAGCTCGTGACTGAGGCGATCCTCGCGAGAGCACCGGCCTCAGCATTCGATGACGTTGACCGCCAGCCCACCCTGGGCCGTCTCCTTGTACTTCGAGGACATATCCGCACCCGTCTCACGCATCGTCACGATCACCTCGTCAAGACTGACCCGGTGCGAACCGTCCCCCATCAGCGCCATCCGCGCCGCATTGACCGCCTTGGTGGCCGCGATCGCATTACGCTCGATGCACGGCACCTGCACCAGACCTGAGATAGGATCACAGGTCAACCCCAAGTTGTGCTCCATCGCGATCTCGGCAGCGTTCTCCACCTGCTCCGGGCTCCCCCCGAGCACCTCACACAGCCCAGCAGCCGCCATCGAGGACGCCGATCCCACTTCTCCCTGGCAGCCGACCTCCGCACCAGAGATCGAGGCCTGCTCCTTATACAGCACCCCGATCGCGGAGGCAGTGAGCAGATACCGCACCACGATCTCATCGCGCTCTTCCCGCGCGGCATAGCTCCCACCGGGCCCGTAATGGGTCGCATAGAAGCCCACCGCAGGGATGATCCCGGCCGCCCCATTGGTCGGGGCAGTGACCACCCGCCCGCCAGAGGCGTTCTCCTCATTCACGGCCAACGCCACCAGGTTCACCCACTCCTGCCAGTAGGCGTGGGAACGCTCAGGATCCTTCTCCGTCAGCTGAGCATGCCAGTCAGGCGCACGACGTCGGACCTTCAGACCCCCGGGCAGGACACCTAGCCGACCCAGCGCAGAGTTCTTGCACTCCTCCATGACCTCCCAGATGTGCAGCACCCCGGCACGGACCTGATCCTCACTGCGGACGGCAGTCTCATTGGCCATCATCACCTCAGAGACCGACAGCCCGGCATCCCGGCAATGGTCCATCAGCTCCGCGGCCGTGGTGAACGGGTACGGCACCGCAGCCTGGGCCGAGGTCGCCGACTCCACCGCCTCACCCAGAGAGGCGGCCTCCGCCTCCGCGGCGGTGACCACGAACCCTCCCCCGATGGAGAAGTACGTCTGCTCGGCCAGGACGCCGCCGTCGTCGTCGAGGGCTGTGATGGCCATTCCGTTGCTGTGCTGCGGCAGGAAGGTCAGGGGCCTCAGCACCAGATCCTCGGTACGCAGCGCGACGTCACGACGTCGCCCCACCTGCTCGGCCACCCGGACCGTCCCGGTGGCGCGCATATCGGCCAGCCGGTCATCGACCTGACGGGGAAGGATCTCCTCCGCGTCCCAGCCCTCCAGGCCCAGCAGCACGGCGTCGAAGGTACCGTGGCCCTGCCCGGTGGCGGCCAGGGAACCATAGAGATCCACCCGGACCTCCGCGAGCCCGCCCAGGCCCTCCCCCGCAGGCAGCTCCTCGACCACGAACCGCCGCGCAGCCCGCATCGGCCCCACCGTATGCGAGGACGAGGGACCGATCCCCACACTGAACAGATCAAACACACTGATCGCCATGACGGATCACTTCTCCCTGCGGTAGAAGGGCAGCTGGACGACTTCGAAGGGCTGCGCCTTACCGCGCACATCGACGTCCAGCCGCGTGCCAGGTTCGCTGAAGGCCACGTCCACATAGGCCATCGCGATCGGGCGGCCCAGGGTCGGGCTGGGCTGACCAGAGGTCACCTCGCCGACCTGCTGACCGGTGCGCTCCCCCTCCGCGGCGAGGACCGGATAGCCCGTCCGTCCGGCACGGCGCCCGAGGCCCTTCAGCCCGACGAGCCGCTGCCCCGTGGTCTTCCCGCGGCCCTCCGCCTTCGCCTGCTCCAGAGCGGCGCGGCCCACGAAATCCTCCTCCTTGGCGAACGAGACCACGGGCAGTCCCACCTCGAAGCTGACCCGCTCGGTGGAGAGCTCGTTGCCGTAGAGCGGCATGCCGGCCTCCAGGCGCAGCGAATCGCGGCAGGCCAGTCCACAGGGGGCGAGCCCGTACTCCTCGCCTCGGCTGAGCAGCGCCCGCCACAGGGCACCGGCCTTGTCGTCGCGCAGGAACATCTCGAAGCCGTCCTCGCCGGTGTACCCGGTGCGGGCCAGCAGGATCTCCTCGCCGCCGATCGTCACGGTGTCCGCCGCGTAGTAGGGCAGGTTCTCCACGATGGTGGTCTCGTCCAGGCGCACCAGGGAGGAGACTATGGCCTCCGCGTTCGGCCCCTGGACGGCGATGAGGCTGATCGCCTCGGATTCGTCCCAGACGTCGACGTCGAAGCCGGTCGCACGTTCGGCCATCGCAGCATAGACGGTCTCCCGGTTGCCGGCGTTGGGGACGATCAGATATTCGTCCTCGGTGATGCGGTAGCCGATGAGGTCGTCGAGGATGCCGCCGTCGGGCGCGCAGATCAGCGAGTACTTGGCCTTGCCGACCTTCACCGTGGCCAGGTTCCCCACCAACGCGGTGTTCAGGTAGGTGGCGGCGTCGGGGCCGGCCACGCGGATCTCTCCCATATGGGAGAGGTCGAAGAGTCCGGCGGTCTCCCGCACCGCCCGGTGTTCGGTGAGCTCGGAGGTGTACTTCAGGGGCATGCGCCAGCCGCCGAAGTCGGTGAAGCTGGCGCCGAGCGCCTCATGCTCCGCGGCCAGGGCGGTCTCGCGCAGCTGGGAGCCCGCCGACGTCGTCGTCTGTTGCGGGATGGTCTCAGTCATGGAAGGTCTCCTGATCAGTTCATCGTCCTGCGGTGAGAGATCGTCCCTGAATCCAACGACGATCTCTCACCGAGAGACGATCTGTGCGGGTGCATCGGTGTCAGCGGCCGTCAGCTGATCTCGAACGCCTCCGGCGGCGGGCAGCTGCACACCAGGTTGCGGTCCCCGTGGGCGCCGTCGATGCGGCTCACCGGCGGGAAGTACTTGTCCTGCAGCACACCGGACACCGGGAAGGCCCCCTGCTGCCGGGGGTAGGCGCGGTCCCACTCGTCCGAGGCGACGACGGCGGCCGGGTGCGGAGCGTGCCGCAGCGGCGAGTCGTCGGCGCTCAGCTCGCCGCTGATGACCTGCTGGATCTCAGCGTGGATGGCGATCATCGCCTCGATGAACCGGTCGATCTCCGCCAGATCCTCTGACTCCGTGGGCTCCACCATCAAGGTCCCATTGACCGGGAAGGCCAGCGTCGGGGCGTGGAAGCCGTAGTCGATGAGCCGTTTGCACACGTCTTCGGCGGTGATCCCGGAACGCTTGGTCAGCTCACGCAGGTCCAGGATGCACTCGTGGGCCACCAGGTCCCCCTCGCCCGTGTAGAGGGTCGGGAAGTGCTCCGCCAGGCGCCGGGAGATGTAGTTCGCACTCAGCAGGGCGTGGGCGGTGGCGCTGGTCAGTCCCTCGGCGCCCATCATCGCGAGATACGCCCAAGAGATGGGCAGCACCCCTGCCGAGCCGTAGGGGGTGGAGGTCACCGGGGCGCCGCCGCGGCTGGCGGCGTCGGTGCCGGCGCCGTTGCCCCCGGCCCCGCCCACCGCGGTGCTGGGCAGGAAAGGCTTGAGGTGCTCGGCCACGCCCACCGGACCGACACCGGGACCGCCGCCGCCGTGCGGGATGCAGAAGGTCTTGTGCAGGTTCAGGTGGCTGACGTCCCCGCCGAACTCCCCCGGCTCGGCGAGGCCGACCAGCGCATTGAGGTTGGCGCCGTCCACATAGACCTGGCCGCCGGCCTCGTGCACGGTGCGGCAGACCTCCCGGACGTCGGCCTCGTAGACCCCGTGGGTGGAGGGGTAGGTGAGCATGATCGCGGCGATCCGGTCCGGATGTTGGGCGATCTTCGCCTGCAGGTCGGACATCTCGATGGTGCCGTCCTCCGCGGTGGCGACGACGGCCACCTGCAGTCCGGCCAGCACGGCCGAGGAGGCGTTGGTCCCGTGCGCGGAGGCAGGGATGAGACAGATGTCCCTGTCGGCGTCGCCATGGGCCAGGTGGTACTGCCGGATCGCCAGCAGCCCGGCGTACTCCCCCTGGGAGCCCGCGTTGGGCTGGATCGAGACGGCGGCATAGCCGGTCACCGCGGTCAGCTTCGCCTCCAGGTCCTCGATGAGCGCCCGCCACCCGGCGGCCTGCTCGGCCGGTGCGTAGGGGTGGATGCCGGCGAACTCGGGCCAAGAGATGGCCTCCATCTCCGTGGCGGCGTTGAGCTTCATGGTGCAGGAGCCCAGCGGGATCATGGTGCGGTCCAGAGCCAGGTCCCGGTCGGCGAGCTTCCGCAGATACCGCATCATCTGCGTCTCCGAGCGGACCTCGTGGAAGATCGGGTGGGTCATGAACTCGCTGGTGCGGCGCAGCGACTCGGGGAACGCCGTGCCGTCGCCGGAAGTGCTGGCCGCAGAGCCGTCCACAGAGCCGACCGCAGAGCCGACCGACGCGCCTTCTGAGGCCTCCGTCGGAGCACCGAAGGCCCGCAGCACTGCGTCCACATGCGCCGCGGTCGTGGTCTCGTCCACGCTGATGCCCACCGTGGTCTCGTCCACCCGGCGCAGGTTGATCCCGGCCTCCTCCGCGGCGAACATCACGTGCTCGGCCTCGGCCTCGAGGTCCAGGCTGACCTGCACAGTGTCGAAGAAGGACGCACTGACCAGCCGACGTCGGCCGGCCTGCAGCCCGGCGGCCAGGGCCCGGGCGTGGCCGTGGACGCGTGCGGCGATGCGGCGCAGCCCCTCGGGGCCGTGGTAGACGCCGTACATGGAGGCCGCCACGGCCAGCAGCGCCTGAGCGGTGCAGATGTTGGAGGTCGCCTTCTCCCGGCGGATGTGCTGCTCGCGGGTCTGCAGGGCCAGCCGGTAGGCGGGGCGACCCTCGGCGTCGTGGGAGACGCCCACCAGCCGGCCGGGCAGCTGACGCTGCAGGCCGGAGCGGACGGCCATGTAGGCGGCGTGCGGACCCCCGAAGAACAGCGGCACCCCGAAGCGCTGGGAGCTGCCGACGGCGATGTCGGCGCCCTGTTCGCCGGGCGAGGTGATCAGGGTCAGGGCCAGCAGATCGGCGGCCACGGTGACCATCGCCCCGCGCTCCTTGGCCTCGGTGATCAGCGCGGTGTGGTCGACGACGGCGCCGGAGTCGCCGGGCTGCTGGACCACCACGCCGCACAGCTCACCTGCGGGCAGGCCCTCGGCGGCCAGGTCGATGATCTGCACGTCGATGCCCAGTGCCTCGGCGCGGCCGGTGACGACCTCACGGGTCTGCGGGAACGTGTCGGCGTCGAGGACGATGATCCCGGAGGCCTTCTTCTTGTTCGTCCGGCGCATCAGCAGGATCGCCTCCGCGACGGCGGAGGCCTCGTCCAGCAGGGAGGCGTTGGCGATGTCCAGGCCGGTCAGGTCGGCCACCATGGTCTGGAAGTTCAGCAGCGCCTCCAACCGCCCCTGGGAGATCTCCGGCTGGTACGGCGTGTACGCGGTGTACCAGGCCGGGTTCTCCAGCACGTTGCGCAGGATCACCTGCGGAGTGTGGGTGCCGTAGAAGCCCTGCCCGATCATCTGAGTCTTCACGGTGTTCCGTCGGGCATAATCGCGCAGCGCCTCCAGAGCTTCGGCCTCGGAAAGGGCGGCGGGCAGCTGCAGCGGACGAGCCTGGCGGATGGAGTCGGGGACGGCGGCGTCGACCAGCTCGGCCAGGGACCGGTGCCCCAAGGCGTCCAGCATGGTCTCGGCAGCCTCGGTGGTGGGGCCGATGTGCCGGGAGGCGAAGCCCTCCGGTACGGAGAAGGCGGGGCTGACGCCGCCGTCGGGGCTGAGAGTGCTGGTCATCGGGGAGGATTCCTTCCGGAACGTACAGGGGTGGACAGGGTCACGTCCCTCCCCGAGCTCTGTAGGAAACCTGAGAGTTTGACCTGCTCTCCGAGGCGAGGAGTCGCCGTCGGACGCGGGCTTGCACCGTGGGTGAGGAACCGCCGTCGCGGCCGGATCCTGCGGCCGGGCGTCGGGGTCCTGCTTTCCAGAGTCGCCACCCCTGCACGGTACGGGTGCCTGAGAGATTCCTGGGGAGGATGTTGCTCCTTCGGCGCCGACGCCGCCCACCATGAGAGGGGCGGTCTCCGGACTCTCCCACACAGGGGACATGGCGTATTCAGTTGACTTGTGGCCCATCGTACCTGGCGCCTCGGGTGAGGTTCACTCCCCTGCGGCTGACCCGGGGACCACGGTTCAGGTGGAACGGGCCTCGCGCTCCTGCTTGGCCACGAGTCGGGCGTCGAGGATCACCAGCACGGTCACCACGGCGAATCCGGCCACCGCCAGTCCGACGATCGGCAGCAGGTCTCCCGTCGGGGCGAGCAGACCGCGGTCGGCATCCTGCCAGGGCCACAACGTGCGCAGTGCGCCGAGCATCACCCCGGCCAGCACCACCATGGTGATGCGGTGGCGGTGCTCCAGCAGCCACTGGAGCAGCTTCACCAGGACGATCACCCCGATGACCATCCCTGTGGCGAAGAGCGCGAGGTACCCGAGATCCCGTTCCTCCACTGCGCGCAGCGTGGGCTCGTAGAGGCCGAAGGTCAGCAGCAGGAAGGAGCCGGAGAGCCCCGGGAGCAGCAGGGCGGAGACGGCGACGGCGGCGGCCGGGACGATGGTCACCGGGCTCGCCTCCACGGCGGTGGGTGGCACCGAGACCAGCCAGAAGGTCACGGCGGCGGCCACCAGTCCGGCGGTCAGGTGACGCCAGCTCATCACCCGCAGGCTCCACCGGCGACGGTATCCCGCCCGCTCGGTTCCCGCCCTCTCCGCACCGCTGGTGTGCAGCGCCATGCGCAGCGGCACAGCGATGGAGGCCAGCACCATGCCGAAGAAGGCCGCACGGGTGGCCTCAGGATGGTTCTCCACGGCGTCGGCCATGGGCCCGGCGATGGTGAACACCGCCAGCGCCATGCCGATCAGCACCGGGATCACCAGCTTCCAGCGCACGGCGGCCAGGTGCTCGCGCGTCCCGGCCACGCGTTCGGGGCCGGTGAGGAGACGGCGTCCGGCCGAGACGACGTGTGAGGCCGAGTCGATCAGCTGCGCATAGATGCCGACGACGAGTGCGACTGTGCCGCCCGAGACCCCGGGGACGGTCTCCACGGTGCCGATCAGTGCGCCGCGGATGAGGTCCCCCACCATGGTGGTGCGACGCTGCTCCGGCGTGTCGACGACGGGGTCCGAGGCGTCGGCGGAGGAGTGCCCGGGGGGCTCTGCGGCAGAGGGGCTGGATGACATGGATAACTCGACTTTCAGGCCTGAGACTGTGGCGCCGGGCCTGTCAGCCAGGTCACGCGACACGGATCACTCAACCCTGAGGCCCCCTGCCAGGAGACAACTGGCCTGGGGCTCCCCGGGATGCGCCACGACAGCGGACTGCCCGTCACGCCCGGTGCGGACGGCGGAGCCAGTCTACGCCGTCGACCCGGCGTCTCCCGGCGAGGACGACCACCTGCGCGCAACCGGAGCGCGGCGGCGCTCGAGCCACCCGTGGCACGGGAGAAGAGGAGACGACGATGAGTCCCCAGACCATCGGGTTCGCGATCGTGCTGCTGGCGGCGATCATGCTGCTCGGCAAGCACCTTCGCGTGGAGGTTCCGTTCATCCAGAAGCTGCTGCTGCCGAGCTGCATCATCGCCGGGCCCTCGGCCTGATCCTCGACCCGGAAGTGATCGGACGGCTCGCCGAGCCGCTGGGCATCGACTGGCTCGCCGACGGCGAACTGTTCACCGCAGACATCGTGGAGGCCTGGAGCACGCGGCCCGGGCTGCTCCATCCATTCTGTAAGCGCTTCCACATCCTCTTGCGATGTGGATCACATTCACGCTATCTTCAACAGAGAGACGTCGACTCGACGCGGTCGCCGACAGTTCGGCGACGACGCGGCTCTTCCGATTCCCGGCGGAATGAGACGCCACCACCTTGGAGATAGCAGAGATGACGACGACACAGAGTACGGCAGAACCTGTGCCGCACTCGCTTTGGAAGCGTTTGCGGAAACAGGCGCTCAGATCAGTCGGAGCACTCGGGCTGGCCGGAGCGATGCTCGCACCCGCCACGATGCCCGCAGCCACCGCCTTCGACGGCGGGCCCCCGGCCTCCGACAACGCGGCCGATCATGCCGGTGCCCGCGGCGCGGAGAACGCCTCGCCGAACTCCGCGCACCACACCGACCGCCTCCCCGAGGTCCGCACCGGGGCCACGGGGGCCGCTGACGAGCACAAGGAGACCACCGCAGTCCTGTTCCAGTGGACGTGGAACAGCATCGCCCGTGAATGCCGTGACACCCTCGGCCCGGCCGGCTACGGCTATGTGCAGACCTCACCGGCCCAGGAGCACATCCACGGTGAGCCGTGGTGGACCCACTACCAGCCGGTGAGCTACCAGATCGAATCTCGACTGGGTACCCGCGAGGAGTTCGCGGACATGGTCTCCACCTGCAACGACGCCGGGGTGAAGGTCATCGCCGACGTCGTCATCAACCACATGACGGGACAGGACGAAGGTGTGGGCTGGGCCGGCAGCGAGTTCACCCACACAAACTATCCCGGGACCTACTCGTCCGACGACTTCCACGATCACGGCTGCGAAGTGCAGGACTACACCAACCGCTGGGAGGTCCAGGAGTGCGACCTGCTCGGCCTGGCGGATCTGAAGACCAGCGCCGACTACGTCCAGGCCAGGATCGCTGAACACCTCGAAGACCTGATCAGCCTCGGCGTCGAGGGCTTCCGCATCGATGCGGTCAAGCACATCTCCGCCGATGACCTCACCGGCATCCTGGACCGCGTGGACCTGACCGACATCTACGTGGTGTCCGAGGTCATCCGCGGCGGCGGCGAGCCGATCCAGCCCGAGGAGTACCAGCACCTGGGCGACGTCCACGAGTTCACCTGGGGCCGGAAGCTCAAGGAGGCCTTCGACGGCGGCGACATCCACTGGCTGCTCTCCGGCGAGGGCATCGGTGAGACCTGGGACGGCTTCATCGCCGACAAGCACGCCGGCACCTTCGTGGACAACCACGACACCGAACGCAACGGCGAGACCCTGAGCTATAAGGACGGGGACACCTACCGCCTGGCCCAGGCCTTCACGCTGGCCTGGCCCTACGGCATGCCCGCCGTGCACTCCGGCTACTCGTTCAGCGACTACGACGCCGGCCCCGTGCAGCACGAGGACGGTCGGATCCGCGACGCCGTCTGCGGCGAGGAGAACTGGACCTGCGTCCACGCCCAGACCGAGGTGGCCAACATGGTCGGGTTCCGCAACGCCGTCGGAGACGCTCCGGTGACCGACACCTGGACCAACGACTCCCACGCCCTGGCCTTCGGACGGGACGACAAGGGCTTCCTGGTGGCCAACCGGGGCCCGAACAGCGTGCAGCACACCTGGCAGACCTCCCTGCCGGCCGGCGAGTACTGCAACGTCTACACCGGTTCCGCCACCTCCGAGGGTTGCTCCGGGGAGACCGTGACCGTGGCGGCCGACGGCACCTTCAGCGCCCACGTGGGCCCGGACTCCGCCGTGGCCCTGCACGTGGGCGCCACCCCGGCCAGCGGCGACGGCGACGACGACGGTTCGACCCCTCCGGAGGATCGCGAGCTGTCCCTGTTCTACGCCACCGACTGGGAGACCCCGCACGTCCACTACCAGGTGGGCGAGGGCGAATGGACCGAGGCGCCGGGCGAAGCACTGACCGAGGTCTGCGAGGGCTGGGCCCACACCGAGATCGACCTCGGCACCGCCCGCACCATCACCGCGGCGTTCAATGACGGCGGCGACACCTGGGACAACAACGACGGTGAGGACTACACGATCGGCTCCGGCATCATCCAGGTCTCCGACGGGCAACTCGCCGAGGGCGACCCCTGCGAGGCCCAGCCCGCCCCGGGCGAGGACCCCGACCTGACCGTGTACTACGAGACGGGCTGGGAGAACCCGCGCATCCACTACCAGGTGGGCGACGGCGGCTGGACGGACGTTCCGGGCGTCGCGATGGCCGAGGCCTGCGAGGGCTGGTTCCGCACAGACATCCAGCTGGACAACGCCGACGGCATCACCGCAGCCTTCAACGACGGCGCGGGGAACTGGGACAACAACGACCACCAGGACTACAGTATCGCCGCCGGCGAGCAGCAGGTCTCAGGCGGCGAAGTCACCGCCGGAAACCCCTGCTGAGAGACTGCCCGGTCTGAGCTGAGCGCCGGACCGGAGCACGAGAACTCACGCGTGCCGAGCCTTTCGGCCGCGTGAGCCGGGAGCGGGCGGCGTCGGGATCACCGGCGCCGCCCTGCCCATGCCTGGGGACCTGACCATCCGGTGGCCGACAGTGTCGACCTCCGGTCCCCCGGCACACTGTCGCTAGAGTGATCGCGTGACGCTTTTCGTGAACGCCCGAGTGATCCCCTCGGCCCGCATCGGTGAGGCCCGCGGCGACGCCGTGCTGGTCCGTGGCGAACGCGTGGCCGCCGTCGGACAGACCACCCGGCTGCATCCCGATCTCGCCGCCGACGAGGAGGTCATCGACCTGCAGGGCGCGGTGGTGCTGCCCGGATTCGTGGACTCCCACGTCCACACCGGGCTCTACGCCCGCGGCTTCTTCTCCGCCGACCTGCGGGACTGCACCTCTCTGGAGGCCGCCCTGCAGCGAGTCGCGACCCACCTGCGAGACCGGGTGGAGGCCGCCAAGGCCGAGGGCACCTGGCCGCAGCAGCCCCAATGGATCTTCGGACAGGCCTGGGACCACAACGTCTGGGAGGTCCCGCAGGTGCCGGACCGCCGAGCGCTCGACTCCGTCACCGGCGGCTTCCCCACCGCGTTGCATTCCACCGACGCCCACACCTGGTGGGTCAATACCGCCGCCCTGGAGGCCCTGAGGCTGGACGCCTCCACGCCGGACCCGGTAGGCGGAAGCTTCGACCGCGACGTCGACGGGCAGCTCACCGGCATCCTGCGGGAGTCTGCCGGGCGGGCGGTGGACCAGATCCTGGCCTCCGGTGCCGCTGGAGACCTCACGGCCCAGCTGGAGCACGCCCAGCGGCAGCTCTGGGCCCAGGGGCTGGTCGGTGTGCACGACTTCGACGGCGAGGACGTCCGTGCCGGATTCGCCGCCCTGCACGCGACGGGTCGGTTGAGGATGCGGGTCACCAAGGCAGTCCTCGCCCCTGACCTGGACGTTGCGCTGACCGAAGGGCGCTACACCGGCTCCGGCGACGCCTGGCTGCGCACCGGACCGGTGAAGATCTTCTCAGACGGCGCCCTGGGCTCCCACACGTGCCTGATGCATGAGCCGCTGGCAGGTTCTGAGCACGGGCACGGGGTCGCGGTGACCGAGGAGGCCGGGCTGCGCGACCTGCTGGTCCGGTCCGCGAGCGCCGGGCTGGCCGTGGCCACCCACGCGATCGGGGACCGCGCCAATGAGCTGGTCCTGGACGCGTACCAGTGGCTGGCGGAGCAGGTGAGTTCCGGCGTCGTGCCCTCCTCCCCGCTGGTGCACCGGGTGGAGCACGCCCAGCATCTCGCAGTGGAGGATGTGCGGCGCTTCGCGGCACTGGGTGTGGTGCCGTCGATGCAGCCGCCGCATGCCACCGCGGACTTCGAGCTGGCCGAGCGCCTGATGGGTGACCGGCCGCTGGCCTCCTACGCCTGGCGGTCCCTGATCGACGCCGGGGCCACGCTCGCCTTCGGCTCGGATGCGCCGGTGGAGCCGCCGTCGCCGCTGGGCGGAATCCACGCGGCGGTCACCCGCCAGAGGCCGGACGGCAGGCCCGAGGGCGGTTGGCAGCCTGAGGAACGCCTCAGCGTGGGCGAGGCGATCGCCGGCTTCACCACCGGGGCCGCCCATGCCGCCGGGATGGGGCACCTGACCGGGGAGGTCCGCCCCGGGATGCTCGCCGACTTCACCGTGCTGCGGGAGGATCCGTTCGCCGTCGCGCCCTCCGATCTGCCGCACATCCCGGTGGCCGGGGTGATCACCGGCGGACGCGTGCGCCACTGGGCGTGACGCCCCCCCTCCCCACTCATGACGTTGCTTCCGCGGTTTGGGCCCTTTTGAGCCCGATTCCGGCATCATAAGGGCCCAAACCGCGGAGGCAGCTCGGGAGGTACGAGATCAGGTCTGCTCCTCGGCGAAGGTGCCGTCGTTCTCCCCTCGGAAGAAGTCACGGCCGTAGATGACCAGGCACAGCAGGATCCCGACGCCGAGCCCCCAGGCCGCACCGAGCAGGGCCGGGGCGCCGGCGGTCACTCCGGCGGTCACTCCGGCGATCCCCAGGTCGCGCTGGCTGCGGGCCTCCATGATGCCGATCCGCACGCTCACGTAGGCCTGGACCAGCAGGGTCAACGCCATCGCGACGTCGGTGCCGTCGTCCATGCCGCCGAGCAGGCGGAGGCCCGCGGGGAGCCGGTGGCCCTGACCGCCCTGGTGGCCGCGTTGATCGACCATGACGCGGCGCGGGGCACCGAGCTGCTGCGCACCGCGGCGACCTATTTCGAGACGGACCGGCGCATCGACCGGACCGCTGAGTCCCTGTTCCTCCACCGCAGCACTGTCAAGCAGCGGCTGCAGTCCATCCGCCGGATCCTCGGGGACGGGTGGGACCGGGCGCCGCGCAGCCTGGACGTGCACCTGGCGGCGCGAGTCTGGAGTCTGACGCACGGACCGAAGACGGGCGTCGGCTGAGTGCGGCGCCCCCGTGCGCAGACAGAACCGATTCAGGCCGACGTTTCCCGAGGCAGCGTGAGCGCGTAATCCTCCTTATAGGTCTCCAGATGAAACCAGGTCTCGCTCCTCACCACTCCCGGCAGGTCCTTCAGCGCCTCCATCCGGGCCGTCAGCCCGGAGGGCTCTCCCGAGTTCAGGGTCGCGACGATGTCGAAGCGCCCGATGGTCCGGGCGGCGAACTCCAGCTCTGGACAGGCTCGCAGCGCGTCGACCACGTCTGCGTCAGCGCCTGTGACTTTGATACCTAGGCCGATCTTGAGACGACCGCTGGCAGTGCCATGCGCCACGACAGCCCCGACCGTGACGATCCGCGACCGGAGCAGGCGGTTCACCCGTTTTCGCACAGCAGATTCGGACAGCTGAACACGCTCTGCCATCGAACGGCAACTCTGTCGGCCGTCCTCACGGAGCAGTTCGATCAGGTGCAGATCCAGGTCGTCGACGTCACGCGCTCCGACGTACCCGGAGATGAACACCCCCGCGACGACGTCAACGTAGAGGACCGCATCCACACCAGCGACCTCGGGAAACGAGCGGATCCAGCTCAACGTGCTGTGCAACGTCGTGAGATCCCGCGTACGCACCTCAACGATCACGTCCTGGTCCCCTGTCACAGCTGAGACGAGGGGGACATCGGCCCGCGCGCAGAGCTGTTCGATGAGACTACCGAGCCTCCCCCCGCCGGTGATCGACACGTGAGCCATCATCCGCTCTCCCAAGAACGCCGGGTCAGCGGCCGCAACGATCCGTATCCGACCTTCAGAGATCAGCGCACGGATGCGCGCCGCCACGATGTTCCTCGGCTGCCCCAACTCCCGGGCCAGCCCCGTGGCGCTCCTCCGCCCGTCCTTCTGCAAGGACCGTATGAGCCTCTCATCCAGCTCCGCGGTCAACTCCGCCTCCCGTCCGTCCCGTGGCCCGGCGCCTCATACGTGCCGACGCCAGCGCCCTCGAGCACATTCCGACAAATTGATGGTGATGCACGTCACTGCCTACATATTCGTCGCCTGGTCACTGATATGTCACGAGATACATCCGATCTCCCCCAGAAGGAGTCCACTTCAGTCATATGCCGAGAGTATCTCGATCGAGATGCTCTTTGCCGCACTCCTCTGACCTCAGTACATTCGGCTCAACTCCCGACGCGAGCCAGTCTCCCGTCACTCACCGACACCATCTGATCCACTCGAGGAAGAAGAACCCCACATGCGACGACTCATCACCCCGGAGCCGCCGTCTCCTCTCGAGGAGCCACCGATGATCATCACCGCCCGCAGTATCCGCACGATGGACCCCGACCTGCCGACTGCCACGGCGTTGGTCCTCCACGGCGGCAGGATCACCTGGGTCGGCGACGCGGAGCACGCTGATGAGGTCGCCCGTCGTCACTGCCGAGGCGCTCAGCTCCCGGACTCCCATGGCTTCGACGACGCCGTCATCGTGCCGGGATTCGTCGATCCTCACGCCCACCCGCTCATGTACGGCCAGATGCTCGGGTGGGTCGACTGCGGCCCCTCCGCCGCTCGCTCCATTCCAGAGATCCTGAGCCTGCTTCAGGCCACCGCCGCGGAGCAGCCGCCGGAGAACCCCGTGCGCGGATACGGCTACGAGCAGAAGAATCTCGTGGAGGGCCGTCATCCCACTCGAGACGAGTTGGACCTGGTGGCCACTGACCGCCCCGTCTACCTGATGAATGCCTCCGGCCACGGAGGAGTGGTCAACAGCTGGCTGTTGGAGGCCTGCGGCATCGACGACTCGACCCCCGATCCCCCCGGAGGGACATTCTTCCGCGACCCCTACGGACGCCTGACCGGCGAAGTCTCCGATGCTGCCTGCAATGCCCTCACCGGCATCGACGGCGTCAAGATCGGGAACCACGGGCCGAACTTCCACCTCGCGGACTCTCCGGAGCAGCATCTCGCCCAGTTCCATGAGGCTCAGCAGCAGTTCCTGCGGCGCGGCGTCACCACGATCGGCGACGCCCAAGTGTCGCGGAGGGAGTTCGAGACGTATCTCCGGGCGGCCGAGGGTGGAACTCTGCTCACCCGCCTGAACCTATACCTGCTCTCCCATCTGCTCGACAACGCTCTGGAGATCGGCCTGACGGCAGCATTCGGCACGGCACACCTGACCGTCACGGGGGTGAAGCTCTACGCTGACGGCACCCTGGGCGGCTCCACCGCATACTTCCCCGAAGGGTATGCCGATGACCCTTGCCGACATGGCCAGCTCTACCATTCCCCCGAGGAATACACGGCACTGGTCTCACGAGCCCACGCTGCCGGGCTGCAGACCGCCACCCACGCACAGTCTCCGGCAGCACTGGCCATGGTGCTCCAAGCTATTCGCGAAGCACAGGAGGAGTTCCCCCGCGCGGATCCTCGGCACCGCATCGAACACTGCGGCCTGCCCACCGCTGAGCAGATCGACCAGATGGCCTCCCTGGGCATCATCCCGGTGAATCAGACGCAGCACTACTACAACTGGGGCGACGGACTGCTGCAGACCGTCGGCCCCGACGCCGCACGGTTCAATCCGCTGGGCGAGTTCCAGGCCGCAGGTGTCCCCTACGCCCTGAGTTCAGACGCACCGGTGGCCGCGCCTGATCCCCTGGCTGCCATCGAGACGGCCGTAACTCGTCAGACCAGATCCGGCGCCGTCCATGGTTCACAGGATCTGAGGGTCGACGTCGCCGACGCTCTGGAGGCACACACGATCCGCGCTGCACACGCTGTGGGCCGAGAATCCGACCTGGGCTCTCTCAAGCCGGGCAAGCGCGCAGACTTCGTCGTCCTCGACGCAGATCCGCTGACCGCTCCCGAATCCCGCATCGCCACCATCGAGGTTCGTCAGACCTGGATCGACGGCCGCCCCGTCTGGAAGGACCTGTCATGACCGGCACCCATCGTCCACAGAATTCCGCTGCTCAGAATCTGCCTCCCGTGGAGCACCACGACCCGCGCCAGGCTCGCAAGGCCGGCTTGGCCGCGTTCGTCGGCACGACGATCGAATGGTTCGACTTCTACATCTATGCGACAGCCGCCGCTCTGGTGTTCGGCCACGTCTTCTTCCCGGAGACGGAGCGCTGGATCGGCATCCTCGCCGCCTTCGCCACCTACGCCGTCGGGTTCTTCTTCCGGCCCCTGGGAGGTGTCATCTTCGGGCACGTCGGGGACAAGTTCGGCCGACGACCGGCTCTGGTGATGACGCTCGTCCTCATGGGCGGGGCCACCTTCCTGGTCGGCCTGCTCCCCACCCATGCGCAGATCGGGGCCTGGGCGGCCGTGCTCCTCGTCATCCTGCGTGCATTGCAGGGCATCGCCGTCGGAGGCGAATGGGGCGGAGCCGTCCTGATGTCGGTCGAGCATGCACCGCCGAAGTGGAAGACCTTCTACGGAGGCTTCCCGCAGCTGGGGAACCCGGCCGGCGCCATGCTCGCCACCGGTGCCTTCAGCCTGATCTCCCTCGCAGGCGACGATTTCCTCCTCGAGGGCGGCTGGCGCATCCCCTTCATCGCCTCCATCGTGCTCGTCGCCGTGGGGTTCTGGATCCGCTGGCGGGTCGAGGAGTCTCCCGTGTTCAAGGACCAGGTCTCCGATGCCCCGAAACCTGCAGGGAGCTCCCGCTCCGAGAACGATCAGCCGAAGGACAGCGCTCCGGTGCTGCTCGCTCTGCGACGGAACTGGCTCGTGATGCTCATCGGCATCGGCGCCATCCCTGTGGCGACTGGGGGCTACTACCTGACGACGACCTTCGCCCAGGCCTATGCCACCGACCCTGAAGTGGGCGTGCCGACCTATGTGATCCTGAACGCGATGACCCTCGCGTCATTCCTGGAGCTGCTGGTGACCCTTCCACTGGCCGCACTGGGCGACAAGATCGGGCGGAAGGTCACGATCTGTCTGGGCATCATCGGTACCCTGGTGCTGGTCGCCCCGCTGTTCCTCTCCTTCTCCTCCGGAAACGTGCTGCTGATCTTCCTCATGGTCGGCGTCGTGCGCATCACGATGGCGATGACGTACGCCCCGATGGCCACGTTCCTCTCCCAACTCTTCGTGCCGCTCGCCCGGTACACCAGCGTGTCCCTGTGCTACGGCGTCGGGGCCGCCATCTATGGGGGCCTCGCACCGGTGACGGCGAGCTTCCTCTACGGGCAGACGGGAACCATCTGGTCCGTCATCGCGCTCTTCTTCGTCTTCGGGGCGCTCAACGTCGCCTGCGTCGCGATCGCTCCTCAACTCATCGATGAGGCCGTGAGGGAAAGGATCGATCATGCCGACACGCAGCCACGCTGACATCGCAGCCGACACCCGGCGCTGCCCTGATCTCCCGCCCGCGACAGGAGCCTCCGCCCTGGCAGCAGCCCTGGCCTCCCACGGCACCGAGCTCATCTTCGGGATCCCCGGGACGCATAACCTGGAGATCTATCGAGAGCTGACGAACCACGGGATCCGGCCGGTGACGTTCCGTCACGAACAGGGAGCCGGCTACGCCGCAGACGGTTACCACCTGATCTCTGGCCGGCCGGGTGTCGTCGTGACCACCTCGGGACCGTCGTTCATCAATGTGCTCTCCGCCGCCGCCACCGCCTTCGCCGAGTCCCGTCCGATGCTTCTCATCTCCCCGGGGATGCCAGGTGGCACCGAAGGACAGGATCTCGGCCGCCTCCACGAGACCAAGGACGCCTCCGGCGCTGCGCACCGGCTGCTCGAATGGTCACGCCGAGTCAGTTCGGCCGACGAGGTGACCCAGGCGGTCGCCGACGCATTCGAGCTCTTCGCCACTGGGCGTCCCCGCCCGGTCCACCTCGAGATTCCGCTCGACATCCTCGAAGGACCCTGGTCGGGCCGCATCCCCGCACTTCGAGAACACCCAGTCCGCCACCCGACGGAGGACTCCATCGGACGCGCCGCAGATCTGCTCCGCGCTGCACGTGAACCGCTGATCATCGCCGGCGGCGGGGCCAGAGGTGCAGCAGGACCCCTTCGGCGGGTCGCTGAAGCCTTCTGTGCTCCTGTGGTCACCACTGCCAACGGGAAGGGGACGGTGCCGGAGGACCATCCGCTCAGCCTGGGGGCGAACATCCGTCTGTCCTGCATCCAGGAGGCATCGCACACAGCAGACGTGCTGCTGGTCGTGGGCTCCGAACTGGGAGATTCTGACCTGTGGGGAGGATCCGTAGGCGCGACATCACCCGACGTCGACCAGCAGGTGATCAGGGTTGACGTCGCCTCGGCGCAGCTGCACAAGAACCTGCCCGCTGATGTGGCCCTCCTCGGTGATGCCCGAGCGGCTCTGGAAGACCTGCTCGACGTCGTCGTGTCCTCTGAGCATGACCCCTCAGATTCCTTCGATCCGCCCTCCCCCGCCCGTGTGGATGATCTGCGTGCGGCCGTGCAGACCGAGTTCGACCTGAATGACGACCTCGCACGGATCACCCGCGTGATCCAAACGGCCGCCGGTGACGACGTCGTGATCGCCGGGGACTCCTCCCAGATCACGTATGGAGGAACCGTCCACGCTCTCGTGGCGAGGACTCCGGACCAGCTCCTCTACATGCCGGGTCACGCCACCCTGGGGTACGGGATCCCTGCCGCTGTCGGGGCGAAGCTCGCCTCCACGGCCAGACCTGTCGTGGCCCTCGTCGGAGACGGTGCCGCCATGTTCTCCATCCAGGAGATCATGACCGCCGTGGAGCTGGAGCTCCCGGTGGTCTTCGTCATCACGGACAACGGCGGATACCGGGAGATCGAAGAACAGATGGTCGAACGTGGCGTCGCACCCACTGGCGTCCGGCTTGCCCGACCAGACTTCGCCGCACTGGGTCGGGCGATGGGCGCCCAGGGCCTCACAGTGTCGACGGCGTCTCCCGACTGGGAGCAGAACCTCCACGTCGCGGTGCGAGACGGATCGGCCCAACAGATCCCGACAGTGATCGGGCTGATCCAGTGACGACGTAGAAATGCCTCCGTGATTTGGGCCCTTATGACGGGAGATTCTGGTCGCGGATTCTAGGGGTCGTCGCAACAGCCTGATCATTCAGGAGTTGCGATGGTTTCCCGGAAACCTGGACTGAGTCGTCCATACACCGAGCAGGAGAAGGCGGTTATCCTTCGCCGATTCCATGAGCATCCCAACCTCACCCATGTGTGCGCAG
Source organism: Nesterenkonia suensis (assembly GCF_054782935.1). NCBI lineage: Bacteria > Bacillati > Actinomycetota > Actinomycetes > Micrococcales > Micrococcaceae > Nesterenkonia > Nesterenkonia suensis. The sequence goes on along the minus strand of NZ_BAAGRN010000001.1, from coordinate 237,120 downwards.
AGATGGGTGTCTCGGATAAGACCCTGGCGAAGTGGGTCAAGGAAGCAGGGATGCATGATCGCTCCCGACCTGGGCGTCCCAGGCATCCCGGTCGGGACGAGTACCACCGGCTGCGCTTGGTCGGCCTCAAGAGAGAACAGGCCGCTGAGGCAATCGGTGCAGGACTCACCGCTGCTAAGCGCTGGGACCGTGCCAGCCAGGCGACCGGGTATAACAGCAACATGTCTCATGCCTGTGCTGACTCGGCCGCCCCTGGCTCTGATGATCGGTACTTGAGCCTGGATGACAGAATCCTCATCGCAGACCGTCTGCATCAAGGCCAGAGCCTAGCCGCGATCGCTCGAGAGCTGAGCCGTGCACGATCGAGCATCAGTCGTGAAGTCGCTCGCAACAGCACCCACGGGGGCTATCAGCCCTATGGGGCCCACCGGAAGACGCAGAACCGTCGGCCCCGCCCGAAGCTGCCCAAGCTCCTCTCCGATGGGCCGCTGAGGCGGTATGTATGGCAGAAGCTGCAACGTCGATGGTCGCCTGCTCAGATCAGTGCCAAGCTGGCTGAGGAATTCCCCGCAGACCAGGAGATGCACGTGAGTCACGAGACCATCTACCAGGCCCTGTATCTACAGGCCCGTGGTGGGCTCAGACGCGAAGTCCAAACCGCGCTGCGCACTGGCAGAGCCCGCCGTAGACCTACTGGTCAGCGCCGCAAGCCGCGCACACTGGGCGAGGAGATGATCATGATCAGTCAACGCCCCTCAGAGATCGAGGACCGGGCTGTGCCGGGGCACTGGGAAGGGGATCTGATCCTTGGCGCCGCCAACAGATCAGCGATCGCGACCCTGGTGGAGCGGCATACCCGATTCGTGATGCTCTGCCACCTGCCTGGTGATCACACCGCCGAGACGGTCGCTGCGGCATTGACTCAACGGATGGGCACTCTGCCTGCTCATCTGCGTGGCTCCTTGACCTGGGATCAAGGAGTGGAGATGGCAGAGCATCACAAGATCACGATGGCTACGGACCTGCCGATCTACTTCTGTGATCCCGCATCACCCTGGCAGCGCGGCTCGAATGAGAACACCAACGGGCTGCTGCGCCAGTACTTCCCTAGAGGCACCGATCTCTCCCTTCATGGTCCTGAAGATCTCGAACATGTGGCCAACGAGCTCAACGGCCGACCTCGCAAGACTCTGGGATGGAAGAACCCAGCTGAGTGCATGAAAGACTTACTCATCACCAGCTAGCCCACCCGCTGTTGCGACGACCCCTAGATTCCGCGGGTTCATAAGGGCCCAAACCGCGGAGTCAATGCAGGGGAGACCGCAGAAGGACCGCCTCAGATCGCTCGGGAGTAGTCTTCCTTGAGCGTCTGCAGGTGGAACCACGTCTCCATGCCGGTCACCCCGGGCAGACCCTTGAGGTCGTCGAGCCGGGCGAAGACGTCGGCGGGCACGGAGGAGGCGAGCGTTGCGATCAGGTCGAAGGGCCCCACGCTGAGTGCGGCGAACTCCGTCTCCGGGTAGCTCATGAGGCGCTGGGCGACCGAACTGTCATCGCCACCCAGATGCAGCCCGACGCCGAGCTTGACGCGCCGCGCCGTCGCGCTGTGGGTGACCACTGCGCTGATCCGCAGGATGCGGTCGTCGAGCATCCGCCGCACCCGGCTGCGCACCGCTGTCGGGGAGAGCCGCACCTGCCGGGCGAGGTCACGGTAACTGGTGCGGCCGTCATGTCGAAGGAGCTCGACCAGTTCGCTGTCGATCTGATCAATACGGCCTCCGCCCCCGTAGTCGGAGACGAAGGACCCACGGAGGACGTCGGTGTAGACGGCGGTGCGCAGGCGGGCCACCTGGGGGAAGGCCCGCACATGGGCCAACACGTCGAAGAGGGCGGCGTGGTCGGCGGCCCGGACCTCGACCACCAGGTCCTGGGAGCCGGAGATCGCCGAGACCAGGGGGATGTCGTCGCGAGCACGCAGCTCCTCGATCACCGCACCGAGTTCACCGCTGGCGGTGATGGACACGTGCGCCAGGCAGCTCTCGCCCAGGAAGGCCGGATCCGCCGCGGCGACGATCCGCACCGCCCCGGAGTCCAGCAGCTCCCGCACTCGTGCGGACACCACGGCGCGGGGGATCCCCAACTGCTCGGCCAGGGCCTGATAGCTCGCCCGCCCGTCCTCCTGCAGCGCGGCGATGAGCTCATCATCGACCGAAGACGCCATGCTTCCTCCTCTCCAGCGGTCGGGACCCGCCGAGAAACCCTCCCCTGCCAGAGAAGTCTGACAAAAACGAAGACAGTTGCCCCTACAGAGTCTCATATGGTGCACACCGGCACGACTGCAGTCACGAAAATGAAACAGATGCAGCGACCGGCGATACATCCACTATTGCCCTGTGACGGCCATCTCAGTAGATTCTCTGCAGAGCCGTCTGCCGATGACGCCCACTGTCGGCTCCGGACGTGCCAATCACCTCGATCACGCCCGGCCGTGAACCTCGCACCAGAACCCCGCACGAGACCAAGGATCCGCATATGACGATGTCGACACCGCTGCACGACGAGTCCGATGCCGCCCGCGCCGCCGGCGAACCCCCGCTGACGATGCTCAGCCCGGACTTCCCGTTCAGCTACGACCACTACCTGGCCAGCCCCGCCGGCCTGGGGCAGATCCCCCAGCAGGCGCACGGCACCGAGGTAGCCGTCGTCGGCGGCGGGCTGGCCGGCATCGTGGCCGCCTATGAGCTGATGAAGATGGGCCTGAAGCCGGTGGTCTACGAGGCGGCCGGAATCGGCGGGCGCCTGAAGTCCCAGTCCTTCGACGGCGCCCCCGACGTCGTCGTCGACCTCGGCGGGATGCGCTTCCCCACCACGGGCCGCGCGTTCTACCACTACGTGGACAAGCTGGGCCTGGAGACCCGCGCGTTCCCGAACCCGCTCTCCCCGGTCACCCCGTCGACCGTGATCGACCTCGCCCACGAGCCGGAGCCCACCTACGCGGAGACCGAGGACCAGCTGCCTCAGCTCTACCGCGACGTCGCCGAAGCCTGGAAGAAGGCGCTGCGCGACGAGGCCGAGCTCGACGCCGTCCAGGACGCCATCCGCCACCGGGACGCCACCGAGCTCAAGCGGCTCTGGAACGAGCTGGTGGCCCGCTTCGACGACGAGTCCTTCTACGGCTTCGTCGCCGGCTCCGAGGCCTTCAAGGCCCTGAGCTGGAAGCACATCGAGACCTTCGGGCAGGTGGGCTTCGGCTCCGGCGGCTGGGACACCGACTTCCCGAACTCCGTGCTCGAAGTCCTGCGCGTCGTCTTCACCGACGCCGACGACGACCACCGCGGCATCGTCGGCGGCGCCCAGCGGCTGCCCGAATCGCTGTGGCGCCACGCCCCCGAGGACATCGTCCACTGGCCGGTGGGCACCTCGCTGGAGTCCCTGCACGGCGGCGCCCCCCGTGGTGCGGTCACCGGCATCCACCGCGGCCAGGACAGCTCCCTGCCCGGCGGCGGCGTCACCATCACCGAGAAGTGGGGCCGCACGGTCACCTACCCGGCGGCCGTGGTGACCTGCCAGTCCTGGCTGCTCTCCGCCCGCATCGACACCGATGAGGATCTGTTCGCCCCTCAGATGTGGAACGCCATCGAGAAGAGCCACTACATGCTCTCCTCGAAGACCTTCGTGATGGTGGACCGCCCGTTCTGGCGGGACATCGACCCGCAGACCGGCCGCCCGGTGATGTCGATGACGCTGACCGACCGACTCCCGCGGGCCACCTACCTGCTGGACGAGGGCCCGGACAAGCCGGCGGCGATCCTGCTCTCCTACACCTGGAACGACGACGCCCTGAAGTGGCTGCCGCTGGACGCCGACGAGCGCACCCGACTGATGCTGCACTCGCTGCACAAGATCTACCCGAGCCTGGACATCGGCTCGCACATCATCGGCCAGCCGATCACCGTCTCCTGGGAGGCCGACCCGAACTTCATGGGGGCGTTCAAGAACAACCTGCCGGGCCACTACCGGTACCAGGAGAAGCTGTTCAACCACTTCGTGCAGAAGGACCTGCCGGAGCACCAGCGCGGCATCTTCCTGGCCGGCGACGACATCTCCTTCACCGCCGGCTGGGCCGACGGCGCCGTCACCACTGCGCTCAACGCCGTCTGGGGCGTCATGGACCACCTGGGCGGCTCCTCCCCCGCGCAGAACCCCGGCCCCGGCGACGTCTGGGACGAGCTGAAGCCCATCGCCCTGGACTGAGGCACCGCCTCCTCCCCCGCCTCCTGCCGTTCCCCCCGCCCCGCCTCCTCCCCGAAAGGACATCATGACCTCCCAGTCCTCCCCCGAGAACACCCCCACGACGCCGGTGGGCCCCCGCGACAGCTCGAAGACCCCGCGCTACGCGGGACGCGCCACCTACGCCCTGCTGCCGGAGCTGCACGAGGTCGGCCACGCCGACATCGCTGTGGCCGGCGTCCCCTTCGACACCGGCGTCAGCTACCGGCCTGGCGCCCGGTTCGGCCCCTCCCACGTGCGGGAGGCCTCGCGGCTGCTGCGCCCCTACAACCCCGCCCAGGACATCTCCCCGTTCGAAGTCCAGCAGGTCGCCGACGCCGGAGACCTGGTGGCCAACCCGTTCAACCTGGATGAGGCGGTCCAGCAGGTCGCCGACGGCGCCCGGGACCTGCTCAGCCGTGCGGACCGCATGGTCGTCATCGGCGGAGACCACACGATCGCCTACCCCCTGCTGCGCACCATGGCGGAGAAGCACGGCCCGGTCGCGGTGCTGCACGCCGACGCCCACCTGGACACCTGGGACACCTACTTCGGCGCCCCGGTCACCCATGGCACACCCTTCCGCCGCGCCTCCGAGGACGGCTACATCGATCTGACCGCCAGCGCCCACCTGGGCATCCGCGGCCCGCTCTACGGCAAGAAGGACCTCGACGACGACGCCCGCCTGGGCTTCGAGATCACCACCACTGAGTTCATCGAGGAACACGGGGTGCCGGCCGCCATCGACCGGCTGCGCGCCCGCCTGGGCGACCGACCCGTCTACATCTCAATCGACATCGATGTGCTCGACCCGGCCCACGCGCCGGGCACCGGCACCCCGGAGGCCGGCGGCATGACCTCCCGGGAGCTGCTGCGGATCATCCGCGGCCTCTCGGACCTGAACATCGTCGGCGCCGACGTCGTCGAGGTCGCCCCCGCCTACGACCACGCCCAGCTGACCGCCGTGGCGGCCAGCCACGTGGTCTACGAGCTGATCTCCGCGATGGGTCAGTCGAAGAACTCCCCCTCCGAGAGCGCCCAGGAGGCCTGAGACGATGAACCTCTACCGCCGCCTCGACCAGCACCTCGAGACCCACTCCGAGACGGGGCAGCCGGTCGTCGGTGAGCTCTCCGGCCGCCGGATCTTCATGATCTGGCTGGCCGCGAATCTGGTGGTCACCACCATGCTCACCGGAACCCTGTTCGTCCCCGGCATCGGCTACGGGGCCGCGGCCACCGCGATTCTGATCGGCACGTTGGTCGGGGCGGCGGTGCTCACCGCAGTCGGCGCGATCGGCACCCGCACGGGCCTGGCCACGATGGCGCTGACCCGCGGGCCCTTCGGACTGCGCGGCTCCATGCTGCCGGTGGCCGCCAATGTGACGGTCCTGATGGGATGGAGCTGGGTGCAGGCCATGCTGGCCGGCATCACTGTGGACCACCTGATCTCCGGGTTCACCGGCTGGTCCAACCCCGTGCTCTGGTCGGTGGTCTGCGAGATCATCGTGGTCTCCCTGGCGATCTTCGGCCACTCCGGGATCGCCAAGGTCGAACCCTGGCTGGCGGTCTTCATCCTGGCGGTGATGGGCTACGTGTTCTACCTGGCCCTCTCGGCGTTCTCCGTGACGGACTTCCAGGCGCTGCCGGAGGACCCCGAGGCCGGGATGACCTCGATCATCGCCCTGGACATCGTGATTGCCACCGCGATCTCCTGGACGGTGCTCTCCGCGGACTTCAACCGCTTCGCCCGCACCCCGCGGGCCGGCGTCGTCGGCTCCGGGCTGGGCTACACGACCTCCACGGTGCTGGCCATGCTGCTGGGGCTGACCGGGATCTCTTACCTGATCGCCTCCGGCACCAGCCCGGAGGCCTTCGACCCGGTGGCCTTCGTGGAGGGCTTCGGCACCCCGGTGGCCGTGGTGATCTTCTTCTCGGTGATGGCCACCAACACCATGGCCGTCTACGGGATGACGACGTCGGCGGTCGGCCTGCTGCCCGGACGCCGCTTCCGCTTCCTGCCCACCGCGCTGGTGCTGGGCGGCATCTCCGTCCTCGGTTCCACCTGGCTGGCGCTGCTGGACCAGTTCACCGACTTCCTGGTCATGATCAGCGCCTTCTTCATCCCGGTGTTCGCCATCCTGCTGATCGACTACTACGTGCTGCGTCGGGCCCGCTACACCCGGGACATCCTCGCCTCCGCCGGGGGCGCGTACTGGTACCGCCAGGGCGTGAACTGGCGGGCCTTCCTGGTGTGGTTCGCCGGTGCGGCCTCCATCTACTGCTGGACCTACGTCTGGCCCCTGGCCGTCGGCGCCTCCATCCCCGCGTTCCTGCTCAGCGCCGCCGCCTACCTGGCGCTGTCGTGGCACACTCGTTCCCCGGAGCGTGCGGCCACGGCCCCCTCCGACCCTGACACTTCCGCCCAGCTGTCCACCACAAGGTGAGGTCACCTGCTATGACACAGACAACCGCCCGACGGGCCGCCCCCCGCTTCCTCATCCCGTCCCTGCTGGGGATCATGATCTTCGTGGTGCCCATCCCCGACGGGGAAGGCTCGATCACCATCCCGGTGGCCTGGCTGGCCGGCGCCACCGAGGCCGGGCTGGGCGACGCCCTGGCCTGGCTGACCGTGGGGGTGATGGCGCTCTCGGTCATCGGCACCGCCGCCTTCCGCGCCCTCCCCGAGCACGTGCGAGAGCGTCCGCTGGTTCGCGCACTGTTCTCCACCACGCCGGTGTGGTTCGCGCTGCGCATCCTGGGCCTGATCTTCGGACTGCTGACCGTGCTGCAGGTCGGGCCGGAGTGGCTGTGGCACGAGGACACCGGCGGCCTGATCTTCGGGCTGGCCGCCTTCATGGTGACCGTGTTCTTCTTCGCCGGCTTCCTGCTGCCGCTGCTGCTGAACTTCGGGCTGCTGGAGTTCGCCGGGGTGATGCTGACCAAGGTGATGCGCCCGCTGTTCACCGTGCCCGGGCGCTCCTCGATCGACAGCCTCGCCTCCTGGCTGGGCGACGCCACCATCGGTGTGCTGATGACCAACCAGCAGTACGTGCAGGGCTACTACACCAAACGTGAGGCCGCCGTGCTGGGCACCACGTTCAACGTGGTCTCGCTGACGTTCACCATCGTCATCATGGGCTACCTGAGCCTGCAGCACATGTTCGCCCCCTTCTACGCGACCATCGTGGTGGCCGGCCTGGCCGCCGCAGTCATCATGCCGCGCATCCCGCCGCTCTCCCGGTTCAGCGACAGCTACGCCGACTGGATCCCGCAGGGCGGCACCGAGGCCGCCGTCGCCGCCGAGCACCAGACCGCCGTGGACTCTGACGCCGGGCAGACTGACGCCGGGCATGCTGACGCCGCCCAGACCGCAGCGACCGGGGCCGAGGCGACAGCCGACGTCGCAGCCGATTCCGCGGCGCGGTCATCGGCCCAGCCAGCACCTCGGATGATCCGTCGTGCCTGGGACAGCGCCTTGGAGCGCGCGGCGACCTCCCGGCCCAGCGACATCGCCCGGCGCGGCGGCTCGAATGTCCTGGAGATGTGGATCGGCATCATTCCGATCATCATGGCAGTGGGCACCGTGGCGGTGCTGATCGCCGAGCACACGCCGCTGTTCTCCTGGCTGGGCGCACCGTTCGTGCCGGTGCTGGAGCTGATGGGCGTCCCGGAGGCCGCAGCCGCCTCCGAGACCCTGTTCATCGGCTTCGCCGATATGCTGCTGCCGGCTCTGATCGGCACCGGCATCGAGGCGGAGATGACCCGGTTCATCATCGGGTGCCTCTCGGTGACCCAGCTGATCTTCATGTCCGAGGTCGGTGGCCTGCTGCTCGCCTCGAAGATCCCGGTCCGCTTCCACCACCTGGTGGCGATCTTCCTGCTGCGCACCTTGATCACCCTGCCGATCATCATCGGCCTGGCGCACCTGTTCTACTGATCGCGGCAGATCCTCCGCTCCGCGGACGCCCCGGCCGCCTGCAGCGGCTGGGGCGTCGGCGCCAGTGCGGTCCTCCTGAGTACCATCCGAGTGAGAATCATCTTCCTGAGAACGAGGTCCCATGAACCGTCCTCCGCGCCTGCTCGACGTCGTCACCGCCCACCGCCGCCTGCGCGGCCGGGTGCGCACCACCGCGGTGGAGGCCTCCGCCCCGCTCTCCGCGGAGACGGGCACCGAGGTGCTCATCAAATGGGAGAACCAGCAGGTCACCGGCTCGTTCAAGGCCCGTGGGGCGCTGAACACCGTGGACTCGCTGACAGCGGCGGAGCGCGCCCGCGGCGTCGTCACCGCCTCCTCGGGCAATCACGCCCAGGGGCTGAGCTGGGCGGCCGCGGCCCAGGGGGTGCCGGCCACGATCGTGGTGCCGGAGACCACCCCGGAGACCAAGAAAACAGGGGCGCGGACGCTCGGGGCGGAGCTGATCGTCCACGGCGCCTCCTACGACGACGCCGAAGCCCACGCCTGGACGCTCGCTGAGGAACGCGGCGCGGTCTATGTGCACTCCTATGACGATCCGCGCATCATCGCCGGACAGGGCACCGTGGCGCTGGAGGCGCTGCTGGAGCACCCCGACCTGGAGGCGTTGGTGGTGCCGGTCGGCGGGGGCGGACTCATCTCCGGGATCGCCGTGGCGGCCCGGGCGATCAGCCCGGGGATCCGGATCATCGGCGTCCAGCCCGAGGTCTCGGCGAAGTTCGGCGCCAGCTTCGCCGCCGGGCACCGTGTGGACGTCCCCTATCGGTCCTCCTGGGCGGACGGCCTGCCGGGAGACATCGGGGAGCTGAACCTGCAGCTCGTACTGGAACACGTGGACGACTTCGTGGCGGTCTCCGAGGACAGCATCGCTGAGGCCGTCGCCTGGCTGGCCCGGCATCACCGGCAGATGATCGAAGGCTCCGGGGCGGTCGGCATCGCCGCGTTCCAGCAGGGACTGCTGGAGGATCTGCGCGGGAAGAAGGTCCTGACCGTCGCCACCGGCGGCAACATCGACGCCGACCGGTTCGCGGAGTTCCTGCAGGGCTGGCCCCAGCGCCCCTGAGTCAGTGGCCCCCTCGTTGAAGGGGTCTGGCGTTGTGCGTGCTCGCCTCGATCAAGTCGAGCACGCACGACTCCAGACCACCTCAGCACGTGCTCAGCACGTGCTCAGCACGTGCTTGCCGCGCCCTCAGCGCTCCCAGGCGACCACGCGGGCCGGGGCGCCGTCGCACTCCTCCAGCGGCAGCGGGAAGATGCCGATGGTGTGTTCGCCGGTCGGCAGCCCGCGCAGCCCGGTCAGGTTCTCCACGATCAGCCCGTCCTGCCCCAGCACCACCTCATGGACCGGGAAGCCGGGCCCGTCGGCGGGAGCGGCGGAGCAGGTATCGCCGTCGCTGGTGTCGCCGTCGCCCTCCCCCTCGGGGCCGTGGGTCAGATCCGGGCTCAGCGCGTCGGTGCCCAGCACCCTCATCCCCCGCGTCCACAGCAGCGCAGCGGCCTCGGCGCTCAGCCCCGGATGCTCCCGGGCGCGGTCCGTGCCGAAGAAGGTGTCCCAGCCGAAGCTGAGAAAGACCCGGGGCGGCACGTGCGGCGGAAGCAGCGGCTCCAGCTGCTGCAGGGCGACCAACCGGCCGGCGTCGGCGTCGACGTGGACCACCAGAGTGGGACCCACCAGCTCCTCCAGCGAGATCTCTGAGGTCGTCCGCCCTCCGGGCACCGTGTGCGACGGCGCGTCCAGATGTGTGCCGGTGTGGGTGCCGCAGGACAGCCGCGCGACGGCCACGCCGTCGTCGGCCAGGGTGAGCCCGGGCCCCAACGCCACCGCGGGGTCCCCGGGGTAGACCATCATGGCGTCATGGACGGGTCGGCTCAGGTCGAGCAGCCCCGGCCCCTCCGGCGGCGTCATCAGCGGCGTCATCAGCGGCTTCTTCATCGGCGGCTTCAGCCTGCGCAGGCGGCTCAGTCCTCGCCGCCCGCGATCTCCGGGTCCACGATGGTCAGCAGCCGCTTGTTCACGAACTCGTCCATGCCCAGCGGGCCCAGCTCCCGGCCGAAGCCGGAGCGCTTGACCCCGCCGAAGGGCATGTCCGCCGCCTCAGAACCGGCCACATTGACGTTGGACATGCCCACCTCGAGCTGCTGGGCCACGCGCAGCGCCTGGGCGCGATCCTGGGAGAACACCGCCCCGCCCAGGCCGTAGGGCGAATCGTTGGCCAGGCGCACCGCCTCCTGCTCGTCGCGCACCCGGTAGACCGTCAGGACCGGACCGAAGAGCTCCTCGTGGAAGGCATCCATCTGCTCAGTCACATCAGTGAGCACGGTCGGCTGCAGCCAGGCTCCCGGCTGGTCCGGCCGCTCGCCCCCGGCACGGATCACCGCGCCCTGCTCGGCGGCGCGCCGCAGCTGGGCGTGCAGCCCGACGGCGGCCTCCTCCGAGGACAGCGGATAGTAGCGTCCCGGCTGCGGCTCCACCGGGTCGCCCGGCTCCAGCCCGGCAACGGTCTCCACCAGGGTGTCCACGAACTCGTCGTAGATGTCGTCGGCGACGATCAGCCGCTTGTTGGAGGTGCAGGCCTGCCCCATGGTGTCCAGGCGCGTCTCCACCGCTTCTCGGGCCGCGGCGGCGACGTCGTCGGCGGAGAGATAGATGTGCGGGTCCGAGCCGCCCAGCTCCAGCACGACCTTCTTCAGATGCCGCCCGGCGATGGCGGCCACCGCGGAACCGGCACGCTCCGAGCCGGTCAGGGACACCCCCTGGACCCGAGGATCGCCGATGATCCGCTCCACCTGCTCGTGGGTGACGAACAGGTTCTGATACACCCCGGCGGGAAGGCCGGCATCGTCGACGAGCCGCTGCAGGGCCAGGGCGGCCCGCGGGCAGGACTCGGCGTGCTTGAGCAGGATCGCGTTGCCCAGCAGCAGGTTCGGAGCGGCGAAGCGGGCGATCTGATAGTAGGGGAAGTTCCACGGCATGATGCCCAGCAGCAGGCCCAGCGGCCGCTTCTGGATCACCGAGCGGCGCCCCTCCTCCACCTTGAGGACCTCGTCCGCGCCCAGATGCGGGCCGTTGACCGCGTAGTACCGGAAGATGTCGATGCACTCCTGGATCTCACCGTCAGCCTGATCCAGGGCCTTGCCCATCTCGGTGGAGGCGATGACCGCCAGCTCAGTGCGGCGCTCCTCGAACAGGTCGGCGATCCGGTGGGCGAAGACGGCACGGTCCTCGATGTCGAGGCCGCTCCAGGGCCCGTGGGCCGCGTACCCGGCCGCCAGCGACTCCTCCAGGTGGGCGTCGTCGACGACGTCGAAGGTCTCCAGCACTGTGTTGGTGCGCGGGTCACGGGACCGGTAGGCGGGGCTTGCCCCGGTGCTTCCCCCGGGTCGCGAGTCGGTGCTCGTCGCGGCGTGTGTCTCAGTCATCGTCTTCGGCTCCTCAGTGACGGCTCTTCAGTGACGGCTCATCCAGCTGGACAGTGATCGTCCCGCCGTCCGCCCTGCCGTGGTCGACGGCGGAACGGACGGCGGGACGGACGGCGGTGGCCAGATCCATGGCCGGACCGCGGGTCGGGCCGTGGATCAGACGGCGGACCAGTCGACGCTGAGGTACTGCACCTCGGTGAACTCCTCGATCCCGAAGCTGCCGCCCTCACGGCCGATGCCGGCCTGCTTGACGCCGCCGAAGGGTGCGCTCGGGTCGGAGACGATGCCACGGTTGACGCCGACCATCCCGGCCTCCAGCCTCTCACCGATCTGCATCGCGTGCTGAAGGTTCCCGGCGTAGACATAGGAGGACAGGCCCACCTCGGCGTCGTTGGCGCGGCGGAGCATGTCCTCCTCGTCGGTGTAGATGACCACGGGCGCCACCGGACCGAAGATCTCCTGGCCCAGGATGTCGGCGTCGGCGGGCACGTCGGCCAGCAGGGTCGGGGCCACGAACGCCTCGTGGTCCAGGCCCGCACCCTCCGGCAGCGCAGCCTGGTGGGCGATCCGCGCCCCCTGCGCCACCGCACCGTCGATGAGCTCGCGGATCTCCGCGGCGGCCCGGGCATGGATGACCGGGCCGATGCCCGCTCCGGCGGCGGGGTCGCCCAGCTGCAGCTGCTCGATGCGCCGACCGAAGGCCGCGACGAACTCCTCGGCGACGTCGGCGTGGACGTAGAACCGGTTGGCCGCCGTGCAGGCCTGGCCGGAGTTGCGGAACTTCGCGACCATCGCGCCTTCGACGGCGGCCTCGACGTCGGCGTCCGCGGCCACGATGAACGGCGCGTTGCCGCCCAGCTCCATGGAGGTGTTGACCACCCGCTCGGCGCACTGGGCCAGCAGTCGGCGCCCCACCCCGGTGGAGCCGGTGAAGGAGAGCTTGCGGACTCGGTCGTCGGCCAGCCAGGCGGAGACCACCGTTGAGGCGCTGGAGGAGGCGGCCACCTGGACCGCCCCCTCGGGCACGCCGGCCTGCTGCAGGATCTCAGCGATCGCCAGGGCGGTCAGCGGGGTCTCGCTGGCGGGTTTGAGCAGCACGGTGCAGCCGGCGGCCAGCGCCGGGGCGATCTTCCGGGTGGCCATGGCGGCCGGGAAGTTCCACGGGGTGATGAGCACCGCCACACCCACCGGGTGGCGGGTGACCACATTGCGCACACCGCCGGCGGGGGCGACCCCGTACTCGCCGGGGGCACGGACGGCCTCCTCGGCGTACCAGCGGAAGAACTCGGCGGCGTAGGCCACCTCCGCGGCGGCGTCGGCCTGCGACTTGCCGTTCTCGGCCACGATGATGTCGCGCAGCCGCTCGGCGTCGTCGAGCATGCCGCGGTGGGCGGCCATCAGGATCTCCGCACGCTTCCGCGGGGCCACGGTCCGCCACTGCTCGAAGGCGGCCTGGGCGGCGTCGACCTGGGCGGCGGCCTCCTCGGCGGTGTGGTCGTGGACGGTGTCGATCACCGCACCGGTGGCGGGATTGCGGACCTCGAACTCAGTCATGGTGTCCTCCAGAGGGTGTTGTGAAGCGGGTGGGGCGGGCCGCCGGCTCAGGCGGCGGCCAGCGCGTCGAGGATGATGTCCAGGCCCTCGGTGAGCAGGTCCTCGCCGATGGTCAGCGGGGGCAGCAGGCGGATGACGTTGCCGTAGGTGCCGCAGGTCAGGGTGATGACGCCGGCCGCACGCGCGGCGGCCGCCACAGCACCGGTCAGGGCGGCGTCGGGGGCCCCGGTCTCCGGGTCCACCAGCTCGACGGCGAGCATCGCCCCGCGGCCGCGGACTTCGCCGATGCGCGGGTCCTTCTGCTGGGCCTCACGCAGCCGGCCGGCGGCGATCTCCTCGATGCGACGTGCCGTGGCGGTCAGGTCCTCGGCCTCGATGGTCTCGATGGCGCCCAGGGCGGCCGCGCAGGCCACCGGGTTGCCGCCGTAGGTGCCGCCGAGGCCGCCCGGGTGGGCGGCGTCCATGATCTCGGCGCGGCCGGTGACCGCGGACAGCGGCAGGCCACCGGCGATGCCCTTGGCGGTGGTGATGATGTCCGGGGTGATGCCCTCGTCCTCGCAGGCGAACCACTGGCCGGTGCGGGCGAAGCCGGTCTGGATCTCATCGGCGATGAACACGATGCCGTTCGCGCGGCACCACTCGACGATCGCCGGCAGGAAGCCCGGGGCCGGGGCGATGAATCCGCCTTCGCCCTGGATCGGCTCGATGATGACGGCGGCGAGGTTCTCCGCCCCTACCTGCTTCTCCAGCTGGTCGATGGCCCGCTCGGCCGCAGCGGCGCCGTCGAGGCCGTCACGCAGCGGGTAGGAGCCCGCGGCACGGTACACCTCGGGCGCGAAGGGGCCGAAGCTGTGCTTATAGGGCATGTTCTTCGCGGTCAGCGCCATCGTCAGAGTCGTGCGGCCGTGGTACGCGTGGTCGAACGCGGCCACCGCCTGACGGCCGGTGTAGGCGCGGGAGACCTTGATGGCGTTCTCCACGGCCTCAGCGCCGGAGTTGAACAGGGCGGTGCGCACCTCGCCGTCGACGGGGGTCAGCTCGGCGAGCTTCTCGGCCACGCGCACGTACCCCTCGTAGGGGGTGACCATGAAGCAGGTGTGGGTGAACTGGGCGACCTGCTCCTGGACGCCGGCGACCACGCGCTCCGCGGAGGCGCCGACGTTGGTCACCGCGATGCCGGAGCCGAGGTCGATCAGCCGGTTGCCGTCCACGTCCTCGATGATGCCGCCGTCGGCGCGCACCGCGAAGGTGGGCATCACGGAGGCCACGCCTGCCGGCACGGCGGCACGCTGACGCTCAAGCAGCTCACTGGCCCGGGGGCCGGGGATCTCCGTGGCCAGGTGGCGGGACTGGGGCAGTGCAGTCATGGGTCCTCCTTGAGGGACGGGCCGGCCGGCTCCGATGTCGGCGCGGCTGCGGGCGATGGTTCTCCTGCAGTGATCGTCCCCCATTCAGCTCATGCCGTCTAATGCCTGTGATTGATGCAGGGTATGCTTTCGAGGCATGGACTCCCGTCTGCTCCGCTATTTCGTGGCCGTCGTCGAAGAAGGCGGCGTCTCCGCAGCCGCCGACTCCCTGCACATCACCCAGCCCGCGCTCTCCCGGCAGATCCGCGGGCTGGAGGCTGACCTGGGCCTCACCCTCTTCGACCGCGGCGAAGGACGCCTGCGGCTGACTCCCGAAGGCCGTGAGTTCCTAGAGACCGCCCGTACGGTGCTGCAGGCCCACGCCCATGCCCGGGACTTCGCGGACCGGCTGGCTTCCGGGGAGCTGCGCAAGGTCTCTCTGGCCTCGCCGCGGACCACGCTCATCGACGTCGTCGCCCCCTTCGTGGCGACCTTCACCCACCAGGATCCGGTGCCCTCAGTGGTGGAGATCGGCGGCGACGAACGCCCCCACCGCCTGGTGGCCGACTATGACCTGGTCATCGCCCCGCAGTCCCCGGGCGACGATGTCGCCTCCCGGCTGATCGCCCAGCTGCCGGTGTGGGCCTATGTGCCCACCGATCACCGCTGGGCGGACCGCGAGGAGATCCCGCTGGAGGAACTGGTCGACGAGCAGCTGGTGGTCACCGCCGCCGACTTCAAGGCCCGTCGCCTGTTCGACGCCGCCCTAGATCTGGCGGATCTCACTCCGCGCAGCCTGCTGGAGGTCCGGCACGGCCGCGTCGCCCAGGCGCTGGCCGCCGCCGGCCGCGGCGCCGCCGTCGTCACCGACGACCCCCATTTCTCCCTGGTGCCGCTGCGCATCCTCACCGACGGCGGGAACGGCCGCTGTCCGCTGCACATCCGCCTGCACGCCTCCTGGCGGCGGGGCCATCATGCCACCGAGGCATTGGAAGGGCTGGTGGCCCGACTGCGGGACTTCAGCGCCCAGCGCTACGGGCCGACGGTGGACTGACGCCCCGGCCACCGAGCTCACACGGCGGACAGCCTCAGCGCCGCGCCCATGCCGGGGCGTGCTCGGGGCGCACACCGACGCCGATCACCCAGGGCATCAGTCCGCTGAGCCGGGGAACCCTGCGCACCAGTCGTGCCACCGGCGCAGGAACCTCCGGCGGGGCGTCCGCGGCGAAGGTGGCCTCCAGCTGCCGGTGGACCTGGGACTGCAACGCCTGGGTGAGACGGGTCGGCGGCATGCGGCGGCGCTGCACGGCGGCGACGTCGGCATCGGTGATCACACCCCGGCGCAGCGGCTCCGCCAGCAGCGTCGCGGCCGCGACCCCGTCCTGCACGGCGAGGTTGACCCCCACTCCCCCGGCCGGGGACATCGCATGGGCGGCGTCGCCGAGGCACAGCATCCCGCGCCGCCACCACCGGGTGAGCCGGTCCATGCGCACGTCGAGGAGCTTCACGTCGTCCAGCTGGAGCCGCCTGGCGGCCTCCGCACAGTCGGGCACGGCGGAGGCGACCTCCTCACGCAGAGCTTCCACCCCGCGGGCGCGCAGCCGTGCATCTGCGCCCTTCGGGATGAGCATGGCCGCCTGGACGTAGCCCCCGCGTGGGATGGGCAGGATCGGATGGGCGCTGGTGAGGCTCGGCAGTATCGTCCCAGCCATGCCGAGAGACCTGTCGAGGGTCCCGCTGGACTCGAGCCGGAACCACCAGACGTCCAGCGACACCGGAAACGAGACCGCCCGCAGACCGGCCAGCTCGCGCACCCGCGAGGCCCTGCCGTCGGCGGCCAGCGTCAGCAGGGCGGGGATCTGTTCGTCTCCAGCCGGTCCGCGCACCGTCACGCCGGTGACCTGGGCGGCGCTGGAGGCGCTGGAGGCGCTGTCGTCGTCGTGCTGCGACCCGTCAGGCTCTGAGCCGTCCCAGAGCAGCCCGGTGACCTCGGTGCCCAGTCGCAGCTCGAAGCTGGGCTCGTCGGCGGCGGCCTCTGCCAGCAGGTCCAGGAACTCCCACTGCGGGGCCATGGCGATGTAGGGATAGGGATGACACAGGCGGGAGAAGTCCACCATGGTGACGCGGCCGCCGTCGGAGGCAGGAAGACGGGCCGCCTGGACGCGCTGGTGCGGCACACTCGCTTGGAAGCGCGGCATGAGCCCCAGCTCGTCCAGGAGCTGCAGGGTGCTGGGGTGGATGGTGTCGCCCCGGAAGTCGCGCAGGAAGTCCTGGTGCTTCTCCAGCACGACGACGTCGACTCCGGCCCGGGCGAGCAGCAGTCCAGCGATCATTCCGGCCGGTCCGCCTCCGGCGATGACGCAGCTGCGTGCCTCTGACATGCGGCCATCCTCGGCGGAGCCGCAGGCGACGGCAAGGGTTGCCGGACCGGGCAGCCATCGCCGACCGCAGGAGGACCGCACCCTGCTGAACCAAATTGTTGGACAATCTATTGCCCGGATTGTTGAACAACCACTACGCTGTGGGAGACGCGCGTCACAGAGACCGGAGGCATCGGAGACCGACCCCTCGCGGCCACTCACGCGCAGGCCGCGCCGACCACCCACCTGCCCCCACCCGGAGAGCGATCCCATGGCTGAGACCACCGCCGAGACCTCGGCACCCGCCGCCACGCGTCGGCGCACCCGACGCACAGCCCTGCTGGGCGCCATGTTCCTCATGGCCACCAGCGCCGTCGGCCCCGGATTCATCACCCAGACGGCGACCTTCACCCACCAGCTGGGCGCCGCCTTCGCCTTCGCCATCCTGGTCTCCGTGCTGATCGACATCGCCGTGCAGCTCAACGTGTGGCGCGTCATCGGTGTCTCCGGCCTCTACGCCCAGCACCTGGGCAACAGGATCCTCCCCGGAATCGGCTGGGCGCTGGCGGTGCTGATCTTCTTCGGCGGTGTGGTGTTCAACATCGGCAACATCGCCGGAGCCGGCATGGGACTCAATGCGCTGGCTGGGTTGGACGCCCGCATCGGCGGTGCCCTCTCCGTGGCCATCGCCCTGCTGATCTTCCTCTCCAAGCGCGCCGGCATCGCCCTGGACCGTGTCGTCGTCGCCTGCGGGGCGCTGCTGATCCTGCTGATGATCTCCATGTCCATCACCACCGCGCCCCCGGTGGGCGAAGCGCTGAAGCAGACCGTCCTGCCCGAGCAGGTGGACTTCTTCGTCATCACCACGCTGGTGGGCGGGACCGTCGGCGGATACATCACCTATGCGGGCGCCCACCGGCTCATCGCCTCCGGCAACACCGGCCCGGAGAACGTCCGGGCCATCACCCGCACCTCCGTGATGGGCATCGTGGTGGCCAGCATCATCCGCTTCCTGCTGTTCCTGGCCATCTTCGGCGTCGTCACCACCGGAGTGAGCCTGGCCGAGGACAACGTGGCCGCCGAGGCCTTCGGCGCCGCCCTGGGCGAGATCGGACTGCGCATCTTCGGCCTGGTGTTCTGGGTCGCCGCGATCACCTCGATCCTCGGCGCCACCTTCACCACGGTCTCCTTCCTGACGACGCCGAAGACTTCGGAGCGGACCAAGAACCTGTACTTCGCCGGCTTCCTGGTGCTGACCTGCTCGGTGTTCCTCGCCCTCGGCCAGGCACCGCAGACCCTGCTGATCATGGCCGGGGCGTTCAACGGCGTCGTGCTCCCGCTGGGCTTCACGGTGGTGCTCTACGCGGCGTGGCGCCGTCGGGATCTCCTGCAGGGCTACCGTTACCCCCGGTGGCTGCTGATCATCGGCGTGCTGGCCTGGCTGCTGACGCTCTACATGGGGGCGAACTCCCTGACCGGTCTGGCCGAGCTGTGGATGACCGGCTGAGCCTGCCGGTGGCCGAAGGCTCCACCATGACCTCAGCACTGAACGAAGGATCCCCATGACCGCCGCACCCGAGACGCTGACCCCCGCCCAGGCCCGTCAGGCCTTCCGCGCTCGACTGCGCGTGCCCACCAGCGGATTCTCACCCGGCTTCGCGCAGGCCAATGTGCTCGCGCTGCCGCGCGAGCTGGCCTTCGACATGCTGCTCTTCGCTCAGCGGAACCCGAAGGCCTGCCCCGTGCTGGGCGTGCTGGAGCCCGGGCAGGTGTCCTCCGCGCTGCTGGCCGGAGGAGACATCCGCACCGATGTGCCGGCCTACCGGGTGTACCGCGACGGCGAGCTGGTGGCGGAGCCCGACGATGCCGTCGAGCACTGGCGCGAGGATCTGGTGACCGTCCTGCTCGGCTGCAGCTTCACCTTCGAGGCCCCGCTGCGCGCCGCGGGGATCCCGGTCCGCCACATGGACCTCGGGGTGAACGTGCCCATGTTCCGCACCTCTCAGCGCTGCGAGCCCGCCGGGGCGCTGTCCGGGCCACTGGTGGTCTCCATGCGCCCGGTCCCGGCCGAGCAGGTGGCCGACGCGGTGCGCATCACCTCCCGCTATCCGGGAGTCCACGGCGCGCCGGTGCACGTGGGCGACCCTGCGGCCCTGGGGATCGCGGACCTGTCGGAGCCGGACTTCGGCGACGCCGTCGACGTTCCCGAGGGCTGGATCCCCGTGTTCTGGGCGTGCGGGGTGACGCCGCAGGCCGCCGTCATGGAGTCGAAGCCCGAGCTGGCCATCAGCCACGCTCCGGGATACATGCTGATCACCGACCTGCCCGACGCCGAGCTCCAGGTGCCCTGAGACCTGCCCCTCCCCGTTGCCTCTCGCCGCTCACCCTGTCGCCTCCGCGGTGTGGGCCCTTTTCGCGCATTCTGAGGCGCCAAAAAGGGCCCACACCGCGGAGGCATGCCGTTGTTCGGCGTCGGTTGTCCCCGGAGCGTTGGTCGGATAGCGCGCACTGAAGCGAGGTTCAGCGACCACCGATCCGGGGTCAACCGTGACGTCAGCGCAGCCCGTGCAGCCCGTGCAGCCCGTCCGCGCCGTGGTAGGCGGCCCGCTGCGGTGGCTCCCAGCCGGCGAGCGCATCGTCGTCGACGGCGAAGACCTGCACACCCAGCGGGTGACAGTGCTCCCGCTGCTCCTGCGTGGACGCCGCCTCCGGGCCCCACATGTGCACCGAGAGGTCCCCGCCCGGGCAGGTGGACAACGCGCAGAGCAGGTCCACCTCGGCGAAGAACTCGAAGACGTCTCCCGGACGGGCCGGGCAGGCGTCCATGAAGTAGCGGTGCTCGTGGTTCAGCCCGGCCAGCTGGAAGACGTTGAGCACATCGTGGACGTCGTACTCCGTGAGCCCGTAGGGCAGCACTGCCCGGGTGAGGTTGGAGTGGCAGTGCCGGTCGAAGTCCTCCCCGGTGAGCATCCGGTTCACGTACGGGTCGCAGCGGGTGCCCAGCAGGTCATGGATCACTGCGGCGTCCGGGTGGTCGGCCAGGGTGTCGGTGACGACGGTCGCCAACGGCCGCAGATGCGGCAGCGTGGACCAGAACCGGTCATAGGTGGTCATCGAGGATCGCTGCAGCTGCCGGGTGCGCGCGGCCCAGAACCGTTCCCGCGGGTCATGCCGGTTCCACAGGTTCAGGTCCCCCACCTGTGGCCCGTCCACCTGGCGCAGCCGCACCACATGCCCCGCCGGGACCTCCCAGGCGACTCCGGAGCGCACCGGCACCTCGAAATCCTGGACCAGGCGCCGCTCGGCCGCAGCGATCCGGTCGTAGAGGCCGCGATCGACGTCGAGCGCGCCACCGGGCGGGGACCTGTAGGCGGCGTCACGGGTGTAGACACGTGGTGACGGCTTCTCTGGGGCTGGCATGGAGCCTCCTGCGGTCATCGGACGGGCGGCCTGTGAGCCTCGTGCCCCGGCTTCGCCTGATCCGTCCCATCCTGACGCATCGGCTGACGATCCCGCCCCGGCATGCTTCATCGGAATTCACGTGTCAGAGCCATGTACGCCCTGCTGGCCCTCGCCCGGCACCGACACTGACCGCACGGTTGAGAGGGTGGGTTTCCGCCCGAACTCCCGCTCTGAGGGCCTCGTTCCGGCGGAAACGCACCATCTCAACAGGGTGACGAGTCAGCCCATCCTCTCGAGCAGCTGCTGCTCCGCGGCGTCGAAGTAGTCGGCCAGGTAGGTCTCGGCGGCGGCGCGGTCTCCGCGGTGCAGCAGCTCGGTGAGCCGGGCGTTGCGCTCCAGGTAGAACGCGTGGAACGTCGGTTCGTCACGCATCGTGTGGAAGACCAGGCGCATGCGGGCCAGGATCTGTTCCATGAAGCTGCTCAGCTGGTCGCTGCCCACCTGCGCGATGATCAGCCGGTGGAACTGTTGGTTGGCCTGCGCGACGGCGGGCAGGTCCTCGACGGCGACGGCGGTCCGGGCTGCGGCGAGGAGCGTCTCCAGCGCCTCGAGCGCCTGCTGGTCGAAGGTGCCCTGCCGCACGGCGCCGATCTCGACCACGCGGCGGACCCGGTAGGTCTCCCGGATGTCCTCTACCGTGGGCGAGTGGACGAAGACCCCGCGGTTGGGCCGGCGTTCCACCAGCCCTTCGGCGGCAAGCGTCTGGAAGGCGGTGCGCAGGGTGTGCCGGGAGACGCCGAGCAGCTGCGTGGTGCGGATCTCAGGCACCTTCGTCCCGGGCAGGATGCTCCCGGAGGCGATGAGCCGACGCAGGATGTCCGCCACCCGGTCCGGGACATGCGCATGATCGCCCGGGCCCCGGCGCACCGCCTCGTCGGTGAGCAGCTCCTCCAGCGCCGCCTCGCTCATGGGCGGCCTCCTGTCTGTGGTCGCTTCCCGGACCCCCTGCTGTGTGCCGTGCATGACACCAACCTATCGGTCTGTGCACGCTGAGGGCCCTCAGGATCATGCCGGACATGAGGCGGGCCGTCCTCCGGCGATGACCGTCAGTCCAGCCGTGCCAGCATCTGGCCCGCCGTCAGGGAGGCTCCGGCGTCCAGCGCCTCGCGGCGCAGCGTGCCGACCCGTGGGGCGCGCACGGTGGACTCCATCTTCATGGCCTCCACGACGGCGACGGCGTCCCCCTCCTCGACCGCAGCGCCGTCCTCGGCCGCCCAGCTGACCAGGGTGCCGGCCACCGGTGAGGTGACCGCGCCGTCGTCGGCCGCGGCGTCAGCAGACTCAGCGGCCTGGTCCGCACCGACGGAGCCGAACAGGCCCAGCAGGGCGGCGGGCAGCCCCAGGCTCACTGCGCGTCCGTCGATCTCCACGGTGGTCCGGCGCATGCCCTGCTCCCGGTGCCGCACGGCGGCTGCCAGGTGCTCGGATTCGGCCAGCTCGGCCTCGAACTCGGTCTCGATCCACCGGGTGTGCACCCGGAAGCTCTCGGCGCCGTCGGCGGCGAGGAAGTCGTCCGCCTCCAGCACCGCGCGGTGGAAGGGCAGCACGGTGGGCAGGCCTTCGATCCGCATCTCGGCCAGCGCGGTGCGGGCCCGCCGCAGCGTGGTGGGACGGTCCGGCCCGGTGACGATCAGCTTGGCGATCAGGGAGTCGAAGGCCCCGGAGACCTCGTCACCGCTGCGGATTCCGGTGTCCAGGCGGATGCCGGGCCCGGTGGGCGGCTGCAGCAGCTCCACGGGCCCGGGGGTGGGCAGGAAGCCGTGGGCGGGCTCCTCGGCGTTGAGGCGGAACTCGATGGCGTGCCCGCCCGCCGGGACGCCGGTGGTACGCAGCACGGCGGCGGCGTCGCGGGCCGCGGTGCTCAGCGGCTCGCCGGCGGCGATGCGCAGCTGCTCGGCCACCAGGTCCACTCCGGAGGTCTCCTCGGTGACCGGGTGCTCCACCTGCAGACGGGTGTTGACCTCCAGGAAGCTGAGCACCCCGTCCGGGCTGAGCAGGTACTCCACGGTCCCGGCGCCCACGTAGCCGGCGGCCGTGCAGATCGCCGCGGCCGAGTCCAGCACAGCCAGCCGATGCTCGGCGGACAGGAACGGCGCGGGGGCCTCCTCCACCAGCTTCTGGTTCCGGCGCTGCAGGGAGCAGTCGCGGATCCCGACGACGGCGACCTCTCCGGACGCGTCGGCCACCACCTGGGCCTCCACGTGGCGGGGGCGGTCCAGGAACCGCTCCACGAAGCACTCCCCTCGGCCGAAGGCGCCCTCGGCCTCGCGGACCGCCGAGGCGTAGGCGTCGTCGATCTCCCCGGTCTCCCGCACCACGCGCATGCCGCGCCCACCGCCGCCGTGGGCGGCCTTGATGACCACGGGCAGTCCGTGCTCGGCGGCGAAGGCGCGCACCTCGGCAGCACCCTCGACGGGACCATCGGTGCCGGGGGCCAGCGGCGCCCCGACGGACACCGCAAGCTCCCGGGCTGCGACCTTGTCGCCGAGCTGCTCGATGGTCTCCGGAGCGGGCCCCACCCAGATCATGCCGGCCCGCTCGACGGCGCGCGCGAAGTCGGCGTTCTCGGAGAGGAACCCGTAGCCGGGGTGCACGGCCTGGGCTCCGGTCTCGGCCGCGGCGGCGAGGATCTTCTCCTGATGCAGGTAGGTCTCGGCCGCCGTGGTGCCGTGGAGGGCGACGGCGACGTCGGCCAGCTCCACATGCAGGGCGGCGGCGTCTTGGTCGGCATAGACGGCCACAGTGCGGTGGCCGAGCTCGGCGGCGGCGCGGATGATGCGGACGGCGATCTCTCCGCGGTTGGCGATGAGCAGGGTGGTCATGCGGGATCCTCGCAGGTGAAGGGTGTCCGGTGGGCGGGTCTGGTGTCAGCGGGTGCGGTGCCGGCGGGCAGGAGCGTCACAGGGTCGACGGCACGCAGGGCGACGACGTCGCCGGGGGCCAGCTGGGCGGCGGCCGGCAGGTCCTCCTCGATGACGACGCCGATCACCGGGTAGCCGCCGGTCACCGGGTGGTCGTGGAGGAAGAGTACGGGCAGCCCGGCCGGGGGCATCTGCAGGGACCCGCGCGGCACGCCCTCGCTGGGCAGCTCGCCGTCACGCGCGCGCTCCAGCGGCTGGGGTTCCAGAGCGTCCTCCGTGCCGTCCTCCGCGGCGGCGGGCAGTCCGAACCGGATCCCGATGCGATTCGACTCCGGGGTGACCGTCCAGCGCTGGGTCTGCAGACGGTGCATCTCCTCCTCGGCGAACCAGTCGTCCCGCGGCCCTCGGGTGAACCGCAGAGCGAGCGCGCCGTCGGGCTCGGCCTCCGGCAGGGTGGTGGGCTCGGGCTCTCCCACCGGGGCGACCACAGCGTCAGCGATCCCCAGCCGGTCCCCGGCCTGCAGGGGCGCGGGGCCCAGGCCGGACATCGTGTCGGCCGAGGCGCTGCCCAGCACCGGCTCGGCGGCGAATCCGCCGCGGACCGCGACCACGGCCCGCAGCCCCCGGTGCGGGGCACCCAGGTGGACGGTGTCTCCGGCGGTGAGCAGGAAGGGCTCCCGCATCCCGGGGGTGCGGGAGCCGCCGCCGGCATCGGTGACGCTCACCGGCACCTCCGCTCCGGTCACGGCGAGCACCAGGCTCTGTGCGGCCCGCAGCCGCAGCCCGCCGTGCAGCACCTCCAGCACCGGAGCCTCGGCGGCGGTGCCGACCAGTCGGTTCCCCTGCCGCATGGCAGCCTCGTCGGCCGCTCCGGCGCGGGAAACGCCGAGGTCGCTCAGCCCCTCGCGGCCGAGGTCCTGGAGGAGGGTCTGCAGGCCCGGGTCAAGGACCTCGAGGGCCTCCTCGCAGGCGCTGTCGTCGGCTGGGGAGGCGACGCCGGCGCCGTCACGGGTGTCGGTGGGGTCCTGTCCAGCCTCCGGGGCGGGGGCGCGCACCCGGGCGGTCTCGCGTACCGCACAGTGCCGCACGACGTCGCCGGGGCGCACCAGGGCCGGGGAGCCGCCCTGCTGCTCCCGGTCCAGGTCCCACATGCGGGCCGGGGTGCGTCCGATCAGCTGCCACCCGCCGGGCGAGACCCGCGGATAGACCGCGGAGAACTCGCCGGCCAGCGCCACCGACCCGGCCGGCACCGCCGTGCGGGGCGTGTCCCGGCGCGGCACCTCCAGGGCGCTGGTGGGATCCACGGGCACACAGTAGGTGAAGCCGGGGGCGAATCCGCCGAAGGCGCCGGTGAGCTCGGTGCCGGTGTGCCAGGTGATGAGCGCCTCCACGCTCATACCCACACCGGCGGCCACGTCAGCGAGGTCCTCACCGTCGTAGACGACCTCGAGCTCCACCACCTGGGAGTCCCGGGCGGAGAAGGCCCCGACGGTGAGCGTGTCCAGCGCGTGTCGGGCCTGCCGCGCCGCCTCGGGGGCATCGAAGTGCAGCAGCACAGTGCGGGCGCCGGCCACGGCCTCCCGCTGGCCGGCCAGGGGGTGCTGCCTCAGGTGCTGGTGGTGGGCCAGGACGTCGTCGAGGTCGGCGAACTCCAGCAGCAGGGCGCGCGGCCCGGCGTCGCGGATGTCGAGGATCGCGTTCATGGTGCCGCCGTCATGCCACGAAGCTGCGGATCTCGACGCCGGCCTCTTCCAGCGCGGCGCGGACGGCCTGGGCCATCTCCACCGCGCCGGTGGTGTCGCCGTGGACGCAGATCGATTCGGCGTCGGCGGGGACGCGGGTGCCGTCACGGGCGATGATCTCCCGGTCCTGGGCCAGGCGCAGCATGTTCTCCACCACCTGAGCGGTGTCATGCAGGACGGCGTCAGGCTCGCGGCGCGAGACGAGGGTGCCGTCGGGGTTGTAGTTCCGGTCCGCGAAGGCCTCGGCGACGCCGCGCAGTCCCGCTTCCGCGGCGTGCTGCAGGGCCACCGAGCCCGGCAGCAGCAGGACGGGGAGCTCCGGATCGTAGTCGGCGAGTGTGTCGATGACGGCTCGCGAGTGGGTCTCGTGGGCGATCATCGAGTGGTAGAGGGCCCCGTGGGGCTTCACGTAGCGGATCCGGGCTCCTGCGGCCCCGGCCATGGCCTGCAGGGCACCGAGCTGGTAGCGGACATCGGCGGCGAGCTCGTCGTAGGAGCATTCCAGGTGCCGGCGCCCGAAGCCGGCGAGGTCGCGGTAGCCGATGTGGGCGCCGATGGCGACGTCGTGCTCGGCGGCGATGCGGGCGGTGCCCTGGATGGTCAGCGGGTCCCCGGCGTGGAAGCCGCAGGCGATGTTGGCGCTGGAGACGATCTGCAGGATGGCGCCGTCGTCGCCGATGCGCCAGTTGCCGAAGGACTCTCCGACGTCGGAGTTGAGGTCGATGCGCGGTGCGCCGGTGGTGGCTGCCATGGGTGCTCCTCCCCTGCCCGCCGCGGCGGGCTGCTGATGTCCTGCTGGCGTGCCGCTGGTGAGCGCCCGGGACGGCCCGCTGCGGGACTGTCACCGAGATCACGTGCGTGATCTCCAGCATGCCGCAGAACTCAGGATTGTTCAACAATCTTTCGATGCGCGCGGGAAGCTGGGCGTCACCCGGACACGTGGACCCCTGAGTGCCGCCCTGAACGGCGTCGATCGGGAGGATCAGTTTGTTGTGCCATGGAATAATGCATTCCGTGCCGCATCACGACCCGGCACGACGATCCGACACGATCACGAGGAGACACCACGGAGCGCCGGACACCCCAGCAGCCTGACCCCGCCGAGGAGCCTCAGGCCGACGAGACCCAGCCCCACGAGACGGCGCCCGTCGAAGCCGACGACGCCCCGCCGCCCCGCCTGGAGCGACCGCGCCTGTTCACCAAGGACTTTCTGCTGGCGATCGTCATCAATGTCGTCTTCGCCCTGGTGTTCTACATGCTGGTCACCGGCATGGCCGTCTTCGCGGTGGAAGAGTTCCGCAGCGGCCAGACCGCCGCAGGGTTCGCCGCCTCAGCATTCGTCATCGGCGCGCTGGTCTCCCGGTTCGCGGCGGGCAAGTATGTGGAGTTCCTGGGTCGACGCCGCACCATGATCGTCTGCCTGGCTGTCTATGTGCTTGCCGGGCTGGCCTATCTGTGGGTGGACAGCTATGAGGCGCTCATTGCTCTGCGCGTGGTCCACGGTGTCGCCTTCGGCTTCGGACAGACGGCCCTCAACGCCGCAGTGTTCTCCCTGATCCCCACCTCACGGCGCGGAGAAGGTGCCGGCTACTACATGCTGGCGGTGGCTCTCCCGCCGGCGATCGGCCCCATGCTGACTCTGCAGCTGACCCAGCACCTGGGGTTCTGGGCCATGTTCGTCAGCACCTCGGTGGTCTCGGTGCTCGGGCTTGTCGCCGCGATGCTGATCCGCATGCCGGAGGCCGAGCACGTCCCCGACCGCTGGCGGGACCGGCTGCGGCTGCGCCCGGCGGACATCATCGAGCCCCGTGCCTTCGCGCTGGCGGCGATCGCCATGCTGCTGGGCTTCGGCTTCGCCTCCATCATGACATTCCTCAACGGCTTCGCCCGCAGCGAGGGCATGGTCACCGCCGCGTCCCTGTTCTTCATCATCTACGCGGCCGCCGTCCTGGTCACCCGACTCTTCGCCGGCAGGATCCAGGACCGGTACGGGGACAACGTGGTGGTCTACCCGACCATCGTGCTCTACGCGGTCTCCCTGGGACTCCTGGCCTGGTCGCCGAACCAGGCGGTGATCCTGGTGGCCGGGGTGCTCGCCGGCCTCGGCTTCGGTGCCCTGCTGCCTGCCTTCCAGGCCACGATCGCCTCCATGCTGCCCACGACTCGCACCAGCATCGGCATCTCCACGTTCTTCATCCTGCTCGACACCGGTTTCGGCCTCTCCCC
The DNA here is from genome assembly GCF_054782935.1 of Nesterenkonia suensis. Classification (NCBI taxonomy): domain Bacteria; kingdom Bacillati; phylum Actinomycetota; class Actinomycetes; order Micrococcales; family Micrococcaceae; genus Nesterenkonia; species Nesterenkonia suensis. The sequence continues at coordinate 209,907 of NZ_BAAGRN010000001.1, read as the reverse complement.
CCTCGTCCTGGGACCCCTGGTGGAGTTCGGCAGCTACCGGATCATGTTCGCCGCCTGCGCGACCCTGGTGGCCTGCACGCTGGTCCTCTACTGGATGCTGCACGGCCGATTCAGCGTCAAGCAGGGTGTGAGCCGCAGGCCGCGCCGCCGCTGACCCAGCCGCTGACCCAGCCGCTGACCCAGCCGCTCAGTCATCCGCCGTCCGCCTCAGCCGCGGCCCTGGTGACGCTCCAGGAACTCATAGACCTCAGTGGTGTCCACACCGGGGAACGCGCCCTGCGGCATCGCTGCCAGCAGGTGCGTGTTAGCCCGTGCCGCCGGCCAGGCCTTGCCCTCCCACACCTCTGCCAGCTCGGGCGGAGGCTGACGACAGCACGTCGGATCCTCCGGACAGCGGGAGGTGCAGCGTTCGGTGGTGTCCCGGCCGCGGAACCATTTCACATGCTCGAAAGGCACACCGATGCTCAGCGAGTACATCCCGGAGGAGTGGCCTTCGGTGCGGGCGGTGCACCAGAAGGTGCCCACGGAGGTGTCGGTGTACTGGTTGAACGACCGGAACTTGTCCTCGACGTCGAAGACCATGCGCGAGGTCCAGTAGCGGCAGACGGTCTGCCCCTCGATGGCCCCGGAATGGTCGGCGGGGAAGTTCACCCCGTCATTCTCATAGGCCTTGTGGATGATGCCCGACTCATGGACCTTCTGGAAGTGGCACGTGATGCCCAGGTGCTCGGTCGCGAGGTTGGTGAACCGGTGGGCGGCGGACTCGTAGGAGACCGCGAAGGCATCCCGCAGGTCTTCGATGGCCAGTTCCTTGCGCGCCTTGGCGTCCTGCAGAAACGCCACAGTGGAGCGCTCCGGCATCAGCAGCGAGGCGGCGAAGTAGTTGGTGTAGACCCGCTGGCGCAGGAAGTCCGAATAGTCCTGCGGCTCGGTGTGTCCCAGCACATGGTGACCCAGCGCCTGCAGCAGCACCGGGCGGGCGTCCCAGTCCCGGGAGCGCCCCTGGGTCATGTAGATGATCCGGTTGCGCTGGTCGGTGACCGAGCGGGTGGAGTCCGGAAGGTTGGGCACGAAGCGCAGAGTGAACCCCAGGTGCTCGGCGATGTCGGCGGCCACGTGGTGGGACAGCGGTCCGGAGCCGTGTCCGACGGCGTCGAGCAGCTCCTGTGCGGCGGCCTCGATCTCCGGATAGTAGTTGTTCTTCGCGCGCATCTCCTCACGCAGCTCGGTGTTGGCCCGGCGAGCCTCCTCGGGGGTGGCCGCCTGCTCCTCGAGGCGCCGACGCAGCTCGCGCTGCAGCCCCACCAGCGATTCGAGCACGTCCATGGGCAGCCGGCTGCTGATCCGCACGGTGGGCAGGTTCAGCGCGGCGTAGAGGGGTCCACGCTGAGCCTTCTCCAGCTCGATCTCCAAGGCGGCACGGCGTGACGGCGGCTCGGCGCCGAAGAGGTCGTCGAGGGTGACGCCGAAGGCCCCGGCCAACTGATTGAGCTGGGAGATCTTCGGCTCCCGTTTGCCGTTCTCCAGCAGGGAGAGCTGACTGGGGGCGGTGCCGAGCTGGGAGGCGAGGTCGTCCAGGGTCATGCCGGCCTGTTTGCGCAGATGCCGCACCCGGCGCCCCAGGGCGATGAGGTCGAGGGAGGCGTCCCCTTCGGTCTCGCCCTCGACGGGGCGCAGGTGGGCCCGACCGGCGGGGATCCTGTCCCCCGGATCGGCCGACGTCGTCCTCCGCGCTGAGCGGGCCTGGTCGCGCACGGGCCTCATGGCGCTCATTCTACAGAGCTGACCTGCGCCTCTGCGGGCGCAGCATCGCGGGATCCGGAGCAGCGGGGGTCGCTGCGTGGCTCTGGCACACGTTCTCTCCTCAGAGGCGCGGACGGACGAGGGGGCGGACGGACGAGGGGCGCGCTGGCGAGCTCCCCTGCCTGACATAACCGACCGCCGCCTGAGCCGACCTCGAAAGGCTCAGACGGCGGTCGGGTGCGTCGATCCGTGAACCGCACCAGACCTCAGGGTGCGGATCCCGGACGGCGCCGGCTCGACGGAGTCTCTGGCAGGTCCCTAGGCTGCCGCTCCGGCGAGCCGCCGGCTCCCAGTGATGCCGGCTGTCTGGGCGGACCGCGCCTCGGCGGCGGCCCGCGGGTTCAGGTGGATGGCCCGGATCGTGCCTGCGGGAATCCCCATCAGCTGCTCGGTGCGGCTGAAGATCTCCTGCCACAACGCGACCTCCTCCTCCCGCTCGAAGGACGGCAGCTCGACGAACGGAGCACGTCCCTCGGCCAGGAGACGCCGGGCGTTGTGGTGGATGTGGATCCCGAAGTCCACCAGTCCTGCGGAGAGCGCCTCACCCCGGTAGAACATCCGGCCCTCGCGGCGGCCCAGGCAGCGGGGCCGGACGATGGAACGGATCGGCTCAGCCAGCTGCTTGGTGATCAGGGCCTTCCACGAGGCTTCGATGATCAGGTCGGCGCCAGCACCTCCCTGCACGCCCAGGGCCGCGGCGCGGGCGCCGAACTCCTCGTGGAGCGCGGCCAGGAAGCTGAGGGCCTCGCCGGTGAGAACCTCCTTCTGGCGCGGCACGCGCGGTGCCGACAGGGCGATTCCGTTGATCGTGATCGAGCGTTCGGGGGTGTTCATGACTGTCTCCTCAAGAAATTCTGCGGCGGGGCGGTGCCGACCTCGTCGTCGAGGCCGTCACCGAGCTCCCACGCGGATCAGTGGAACTGTCCTTCTTCGGTGGAGCCCTTCAGCGCGACGGTGGAGGACTCAGGGTTGAGCGTGGTGGAGATGGCGTCGAAGTAGCCGGTGCCGACCTCCCGCTGGTGGCGGGTGGCGGTGTAGCCCTGGTCCTCAGCGGCGAACTCCTTCTCCTGCAGCTCCACGTAGGCCTTCATCTGCTCGGACTTGTAGCCCTTGGCCAGCTCGAACATCGAGTAGTTCAGGGCGTGGAAGCCGGCCAGGGTGATGAACTGGAAGGTGAAGCCCATCGCACCCAGCTCGCGCTGGAACTTCGCGATCGTGTCGTCGTCGAGGTGCTTCTTCCAGTTGAAGGACGGTGAGCAGTTGTAGGCCAGCATCTGGTCCGGGAACTCGGACTTCACGGCCTCGGCGAACTGCTTGGCGTACTCCAGGTCCGGGGTGCCGGTCTCCATCCAGATCAGGTCCGAGTACGGCGCGTAGGCCTTGGCCCGGGCAATGCAGGGCTCGATGCCGTTGCGAACCTTGTAGAAGCCTTCGGCCGTACGCTCCCCGGTGAGGAACTCGGCGTCCCGCTCGTCCACGTCGGAGGTGATCAGGGTGGCGGCCTCCGCGTCGGTGCGGGCGATGATCACCGACGGGGTGTTCGCGACGTCGGCGGCCAGACGGGCTGCCTGCAGGGTGCGGATGTGCTGCCCGGTGGGGACCAGCACCTTGCCGCCGAGGTGGCCGCACTTCTTCTCCGAGGCGAGCTGGTCCTCCCAGTGCACGCCGGAGGCTCCCGACGCGATCATCGACCGCATCAGCTCGTAGGCGTTGAGCGGACCGCCGAAGCCGGCCTCGGCGTCGGCGACGATCGGCACCAGCCAGTCCTCCACGGTCCGGATGCCCTCGAGGTACTCGATCTGGTCGGCGCGCTGCAGAGCGCTGTTGATGCGACGCACCACGTTCGGCACGGAGTTGGCCGGGTAGAGCGACTGGTCCGGGTAGGTGTTGCCGGAGAGGTTGGCGTCACCGGCGACCTGCCAGCCGGAGAGGTAGATGGCCCGCAGGCCCGCCTTGACCTGCTGAACAGCCATGTTGCCGGTCAGCGCGCCCAGAGAGTTGGTGTAGGTGCCCTCGGCATGCTCGGAAGTGAGCTGCTCCCAGAGCTTCTGCGAGCCGCGCTTGGCCAGCGTGTGCTCCTCCTGCACCGAGCCCTGAAGCTTGGCCACCTCTTCTGCGGTGTAGTCGCGGCGGACGTTCTTCCAGCGAGGGTTGGTCGCCCAGTCCTGCTGGATGCGCTCGACACGCTCCTCGAAGTCTCCGCGGATGTCGGTGGATGCGTTGACGGTGGCAGTCACGGTGTTCTCCTTCGAATCGGTGACCAGTGCGGTGACCGGTGATTGGTACAACTCCAGTTTTGGCCCCTCTTCCACCCCGGAGCCAGAGAAAGTTGAGAAAAGATCTTCACTTCTTCGCGATATCGAAAGATTCCTCGGAAGTAACTTACCTACGGTCGCGACAGGCGCCCCGGAGAAGACAAACACGCTTCAGCCATGCGAAGATCCCCAGGAAGAGCACGACGACGAGCCGCCCTCTCGCCTGCTGAGCCATCCCCCGGGACCCCCGTAGGCTGGTGATGTGCACGACACGACGCCGAAGAGAGGACCAGACCCATGGACCTGACCCACGCCAGCGCGATCGTCACCGGAGGAGCCTCAGGTCTGGGCCATGCGACCGCCCGGACCCTGCACGAGGCCGGCGCCGCCGTCGTCGTCGTGGACCTTCCCGACACTGAGGGCGCCGACCCGGAGAGCGGCACACGCGCAGAGTCCGTGGCCGGCATCGGCGAGCGCACCCGATTCTGCCCCGGAGACGTCACCGACCCGCAGACGGCGGCACGCGCCGTGCAGATCGCCCAGCAGCTGGCTCCCCTGCGGGTGGTGGTCAACTGCGCCGGCGTCGCGACCCCCGGCAGGCTGGTGGGGCGCGGCGGCACACTGCCGGTGGAGACTTTCATGACGGTGCTGTCGATCAATGTGGGCGGCACCATGAACTTCATGGCCCAGGCCGCAGCCGCGATGCGGGAGAACGAGCCCGACGGGGAAGATCGCGGCGTGCTGATCAACACCGCTTCCGTGGCGGCCTTCGACGGACAGATCGGCCAGGTGGCCTACGCCGCGTCCAAGGGGGCGGTGGCGTCGATGACACTGCCGGTCGCTCGGGAGCTGGCGTCGTCGCAGATCCGCACGGTGACGATCGCCCCAGGGCTGTTCGAGACGCCGATGATGGCGGGTCTTCCGGAAGCCGCTCGGGAGTCACTGGCCTCCAAGACTCCACACCCCGCGCGGCTCGGCCGCCCGGAAGACTATGCGCTGATGGTCCGCCAGATCATCGAGAACCCGATGCTCAACGGCGAGGTCATCCGCCTCGACGGTGCGGTGCGGCTCGAGCCGCGATGAGTGCGGCGTCTCCGGAGGACGGCCCAGCTGAGGCCGCCCAGCCGCCGGGGTTCATCACCACTCACCGGTGGGGGCTGTCGCTGATCGCCGGACTGACCGTGCTGTTCGCGACCCTCGTCGTGACCCTGGTGCTGACCAGCACCTCCGTCAGCCGGTCCCCGCAGCACATCGCCGACCCCGGGGACGCCCGAGGAGGAGACCCCTCCCCCGAAGGACCCGACCTCGACGCCAGGCCCGACGCAGTGGCTGACGAGGACCTGCTGCCGCCCGGAGGGGCCGCGTTCTCCGACGGTGAGAGCATGGTCGTCGGCGAAGACATCGTCCCCGGGTCCTATCGCCAGGATCCGGACTCCGGCCCCGAGGACGCCACCTGTTTCTACGTCATCTACGCCGACGCTTCGGAGTCGACCGTGCTGCGCACCGGGGCGGAGGACCGTGGCATCGCCGTCCTGGAGGAGGGCGACGTCGTCGACTCCCGCGACTGCGGCGAGTGGCTCCCCGTGGAGGCCACCTACCCGGAGAGCCCGGCCACGCAGTTCGGCACCGGGATGTATGTGATCGGCGGCCACATCGAACCCGGCACCTATGAACTGACCTGGGACGTCGACTCTCCGTTCTGCTGGTGGGACATCTTCGCGGACCTCCGCGGAGAGGGGACGGTCTGGGACTCCGGGATCATCCCCCGAGAGGATCCCGGCTTCGGGGAGCCGCTGGTCATCACCCTCGACGTCGACGACCATCTGGTCTTCACCACCGAGACCTGCGGAACCTGGACTCAGGTCGACTGAGCGGGGCAGGCACGCGCGCATGAGGACGCGGCCGGAACCTCCGGAGCCGCTCGGGCCTGCGTGGAGACGCCCCAAGACCAGACCTGACCGGGGACGTCATCGCCACACCCGTCTACTACACTGTGTAGAAGACCGCTGGGCCGAGCCTCTCGGCTGACCGGCCGAAGGTCCGGTCCAGCACCGATGGAGGACAGGACGTCCTCCCCACCCCGACACCAAGGAGCCCCATGCCCCGCATCACCGTCGGCCTGGGCGGGATCCTCATCCTGCTCGGCATCATCGCCTACGCCGCCACCTCGTTCGCCAGCGTGACCGCCCTGATCCCGGCGTTCCTCGGCCTGGTGCTGCTGATCAGCGGCCTGATCGGCTTCAAGAGCGCGAAGATCGGCATCCACATCGCCCTGGTGGTCGCCCTGCTCGGCGTCATCGGCACCTCGATGAACGTGATGCAGCTGGGCGCTCTGGTCGCCGGAGAAGCCGAGCGGCCCGCCGCCGTCATCGTCAGCACGGTGACCTTCGTGCTGCTGGTGGTCTACATCGTCATCGGCGTGCGCTCCTTCATCCGCGCTCGTCGTTGGAAGGACGCCGAGGCCTGATTCTCCGCTGACGCACTGCACGCGCGGCGAGGAAAGATGGGCCGCCCCGATACTCTCGGGGCGGCCCATCGTCGTCTCATCCTCCGCCGCAGACCAGCCGGCCCGGTTCCGGATCGACCTGCGCCTCGTCCAGCAGCCCGGTGAACTCGGATCCCAGCACGAGGTCGACGCCGTAGCCCTCTCGGTCGTCGACGTCGATCAGCGCCTGGGGCAGATGCTGCTGCACGGTGTATCCCTGCCGCAGCCCGCGCTCGCCGACACGGATGATGGCCTCGAAGCCGGTGTCGGCGAAGTAGTCGTTGTCCACCGCCTCGACGCGGAACTCCCGATCCGCGAGGCTCCCGGCCACCTCCCCGGCGAGGCCGGGCTCATTGGTGGTGTTCAACACTGTGAGCGGAACCCGTTCCGGCACCACCGGCGCAAGCGTGGCGGTAGGACAGTCTTCGCCGACCGGGATGGAGGCGCCGCCGACCAGGTCCATCTCGATGGTGCCGTCGATCATGAGCCAGCTGCCGACGGTGACCGCCCCGAGGACGCCGATGGTCCCGGCCGCGACCGCGATCCTCTGCCGCCGGGTCACCGGCTCCGGGGTGCTGCTCATGGCTCCATCCTATGTCGACCGCGCCTCGGCCCGAGTCAGGGCAGCGCCGGCTCGCAGCCCAGGTCCTCGGCGAAGAGCCCGACGCCGTCCTCCTCTGCCTGAGCCCAGGCCACTTCCACCGGGTCGAGGAAGCGATCGTTGGGAGGATAGTGCACCGGCACACCATAGCCGTCCCGGGCCATCTGGACGTTCAGCAGCACATCATCCCTCCAGACTCCGGCGAGCAGGCGGTCGTACCGGTCGGTGCGCTCCCGGTCGAATTCGAGGATGACAGGGTCCCCCGGCGCAACCAGTGACTCCATATGCGCTGAGGACTCCGGACCCAGACATTCGACGGGCTGGTGAGGGTGCACCGACTCGGGGGTGTCGATGTTCAGGAGCCGGACCCGCTCGTCACGCCCGTCCAGCTCCACGACGAGCGTGTCCCCGTCGACGACCCGCACCAACGTGCCGCGTTCCGCCCCTTCGGAGCGTTCGGGGAACGGGCCCTCGTCCTGACCCAGGATCCAGCTGATCACCGCACCGATCACGATCAGGCACACCAGTCCCACCAACCACCACAGCAGTCCCTGACTGCCACCGCAACGGCGTCCGCGCCACCTGCCGCCTCCGGCACTCCTGGAAGCAGTGTGCAGCGACCGGCGCACCGATCTCCGCACATTCCGGCGCATCTCGTTCCTCAGGTACTGGTCAGGCATGCATGTCAGCCTAGGCGGAACCGAGGTCAGAACTTCTCCGGACGCAGCACCTCGACGTCGATGACCCACACGGTCATCGCATAGTCCCGGTAGTAGTGCTCCTGCAGATACGCAGAGACCGCCTGAGCGGTGCCCGCGTCACAGACGACCTCCACCCGGATGTTCGCGCTGGCCTCCCAGCCTGCATCGCGCACTCCTCGGCGGCCCTTTCCCCGGGCGTCGGTGATCGTATGCCCACGAGTGCCGAGCTGCTCCAGATCACGCAGGATCTTTCCCTCCAGGGCCGCCTCGGTGACGATGGTCAGCAGTTTGCGCGCGTGCGGATCCATGAGCCTGCTCCTAGCCATGCACCCAGGTGGCCATGGCGTGGTAGATGGGTATGCCGATCAGGACGTTGAACGGAAAGGTGATGCCCAAGGCGGCGGCCAAGGACAGCGTCGGGTTCGCCTCCGGCACGGAGATGCGCATGGCGGCCGGGACCGCGATGTAGGACGCGCTGGCAGCCAGCGTCGCCAGCACCACCGTACCCCCGAGGGAGAGGCCCAGCAGCATGGCTGTTCCCGTGCCCACCACTGCGGAGAACAGCGGCATACCGATGGCGAATGCGGCCAGAAACACCCCATGTCTCCGGAGCCCTGCTACCTGGCCTGCCGTGATGAGCCCCATCTCCAGGAGGAACAATGCCAGAATCCCCTTGAAGAGGTCCATGAACAGAGGCTCGAGCGGAACGACGCCTTCAGGCCCGGAGGCCCAGCCGATGAGCAGACCCCCCAGCAGGAGCACGATGCCCTTGCCCAGGAACACCTCGTGCATCACCGAGCCCCAGCGTGTGGACCGGCTGACGCCCCTGGCTAGCACGATCCCGACGAGGATCGCCGGCACCTCCAGAATGACCAGCAGCAACGGCATGTGTTCTTCGAAAGGCACACGGCGACTGCCGAGATAGGCAACGGCCACAGCGTAGGTGCCGACGCTCACAGAGCCATAGTGCGCGGCGATCGACGCGGCATCCACGCGAGCCAGCCGTCCCAGGAGTCGGAGCACAGGGAACGCGGCGAGGGCGAGGAGGAACCCCATGGCCACCACTCCGACCATCTGCGGCAGCAGCTCTCCCAGGGGCTGCTTCGCCAGCTCCACGCCTCCTTTGAGCCCGATGGCCAGCAGCAGCACGATGGTCACCAGCTCATAGACGGCGGCAGGCAGCCGCAGCTCAGAACGCAGCAGTCCGGCCGCGATGCCGAGGACGAAGAAGAGGATGACCGGGTCGAGCATGCAGCGGGTCCTTCCGGGAGGGTCCTGCACGACGGGGCCACCGGGCGGCCGCCCCATTGCTGACACACAATACACGACTTTTGTTTCATGTTTATTCTGTCACCCTGGATCTATACTGACCCCGTGCCGGATTCAGAGTGGACCTTCCTCACCAACCACGCCCATGTCATCCTCTGCGTCGCCAGAGAGCCCGGCATGCTCGTCCGGGAGATCGCTCGGAAGGTCGGGATCACCGAGCGCGCCGCCCAGCGGATCCTGGCGGACCTGATCGCCGACGGATACGTCGACAGGGAGCGCGAAGGCCGCCGCAATCGATATCGAATCCATCGCGACCGGCCCCTTCGGCATCCCCTCGAGCGCCATCACAGCATCGGAGAGCTCCTCGCCACGCTCGGCGACCCTCCTGCGTGACACAGTCGATGCACCGCTCCACGAGACGCGTGGACACGCCTCACGCCCTGCCGCACACCTCACGCCAGCACCCCGTGTTCATTATGTTCATATATCGTCATCCATGACGTCGACCCTTCTCTCGCATGCCCGACCGTGCTAGCGTCGTGGCAGAGAAGAACACCGAAGGATCACGAGAACCGGTCACATAAGCTCTGGCTTGGCCGGTCGGCAACCCTTTCCCGCGTGACGGGGTGCCCCAGATGACGATCCGGCCGCGAAACTCGTATTCACTGCGATGAATTTATCTTCAGCGGCAAGCACGGCGCAGGGGAAGCCTCCCTGTGGCGCCTCATGAACGATGATGAACGCCCCACACGGAGGACCCTCCATGACACCATCTGTGCCGTCCGCCGGCACTCTGCCTCAGCACGCCCTGGATTCGGACGACCACACGTCACACACCTCCTACTTGGTGCAGCGCACCCGACGCCGCTCGCTGATCTCTTTCGAGGTCTTCCCGCCGCGTCCCGCCACCGCTGGCCGCGACCCCTGGCGCAGCATCGAGCTGCTGGCCGAGGCCGGTCCGGACTACTTCTCCGTCACCCACGGCCACAACCAACCCGAGGGGGCCAACCTGGAGGTCATCCGGCACCTGCTCCGGAGCACCCCCGCCCCCGTGATGGCACACCTCATCAGCGCAGGAAGCACTCCTGCCCAGGTGCGCCGCGCCGTGGAGCAGCTGCTGGACCTCGGCGTCCGGGACGTCCTGGCCCTGCGAGGGGATTCTCCCGACGGGGGCCGGCAGTGGGTCCACCAGCCCGGCGGACTGAATCGGGCCGCCGAGGTGGTGCGCCTGGTCCGCGAGGTGGAGGACGAGCGGCTGGACCCTCCCAAGGGGCCGGGCGCCCGTCCGGTGTCCATCTCAGTGGCCGCCTATCCTCCCTCCGGCACGGACAGGGACCACGCGGCGGACCTGTGCGCACTGTGGGAGAAGCAGGAGGCCGGCGCCGACTACGCGATCACCCAGGTGTTCTATGACCCCGAGGACTACGCCCGTCTGGTGGACGACGCCCGATCTCAGGGCATCCACCTGCCCGTGGTCGCCGGGCTGGCCCCGCTGACGAGCCCCACGCGGCTGCGGCGTCTGGAGGAGATCTCGGGAGTTCCGGTGCCGCAGCACCTGTTGGACTACCTCGACGTCGCAGACCCGGCCGAACGACGACGCCGCGGGGTGGCCGCCACGCTGAACCTGATCGACGCGGTCCTCGAGCTCGGATGTCCCGGGCTGCACCTGTTCACGTTCAACCAACACCCGGCCGCTCTGGCGATCCTCGATCACCTCAGGATCCGGGATGCCGCACGTCAGCAGCGGGTCCTACCCGAGCTGTCCTGACGCCGGAGCGCACCGCTCCCCACCTCACAGGGCCCCTTCATGCCTGCGGACCGCGTCGCGGTCGGCTGTCCTGGTGCGCCCTGCCGCCTCACCCGGGACGAACCGCCCGGGCACTCCATGCGACCCGTCCATCACCTGCGTCTGACCCCAGACACACCTGACACATCTGACAGAGGAGACATCATGACCACCGCCCCTGCCCGCCCCGAGGACCAGCCGCCCGCTCAGGTTCCCGCCCTGCCGGCCACCGTACTCGGATACCCGCGTATCGGACCGAACCGGGAGATCAAGAAGGCGCTGGAGGCCCATTGGCGCGGCGGAGACGTCGCCGCGCTGCGCGAGGCGGTCCGCGCCCACCGCACCCGCACCCTGGGCCATCTGGCAGGCCTCGGCCTGGAGGCGGACTCGGCGATCCCGGCCGACGGCGCCGTGATCGATCAGGTCCTGGACGCCTCGGTGCTGCTCGGCCTGGTGCCACGGCGCTTCCGCGAGGCCGGGTTCTCCGCCGCCTCCCCGGACTCCGGTGAGGGTCTGGCACTGGTCTCCGCGCTGGCCCGCGGCACCTCCACGGTGGAGCCGCTGGAGCTGACCAAGTGGTTCGACACCAACTATCACTACTACGTGCCGGAGATCGAGCCCGACGTCGCCTTCTCCCCTCAGCCGGACGCCGTCGCCGAGCGCTTCCGCACCTTCCGCGATCTGGCCGCCGAGACGGCCGGTGCGGCCCTCCCCCGGCCCACCCTGCTGGGCCCGGTGAGCTTCCTGCTGCTGGCCAAGGCCGTCAGCTCCGCCGAGAGCCCCGCCGACGGCACCGACGGCAGCCTCGCCCAGGAGTCTCGGTTCGACCGGCTCGATGAGCTGGTGACCGCCTACTCCACCCTGCTCGGCGCCCTCCAGGACGCCGGCGCGGCCTGGGTGCAGCTGGAGGAGCCCGCCCTCGCCTCCGACGGCTGGGACCTCCCGCGGGAGCAGATCGTCACCGGCCTGCGCACCGCCTATACGGCGTTCGCGGGGCTCACGGAGCGCCCGGCGCTGTTCGTGCCGGTGAGCTACGGCACCGCCGGCGACGACGCCCTGGCAGTCCTCGGCGCAGCCGGCGTCGAGGCGGTGGGCCTCGACCTCGAACGTGGCGTGCTCCCCCCGGAGCAGGCCCTGGAGCCGCTGACCGGACGGACTGTGGCCGCCGGCGTCGTCGGCGGGCTGAACGTGTGGCGCACCGGTGTGGCCCGGGCCGCCGGGCTGCTGGACCAGCTGCGGGAGCGCCACGAGGGTCCGCTGACGGTCAGCAGCTCCACGTCGTTGCTGCATGTCCCCCATGACGCCGCCCGCGAGACGCAGTTGGACCCGCAGGTGGCCGGCTGGCTCGCCTTCGCGGACCAGAAGGTCGGCGAGGTGCTGGCACTGGCCGGTCACCTCTCCGAAGTCCCGGACGCTCTGGAGGGGCTGCGCGCCGATGATGCCTCGCGTCGCAGGCTCCGGGAGCAGCACCCGCAGGTCCGGGTGGAGGCGGTGCGCCGTCGTCTGGACGAGGTGCTGCCCCAGGACCGTCGGCGGGCCGACGCCGAACACCGCCGGGCCGCGCAGGAGGCGGCTCTGGATCTGCCGCCGCTGCCGACCACCACGATCGGCTCGTTCCCGCAGACCCCCGAGATCCGCCGAGTGCGGGCCGCCCACCGACGCGGCGCCCTCCACCAGCAGGGATACGAGCAGGCCATCCGCGGGCAGATCGCCGACTGCATCCGCCGCCAGGAGGACCTGGGTCTGGACGTGCTGGTGCATGGCGAGGCGGAGCGCAATGACATGGTCCAGTACTTCGCGGAGAACCTGGAGGGGTTCATCACCACCGCCCACGGCTGGGTGCAGTCCTACGGCTCGCGCTGCCTGCGACCGCCGATCCTCTTCGGCGACGTGCACCGCCCGGACCCGATCACTGTGGAGTGGACCCGCTACGCCGCCTCACTGACCCGCCGGCCCGTCAAGGGCATGCTGACCGGCCCGGTGACGATCCTGGCCTGGTCCTTCGTGCGGGACGACCAGCCGCTGGCCGCCACGGCCGACCAGATCGCCCTGGCCCTGCGGGACGAGGTGGAGGATCTGCAGGCCGCCGGGACCCGGATCATCCAGGTGGACGAGCCGGCGCTCCGGGAGCTGCTGCCGCTGCAGGTGGCCCAGCGACCCGAGTATCTGCGCTGGTCGGTGGAGTCCTTCCGCCTGGCGACCTCCGCGGCGAAGCCGGACACCCAGCTGCACACCCACCTGTGCTACTCGGAGTTCGAGACCGTCATCGACGCGATCGACGCGCTCGACGCCGACGTCACCACCCTGGAGGCATCCCGCTCCGGCTTCGAGGTGGTCACCGCCCTGGCCGAGCACGGCTTCTCCCGCGGCATCGGCCCGGGCGTGTGGGACATCCACTCCCCCCGGGTGCCCGGCGTGGACGAGCTCATCGAACGGCTGCGACTGGCCGCCGAGGTGCTGGACCCGCAGATCGTGTGGTCCAACCCGGACTGCGGCCTGAAGACCCGCGGCTGGGAGGAGACGGAGGCCTCGCTGCGCCATCTCGTCAACGCCACCGCGGTGGTGCGCGCCGAGCTGGCGCGGGTCCCGGCCGGAGTATGACGCTCCGTCGGTGAGGTCAGGATCACGACGGCGGCGGGCCGGCAGCCGCGGAGCTCGGCTCTGCGGCGGCCGGCCCGCCCTCGTCATGCCCAGACTCCGTGACTCCGTGGCTCCGTGACTCCGTGGCTCCGAGCCTGGGTCAGTCCCGCTCCCAGGGCTTCGGCGGCGCGCTGGTCAGCGTGATGTCGCCGTCTCCGGTACGCAGGGCGATCCGGCAGGTCACCTCGTCGTCATCCTCCCTGTTGACAGTCTCCTCTCCGAGGTCGACGTCGACCTCCCCCGACGCCTCGGTCTCCACCGTGCACCGCCACGGATCCTCCTGGGCCGGCAGGGTGATGCTGATGTCCCCGCGGCCGGTGCTGACCTCCAGGGACGCGGGCAGCGCGGTGTGAGTCAGGTCCAATGATCCGACCCCCGTCTGCACAGCGACGACCTGGCCGCTCAGCCCTTCGGCGTACACCCCGGACTGGAGAGTCCGGACATCGACGTCACCCTGGATCCCGAACAGCATGACGTGGCCGGCCACGTAGTCGGGCTCCCCCACCACGGTGACCTCGCCGAGGTCTCCTCCGGTCAGCCACAGGTCGAGATCGCCTTCCAGGTGCTGGACGGTGTAGTACATGCCCTCGGCGGAGACCACACTCAGGTCCTGTTCGCGCGGGATCAGCAGCTCCTGATCGACCAGGGTCCCGCAGTCCGGGGCGCAGCGGGTGGTCACGGCGGTGGCGCCGTCGAGCTGGGTGACCTCGGTGAAGGGGTCTCCCGGCACCCGGTGGAGGTTCTCTGTCAGCTCCATGCGGTCGCGGTCCTCCCCGGAGAACGTCATCTGCAGGGCCTCGCCGGAGTACCAGATCGCCTCCTGCGGATCACCGAGAGTGCGCTGGATCTGCTCCGGCTCGCGGCCGCCGGCCAACCAGGTCAGCTGGAGGATACCCACGAGTGACGGGTGCACACAGGCTGCCAGCACCAGGGCGGTGAGCACTGCACCGAGCCCGCCCCAGAGCCTCCGGGGCCATCGGCTGGTCCTCGGCGTGGCACTCATGCGACTCCCCTCTCCCGCCCGGAGGACAGGTAGGCCAGCACGGCCAGCACCCGCCGGTTGTCGGTGCTGGCCGGAGGGATGTCCAGCGTGGTGAAGATGGCGTTGATGTGCTTGGAGACCGCGGAGTCGCTCAGGTGCAGGGCGGCGGCGATCCCCCCGTTGGAACGCCCCTGCGCCATGAGCTGGAGCACCTCGAGCTCACGCGGGGTGAGCGCGTCGAGACCGTCGCGCCCGGCCTGTCGGCTCAGCAGCTGGGAGACCACCTCCGGATCCAGGACGGTGCCGCCGGCGGCCACCTCGTGGACCGTGTCGAGGAAGTCGTCCACTTCGGCGACCCTGTCCTTGAGCAGGTATGCCACACCGCGCGTCTCCCCGGTCAGCAGGTCCACTGCGTAGCGTTCCTCCACGTACTGGGAGAGCACGATCACGGCCAGCTCGGGTCGGTCCGCACGGAGTCTGAGTGCAGCGCGGATGCCCTCATCGGTGAAGGTCGGCGGCATCCGGACGTCCACGATCACGAGGGCCGGGTCCTGCTCGTCGACCGCCTCCAGTAGCGCCTGGGCGTCTCCGACGGCCGCGACGACGTCGATCCCGGCATGCTCGAGCAGGCGCACCAGTCCCTCGCGCAGCAGCACGGAGTCCTCGGCGATGATCACGCGCACGGCAGCACCGCCTCCACTCGGGTCCCGGCTCCTGCCGGACTGTCCACCATGAGCCGCCCCTCCACTGCGCTGACGCGACGCTGGAGGCCCTGCAGCCCGGTGCCGGAGGCCGGGTCGGCTCCGCCGGCGCCGTCGTCGTCGATGCGCACCATCAGTTGATCGTCCTGGCGGGTGATCCGGACGCTGGCCTGGTCCGCCCGGGCGTGACGCATCGCGTTGTTGAGCGCCTCGGCGACCACGAAGTAGGCGACCGCCTCGACCTGGACCGGGGGACGCGGCTCAACCTCCACGCGGATCTCCACCGGGAACGGGACACGGTCGGCGAGCGCGGAGATCGCTGCGTCGAGTCCTCGGTCCTCCAGCACGGCGGGGTGCAGTCCGCGGACCAGGTCGCGGATCTCCTGCAGCGCGGAGGTGACCTCCCCCTGGGCACGGACCAGCGTCTCGCGGAGCTGTTCCGGGTCCTGGGCGTGCATCCGGCGGGACAGGCCCAGATCCACGGCGAGTGCGGTCAGCCGCTGCTGGGCGCCGTCGTGGAGGTCGCGTTCGAGGCGGCGCCGTTCGGCGTCGGCGACGTCGACGGCGTCGGAACGGGCCTGGTCCACCTGCTCCAGTCGGGCCTGCAGCCGCGCAGTCTCATCTGTGCCGTAGAAGCTCCGCAGCAGGCGGCGGTCCAGCTCACTGAGTCCATGGATGATCCACGGAGAGGCGAGCAGCGTGACCGCTGCCAGCAGCCCCAGGAGCAGGCCGGTGATGTCATCGAAGAGGGTGGAGCGCGACAGCAGCGCGTCCCCGGCGACGACCAACAGCAGGAGCACCATCGCCGTCACCGTGGAGAGCACCGCGCCTCCAGCCAGCAGACTGGAGACGACGGCACCGCTCACGCTCCGCCCGAGCATGCCGGGCTTGGTGCGGTCATTCTTCCGGATGATCAGGCAGCGCCACCAGGGCAGACCGTCTGGGGTGGGCGGCGGGTTCAGCGCCTCCCCCAGCAGGTGGGTGGCTCGGGAGAACTGGAGCTGATCCGCCACGCGCGCGACGGCGGGGAGCACGGCCACCGCGACGATCGGCGCGATGATCATCGCAGTCACGAGCCTGGTGCTCAGCGACCAGGAGTCGAGGAAGGTGAGGAGCGGTCCGCCGGCATCTCCAGGGCTGAACGTCAGGACCCGCCACAACGCGAAGAACGCCGTCATCGGCATCATCCAGACCAGCCACCCGGTGGTCAGGGAGATCAGCTCCGTGACCATCCGCTCCAGTCGAGCCCGCAGACTGAGCCGGACGCCGTCGTCCGGCGCCGCGCTGGCTTGGGGCTGCGGTGTCGTCGTCATCATCTTCGAGCCTAAGCGGCCTGGGCGGGGACGGCGAGCCAGGCAGCTGCCCGGTCCTGGTGCAGAAAACTGCACCCGGACCGGGCATCATGGCAGGCCAGAGTCAGCGCTTCAACGCGTTGGCCACGTCCTCCAGCAGCTGCGGGATGTCGTCACGGTGCGTCACGGCCTCGATGAACACCAGCTTCTCGCGGTTCTCCATGGCGTCCTGGCAGGCCTGCAGCAGCTCGGCCTCGGTGGAGGCCCGGCGGAACAGATGCCCCTCCTCCGTGGCGCCGAAGAGCTGCGGCACCAGCTCCCACCGCCAGGGGGCGATGTCGTTGTAGATCTCGTCGGGGCCGTGGATGGCGCGCTCCACGGTGTAGCCATCGTTGTTGACCAGCACGACGACGGCGGGCAGCTTCTCGCGGATGATCACGCCCATCTCCTGGATGGTCAGCTGAGCGGAGCCGTCACCGATGAGCAGCACGGGGCGACGACTGCGGTCCGCCAGGCCGGCCCCGAGGATCGCGGGCAACGTGTACCCGATCGAGCCCCACATGGGCTGACCGATGAACGTGGACTTCGCCGGGAACCGGTGGGTGGCCATGCCGAAATAGCTGGTGCCCTGGTCGGCGGCGACGATGTTGCCCGGTTCCAGCTGGGCGGCGAGGATCTCCCACAGGCCGTCCTGTGTCAGGGCGACGTCTGAGGGGTCACGCGGGGTCTGCGGTCCGGGTGCCTCGGAGGAGGGCATGGGGGCGACGTCGCCGAGATCCGAGATCACCCGGTGCAGCACGGACAGCGCCGCCTCCAGGGAGATCGGGGTGAAGACCTCGTCACCGATCCGAGCTCCGAAGCGGGAGATGTCGATGAGTCGCGCAGGATCGAGATCCATGGAGAACCCGGCGGTGGTGTTGTCGGTGTACTCCACGCCGAGCGTAATCAGCGCATCGGCTCCTTCGATGACATCGCGCACCCGCTGCTGAGAGGCGGCCCCGGAGTAGATGCCCACGAAGTTCTCGTCGGATTCGTCCACCAGGGTCTTTCCCCAGGCGAGGGTCGCGAAGGGCAGGTTCGAGTCGGCGAGGAAGGAGGCGAGCTCCTCGGTGGCCCCGAGGCGATGGACCAGCAGGTCGGCCAGCACGGCGGTGCGGCGGCCGGGCAGGAAGCGGCGCAGCGCCTCCTCGAAGGCGGTCTCCGCTCCGGGGGTGGTCACCGGCAGGTCGGTCATCAACGGCGCCGACGGTGGGAAGGCCGGCACCTCGGCGACGTCGGCGGCGAGCATCAGGTAGCCGGGACGGCGGCGGAAGACGACGTCCCGCAGGACACGGTCGATCTCCCAGGTGGCGGTGGCGGCGTCGAGGTCCGCGTGCGCGCAGGTGACCTCCTCCGCCATGCGGAGGAAGTGCTTGAAATCGCCGTCGCCCAGCGAGTGGTGGATCTTCCGGCCGGAGGCCTGGGCCTCCTTCGGCGGGGCTCCGACGATCTGCACCACCGGCACGGACTCCGCGTAGGAGCCGGCCAGCGCGTTGATGGCGGAGAGCTCTCCCACGCCATAGGTGGTCAGGAAGGCGCCGATGCCGCGGATGCGGGCGTAGCCGTCGGCGGTGTAGCCGGCGTTGAGCTCGTTGGCCGATCCCACCCAGCGGATGTCGTCATGGGCAACCACGTGGTCGAGGAATCGCAGGTTGAAGTCCCCGGGGACTCCGAAGAGCTCGGTGAGGCCCAGTTCGGCCAGACGGTCGAGCAGATAGTCACCGATGGTGTAGCCAGGCCTGCTGGGGGCTGAAGGAGTGATCGCAGCCTCGGCGGTGGGGTTCTCGGACACGTGGTTCGCCTTCCGGTCGTGGCGGGTCGCCTTGTGGGCGACCGCCGGGATGAAGTGGTCAGTTCGCCCCGGGTCACGGGACGCGCTGTTCTCCATTGTCCAGGAAGCGGGGAGGGAACTTCCCCACGCAGCGATCTCAGTCGCCGGGTGAAGCACCCCGGCGGCGTTCACGTTCGGCGCTGCCCCAGGCTGCAGTCCCCGCGGCCACCGCCAGCACCGTCCGCGGGGCGGGGACGCGGAGACGCCGCAGCCCGTTCTCCAGTGCCGTGTCCGCCCAGAGGCTCGTGCGCATCGTTGCGTAGACGGCGGCCCCGAAGAATCCGGCGGCGGCCAGCCGGACGGGCAGCGGAGCCTCAGTGCCGGACTCAGGACCGGACTCTGGACCGGACTCTGGACCGGACTCTGGACCGGACTCAGTGCTGGGCTCGGCGACGGACTCAGCGATCTCGAGCCCCGTCTGCCGAGCGATCCGTTGCGCCTGCTCGGGAAAGAGGAACACTGCCGCCATCGTGACCGACGGGACCCAGACGATCGTCTCCCGCAGCCAACGGGGATAGCGACGGACCGGGATGAGAGCGGCGGCGCTGATCGCGAATCCTTGGCCGACGGGACCTCGGCAGATCTGCAGCAGCGGGGACGGTGTGCGTCGGTGCGCGGGATGAGTCATGGGCCCCACGCTAGTGAAGGAGGCGAAGCGTCGTCGTCATCCCCGAGAAGGAGGCCGCGGGGATAGGGAGCGCAGGCCCGACCCGTGGCGCAGATCGCCGGGCGGGCAGAGAAGTGGCCCCACGTGCACCTGCCAGAGCCCACCTACCCTTGCTACCTTCCGGTCCTGGGGGAGTTCAGCAGGATGACACCACACGTGGGGCCGTGGACCATCGTAGCCCGGAGATCCGCGCCCGCGCCAACTGGCCCGTCCACGGGGCCGCCTGCCCTCGGCCTCGCCCGTGACCGTGGCCCCGCTGGCATTCGTGCAGGCACATGTCTGACGGTCGGCGTCGCGCGCTGACGCCCGTCATGGCGCCGATCCGGACTCGATGTGCATTTTCGTGCTGTTCTTCGCTACGATGGAGTCTGCTCTCGCGACGTCGGGTGTTCGCACCTGCGGACCGAGTGCTCCAGGAGGATTCGCCTAGCGGCCTATGGCGCACGCTTGGAACGCGTGTTGGGTTCACGCCCTCGGGGGTTCGAATCCCCCATCCTCCGCTCGAAGCACGAGGCCCTCGGTCATCTGACCGGGGGCCTCGTCGTGTCTGCGGCGCCGTCTCTCCTCCCGGCGTCAGCGCTTCTCCACTCCCCCCCCCCTCTCGAGTGGCCACGCCTGACGGCATCTGCCCGGAGCACGCCGACGAGCATCTTCAGATGCCGGGATTCGCGGCCACTGGATGCTCCCGGCACACGTGGCGCGATGCACGACCAAGACCCGACGCGCAGACCCGAGGCGCTCCCGTCCTCCCAGGTCACGCGTCATATGACGACGTCGCCGCCGGGCAGTGGGTTACGCTCGACGAGTCCACACGGGTGCCCCTGCAGGGGCTGAGATCAGGCGATGCACGCCTGGACCGTCGAACCTGACCGGGTCATGCCGGCGTAGGAAGTGAGGGCTCATCATGAGCGATTTCTCTGTGCACACCACCCCTTCGGCGAACACCACCGCCTCCCCCACGGAAGAGGCCCACCCCGCCCACGAACGGGCCAGCATCACCGACGGCTCCGGCCTTGAGGTCCCCGTCACCCGGATCCGCCTGCACGACTCACCGGACGGCTCCGCCAATGAGCGGTTCGAGGCCTACCGGACCGCGGGCCCCGGCGGCGACCCGCTGGAGGGGCTGCCGCCGTTCCGCGAGCCGTGGATCCTCTCTCGGGAGGACACCGAGAAGTACCCCGGCCGGGGCCGTCGCCTCGACGACGACGGCCGCTCGGCGGTGCGCCGCGGGGCGGCCAGCGACGAGTGGCGCGGCAGAGGTCCCGTGCCGCGCCGCGCCCTGCCGGGGAGGAAGGTCACCCAGATGCACTACGCCCGGCGCGGCGTCATCACCGAGGAGATGCGCTACGCGGCCCTGCGGGAGGGCTGCGACCCGGAGACGGTGCGCGCCGAGGTGGCCGCCGGGCGGGCCATCATCCCGAACAACATCAACCACCCGGAGTCCGAGCCGATGGTCATCGGACGGGAGTTCCTGGTGAAGATCAACGCCAACATCGGCAACTCGGCGGTCACCAGCTCCATCGCGGAGGAGGTGGACAAGCTGCGCTGGGCCACCCGGTGGGGTGCAGACACCGTCATGGACCTCTCCACCGGGGATGACATCCACACCACCCGGGAGTGGATCCTGCGCAACGCCCCGGTGCCCATCGGCACCGTGCCGATCTACCAGGCGCTGGAGAAGGTCGACGGCGACGCCTCGGCCCTGACCTGGGAGGTCTTCCGGGACACGGTGATCGAGCAGTGCGAGCAGGGCGTGGACTACATGACCGTCCACGCCGGGGTGCTGCTGCGGCACGTGCCGCTGACCGCCGAGCGGGTCACCGGCATCGTCTCCCGTGGCGGGTCGATCCTGGCCGGCTGGTGCCTGGCGCATCACCGGGAGAACTTCCTGTACACGCACTATGACGAGCTGTGCGAGATCTTCGCCGCCTACGACGTCGCCTTCTCTCTGGGCGACGGGCTGCGGCCGGGATCGATCGCGGATGCCAATGACGAGGCCCAGTTCGCGGAGCTCGACACCTTGGCGGAGCTGACCCGGCGGGCCTGGGAGCACGACGTGCAGGTCATGGTCGAGGGCCCGGGCCACATTCCGCTGCACCTGGTGCGGGAGAACGTGGAGCGCCAGCAGGAGCTCTGTCACGGGGCGCCCTTCTACACCTTGGGGCCGCTGGTCACGGACATCGCTCCGGGCTATGACCACATCACCAGCGCGATCGGCGCCACCGAGATCGCTCGCTACGGCACCGCCATGCTGTGCTACGTCACCCCGAAAGAGCATCTGGGGCTGCCCAACCGCGACGACGTCCGGGCCGGGGTGATCACCTACAAGATCGCCGCCCACGCCGCCGACCTGGCCAAGGGTCACCCGGCCGCTCAGGCGCGGGACGACGCGCTGTCGAAGGCGCGGTTCGAGTTCCGCTGGAAGGACCAGTTCGCCCTGGCTCTGGACCCGGAGACCGCCCAGGCGTTCCACGACGAGACCCTGCCCACCGAGCCGGCGAAGACCGCGCACTTCTGCTCCATGTGCGGTCCGAAGTTCTGCTCCATGCGGATCTCTCAGGACATCCGAGACGAGTTCGGCTCGGCCGAGGACCAGCGCAGGATCGTGGAGCAGGGCATGGCCGCCAAGAGCCGGGAGTTCGCCGCCGCCGAAGGCAGCGTCTACCTGCCGCCGGAGATCCCGGTGGGGCCGCCGGGAGAAGCCGCCACGGAGTCCTGAGCCGCGCACCGCTCGATGACGGCGGAAGCCGCTTCAGCCGTCGGTGACCACCGCCAGGCTGAACCCGTCCCAGCCTTTGGCCCCGACGGTCTGCACGGCGGTGGCTTCGAGCCGCGGATGCTCGCCCTGCCGCGTGAGGAACCGGCGGATTCCCTGGATGTCCGGGTCCTCCGAGCCGGCCTCCAGCACCCCGCCGTCGCGGACCACGTTGTCTCCGATGATCACCGTGCCGGGCCGCGCCATCTCCAGAACAAGCTCCAAGTAGCGAGGATTGCCGGCCTTGTCGGCGTCGAGGAAGGCCAGGTCGAACGGCGGCCGAGCCCCGGAGGCGACCTCCTCCACCAGGCCCAGCAGCGTCTCCTCGGCGGGGCCCACACGGATGTCCACCCTCTCCCCCACGCCGGCGCCGTCCAGGTTGGCCCGGGCGACGTCGGCGTGGTGGGGCTCGACCTCACAGGTGACCAGCTGCCCGTCGGCGGGAAGGGCCCGGGTCATCCAGAGCGTGGAGAACCCGGCCAGGGTGCCGACCTCCAACACGTGGCGGGCTCCGGAGATCCGCACCATCAGCTCCAGATGCTTGCCCTGGGCGGCGGAGACCTCGATGGCCGGCAGCCCGCCCTCCTCGGCCCGGCGCTGCACGTCGGCGAACTCCGGGCCGGGACGCACCACGGTGTGCTCCACATAGGTGTCGACGGCGGCGGCCTCCGGGGCCCCGATGTCGGGGCCGGGACGGGCCAGGGACGACTGGGCGAACTGGTCGGACTGGGCCGACTGGGCGCCGTCGGGGGACTTTTGCGGGGGATGCTGGGCGTCGGGGAGGTCCATGGACGCCACCCTAGAGCCCACCGTCGACCCGCGGAAAGGGCCGGTGCACCGCCTGCCGCTCCAGGTCAGCGGTGCCCGGGGAGCATCCAGGGAGCATCCGGGGTGAGTCGGTACAATTCGTGCAGTCTGTGACCTCCCCGAGCCAGGAAACTGAGCACACCCATGCCCTCTCCCAGCAGCCCGACGGTGACGCACGCCGCCGCGAGCAGCCGCATGCAGTGGATGGACCTGCTGCGCGGCGTCGCCGTGATCCTGGTGGTGATCCTGCATGCCGCCTCCATCCCGATGTCCACCGGATCAGGGAGCCGCGAGTGGATCCTGGTCAACCGGTACCTGGAGCCCTTCCGGATGCCGCTGCTGATGTTCCTCTCGGGGATGCTGCTGCCGAAGTCCCTGGCCAAGCCGCTGCCCCAGTACCTGTGGGGCAAGTACTCCGCGATCGTCTGGCCCGCGGCGGTGTGGATGGTGCTCTACGGGGTGTTCGTCTACCGCAACGGGCCGTTCCACCTCTCCTACTGGATCACCGGGGATTATCTGTGGTTCCTGCTCGCCCTGTGTCTCTGCTATGCGGCGGCAGTCGTGCTGCGGAGAGCACCGTTTCTCCTGGTGGCGGGGGCCATGCTGGCCGTCGTCGTGCTGGTGGAGGTTCCCTCCGGGCTGCCGCACAAGACTCTCTACTACGGGGCGTTCTTCTTCCTGGGCGCGTGGGCGGGCCCGTGGGTCGAGCGCTGGGGTCGCGTGCCCTGGACGGTGGTGGCGGCGATGGCCGTCGTCGCCGCGGCGTTCTCCCATCTCGGTCGGGAGGACCACGCTCTGCGGATGGGCACCTGGCAGGCCGCAGGGATCTCCCTGCTGGGCCTGGCGGTGATCCTGTGGCTGGCGCCGCGCATTCCACGCGGGACGGTGTCGCGGTTCTTCGAATGGGCCGGGCGCAGCTCAATCGTGGTCTATGTGGCGCATTTCCCGATCCTGGTGCTCATCCACCGGACACTGGACCGCATGGAGGTGTCTCCGCTCTGGCATGTGGGAGTCACCACAGTGCTGGGGCTGGCGCTGACCCTGCTGATGGTGTGGGTGCGGCCCTGGACGACCTGGTTGTACGTCTATCCGCGCCAGAAGCAGGTGGCCCAGCGGCTGAAAGCGCGTGCTGAGCAGCGTGGGGCCGAGCCGGCGTCCGGAAGTCGGCCGCGCAGCGGCCAGTCCGCCTCCGACGCCGCCCGCTGATCTCCGGCTGACGGGACCGGTCGGCCCCACGGGCGGGGCCGCTGACAGAACCCGCCCACGACGCACTGTCGGCCCGCTGGCGACCAGCTGTCGGCACCCTTGACGGCGCTCGGGTCGAGTGCACGTGTTCCACCCAGACGGTAAGGTTCTTCACTGTGAGCACAGCCCTGTATCGCCGGTACCGCCCCGACACGTTCGCCGACGTGATCGGTCAGGAGCACGTGACCGCACCCCTGGTCACGGCATTGGGCAAGGACTCCGTCTCGCACGCCTACCTCTTCTCAGGCCCGCGCGGCTGCGGGAAGACCACCTCCGCGCGGATCCTCGCGCGCTGCCTCAACTGCGCCGAGGGCCCCACCGGCGAACCCTGCGGACACTGTGAGTCCTGCCGCGACCTGGCCACCGGAGGGTCCGGTTCCCTGGACGTCATCGAGATCGACGCCGCCTCCCACGGCGGAGTCGACGACGCCCGCGATCTGCGCGAGCGCGCCACCTTCGCTCCGGTGCGGGACCGCTACAAGATCTTCATCATCGATGAGGCCCATATGGTCACCGCGGCCGGCTTCAACGCCCTGCTGAAGATCGTCGAGGAGCCGCCCGAGCACATCAAGTTCATCTTCGCCACGACCGAGCCGGACAAGGTCATCGGCACCATCCGCTCACGCACACACCACTACCCGTTCCGGCTGGTGCCGCCGGAGCCGCTGCTGCAGTACCTGCAGAAGCTCTGCGACCAGGAGCAGGTCCCGGTGGCGCACGGGGTGCTGCCGCTGGTGATCCGCGCCGGCGGCGGCTCCGTCCGGGACACGCTCTCCGTGTTGGATCAGCTGATCGCCGGATCCACCGACAGCGGCCTGGACTATGACCGGGCGGTGGCACTGCTGGGCTTCACCCACGCCACGCTGCTGGACGACGTGGTGGACTCTGTCGCCGCGTTGGACGGGTCCACCGCCTTCAGCGTGGTCGACCGGGTGGTGCAGTCGGGGCAGGATCCACGTCGATTCGTGGAAGACCTGCTGGAGCGGCTGCGTGACCTGATCATCGTGAAGTCGGTGCCGGACTCTCCCGGGTCGATCCTCCGCGGCGTCCCCGCCGATCAGATCCGACGAATGCAGGATCAGGCGGCCAAGGTGGGATCCGCCGAGCTCTCCCGTGCCGCGGACATCACCGCCCACGCACTGACGGACATGGTCGGCGCGACCTCGCCGAGGCTGCACCTGGAGCTGCTGATGGCGCGGCTGCTGCTGCCCCATGCAGATCAGGGCACCTCCAGTCTGGCGGCCCGGCTCGAGCGCCTGGAACGGCGCGTGGACTTCGTGGCCGGAGCCGGGACCACGCCGAGCGCGCCGGACACCTCCGGCGCACCGGCCGCACCCAGCCCGCAGGCCACACCAGCTGAACCCTCACCGACCGAGACCGTACCGGCTGGCGCCGCGTCCTCCGATCCGACCCCCGGGGCCCCTGTCGCCGCGGAGACGCCGCAACAGACGACAGGATCGGGACCGGCGCCGAGTCCTGAGCCGTCCCCGGCTCCGCGCTCTTCACCGGCGCAGGACACCGCGTCGCCGGCCGATGACGGATGGGCCACCCCCGGAGTGCCACGCCCCGGGGCTGAACCCTCGCCCCTGGAGGAGTCCCCAGCCCGCACTGAGGCCGCCCATGCGGCCGGCACGGCCGGCACGGTCGGCACGGCGGATGCCCCCACGCCCAGTCAGGCAGGCAGGCAGGAGGACGACGCCGACGCGCCCACGGAGGCGGTGCCGCCGACGCAGGCGGCAGCGCCGGGGCAGGAGTCCCCCTCCGCACAGCCGGCCCCGTCGGCACAGCCCGACTCCACACAGCCCGACTCCACGCCGTCTGAGGCTCCGCCGCCGCAGTCCGGCGGCGCCGCGGACAGCACGCGCGTGGAGATGCTGCGGCGCGCCTGGCCGGAGATCGTGCAGTCCTTGGCCTCCCAGTCACGGCTGCTGTGGATGCTGGTCAAGGACAACGCGACCGTGGCCGGCTTCGACGGAAAGACCGTCACCCTGGCGTTCACCAATGACGGTGCCCGGGCCACGTTCTCCAACCGGCGCGGTGACCAGGCGCTGAACGCGGCCATCCACCAGGTCCTCGGCATGCAGGTCAGTTTCGACCTGATCACTGGAGGTGCTCCGCCGGCAGCTGGTCAGGGCCCAAAAGGCCCTAGCCGGCCCACGCCGGCACCTGCCGCCGACCGACCTGCGCAGCCCCCTGTCCAGCCCCCAGCCGAGGGCCCTGCGGAAGCACCTGCGGAGACCCCACTCGACAGTGCCCCGCCGCACAACGGCCGTTCCGCGCACCCACCCCGGCCCGGCACGTGGAGCTCCTATGCTCCCGCCACCCCCACCGACCCGGCCGCACCACCTGCTTCCGCCGCGTCGGCGCCGGCACCCGCCCAGACGGCGGCATCATCGACACCTGTGTCTGCCCCCGCGAACTCTGTGGGCCCGGAGGACGACCAGTCGGCACCGGCCTGGTTGGCCGAAGAGGCACCCGAACCCTACGACGCCGAACCCGAATCTCCTCAGCCGCCGCCGTCGCCGCATCCCGCCTGGAACGGTGACCCCAGCGGCGACCCGGCAGGCTCTGCCCTGTCGGCCGACTCGCCCTCCGAGGCGGATGTCCCCCGCGATCCGGCCGAGCTGACCGATCCCACCTTCGGTCCCACCACCGCGCGCACCCCCAGCCTCGAAGGCCCTGCACCCCAGGACCAGGCCCCACCCCAGGTCCCGGCCCCTCGCCAAGACCACCAGGGGGGACCGGCCCCAGGGCCCGACTCCTACCAGCTCTCGACGGAGAAGCCGCCGGTGCCGGTCTTCGCCCGACCCTCCGCCCGCCCGACACCGTCTGCGTCCCAGCCGCAGACCCGGGGAGAGCCGACGGCGGCGAGCCCCCCTGACGTCGGCGGTGGCAGCCGCACCGGGGCCTCCGGCAGGATCGCGGCCATCAAGCAGCGCATCTCCCAGCGGAGCTCCGGGGCCGAGCCGCCGGGATGGAACGATGCGCCGCCGCCCCCGGACCCCCTCGATGACCAGGGGCCCCCTCCCGCGACGCCGCACCAGGGCCCTGGGGATGCCGACGACCGCACGGAGACCTCCGAGGTCGAGGACATCCCCAGCGATGACGACATCACCGTCGAGGAGTCCTCGGTCTTCGGCCGAAAGGCCATCGAACGGATACTCGGCGGAACACTGATCGAGGAGCGCCGCATGGGCTCGGGGCCCCAGTAGACTGGCGGTCACCCGGCGCACACGCACCACGGGGACCAGCATGTGGCGCCGCGAACTCTCCGTCCACACCGTCCCCGTTGAGAAAGGCGCGTCCCCACTGTGTATGAGGGTGCAGTCCAAGACCTGATCGACGAGCTGGGTCGACTTCCCGGCATCGGGCCGAAGTCCGCCCAGCGTGTGGCCTTCCACATCTTGGAGGCCGACACCGAGGACATGCGACGCCTGGCAGAGGCCATCGTCTCCGTCAAGGAGAAGGTCAAGTTCTGTCAGATCTGCTTCAACGTCTCCGAGCAGGAGACCTGCCGAATCTGTCAGGACGAGCGTCGAGACCGCTCCGTCATCTGCGTGGTGGAGGAGTCCAAGGACGTCATGGCCATCGAGCGGACCCGCTCCTTCCGTGGCTTGTATCACGTGCTCGGAGGCTCGATCAATCCGATCGCCGGCGTCGGCCCGGAACAGCTCCATGTCCGGGAGCTGCTCAGCCGACTCTCCGATGACGCGATCGACGAGGTCATCATCGCCACCGACCCGAACCTCGAAGGCGAGGCCACCGCCACCTACCTGCTGCGCATGCTCGGCTCCATCGGCATCCGGCTGACCCGGCTGGCTTCCGGTCTCCCGGTGGGCGGGGACCTCGAGTACGCCGACGACGTCACCCTGGGACGAGCCTTCGAAGGACGCCGCACCCTCTCCTGACCTGGGCGCCACACCGTCCCCCAGGGTCCCGCGCCAGAACGTTATCCAAGCGTGATGCTCGATTCCATCGAAGACATCACACCTCCTTTCCCTGGCCCATAGGCACTCACCCGGACGCCCGCCGTCGCGCGAGTCCGTCCACTCCGACGCCATATCGTGATTCTTTTCCATGGAGCATTCTCCACCCGCCACCCCGGGCGTCCGAGTAATCATCTCGGGGGGAAAGCAGTTTCCAAATCCTTTAGATGTCACTAGCGTGAGAGCGAGTGCGCACTGCGCACTCGCTCGCATCGATGACGTACACCAGAGGATGAGGTAGACAGCATGGCAGCCAAGACGTCCATGGCAGTGAAGGCCGGAGCCTTCAGCGCCGCGGCACTGCTCGCCCTGACCGCCTGCGGCAACGGCGACGACGACACCACCGCCGAGGAGAACGGCAACGGCGAGGCCGCCGGGGAGACGCTGACCATCGCACTGTTCGGCGAGGAGCCCTACTCGTGGATCGATGAGGACAGCGGTGAGCCGACCGGTGCCACCATCGCGGTGGCCGAGGAGATCTTCGGCGAGCGCATGGGCTACGACATCGACATCGCTGAGGAGCCCGACTGGGGCAACCTCATCCCGGGCCTCAACGCCGGCCACTGGGACGTGGTCTCCGCCGGAATGTCGATCACCGGCGAGCGCTGCGCCGAGGCCGCCTTCGGCGAGCCTGAACTCGTCTACACCACCGCCCTGCTGGTCGAAGAGGGCAACCCGCACGACGTCCACGACTTCGAAGACCTGGCTGACGCCGACCTCGATGTCGTCGCCCTCAGCGGCGCCGTCGAGTCGGGCTACATGGACGAGGTCGGCGTCGACCACAACACTGTGGACAGCGCCGATGACGGCATCGACTACGTCCAGGGCGGCCGTGCCGACGTCTTCGCCCTGACGGCGATCTCGCTCGAGGCCATGGCCGGCGACGTCGACGGCGTCCAGGTCACCGACTCCTTCGCCCATGAGCTCTCGGTCGGTGGCCACACCTTCCGCCCGGACGACACGGACCTGCTGGAGGAGTTCAACGAGCACCTCACCGACCTGAAGGAGTCCGGCGAGTACCTGGACCTCGTCAGCGAGTTCGGCTTCACCGAGGACGAGATGCCGCCCAGCGAGCTGACGGCGCAGGAGCTCTGCGAGGAGGACCCCGCTGAGCTGACCGAGCAGTACCTCGAGGACTGAGCCTCTCAGTCCGCTGCACGCTGCGGCCGGTTCCAGCAGGGACCGGCCGCAGCGTCTGCCACTGCATCGAATTGAGAGGGGCCGATGAACTTCCTGGAAGATTGGGCCGGCTATTTCGAGGTCGTGGTCGCCTGGTCCGACCGACTCCTGGCGGGACTGTGGACCACTGTGCAGCTCGCCCTCTATGGGGGACTGCTGGCATTCGTCATCGCTGTGGCCCTGGGGCTGATGGCGGGCAGCCCCAGCCTGTGGCTGCGTGCTCCGGCGCGAGTGCTCATCGAGTTCTTCCGCGGCATCTCGCTGGTCGTGCTGCTGTTCCTGCTGCTGTACGTGCTCCCCCAGATCTGGATGCGCAACCCGGACCTGCCTTTCGAGGAGCTGATCAGAAACACCTTCCTGCTCGGGGTCCTGGCGCTGGGGATCAACTACGGCGCCTACGGGGCTGAGGCCGTCCGCGCCTCGATGACCACCGTGCCCACGGGCCAGTGGGAGGCGACGACGGCGCTGTCCATGTCCTGGCCGCACAAGATGCGGCGGATCATCTTCCCGCAGGCCTGGGCGCTGATGCTGCCGTCGCTGGCCAACCTGTGGATCCACCTGCTCAAGGGCAGCGCCATCGCCTACATCATCCCCTTCGTCAACGACTTCACCGCCGAGCTGAACAACCTGCGGCGTCCCACTGACATCTGGTTCTCCCATGCCTTCATCGGCCTGGTGGTCTACTTCATCCTGGCGCTGATCCTCACTGTGTTCATGCAGGCGCTCGAGGCTCGGGCCAAGCACAAGCTCGGACGTGGACCCTCGCTGAAGGAGATCCTCTCCCCTGCTCCGAAGGCCACCCCGGCAGATGCCCTCGCCCCCCGCGGCTCGACGTCGACCGCCTCAACAGCCTCAACAGCCTCGACATCCTCGACAGCCAGTGAGTCCGACGATGACCTGCCGTCCCAGCGACCGACCTCGGGAGGTGCCCGATGATCCAGAACGTCCTGCGCGCCGCCGAGATCGACGACCCCACCCGGGTCGATGAGGACGAAGTCCGGGAGAGTCCGCTGTGGGACTGGGAGTTCGCATTCAATGCGTTGCCCGAGATGCTCATGGCCTTCCTCCAGGTCACCCTGGTGGTCACTGTGGTCGGTACGCTCATCGCCGCCGTGTTGGGGCTGATCATCGCCATCCTGATGCGCGTGCTGCCCCGCCCGCTGGCCTGGCTGGTGAAGTGGACCGCGAACTTCATCCGCATGACGCCGATCGTGGTGCAGCTGATCTTCATGTTCTGGACGTTCATGTGGCTGGACGGGCTGACCATCGGCATCATCGTCTTCGGCGTCCACTACGCCACCTACATGTCCGAGGTGTACCGGGCCGGCATCGAGTCAGTGCCCAAGGGCCAGTGGGAGGCGACCACGGCGCTGTCGATGTCTGCAGCGCGCACCTGGCGGCGCGTGGTCATCCCCCAGGCGCTGCGCTCCACCGTGCCCTCACTGGGCAACTATGCGATCTCGATGTTCAAGGACACCCCGTTCCTGATCGTCATCTCGGTGGCCGAGATGGTCACCGTCGCCGGTCAGATCGGCGCCCCCACCTTCCGCTACACCGAAGTCTTCGTGCTGGCCGGGCTGATCTTCCTGGCCGCCAGCTACCCCACTGCCCTTCTGATCAGTCGATTGGAGAAGCGTCTTGCCTACGCCCACTGACCCCTCACCTGCCGGTGCGGTGGCGACGTCGTCCTCGGACGTCCCGGTCATCGAGTTCTGCGACGTGGAGAAGAGCTTCGGCTCCAACGTCGTGCTCAAGGACCTGAACTTCACCGTCGAGCGGGGTGAACGTGTCACACTGATCGGCCCCTCCGGGTCCGGCAAGACGACGATCCTGCGGCTGGTGATGACTCTGGAGGAGCTCACCGGCGGCTACATCTTCATCGATGGGGAGCCGCTGACCCACGAGGAGCGTGGGGGCCGCAGGGTGCCGGTGTCGAAGAAGCGGCAGAAGCAGCTGCGGACCCGGATCGGCATGGTCTTCCAGCAGTTCAACCTGTTCCCGAACATGACGGTGCTGGAGAACATCATCGAGGCCCCGATCCATGTGCTGGGCCGCCCCAAGGCGGAGGCGATCGCCAAGGCCCACGATCTGCTGGAGCAGGTGGGCCTGTCCGACAAGGCCGACGCCCATCCGACCTCGCTCTCCGGCGGACAGCAGCAGCGGGTGGCGATCGCCCGGGCCCTGGCCATGGATCCGGAGATCCTGCTGCTCGACGAGGTCACCTCGGCCCTGGACCCGGAGGTCGTCGGCGAGGTGCTGAACATCCTGCGCCGTGTGGCGGAGACCACCCACGTGACGATGCTGATCGTCACCCATGAGATGGG
Organism: Nesterenkonia suensis; assembly: GCF_054782935.1. NCBI lineage: Bacteria > Bacillati > Actinomycetota > Actinomycetes > Micrococcales > Micrococcaceae > Nesterenkonia > Nesterenkonia suensis. The sequence continues at coordinate 178,559 of NZ_BAAGRN010000001.1, read as the reverse complement.
CTTCGCCCGCGACGTCTCGCACAAGGTGATGATGTTCGACGGCGGCCATGTGGTGGAGTCCGGGCCTCCGGAGAAGATCTTCACCGACCCCGATCACGAGCGCACCCAGGCCTTCCTGGGGGCCGTGCTGCGGGACAACTGAGAGAAGGAACGTCTGTCCGGCCTCGCCCCGGGCCTCGCGCCCGAAACATGCGCTGCCGGATGCCGACCCTGCGGGTCCCCACGGATCCCGACGGCCCGAGCATCCACAGTGTGAGACCGGGCACCGAGCCGTGCCCAGTCGCGGAGCACGCTCATAGAATTGTCCGAAGTCCGCGAAGGAACCCTCCACGGGAGTGAGACACCAACCCCATGAGCTTGATCGTCCAGAAATACGGCGGGTCGTCCGTTGCCGATGCGGAGAGCATCAAACGGGTCGCCCGGAGAGTGGTGGAGACCAAGCGCGCCGGCCACCAGGTCGTCGTCGTGGTCTCCGCGATGGGTGACACCACCGACGAGCTGCTCGACCTGGCGGCCGACATCACCGAGGCCCCGCCCTCGCGAGAGATGGACATCCTGTTGTCCTCCGGCGAGCGCATGTCCATGGCCCTGCTGGCCATGGCGATCCATCAGCTGGGCGAATCGGCCCAGTCCTTCACCGGCTCCCAGGCCGGCATGATCACCGACGCGATCCACGGCAAGGCCCGCATCATCGAGGTCAGCCCGCAGCGCGTGCAGGAGTCGCTCGACGCCGGCCACGTCGGCATCGTCGCAGGCTTCCAGGGGATGAGCCGCGAGTCGAAGGACATCACCACGATGGGCCGCGGCGGCTCGGACACGACAGCCGTCGCCCTGGCCGCCGCGCTGCACGCCGACGCCTGCGAGATCTACACCGACGTCGACGGCGTCTTCACCGCCGACCCGCGTGTGGTCAAGAGCGCCCGCAAGATCGACGAGATCTCCAGCGAGGACATGCTGGAGATGGCCGCCGCCGGCTCCAAGGTGCTGAACCTGCGGTCGGTGGAGTACGCGCGGCGCTTCGGCGTGAAGCTCCACGTGCGCTCCTCGTTCAGCCAGCTCGAAGGAACCTGGGTCATCCCCGACCCGTCAGACGTCATCACCATCCAGGAAGGTGAACCCTTGGAACAGCCCATCATCTCCGGTGTCGCCCACGACAGTTCAGAGGCCAAGCTGACCATCACCGGGGTCCCCGACGTCCCCGGGAAGGCCGCTGAGATCTTCAACCTGATCGCCGAGGCCGGCACGAACATCGACATGATCGTGCAGAACGTCTCGGACGAGACGAAGACGACGAACATCTCCTTCACCCTGCCGGCCGCCGACGGCCCGAAGTCCACGGAGATCCTGCAGGCCCACCAGGAGGGGATCGGCTTCGAGTCGCTGGCCTATGACGAGCAGGTCGGCAAGGTCTCGCTGATCGGCGGCGGCATGCGCCACCACCCCGGCGTCTCCGCCCGGTTCTTCACCGCCCTGCGCGAGGCCGACATCAACATCGGGCTGATCTCCACCTCGGAGATCCGCGTCTCGGTCATCACCGCCGCGGCGGACCTGGAGAAGGCCGTTCGCGCGATCCACACCGCCTTCGGCCTCGACTCCGAGGAGGAGGCCACGGTCTACGCCGGCACCGGCCGCTGAGACTGACCGACCCGGATCCGTGAGCGATGGCTCCGGTGTGCGGGCCCTTCTGAGGCGCTGACAGCGCCGATCAGGGCCCGCACGCCGGAGCCATCGTCGTCGTGGGGCTGGAGCCGTGGCACCGGCGTCATTCCAGAGCTCGCACCACCTGCACTGCGCTGAGCTCCCGGTCGGAGTAGATGAGCCGCACGGCATCCGGATCAGGGTTGCCGGCGTCGGGACCGCGATGCCGCAGCATCAGCCCGGCCTTCTCCGCCACACGGGCGGAGGCGCGATTGTGCTCCAGCAGGTAGGCGATGATGGGCAGTTCCGGCCGTGCCGCGCGGGCTGCCGTGGCACCGGCGCGCGCCACCTCCGTGGCGAGGCCTCGCCCGTGGGCCTCCGCAGCGAGCCGATATCCCATGTTCCAGCAAAACTCGCCGCGGACCGCGCAGCCGCCATGGCCGAACATCTGCCCGGAGGCGGGGTCGCGGACGATCCATTGGCCCAGCCCGTGGTCCTGCCAGCTGAGCTGCCACCGGCGGATCAGCTCCGCGGTCTGGGATTCCTCCGTGTGGCGCAGGGTGGGGAAGTGCGTCCACACCCGCGGGTCGGAGCAGATGGCGTGGAGCTCGGCGAGGTCCCCCTCGGCGGGGCGTACCAGCAGCAGACCAGAGGCCGCGGTCTCCGCGGGGCCCCCAGGATGGGGTTCAGTGCTCATGGGATGACTCTACGACGAGGCTCTCACAAGGACTCCGGAGGGAGGCACCGGGGAGGATCCGGATGAGGCACCGCACGCTCCGGGTCTGGAGGAGGACACTCAGGCGGCAGGAGCGCCACAGGGTGCTCCTGCCGCCTGCGCGTACGGTGCGAGTGACGCGCATGATTCTAACCGAGGACTCAGTCGGGCGTCAGCAATTCCCCGGCTGGGTGCCCGCAGCTGGAAGTTTGCCGAACGCTGCGGCGCCGTCGTCGACCCCGCAGTCCCGGTCGACTCCGGCGTCTACGCCGACTCCACCGGCTCCCCTGACTCCGCCGTCTCAACCGAGCCCTGCCTCCCAGCCGGACCCGGTATTCTGGCACGCGCCCATGAGCATTCCCCGTACTTCCGCCCCCTCACAGGGCCAGATCGTCTTCCCGCCCCTGCCGGCCGGGCACCGGATCGTGCCCGCCGAGGCCCGGCGTGCTCGCACGGAAGAGCATCACCGGCGCGTGGAGACCTATACCCGGGACTTCCTGGCCCGCCGGCACGCTGGGCAGAAGCATCCGGTGGAGGACTTCCTGTTCACCTACTACTCCCACTCCCCCGGGCAGCTGGCCCGCTGGCATCCGGGAGTCGGCGTCGTGCTGGAGGGCGCCGGCGCCTCCGAGCAGGCCGAGTGGAAGTTCTACACCACGGTCGACGACGGCACCGCCTCCTCAGGGGTGACGGTCGACGTCGTGCGGTTCCGCCAGGAGCGGGACTCGATGATCGGCTTCGCCCGCCGCCTGCTGAGTGCGACGGCGGCACGTCCGGCGCAGCTGGGCTGCTTCGGCCTGCATGAGTGGGCGATGGTCTACCGGTCGGTCCACCACGGGCAGCGCCATGATCAGGTGCCCCTGCGGCTGGGCGCCGACGGCACCGATGAGGTGGTGGAGTCGCTGAACATCCGCTGCACCCACTTCGACGCCTACCGGTTCTATACGCCCTCAGCACGGCCGATGAATGCGCTGACCCCCACGCGGGAGAGTCAGGTACAGATGGAGCAGCCGGGGTGTCTGCACGCGAACATGGACCTCTACAAGTGGGCGTACAAGCTCATCCCGGCGGTCGGCAGTGACCTGCTGTTGGACTGCTTCGACCTCGCGTGGCGCATCCGCGAGCTGGACATGCGCGCTTCGCCGTACGATCTGGCCGACTGGGGCTACGAACCGGTGCGGATCGAGACCCCGCAGGGGCGGGCCGACTACGCTCGGGCGCAGAAGGGTTTCGCCGAGGAGTCCCAGGCGCTGCGGGGACGGATCCTGAGGGTTCTGGACGATATGGATGCCCTGGCTGACGCGCGATCTTGACCCGTCGCCGTGGGCCCCTCACCTCCCCCTGTGAACCGGACGTCTCAGCCCGGCGGTGGAATACCGCCCCGCCACCCAGCGCTGAAGCGCATCAGGTTTACCCCTTCGGAAAGGACCACCGATGCCAGACTCCCCCGCTGCCACCAGCACCCAGATCCAGCTGATCCGCCGCCCCTCCGGCACGCCGACCCCTGAGGACTTCCGCACGGTCCACCTCGAGCTGCCCCCGCTGGCCGATGGCGAGGTGCGGGTGGCCAATGAGTTCATCTCCGTGGACCCCTACATGCGCGGCCGGATGAACGATATGAAGAGCTACATCCCACCCTTCGCCCTCGGCGAGACCATGACCGGCGGGGCCGTCGGACGCGTCGTGGCCTCGCGGGCGGAGTCCCTGCCCGTGGGCACCGCCGTGCTGCACCAGCTGGGCTGGCGCGACGTCACCCAGGACGTCGCCGCGTCCTTCCGCCCGGTGCCGGAGATCCCGGGGGCACCGCTGTCCCTCCACCTGGGGATCCTCGGCATGACCGGACTGACCGCCTATGTGGGACTGACGGCCATCGCCGAGCTGCGCGAGGGGGACACGGTGTTCATCTCCGGCGCGGCCGGTGCCGTGGGGTCCGCAGCCGGGCAGATCGCCCGCCTGCTGGGCGCCCCCCGCGTCATCGGCTCGGCCGGCTCTGCCGAGAAGGTGGCGCTGCTGCAGGAGAAGTACGGCTATCACGCCGCGTTCGACTACAAGAATGCGCCGGTCCGCGAGCAGCTCCCCCGGCACGCTCCCGACGGGGTGGACGTCTTCTTCGACAACGTCGGCGGCGACCATCTGCAGGCCGCCCTGGACGTGATGAACGACGGCGGCCGCCTGGCCCTGTGCGGCGCGATCTCCAGCTACAACGCCGAGCGACCTGTCCCGGGGCCGGACAACCTGGCGAACCTGATCACCCGGGGCCTGCGCATGCAGGGCTTCACTCTGGGCGGCCACCTCCACCACGCCGCGGCATTCCAGGAGCGGATGGCCGAATGGTTCCCCACCGGTGAGATCGCCTACGACGAGACGGTCGTCGACGGCATCGAGAACGCGGTGGACGCGTTCCTGGGCATGATGGACGGCGCCAACATCGGCAAGATGGTAGTGCGCACCGCCTGACGGCGGACCAGGGGACCCCCGATACTGTTCGGCCCCGGGACGCGGGTCCCGGGGCCGAACGGCGTCCTGTGGCAGGCCGCCGACTCAGGCCTCGGCGAAGACCCGCTCGCACTCCTGGGCCAGCAGGGCCCGCATCTGCTCGGCAGTGTGCCGCCCGGCGAAGATCTCGGTGCCGTTCTCGAAGGCCCGGCCCGCGGCCAGCGGACCGGCGTCGACGGCGTCATACCCGAGTGTGTCGATGAACCCGGCCACCAGCTCCTTGGCCTCGGCGTCGTCCGAGGCCACTCCCAGGGCGCGGCGGTTCGGCGCACCCGCAGGGTGGGAGTCGACCTCCAGGTCGCCATAGCCGATATGGTTCAGCGTCTTGACCAGTCGCACGTCGCCGAGGAACTCGGCGATGACCTCGGAGGTGGAGCGGCTGCCGTCGAACTCCTCCATCAGCCCGTCCACCGGCGCCCAGTAGTTCATCGTGTCGATGACCACGTGGTCCTGCAGCACGGAGGTGTCGATGCTGCGGTACTTGTGCAGCGGCACCGCCACTATGATCAGGTCTGCTCCGCGCAGCTCATGCCTGCCCACGGCCCGCGCACCGGGAACGATCACCTCAGTGAGCAGCCGGATGTCCTCCGCCGGGCGTCCGGTGGCGATGTTCACCGTGTGGCCTGCACGGACGGCCTGGCGCGCGACGGCGGTGCCCACACGGCCGGCGCCGAGGATGCCGAGGGTCAGCGGCTGAGCGGTCATCTGCTGCTCCTGAGGGGTCGAGAAGGATCAGGTCGGAAAGTACTTCCGATTTGAAAGAACGGCGCGGCGGTGGGATTTGTTCCCACCGGGCACTGGGATAGAGACCCGGGATCCGCCCAGCCGACGCCTCAGATTGCTGGCTGCTCCGCCAGCCACTGCTCGAACGTCGTCCTCGCGACGACGTCGGGTGCGGCCGGGATCAGGCTGCCGTCGCCGAGCGAGGCCCGGCCCACGGGCAGGCGCATGACTCGGCCCACCTGCTGAGCGCGCAGGTTGTACCGGGCCGCCGCCCGAGCCATGTCCAGCTCTTCTGGACCGCAGACCTCCAGGGTGGGCTCCGGCGATCTGCTCAGCGCCTGCTCGGCCACCGCATCGGCGGCCTCAGCGGCCGCCAGAGGTCGCGTGACCACGGCCGGCACCACAGCGATCGGCCCCAGGCGGATCTGTGTCAGGAACTCTGGCAGCAGTTCGTACCACTGGGTCGTGCGCACGATCGAGACCCGGCGGGCCGATGACGGCGCTGCTCGGTAGATCTGCTCCTGGATGGACTTGGCCTGGTAGTAGCCCAGCCAGCGGTTCACCCGGGGCTCCCAGCAGTTCACGATGGACACACACACGATCCGCGGCAGGCCACCTCGGCGGGTGGTGTCTTCGCCGAGCGCCGCGACCACGTTCTCCGCCGCCGCCCGGAAGAACCGCACCGCAGGCCCCGCGGCGAGCGAGGGCCGGTTCAGGCAGTCGACGACGGCGTCCACCCCGTTCAGAGCGTGCTCCAGGGTCTCCGCGTCCAGGACGTCGACGCCGTCAGCACGACTGATCGGCACCACCTGCTGACCGGCGTCTTCGAGTCTGGCGCGTACCAGGCTCCCCAGGACTCCCCCGGCGCCCAGAACGGCGATCCGCTGCGACATCCTCGGCTCCTTCGCTCGGCGATGACCTGCTCCGACCACTCTCGGCCACCGCCGGCGCACGCAGCGAGGCCTGCCGCCCGGCTCAGGTCACTGCAGCGCCACCCGCAGGCTCAGCCCGCCCAGCGCCAGACCGGTGACCGAGTCCAGCACGCGGCGGACCCGGCGCCGCTGCACCCACCGGGAGGCGCTGTCGATCAGCAGGGTCAGCACCACCAGCTGGATCAGACCCAGCACCGGCATGGTGCTGGCCATCAGCCCCAATGCCCAGATCGGCATCTCCGGGGTCATAAACTGCGGGAACAGCGCCAGGTAGAACATCAGCACCGCAGGATTGGTGATGTTGGTCAGGAAGCCCTGCCGGTAGCCGCGCGCCGCGACGCCGCTGTCAGCCAGCATGGCGGTGTACTTCCCCTCCCAGGCTGAGCGCAGCGCCTGCAGCGCCAGCCACGCCAGGTAGGCCACTCCGATCCATCGGAGGGTCTGCAGCACCGGCTGGGACTGGGAGATCAGCACGCCCAGCCCGGCGGCGGTCAGCACACCTTGGATCGCCACGGCGGTGGTGACGCCCAGGGCGGTGGCCACCCCACCGCGGCGCCCGCTCATCAGGGCGTTCTTCAGCACGACGGCGGTGTCCGAGCCCGGAGTGATGATCACCAGGGCGGCGATCAGCAGGAAACTCACGTAGGCGCTCCATTCCATGGGTGCCAGTATGCCCCCTGCGTTCCGGCTCCGGCATGTCAGCATCGGCGCGCACCAGGGGTGACCGCTGCCCCGACCTCGCGGCCGCGGGACAGCCGGTAGACTGGGCCGGCAAGCTCGCGGAGCGCCTGGAAGTCCGCCGCCGACCCGGTGGTGGGCGGACAGGCGTGAGACGGCATCTGACCGCTGCGCCCGGCAGGGCCCAGTGCTGGTCCGCGGGCACGTTCCACCCGCACACAAGCACAGGAGACTCCATGCCGCGCATCGTCGTCGAGGTCATGCCCAAACCTGAGATCCTCGACCCGCAGGGCAAGGCAATCGCCTCGGCCCTCCCCCACCTCGGCTTCCAGAACTTCTCCGCGGTCCGCCAGGGGAAGCGCTTCGAACTGACCGTGGACGGTACGGTCACCGACGAGGCCCTGGCCCAGGCCCGGAAGGCCGCCGAGGAGATGCTCTCCAACCCGGTCATCGAGGACGTCGTCGACGTGCGGGTGGAGGACGCCTGATGACGGAGACTCCCCTGATCGGCGGCTCCGGCGCCTCGCCCGACGGCGCCCCGTTGGGCGGCGCGCGCGTCGGCGTCGTCACCTTCCCCGGCACCCTGGACGACCGCGACGCGGCCCGGGCGGTCCGCCTGGCCGGCGGCACTGCCGTGCCGCTGTGGCATGCTGACGATACGCTCGCCGACGTCGACGCCGTCATCATCCCGGGCGGCTTCTCCTATGGTGACTATCTGCGCGCCGGGGCGATCTCCCGCTTCGCCCCGCTGATGAGCCGCCTCACCGAGGCGGCCACGGCGACCACCGGCAACCCGCTGCCGGTGCTGGGCATCTGCAACGGGTTCCAGATCCTCACCGAAGCTCACCTGCTGCCCGGTTCGATGATCAAGAACGACCACCTGAAGTTCCGCTGCGCCGACCAGGTGCTGCGCGTGGAGAACACCTCCACCGCGTGGACCAGCCAGTTCACCGACGACGAGCTGATCACGGTGCCGTTGAAGAACCAGGACGGCCAGTACGTGGCCGACGAGGAGACCCTCGCCCGGCTCGAGGGAGAAGGTCTGGTGGCGTTCCGCTACGTGGGCTCCAACCCCAACGGCTCCCGCCATGACATCGCCGGCGTCACCAACCCTGGAGGAAACGTGGTGGGTCTGATGCCGCACCCGGAGCACGCGGTGGAGGCGGGCTACGGCTCCGAGGACTCCACCGGCATGCGCAACGGCACCGACGGACTGACCGTGTTCACCTCCGTCCTCTCGTCCCTGGCCGGATCCGACGCTGCAGGAGACACTAAGTGAGCGAATTCAACATCGACACCGTCGAGCATGCCGCCGCGACCCCGGAGACCGACCTCCCCTGGGCCGAGCTGGGCCTGAAGGAGGACGAGTACGCCCGCATCCGCGAGATCCTCGGGCGGCGCCCGACGGCGGCGGAGCTGGCCATGTACTCCGTCATGTGGTCCGAGCACTGCTCCTACAAGTCCTCCAAGGTCCACCTGCGCCAGTTCGGCGACAAGGTCACCGAGGAGATGACGAAGGACCTGATGGTCGGCATCGGCGAGAACGCCGGGGTGACGAACCTCGGCGACGGCTGGGCCGTGACCTTCAAGATCGAGTCGCACAACCACCCCTCCTATGTGGAGCCCTACCAGGGTGCGGCCACCGGGATCGGCGGCATCGTGCGGGACATCATCTCCATGGGCGCCCGCCCGGTGGCGGTGATGGACCCGCTGCGCTTCGGCGACATCGACCACCCGGACACCAAGCGCGTACTGCCGGGCGTGGTCTCCGGCATCGGCGGCTATGGGAACTCCCTGGGCCTGCCGAACATCGGCGGCGAGGTCGTCTTCGACTCCGTGTACCAGCAGAACCCGCTGGTCAACGCCCTGGCCGTGGGCGTGATGCGCCATGAGGACATCCGCCTGGCCAACGCCTCGGGCGTAGGCAACAAGGTGGTGCTGTTCGGAGCGCGCACCGGCGGCGACGGGATCGGCGGCGCCTCCGTGCTGGCCTCGGAGTCCTTCGACGACACCAAGCCCTCGAAGCGGCCCGCCGTGCAGGTGGGCGACCCGTTCTCGGAGAAGGTGCTCATCGAGTGCTGCCTGGAACTGTTCCACGCGGAGCTGGTGGAGGGGATCCAGGACCTGGGTGCGGCGGGGATCTCGTGCGCCACCAGCGAGCTGGCGTCCAACGGGGAGGGCGGCATGCACGTGGAGCTGACCGACGTGCTGCTGCGCGACCCGTCCCTGACCCCGGGCGAAATCCTGATGTCCGAGTCCCAGGAACGCATGATGGCCGTGGTCACCCCGGCCAACGCCGAGGCCTTCGAGCAGGTCATGGCCAAGTGGGGCGTGGAGTACTCCTGGCTGGGCGAGGTCACCGACACCGGTCGGCTGATCATCGAGTGGGACGGCGAGACCATCGTCGACGTCGACCCACGCACCGTGGCCCACGACGGCCCCGTCTACGAGCGCCCGTACCAGCGGCCCTCCTGGCAGGACGAGCTGCAGGCCGACACCTTCCGCACCTCCGCGGCAGGCCAGGACCTGCCGGCCTCCGGCGAACAGCTGGAGCAGGCGGTGAGGGAGCTGATGTCGTCGCCGAACATGGCCGACACCTCCTGGATCACCGACCAGTACGACCGATTCGTGGGCGGCAACACGGCGCTGTCCCAGCCGGACGACGCCGGTGTGATCCGTGTGGACGAGACGACCGGCCTCGGCGTCGGGCTCTCCACCGACTGCAACGCCCGCTACGCCTACCTGGACCCCTACACCGGCGCACAGCTCTCCCTGGCTGAGGCCTACCGCAATGTGGCCACCTCGGGTGCGGTGCCGAAGGCCGTCTCCGACTGTCTGAACTTCGGGTCCCCGGAGGACCCGGAGATCATGTGGCAGTTCGCCGAGGCGGTGCGCGGCCTGGCTGACGGCTGCCAGGAGCTGGGCATCCCGGTCACCGGCGGCAATGTCTCCCTGTACAACCAGACAGCGGGTCGGGCCATCCACCCGACCCCGGTGGTGGGCGTGCTGGGCCGCTTCGACGACGTCGCCCGCCGCACCCCCTCGGGCGTCCAGCGCTGGGCCGACGGCCAGGCGATCTACCTGCTGGGCGTGACCCGCGACGAGCTCGACGGCTCGGAGTTCGCCCGGCTGCGCGGCCACCTGGGCGGCGTGCCCCCGCGGGTGGACCTGGCCGCGGAGAAGACGCTGGCCGAGATCCTCATCAACGCCTCCCGGGACGGCATGATCGACGCCGCCCACGACCTCTCCGAGGGCGGCCTGGCAGCCGGACTGGCGGAGATGAGCCTGCGTTTCGGCGTCGGCTCCCGGGTGGCGCTGGACGGAATCTGCGAGCGCGACGGTGTGGACGCCTTCACCGCGCTGTTCAGCGAGTCCCAGGCCCGCGCCGTAGTCGCCCTGCCCCGCTCCGAGGAGGTGCGGTTCACGGACATGACGACGGCCCGTGGATTCGCCGCCCTGCGGATCGGGGTGGTCGACGCCCAGGCCGGCACCCTCGAGGTGACCGGGCCGTTCGACGGCGGCTCCTTCACCCTGGGGCTCGACGAGTTGCGCGAGGCGTGGAGCGCGGTGATCCCCAGCCGCTTCGGCTCAGAGGTCTGAGCCTCACACCCCTGCATCGAGTGGCCACGGATCCGGCTTCTCCCCTCCCGACACGGCGTGTCATCGGGGAGATCCCGGGATTCGTGGCCACTCGTGTCAGCTCTGCGGGACGATCATCAGCGGTCCTCCCGCATGGTGCATGATCGCCAAGGACGTGGACCCCAGGAGCATGCCGGTGAACCCGCCGTGTCCTCGGGTGCCGACGACCGTCAGCGGCGCCGACCGCGTCTCGTCAACCATGACCGCGGCCGCGGCGCCGTCGCGGACTTCGGTCTCCACGGTCATCTCGGGGAACGCAGTTCGCACGGCGGCGGCATGATCCTCCACCGTGCGGGTGAGCTGCTCGCGTGCCGAGCGTCGCTGCTCTTCGAGCGAGACCCAGGCCTCCACATCCGGGGACACCGGCGCCAGCGCGCTGATCAGCCGCACCGGGAGGCGAAGTGCCTGGGCCCAGCGAGCGGCCTCTTCGGCGGCTGCGCGACTGTGCGCCGACTCATCCACGCCGACGGCGAGAGCGGCTCCCGCAGAGAAGTCCCGTGTGCCCTCAGCGTCCGGAGGGACGATGATCACCGGACAGTGGGAGCGTGAGGGCAGGCTGGCCGACGTGGATCCCAGCAACATGCCGGTGAAGCCACCTCGTCCCCGTGTGCCGACGACGATGGCCGCGGCGTTGCTGGAGAGCTCCGCCAGGGCTTGTGGTGCGGGGCCGCGGGTGACCATCCCCCGGACGTCGGCGCGGTCCGCCCCCGCCTCGGCCAGTGCTCGGCGCAGCATGTTCTCGCCCTCGTCACGGATCCCAGCTTCGTCGACGACGGGCTGGCCGTAGGAGGCCGCCTGGACTGCGTAGTTGGAGATCGGGTAGGCGAACACAGCGGTCAGCGGCAGTCCTGCGGAGGCCGCCAGCCTGGCGCCAGTATGGAGCGCTGTCTTGGCATGGTCTGACCCGTCGACTCCGACGACAACCCCGTGACGGGTTCCCGCGATGTCACGTGACGCGCTCTCTTCTCGGTTCTCGGTCATCTCTGACTCCTCTCGTCCAGCATCGTGGCGACCCACCCCACGTCGCCGAGCATAGGCGTGCGGCGCTCCGCCGACCAGACTTGCTGTGTCGCGACCGGCTGCTGACGCGCAGACACCGGGCGAGAAGGTCTGAGGACGAGTGGATCAGAACTCCTCGTACTCCGCGGGGTCCTGGCCGGCGAGCCGACCGTCGGGCTTCGCCAGGCCGGCGATGCGCTCCATGTGTGCGTCGGTGAGCTCGATGTCGTAGATGTCAAGGTTCTCCCGCTGCCGCGCCGGGTCGGCGGACTTGGGCAGCGCGATGGTGCCCCGCTGGACGTGCCAGCGCAGGATGGTCTGCACCGGGCTGCGGCCGAGCTCCTCGGCGATCTCGGCGACGACGGGCTCCTGCTGCAGCTGGGAGTGCCGGCCCACAGGGCTCCAGGCCTCGACGGCGATGCCCCGCTCGGTGTTGGCGGCCAGCTGGTCCTCCTGGGGGAACCAGGGGTGGATCTCGATCTGGTTCACGCTGGGGGTCACACCGGTCTCCCGGTGGAGGCGGTCCAGGTGCTCGGGCAGGAAGTTGCTGACCCCGATGGAGCGCAGCAGACCGCGCTCCCGCAGGTCGATAAGCGCCTGCCAGGCTTCCACGTAGACGTCCTGCTTCGGGTTCGGCCAGTGGATGAGGTACAGGTCGAAGTGGTCCAGGCCGGCCCGGTAGAGCGACTCCTCGACCGCCTCGACGGCCTGGTCGTAGCGGTGGTAGCGGCCGGGCAGCTTGGAGGTCACCCGCAGCTCGTCCCGTGAGATCCCGGAGGAGACGATGCCCGCCCCCACGGCTCCCTCGTTCTCGTAGTTGTAGGCAGTGTCCAGCAGGCGGTACCCGGAGCGGATTCCGGCCGCGATGGCCTCCGCACCGGCAGATCCGCGCAGCTTGTAGGTCCCGAGACCCAGCTCCGGGAGGGTGGTGCCGTCGTTCAGGGTGCGGGTGGGGACGTCGGTCTGGTCGGTCATGGTCTCAGAGTCCTCCTGACGGGCGGGGATGCAGTGTCGGCGTAAGGGCCACGGTGCCCATCCTGCCACCCGCTCCCCTGCGGCTGTCACGCCGGCGTGACCGGCTCTCCCACCTGCCCTGGAGGCGGCGTCGCATCGTGTCATCTCCGACCGAGGGGCTCCGAGATAGTGCACACTGCTCAGTGTTGAACAGCGTTCAAATCCTACCCTCAGGAGAGCCTCATCATGTCCACACTGCACCAGAGCACCCCGCCCGGATCCCCGACACCCGGAGCCTCGACATCAGTGGCCCGATCGACGACGTCCTCAGTCGCCACCGCCCGCGCGCTGGCCCAGATCGCGGTCTTCGCCGGGCTGATCGCCGCCCTGGGACTGCCCGGGGCGATCCCCGTGATGGGCATGGCGGTCCCGGTGACCGCTCAGACGCTGGGCGTGATGCTCGCCGGGACGGTGCTCGGCCCGTGGCGCGGCGCCGGTGCGGTGCTCGCCTTCGAGGTGCTCGTGGCACTGGGCCTGCCACTGCTGGCCGGTGGTCGCGGCGGCCTGGGAGTATTCTTCGGGCCCAGCGCCGGCTACCTGGCGGGCATGGTGGCCGGAGCCGCCGTCATCGGGCTGATCGTCCACGGGGTGCGGCGCACGGGCCCGGTCCGGCCCACCTGGCCGCGCACGACGCTGGGCTGCCTGATCGGCGGCATCCCGGTGATCTACGCCTTCGGCATTCCCGTACAGGCCTGGGTGACCGGCCTGGGGCTGGGCGAGACCGCCCTGCTCGCCACGGCGTTCCTGCCCGGGGATCTGCTGAAGGTGGTCCTGGCCGTCCTGGTGACCATGACGCTGCGCCGGGCCTACCCCCAGGTGTTCGCCCGGTGAGCCCGGCCGGTGAGTCCCCCACGCTTCGCCCGCTGCGCAGCCCCGACCACCGGCGTGTGCTCGCTGATGCGCTGGCCGCCCGGGCGGCCGGGGAGGTGCCGCTGATCGGTGACGAACGCTGGCCCCAGGAGCACTGGCAGACTCTGCTCCGCTCGGTGCAGGGCAGTCCCCTGCCGGAGGAGGCCGCGTGGGCCTCGTTCACCTCCGGCAGCACCAGTCGCCCACGGGCCATCGTGCGCAGCGCCCGGTCCTGGGAGGTCTCCTTCCCCACGGTGGACGTCTCCCTGGGCATCCAGGACGACGACGCCGTGCTCACCCCCGTCCACCCCGCCTCCTCCATGGCCACCTACGCCGTCGCCCATGCGCACCACCGCGGCCTGGCCTGGTCGACGCCCGTCGGGGCCCGACTGCGCGCCGCCGACCTGGACGGACCCACGATCCTCCACGGCACCCCGGTGCACCTGCAGGAGACGGTCGAGCTGCTGGAGTCCGGTGCACCGACCACCCTGCGCGCAGCCTTCATCGGTGGCGCTCGGCTCGACATCGGCCTGGCCACCCGCGCCCGCGCCCTGAGGCTGCAGGTGGTCACGTATTTCGGCGCCGCGGAGCTCTCCCTGGTGGCTGTGGACACCGGAGACGGCCTGCGGCCGATCCCCGAGGTGGAAGTCGACATCCGTGCCGACACGCTGTGGGTGCGCAGCGAGCAGAACGCCCTGGCGGTGCTCGGCGAGGGAGGCTCCTTCCGGCGCGACGGTTCATGGGCCACGGTCGGGGACCGGGCCGTCCTGAGCTCCGAGAGGGTGCTGAGCCTGCAGGGCCGGGCCGACGACGCGATCCTCACCGGCGGTGCCACGGTGGTCCCGGCCGACGTCGAGGCCTGGCTGGAGAGCCAGCCTGGGGTGCGAGCGGCCCTGGTGCTGGGCGAACCGCATCCCCGGCTCGGCCAGCTGGTCACCGCCTGCGTGGAGCCCACGCAGGAGACGGCCCTCGACGCCCGCGCACTGAGCGAGGCTGCACGCACTGGCCTGAGTCCGGCCCAGCGGCCCCGGAAGTGGCGGCTGGTAGCCGAGCTGCCACGCACCGCCAGCGGAAAGGTCCGTCGCCTGGGCCCTGCGGAGGCGTTCACCCTGCCGCTGGCCGCTCCGGCGGCCGTCACAGAGGCCGTCACGGAGGCCTCGCGGTGAGCGCGGTGAGCAGGGTGACTGACGCTGGTGCAGCGGGGTCCAGTGCAGCGGGGTCCGGTGCAGCGGGGTCCGGTGCAGCGGGGTCCGGTGCAGCGGGGTCCGGTGCAGCGGAGGTCGCTGTGGTCGCCGGCCTGCGCACCCCGATCACGGGACGCTCCCGCGCGCTGGGCGAGTTCCCGGCGCATCACCTGGCGGGCCAGCTGCTGGCCGCCGTCGCCGAGTCCGCGGGCCGCGCCCCGCAGGCGGTGGTGCTGGGCAACTGCACCGGAGAGGGCGGCAATCTCGGTCGGGTGGCGGCACTGGACGCCGGGTTCGGGGAGAACTGTGTGGGGTGGGGTGTGGACGCCCAATGCGGCTCCGGCCTGGTGGCGGTCATCCAGGCCGCCGACCACGTGCGACGCACCGGAGCGCCCGTGGCCGCCGGCGGGGCGGAGAGCCCGTCCACCGCGCCGGTCCGGCTCCTCGACGGCACGCCGATCCGTCAGGCACGGTTCGCCCCGGAGGGCTTCGCGGACCCGGACATGACGACGGCGGCCGATGACCTCGCCGCCGTCCGCGGCATCGCTCGGGTCCGGCAGGAGGCCTTCGCGCTGCGGAGCCATCGGCTGGCACGGGAGCACTCCGATCTGCGGCGTCGTGAGACCCTGCCCTGGCCGGGGACGGAGGGCTCACCTCTGCTCGACGACGGCCCGCGCCGCCTCTCCCCCGGCATGCTGGCCCGGTTCCGCCCGCTGGTGGACTCACCGAGCGCAACGGTCACCCCCGCGACGGCGGCGCGGATCGCCGACGGCGCGGCAGCCGTGATGCTCGTGCCCGCGGATCAGGCATCGGGGCCACATCTGGTCATCCGCGGCCAGGCGCTGGTCGGCGGGGATCCGGCACTGCCGGGCGTGGCGGCCGCGCCGGCGGTGCGGGCCGTGCTGGCGCAGGCTGGCGCCGTCGTCGCCGATCTTGCCGCAGTGGAGGTGGTGGAGGCCTACGCCTCCCAGGCGCTGGCCTCCCTCGATGACCTGGGCCTCACTGACGGCGCCCAGGAGGTGGACCCTCGGGGCAATGCGGCCGGCGGGGCACTGGCGCTGGGGCACCCGTGGGGTGCCTCAGGGGCGGTGGCGCTGGTCCGGCTGCTGCACCGGCTCATGGAATCCCCGCCCGGTGCGCTCGGGGTGGCGGCCTGCGCGGTGGCCGGCGGGATGGGCGCGGCCGTGCTGGTGGAGCGGCGGTGACGGTGGGCAAGCCTCTGAGGGGAGCGCACCTGAGCCTCCGTTCACCGCAGCCGCGCCAGCCACTCCTCCACCTCACGGGGACGGCGGAAGCGCACCACCTGCAGATGCGGATACTGCTCCTCGAGCGCGGGGATGACCGGCCGCAGCCGTCTCCGGGTCCGGATCCCCCACCGGATGATGTGGCTCTGGTCGGTGAAGAACCCGCTCAGCGGCCCCTCACGGTTGCCGTTCCAGAGCTCCTCCCCCGTCAGCCGGCGGCGCACGGTCCGGCGCACCAGGCGCTGGAGGGTGAACCAATCTGGCCAGTCCAACCACAGCAGAGTATCCGCCCGGGCGGTGATCAGCGGGCGCACCTCCCGGTACTGGTGCTCGATCACCCACCGCTGACCCGCGGTGAAGGCATCGACGTCGTCGGTGAAGCTCTCCCGGGGCACCCAGCCTTCCCCGTGGTAGAGGGAATCGAGCTCCACTCGCGGGCAGTCCAGCATCTCTGCCAGACGATCCGCGAGGGTGGACTTTCCGGCACCCGAGGTCCCCGCCACGGCGATGCGTCGCGGCGTCCAGGTGATCGGGTCCTGCGGGGTCAGCACCGCAGCAGTGTAGGCACCCCGAGGGGCGGGCCGCATCCTCGTCGGCCGGGAGGCATCCCGCTCCACGGCGCGAACGGCTAGCGTCTGGCCATGATGTATGTGAACACGGGGTCCTTCGTGACCCAGCCCGGTCGGCGCGATGACGTCGTCGCCATCCTGACCCGCTATTCCCCGCAGCTGGCCGCCTCCGGCTGCCGCAGCTATGAGGTCGGCGTGGACGACGCCCAGCCGGACGCCGTCTTCGTCGCCGAGATCTGGGACTCCGCCGAGGCCCATGAGCAGTCGCTGCACCTGGAGAGCACCCGGGAGGCCATCGCCGAGGCGATGCCTCTGCTGACCGGGGAGATGACCCAGCAGCATTTCACCTCCGTGGGGTCCCCGCTGCGGGACTGAGACGGCTGTCTTCAGCTGAGCTGCGGAAGCGCCTCCAGCAGATCCCGAGTCGAGACCACCGTGGCGAACTCCCCGTACAGGTTCGTGGCCGTGGCCTGCGCCAACGCATCCGCGGTGAGCACTCGGCCGTCAGGGCCGGTGCGGTCGAAGGTGTGGGTGGCGTCCAGGGCGAAGAGCACCCGATGCCCCAGATTCCCGCCCACGCGGGCCGTGGTCTCGCAGCAGTGGTTGGTGGTGATCCCGCAGACCACGATCGTGCTGATCCCCTGCGCCCGCAGCCAGGCGTCCAGATCCGGCTCCCCGTGGAAGGAGGAGTTGACCGACTTCACCACCTCCAGGGCGGCGGCCCCTCCCACGAACTCCTCCAGCTGGTGGCCCTCCTGCGCGGGGTGCAACGGCGAGCCGGGGTCTGTGGAGGCGTGCCGGACCACCACGACGGGCATCTCCGCGATCCGCCAGGCCTGCAGCAGGCGCTGGATGTTCTGCTGGCTGTCCAGGTTGTTGCGCCGCCCCCAGTGCGCGGCGTCGCGGAAGCCCTGCTGGACGTCGACGACGACCAGCGCCGTCGCCGGGGTGATGCCAAGGCTCGCGGTCATGTGGTCACCGTACACCGCTTGCTACCCTGACCAGCGTCGGTCCGGATGTCCGGCAGGAAGTGAGGCGACGGATGAGCGTGCGGGTGCCGATCGAGCTGCGCTGGGGAGACCAGGACGCCTTCGGGCATGTGAACAACGCCGCGGTCATGCGGATCCTGGAGGAGGCGCGCACCCGCGGGTTCTGGCGCACCTCGGATCACGACGACGACGGCTTCCCGCCGCTGACCGCGGAGTCGCCGGTCTGGTCCGTGGTCGCCGAGGTGTCGATGCGGTACCTGCGGCAGATCGATTACCAGACCGCGCCGGTGATCGTGGAGATGAGCATCGCCAAGCTCGCCGGGGCGAGCCTGGACATCGCCTACCGGCTCTTCGCCGACGGCGACACCGAGCCGAGGGTCACGGCCACCACCCGGATCGTCACGGTGGCCCGGGAGACCGGGCGGCCGTGCCGCCTGCCGACCGAGATGCGCGAAGCCTTCGCGCAGCACACGGCGTGACGCGGCGCCGCCCGACGTTCCGGGCAGCTGCTGATGGCTGACGCTCGTTCCCTCGAATCTGTCCGCACCTCCTACGGGACCCGAGCCGCGGACTACATCACCGCACTCGGGAGCATCACCCAGGCACACGCCGACGATGTGTCGCAGATCCGCCAGTGGGCCGAGAGTCTTGACGGGCCGGTGGTCGACGTCGGGTGTGGGCCCGGGCAGTGGACGGATCTCCTCCGGAGCATGGGGGTCGAGGTGTGCGGAATCGATCCTGTTCCGGAGTTCATCGAGAGCGCGCGGGACACCTATCCCGACGCACGGTATCGCGTCGGTCGAGCGGAGTGCCTGAGCGTGGACTCCAGCACTCTGGGCGGCGTGCTGGCCTGGTACTCACTCATCCACACCGCCCCTGAGCACATCGGCGCACCCCTGACCGAGTTCGCCCGATGCCTGCGCCCCGGAGGCGGTCTCGCGCTGGGGTTCTTCACAGGCCCGACAGTGGAGCCCTTCGACCACGCCGTCACGACCGCCTACTACTGGCCCATGGACACCTTCACAGCCGAGGTCGAAGCGGCAGGGTTGACGGTGACCCACACATCGACGCGCACCGGGTCGGGGCATCGGCCGCACGGCGCACTCCTCGCCACCCGATGATCACCGCATGCTGGCACCGTTCTGCACACACGAATCACGTCTGCACCACAAGATCTCGTAGTGCAGACGTGATTCACGTGTGCAGGTCGAGGACGAGGGCGTCCGGAGCCCCCTCAGAAAGGCTTCAGCAGCCGATGCACGGTGCGCTACTCGCCACCCGCTGATAACCAGAATTGGCACGTGTCGGAGCCTTTCGCCGCACCCGACTCTGGGAGTCACACGCCTCACGAGTTCTGCTGCTCCGGATTCACCAGGAACATCTGCGGGTAGTCCGCACAGTCGACGTCATCGCTCACCGGTGGATCGAAGTATCCCCCGGACAGTTCCACACCCTCACCGATGGGCAGGGGCACACCATCCGGCAGGCTGATTCCACCTCCAGGATCTTCCTCGGTCCCCTCGGGAAAGATCACCCCATAGTCAGTGCCATCGGCGGCACCGTAGAGGCAACCGGCCTCGTCGATGCCGACCTCACCGACGAAGAGGGCTTCCGGATGCCCGTCATCACCGCTGATATCGATGGTCAGGAATGTGAACTCCTGGGCCTCGATCTCCTCGATGGAACTCCCCCATGCCTGACAAGCAGCCACAGACAAGCACGCTCCTGCCACGATCGCAGCTAGGATCGCCGCCCCACTGCGGTCCATCCGGACCACCCCTCTCGGAGTACAGAAAGTCGCCTTCACTCTGAGTGTTGGCTACTCTCCCACAGGCCATGTCATCGCGCACGGCCAGACGCACACTGGTCGGGGCATCGGCCGCACGGTGCGCTGTTGACCACGGGCTGATCACCGCATGCTGAGACCGTTCTGCACCCTCACATCACGTCTGCACCACAAAATCTCGTAGTGCAGACGTGATTCGCGTGTGCAGATCGAAGAGGAGGAGAGTCTCCGGACGACCCTCAGAACGGGTTCAGCAGCCGGTGCACGAACCGCTGAGTGCGTTCCCGCCGCGGCTGACGCAGGACCTCGCTCGCGGGCCCCTCCTCCACGACGACGCCGCCATCCATGAAGACCACCTGGTCCGCCACCTCCCGAGCGAAGGCGAGCTCATGGGTCACCAGCACCATGGTCCACCCCTCCTCGGCCAGCTCCTTGATCACGGTGAGCACATCACCCACCAGCTCCGGGTCCAGGGCGGAGGTGGGCTCGTCGAAGAGCAGCAGGGCCGGCTTCAGCGCCAGAGCGCGGACGATCCCGACCCGCTGCTGCTGACCACCTGAAAGCTGGTGCGGGTACTGGTCCCGCTTGTCGGCCAGCCCCACCCGGTCCAGCAGCGCCTCCGCGTCAGCGATCGCCTCCGCCTTCGGCCGCCGCTGCACCTGCACCGGACCCTCGATGACGTTCTGCAGCACGGTCTTGTGGGGAAAAAGGTTGTAGCTCTGGAAGACCATCGCACTGCGGAACCGCAGAGACTCCTTCTGCCGCCGACTGGTCCGCGGGGTGAAGGTCACCTCCGGGCCGCCGTCGAACGTGATGGTGCCGGCGTCGGGACGCTCCAGACCGTTCAGGCAGCGCAGCACAGTGGTCTTCCCGGACCCGGAGGGTCCGATCAGCGCCAGCACCTTGCCGGCGTCGACCTGCAGATCGATGTGGCGCAGCACTTCATGGTCCCCGAAGGACTTGTTCAGCCCGGACACACGCAGCAACGCCGCACCGGGTCGCACACTCCCCGACGCCTGGCCGGCAGGATTCTCAGCGGACGACAAAACGATCAAGCCTCCTCTCCAAGCGCACCTGAGCCGAGGAGAGGACCAGGCAGAACATCCAGTAGATCACCGCTGCCTCCACGTAGAGCACCATGAACTGCTGGCTGAACGCGGCGATCTGCTGAGCGACCCGGAACATCTCGGTCACCAGGATCAGCGAGGCCAAGGAGGAGTCCTTCACCAGGGAGATGAACGTGTTGGACAGCGGCGGCACCGAGACCCGGGCCGCCTGGGGCAGGATCACCCGACGCAGGGTCTGCACCCGGGACATGCCGATGGTGTAGCCGGCCTCCCACTGAGCTGTCGACACCGACAGAATCGCCGCGCGGATCACCTCCGCCGCATAGCCGCCCACATTCAGTGAGAACGCGATGACCGCACTGGGCCACGGGTCCAGGGTCACCCCGATGGACGGCAGCCCGAAGAAGATCACGAACAGCTGCACCAGCAGCGGGGTGCCGCGGATGATCGAGATGTAGGCGCGCGCGAGCCAGGAGACGGGCCGGATGCTGCTGATCCTCATCAGCGCGACCACCAGCGCCAGCACCAGCCCCAGCGAGAAGCTCGCCAGGGTCAGCGGGATGGTCCCGGTCAGCCCGCCTTTGAGCATGGGCCAGAACGAGTCGGCCACCAGCTCCCAGTCGAGGTCAGACAACCACTCCATGGACGCCGACCCCGATCACTGCGAGACGTCGGCGTCGAAGTACTCTTCGCTGATCTCGGTCAGCGTGCCCTCTGCGGCCAGTTCGGCGAGTGCCTCGTCCACAGCCTCCACCAGGGACTCGCTGCCCTGCCGGAAGGTCAGTGCCGCCTGGGACTGGTCCTCGGTCTCGGCAGCGATCGTGATGTTCTCGTTGTCCTCGGTGGCCTGATAGTCCAGGTAGGTGAGCTTGTCGTTGATGGTGGCGTCCACCCGGCCCTGCTCCAGCAGGGTCACCGACTGGGCCCAGCCCTCCACGGCCTCGACCTCGGCCCCGGACTCGGTCGCCAGCTCGTACCAGTTGCTGGTCAGCGACTGGGCGGTGGTCCTGCCCTCGAGGTCCTCGAAGCTGCTGATCTCCTCGTTGTCCGCCAGCGTGACGATCACGCCATTGCTGACGGTGTACGGCTCGGAGAACAGGTAGGTCTCCTGACGGTCCTCCGTGATAGAGACCTGGTTGGCGACGACGTCGAAGCGAGCGGACTCCAACCCGGCGAACATGGCGTCCCACTGGGTCTCCTCGAACTGGACGTCCACGCCCAGCTTCTCCGCCACAGCAGTGACGACGTCGACGTCGTACCCGGTCAGCTCGCCAGAGCCGCCCTCGTGGTAGGAGAACGGCCGGTAGGTGCCCTCAGTGCCGACCGTCAGCACACCCTCGTCCTGGACGTCCTCCAGAGTGAGCCCCGGTGCGGGCTCCTCGTCAGGGTCCGCGCCGGCGTCGGCAGCGTCGTCAGCGGTGCACGCGGCCGTGGAGACCAGCAGGGCGGCGATCGCGGCAGTGGGCAGGAGGCGGCGGTGGTTCATGATGTTCCCCCGAGTCTGTGGGCATGGATGGGCGGTCTGGCAGACCGGACGGCTAGTGAACGTAGCACGCTCGCAGGCGCAGGCCCGCCGCAGATGACGGAAGACGACGAGCCCCTGCCTCCCCAACCCCGTGCAGGGCACGGTGATTCCCGTCAGCGCCCGTCCCGGTGCGGGGTCACACTCACCCGGGCCACCACGGCTGACCCGCCGATGTGGATCGCCAGATCCCCCACAGGACGGAGCGCATCCCCAACGGTGAGCTCTCCTCCACCGGGGAGGGACACCTCCCCGGAGAGTACGACGACAGCAGTCTCGGTGGCCGTGAGCTCTGTCCAGCCGGATTCCAGCTGTTCCACCTGCACCTCGCCCTGGGCCCGAGACCGGTCCACCATGAGGTTCAGCGCCTGCTGCGGCCCCACCTCCCCGAGTTCGGCCCGGACGTCCTCCTCCCCGGCGAAGACCACCTGGCGCCCGGCGCTCAGCGTGTGCCCCCGGGTGCCGACATGGAGGTCGACCGGCCCTGCCGTGACGAGAGTGAAGACCCGGTCAACCCCGGGCAGCGCGGAGAAGACGCTGTCGTCCACCAGGTCGGCGAGGCTCAGCCGCCAGAGGAACCCCGGACCTGGACTCCCTCCGTCAGCCGCCGGTCCCGCGCGGCGGGACTCCTCTGGGTGGGGTTCCTCAGTGGCGATCACCCGCGTGGTGCCGAGGCCGTTCTTCCACGGGGCCCGGGTCAGCTGCCGGGCCGGGATGATCTGGTGGCTCACAGGCCTCCCCGGATCTCTGCTCCGGCTCCTGGTCATCGATCTCTCCTGGTCTTCGATCTCGCTCCCACGGGCTCTCAGCGCAGCAGCGCGATCAGCTCCGCCCGGTTCCGGGTGCCGGTCTTGCGCAGCAGCTTCGAGATGTGGAACTTCACAGTGTGGTCGCTGATGCCCAGCTCCGCGGCGATCTCGGCGTTGCGGGACCCTCGGGCGAGATGCTGCAGCACCTCGGCCTCGCGGGGACTCAGCTCTCCGAGGTCCTCCACGGGCAGAGGCGTCGGCGCGGGGTCCAACGGGATGGCGATCGTGACCTCCGTGCCCCACCCCGGCGTCGAGTCCACGTCCATCCGCCCGCTGAACGCGCTGAGATGCTCAGTGATCGGCCGCAGCGCGTCATCGTGCGCACTGAGTTCCCCGTTGCCGTCGTCACGCAGATGGATCAGCAGGTGCAGGCCGTCACAGTCCCAGTGGATGCGGACCCGGCGGGCCTCGGAGGAATCGACGACGGTCAGCACGGCGCTGCGCACGATCGCTCGTGCCGCCTGGGCCACATCGCCGGGCAGCGCCCGACCGTTGGGCGGCGGCTCCACGAACTCCACGTCCACGCGGCCATGACGCACCAGCGGGCGCAGCTCGGCTTTCAGACGCCCGAAGGCCCCAGTGACCGGCTCCAACAGGTCAGCCCCTTGGCGCGCGGACGAGCGCGCCTCCACCAACGCCGCGGCGGCGATGCCGATCGCGGTCTCCCGCGCCTCCCGATCCCCCAGCCGCGTCGAACGCAGCGCGGCCAGGAGGGTCTCGAGCGTGACCGCGTGACGGTCCGCCAGCTCCGAGACGGAACGGCCGTGCTGCGAAGCATGGCGCCGATCCGCGGGCACGGGCAGCTCCTGGGGGTGCCGGGTCTCCGGGGAGCCCTCGATCTCTGCGGGGTCCTGCGTCATACCCCACAGGCTAGCCGACCTGCCCGTCCGGGCAGTCCTCGCCGAACGGGCAGTCTCACTGGACCTTCGAGGGATAGTGCCGAGCCCCGCTGGTGGGCAGGATCGTCTCCATGAACGCGAACATCACGCTGAACAGCACAGTGGTCGGGAACACCACCGTCGGCAGTGCACTGCAGGAGATCAGCTCTGAGCTCGCCCGGAGCTCGGACACCCTGACGCTGGCCGGCCGCACCCTGGAGGACCTGGCCGATACCCTCTCCGGGGCTGAACGCGTCTTCGTCCTGGGCTCCGGCCGCTCAGGCCTGGCTCTGAAGATGACCGCGATGCGTCTGATGCACCTGGGCCTGTCCACCCACGTCGTCGGCGAGATCACCGCACCAGCGATCCGCGCCGGGGACGTGCTGCTGGTCGCCAGCGGCTCCGGGACCACGGCGGGCATCGTCCAGGCCGCCGAGAAGGCGCAGTCGGTCGGCGCGACGGTCGCCGCTCTCACCGCCACACCAGGGTCGCCGCTGGCACAGCTGGCCGAGGTGACAGTGGAGGTGCCCGCAGCCGCGAAGCTCGACCGCAGCGGGAGCATCTCGGTGCAGTACGCCGGAAGCCTCTTCGAACAGGGTCTGGTCGTCCTCGGCGATGCGCTCTTCCACGCCCTGTGGCAGCGCAGCGGCCTCACCGGCGACGACATCTGGCCGCGCCACGCCAATCTCGAATGACATCCGATGACATTCCCCCCCCCAACCCATTGAACTCACCACTGACCCCCACTGACTCCGAAGGAGATCTGTCATGAAGATCCAGTTCGCCATGGACACCCTCACCACCGAGCAGGCCCTGGAGTGGGCCGCCGCGGCGGCGCCCCACGTCGACATCCTCGAACTGGGCACCCCGCTCATCAAGAGCGAGGGGCTCCGCGCAGTCACCGCTGTGAAGGAGGCGCACCCGGACAAGGTCGTCTTCGCCGACCTGAAGACCATGGACGCCGGCGCCCTGGAGGCTGAGATCGCCTTCGCCGCCGGCGCCGACCTCGTCACCGTGCTGGGCACCGCAGATGACAGCACCATCGCCGGCGCCGTCGAGGCCGCCCGCCGCCATGGCAAGGGCGTCGTCGTGGACCTGATCGGGGTCAAGGACAAGGCGCACCGGGCCCAGGAGGTCGTAGAGCTCGGAGCTGAGCTCGTCGAGATGCACGCGGGCCTGGACGAGCAGGCTCAGGAGGGCTACTCGCTGGACGACCTCCTCACTGCGGGGCGGGCCTCCGGTGTGCCGTTCTCCGTGGCCGGTGGTGTCAGCGCCTCCACTGTCGCCGACGTGCAGGCCGCCGGCGCGCAGATCGCGGTCGCCGGCGGGGCCATCTACTCGGCCGAGGACATCGGCGCGGCCGCGCAGGCGCTGCGCGCGGCGGTCACCGTCCCCG
Source organism: Nesterenkonia suensis (assembly GCF_054782935.1). NCBI lineage: Bacteria > Bacillati > Actinomycetota > Actinomycetes > Micrococcales > Micrococcaceae > Nesterenkonia > Nesterenkonia suensis. Next base: position 153,432 of record NZ_BAAGRN010000001.1, on the reverse strand, counting down.
CCTGATCTCGCCCGAATCCCACCCGGGGCCCGGCGGGGAAGCTCTGCTTCCCCGCCGGGCCCCGGTAGTCTGTGCCCATGGCAGCCGATGCTCCACCGCGCGCCGGAGATCCCGCCACTGATCCGTGGTGGTGTGCGCTGCTGCGCGGCATCGGCCCCGGGAACCCGAACATGCGCAATGAGAAGCTGCGCGGCGTCGTGGAGGGCCTCGGTTTCACCGAGGTCGCCTCGGTGATCTCCAGCGGAAACCTCGTCTTCCGCGCAGCGTCCGAGCACTCTGAGTCCGGCTCCACACAGTCCGGCGCCACACAGCCCAGCTCCACAACGCACGACGGCGGCGCGCCCGGCTCGGCGGCCCGTGCCGCGGCGGAGGCGCGCATCCAGGCTGCGCTGCAGGACCGGCTCGGCATCGCCGGCGGCACCATCCTCCGCAGCCGGGAGGAGCTGGCGGCCCTGGTCGCCTCGGCACCCTTCGGGGACCGCGAGCATGCCAGGTCCAGCTATCTGACGGTGACGTTCCTCAAGGATCCCGGAGCGTTCGCAGATCCTGCGGGCGCCGCCGTCGTCGACGCCCTGGGCGAGCCGCCGTCATCGGCGATCCAGGTGGTGGGCGTCCACGTGCCAGCGGCGGCGGTGCTGACCGTCACCGATACCACCGCCACGAAGTCCCCGGATGTGATGGCCTGGCTGGAGCGCCGCCTGGGCCAGGACATCACCACCCGCACCTGGCGGACCCTGGAGCGCATCCTGGCGACGATGCCCTGACCCCACCGAGGCGGGCTCCTCAGCCCTCAGCCCTCAGCCCTCAGAACGAGGGCAGCAGCGTCTCGCTGTGTTCCTCCATCAGGAACTCGCGCACCTCATCGGAGGTCATGGCCTGCTGAAGCGTCTGGATCTTCTCGCTGGCGGCGTCCTCGGCGCGGGAGACCAGCTGGATGGCGAACCGCTGGTCCACGGTCTCCTCCAGCAGGACCGCGTCCTCGGGCGTCAGCCCCACCCGGGCGATGTAGGTTGGGTAGTTGTAGACCAGCGCGACGTCGTCCTCCTCATAGGCCGAGGAGAGGTTGAGCAGGTCCACCTGGACCCACTCCAGGTCATGAGGGTTCTCCTCGACATCGGCGATCCGACCCTCGAAGCCCACCCCGTCGGCGAGGCTGATCAGCCCGTGCTCGTCCAGGATCGCCAGGGCGCGCCCCTCGTTGGAGGCGTCGTTGGGGATCGCGACCTTCGCGCCGTCGGGGACCTCCGCGACGTCGTCGTAGTCCCGGGAGTAGAAGCCCACCTTGGCGTCGTAGATGGGGGTCAGTGCGGTCAGCTCGGCATCGTGCTCGGCGTTGAACGCCTCCATGTAGGGCTCGTGCTGGGCGAAGTTGGCGTCCACCTCGCCGTCGGCCAGCAGACGGTTGTACTGGACGTTGTCATTGACCTGGACCAGCTCCACGGTCCAGCCGTCCTCGGCGGCGACGTCGGCGGCCACCTCCACGACGTCGGTCATCGGCGTCATATGGGAGGCCACCCGGATGGTGGTGTCCTCGCCGGGCTCCTCGGCGGACCCGCCGGCGTCCGAGGCGCAGCCGGTCAGCAGCAGAGCACCGGCAGCGACGACAGCGAGCGGCCCGGTCAGCGCGGGGAACCGGGAACAGGCTCCGGCGGGGCGGCGGACGGGTCCGGCGGCGGGACGGGGATCGGGTCGAGAGGACATGGTCTCCTTCTTCGGTTCGAGGACGGGCAGTACGTACGGACGGTTCAACGGGTTCACCGCAGGTCAGGGGATGCGGCGGTCGATGCGCCGAGAGATCCAGGTCCCGGTGGCCTGGAGGAGCATCACCACCACGATCATGATCAGGATGGTCGCGTACATGATCTCGTACTCATAGGTCTGGTACCCGTATCGGATGGCGAAGTCTCCGACCCCTCCGCCGCCGACCACCCCCATGATGGTGGAGTAGGAGACCATCGAGATGGTCACCGTGGTCAGGCTGAGCACCAGCCCGGAACGCGCCTCCGGGTAGAGGAACCGGGTGATCAGCTGCAGGGTGTTCGCGCCCAGGGCGTCGGCGAGCTCCACGGTCTGGCGGGGCACGTCGAGCAGAGTCTGCTCCACCCACCGGGCGTAGAGCGCCACCGCGACGAAGGCCAGGGGCACCGAGGCCGCCGTGGTGCCGAAGGAGGTCCCGACCAGCCATCGGGTGAACGGGATCAGCGCGACCACGAACAGCAGGAACGGCACAGAACGCACCACGTTGACATACCCGTTGAGCACCGCATAGAGGCTCGAGCGCGGCTGGGGCCCGTTCTTCCGGCTGAGGTACATCCACGTGCCGATCGGCAGGCCCAGCAGCACCGCCGCGAGCAACGAGTTGCCCAACATCACCCCGGTCTCGACGATGGCCTGGAGCATCTCCCCGCGATACACCGCGAGGCTGGCGGTGAGCTCGTCGACCCGGGCCGCGATCCCCTCCACGGCAGGCCCACGACCCGAGACGACCTGGCCCGCGGGCGTGGCCGCGCTCATCCCAGGTACCTCTGAGCCCGCTCGGCATAGCTGGTGAAGACTGCCCGCGGAGGTGGAGCCACGACGTCGGCGACGGCGGTGAGTCGGCCACGCTCCAGCACGGCGGCCCGATCGCAGGAGGCCTTGATGACATCGAGCTCGTGGCTGACCAGCACGATCGTGGTGCGCAGCTCCCGTCGGATCTGGCCGAGGATGTCCATGACCTCCTCGGTGTGGTGGTCGTCCAGGGCGGAGGTGGGCTCGTCGCAGAGCAGGATCCGCGGGTCGGTGACCAGCGCGCGGGCGATCGCGACCCGCTGCTTCTCCCCGCCGCTGAGCAGGCTGGGGTGCTTGTGGGCGTGGTCGGCCATGTTCACGAAGTCCAGCATCTGCATCACCGGCTCACGGTCGCGGCGGTGCTGCAGACGCAGCGGCAGGGCGGCGTTGTCGAAGACGGTCTTGTTGGCCAGCAGGTTGAACTGCTGGAACACCATGCCGATGCGGCGGCGCTGCGCCCGGCGGGCTCGCGGTCTGAGCTCGGCGAGGTCGACGCCGTCGACCAGCACCCGTCCCGAGCTGGGGGCCTCGAGATGGTTGATCAGTCGCAGCAGGGACGACTTCCCTGAGCCCGATTCGCCCACGACGCCGAACATCTCCTCCTCCCGGATGGCGAGGTCGACGCCCCGCAGGGCGTGGAGGTGGGCACCACGGCGTCCGGCACCGGGCCGCCGGTACGTCTTGGTGACCTGTTGCAGCTCGATCATAGGGGCCTGCTCGTCAGGGTCGGTGCTGGTGCGTCCACGACCCGTCTCAACGCGCCGCGACGTCGGAGAATTCCACCGCCTCCACCTGCGGCACAGGGTGGCCGTCGGAGATGCCCGGAGTCCCGGTGAGCAGCTTCGAGACCGGACACCGCGCGTGGGCGGCCGCCACATGGATCCGCGCCTGCGCAGGCCGCATCCCCTCGACGGCGGCCGCCGCCCGAGGTACGAATCGATACCCCACTCCGGTGCGGTCCCGATGCAGCTCCACCTCCGCGCGGACCCTGCTGCGTGCGGTGATCCCGGCCTCGGCGAGCACGACCTCCAGCGTGGCGTTGAGGCAGGTGCTCCAGGCCATGCCGAGCAGCTGCTCCGGATCGGCGCCGGGCCGGGCGCCGTCGGCCGGGGCGGCGTCGAACGGCGAGGCGGTCGGCAGCGAGGGCCCGCCCTCGGCGCGGACGTGCCCAGAGGTGCCGCCGTCGTTGACCACGGACGCCGTGTAGAGGGGGCGAGCGCCGTCGTCAGTGGTCAGGTCGGCGACAGGGGTGGTGGGGCGGCGATCGGCGGTGCCGTCGTCGCGCTGCGGGGTGCCCGGGATGGTCATGTCCCTATGCTAGGACCTTGTTCCGATGGTTCCGGAGGAGGGGCGGCGTCCGCCCGGCGTGCAGCGTCCCTTCCTCCGGGGGGCACCTGTGTCTGGATCCCCTCAGCTGATCCCGTAGGCCAGCAGCGAGCTGGCCCAGTCCTCGATGGCGGGCCAGTCACGGAAGTCCGCGTCCTTCGGTGCCTTCGCGACGGTCAGCTGCAGCTTCTCGAAGAAGCTGATCTTCTCCGCGTCCACCGCTCCCCGGAAGTAGGCGATCTCCCGGTGCGGGTACTGCCGCAGGGTGGCGTACAGCGGTTCCTCCAGTCGCGGACCGCCGCCGACGGCGTAGAGGAACAGCGGCTTGCCGCTGAGCTCGGTGCGGTTGCTGTCGAGGAAGAGCTTCCCCGGCCCGTAGAGCGCCTGCCGGTACACGGGCAGCCCGACGACGACGTGATCCGCCTCGTACAGCCACGGCCCCGCCTCGGAGACGTCCTTCACATGGGTGGAGACGCCTCGGGCGCTCAACGTGGTGGCGATCCGCTCACCGATCTCCGCTGTGGAGCCGTGCTTGCTCGCCGTGACGACCAACGTGGTCATAGGGTCATCCACCTTTCACCGGGGACGTGTCTGCTCGCCTATGAGCCTACCGAATCCCCGGGCTCACGGCGCGCGCCCGGGTCCTGTTCGACGCCGGGGTCACCGGCACTGTCGCACGCCCTCTCCTCATCCTCCGGCGGGTCATCCGGGTCCACCAGCATCCCGGGCTCGGTCTTGGCGATGATGCGCGTACCCGTGAGGTCCCCGGTGACGTTGCACAGGGTGCGGGCCATGTCCAGGATCGCGTCGATGCCCGCCACCAGCGCCACCGGCGCCATGGGCAGCCCCGCGGCGGTGACGGCCATGGTGAGCATGATGAGCCCGGCGCCCGGCACACCGGCGGTGCCGATGGAGGCCAGCACCCCGACGGCAGCCACAGTGGCCAGCTGGGTCAGGGTCAGCTCCGCCCCGGTGACGTTGGCGATGAACACGGTGGCCGCGCCCACGTAGATGGCGGTGCCGTCCATGTTGATGGTCGCGCCCAGCGGCAGCGTGAAGGAGTAGACGCCGCGACGCACGCCGAGCCGCTCGGCCGCCTGGGTGGTCACCGGCAGGGTGCCGGACGAGGAGCGGGTGACGAAACCGGTGAGCATGGGCTCCTTGGCCTCGCGGAAGAACCGGCCGACCGGGGCGCGGAAGAGCAGCAGGATCACCGCGTAGATCACGATCTGCAGGACGATCCCGCCGTAGATCACCCCGGTCAGGGAGGCAAGCGGCAGCAGCGCTTCGGCTCCGGTCTCCCCCACCACCACGGCGATCAGCGCGAAGACACCGATGGGCGAGTACTGCAGCACGCCGCGGATGATCAGGAAGACCAGTTCCACGCCGCCGTCGACGAAGCGCCGCAGGTGCATGGCGAGCCCGGCGATATGGTCATCGGGGCTGTCCTGCATGAAGGCCAGCGCGATGCCGGCGGCCAGGGCGAAGAACATCACGGCCAGCACCTCCCCCTCGGCCAGGGCGGAGAAGATGTTGTCCGGGACGATGCCGGTGAGGACCTCCGCCAGCGGCGGGGCGGTCTGCTCGTCCACCTCGGCGTCGCCCGGGAGGCTCAGCCTGGCCCCTGGGGAGACCAGCAGGGCGACGCCGATGCCGATGGTCATCGCGAAGGCGGTGGTCACCAGGTAGTAGAGGAAGGCCTTGCCGCCGATGCGGCCCAGCGTCTTCGGGGACACCGAGGCGACGCCGGCCATCAGGGTCAGCAGGATCAGCGGCATCACCAGCATGGTCAGCAGGCGCAGGAAGATGTCACCGAGCGGCTGCACCACCGCGATGGGCGGGCCCACCACCAGGCCCGCGACGACGCCGAGCACCAGGGCGACGGCGAGCTTCCAGATCAGGGGGACGTCCAGGTACCACCGCCACAGGGAACGGCGCGACGCCGTCGGGTCCCCTGCGCCGGTGCGGGACGGTGACGATCCAGCCATGGTCATCTCACTCCTGCCGGGCGGACCTGTGCGGATCCGACCCCCTCGACGACTGTGCAGGATTCAGTGTGACATGGCTGACGTGGAGGGACACGGAGACTCGGCCGGTGGGGCGCGCAGGTCCCCGTCAGCTCACGAGATGCCGCGCAGGTCCAGCCTCAGGGCGGAGTCCCCGCCCTCCTCGAGGGTCACCGGGATGCCCCAGTCCTGCTGGTAGAGGTGACAGGCGGCGTGCATCGGGATCTCCTGGCCCGGGGCGCCGTCGCAGGCGGCCGCCCGAGCGGTGATGTGCAGGACGCCCTCGGGCACCGACGGGTTCAGCCGCAGGGTGCGGCTCAGCCCCTCGCCGCTGCCCGCCCCCTCGACGATCAGCTCCTCCGGGGAGGAGGAGATCTTCAACTGAGTGGGATCGCCCCAGCGGTCGTCGAGCTTCTGCCCGGTGGGCGCTTCGAAGCCGATGCTCAGGCTGAACTCGCCGGGGGCCACCGGGGTGGTGGGCCGCTGGGTCTCTTGGGCTCCCTCGTCCACGGTGAAGAACTCTTCCGGGATGGCCACGCGCACCAACTCGTGGGCGTTGGTCTCCACCACCAGCAGGGTGGCGCCGTCGGAGTCCAGCAGCACGTCGGAGGGTTCCTTCAGTCCGCGGGCCACCGTGGAGACGGCTGCGGCCACCGTGGTGCCGTCCGCGGCCCGGTGCTCTCCGCGGTAGCGACGGATCGCCCCGTTGTAGGTGTCGGCCACCAGCACCGAGGAGTCCGGCAGCACGGTCACGCCCAGCGGGTGCTGCAGGCGCGCCTCGGCCGGATCGCCGTCGCGGAAGCCGAAGTCGAACAGCCCCTCTCCGATGATGGTCTCCACTGCGGGCGCCTCAGGGTCCTGGCTGATCCGCAGCACACGCAGCGAGGAGGTCTCCGAGTCGGCGATCCACACATCCCCGCCGGCGTCGGCGGCGAGCCCGGAGGTCTGAGCGAACCAGGACTCATCGGCCGCACCATCGGTCAGTCCTTCCAGCCCGGTGCCGGCCAGCACTCTCAGATCGCCGGTGACCGGGTCGAAGGAGAAGATCTGGTGTGTCCCGGCCATCGCGACGATCACTGAGCCGGTCACCGGGGACCACAGCACGTCCCACGGGGAGGACAGCGAGACCTCCAGCGGGGCGGCCCTCAGACTGCCCACCGCGGGGCCCTCAGCCTGGGTGACCCGTTCGGAGTCGATGAGCCGCTGCACCCCGTTGCCGGCCAGCGTGGTGACCTGACCGGTGGCGACGTCGATGCCGCGCAGCCGGTGGTTCACGGTGTCGGCCACGACCACGTCGCAGCCGACCTGCTCGGCCACCTCTGCCGGCAGGACCGTCAGGCCCTGCGGCTCGGTGAAGCGCGCCGTCTCGGCGTCGCCGTCCCGGTGGCCCTTCTCCGGGGAGGCGATCCCGCCGTCGTCGTCAGTGGTTCCGCCGCCCCAGCTGCGGACCACGGTCTGCAGGTCGGACTCCACCTCCACGATCCGGTGATGGCCGGTGTCGGCGACCAGGAAGCGGCCCACCGAGGACTCGTCCCCGCCCAGCGGACGGGTGACCGGCACGGCTTTGCCCGGGAAGCGCAGCGTGCGGGACACCGGCTCCGGCGGCACATAGGGGCCGTCGCCCCGGTGCAGGGTGCCCTTGGCCTCGTGCTCGGCGATCAGCTCCTCCACCAGGGACTCCAGCCCTGCCACATGGCCCTCCCCGGCCAGGTTCGCGGCGATGTAGCCCTCCGGGTCGATGACGACGAGAGTCGGCCACGCGCGGGCCGAGTAGGCCTGCCAGGTGATCAGGTTCGGGTCGTCCAGCACCGGGTGGGCGATCTCGTAGCGCTCGACGGCGGCGGCCAGGGCGTCCGGATCGGCCTCATGTTCGAACTTCGGGGAATGCACGCCCACGGTGACCAGCACGTCGGAGAACTGCTCCTCGAGCGGACGCATCTCATCGAGGACATGCAGGCAGTTGATGCAGCAGAAGGTCCAGAAGTCCAGGATGACGATCTTGCCGCGCAGATCCTCCAGGGTGATCTCCTGGCCTCCGGTGTTCAGCCATCCGCGGCCGACCAGCTCGGAGGCCCGCACCCGTGCGGTGCGGCGGATCGTCTGCGTCATGCGTGTGCTCCTTTACGTCCTGTTCCTGCCCGATGTCGCCCGGCGACCCGCCGCGGCCGACCGCAGAGGCTCAGTCCTCGAGACCCTCCAGCGTCGAGGCGGTGATCGCCTCAGCCATGGCCGTGAACTCCTGCGAGGCCGCCGCAGCTTCCCCGATGAAGGAGACCATCACGACGTCGTCACCTTGACGAGTGAACAGGATCTGGGCCGCGATCATTCCATCGTCCTGCGCATCGGCCAGCGCCCGTGTGCGCGAGTAGCCGACGGTGCCGTCCCCGGCCCCGTCAGCGGGCGGCAGATCCTCGAGGTCCACGTCATCCATGACGAGCACGTAGTCGGCGTCGAGCTGGGTCAGCTGCACCTCGGGGCAGGACTCCACCAGGTGACGGACGTGGTCCATGTGCTCCTGGACACGGGCGGCGGAGTCCTCGCCGTCGAGCTCCGCGATCTCGATGGACCCGGTGCCGGTGAAGGTCTCCGAGCCGAAGTCCACCCGTGCGGCATCCGAGCCGAGCAGCAGCGGAGCCCAGTCGACTGCGGCCAGCGGCTCGGCACAGGAGGCTGGTGCGACGTCGACGTCGACCTCCCCGTCAGCCAGGGATCCCACCATTTGGTCGCGGAACTCCTCCACGGCGGCCTCGGTGTAGAACCCGGCGGAGTCGAAGCCGAAGCTGGAGGCCCGCTCCATACCCGCCCCGGCAGCGGCGATGAGTCGCTCCGAGCCGGCCCGCTGGCTCTGTTCGCCCTCTGCGGCACCGCCGTCGTCGGCGCCGCAGGCCGTCAGGGTCAGCGCTGCGGTCAGCAGCAGCGCCGACGGGAGATGGGGGTGGGGGCGGATCATCGCGGGGTGTCCCTCTCTGCCATGCGGGCGAACATCTCGTTGTAGTCATGCAGCTCGGCGTCGCCGGTGCGGTCGGCTTCGCGGTCCTCACGGACCATCTCTCGCCGGTCCGCCCAGGACCACTGCACGGCGGCGATCACCGCCAGCAGCATGGTCGGGATCTCTCCGAGTCCCCACATCAGCTCGCCACCGCGCTGCTGGTCCTCCAGGGCGGTGAAGCCCCAGTCGTGACCCATGTTGCCGAACCAGCTCGCCTGGATCAGCGACTCCGCCCCGGAGAGCGCCACTGCGATGAACGCGTGGAAGGCCATGGTGGCCAGCAGGATCACCAGCCGGATCGCATGCGGCGGGCGTTTCGGCAGCGGGTCATGACCGACCATCACCAACGCGAAGATGTAACCGGTCAGCAGGAAGTGGACGTTCATCAGCTCGTGGCCCAGGTGATACTCCAGCGCGAGGCCGAACAGCGGGGTGTAATAGAACAGCACCAGCGAGCCGGCGAAGTTCACCGCGGCGACGATCGGGTGGGTGACCACCCGGGAGAACGGTGAGTGCACCAGCCACAGGATCCATTCACGGGCTCCGCGGGTGCCGTCGGTGCGTGGCGACAGCGAGCGCATCGCCAGCGTCACCGGAGAGCCGAGCACCAGGAACATGGGCGCGACCATGGTCAGCGTCATGTGCTGGATCATGTGCCCGGAGAACAGCACCATCCCGTAGATCGCCGGCCCGCCGGAGGTCACCCACAGCAGCACCGTCAGGCCGAACAGGAAGCTCACCCCGCGCATGATCGGCCAGCCGTCCCCACGGCGCCGCAGTCTCACCATCGAGGACAGGTACCAGGCCGCCAGGAAGACGACGACGGCGACCCACAGCCAGTCGAACCGCCATTGGGTGAACCACAGTCCCAGGGTCGGTTCCGGCGGGAGGTCGTAGCCGGTGAGGATGCGGGCCGGGGTGGCGTCCGGGGGCAGCTCCTCGGAGACCGGCGGCGAGGTCCTGCCCAGGACCGCACTGACGCCGACCACCGCAGACATCACGGCGACCTCCACCAGGATCAGCTGCCACAGCAGCCCGGTGACGGCCCGACCCCGGACGGGGTCGCCCGAGCCGGGGGCGGTCGACGACGGTGCACCGGCACCTTCGTGGGCCCCGGCCAGGCGCGGGATGATCCAGCTGCGGTGCATCCAGCCGATGATCCCCAGCCCGACGGTGGCACCGATCTTCAGCGCGAGCATGACCCCGTAGGGGGTGGTCAGCAGCTGCTCCAGCGTGGCGATGCGCAGATCCGCGTTGATGGCCCCGGAGACCGCCACCGTGGCGATGGCCAGGCCGGCCAGCACCGAGTATCGCCGCAGCAGGGTGCCCACGATCTCCGGCCCACCCTGTTCCCGGGCGGTCAGCGCCGTGGCCTGCCGGCGGATCTCCGGGGAGAGCAGCGCCAGGACCACGAGCCCACCGACCCAGATCACCACGCCCAGCAGATGCAGGGCCAGCGAGTTCACCGCAGCGGTGTGGTCGTCGCCGGAGGCGGAGTGTCCCACCAGAGCCATGGGGATGATGCCCGTCAGTCCGAGGGCCGCCACGAAGAAGAGTCCGCCCGGGGTCCGCACAGCGAAGATCAGCGTGGCGAACACTGAGGCGATGAGCACCACCACCATCCAGGCCTGGCCGGTCGGGATCGACTGCACATAGCCGAGGAAGCCGGTGGAGAACGCCTCGTCCGAGGACAACGGCTGCCCGGCCAACGCCGAGTAGGTCAGCACCAGCACGGCGACGGCGGCCACGGTCCAAACGACAGCGGCGACTCCGGCGATCTGCAGGGTGCGGGTGTAGAGCGGGTGCTCGGAGGGGCCGGACCCCCCGGCGGTCGCCGCCCGCTGATGCTGGGTCCGGTCGGCCCGTTCGGCGCGCTCCTGCTCCGCGCGCTCGGCACGGCGCTGCCGGCTGCGCGGGCCGACGCGGGAAGGCACGGCCACCACGGCCAGGATGGCGCCGCTGACCGCCGTGGCCATGGCCAGATGATGGATGAATCGGGCCACGGGCAGGCCCCAGCGAGTGACCGCGCCCGGGTCCGCGATCTGCGTGGGCCGGCCGATGCCGGTGAGCAGGCCGGCCACCACCACGGCCACCAGGCCGAGACAGAGGGCGGCGCCCACCGCAGGCAGCGTCACGGCGCGCACGGGAGCGTCCGCCGTCGCACGGGCGGCGTCACGGGCGGCGTCACGGCCGCCTGCGGCAGGCGTCATGGAGATGATCCTCACTCGTGGTCGCGGGGGCGGTCCGGGCCAGATCCGTCGGTGCCGGACCCGTCGGTGCCGGTCTCGCCAGCGGTGTCGCGCGGCTGGCGCGGGGCCTGCTTCCACTCCTCGACCTGGGTCATCTTCTTCCGCATGAGCATCACGGCGAGGATGACGATCAGCAGCCCGCCGAGCCCGAACAGGACGGCGGCCCAGGCGGGGAACTGGCCCTCCGCCGTGGCGAGGTCCGTCTCAGCGGCAGGGTCGGCCTCAGTGTTCTCGGCCTCGGCGCCTCCGGCCGCCTCTGCCTCGGCGGCGTCGGCGGCGTCGGCGGCGTCGGCGGCAGCGTCGTCGTCGGCGGCGTCCGCCTGATTCTCGGCGTCGTCCTCGACGGCCGCCTCCTGGGGCAGGTCCACCTCGAAGGAGTAGCTGTCCTCCTCGTCATGTCCGTCGGAGTAGACCACCCGGTAGACAACCTCGTACTCGCCGTCGGGCAGCTCTCCATCCAGCCCCGTGGACAAGGAGGCGCCGTCGACCACGGTCTCGGTCTCCCAGCTCTGCCCGTCCTCATCCGTCACCTGGATCTCATTGGTGATGGTCTCGCCCACGGTGAGGCCGTCACCGGTGAACTGAAGGGTGATCTCCTCCGGACTCTCGGTGAGCACCTCCCCCGCCTCCGGCGTGGCGGAGAGCAGCTCGTCGTGCGCCCAGGCCGGGGCCGGGGTCAGCGCGGTGAGCCCGAGGGCGGCACCTCCGGCCGCCGCGGCGAGCCGGACGAATCGACGACGCGGGTCTGTGGTGACTCCGCCGGTGGCGGAGGGGTCTGCAGTGATGGTGGCAGTGTTCATGATGTCCTTCAGTGGTTCGCGGGAAGACGTGCGGTCGGCCTCATGCCGAACCCTGTGCACGCTTCGGGTGCAGTCAGGCCGCAGGATCCTGCGGCCGCGCGGGGACGCCGCAGCGGCGTCAGGCGAACACCGGCGGCCCCCGCACCGTGCGGGGACCGTGCCCGACCCAGAGATCGTCCACCACCGGGACGAACCGGGCAGCGACCGGACGAGCGGCGCGGGCGCCGAACAGCGCCTCCCGCGGAGCCAGCAGCAGGCGCGCCGGCCGCAGCGAGAGCAGGTCGGCCACCGCCTGCAGGAGCAGCTCGCCGCGGCGCAGCACCACCACGGTGAGCGCTGCCGCCGCCAGATGGGACAGTGTCATGCCGAGGTCGAAGACACCGCCGAACACAGAGATCCCCAGCACAGCGGACTCCGGTGCGCCTGCGACCGTCTCCGCCGGGCCTCCAGGCACTGCGGTGCTGAGCGGAGCCGCCGTCTGCCCAGCGGTCTGCCCGGCCGCATGCCCGGCGTGGGTGTCTGGCGCCGCAGCGCCGGGGATCGGTGCCGCGGCGGAGGCGGGAAGGAACGAGAAGAGCCCGTGGAGCACCGCCTGGGAGCTCAGCACGGAGCCGGCCAGCCGGAGTCGGCTGAACCGCAGGGCTGCCAGCGCGGTGCACAGCGGGAGACTGATCACCAGGGCGAGGACGACCACCAGCAGATGGGGGGCGTGGTGACCGGCGGCGGCATGGGCCGCGACGGCGGAGCCGACCGCGGCGGAGGAGGCGAGACAGCCACGGGTCAGACGCTGGGCGCCGCTGACATGCGCAGCTGTCGCCATGGTCCACCTCCCTGCTCACAGATCCGCCGGTGCTGTCCGGACCCCGCCTGCGATTCTACGCCTCGTAGAATTCAGTGGCGAGGGTGTGACTCCGCGCCGTCCCGCGAGGCACGCCGCAGCGCGAGGCACGCAGCAGTCCGCCCCGCCGTCGTCGCGATCTGCTGGAGACGACGTCGGCCCCTGACCACCGGATGCGGGGTCAGGGGCCGACGTCAGAAGCCGGAACGGCTGAAGCCGATCACTTGCCGGATGCTGCGGCCTTCAGCTTGGAACCGGCGGTCAGCTTCACCGAGAAGCCCTCGGGGATCTCGATGGTCTCGCCGGTCTGCGGGTTACGACCGGTGCGAGCGGCACGCTTGGTGCGCTCCACGGCCAACCAGCCCGGGATGGTGACCTTCTCGCCCTCGGAGACCTGGGAGGTGAAGACCTCGAAGACGGCGTCCAGCACGCCGTTCACGGCGGCCTGGGAGTTGCCCGACTTCTCTGCGACGGCGGCGACGAGCTCGCTGCGGTTCATAGCCATAGTGTGTCCTCCTGGACTGGTTCGGCATCAGTCCCCGTATCCGGGGCTTTCAGAACGGCAACCTACCACGGCGTCACGCCCAGAACCGCATGATTCCGGGCGATTCACAGGGATTTTCCAGTCGGGAGGCCTGTCCGTGGAGCCCCTCTGCAGCACCTCGGGACCACCAGGGGGCCCTTTCGCACCCCCGCACGCCCCCAACACGCCCCTCGGCGCCGCATGTGCTGGTCGACGATCATGCCCCGCATCATGCTCAGGATCATGCCGCCGTGTGACGCAGGACACATGGCGTGCGCCACCATGGCCGGTATTCTGTGCACAATGCCCGGACTGCCGGGGGCTGAACCAGGTGCTGACGACCTGCCACGGGCAATGGCGCCCGCCGCATGGCACCAGGAGACGCCCCGCGGCAGCACCGTGCGCAGAAGCTCCTGCCCGACCGCACGACGACGTGCGGCCGTCCCCGAGAGGAAAGCGACAACGGATGTTCTCCAAGATTCTGGTGGCCAACCGCGGTGAGATCGCCATCCGCGCACTGCGCGCCGCCAATGAGCTCGGCGCGAGCACAGTCGCCGTCTACCCCCATGAGGACCGCAACTCCTTCCATCGACAGAAAGCCGACGAGGCCTACCGCATCGGCGAGGAGGGACACCCCGTCCGCGCCTACCTCGACGTCGACGAGATCGTCCGGGTGGCCCGTGAGTCCGGCACCGACGCCATCTACCCGGGCTACGGGTTCCTCTCCGAGAACCCCCACCTCGCCCGCACCGCTGAGGAGGCCGGCATCACCTTCGTCGGCCCGCCGGCCGACGTGTTGGAGTCCACCGGAGACAAGATCCGCGCCCTGCGGGCCGCCCGCGAGGCCGGCGTCCCCGTGCTGGAGAGCTCAGACCCCTCCGACGACCCGGAGAAGCTGATCGCCGAGGCCGAGGAGATCGGCTTCCCCATCTTCGTCAAAGCCGTCGCCGGCGGCGGCGGTCGCGGCATGCGCCGGGTGGAGACCCGCGAGCAGCTCCCCGATGCCCTGCGGGCCGCCATGCGCGAGGCCGAGACGGCCTTCGGCAACGCGACGGTGTTCCTCGAGCAGGCCGTGGTCCGCCCCCGCCACGTGGAGGTCCAGATCCTCGCCGACGGTGAGGGCAATGTGGTCCACCTCTTCGAACGGGACTGCTCCATCCAGCGCCGCCACCAGAAGGTGGTGGAGATCGCCCCCGCACCGCAGCTCGACGACGAGATCCGCCAGGCGCTGTTCCGTGACGCCGTCGCCTTCGCGAAGACCATGGGCTACCGCAACGCCGGCACCGTGGAGTTCCTGGTGGACACCGCCGGCGAGCGCGCCGGCCAGCACGTGTTCATCGAGATGAACCCGCGCATCCAGGTGGAACACACCGTGACCGAGGAGATCACCGACGTCGACCTGGTCACCGCCCAGCTGCGCATCGCCTCCGGAGAAACCCTGGAGGACCTGGGGATCCGCCAGGAGGAGCTGCGGGTGCGCGGCTCGGCGATGCAGTGCCGCATCACCACCGAGGACCCGGCCGCGGACTTCCGCCCCGACGTCGGCACCGTGACCGTCTACCGCTCCGCAGGAGGTTCGGGGATCCGACTCGACGGCGGCACCGTGTACACCGGGGCGGAGATCAGCCCGCACTTCGACTCCATGCTGGTCAAGCTGACCAGCCGCGGCCGAGACCGGATCACCGCCATCCGCCGTGCCCGGCGCGCCCTGGCCGAGTTCCGCATCCGCGGGGTGGCGACCAACATCCCCTTCCTGATGAACGTCCTTGACGACGAGCAGTTCCTCTCCGGGGATCTGGCCACCGACTTCATCGATAAGCGTCCCGAGCTGGCCAAGGTCAACAGGTCCAAGGACCGTGGCACCAAGGTGCTGCAGTACCTGGCCGACACCACCGTCAACCAGCCCCACGGGCGGCGGGTGGAGGGCATCGACCCGCGGGACAAGCTCCCCCGCTTCCCTGGGGACAAGCAGGACGAACCCGACCGCAGTCCCTTCGACGGGCCGTCGTCGCACCCGAAGCCCACCGGCTGGCGGGACGTGCTGCAGCAGAAGGGCCCGGAGGGATTCGCCCAGGCGCTGCGCGAGCAGACCGCTCTGGCGGTCACCGACACCACCTTCCGTGACGCCCACCAGTCGCTGCTGGCCACTCGGGTGCGCACCCGAGACCTGCTGGCCGCCGCGCCCGCACTGGCCCATGTGGTGCCCGGACTGTTCTCGGTGGAGGCCTGGGGCGGAGCGACCTACGACGTCGCCCTGCGCTTCCTCTCCGAGGACCCCTGGAGGCGGTTGGCGCTGCTGCGGGCGGAGATGCCGAACATTCCCATCCAGATGCTGCTGCGGGGACGCAACACAGTCGGGTACACCCCCTACCCGTTGGAGGTGACCGACGCGTTCGTCGCCGAGGCCGCCGAGACCGGGGTCGACATCTTCCGTATCTTCGACGCGCTCAACGACGTCGACCAGATCACCCCGGCCATCGCGGCAGTGCGCAAGACCGGCACCGCAGTGGCGGAGGCGGCCCTGTGCTACACCGGCGATCTCTCCGACCCGGACGAGGACCTCTACACGCTGGACTACTACCTGGGCCTGGCCCAGCAGATGGTCGATGCCGGCGCCCACATCCTGGCGATCAAGGACATGGCCGGACTGCTGCGCCCCGCCGCCGCCCGCACCCTCGTCACCGCCCTGCGTGAGCGCTTCGACCTGCCGGTGCACCTGCACACCCATGACACCGCAGGCGGGCAGCTGGCCACCCTGCTGGCCGCCTCCGAGGCCGGGGTCGACGCCGTCGACGTCGCCACTGCCTCAGTGGCCGCCACGACCTCCCAGCCGCCGGCCTCCGCACTGGTTGCCGCGTTGGAGCACACCGAGCGTGACACCGGGCTGGGCCTGGAGGCCGTCGCCTCTCTGGAGCCGTACTGGGAGGCCGTGCGTGGGATCTACCGGCCCTTCGAGTCCGGACTGCCCAGCCCGACCGGGCGGGTGTACCGGCACGAGATCCCCGGCGGTCAGCTCTCCAATCTGCGGCAGCAGGCGATCGCGCTGGGCCTGGGTGAGAGGTTCGAAGACATCGAGGACATGTACCACGCGGCCGATCAGATGCTCGGCCGCCTGGTGAAGGTCACGCCGTCGTCGAAGGTGGTCGGCGACCTGGCCCTGCAGCTGGTGGGCATGGGCGTGGACCCGGCCGAGTTCGAGGCCGAGCCGCAGAACTTCGACCTGCCGGACTCGGTGATCCAGTTCCTGGCCGGACAGCTCGGCGACCCGCCCGGCGGCTGGCCGGAGCCGTTCCGCACCAAGGCGCTGGAGGGCCGGACCGTCCGCCCGCTGGACGAGGACCTCACCGAGGAGGACCGCGCCGGGCTGGCCGCAGACTCTGCCACCCGGCAGGCCACGCTGAACCGGCTGCTGTTCCCCGGGCCCACGCGGGATTACGAGGCTGCGCGTGACGCCTACGGTGACGTGATGGTGCTGCACACCCGGGACTTCCTCTACGGGCTGCGCAAGGATCATGAGCACACCATCTCCCTGGGCAAGGGAGTGCGGCTGCTGGTGACCCTGAAGTCCATCTCCGAACCGGACGAGAAGGGCATGCGCACCGTGGTGTGCACGCTCAACGGACAGCCTCGGCCCCTGGTGGTGCGCGACGAGTCCGTGGAGGCCACAGTCCGCGCCGCGGAGAAGGCCGACGCCGCCGTCCCCGGCCAGGTGGCCGCGCCCTTCGCCGGCGCCGTCTCCCTGCTGGTCGAAGAAGGTCAGATCGTGGAGCCGGGGGCGAACATCGCCACCATCGAGGCGATGAAGATGGAGGCCGCGATCACCACCCCGGTGGGCGGGACCGTGGCCCGGACCGTGCTCAACGGGGTCCAGCAGGTCGACGGCGGCGACCTGTTGGTAGTGGTCGAGCCCGCCTGAGGGCGACCCTTCGCATCGAGTGGGGGATTCCTCGAGGTCACCGGTCGGATCCCGACGGCCGACCTCGAGGAATCCCCCAGGCGATGGTGTTGAATGGCACCCATGCCCCCAGCTCAGAATCGCCGTACCCTGGCTCCGCCTGACCACGAGGCCGCTCACGCTCTCTGGGAGCAGTACGCACAGGCCCACCCCGCGGCCGTTTCCGCGAGCCCAGCGTTCTTGGTGGATCAGTTCGGCGACCACGCCGGATTGGCCGACGAGCTGCTGGGCCTGGTGCTCGCCGGGCGCAAGACCGCCACCGCCAGCCTGCTGGCCGAGTACGTCTGGGAGGGCGAGGGGACACCCGGGATCGGGTCGCACACCGTGTTCTGCGACGGCGGCGGCGCCCCTCGGGTGATCGTGCGGACCACCGGCCTGGCGCTGGCCCGATTCGATGGCGTCGACGCCGACCACGCGTGGGCCGAAGGAGAGGGCGACCGCAGCCTGGCGCACTGGCGCACCGAACACCGACGCTTCTGGGAGCGTGTCTGCACGTCCGCCGGACACAGCTTCACCCCCGAGATGGAGGTGCTCCTGGAGCGTTTCGAGGTCGTCTGGTCCGATGCCGAGGCGTGAGGATACTCTGGCAGGTATGCTGACCGGAGTCAGTCCCACCCCGACGTCCGCCCGCTGCCTCTCCCCCATCGCCGCGGGGTTCCTGGAGGACCTGCGCGGCTGGACACCGGTCGCGCCCGCACAGCGCCGTCTCCAGCAGGACTTCGAGGACCTGGCGGCGCAGGGCGACGAGCCCTTCCGCCGTCGGCCCCGGCCTGAGCACTTCACTGCCAGCTGCTTCATCTTCGACGAGACGCTCACCCGGGTGCTGCTGTGCTTCCACGGCAAGGGCAGATTCTGGGTGCAGCTGGGCGGCCACATCGAGGACGGTGACGACTCCGTGCCGGAGGCCGCCTTCCGGGAGGCCGCCGAGGAGAGCGGGCTGACGGCCCTGCGACCCCTGCGCCGAACCCCGGTAGACCTCAATGTGCACCCGTTGAGCTCCGGCTTCTCCCACTGCACGGCGCACTGGGACATCGGCTACGCGGCGATCGCCCACCAGGAGGCGCCGATCGTAGTCAGCGAGGAGAGCGAGGACGTCCGCTGGTGGCCGGTGGATCACCTGCCGGCCGACGTCGCCCCGGAGTTCGACACTCGCCTGCAGGTGGTGCTCACCGAACTCGGGACGGCCTGAGGCGCTCACCCCGCCCCGAGACGCGACAGGGGCGGGAGCACCTTCGGGTGGTCCCGCCCCTGTCAGCGGTCTGGGTCAGCCGGAGCTGATCACCGACACATCGTCACCAGGACGACTTGATGATGCCGGGCAGCTCGCCGTTGTGCGCCATGTTGCGGAAACGGATGCGCGAGATGCCGAATTTCTGGAAGGTGCCACGCGGACGACCGTCGATGGAGTCGCGGTTGCGGACACGGATCGGGCTGGCGTCGCGGGGCAGCTTCTGCAGACCCACGCGAGCGGCCTCGCGCTCCTCGTCGGAGGCGTTCGGGTCGACCAGCGTCTTCTTCAGCTGAGCGCGCTTCTCAGCGTAGCGCTCGACGATGACCTTGCGCTGCTCGTTCTTTGCGATCTTGGACTTCTTGGCCATGATCAGCGCTCCTCTCGGAAGTCGACGTGCTTGCGGACGACCGGGTCGTACTTCTTCAGCACGATGCGGTCGGGGTTGTTGCGGCGGTTCTTGCGGGTCACGTAGGTGAACCCGGTGCCGGCCGTCGACTTCAGCTTGATGATGGGACGTACGTCCTTGTCCTTGGCCATTAGAGCTTCTCACCCTTCTCAATCAGCTCGGCGACGACGTTGTCGATGCCGCGGACATCGATGGTCTTGATGCCCTTCACGGACAGGGTCAGCGTGACGTGACGCCCCAGCGAGGGCACCCAGTAACGCTTCTTCTGGATGTTCGGGTCGAACCGACGCTTGGTGCGGCGGTGCGAGTGGGAGATGCTGTGGCCGAACTGCGGCCCCACTCCGGTTACCTGGCAACGTGCTGCCATGATCACTCCTCCAACATAAGTACGAATATATCTCCGGGCGGTGCCCGCGAACACACGGATCCCCAGGTCAGACCCAGGGGCCATGCAGTCGTTGAGCCGAGTCCCGCCACCAGTTGTGACACCGTTACTTACGAGGACGGACCAGGCTGGGTGAGATCCAACCGAAGTGCCTTCTCATCGTGGACGAAAGACGGTGGTGCTTGACTTGTGGTGCGCTGGAATCCAGGCTTCACAATTCACCGGGCTGCTTTCCGGCGCCGAACCTCCGCCTCCCCTGCGGACGAAGATCGGAGCATCTCAGATTCCTCACCCACCGGGCATGCTTCAGGCACAGCACAGCACGGCTTGCGACTGTCAATACTAGCCCGACAGCGCGCGAACGGCAAAGCGGAGCGCCAGGGGCCGCCGTCGACGACGACCCGCCCCTGACGCTCCGTTCCCAGCAGACCTCAGCTCAGGCGCTCGACGACCATCGCCATGCCCTGACCGCCGCCGACGCACATGGTCTCCAGACCGTAGCGGCCGCCAGTGGCGCGCAGACCGTTGAGCAGGGTCGCGGTGATTCGGGCCCCGGTCATGCCGAAGGGATGGCCGAGGGCGATCGCGCCGCCGTGGACGTTGAGCTTCTCCCACGGCACGCCGAGCTCCTTGGCGGAGGGGATGACCTGCGCCGCGAAGGCCTCGTTGATCTCCACCAGGTCGACGTCGTCGATGGTCAGACCCGCACGCTGCAGGGCCTGCCGGCTGGCGCCCACCGGACCCAGCCCCATGATCTCCGGAGACAGGCCGGTGACACCGGTGGAGACGATCCGCGCCAACGGCTTGAGCCCCAGCTCGCGCGCCTTGGCGTCGCTCATGATGACCAGCGCGGCCGCTCCGTCGTTGAGCGGGCAGGCGTTGCCGGCGGTGACGGTGCCGTCGGGGCGGAAGACCGGGTCCAGCCCGGCCAGAGCCTCGGCGGTCACCCCGGGGCGGGGGCTGTCATCGGCGTCGACGATGGAGCCGTCGGGCAGGCGCAGCGGGGTGATCTCACGGGCGAAGAATCCGTCGGCGACGGCCTTCTCCGCGCGATTCTGACTGAGCTGGGCGAATTCGTCCTGCTCGGCGCGGGTCACACCGGAGTACTGGGTGACGTTCTCGGCGGTCTGCCCCATGGTGATGTAGACGTCAGGCAGCTCGTCGTCCTCACGCGGGTCATGCCAGGACGCCCCTCCTTCGGCACTCGTCGCCGTGCGGGCCATCGCCTCGGCGAAGCGCGGATTCTCCAGCTCGGCGCCGGGGATCCAGTCCGAGGTCCCCTTGGCGTACCGGCTGACCGCCTCCACGCCGGCGGAGAGGAATACATCGCCTTCGCCGGCCTTGATGGCGTGGAACGCCATCCGGGTGGTCTGCAGGGAGGAGGAGCAGTACCGGTTCACAGTGGTGCCGGGCAGGTGGTCCATCCCGGCGAGGACCGCGACGATGCGGGCCATGTTAAATCCCTGCTCGCCGCCGGGCAGGCCGCACCCGAGCATGAGGTCGTCGATCTCGCGGGGGTCCAGCTGCGGCACCTGCTCCAGCGCGGCCTGGACCATCTGGGTGGTCATGTCGTCGGCACGCAGGTCCACCAGGGACCCCTTGCGCGCCCTTCCGATCGGCGACCGGGCCACGGATACGATGACGGCTTCAGCCATGATGTGATCTCCCTCTCAAACGATTGTGACTCAAGAGTAACATCGCAGACTGCTGAGATCACCCCTGTTCTCGACCCGATCCGCACGCTACGCCGGGCCGACGGCTCCCGCCAGTTCGCGCAGCAGATGGCACACCCGGCTCACTGCCGGGGACGCCCCGAGGCTGCCTCGGGACCGCACCACGATGGTGCGACCCAGCACCGGCTGGGTCACCTCCACCGCGGCGACCTGGGACGGGTCGGCGCGCACGGAGGAGAAGCTCAGCCGCGGCATCACGCTGACTCCGACTCCGGCAGCGACCAACGCCACCGCGGAGCCGTAGTCCTGCGTCTCATACTGGAAGCCAGGCGTGAAGCCTGCTGCGGCGCAGGCCTCCAGCAGGATCTGCCGACAGGTGCCGCGCGTGAGGTCGTTGTCCACCCAGCGCTCACCCCGCAGCTCCTCCAGAGAGACGTCCTGCCGCCCTGCGAGCGGATGGGCGGCGGGAACCACGGCGACGTACGGCTCGCTGAGCAGCGGCTCCACATCGAAGCCCGGTCGGCCCGGCAGGTCCCGGTGAGCCACACAGATCTCGACGTCGACGTCATCGTCTCGCCCCTGCGCGGCCTCCCAGAGGCGCAGATCCAGGCGGAGGTCCCGGAACTCGGAGGAGACGGCGGCGACGACGGCGGGCATCCAGGTCACCCCGACCGAGGCGATATGCGAGATCACCAGAGAACCGGTCCGACCCTCCCGCAGATCCCTGGCCAGTGCCTCCAGGCGTGCGGCCTGGCCGAGCAGCCGATCGGCCTCCTCGGCGAACCGTCGACCGATGCCGGTGGGCACCAGGCCCCGACCGCTACGGACGAAGAGCTCGAGCCCGGTGTCCCGCTGAAGCGCCTGAAGCTGCTGACTCACCGCCGAGGGGGTGTAGCCCAGGGCGCCGGCCGCCGCATGGACGGAGCCGGTGGCCAGCACCGCACGAAAGGTCCGCAACCTGGTCAGATCGATCATGGTCGCATCATAAATCTTTACTGAACGATAATCCATAGATGTTCGCTTGTGCTGTCTATTCTTGGGCAGGAGGATCATCACCATGAGCTCCCTCCCCGCCTCCCACCCCACCGGCACCACGGCACCCGCCAACACTGCCGTCACTGCCGTCCCCCGACCTCCCCACCGCTGGGCGCACCTGGCCGCGCCTGCCGCCGTCGCGACGACAGTGGTGCTGTGGGCCTCCTCCTTCGTGATCGTGCGCTGGGCCGCCCCGGTCTTCTCCCCGGGGCCGCTGGCGCTGATCCGACTGCTGGCCGGGGTGGCGATGCTGACCCTGATGGTGCTCCTGCTCCGACGCCACATGCCACGGCTGCCCCGACTCCGCGTCCTGCTGATCATCGTCGTCTACGGAGTGCTGTGGTTCGCCGCCTACACGGTGATCCTGAACCACACCGGGCACCATCTCGACGCCGGCACCACCGCGATGGTCGTCAACCTCTCCCCGATCCTGGTGGCCGCCTCCGCCGGACTGCTGTTCCGCGAAGGGTGGCCGCGCTCCCTGTTCGCCGGGATGGCGGTGGCCCTGGCCGGCATCGGGCTGATCACCCTCGCCGCCGGTGGCGGACAGATCTCCATGGTGGGGGTGCTGTTGGCGATCGCCGCCGCCGTCACCTACTCCATCGCCATGCTGCTGCAGCGCGCCGTGCTGCCCGGCATGGACCCACTGATCGTGGTGTGGCTCGGCTGCGCCGCCGGCACTCTGGCTGCGCTCCCCTGGGCCGGCCAGGCCTGGGAGGAGCTGCAGAACGCACCGGCGGCGGCCATCGCCGGCGCCGTGTTCATGGGCGTAGGTGCCACGGCCCTGGGCTTCTGGCTGTGGGCCTACGCCCAGACGCGGATGCCCACCGGCCGGCTGGCCGCCTGCTCGCTGGCGGTGCCCGCTGTGGCGGTGGTGATCTCTGCGATGGCCCTGAGCGAAGTGCCCACCCCGCTGGCCCTCATCGGCGGCGCACTGTGCCTGGCCGGCGTCGGGATCACTCAGGTCGGGCGCCACTGAGCTCCACCCTCGGGATACGCACCGTCGGCCCCTGGGACAAGACCGCCCCGCCGGGCCGCGCCGTCCGGTGCCGGCTCAGTCCACTCCGGCCCAGGCGAAGAAATGCTCCGCGGGCAGCACCGGCTTCCCGTACTCCTGAGCCTTGCGGGCCTTGCCGGACTGCGTGCCCAGCTCGGCGACCACCAGTACATCGCAGCGGGTCTTGGTCACCGTCTTCACCGGCGTGAGCCCACAGGAGGCGGCCAGCTGTGTCATCTGGTCCCGATCCCAGCTCCGGCCGTCGGCGGAGACCGCCTCACCGGTGAAGCAGATCCGTGCCCCGGGGGCCAGCAGCCCGTGCAGCTCCTCACCGGCACCAGCCTGCAGCTGTTCCTCAGTGACGACCTCACGGCCGAGCAGCCCGCCGACGGCGACGAGTCGTTCGCCCAGCTGCGGGGTCAGCGACACCCGCGCCGCGGCTCGGGCGACCTGCTCCCCGACCGTCTGCCGGGCCGCGGCACGCCAGGAGTCCCCCGGTTCCCCCGCCATCGCGCCTGCCCGGCCGGGCACCGCCTCCCCGCCGTCGAGCAGGATCGCCCCGACCTCCCGGCCGACCTCCAGCAGTGCGGCCAGGCCGGGCATCTCCTCGAAGGTCGGTGACGGCGTCTCCGGGTCTCGGGTGAGCAGATGTCCGGTGGCCTGGACCGTCTCCTCGGAGGGTTCGAACGCAGTCGCGGATCGTGACGTCGCAGAGCCGAGCGGCCCCTCGGGGTCCTCCGCCGGCGCGGTGAGCACAGTACGCATGACCTGGCGGGCGGCGTCCATCGCGCGCCGCGGGGTCGGCCCGATCCAGCGACCATCGATGCCGAAGGGCATCAGCTCCACCTGCCCGAGCCGCTTGAGCTCGAAGTCGATCAGCCCCAGGGTGCGGTCGGCCTCCTCGGCCACCGGAACGTGCCCGGCGATCACCGGGGAGAGCACCGCCCAGGCCTCGGCCAGCGTAGGAGCGATGAGGATGTCCTCGGCGCTGATCCCGTAGACGGTCCTGGCGTCGGCGAGATCCCGCTGCGGGTTCACCAGCGTGCTCAGCCCGGTGCCGTCCTCAAAGGCCACGGCGATCTCCACCGGCCGCGGCCGGGACATCCGCCCCTCGTCGCCCACGGTGAGGATCGCCAGCGCACAGTGCCGTCGGGCAGCGGCCTCCCCGGAGGCGTCGCGCAGGAAGCGCAGGATCCGCCGGTCGGTCTTCATGTCCTTCGGGAGCACCGGACGGGTGAGCACCAGCCCGGACAGGGACGTGACGCGGCTCAGCGCCACATAGAGCTGGCCGAAGGAGAACGTGCCGCCCGAGAGGTCCACGATGAGCCGCTCGGCCGTCTGCCCCTGGCTCTTGTGCACCGTGATCGCCCAGGCCAGTTTGAACGGCAGCTGACGGTAGGTGCCCACCACCAGGTGGGCCACTGTGCCGTCGTGGACCTCGGGGCGGGTGATGTCCCAGGTGTGGGGGCCGACGTCGACCACCTCGCCGCCGCGCAGCACGACGCTGACCCGGGGTTCGCCGTCGTCGTCGACCTGAACGCCGAGCACATGCCCCAGGGTGCCGTTGACCCAGCGGCCGGACGGGTTATTGGTGAGGAACATGATCTGCGCCCCGACCTTGAAGGCCAGCCGCTCCTCCACCGGCCGGTCGAAGCCGTCCTGCTCCCCGCGGGTGATCGCACGGCAGACGTGCTCCTCCCCGGGCAGTCGTTCCAGGCGTCGGCGGTTGCGCGCGGCGGCGATCCGGTTGGTGGTGGCCAGGGTCAGCCAGAACTCACCCTCGGGCGGCTCGAAGTCCGGGTCCACGTGGCGGTTGAGATCTTCGCGGGCGGAACCGAGCAGCGCGCCTTCGCGGATGGAGTTCAGCACAGCGGTGAGCCGATCGTCGCCGAGCTGCCGGAACACCGTCGTCAGCGAGACGGTGGGGAAGTCATCAGCCCGATAGCTGTCCGCGGAGAAGAAGTACGGAGTCTCGTAGCGGGTCTCGAAGTGCCGCCGCTCGGCCTCGGTGACCACCGGGGGCAGCTGCAACAGGTCGCCCACCAGCACCAGCTGCACCCCGCCGAGACGTCGGCCCGGCTGCGGCCCGAACCGCTCCAGGGCGGCGACGAGCTGGTCGAACAGGTCCGCGCGGACCATGGATGCTTCGTCGATGATCAGCGTGTCCAGGGCCTTCAACGTCCCGGCGAACCGCCCCGGGTAGTAGCGGCCGTGGCGGATCTCCTCCAGGGTGATCTGCGGGTGAAGGCCGAAGAGCCGGTGGATCGTGTAGCCGTCCACGTTCAGCGCGGCGATGCCGGTGGGGGCGGCCACGACGACGGTGCGACCCGGCTCCGCAGCACGATCCCAGTCGGGGTCGGCGCCGTCTGACGGGACGTCCCAGCTGGCGCTGTCGGCGCAGCGACGCAGGAACTCCCGGATCAGCGTGGACTTTCCGGTGCCCGCCTTGCCGGTGAGGAACAGCGACTCCCCAGCCTCCAGGCGGGCCAGGGCCTCGGAGAATTCGTCGGTGAGGACGATCGCGCCGGAATCCGGGGGGCCGCTGGTGCCGTTGGTGCCGTTCATCGAATCCTTCCAGGGTCTGTCCACAGCGCGGTGGCACCTCCGCGGTGGCACCTCCGCCGGGATCTCCACCCTGCCAGAGCCCGCCGCGGCGAACCAGCAGGCGCGCATGCCACCAGCACCTGCGGGCGAAGGCTGGCGGACTCTCCGGTGGGTCAGTCCGCGTCCCGCTCCGAGGGCGGCACTCCAGGACCGAGCTCCGGCTGGAAGCTGATGTCCTGGTCCGAATCGAGGGAGGAGAACGTGTTGGTCACCGTCAGCTCGCCCTCGTCGAGCTCGTCCTCATCGAGGAGGAACCCGGTCCAGGACAGGTCGGAACCGCCGCTGGAGACGCAGCCTCGATCACTCATGCCCTCATCCACGTATCCCGCCCCGGAGGCGGTGACGACGGAGAAGTTGTTGCCGGTGCCCCGGCTCCAGCACACCTGGCCACCGGTCTCGTTGGCCGTCTCCACCTGGATCTCGAGCAGCACCTGGCCGTCGCTGACATGGGAGCTTCCGTAGTCGTAGCGGAGGTCGGCCTCCCTGACGGTGATCTCCACCTCTCCGTGGTCGAACACTTCTCCCACCAGATCGGTCTGTGGCACCGGCATCCGGTCGATCAGCTCCTCCTGGGACCCCAGTGGCACCTGAGCCGCGCTCTGACCGCCGGTGCCCAGCAGGATGACCGCGGAGTCGGCGTCGTAGGTCTCCAGATCCGTCGGTGAGATCCGGAAGCGCAGCTCCCCGGAGGCCGACGCGCCGCCCGGGACCTGTCGGAACTCGCTGGAGCCGCCGATCTCCACCACCGTCTCGGCGCCGCCCTCGTGCCAGCGCAGCCCAGTGGGCGGGTTGGCCGCCGCCGTCTCCTGACCCGGGTTGAAAGCTTCGACGTCGACGACGACCTCCACTCCGAGGACGCGGTCAGCAGGATCCTCATCGAGGTCCTCCACGGTGAGTGCCTGCAGGGAATACTCCAGTCCGCTGTGGAAGACCGTCTCCTCAAGGTCCTGCTCGTCGATGGGGATCGCCCCAGGCTCTCCCGGAGTCTCGTCCGGCTCTTCGTCCGGATCGTCGGCAGTCTCCTGCCCTGCCGCATCGTCCTCAGAGTCGGCGCCGCCGCCCTGATCCGTCTGGTCTTCGAGGGCCTCCTCCAGTTCGCCGAGCGCCTCCTCCGCCTCATCGGCCGCGTCCTGGGCCTCGCCAAGGACTCCGCAGCTGCTGAGCATCAGCAGCAGCGCCGCGCCGAGGCCGGGTCCGACGGCCCGTCGTCGGCCGGGCCAACGGTGAAGGGCCGGTGATGGTGTCCCGCTCATGCTCTCCATGCCTCCTCCTCAGCGATCGGCGCCGTCGCCGATCGGTCGATGGTGTTCTCCGCGTCGTCCGCCCTGGTCGCGTGCCCTACCGAGCAGGCCCGCACAGGCCACCGGTGGCGCCCGCCGGGACCCTCACCGGACCCATCCCTCGGCGATGCCTCCGATGATCGGCAGGCGGAAGTGTTCAAGCCGGTACCCCTTGACCGCCAGGATCACCCACAGCACCACCGAGCCGATGCCCACGATGACGAACAGCATCGTGGTGATGAGACCGAGGATCCCCAGGATCGAGGTCAGGATGAGCTCAGCCACCGTGAGCACGATGTACACGATGACGAGGGCGATGTTATAGAGGATCGACTGGGCCGCATGAAAGCGAACCTCGGGATGCCGCTGGGTCAGGAACATGATGAGCCCGCCGATCCAGGTCACGTACGCCAGGAGACCACCGACCTCGGGGGCCAGCCCCGACGCAGCGCCCCCACCCTGATGACCGCCCTGCGCACCGGAAGATTGTTCATTATGAAACGAATTCATTCCAGGTTATCCTCTCCAGCTCGATCTGATTCAGCCGCCCATGTGGTTGACTTATCCATGCAATATCCCTGAGACCAGGAGAGCAATAGCAAGAGATCTGCCATCGACGCAGAAACTGACGGCGACGAAGCCCACCAACGGAGAGGCCCTATGAGTCTTCCCCCTCACGTGAGCGGCACGGCAGTGACGTCCTTCCACACGGACTCCGTGGTGGAATCCCTCACCTCCGGGCAGTCTGTGCTGCTCACCGGACCCGCCGGAATCGGGAAGACTCACCTGCTCGGTCAGGCCGAGACGGCCCTGCGGCCCCTCCGCCCCCACTGCATCCGGCTCACCGCCGACCCGCTGGGGCAGGGCATACCGCTGGGTGTCTTCGCCGGCCACCTGACCCCTCCGATGCCCCCGGGCTCCCTCACCGCCTCGACCGGCCCCGTCGCCGAGATCCTCAGCCGGTTCGCCACCCGACGCTCCAGCACGGTGCTGCTGGTCGACGACGTCGAACACCTCGACGAGACCTCGCTGTTCGTCATCCATCAGCTCATCACCACCACCGGAGTCCCGACGGCGCTGACGCTGCGCCAGGTGTCCTCGGCTCCACCGACGGTGCAGTCCCTCTACGACGCCGGCGCCGTGCTCCCACTGCAGCTGACGGCGCTCAGCGGGGCGCAGGCGCGCCAGGCTCTGCGCGCGATGTCCGATCTGGAGCTCACTCCCCGGGCAGAGATACGCATCATCGACCGGGCCGGGGGAAACCCCCTGTACCTGCGGGAGCTGCTCGTCGGATCCCGCAGGGCCGGCCAGCTGCAGCTGTACGGAGAGTCAGCAGACCTCCCGACCGATCCCACCCCCACCGACCGACTCGTCGAGACCATCCGTGCCCGATTCGCCCCCTTCGACGAGGAGACGATGGACACGGTGGCGACCGTGGCGCTCGCCGGGGAGCTGCCCGCCTCGCTGGTTCCGTCCGCCCGGCGGGACGACCTCCTGCGGGAGGGCATCGTCGACCTCACGGCCGAGGACCAGCTGCGGATGCACCACCCGCTGCACGCGGAATGCGTCATGGCGATGCTCAGCGACGGCCATCGTCGCAGCCTGATGCGCCGGACGGCGCACCTGCTGCTCAGCCAGGGCGCAGATCCCGACGGCGACACCACGGCGACCAGCCATCGAGCCACCACTCTGCTGCTGCGGCTGGGAGACCCTGTGCCGGCCTCCTCAGCCCGCGCCGCCGCCCGACGGGCGCTGGCCGCCGGACAGGACGACCTGGCGGTGGCCGCAGCGGCCGCCGCCGTCTCCGAGGACCCGGACGACGTCGCCTCACGCTGCCTGCTGGCCGATGCGCACACCCTGCGCGGGGATCCGGAGCAGGCTCAGCCGCACCTGGAGGCCGCCGCGAACTCCGCCCAGGGTGATGCCGACCTGCTGCTGGTGGCCCGCAGCCGGGCGCGTCGGGCGGGGCTGGGGGACCATGACGCGGCCCAGGCCTGCCACGCGCTCCAGGAGGCCCTGACCAGGGTCCAGGACCCTGATGTGCACAGATCGTTGCAGTGGGAGCTGGTCCGCTGGGGCACGGCGGCGGGCATGTCCTCCGCAGTGCGTTCCGCGGACGCCGCACCCCAAGAGCCCGTCGACACCACCGACATGCTGCTGATGGCGATGTCCGGGGTGGTCACCGGTCCCCTGACACTGACAGAGACGCTGCTGCCCCGGCTGCGCCGACTCCAGCAGGCCTCCGCCTCCTCCACTCCGGAGACGCAGGGCCTGTTGGAGCTCGCCCGGGTGATGGCCTGCTCCTACACCGGGGATGTGCTGGCCACTCGCTCCCTGGTCCAGCAGGAGATCTCCGCCCTGCGCCACCGCAGCCCGGAGGCACTGGGCGCCCTCGAATATGCTGGCGCCGTCACTGAGCTGCTCAGCGGGGACCCCGTCGCAGCCCGGGACCAGTCCGGCTCAGCAGTGCGCCATCTGCGCTGGAGGGACCCGGTCGGCCTGCTGCCGGCGGCCCTGGCTCTGCAGTCCGCCGCCGCCCTGGTCACCGGAGACAGCCTCAGCGCCCAGGAGAGCCGGGAGAGGATTCCGCCTCCGGCCCTGCGCGATCCGAAGGTGCAGCTCTTCCTCGACTGGGCCTGTGCCTGGCAGATGGCCTGTGAGCGACGCCAGGAGCAGGCCGCCGGGAGGCTGATCGACACAGCCGGCCGCCTGTTGGAGAGCCGCCACACCTACCTGGCCGGGGCCCTGGCCCACTGTGCCGTGCGGGCTGGCCACCGGATCCCGGAGGCCCGGGAGATTCTGCGCTCCTGCACCGAGCTGGCCGGCGGCGGGCTGCTCCAGCTGCTGAACGACCACGCTGATGCGGCGCATCACGGTGATGCCGAGGCCCTGGCGCAGACGGCCGAGGACATGGCTGAGCTGGGCATGCTGGGATCAGCGGCCGACACATTCTCCGCCCTCGCCGAACGGGGCGGTCCCGGTGATGTCGACGAGCTCTGCCGCCGCCGCTGGAGCCGGCGGGCCGACCTGCTCCGCGCGCACCTTCCCGCCGGAGGCGCCTGCTGGTCTCCTCCGCGCCCGGCCTCGCCTCTGCTCAGCGGCCGCGAACTCGAGGTCGCCCGCCTGGCGGCGCACCGGCTCTCGACCCGCGAGATCGCCGACCGGCTGGACGTCTCACCGCACACGGTCACCAATCAGCTGAACGCGGCGTTCCGCAAGCTCACCGTCTCCAGCCGCGCTGAGCTGCGCACACTCTTCAAGGTCCCGGACCCGGCCGAGAGCCGCAGCGTGCGGCATCATTGAGCCGCAGACCTCAGGGAAGCCTGAATCTCAGGGAACCGCAGATCTCAGGGGAGCCGCGTGCCTCAGCCGCGCTCCGCCAGCAGCTCCGCCAGATGGAGGGCGTCGACGTCGGCGAGGTCGTCGAGCTGGATGCGGCAGGACATGCCGTCGGCCAGGATCACGGTCCCGCCGGAAGCCGCCGTCCCACCGGCGGAGCCCGCCCCGGCCGAGGCCACCGCAGCCTTCCGCACGGCCGGCAGCAGGTGCGTCTCCGCCACTGCGACACTGACCTCATAATGGCCGGCCTCCACACCGAAGTTCCCGGCCAGTCCGCAGCACCCGGGCACCACGGTGACCTCGGCGCCGGCCTGCTCCAGCAGGGCCTGGTCGGCCCGCCACCCGATGATCGAGCGCTGGTGGCAGTGCGGCTGTGCGAGCACCTGCAGCCCGCTCAGATCGGGCAGCTCGACCCGTCCTTCATCCACCAGCCGGTGCACCAGCTCAGCGAAGGTCAGCACGCCGTCCGCGACGCTCTGTGCCTCGGGTCGGTCCGAGAGCTGCACCAGGTCGCTGCGGAGCGTGGCTGTGCAGGAGGGCTCCAGTCCGATCACCGGCACTCCCGACTCCACCGGCCCGCGCAGCGCATCCACGGCACCGTCGAGCAGCCGCCGGGCCTGGTCCAGCTGGCCGGTGGTGATCCAGGGCAGCGCGCAGCAGGCCCTGCGCTGCAGCAGCCGGACCTCCAGGCCCTGTCCGCGGAGAAACTCGATCGCCGCCAGCCCGGACTGGGGGAAGAAATGATCCGTGAAGGAATCGGCCCACACCCAGACATCTGGCTGGCACCCGGCCTCGACCGACCGCCCGGGGGACGACCCGAGCTCGACCCGACTGCCGTCTGCGGCCCCTCGCAGGGCTCCACGCTCGGCGCGGTCCTGCCGACGGACTGCCCGCCGCAGAGTCTGCCGGGCGAAGGCCGGCACGGAGCGTCGCGGATCGATCCCGGCCGTCCACTTCGCGGCCGCCGCCAGCGGAGGCACCCGCATCATCGTGTTCACCAGGGGCGCCATCGGCGCAGCGAGCCGCGCCCAGAACGGCATCCGGCCCAGCAGGTAATGGGACCGCGGTCGCAGTCGACGACGACGGCGCAGCCCTCGAGTGCCGCCCTCCTGGGCGGCCTCGCCGACGTCGTAGGTCTGATAGAGCGCCTCGGACTTGTAGGCGGCCATGTCCACTCCGGCGGGGCAGTCCGAGGCGCAGCCCTTGCAGGAGAGACACAGGTCCAGCGCCTCGTGGACGGCCGGATCGCTCAGCCCCTTCACCAGCGTCCCGTCCATGGCCTCCTGCAGGATCCGCCCCCGGCCCCGGGTGGAGTCCTTCTCCTCCTTGGTGGCCAAGTAGGAGGGACACATCACCGACGGCGTCGACGGGGCAACACACTTCCCCACCCCGGAGCAGCGATGCACGGCCGCGCCGAAGTCGCCGCCGTCGTGGGTGTGCCGCATCCCCGGCCAGGGAAGTCCGCGGGTGGGCTGGGTGGGGCGCAGGTCCGCGGTGTGCGGGGCCGGGTCGGTGATGATGCCCGGGTTGAGCAGGTTCTCCGGGTCGCAGATCCGCTTGGCCCGGGCGAAGAGGTCCAGGGAGGTCTGGTCATACATGAACGGCAGCAGCTCGGAGCGCACCCGGCCGTCTCCGTGCTCGCCGGAGAGCGATCCCCCGTAGACGGCCAGCCGCTCCGCGCAGGTGCGCATGAACTCGGCGAAGACCCCGGTGCTGCCGGGGTCGCCGTGGGTGAAGGGGAAGTCGATGCGGCAGTGGATGCACCCGTCCCCGAAGTGCCCGTAGGGGTAGCCCTGCAGCCCGAAGTCGACCATGAGCTCCTCGAACTCACGCATCCAGACGCCCAGATGCTCGGGCGGGACGGCGGCGTCCTCCCAGCCGGAATGGGCCGGGGTGTCCAGACTGATGCCGGCCAGACCGGCTCCGTCCTCGCGGATGCGCCACAGCGCGGCCGCCTGCGCGGCGTCATCCACCAGTCGGGAGTCCACGCAGCCCGAGGCGGCCCGCACGGTGGCGATGACGTCGTCGGCGTCGTCCCCGGCGGCCTCCACGAACAGCCAGCTCTCCCCGTCCGGCAGCGGCGGCACCTGCTTGCCGGCGCCGCGGACGAGCGCCACCAGCCGGGAGTCCATGCCCTCACAGGCGATGAGTCGGCCCGGAGCCGCGGCCAGCAGCTGCGGCACGGCATCGGCGGCCTCGGCCACCGAGTGATAGCCCAGCACTGTCAGCAGTCGGCGAGGGTGGTCGGCCACCAGGTTGACCGTGGCCTCCAGCACCAGGCCCAAGGTCCCCTCGGTGCCCACCAGGAACCGGTCGACCCGTCCCCTGTTCTCGGGCAGCAGGTGCTCCAGGGAGTAGCCGCTGACCTGCCGGTCGAAACGACCGAAGTGGGTGCGCACATGGCCCAGGTTCGTCTCAGCCAGGCCGAGCAGCCGCTCAGCGGTGGACCCCGAGGCAGGCCCGGCGCCGAAGCTGCCGACCTCCCCGTTGCCGAACAGCACAGTGGCCGCCTCCACGTTGTCCGCGGTACGTCCATACCCGAGGGCGCGGGACCCGCAGGCGTTGTTGCCCATCATGCCGCCGATCGTGCAGCGCGTGTGCGTGGAGGGGTCGGGGCCGAAGCGCAGCCCGTGGCCGGCAGCGGCCCGCTGCAGCACCGCGTGGACGACCCCGGGCTCCACCCGGGCAGTGCGGGCCTCCGGGTCGATCTCCAGGATGCGGTCGAGGTCTCGGGTGTCGACGACGATCCCCGCGCCCACCGCGTTGCCGGCGATGGAGGTCCCTGCCCCACGCAGGGTGACCGGCACCCCGGTGGAGCGGGAGACCTCATGGACCGCGTGGAGCTCATCGACATGCTGGGGACGGGCGACCACCTGAGGGACCACCCGGTAGAGGCTGGCGTCGGAGGAGTACATGCCGCGGGCCAGGGCGGAGTCGTCCACCCGGGAGACGCGGGCACGGCGCAGCTGCTGAGCGATCTCCCGTCCGGCCTCCTGGGCGGAGCGCTCACCGGTGGCGGGGGGAACGGTCGAGGTCACGTCGTCGTCTCCTTTCACCGAGTGAGTCCGAACTTACCGGACGGTCAGCCCCACCCACAGGGCTGAGATGGTGAGTTCCAGCCTGAACTCGGCGATCTGACGGTCCATTGGGGCGGAATCTCACCCTCTCAACGTGTCTGAGGGGCGGGCGGCAGCTCAGTCCTCTCCGGCGCGGTCGAAGGCCAGGGTCTCACCCCGGGCGCCGTCCATCCAGATCGACTGGCAGGCTTCTGCCATGCCCTCCAACCCGTCCACCACTGTGGCGAACACATTGCCCGGGATCCACCCCTGGTCGCCGTTGATCAGCAGATTGTTCCGGCCGTAGAACAGCGCCAGATCAATGATCTCCGGCCGCTCCCGCACCCCTGCGGCCTCCTCGTACCCGTAGCCGGGGTTGCCGAGGTCGTCCGGATCGAAGCGGAACCAGCACACGTCCCCAGGGATCGGGGTGACGGTGGTGTTCTCCTTGCCGGGATCGTACGCGGCGAAGCCCGGCAGCAGGTTGTAGATCTCATTGCGAGCGTACTTTCCGTGGTAGACCTGCCCCGCCTGCGGGAGCGCGTCCCAGACGGCCGTGCAGGTCCGTGGCGCGAGATCGTCGAGCAGCCGTGCGGTGCAGCTGACCCCGCGCCGGGCCAGGGTGATGCTGATGTAGCGGGCCATGGTCCTCCTCGAGCGGTCCGGGCCTCAGTGCACAGCCTCAGTGCACAGCCTCAGTGCACAGCCTCAGATGGCCGACGTGCGCGCGGCGGGCTCCACCGGACGGACGAACCTCTCCCCGGAGGCCTGTTCGAAGGCCCGGGCCGCGCGCAGGACCAGGCGGTCCTGAGTGCGGGCCCCGACGATCTGCAGCCCCACCGGAAGCCCATCGGAGGCGACTCCGCAGGGCACGGAGGCGGCCGGCTGCTGGGTCATGTTGAACGGGTAGGTGAAGGGGGTCCAGGAGGTCCACAGGTCCGAGTGCCAACCCTCAGGGGCCTGGCGGGTCTTGTCGAAGGCGGTGATCGGCATGGTCGGAGTGACCAACAGGTCGTAACGCTCGTGGAAGGCACCCATGCGCACGCCGAGGTCCATCCGAGTCGCCGTCGCGCCCAGGTAGTCCAGCGCGGTGGCGTCTCCGTACTGCTCGATGCCGGCGCGCAGTCCGGGATCGACGTGCTCCACCGCGCCCGGCCCGAACGCCTCCAGCACTTTCGCCGCGCCGGTGAACCACAGCACATGGAAGGCCTCCACCGGGTCTTCGAAACCGGGGTCCACCTCTTCCACCACCGCTCCGGCGCGCTCCAGCACCGCGACCGCCTCGGTCACGAGACGCTCCACCTCCGGATCGTTCTCGACGAAGCCGAGAGTCCGTGAGTAGGCGATGCGCAGCCCGTCCACGCCACCCTCAAGGCCGTCCAGGTAGGAGGCCGAAGGCGTCGGCAGGGCGGCCCAGTCGCGGGAGTCGAAGCCGGTGATGATGTCCATCAGCAGGGCCGCGTCGGTGACGGTGCGCGTCATCGGTCCGGCGTGGGCGAGGGTCCCGAAGGGCGAGGCGGGGAACATCGGCACCTGCCCGTAGGTGCC
This sequence comes from Nesterenkonia suensis, assembly GCF_054782935.1. NCBI lineage: Bacteria > Bacillati > Actinomycetota > Actinomycetes > Micrococcales > Micrococcaceae > Nesterenkonia > Nesterenkonia suensis. The sequence goes on along the minus strand of NZ_BAAGRN010000001.1, from coordinate 118,642 downwards.
TTTCAGCGCGACAGTGCCGGTGAAGGAGGCAGGGATCCGCACCGAGCCGCCGGCATCGGTGCCCACGGCCCAGGGGGCCATACCGGCGCCGACGGCGGCCGAGGCCCCTCCGGAGGAGCCGCCGGCGGTCGTGGCCGGGTCCCAGGGGTTTCCGGTCGCGCCGCACCGGATGCTGTCCGTCGTGCCCTTCCAGGCGAACTCCGGGGTGGAGGTCTTCCCGACCAGCACCGCCCCGGTCTCCTTCAGCCGCGCCACGCAGGGGGCGTCGACGTCCCAGGGGCCCTCCTCACCGATGAGGGTGGACCCTTTGTACGTGGGCCAGCCCTTGGTGAGGAACATGTCTTTGATGGAGGTCGGCACCCCGTCACCGGGGCCGAGGGTCTCACCGGACTGCCAGCGGCGGGCGGAGGCCTCGGCAGAGGCCCGGGCGGACTCGGGGTCCACCAGCACGAAGGCGTTCAGCGCCCCGTCATGCCGGGATATCTGGTCCAGCACAGCGTCGGTGGCGTCCACCGGGGTGAACTCCCCGGCCCGGTAGCCCGCGATGAGCTCGGTCGCGGTCAGCTCCGCGAGGCTGCTGGTGGTCCGACGGTCCATGGGTGACCTCCTGTGTGCCGGTGATGGGGCGACTCCGTGCCCCGGTGTGGTCTCGGGCGGAGTCAGGGCTGCTGGCGGGGCACGTAGCCCTTCTGTTTGTCGACGACGTTGTGCAGGGTCTCTCCGGCGAGCCAGCGCCGGGCATTGCCCAGGAACTGCTCGGCGAGCGCGTCGCGCCAGCCGATGACGTCGCCGGACATGTGGGCGGAGATCAGCACATCCTCGCGCTCCCAGAGCGGGGAGTCCTGCGGGAGCGGCTCCTGGTCGAAGACGTCGAGCGTGGCGAAGCCCAACGGACCCTCCTCCAGGGCGTCCACCAGGGCGGCCTCGTCCACCGTCTCGCCACGGCCGATGTTGATCAGGTGCGCTCCCTCGGCGACGGCGGTGAGCGCCTCGGCGCCGAGCAGCCCGGTGGTCTGCGGGGTCAGCGGGGCGGCGTTGATGATGACGTCGGCGGTGCCGATGTGGCCGACGAGGTCACCGCTGGCGATCACGGTGCCGAAGTCGGGGTCCTCCTGCCGGGCGGTGCGTCCGGCGGCGAAGACCTCGACGTCGACGGCACGCAGCAGGGCGGCGATCTCCCGTCCGATGGCACCGGTGCCGATGACCAGGGCCGTGGTGCCCTCCACCCGCTGGGTCTCGCGGTGCTCCCAGGTGCGCGTCTGCTGACGGCGCAGGCTGCCGGGCATGTCCTTGGCGCGGGCCAGCACCGCGCCGAGCACGTACTCGGCGATGGGTCGGTCGAAGATGCCCTGGGCGTTGGTGACCAGGACGTCGGAGTCGGCGAGCTCGTCGAAGAGGAGCTTGTCCACCCCTGCGGCGGCGACGTGGATCCAGTCGAGGCTGTCGGCGGCGTGCCAGGCGTCGGAGACGGCGCTGGAGAAGAAGTCCCAGAGGAACAGCGCGTCGGCGCCCTGCAACGCGTCGGCGAGGCCGTCGGCGGCGGTGCAGCGGATCTCGGCCCGGTCCTCGAGCTCGTCCAGGCCGGGAGGCTCGGCGTAGGGTCCGTCGTCGTCGGGGCACAGGACGGTGATGACCGGCAGGGAGTCCGCCATCCGTCACCTCGCTTCCAGAAGTGGGGCGTGCTGAGCACGGTGCAGGGTCGTCGCGGCCGACCGGGAGGGACTGGATCCCTGGTGCGCCGGATGAACCCGGTGAGCGATGTCTCCCGGAGACCGCGGTTTCCCCTCCCCGGAAGGTCTTTCCGAGGCCGGGACCGTGCCGCTATGCTATGAAGACCTCACGAAGATTGTCAACAATCTTGCAGGAGCTGATCGCACCGCCTCTGATTGGAGCGGCCCATGGCCCTCACCCCCTTCCCCACGCACCGTCGCCAGGTGCCGGCGGTCGGCGTCGTCGTCCCCTATGACATGGCGCTGGACCGAGAGCTGCGCGCCTTCACCCGCGACGACTCCGGGCTCGACCAGCTGGACCTACTGTTCACCCGGACCCGGCACGAGCCCCTGGCCGTGACGGTCAAGCAGGCGCGGGCGATCTCCCGACCGAAGGCGGTCGGCGAATGCGTCCGCTCCGTCTCAGCAGTCACCCCCTCCGGCTACGTGTACGCCTGCACCTCCGGCAGCTTCGTGCGGGGGATCACCGGCGAGCAGAACCTGCTGCGGGCGATGGCCGGCGCCGGCGGAGCGCCCTGCTTCACCACCTCAGGAGCTCTGCTCGCCACCGTCCAGGCCCTGGGTGCTCAGACGATCGCGACGGCGACACCCTACGACGACGCCATCACCGCCCAATTCGCGGCCTTCTTCGCCGAGGCCGGCATCCACCTGATGAGCAATTCGAACCTCGGGCTGGCCGGCCGCATCTGGGAGGTCCCGCCCCAGCGCACCTACGACCTGGTGCGCGAGGCCGACTCCGACCGCGCCGAGGTCGTAGTGGTCTCCTGCACGAACCTGCCCACCTACGAGGTGCTCACCCAGCTGGAGCAGGACCTCGGCAAACCGGTGATCTCCGCCAACCAGGCCTCGGTCTGGGCAGTCCTGCAACACTTCGGACTCCCCTACCACGGCCCCGGGCAGGCTCTGGCCCAGCTCGCCCCCTCCCGCGCGACCGCCTGACGCCTGACGCCTGACGCCTGACGAAGGAGCATCCATGACTCTCCCTGCACAGCACCCTGCACGGGCGACCCCCGCCGTGGGCATCCTCTACCCAGGCCACGCCGCCGAGGACGACTACCCAACCTTCGAGGAGACCGCCGACGGCGCGGTGCACCTGCCGCTGGTGCACACCACCATCGGCGTCGACGAGCACACCCCGGAGTCTCTGCTGGAGACCGGATCTGCCCGGAGACTCGCTGACGGAGCCCGGCGCCTGATCGCCGAGCATCCGGTGGACTCCGTGATGTGGGCCTGCACCTCCGGCAGCTTCGTCTATGGGTACGACGGCGCCCTCGCACAGGCCCGCGCGCTGCAGGAGGTCGCCGACGTGCCGGCGTCCTCCACCTCACTGGCCTTCCTGCATGCGCTCCAGGCCCTCGGCGTCGGTCAGGTGGCGGTGGCCGCCTCGTACCCGTCGGATCTGGCCGCACACTTCGAGGCGCTGCTCGCCCGGTCCGGGGTCGACGTCGTCACCTTCGCGGCCCACGGGATCTTCACCGCCGCGGAGGTGGGGCTGATGGGCCGCGAGGACGTCGTCGCGATGGCCCGCGCCGTGGATGTTCCGCAGGCTGAGGCGATGCTGATCCCGGACACCGCGATGCACTCGCTGGGCTGGATCCGACACCTGGAGGACGCCCTGGACAAGCCGGTGCTGACGGCGAACCAGGTCACCGTCTGGGAGGGCCTGCGGCTCAGCGGCCGGACGGTCCCCGCGCTGCCAGCGCTGGGGCAGCTGGATGCCGTGGACGCACGGGCACGATGAGCCTGCGTCCGGGCTGCGCCAGGGCCACGTCAGGGCCTCGTCAGGGCCTCGTCAGCTTTCCTTCGCGGCGCCTCAGGACGATCCAGGATCCTCGCCGACAGGTCACTGGTGCCGCGTGGCGAGCATCGCGCGGACCCCCAGGGCGATGCCACCGGTGACCGCGCCCCAGAGCGCGTTGACGAGCAGGACCGTCGGGATCGCGATCGGGTGGGCGAAGGGGCCTTGCAGCTCCCCGGTGAGGATCGGTGAGAGCACCGCGGAGAGGCCCATGCTCAGCACAGCGTAGGTCAGCCCGGCAAGCACGAGCGTGAGGAAGGGGCGAGGTGCGCGGGCGATCACGACGACGGCGATCCAGACCGCGGAGATGACGACGGTGGCGCCGATCGCGAGGAGGCCTTTCATCAGGCCACCCTCCTCACCGGTGACACCGGTGATGTGCATCAGGGGTCGGATCAGCGCGACCGCGCCGAGCAGAAGGATGAGCCGCCACGACACTCTCGCGGTGGAGTCTGCGCCGGGGACTCTGCGGACGTATGGTTCCTCGGTGGTGTTCATGCTCTCGACGCTACGGAGCTCTCGCCGGCCCCACATCCGCGCGGAGTCGCCGCCAGAGTCGCCTCGCGGCGCATGGTCCTGTCGCCAGGAGGCGACTGCCGGGGGCCGGAGCGTTTCCTACACTGGGCCCATGCCCGCCCCCGAGCCCGCCGCCTCCTCCGCCTCCGACCCGTCCGACCCGTCCACGAAGGTCCAACGCTGGCTGGTGGACGCGGTGCTCGGAGTGGCAGTCTTCGGCGCGATCGCGGGGACGATCACCGCCGACGTCGCCGGCGAGCGCGCCCCCGACTCGCTGGCTTATCTCTGGGCGTTCGGACTGGGTGCGCTCATGCTGGTCCGTCGCCGCTTCCCGTTGGGGGTGCTGGGGCTGACGTTCGTGGCGTTCTGGGCCTACTACATGATCGGCTACCCGGCGATCGGGCTGAGCGTACCGACTGCCGGTGCGCTGTACTCCGCCGCGGAGTTCCGCCGCGCGGGCTGGGCTGTCTCGGCCGCAGCGATGCTGCTGGGCGGCAGCTATTTCTACCGGCTGGTGATCGCCGGGCAGGACCCCAGCCGTGTGGTCGGCTATGAGCTCGCCGGGCATGTGGCACTGATGACCGCTGCCATCGCCCTGGGGGTGAGCATGCGTCTGCGCCGCGAGCTGCGGGAGAGCAGCCAGCAGCTGTTGGAAGTCACCGCGGCTCGCGAACGCAGTCAGTCCGCTGCGGCCCTCGCCGCCGAACGGGCAGACATCGCCCGTGAGCTGCACGACTCCTTGGGGCATCGGACCACGCTCATCTCGCTGCACGCCGACGTCGCCCGCGAGGCTCTGCCCCACGACCCTCAGGCCGCCGAAGACGCCCTGGACGTGGTCAGGAGCACCAGCGGGGAGATGATGGAGGAGATGCGGCGGACCGTGCGGATGCTGCGCCGCCACCAGGACCCTCGGGGTCCGCTCTCCCTGGACGCACTGCCGGAGCAGGTCTTCTCCCCGCTGCCGCTGACGGTGCATGCCCAGATCCAGACGCAGGACGACGACGGCCGCCCCGTCCCCGCTCACGTGCAGGCGGCGGTCTACCGGATCGTCCAGGAGGCGCTGACCAATGTGGTTCGGCACTCGTGCGCCGAGACCGCCGACGTGGCGGTGGTGCTCGAGGAGGGACGCCTGCAGGTCACCGTGTGGGATCCCGGGCCAGCGCGCCCGCCCGAGGAGGCGGCCGGGCCGGGACACTCCGAGCTGGGACACTCCGGGTCGGAACGCGCCGGGCTGGGACACTCCGGGCTGGGACTCCATGGGATGCGCGAACGAGCTGCGGCGCTGGGCGGCAGGCTGAGCGCCGCGCCCCAGGGCGGCGGATTCCTGGTCCAGGCGATGCTGCCGGCCGGCCCCGCCCCGCACACATCCGACGCCCCGCACGCATCCGACGATGCCCCGACAGCCGAACGGGAGAGCCGATGATCAGTGTGCTCCTCGTCGACGACCAGGATCTGGTGCGCACGGGCCTGCGCGCCCTGCTGACCCACGATCCCGAGATCGAGGTCGTCGCGGAGTCCCGGACCGGCCAGGACGCGCTGCGCGCCGTGCGGGCCCACCGTCCCGACGTCGTACTCATGGACATCCGCATGCCCGTCATGGACGGCATCGAGGCCACCCGGCAGATCTGCGCGGACCCTGAGCTCGGGGACAGCCGCGTCCTGATCCTGACGACCTTCGACGACGACCAGGACATCGTCGACGCGATACGCGCGGGGGCCGCCGGGTACCTGCTCAAGGACATCCCCGCGGCAGAGCTCCGCGCCGCCGTGCGGACGGCCGCAGACGGCGGAAACCTCCTCTCCCCGGCGATCGCACGCAAGGTCATGGAGCATATGGCCTCCACCCCCTCACCGCAGGACGGGACCGCGGTGGACCTCTCCGCGCTGACTGACCGCGAGGTCGAGGTGCTCACCCGAGTGGGCCATGGAGAGACGAACGCGGAGATCGGGGCCGCCCTGTTCCTCAGCCCCGCCACGGCACGGACGTATGTGAGCCGCATCCTGTCCAAGCTGCAGGCTCGCGACCGTACGGAGCTGGCCATCATCGCGCACCGTGCAGGACTGCCCCGCGCAGAGATATGACGTCTGGGCACGTCACGTCCGGGCACGTCACACCTTGACACGCCACACCTGGGGCCGCACCCCACAGACCAGGGCACGCCCCTGCCAGAACCGTTGTATGATTATTGTCAACAATCCACGGATTCTGTGATCCTGGTCTCACCTTGACCCGAAGTCTCTGCCTCGCCGCCCTCTGCTCAGCCTGACGCGCCGCCCGACCCGCTGGAGTCCCTGATGCCGCCGACCGCCGCTCGCACCCCCCGCAGCTTCACCCGGGTGAACCGGGAGTCGACGGCATCGCTGATCACCCGGCAGCTGCGTGAGGGCATCATGTACGGACACCTCCCCTCGGGCACCCAGCTCTCCGAAGCCAAGCTCTCTGCAGAGTTCGGCGTCAGCCGAGGGCCGCTGCGCGAGGCGATGCAGCGCCTGGTGCAGGAGGGCCTGGTGCGCAGCGAGCCGAACCGTGGACTCTTCGTCAAGGAGCTCGACGACGAGGAGATCCGAGACCTCTACGTGGCCCGCAGCGCAGTGGAGTCGGCCGCGGCGCTGATGATCATCCGTGAAGAGCCGCCAGGGGCCGTGGAGCAGCTGCGCAGCACCTGCGAGGCGATGCGACGGGCGGTCGCCGCCGGTGACCTCGCCGCGCTCTCGGACGCAGACTTCGACTTCCACGAGGCGCTGGTCACCGCGTCCGGCAGCCCCCGGCTGCGTCGCATGCACGAGACCCTCATGGTGGAGACCCGGATGTGCCTCACCGCCCTGCAGGGCACCTATGTCGACCCTGACGACCAGGTGGAGGAACACCAGCGGATCGCCGACGCCGTCGCCGCCGGCCAGGAGACCACCGTGCTCAGCGAGATCGACGACCACATGCACCAGGCGCTGGAGCGGCTCCTCCAACACGGTGACGCCGCGTCCGGCGACCCTGCGGCAGAGGCGTGAACGGAGGCCGGAGCCTCGAGACTCCGGCCGCAGTGGGCCATTGGCCAGAGGATGGTCTCGGCGGCGCAGGTTCTTGAACTGAGCACCAGGCGGGTGAACTCCTGGAGCACGATGGTCCAGCAGCCGCGGGCCACCCAGAGCAGACCATGTACAGTATCGCGCAGCACCGCGAGATCGACTCCACCGAGGGCCAGCTTGGCCCTGGATCCCCTCGAGCGACCTCGGCCTCCACCGCGCGCAGCGCTCAGGGACGGATAGGCTGGGGTCCACCATGAGTGACCAGAACCCCGTGCAGAGGAGCCTGCAGCTGCTGTGGGACGGCCTTCCGGAGCCGACGAAGGGACCCCGGCCGACACTGACTCTGGAGCAGATCGTCCAGGCTGCCGTCGAGCTGGCGGACACCGACGGCCTCGAGGCCCTGTCCATGCGCCAGCTCGCCCAGAGGCTGGGGGTCGGCACCATGTCGCTCTACCGCTATGTCCCGTCCAAGACCGAGCTGCTGAACCTCATGCTGGACGCAGTCAGCGGACCGGATGAGGCTCGGAAGGCCGCTCTGCAGTCCGGGTGGCGTCCCTGCCTCGAGGCCGCCGGCTGGGGAGGACGCAGACTGTACCTGGATCACCCGTGGCTGCTGCAGGTGAACTGGACCCGCCCGGTACTGGGACCGAACAGTCTGGCTGACATGGAGCTGCTGATGTCCGGGCTGAAGGATCTCCCGGTGACGGATCAGGAGAAGATGAGCATCGTCACCGCACTGGGCGCCTATACCGTCGGGACCGTCCGCCAGGAGATCCTGTGGCAGAACGCCCCCGCGGAGACCGGCATGACCGACGAGGAGTTCTGGAGCGACCAGATTCCTGCCCTGGAGCGGGCCATGGCCTCGGGCCGCTACCCCGCCATGGCAGCCCTCGCCGAGGACACCTTCAGCGGCAGCTGGGAGGACAGCTTCGCCCTCGGCCTCGAGATCTTCCTCGACGGCCTCGAGCAGATGCTCCGCCGGCGGCCCTCGCCTCAGGGCTGAGTCGCCGGCGGATCAGCGCCGACCTACTCCGCGCCAGACTCGGTGCCGTTGGACTGCCGCGCGCCGAGCTGCTCATCCAGCTTGAGCAGACCGGGGCCGTCGTCACCGATGAGCCGGATCTTGCCGATGAGCTCGGAGACCGCGGCCTCCTCCTCGAGCTGCTCGTCGATGAACCAGCTGAGCAGCGGCAGGGCGTCGATGTCCCCCTCCTGCTGAGCCAGCCGGTACAGATTGCGGATCGACTCCGAGACCTTCTCCTCATGGGCGAGCGAAGCTTCGAAGGCCTCGAGCACCGTCTCCGCCGTCACCGCGACGGCGGGGACCGCCCGGAGGCGCGGATGGGCGTCACGGTCTGTCATGTGATCGATGAACTTGTTCGCATGCACGACCTCCTCATCGGCCTGCGCGCGGAACCAGGTCGCCATGCCGGGAAGGTCAAGCATGTCCATCTCGATTCCCAGCTGGCGATAGACCAGCGAGGCCTCCAGCTCCAGGGTGACCTGCTCGTTGAAGGCCTCTTCCAGCTTCCCAGTGAGCTTTGCCATTGCGAGAACACTCTCCTTGCCTCGGGTCAGGGGTGGGCGCCGCCGTCCGGCAGCATCCCCGTGAGGCCACTGTAATCAGCAACGGGGCGGCTTTCCACGCAGGCGAGGCAGGCCTCACCAGGGAGGATTCCGCCAATGCGCGCATCACACGATGCGTGAGGGGACTCCTGCCGCAGCCCCCGGCACTCTGTTCACGGCGGCCCGAGGTGGATAGTGTGAACGGCATGGAGTTCAGGTATCTCGGCCACAGCGGCCTCAAGATCTCGTCAGTCACGTACGGCAACTGGATCACGCACGGCTCACAGGTGGAGAACGACACCGCCACCGCGTGCGTCCACGCAGCCCTCGACGCCGGCATCACCACCTTCGACACTGCGGACGTCTATGCGAACACCGTGGCCGAACAGGTCCTCGGCGATGCGCTGGCCGGGCAGCGCCGCGAGTCCCTGGAGATCTTCACCAAGGTCTACTTCCCCACCGGACCGAAGGGCCACAATGACACCGGACTCTCTCGCAAACACATCATGGAGTCCATCGACGGATCACTGCGCCGGCTCGGCACCGACTATGTGGATCTCTACCAGGCCCACCGGTACGACGTCGAGACTCCCCTGGAGGAGACGATGCAGGCCTTCGCCGACATCGTCCGTCAGGGCAAGGCCCTCTACATCGGCGTCAGCGAGTGGAATGCCGAACAGCTGCGCGCCGGCCACGCCCTGGCCAAGGACCTCGGAATCCACCTGATCTCGAACCAGCCGCAGTACAACATGCTCTGGCGGGTGATCGAACCCGAGGTCATCCCTGCCTCGGAGGAGCTCGGCATCTCGCAGATCGTCTGGTCCCCGATCGCGCAGGGCGTTCTCACCGGCAAGTACGAGCCGGGCCGACCCCTGCCCGAGGGCTCCCGTGCCACTGACCAACAGGGCGGCGCACAGTTCATCCAGCGCTATCTCGATGAGGACATCCTCCATGCCGTCCAGAAGCTGAAGCCGATCGCGGAGGAGCTGGGGCTCACGTTGGCCCAGCTCTCGATCGCCTGGGTGCTGCAGAACCCGAATGTGGCCACAGCCCTGGTCGGCGCCTCCCGCCCGGAGCAGATCGCCTCCAATGTGACGGCCGCCGGGGTGGCTCTGGACGAGTCCACCATGGAGGCCATCGACTCGGTCATCGGCCACCTGGCCCAGGACGACCCCTCCCTGACGACGTCCCCCGAGTCCCGCATCGTCTGACCCGCGCCCACCCGCACTGGGCGCCTCCCCGACACTGATCGACCGTCCGTCCGACCTCACAACAGGCCACGGGCCATGTGACCTTGGACTCGATGAATGATCCGCCGCGGACCACCTGCCGCCGCAACGAGGTGCTGCTGTGACGGCGCCGGATGCGGGCCCAGCGCCGTCACAGCCATCGCCCCAGCCACGTACGCAGCCACGTGCGCAGCCACCGCGCAGTGACCAAATCGTTATGAAACTGTGCTGATCATGCGTACACTGTGGATTTCGACAACTTCTTTCCCGGGGTGAAAGGTGGTCCCGCGTGACCCACGCATCCGATGCCAGGCGTCACCCGCGCCTGACCGCCGCGCTGTGCGGAACCGCCATGGCCGGCGGACTCCTGTTCTACGGAACCGCCCCCGCAGTGGCGGCCGCACAGGACGACGAGACGGAGACCGCCCCCGATGCCACGACAGTCGTCTCCAGCTCGCAGGACGAGACCCCTGAGGATGAGCAGGACAGCACCGAGGCCGACAGCACCGACGAGACCGACACTACGGACGCTGACGGCGACACTGACGGCGACACTGACGGCGAGGACGACTCTGGTGAGGACGAGTCCGGTGACGACCTGACTGGCGAGCAGGAGGAGCAGCCCAGCCGCGAGGAGGCCGGCTCGGACGAGGAGCCGGAGGACGAGGAGACCGAGGACGAGGAGACCGAGGACGAGGAGACCGACGGGCCCGGCGAGGACGAAGAGACTGACGACTCTGCGGAGTTCAGCGCCACCTGCAGTTCGACCATGGGCGACGTGGGTGAGGTGCTGTCCTTCGACATCAGCGCCAGCGAAGCTGACACACAGATCGTGGAGACCGGGCCCGGGATCAGCGGCGCGGAGATCTGGCACGAGGGCATGACGGTGCACTACCGGCTCGACGGAGAGATCGCGCACAAGGTCGAGGACCCGTTCACGGTCACCGTCCAGTCTGCCGACGGAGAGAAGGACACCTGTTCCTCCCTCGCGTACGTCTTCCCCTCCCCCTCACATGAGACCGACGACGACGGCGAAGGCAGCGAGGGCGACGAGGGCAGCGAGGGCGCCGACGCCGTGACTCCGGAGCCAACCCCCTCACAGACCCGCACCGAAGCGCCCTCCGTTCCGGGCGCTCCGCATACCCAGAACCCTGCCCCGACGCCTGACGGCGTCACGTCCCCGCCGGAGACATCCGGAAGCACCGAGACACCCGAGAGCACCGAGACACCCGAGAGCACCGAGACACCCGAGAGCACCGAGACGTCAGGAGGCGCCGAGGAGCACGATGAGTCGGGCGCCCGCACATCGCGGTCTCAGATCCCGCATGTCCCCGGCGCCCCCGGCCAGCCCCTCGAGGAGGACGATGAGTCCGCGGCCTCGCCGGACCAGGGCCCTGAGAACGGGGAGGACGCTGTCGACCGACTGGCCATGACCGGGATCGAGCCCCACACTGCAGCGGCAGGGCTGCTGGGCTCACTCGCCGTCGCGGCAGGATCCCTGGCCGTGTGGCGCGCCCGTCGGCAGGATGACACCCGCAGCTGAGCTCCCCGCACGGGCACCTGCTGTGAGGCACCACCAGCGTCCGTCGCGACGCGTCAGCGCCGTCGGATCGCCCGCCAGGCGGGGGCGTCGACACTGAAAGCCCCCGGGCCGGAGAACACCAGCGCCAACCCGAGCACGGCGTAGAGGATCATGAATTCCAGGGGATTGCCCAGCAGCAGGAGGAACGGCTCGTTCCATCCATGCACACTGACGAAGATCGCCCCCGCATCCAGCAGCAGGTAGGTTCCTGCCGCCGCGATCAGCGCCATCACCGCGGCGGCCAATCGGCTGAGCAGCCCGATGATCAGCAGGGACCCACCGATGATCTCGACGAACGGAAGCGCTGTCCCGATGTGCTCGGCGAAGGGGATCGCCAGGGACGCCACATAGTCGTTCGACCCCTGCAGGCCGAGCCAGGAGGCTTTGCGCAGGCCGGAGACCAGCAACAGGATCCCCGCTGCGAGCCGGAGCAGGAGAAGACCGAGATCGACGCTGAAGACATTCCGCATGACACCACTCTGACACCTGGTCAGCAGTGATGGGCGGTTCACCACACGTTGGGTGCGGGCTTCCTGGTCGAGGGCAGCGCCGCTGACTCCCGCCAGCGGCGCAGCTCGTCACTGACCGAGAAGTCATCCGGGACCGCGTGCCCCAGGTCTCTGATCATCTCCAGGATCTGCTCGTTGGTCACTGGCCCCTGGGTGGAGAGCAGCCGCGCGGCGATGTGCGCACGCACATAGATCTCCCCGTCCACCACGGCTCGCTGTTCGAAGTAGATGCTCTTCTCATCCAGGCCCAGGATCCGCGTATGGATTTCGAAGCGCGTCATGAAGGTCACGGACTTCCGGAAGGCGATCTGCTCGGACTGGACCACCGGAGACCATCCACGGCGCCGCATCTGGTCCCAGATCCCGGACCGCGCCATGAGGTCGAAGCGTCCGAGGTCGAAGAGGGAGAAGTACTGCCCATTGTTGATGTGCCTCGCGATGTCGATGTCGGTCGGCAGCGCCCGCAGGGTGATCGTCGAGGTCTCCCAGGGGGTCAGCGGCGCGCGACGACGGGCGCGCCACAAGGTCATCAGGGTGCGGAAGATCACATGCATGGCATCCAGTCTGCCACATTAGCTACCGTCGAGTAATCACGTCGCGACGTCGGTGCTCCGCCGGTCAGCCGACGACGCCGCCTCCTCCGGGGCACCGTCGTCGTCAGCCCCCTCCGCAGCGGGGGCGCCGGCTGACTCCGCGAGGGGTCCTCGCGAGACCGGTTCAGCCGGGCGCAGCACGTAGCCCGCCCCGCGGACGGTATGGATCATCCGGGGCATGTCCGCCTCGATCTTCTTCCTCACATAGGAGATGTAGAGCTCGACGATGTTCGCCTGCCCGGCGAACTCGTACTCCCACACCTGCTGGAGGATCTCAGTCTTGGGCAGCACGGTGCGCGCATGGCGCATGAGCAGGCGCAGGAGCCGGAACTCCGTCTCGGAGAGATCGATGTCCTTCTCCCCGCGTCGCACCGTGCGCGCAGCGGTGTCCATCTGGAGGTCCCCCACCACGAGCCGTTCCCCCTCCCGCCGCTCAGGCAGCCGCCCGGTGAGGAAGTGCAGACGCCGCAGAGACTCGTCCACGTCGATGGCGGCGACCATGTGATCGTCCACGGGCTCGCAGAGCGCCGCCACCTCGGCGAAATCCACCTCGGCGTCGAACCACACCAGCACCGCGGCATCTGCCATCAGCTGACGCAGCTGCGGCACCAGCTCCTCCACCCCTGGGACCACGCGGCTGGCCCGGGCATCGACCACCAGCAGCTGCGGCTGCTCCTCTGCGATGAGCGCCCGCGCGGAGTCACCGTTGGGGGCATGGAGCACCTTGACGTCCAGGGCACGGAGCCGCTGAGTCAGCTCGGAGACCGCCGGAGAAGGACCGGCCAGACACAGCACCGGCGAGGAGATGTGAAGCCCCGGTCCGCCGGCGTCGTCGAGTTGCTCGACTCCCCCGCGCTCTGCCTCCACAGCACCCTCCATCCGGCGATTGTCAGCATGACCACCCGGCGCCCCGCAGGCTCCGCCGGGTGCAGGCGACACTCAGCATCCGTCCAGAGTGCCAAGATAGCCCACTTCGCGGCCCCCTGACACCCCACGGCGGCCCCTCGGAGCCATCCTGACATGGCGCATCGCTCCTAGTGAGCGCTCCGCGCACCCGTCGAGTGCAGGACCCAGACCCGCGTGACCCCTCGCCGTCCCGACGGCACCAGCGCCCGTCACGGCACCCTCAGGACAGCAGGTGCACCAGTGCCCCGATCAGGAAGCTGGAGACGGCGAGCCCCGCCAGCCCGAACTCGACGAGGATCCCGAGGCCCATCGCCCGCAGAGCCTTCAGGCTGGCCTGAGCCGCCGCCTGCCAGTCCCGCTCACGCCGCAGATATTCTGCGCCGAACAGCCCGAGGGCGAAGCCGATGAACAGCCCCAGCGGCGGCAGCATCACCAGTCCGACCAGAGCGGCCAGCACGGCGATGAGGATCGGTCCGCGTGGAATCTGCTCCCGGTGCAGCGCCTGTCCGGTCAGCACCGTGGAGGCGGCCCACCCGACGGCGGCGAGCACCATTCCGAGGCCGGCGGCGACCCACACCGCGGTCCCGCCGATGAGCACCGCCCAGGTCAGCAGGGTGAGGATGATCAGCAGACTGCCGGGAAGCACGGGCAGCACGACTCCCGCCATGCCGACCAGCAGCAGAACAAGGGCCACCCCGGTGGTCACGCCTTCGGCGACGGGTCCATCAAGCATGGCTCCAGACTGCCACACCCTCAGGACGAGCGCGCCGACCGGCCGAGGCTGCGCTCCGCCCCCATGGCGGGGATCCGCCGCCCCGGCATGGCCACGCGACGCGCACTTGGCAGGATCTCACGCGGGGCCATAACCTTGTGAGGCCTGGATCACCACGTCCGGGCCGGCGAGCAGTCGATCGAGCAGCTGGGCAGGACCCGTGACGCCCCCGTCACCCGGTCATGCCAGACTGAGGCACACCCCCGCACGACCCGCCGTCCAGACCAGCAGCGACCGCAGACCCACCAGGTGCGCGGAGCAAGGAGACCAGATGATCATCGGAGTCCCGACAGAAGTCAAGAACAACGAGTTCCGGGTGGCGCTGACACCCGCCGGCGCCGTCGACCTCACCCAGCGCGGCCATACCGTGCTGATCCAGTCAGGCGCCGGAGAGGGCTCAGGATTCTCCGACGAGGATTACCGCAGCGTCGGGGCGGAGCTGGTCCCCGACGTCGACGATCTCTGGAACCGTGCGGAGCTGGTGCTGAAGGTCAAGGAGCCGCAGGCCGAAGAGTTCCCGCGGATGCACCAGGGGCAGGTGCTGTTCACCTACCTGCACCTGGCGGCCGAGCCCGAATGTGCGAAGGCGCTCCAGGAGCGAGGCGTGACCGCGATCGCCTATGAGACCGTCACCGGTCCCAAGGGACTGCCCCTGCTGGCCCCGATGAGCGAGGTCGCCGGGCGCCTGGCCCCGCAGGTCGGTGCATACCACCTGATGCACTCGCAGGGGGGATCCGGCCTGCTGATCGGCGGCGTTCCCGGAGCACGCCCGGCGAAGGTCGTCGTCATCGGCGGCGGCAAAGCCGGCGAACAGGCGGCGATCACCGCCCACGGCATGGGCGCCGACGTCACCGTGATCGACCTGAACCTGGAGCGGCTGCGCGAACTGTCGGCGATGTCGGCCCGAGGCCTGACCACACTGGCGTCGAACACGCTGACCATCGCCGAGGAGGTCGCCGCGGCGGACATGGTGATCGGTTCGGTGCTGATCCCCGGGGCCTCGGCGCCGAAGCTCGTCACCCGGGAGATGGCCTCCGCGATGCGGCCCGGATCGGTGCTGGTCGACATCGCAATCGACCAGGGAGGATGCTTCGAAGGATCGCAGCCGACCACCCACGCGAACCCGACCTTCACCATCGGGGAGCAGCTCTACTACTGCGTGGCGAACATGCCGGGTGCGGTGCCGCACACCTCCACCGCGGCGCTGACGAACGCCACTCTGCCCTACATCTTCAGGCTGGCGGACAAGGGCTGGAAGGCGGCCCTCTCCACAGACCCGCACCTGGCCGCCGGTCTGAACGTGCATGCAGGACGTCTCACCCACGCCCCGGTGGCCGAGGCCCTGGGAGAGGAGCCGCTGCCGCTGGAGGACGCCCTCGCCGGCTGACACCGCCCCGCCGCTCATCGGGCGGGGGATCCCCCGGGCGCCTACGGCGCCACCCGACGAGCCGGGGGATCCCCCGCCCGAGGCGTCTCACGATCAGACGAAGGCCGAGACCCCGGTGAGCGCCCGGCCGACGATCAGCGAATTGATGCCGTAGGACCCTTCATAGGTGTAAATGGCCTCCGCATCACCCATGAGCTTGGCGGCCTCATACTCGGAGGTCAGCCCGTTTCCTCCGAGCATCTCCCGCCCGAGCGCCGCCGAAGCCCTCGCCAGACGGGTGGTCGTCGCCTTCGCCGTGGCCGCCTGCACCATCTCCAGGCGCCCCTGGTGCTGCAGCTCCGTCATCTGCACCATGAGCGCCGTGCACACGGCCAGGTTCCCGGTGATCTCAGAGAGCCCCTGCTGGATGAGCTGGAACGAGGCCAGCGGTCTGCCGAACTGTTCGCGATCTGTGACGTAGTCGCGCACGACGTCGAGCACGGCGTGCTGGAGTCCGACCGCCTGCCAGCCGACCCAGGCTCGAGAGCTGCACAGCAGGACGTTGGTGTCGGAGAAGCTGCGGGCCCCCGGCAGCAGCGACTCCGCCGGCACCCGGACGTCCTCGAGGACGACATCCGCGTTGGGGATGCCCCGCAGGCCCATCTTGTGACGGATCATCTCCGCGTGGTAACCGGGCGTGTTCGTCTCCACGAGAAAGCACTTGATCTGCCCGTCCGCAACGTCCCGGGCCCAGACCAGGGCGATGTCGGCGACGGTCGCCATGCCGATCCACCGTTTGCTGCCGTTGAGCACCCAGGAGTCACCGTCACGCCGAGCCGTGGTGGCCAGACCGCCGGCGATGTCCGAGCCGTGGTCCGGCTCGGTGAGACAGAACGCCCCCAGCGCCTCGAAGCAGGTCAGCCGCGGCAGCCACCTCTGCTGCTGTTCGGCCGAGCCGAAGGTGTGGATCAGGCCCACGATCAGTTCATTGTGGATCCCCATCACGGCGGACAGGGAGACGTCGGCCCGGGCGACCGTGGCGTGGGTCAGCCCCGTGAAGAGCCGGGAGCTGCCGTCGGTCTCCAGGCCCGCAAGGCCCAGCTCCGCCATGGCGGGCAGCATCTCGGCGAAGAACCGCTCCTCGTTCCAGGCGTCGATGGAGGACCTGCGGAGGGTCGTCTGGGCGAAGGCCTCGATCTGTTCGAGGCGCGCCTGCTCCTGTGCAGACAGGTGGCGTCGGATCTCCAGGAGATCGCCGTCGGGGTACTGGGATGCAGCGGTCACCGTCACCAGCTCCTTCTCGTGCTCGCCGGCTCCTGCCGCCGACTGTGGTGAGCCGCCCGGGGGCCGGAATGGGGAGGTGCGCCCCTGGCAGGAGCGCACCTCAGTGTCGAGTCCCGGCGGGCGCTGGGTCTCAGCGTCCCTGGCGCGGGACCTTCAGTATATGGCCTCATCAGTGAGCTGCATCACACGCGCCGCGGCGAGCGTCGCAGACGCTCGGGTGGTGGCCAGTCAGGCCGTCGCGGAACGCCAGACGAGCCGCACCACAGTCACAGTCATCAGCGCCATCCCCGCCCAGAGCATCCAGAACGTCGGGTAGCCCAGCGCTCCGGCGATGCCCCAGATGATGAGCGCCGTGGCGAAGGTCAGCCAGATCAACGAGGTCTCCCCCCGCCGATAGAGCCGCTGGGCATTCTCACTGGTCAGCGCCTGGGGGAAGTTGAAGATCCGCGGGTGGCGGGAGAGGATCGCCAGGCCGAGCACACAGGTCGTCCAGGTGAGAAGCGTCGTCCAGAACAGCTCCCAAGGTGACCCCTCACGGTCCACCGTCCCGTCGACACCGAACTGCAGCGGCACCTGGTCCGTGCCGCTCGTCGCCTGCCAGGCGATCAGGGCAACCGGCAGCGCCCCCAACAGGACGCTCCCCCAGCGCAGCAGCCGCAGAGCTGCGCCGAGCTCATAATCGGGGGCCGGACGGTCCTTCAGACGTGAGTAGACCTCAGGCTGGTGGATGCCGGACATCGTGTCGCTCCTTCTGCTGACTGGATCTGACGCGCGTCAGTCCAGCGTATCGCCCCCGTCGAGATGCTTCCTTCCATTCCTCCACATCTCGGCAGCGTGGCTCGCCAGCGTGGCTCGGGGGCGGGTTCGAGCTCAGGCTCGGGGCACCCGACGGGCTGACTACTGGTGCGTCCAATTGGGCTTGCGCTTATTCGCGAAGGCCTCCATGCCCTCCGCCTGATCCTGCGTGGCGAACAACGAGTGGAAGATCCGGCGTTCGAACTGCAGCCCGCTGGCCAGCGGCATCTCAAAGGACGCCGTCACGGCCTCCTTGGCCATCTGCGCGGCAGGCTTCGACTTCGAGGCGATCAACTCCGCGACCGTCTTGGCCTCGGCATCGAGCTCGCCGTCGGGCACCACCCGGGAGACCAACCCGATCCGTTCGGCCTCTTCGGCATCGACTTGCCGACCGGTGAGCACCATGTCCATCGCCTTGGCCTTGCCCACCGAGCGGGTCAGCCGCTGCGAGCCGCCCATGCCGGGGATGACGCCCAGGTTGATCTCCGGCTGGCCGAACTTGGCGCTCGTGCCGGCGATGATGATGTCCGCCATCATCGCCAGTTCGCAGCCGCCCCCGAGTGCGTAACCGGACACGGCGGCCACCACCGGGGTGCGCAGCCGAGTCAGCTCCTCCCAGCGGCGGAACCAATCGGCGGCGTACATGTCCGTGAACGACTGCTCGGACATCTCCTTGATGTCAGCGCCGGCGGCGAAGGCCTTCTGCGAGCCGGAGAGCAGGATCGCCCCGATGCCGGGGTCCGCATCGAAGGCGACGGCGGCGGCGACCACCTCCTCCATCGTCTCGGCGTTGAGCGCGTTCAGCGCCGCCGGTCGGTTCAGCTGAATCTTCCCCACCCGCTTGGCGGAGGAGACTTTGATGGTGGTGTACGTCGAATCAGTCATGGGGCAGCTCCAAGATCTTGTGGGGCACCGGGGTGAAGAAATGATCGAGCAGGTCGTCGTCGACGTCGGCAAGCCGCGCCGGGTTCCAGGACGGACTGCGGTCCTTGTCCACCAGCTGGGCCCGGATGCCCTCGCGGAAGTCGTGGGAGCGCAGCATATGCATCCCCACCGTGTACTCCTGGATCAGTGCCCCGGGCAGCGAGAGCTCCGCCGCAGTGGTGATCGCCCGATGAGCCACCCGGACGGACAGCGGGGACCGGGCTCGCAGCTCGGCCGCCGCCTCAGCGGCCTCGGGCACCTCACCGGCGACGCCGTCCAGTCGGGCAAGGATGATGTCGACGTCGTGACCGGAGTAGACGTGATTGATCCATTCGGCCGCGCCCAGGGCGGAGTCCCCCGGCTCGACGGCGAACTCGGGCAGCACCTCTTCCACCGGGCGCGTGGTCAGCTCCGCGATCAGCGACTCGATCGAGCTCGACTCGATGCGGGTGTCCGCCAAGCCCGCGTAGATCGCATCGGCGGCGTCCAGGTGTGCGCCGAGCATGCCGGCATGCAGCCCGACCTTCCGCGGCGCGCGGCCCAGCAGGTAAGTCCCCCCGACGTCCGGGCAGAAGCCGATGGTGGTCTCCGGCATGCCGGCTCGGGTGCGTTCGGTGACGATTCGGTGCGAGCCGTGGGCGGAGATGCCGAGGCCTCCGCCGAGCACCAGTCCGTCCATCAGCGCGATGTAGGGCTTGGGGTACTGCGCGATCAACAGATTCATGCGGTACTCCACCGCCCAGAAGTCCTCCGTGGCGAAGTGTGCCTGGTAGGCGGGAGTCCCTTCAGGCAGCAGCGGCCCACCGTCGTGACCCTGATGCTCGACCATGTCACGGTAGACGCCGACGACGTCACCGCCGGCACAGAGCCCCCGCTCCCCCGCGCCGCGGACCAAGACCTGGGCGACGTCGTCGTCGGCCGCCCACTCCTCCAGCTGGATGTGCACAGACTCGCACATCAGCTGGGTCAGCGCGTTCATCGCCTTGGGCCGGTTCAGCGTGATGATGCCGAGCTGACCTCGGACCTCGAATGCGACGTCGCCGGTGAATGTCTCCCTGCCCATCACGCCTCCTTGCCGGTCCGTGGAACCGCCCGTCGGTGAGACCTGCGGATCACAAGCCGTGACCCTGGTCTCATCACAATGTACCGGCAGGGTGAAGCGCGTTCAACGCGGAGACAGGAGCTCCCCGATCGGGCTGATCAGGACGTTCCAGCACCGAGCGGCGGCAAGCTCATCACGCGGGCGAGGTCACGGCACGGTCGACACTGCGCCCGACGTCCCAGCCTCGATCCCGGTGGGCCGGACCACCAGCAGCGCGACGAGCATGGCAGCGGCCATCCCTGCGGCGATCACGATCGCCATCGACGTCTCCCCGGTGCCCAGCACCCCGACCAGCGGAGCGGCCGCGGCGGCGACTCCGAACTGGACCGCACCCAGCAGCGCGGCCGCTGTCCCGGCCGTCTCACCGTGCCGGGACAGCGCGAGAGCGGGAGCATTGGGCAGCGCCAGCCCGCACGCGGCCAGCACCAGCCACAGCGGGACCAGCAGGCCACCCAGTCCCCCGAGCCCGGTCACGGCGACGAACAGCAGGGCCAGTCCGCTGAGAGTCCCGCCGACCAGGGCGCCGGTCATGATCTGTGCAGGGCTGAATCGGCGCAGCAGCCGCACGTTGCACTGGGTGGCGATGATCAGCCCGACAGCGCCGAGCCCGAAGACCACACCGTACTGCTGCTCATCGAGCCCGTAGACCTGCTGGAAGACGAAGGAGGATCCGGAGACGTAGGCGAACAGCGAGGCCATCGCCAAGCCGGCCACCAGGATGAGTCCCACATAGGGCCGGTCCCGGAGGAGTCGACGGCAGTCCCGCAGCGTGCCCAGCGGCCCGCCACGGCGCCGCCGCTGCTCCGGCAGCGTCTCGGGCAGCAGCACGGCGGCGATCACCAGGATCGCCACGCCGAACACCGCCAGCATCACGAACACCCCGCGCCAGGAGACCAGCGCCAGCATCAGACCACCCAGCGTGGGGGCCAGCACCGGCGCCGCACCCATGACCAGCATGAGCCGGGAGAGCAGCTTCGCCGCCGCCATCCCGACGAACAGGTCGCGGACCACCGCCATCGCCACCACGGCGGCAGCAGCCGCTCCCAGGCCCTGCAGCACCCGCATACCCCCGAGAATGGCCAGGTCGGGGGCCAGCACGCAGCCGACCGAGGCCAGGACGTGGACCCCGACCCCGACGAGAAGCGGGCGGCGGCGCCCCACGGCATCGGAGAGCGGACCGATCAGCAGCTGCCCGACAGCCAGGCCCGCCAGAGTTCCGGTCAGGGTGAGCTGCACGGCCGCCTCGGTGGTCATCAGGTCATCCCTGATGGCGGGGAATGCCGGCAGGTACATGTCCACTGTGAGCGGACCCAGGGCGATGAGGACTCCCAGCACGAGGATCAGCCGTATCCGCTGGCCAGTGGTGAACCGGTCACCGGCGGTCAGGGCGCTCTGCGGCGACGTCTCCTGCACAGCTCAGGCATTCCAGAGGCCGTAGGAGTCGGCCAACGAGGCGATCTTCTGGGCCCGGGCCAGGCGCGGCAGGTAGGAGCCGTCACCGATGGAGGCGCCGCTCTCGTGCGCGGCGATCAGTTCGCGCGCCCAGTTCAGCTCGTCCTCCGAGGGGCTGAGCCCCTTGTTGACGGCATCGACCTGCCCCCGGTTCAGCGAGAGCTTGCCGGTCATGCCCATCGAGGCGGTGACCTCACACGCCGCGGCCACGGCGGCGTCGTCCGCATCCGGAGGTGTGGGACCGTCGATCGCACCGGGCAGGCCGCCCACGCGAGAGGCGATCACCAGCCGGGAGCGCGCGTACGCCAAGGCCATCGGATCAGCCGAGACCCCCACATCCTTGCGGAAATCATTGGTGCCGAAGGCCAGGCGGAACGTGCCGGGGGCGGAGGCGACCTGCGTGGCGTTCTCCACCCCGAGCGCGGACTCCACCAGGGCGATCACCGGTGTGCCGGCCCGCAGCCGCATGGCCGTGTACGTGACCTGCTCGGGCCGCTCGGTCTCGGCCAGCATCACCCCGCGCAGCCCGTCCGCTTTGGAGAGTGCGGCGACGTCGTCCTCCCAGTGGGGCGACGTCGTCGGGCTGATGCGCACCCAGGCGGTCATGCCGCCGTTGAGCGCCTCCAGGACCGCGGCTCGGGCGGCGTCCTTGCCGTCGTCCGGGACCGAGGCCTCGAGGTCGAAGATCACCGAGTCCGCCTCGCTGGCGAGGCCGGGAGCGAAGTCCTCCTGCTTGGCCGCGTTGATCAACAGCCAGGAGCGGGAGAGCTTGGCTGGCAGAGCGGCGGCGCGTCGGTTGCGAATCGGCATGGGCCCAGCCTATCGCCCCTGCCCGCCGTCAGCAGGCTGATTCCCCGGCCGACCGCATGCTGAGAAGCCGCCCGACGAGGCCCTCCATCGGGTCCGGGGAGGTTCGACGAGGATTGACAGAGCCTCCAGCCCGGACCATCATAGAGGTGGGCTGACCTTCAATTTTGAAGTGTCGAGGAGACATCCCCTCGTCTCCGCCCGACAGAAGCCGGCGCCCGAGCCTCCGTTCCCTCGGACGCCGTGTTCTGCCCCCGCGAGGAGGCCTGCTGACCGCGCGCCCATCGTCCCACCCCCATGTGATGGCCCGGTCCCTCCTCGCCGAGCGGGCGGGAGGCATCCCCCGTTCTGGCCTCCCGCCCGCCACCTCCTCCCCGCTTCCGCCGCCGGCTCCGGCTGGCTGCTCCTGCTGGCTGCTCCTGCTACGTCGACACCCGCAGGGAGACAGAGCAGGCCCGCAGGAATTCGCCGAAGCGGCCGACGCCTCGTATTCTGACTCCTATGCACTTGCGCCGCTCCTTCCGCCTGAGCGTCGTCGCCGCGGCGGCGACGCTCCTCCTGGCGGGCTGCGGCGACGACGGCACGGAGAACGAATCTGATCCGACGACGGACGACGAACAGGCCCTCCCGGCGCCCCAGCACGAGCAGGACGACAGCATCCGTCTGCCCCTCGGCTTCATCAGCCCAGAGGGCCACAGCGGCGACGCACCCATCAACGACGAGGGGCAGGTGACGATCCGCGAGGAGGTCGGCACCGTCCAGCGGACCGAGATCGCGCGCACCGACGCCTTCGGCTGCAACGACACCGTCTCCGTGGTCGCCAGTGTCCCGACGGTCACGGACGACCCGACCCTGGCCGCTGTCGAGTTCCTCGTGCAGGATCAGCACTACTACCACGGGGATCCGGCCTTCCGGAACCCCCTGGCGATCTCTGATGACCTCGACGTCGACACGGTCGGCATCGTGGACGACGTCGTCACCGTGGAGCTCAGCGGTCAGCCGAATGTGCGCAGCACCTGTGAGGCCTGGCAGATCCACACCCAGCTCGACGCAACGGCTCGAGCCGCGTCCGGCGCCTCTCGGGCGGAGATCCTCCTGGACGGTGAACCGTTGGCCGCCAGCCTCGGCATCGACCCCGGGGAGACCTCGGTGCCCCTGCAGCGCATCTCGGAGATCATCCGCTGACCTTCAGCCCGAGCCTGACCTCCCGTCGGGCCCGGTCACGGCCGATTCCCCCAGGCGGACCGGGCCCTGACCCCGGGGGCCTCAGTCCAGCAGCAGGCCGGGCTGCTCCAGGACCGCTCCGACGTCGCTGATGAAGCGCCCGGCATGCTCACCATCGATGAGGCGATGGTCGAAGGAACCACCGATGGTCATCACATCGCGGGGCACGATCTGCTCATCGACCACCCAGGGCTTGCGCCGGACTGCGCCCAGAGCGACGATCGCCGCCTGGCCCGGCGGAAGGATCGGAGTGCCGCCGTCGAGACCCAGGGGCCCGATGTTGGTGATGGACACAGTGCCGCCGGTCATGTCCGCCGGGGAGGTCTTCCCGTCCCGGGCATCCACCGTCAGCTGCGTGATCGCCGCGGCGAGACCCTTGGTGCTGTAGGTCTGCGCATCCCGGATGACCGGCACCATCAGGCCGCGCGGAGTCGCCGCCGCGATACCCAGGTTCACGTAGTTCTTCACCGTGTAGTGGGTGTCATGCCAGGTGGCGTTCACCTGAGGGTTGCGTCGGGCGGCCCAGATGATCGCCTTGGCCGCGAACAGCAACGGTGAGACGCTCAGGCCCGCGTAGGAGGGGTCCTCCTTCAGCACCGTGCGCAGCTCCATCGTGCGGGTGACGTCGATCTCCTTGAACACGGAGACGTGGGGGATCTGCGAGGCCGAGGCGCTCACGTTCAGCGCCGTGGCCTTCCGCACCCCACGGACCTGCACCTCCTCCTCCCGCGGACCTTCACGCAGCAGCCCGGTGAACGGAGGCTCGGCCGGGACGGCCGGGACCGGGGCCTCCTCGCCGTTCTTCTGGCGGGCCCGCCTCTCGACGTCGTCGCGGGTGATCTTGCCGTTGCCTCCCGAACCGACCAGCTCCCAGACGGCGACGCCCAGGCGCTTGGCCAGCGCGCGCACCGGCGGACTGGCCTTGGCCACCAGATCTCCGAAGTCCGGGGCGCCGGAGGTCGGCGCCGGCGCGGCAGCACCGTCAGGCAGGCCCAGCTCCGAGACGTCGACCAGGTCCGGCGCGGTGTGCCGGGTCCGCGGACGGCGTCGTGGCGCATCGGCCTTCGGCCCGGAGCCGACCAGCGCATCGTCACCACCGGCCTTCGGCTCCGCCGCGGAGCTCTGCGAGGAGGACTTCCCCGAGGACTTCCCCGAGGACTTCGCCGGGGACTTCGCAGTGCCGCCTGCAGCGGCGGCCTCGCTGGCGCTCGGGGACGCACCGACGGCGTCGGTGCCCGTGGCGTCGGTGCCCGTGGCGCCCGTGCCGGTGGTGTCGGTGCCAGTGGTGTCGGTGCCAGTGGTGTCGGCGGAGCCTTCACTGCCTGGCACCGCATCGGCCGCAGAGTCCGTGCTCACCGGGTCTCCGCTCTCGGAGCCTGCTGCCCTGATGCGGATCAGGGGGGCACCGACCTCGATGGTCTCGCCCTCGTCGACGACGAGCTCCTGCACCTGACCGGCATAGGGGATGGGAAGCTCCACCAGAGACTTCGCCGTCTCGATCTCCACGACGATGTCGTTGACCTCGACGGTGTCCCCGACCGCCACACGCCAGGAGACGATCTCAGCCTCGGTGAGTCCCTCGCCGACGTCAGGCAGGTTGAAGGTGTCGACCATGCTCAGTCTCTCCTCGAATCTCAGGGGCCGGACTCAACGGCGGGGGTAGCTGAAGCTGCGGTCCACAGCCTCCAGCATGCGGTCGATGTCCGGCAGGTACCGGTGCTCCTGCTGCGAGGGCGGATACGGCATATGGAATCCGCCCACCCGGAGGACCGGGGAGGCCAGCCGATGGAAGGCCCGTTCGGAGACCCGGGCAGCGATCTCTCCGCCGAACCCGCCGAAGGTGGGGGCTTCGTGTGCGACGATGAGGCGCTGGGTCTTCGCCGCAGACCGGGCGATGGTCTCGTCGTCGAGCGGACTGATCGACCGGATGTCGACGACCTCGATGCTGCGGCCGTCCTGTGCCGCGGCCTGCGCGGCAGCCAGCGCCACCGGCACCAGCGGGCCGTAGCAGGCGATCGTCGCATCGGTGCCTTCCCGCACCACCTGGGCGGTGAAGGCATCCTGGGCGGGGGTGGAGAAGTCCACCATGCCCTTGAGCCAGTAGCGACGCTTGGGCTCAAGGATGATCACCGGGTCATCGCATCGGATGGCCTGGCGGGTCATCCAGTAGGCGTCCTGCGGATTGGACGGGGCCACCAGTCGCAGCCCGGCTGTGTGTGCGAACAAGGCCTCCGGAGACTCTGAGTGGTGCTCGATGGACCCGATGGACCCCCCGTAGGGCAGCCTGATGGTCACCGGGGCCTTGACCTGGCCACGGGTCCTGCCATGGATCTTCGCCAGCTGAGTGGTGATCTGGTTGAACGCCGGGAACACGAAGCCGTCGAACTGGATCTCGGCCACCGGACGGTAGCCGCGCATGGCCATGCCGATGCAGCTTCCGACGATCCCCGACTCGGCCAACGGGGAATCCACGACCCGCTCCGGTCCGAACTGCTTCTGCAACCCGTCGGTGACACGGAACACTCCTCCGAGGGCGCCGATGTCCTCGCCGATGAGCAGGGTCTTCGGATCCTCGGTCAGCTCGTCACGCAGGGCGGCGGTGATCGCCTTCGCCAGCACCATCTCCTGGGGAGGCGCAGGCTGCTCCTCACCGACAGTGTCCTGACCCTGAGGCTGGGGCTCCTCCTGCACCTGTTCAGCGGAGGAGGCGGCCGCCTCCTGCGGCGCCGCGAGGTTCGCAGCCGCACGCCCGGCGCGGGCTCCCTGCCGGGCGCTGCGCGAGGAGTCCGGACGAGATTCCGACCGCCGGGCCTGTCCGTGGTTCATCAAGGTCATCGGGCACCACCCTCTCCGCTGGCCGCTGCACCGTCGTCGGCGAAGCCGGCCTCGTAGTCCTTCAACCACAGCTTGTCCGTCTCCACCTGACGGTGGGGTTCGGCGTAGACGACGTCCATCGCCTCCTCGAGCGAGACCGAGTCGTGCGCCTGTACAGCACGTCGCAGTTCGGCGGCCAGCTCGGCGGCCTCCTGGTCGACCTCCGCGAAGAACGTCTCGTCGGCGTGGTCCTCCGACTCCAGCCACCGACGGTAGCGGTCGATCGGGTCCTTGGCCTTCCAGGCCTCGACCTCCTCGGAGTTCCGATACTTCGTGGGGTCATCGGCTGTGGTGTGGGCGCCCATGCGGTAGGTGACCGATTCGATGAGCCGCGGGCGGCCCTGACGCACCTCACCAGCCATATGCGCGGCGACCGCGTAGCTGGCAAGCACATCATTGCCGTCCACCTGGACACCTTCGAAGCCGTATCCTCCGGCCCGCGCTGCCAGCGGCCCGCGGGACTGTGTCGAGGAGGGTACAGAGATGGCCCAGTGGTTGTTCTGCAGGAAGTAGAGCACCGGCAGATCGTAGGAGCCGGCGAAGACCATCGATTCATGGACATCCCCCTGGCTGCTGGCACCGTCGCCGAAGCAGGCCAGGACGAGCTCGTCCGAGCGGCGCCCCTGGTCCGACCCCCCGGCTGCACCGTCACGCTGGATGCCCATCGCCCAGCCGGCGGCATGCAGGGTCTGAGCTCCGAGCACCACCATGTAAGTGTTCATCGCGTACTCCGAGGGGTCCCATCCGCTGTGCGCGGTCGCCCGGAAGAGCGCGATGAGCTGGTCCGGGCGGACGCCGCGGTGCAGGGCCATCACGTGCTCCCGATAGGTCGGGAAGATCATGTCGGTGGGGCGCAGCGCCGAGACCGTTCCGGCCTGGGCGGCTTCCTGGCCGAGGGCCGGGACCCACAGAGCCAGCTGGCCCTGGCGCTGAAGCGCCGTCGCCTCAGCGTCCATGCGCCGTTCCCTGGCCATGAGTCGGTACAGATCGCGCAGTTCCTGCTCGCCGAGTCGGGAGATGTACGGGCTGTACACCTCATGCTCGGCGAGAGTTCCGTCGGGCGCGAGCAGCTGGATGGGCTGCACGGCGTGCTCCTCTCCGGTGGCGTCAGGGTAGGCCACCGTTCATTCTGTCAGCTGTCGTCAGCTCTTCTGTGTGTAGGTCCTACACAACTCGATGAGCCGATCATTGGCTTCGGTTTCGCCGATGCTGACTCGTACACCGTCGCCGTCGAAGGCCCGCACGGCAAGGGCACGGAGCCCGGCCTCGTGGGCGAAGTCACCTGCGTGGTCCCGCAACGGCAGCCATATGAAGTTGCCCTGCGCGTCCGGAACGTTCCACCCCGCGTCGAGCAGGGCGTTCCGAACTCTTTGTCGTTCCTGTACAAGATTCTGCACCCTGGAGGTCACCTCGTCCAGGACTTCCAGCGAGGCGATGGCTGCGACCTCGCCCAGAGTGGACACTCCGAAGGGAACAGCCACCTTGCGCAGGTGTTGGGTGACCTCCTGGGAGGCGATCGAGTACCCGACGCGCAGAGCGGCCAGTCCATGGGCCTTGGAGAAGGTCCGCAGCACCACCACGTGGGGGTGCTCGCGATAGAGGGCGAGGGTGTCGACCGGGTCGTCGATCCGCACGAACTCCTGATACGCCTCGTCGATGACGACGACGACGTCGCGCGGAACCTGGGCCAGGAAGTCCACGACCTCCCGGTGCCGCAACGCCGGACCGGTCGGATTGTTCGGAGTGCACAGCAGGATGACCCGGGTGCGGTCGGTGATGGCGGCCGCCATCGCCTCGAGGTCGTGTCGACCATCCTCGGTGACGGGCACGGGGACGTCCTTCGCCCCAGCGGTGCGCACCACGATCGGATAGGCCTCGAACGAACGCCAGGCGTAGAGCACCTCGTCGAACGTCCCGTCAGGACCGGTGCCGGCGAAGGCGTTGATGATCTGGGTCAGCGCACCCAGGCTCCCGGTCCCGGTGACGATGTCCTGCTCCGGGACTTCGAGAGTCTCGGCCAGGACTGTGCGCAGGGCTTCAGCCCCCGGGTTCGGGTACCGGTGGACGGTGTCCACCTCGGCGATGGCCCGTTCCACGGAGGGCACAGGGCCCAAGGGATTCTCGTTGGAGGAGAGCTTATAGGGGGTGAGGCCCTCGGCCGGGCGAGGGGGCTTGCCCGCCGCATAGTGCGGCAGCAGAGACAGCGCGGGCCGCGGCGTGACTGAATCCGCGACGCTGCGGGTCAGTCCTTCACCCCGTCGGGCGATGTCGTGGTCAGTGGTGCTCATAGATCGCGTGGTCCTCTCCAGGTTCTCTCATCTGGGGCATGAGATGATCGTCCTTGTGAGAATCCTACTGGCGATCGTGCTCAATGCCTGCGCCCTGGGCGCGGCTGCTCTGCTCCTGCCCGGCATCGGAGTCGAGGGAGCCGGCGACGAGCCCGGCATGACCCTGCTGGCCTATCTGTTCGTCGGCGCGGTCTTCGGCATCATCAACGCGGTGATCAAGCCGATCCTCTCCTTCCTCGCGATGCCGATCACCTGCCTGACCCTCGGGCTCTTCGCCGTGGTCATCAACGCCGCGATGCTGATGCTCACCGCCTGGGTCACCTCGTTCTTCCCGCTGCAGTTCGTGGTGAGTTCGTTCTTCTGGGACGCGATTCTCGGCGCGATCATCGTCGCTCTGGTCTCGGCCCTGCTAGGCAGGTTCCTGATGGCACCCACCCCTCGACCCGCCTGATCCTCGTCGCCTCAGCAGCCCACGACATCACTGCTCCGGCGACCCGATGTCAGCCGGAGTCAGCGGTTGCTCAACGGTGATCTCGCCCGGGGTGAGGCGCACCGGCTCCGTCGTGCGCGTCTCCTCCGACGGTCTGCCCACAGCCCGGGGGGTCACGAGCTCGGCCTCGTCGTGCATGTGCACCGGCATCTCCACGTCCGACCACGTCAATGAGGGCACCCTCGAGGGAGGCACCGCAGGACCGATGACTGCCGGCGTCAGCGGCTGGGACTCCACAGGCTGTCCGGATGCGGGCGACACCGGAGGGCGAGGGTGATCCCGACCCTGCTCATGGTCACGCACGGCAGAGCCCGCCTCACCAGGTGTTCCCGCCGCTCCGACGCTGCTGGCGCCGTTCTGCAGGGCCCCGTCCGTCGGGTACTGGCCAGCCGGGTCCCCCGCCGTCGGGTCCCCCTCCGTCGTCATCGGCTCGTCGACGGGAGTCTCCGGACCGAACGCGTCACCGATGCCGACCACGTCCAGCCGTTCTACCGCATCCCGGACCATGCCGTTGAGTCCGGAGATCTCGAGGGCCTCCTCCAGGAGGCTGTCGGTCGTCCAAGCCTCCGAGTCCTCCGTCCATCCAGTCTCGAAGATCCGGGTCTCAGCTTCGCCCTCGTACAGTTCAGCGAAATCGCGGAGCAGGGCGTCGCCATCCTCACCGAGATGGGCATCGGGATCAGCCTCCAGCTCCTCGACGATCTCGAGGTAGTGCTCATACGTATGGGCGTCGCCGAAGGAGACGAGCGGAGCGCTGCCCTCCGTCTCTGAATGGTGGGCGACATCGATCACCTGCCTGTTCGTCCCTGTTCCCTGATGTTCTCCCAACAGATGCGGCACAGGATCCCGTCGGTCCTGGATATGAGTGGTCGACGTCTCGGTGCCCGGTGGGAAGGTGGCATTCCTTCCCGGAGCACCGATGCTGGTGGCTGCGTGGACGTCGTACTTCTCTCCGAGCCGCCCGTTGCGCACCAGGTTCGAGACGCCGATTCCGCCCAGGCTGTAGCCGGACAAGGCGATGGTGTCGCCTTCTTGAGCACCCGAGGCGGCGAGCGCCTCCTCCACCACATCGGTCAACTGGTCGGCGTCGTTGTAGATCGAGTCGACCAGACCCAGGTATCCCCGCCCGTCGTGCCGGTTGAGCTCGGTGATGTCCATGTCGAGGCCGGGCAGATGAACCATGTACCTGGTGGATCCGTCGTCCCCGGTGACGGACGTGACCGCGATGTCACCGTGCTCGGCGGCATCGCCCATCTGCCGGTACCAGGAATGGAGCGTGCCGTCTCCCTCATGGACGGAGGTGCGTGTCTGGTCGCCCAGTTCAAGACTGTTGGCCCGCATCTCGAAGCGGATGAGGTCGTCCTGGCCGCGCAGCGCCTCGATCGCGAGGAACCCGGTGCTGGAGGCCCTGTCCTCTGGGCCCTCGCTCCCCCTCCGGCCGATGTCGCCGGCCCGTCCACGGGTGAAGTACTCCGCCAGCACCCGCATGAGCTCTCGGCCTCCGAGCACGGCCACGCTCCGGCTCCAGTCCTGAACCAGGCGGGAGTCCCCGTCGAGGCCCTGCGTGATGACATAGGAGGACTCGGAGAGCAGATCGCTGAGCTGGAGCCAACGACGCACGAGCGACTCCACGTCACGGTACGCCTCATGGGCACTGTCCAGACCGTCAAGACAGATACGGACGAGGCTGCTCACCATCGACATCCGCACCGCCAGAGCCACGCTGCGGATGCCGAGCAACGGGGCACGCCAGTGCGGGGCCGCGGCCCCGGAGGTCATCATGACAGTGTTGTTGGCGGCGATGTCGTCCAGCTGAAGCTGCCCGATGTCCTGGGCAGACGCCACATGCGCGGCCGCCTGACGCAGCGTCTCCCATTCGACCTCCACCTGCGTGTTCCCTCCGGAGACTCGCACGGCGAAGCGATCCCCTTCAGCAGCGGGGAAGTGGATCCTCGGAACGGTGATCGGGGGCAGATGCGAGTTGCGATCCATGCAATGTCCTCGGGTTCATAGGAGTTGAGCGTGTCGTGGACAGTCGGGTCAGGCGTGCGACCCCTCCGGCATCAGCAGATCAGTGATCGCCTCCCCCAGTCCCGCCGGGATCCCGCCATAGTCCTGGACGAAGCTGACCAGCGAGGAGACGTCGTGCACAGCCTCCCGCGCTCGGCGGAGCAGGAACTCGCCAGCGATCCCGGCGAGGTCCATCCCGGAGACTGCGTCGAGCATCGACGCCAAGTGACGTGCCACCACGGCCCACTCCCGCATCGAGCCGGCGATGATGGTGGCCTCTGAGGCGAGCTCCTCGGCTTCTCCGCTCACCGCCGCACTGTCCGAGCTCAGCACGTCGATCGCGCTGCGGAAGGCGTCCCCGGCCAGCGAGTCCCAATGAGCTGTCTGCCGACCGAGCGTCAGCTGTGACCGGTGCTCCCGGCCGAGGTCCGCAGCCCGCTGATATCTCATCGCCATCTCCTCATAGGTGGCGGCGATACGATCCAATTGAGCCGCGGAGGCACTGAACACGGGGGAGCTCCTCGGAATAGAGGGCCACACAGGGCGGCCGGCTGATGGTCGGGCGGGGAAGATCACGGATCCGGCGAGGCCCGCATGGCCGCGCCGGACATGATGACGCTGTCGACGTTAGGCGAGACAGGCCGTAGGCGACCGCCCGCCGTCGCGGTCTGTGGAGAGCCCGGGCATGCCCGCTGTCCTACGGGCTTCTTGTGGAGGAACAGTGCCTGCACTCGGGTGCGGCAGTCGTGGAAGAATGTCAGCCATGGCCAACTCTGTCTCCTCCCCCTCCGTGTCCACCCCGCTGTCCACTGACCAGGACCGGGTCAGTCTCGCGGCGGCCGCGCCGCAGATCGCACTGGGCGCCCTGGACGGCCGGTACCGCTCCGCCGTCGCCCCGCTGGTCGACCACCTCTCGGAGGCCGCGCTGAACCGCAACCGCATCCACGTGGAGGTGGAGTGGTTCATCCACCTGTGCGCAGAGCAGGCGCTGGAGGGGCTGCCCCACCTGACGGCGGAGCAGATCACCGGGCTGCGCGGCATCGTCACCAGCTTCGGGGCGGAGGAAGTGGCCGAGCTCGCCGCGATCGAAGCCGAGACCGTCCACGACGTCAAGGCCGTGGAGTACTTCATCGTCCGTCGTCTGGAGGGTCTGGGGCTGGCCGAGATGGCCCCGCTGGTCCACTTCGCCTGCACCAGCGAGGACATCAACAACCTCAGCTACGCGGTGGGGATCCGCGACGCCGTCGACCAGGTGTGGCTCCCCGCCGCGCGCGCCGCCCTGAAGGGTCTGAGCTCACTGGCCTCCGAGGCCGCCGAGGTCCCGATGCTCTCGCGCACCCACGGTCAGCCCGCCACCCCCAGCACCCTGGGCAAGGAGATCGCCGTCTTCGTCCACCGCCTGAGCCGGCAGATCCGCCGTGTGGAGACCCAGGACTACCTGGGCAAGATCAACGGCGCCACCGGCACCTATGCCGCCCACCTCTCCGCGGCTCCCCAGGTCGACTGGCCGAGGCTCGCCCAGCGCTTCGTGGAGAAGCTCGGGCTGACCTTCAACCCGCTGACCACCCAGATCGAGTCCCACGACTGGCAGGCCGAGCTCTATGCCGACATCGCCCGGTTCAACAGGATCCTGCACGGTCTGTGCGTGGACATCTGGTCCTACATCTCCATCGGCTTCTTCCGGCAGATCCCCGTGGCCGGCGCCACCGGCTCGTCGACGATGCCGCACAAGGTGAACCCGATCCGTTTCGAGAACGCCGAGGCCAACCTGGAGGTCTCCAACGCGCTGCTCGACTCCCTGGGCGCCACGCTGGTGGAGTCCCGGTGGCAGCGTGACCTCA
The DNA here is from genome assembly GCF_054782935.1 of Nesterenkonia suensis. Taxonomy (NCBI): domain Bacteria; kingdom Bacillati; phylum Actinomycetota; class Actinomycetes; order Micrococcales; family Micrococcaceae; genus Nesterenkonia; species Nesterenkonia suensis. The sequence continues at coordinate 85,960 of NZ_BAAGRN010000001.1, read as the reverse complement.
CCGACTCCTCCGGCCAGCGCAACATCGGCACCGGGCTGGGCCACTCGGTGCTCGCCCTGAGCAACGTCACCAAGGGCCTGAAGCAGCTCGCCGTCGCTGAGGACGTCATCGCCGCTGACCTCGATGCCAACTGGGAGGTCCTCGGCGAGGCGATCCAGACCGTCATGCGCGCCGAGGCCATCGCCGGAACCTCCGGCATGGAGAACCCCTACGAGCGCCTCAAGGAGCTCACCCGTGGACGTCGGGTGGACGCGGAGAAGCTCCAGGAGTTCGTCGCGGGCCTCGGCCTGAGCCCCGCGGCCGAAGATCGACTGAAGGCGCTCACCCCGGCCCGGTACACGGGATTGGCCCCTCGTCTGGCTCAGGAGTTCACCACGGAGTGAACCCGACCGGCACGGCCAGGGCGGCGCGACCGGCTCCGGAATGCCCCGCCATGATCAGGGAGCAGATTCTGCTTCCGGACGTGGTCGCGGTCGTCCAGGTGCTCCCGCTGTGAGGCCACGACCGACGACGCGCCCGCAACGGTCCCGCCCCTGGCCCTCCCAGCCCCTGGCCCTCGGGCACGAGACCTTCCCCCGAGTACCCAGCAGTAGGACGATGGGCGGCGTCCACCCAAAGTTGCCTCTCGGCGCTCCACCTCAGGAAGGCTCTCCCATGGCTGTCGCTCTGACCCCCTACCTCCAACTCCCCGGCACAGCCCGGGAGGCGCTCGAGCTGTACCACTCGGTCCTCGGCGGCGAGCTGAGCACCCTGACCTATGCCGAAGGCATGGGTGCCGAGGACGACACCAAGGACCAGATCATGCACGGTTCGCTGTTCGTTGACCGCGGACTGCACGTGATGGCCGCTGACCTTCCACCCGGGATGCAGAGCAACGGACTGGGCACGCTGGCGCTGAGCGTGGGCGAGCCGGACGCCGCCGAGAACACCCGTCTCGAACGCTGGTGGACCGGACTCAGCGAGCACTCCGAGGTGCTCATGCCGTTGGAGGCCGCGCCCTGGGGCGACCGGTTCGGCATGCTGAAGGACCGCTTCGGCGTCACCTGGATGTTCAACACCGCAGAGACCGCATCCCAGGGCTGAACGCCCCCGTCCTGCGACGTCAGGCGCCGAGAGTCTGACCTGCGCAGATCACCCTCGACGCGTCCAACCACGGTGGAAGGCGACGATCCGGTCCAGCCCGCGCGCCACCGCCTCCGGACCGGGCGCCAGAGAGAGCCGCACCCACTCGTGGCCGGCGACCGGGTCGAAGTCCGTCCCGGGGACGATCGCCACCCCGGCCTGCTCCAGCACCGCCTGGCAGTAGGCCGGGGAGTCCCCGAACTGCGCGAGGTGCTCGCCGATGTGCGCGTACACGTAGAAGGCGCCGTCTGCGGGCGCCACTTCGCCCCATCCGAGCTCCGGCAGCCGGGCCAGCACCTGCTGACGGGCGGCGGCGTACGCCTCCACCTGGGAGGCGGCGAAGGCCATCGACTCCTCACTGAACGCCTCCACGGCGGCCAGCTGTGATCCATGCGGCGGGCAGAGCGAGACGTTGCCGGCCAGCCGCGCGATCGGATCCACCAGATGCTCGGGCAGGATCGCCCAGCCCAGACGCCAGCCCGGCATGCCCCAATACTTGGAGAAGGAGGAGACGACGACGGCGTCGTCCGTGAGCTCCAGCGCGCTCACCCCTGGTGAGGGTGGGCCGGCTGGGGCCTCGGGCGCGGCCCCGGTCCGCCCTCCTGCTTCGGCGTAGGTGATGCCGTGGTAGATCTCGTCGCTGACCAGCTGCACATCCTGGCCCCGACACCAGTCCACCAAGGCGGCGAGCTCCTCACGGCCGATCATGGTGCCGGTCGGGTTCGCCGGGGAGGCCAGGATGAGTCCGGCGATCGGACCGCTCTGGGCCACCGCCTCCTCGAGCAGCTCCACCGTCGGCTGGAAGCGGACCTCGGGGCCGCAGTCCAGGTCCACGACCTCGGTGCCCAGGCTGGCCAGGATGTTCCGGTAGGCGGGATAGCCGGGCCGCGCGAGCGCCACGCGGTCGCCGACGTCGAAGGCCGCGAGGAAGCTCAGCAGGAACGCCCCGGAGGAGCCGGTGGTGATGGCCACCCTCTCGACGTCGACCTGCGCGCCGTACCAGTCGGCATAGTGGGCGGCCACAGCCTCCCGCAGCGGCCGGATCCCCAGCGCGGCGCTGTAGTTGAGCACGGTGCCCTGGGCGTGGATCTGGGCGGCCGCACGGTTGACCGCCGGCGGGGCACCCGAGCCGGGCTCGCCGGCGGTCAGTGAGACGACGTCGCGGCCCTGCGCGCGCAGGGCGTCGATCTGAGCGAGGATGCTCATCACCTGGAAGCCGGGGACCTCGGAGCGCTGCGACGGTTTCATGCCCGCCAGCCTAACGGCCCCACCGTCGGTGATGCGGTGCGCGCTCAGTCCTCGGCGGCGGCGAGCTGTCCGCAGGCGCCGTCGATCTCCTTGCCGCGGGTGTCCCGGAGTGTGGTGGGCACGCCCTTGGCCTCCAGCCGGGAGATGAACTGCCGCATCACATGCGGCTCGGAGGAGGTCCAGATGGACCCCGGTGTGGGGTTCAGTGGAATCGGGTTGACGTGGACCCATCCTCGGCCCCGGGCGTTGAGCTTGTCCGCCAGCAGGTCGGCGCGCCAGCCGTGGTCGTTCATGTCCTTGATCAGTGCGTACTCGATGGAGACCCGGCGACCGGTCTTCTCGTAGTACTCGTAGGCCGCGTCGATCGCCTCATCGGCCTTCCAGCGCGAGTTCACCGGGATCAGCTCATCACGGAGTCCGTCATCCGGGGCATGGAGGCTCAGGGCGAAGGTGATCGGCAGATCCTCGTCCGCGAGCTTCCGGATCGCCGGCACCAGTCCGACGGTGGAGATGGTGATCCCGCGAGCGCTCATGCCCAGGCCCTCGGGGGCGTCGTCGACCATGCGGTGAACGGCATTCATCACCCGCTTGTAGTTGGCCAGCGGCTCGCCCATGCCCATGAACACGATGTTGGAGACCCGCTGCGGGCCGACGCGCTCCGTCCCGGCAGCGGCAGGCTCAGGCCCCTCCTCGGCGAAGTCGGTCTCCTCGCCGAGACCGGCGTGATCCTGCTCCTCCGCGATCTCTGCCGCGCTGGGAGCGTCCAGCTCTCCGGCGACGATCGCCCGGTTGGCCTGGACGATCTGATCCACGATCTCCGCGGTGGACATGTTGCGGGTCAGCCCGTTCTGGCCGGTGGCGCAGAAGGGACAGTTCATCCCGCAGCCGCACTGGGAGGAGATGCACAGGGTGATGCGGTTGCGGTACCGCATCAGCACCGACTCCACCAGGGCGCCGTCGAAGAGCCGCCAGAGGAACTTGAGGGTGGCGCCGTCGTCGGTGCGCAGCCGACGGACCTCGGTCAGCAGCGGCGGCAGGAACTCGGAGACCAGCTCCTCCCGGGTGGCGGCCGGCAGGTCCGTCATCTGGTCCGGGTCGGCGGTGTAGTGCTGGAAATAGTGCACCGAGAGCTGCTTGGCCCGGAAGCCCGGGTAGCCGAGCTCCTTCGCCCGCTCGACACGCTCCTGCAGCGTCATGTCGGCCAAGTGCTGCGGCGGCTGCTTGGCCCGTTTGGACTGGGCGAACTGCAGCTGGGGACGGCCGTCGGGCCCCATCGGCTGCTTCCAGCCCTCAGGCTTGGGACGGACCTGGGGGCGGGCGTCGTCGGCGCGGGCGGGGCGCTGCGCCGCGGCCGCGCGCGGTGTCTCCGGGTTCTTCGGTGAAGTCGACATCGACACCAGTGTCCCATGCCGAGGCGGCCCCGGTTCAGGGGACGGTTCAGGGGACGGTTCAGGGGCAGGGTCAGGCGCTGGCGCGGCCGGCCTTCCAGTAGCCCATGAAGGAGACCTGCTTGCGGCTCATGCCGATGCCCTTGACCAGGTGGCGCCGCAGTCCGGTGATGACGCCGGCCTCTCCGGCCAGCCACGCGTACTCCCGGAAACCTTCGGGATCGGCGACCTCCCAGAGCACGGCATCCTCGGTCACCTCGGGCAGTTCCCCGGTCTCCGGGGCACCGACGGCGGCACGCGCCGGCTCGCAGGCGGCCTGACGAGCGGCGAAGATCTCCTCCCGGCGGCGTGCCCAGTCCTCGACGGCGGCGGTCAGCTTCTCCCCCAGCGGGGCGCCGTCGCGTCCGAGCCAGTGGACGGTGACGTCGCAGCGGGTGGCGACCTCGAGGGCGTCCTGGCTGCTGGGCACCTCCAAGTACGCCTCACCGGTGATGCCCGCCGGCAGGGACTCAAGGATCGCGCACATGGCGGGCACCGCCGTCTCGTCCCCAGCCAGCAGGACGTCACGGGCGGTGCCGGGGTTCCATTCGATGCCGGCCCCGACCTCTTGGGACCGTCCGTCCGGGCCGATGACGATCAGCTCGTCCCCGGGACGGGCGGCGCTCACCCAGGCGGAGGCCGGGCCCTCGGTGCCGTGGACCACGAAGTCAATGTCGATCTCGCGGTGCTCCGGGCGGATCGCGCGCACCGTGTAGGTGCGGATGGGGTTGCGCGCCGCGTCGTCGAGATCACGCCAGCGGTGGTACCACTCCATGATCGTGGGTGCCGGGTCGGCGAAAAGACCGATCTCCGGGTAGCCGCCGTCGGCGCGGGGCAGGAAGACCTTGATCCGCTGGTCCAGGCCTCCGGTGTAGAAGTGCCGCAGATCCTCCGCGGTGACCGTGACCCGGATGAAATGGGGGCTGAGCCGCACGACGTCGGCGACCGTGGTCAGGAAGGCACGGGTGGGCGGAATCGGGCGGGCCTCAGCTCTCGACCCGTCAGTGGTCGCGGCCGGTGCCTGGGCGGCTGCGCTCCGACCCGAGCCTTCCACGGCACGGATCTCCGGACGGGCGGGTGTCGACTCGGCGACGTCGACCGGCTGTGCGCTCATGGGATCCTCCACAGGTCGGGGCGACCCCGATACACTCGACCGAGCCATCAGGGAAGGTTCGCCTCACCACAGTAGACGCCCTTTAGCGAACTCCGCAATGACGAAACCGACTGTGACGCCGCTGTCACCGGGCGCGCTCACCGCGCCCGGGCGCGGAACCCGCGCAGCCGGAGGCTGTTGCCCACCACGGACAGCGAGGAGAGCACCATCGCCGCCCCGGCGAGCATCGGATTCAGCAGCCCGAGCGCGGCCAGCGGAATGGCCGCCGTGTTGTACAGGAACGCCCAGAACAGGTTCGAGCGGATCGTGGTGAACGTCTTCCGGGAGAGCCGGACGGCGTCGGCCACGCTGCGCAGGTCTCCCCGGATGATGGTGATGTCCGCGGCGTCGATCGCCACATCAGTGCCGGTACCCATGGCGATGCCGAGATCGGCCTGCGCCAGGGCCGCGGCGTCGTTGACGCCGTCACCGACCATCGCCACCGTGCACCCCTGGTCCTGCAGGCGCTTCACGGCGTCGACCTTGTCCTCGGGCAGCGCCTCAGCGATGACCTGAGCAATGCCGACTTCCTCGGCCACACGCTCGGCGGTGCCCGCGTTGTCACCGGTCAGCAGGACGGGCGTCAGCCCCAACTCCTTCAGCTGGGCGACCGCCTCGGCCGAGGTCTCCTTGACCGCGTCGGCGACGATCACCACACCGGCGAAGGCACCGTCGACGGCGACCAGCACCGGCGTCCGCCCCTCGCGCTCGACGCTGCGGCACATCGCCAAGACCTCCTGGGGCAGCTCCACCTCCTGCTCGGCGAGGAAGCTGCGGCGCCCGACCGAGACGTCACGCCCCTCGACCCACCCGGAGACGCCGCGGCCCTCGTGGTTCCGAAAGCCTTCGACCTCCGGCAGGGAGCCCTCCCGTTCCCCGTGGGTCTCCCGGGCCGCCGCCGTGACGGCACGGGCGATGGGATGTTCGGAACAGGACTCCAGGGCACCGGCCAAGCGCAGCAGCCGATGATCAGCGTCGGTCACCGGCTCGGGCTCCGTCTCCGGGGCGTCGATCGAGTGGATCGCCGTCAGCCGCATGGAGCCGGTGGTCACCGTGCCGGTCTTGTCCAGCACCACGGCGTCGACGGTCCGCGAGGATTCCAGGACCTCGGGACCCTTGATGAGGATGCCCATCTGCGCTCCCCGGCCGGTGCCGACCAGCAGCGCGGTGGGAGTCGCCAGTCCCAGGGCACAGGGGCAGGCGATGATCAGCACAGCGACGGCGGCGGTGAATCCGGCCTCCGCGGGGTGTCCGAGCAACAGCCACGCCAGGAGGGTGATCACGGCGATCACCAGCACCACCGGCACGAAGATTCCGGAGATGCGGTCAGCCAGCCGCTGGACCTCGGCCTTGCCGGACTGCGCCTCCTCCACCAGGCGTGCCATCTGGGCCAGCTGGGTGTCGGATCCGATGCGGGTGGCCCGGAGCACCAGGCGCCCGGAGGTGTTCACAGTCGCCCCGGCCACCGAACTGCCCGGAGAGACCTCCATCGGGATGGACTCACCGGTGAGCATCGACATGTCCACCGCCGAGACGCCGCGGACGATCTCCCCGTCGGTGGCGACCTTCTCGCCGGGCCTGACGACGAACTCGTCCCCGACTGCGAGCTGCTCCACCGGGATACGGGCCTCCTGGCCCTCCCGCAGCACCGAGACCTCTTTGGCCCCCATCCGCAGCAGCGAACGCAATGCGGCCCCGGCCTGTCGCTTTGAGCGCTTCTCCAGGTAGCGGCCCAGCAGCAGGAAGGCGGTCACCACGGTGGCGACCTCCAGGTAGATGTTGGCCGCGCCGTCGACGTGCTCGGGGAAGAGGCTGAACTCGTGGCGCATCCCGGGATCCCCGGCGGTGCCGAAGATCAGCGCGTAGAGCGACCAGATCAGGGCCGCCAGGGTTCCCAGGGAGATGAGCGTGTCCATGGTGGCCATGCCGTGGCGGGCGTTGAGAGCCGCGGCCCGGTGGAACGGCAAACCGGCCCAGAGCACCACCGGCAGGCTCAGCACCAGGGACGCCCAGCCCCAGCCGTCGAACTGGGTGACCGGGACCATCGCCCAGATCACCACGGGCGCGCTGAGCACGGCGGCAGCCACCAGGCGGCGCTTCAGCCCGCGGAGCTCACGGTCCGCGCGCTCATCCTCGTCACTCTCGCCCTCCTCGGGGAGCTCGGCGGTGTAGCCGGTCTTCTCGACGGCAGCGATGAGGGACTGGACGAACTCCTGGCGGTCTTCGACGTTCTCGCCGCTGATCCACGCCTTCTCCGTGGCGTAGTTGACCGAAGCCGTGACGCCGTCAAGCCGGTTGAGGCGCTTCTCCACGCGGTTCGCGCAGGAGGCGCAGGTCATCCCGCCGATCTCCAGCTCCAGCCGTTCGACGTCGGCTCCGCCGCCCGTCCTGCCCGTCGACGCGGTCCGCGCCGATCCCGGGGAGGTGCTCAAGAGGCACGCTCCGCCTCGTAGCCGGCCTCGTCCACGGCGGCGATGACGGCGTCGTCGGAGATCCGCTCGGGGTCCTCGGCGCTCAGATGCAGCGCGCCGTCGGCGGCGCTGACCTCGACCCCCTGGACGCCGTCGAGGGCCTCGACCTCCTGCCGGACGGCCTTCTCACAGTGCGCGCAGGTCATTCCGGTGACGGTGTAGTGCAGAGTGGTGGCCATCATGCTCCTCCGTGGGGTCGACTGAATCACCTGATTCCGACTCATCTGATGCCGACCACTATACCCCTAGGGGGTACACTTGCATACCCCTCTCCGGTATGCTTCATCATAGAAGGAGGCCATGACCGATGAGCGAGACGACGACGGCCGCGCCCCACGTGGACACGGCAGATGCCGACGGCGCTGCGGCACCCGAACCCCGTGAGCACGCCGAACACACCCACCGCGGATACATGTCCGACAAATCTCGGTACCTCTCCAGGCTGCGGCGCATCGAAGGGCAGGCTCGAGGCATCCACCGGATGATCGAGGACGACACCTACTGCATCGACGTCCTCACCCAGATCAGCGCCATGACCTCCGCCCTGGAGAACGTGGGGCTGGCCCTGCTGGACGACCATCTGAAGCACTGTGTCGCCGACGCCGTGGCCGACGGGGGCGCCGAGGGCGAACAGAAGCTCAAGGAGGCCTCCGACGCCATCCGACGCCTGGTCAAGTCCTGACCCGCCACACCCGGACCCAGCACTGAATCGCACCAGCGGTCCTGTGCCACACTGACCGCATGGTGACTCCGCTGAAGGGCACGCTGCTGCTCCTGGCCGGGACCTTCGCCCTCGGCGGGACCTCGCTGCTGATCTCCACCATCCCCGCGGATCCGCTGATCATCGCCGCCCTGCGCTGCCTCCTGGCCGTACCGATGCTGCTGCCCTTGGTGCTGTGGGAGATGCGGCGCGTGGACCGGGCCACCTCACTGCCCCGCCGCACAGTGATCGGCGCGCTGGTCGCCGGCCTCGCCCTGGGGATCGACTACAGCTTCTGGAACACGTCCATCGGTCTGGTGGGCCCCGGCATCGCCACCGTGCTGCTGAACATCCAGCTGGTCGCCCTGCCGCTGATCGCCTGGCTGGTGGAGCGCACCCGGCCCATGAGACAGCTGGCCGTGATCATCCCGCTGATGCTCACCGGGGTGGCGATGACCGCCGGAACCTTCGACGTCGGAGGCCTCCAGCTGCGCGGGGTGCTGGCCGGGCTGGCCGCCGGCACCGCCTATGCGATCTACCTGGCGATCATCCGCCGCACGGCGCCCGCGACCACCAAACCCGCACCGTTCACCGTGCTCGCCCTGGTGTGCCTCGCGGCCGGAGCCGCCGCCGGCGTCGGGGCGGTGGTCACCGGGGGCGCCCACTGGCCCGCTGAACCCGGCACGTGGGGCCAGCTGTTGGCCCTGGCGCTCGTGGGCCAGGTGGTCGTGTTCTGGTGCCTCAACGTGGGCATGACCGGCATCTCCGAGACCGCGACCTCCACTCTGCTGCTGCTTCCCGGGGTGTTCGCCCTGGGGCTGGCGGCCGTACTGCTGCGCGAGGTACCCTCCCCGGTCCAGCTGATCGGCTGTGCGGTGATCATCCTCGGCGCGTGGTGGGCCTCCCTTGCCTCGCATCGGGCACGGCGGGGGTTGCGGTCATCTGCCGTGGATCGGCCCTGAGCGAGAGTAGCCTCGTCGGCATGAGCGCCCAACTCCAGCGGCTGCTGAACCAGCTGCCCACCCCCATCCTGCAGGCCCCGATGGCCGGAGGCCCGACGACGCCGGCGCTGGTCGCCGCCGTGCAGCGTGCCGGCGCCTTCGGCCAGTTGGCCGGCGGCAACCTCACCGCCGCCGCGCTGGCCGCTCAACTGGACGACACCAGGGAGCTCCTCGACTCCCCTGCCCCGCCGGACGGGGCCCTGCCGGTCGGAGTCAACCTGTTCGTCCCCGACCCGGACACCGCCGACGCCTCCGCCCTGGAGGGCTACCGTGCCGCCCTGCGGCCGGTGGCCGATGCCCTCGGCACGGAAGTGCCCGAAGTGCCCGACTGGTCCGACGACGACTTCCCCGCCAAAGTGGAGCTGCTGACCTCCCGCCCCGTCGCCGTCGTCTCCTTCACCTTCGGTCTTCCGCCCGCTGAGGTGGTGCGCCGCCTGCAGGAGGCCGGCTCCGCCGTCGTGATCACCGTGGCCGACCAGCCCGGTGCGCTGCGCGCTGCCCAGCTGCGGCCTGACGGCCTGGTGGTGCAGGGGCAGCAGGCGGGCGGACACCGCTCCGTGCTGGACATGCATGACGAACCCGAGTCGATCGACACGTCCGACCTGCTGCGCACGGTGCGCCGGGCGCTCGAGGACCACGGCGACGGAGACGACAGCGACACCCGCGGCGGAGCAGCGAGCCTGCCCCTGATCGGCGCAGGAGGGGTCGGAACTGCTCAGGACGTGGCCGCCCTGTGTGATGCGGGCGCTCACGCCGTGCAGGTGGGGACCCAGTTCCTCACGGCAGCCGAGGCGGGGACGCGCGCGCCCCACCGGGAGGCGGTGTTGGATCCGGCGCGCCGGGAGACCGTGGTGACCCGGGCGTTCTCCGGTCGGCCGGCGCGGGGACTGCGCAATCGGTTCATCGATGAACTGGAGGACCGCGCCGTCGTCGGGTACCCGCAGGTGAACCGGATGACGGCACCGCTGCGGGCCGCGGCGAACGCCGCCGAGAACCCGGAGTATCTGAGCCTGTGGGCCGGCACCCGCGCCGCCGAGTGCCGCGACGAGTCAGCCGCCGACGTCGTCGCCCGCCTCACACCCTGACCCCCCAGACAAGAGATCGTCTCCCGGTGACAGATCGCCCCTGAATCCGGAGACGATCTCTCACTGGGAGACGATCTCTTGCCTGAGCGGGTTGAAGGTGAGGCCCGCACCACGTGAATGGCTCACTGTTTCGCGACAGGCTCCCAGGCCCCGGTGGAGACCTGGCCAGGCGCCTCCGGCGAATCGAACCGGTCTGCGCGGAAGGTCTCCAGCACCGGCGAGGGAGACCCGGTGAGGATCTCCTCGGCAGCGAGCTCGCCGAGAATGAGCCCGAGCGTCGCACCCGAGTGGGTGAACAGCGCATACAGGCCCTCGATCGACGGCACAGGACCGACCACCGGCTCGCCGTCTCCTGGAATCGGCTTACCCCCGGCACCGATGCGGTCTGCGGTGAGCGTCGGCGAACCGGCGAGCACCTTGGAGGCTTCCTCCAACAGCCCCTGGACCGAGGCTTCGGGGACATGGAGAGAACCGTCATCCTCCACCCGGACAGATTGTTCGGCCCAGTCGGAGTCCAGCACGAGCCGCCCATCAGGCATCGGGCGCACCGCGACCCGCGGCGTGTTCAGCACTGTCCGGACCTCACGATCGACCGGCTCGGTGAACAGGACGAACGCAGCCGGTGAAGCGTCAGCCACTACCACTCCGAGTGCCGCCAGCTGTGAAGGCACCGAGGGACCGGTCGCCAGCACCACGGAATCGGCGGCGAGGCGAGATCCGTCATCGAGCACAGCGCCGACCGCGACGCCGTCACGGACATCCACCCTCGCCGACCCAGCCCCCTCGATCACCGTGGCCCCGTGATCAGCGGCCTCTTGTGCGAGCACGGAGACCAGGCTGGGCAGATCGACCCACCCCTCACCGGGATTGAAGATCGCACCCTCCTGAGCCACGGCCTCCGGGTCGACCTCCGGCGCCACTCGGGGCACGTCACCCCGATCAATCCAGTGGGAGTCGTATCCGCTGGAGCGCTCATAGGCATGGGTCTCCCGGAAGCTCGCCTGCGGGCCGGCCCACTTCATCGCTCCGTCGAAACGGAGGTACTCGCGACTCTCGGGCCGACGGGCACTCCATGTGCGGTACCGATCGATCCCGAGCATGCGCAGGTAGTGGTACTCCGCAGTGCGTGCACCCGAGGAGTTCAACCAGGCGATCGAGCGCCCGGAGGCGCCATCGGCCAGCGTGCCCTGAGTCACCAAGGTCACGGATGCCCCCTGCCGGGCCAGATGAGCGGCAGTGGACACCCCCAGGATCCCTCCGCCGATGATGACGACCTTCTCCGGCTCAGCTGCAGACATGACGATGCGTCTCCTTCTCTGTGCCTGCCGCACCGGCTGCCCGTGCCGAGCACGGACTCAACTCCTTGGTGTACGGCGGTGGCATGCGTTGAATGTGAGGAAGGCCTGCGACGACCTTCACAGAACTAGATTGATACCGGTCTCAGTTCTGACGTGAGATTACCTCCCCCAGAAGAGAGCGTCAACAGGCCAGTAGCGAAGAATCGGCGGAGAAGGCGACATGGCACGGCGTGTCGACCTCAGGATCATTCGGAGCTCGGTCTCAGTTCAGGACGGAGCGAGTGGACTCACGGATGACCAACTCCGTGGACAGGATGCGCCGCTGCGTGGAGAGCGCAGGATCCTCCAGCCGGGCCAGCAGAAGGCGCGCAGCTTCCGCACCCATCTCATGGATGGGCTGCCGCACCGTGCTGATCGCCGGGGAGACATAGCTCATCCAGTCGAGATCGTCGAAGGCCAGGAAGGAGACCTCCTCCGGGATCGAGGCCCCGGCCTCCCGAATCCCCTCGTAGGCACCGGTGGACATCAGGTTGTCCACCGCGAAGATCGCCGTCGGAGGTTCCTGCGCCTGCAGGGCGGCCACCGTCATACGGCGCGCCGCGCTCCCCGAGTACGCCCCGGTGCGCAGCACCAGGCGCGGGTCGATCGCAACACCGCGCCGCAGATGGGCCTCCAGGTAGCCCAGCAGACGCGCACCGCTGGGGTTGAGCATGTTCGCATCGACCGTCGGCTCCCCCAGGATCGTCTGCTCCCACTGCGCCTCGAACGGATTCCCCAGCTCGGCCACGATCCCGATGCGGCGGTGCCCGCTGTCGAGCAGATGACCCACCGCCTCACGAGCGGTGGCCACGTTGTCGATCATGACCGCACTGGCGGCCAGGCCGTCGATGACTCGATCGAGCAGCACCACCGGAGTGCCGGAGATGACCGCATCGGCCAGGTGCTCGACATCTCGATTGTTCGTGACCGCGATGATGATCCCCTCGACCTGATGCTGCTGGAGCAGATGGACGGCCTCCCGCTCGAGCCTGATGTCCTCATCCGTGTTCATCAGGATGGCCCCGAAGCCGTGCTCACGCGCCACGTCACCGATGCCTCGCATCGCGCGGGCGAAGAAGGGGTTCTCGATGTCGGCACCGACCACTCCGATCGTGCGGGTGCGCCCGGTGGTCAGGCTCCGCGCCACCTGGTTCGTCCGGTACCCCAGCTTCCGGGCGGCCTCCTGCACCTTGGTGCGATTCCGAGGGCTCACATTGCCGTATCCGCCCAGAGCCCGCGCCGCGGCCGCGCGCGAGACACCGGCTTCTGCGGCGACATCATTGATGGTGACCCGTGACTGACCCATGGGCAGAAGACTATCGGGGTGGTCAGCTCCGTGGCAGGCCCGGCGTGTCCGAGACTCCGGAACGCCGTGCAGGCCGGGAGACACGGAGCCTCGCCGGGGCGCCCTGCGGCGATGCCGACGCCACGGCACCCGTCCATGCCCCCGGAATGGAGAGCGATCTCTGAAGTCCGCCCTCCTGAGGATCAGCATCATCACAGAAGACGGCACCACCCTTGACATTCCCTGGAAGTCACGTAATGTATCTCACAACAGAGAGCGGTCTCTGTTTCTCGGGTCCACTCCTGTCGACCCACCTCGCACCTCAACTCAGAACAAAGGATTCCTCATGCGACTCGGACGACGCACGAGCATCGGCATAGCCGGGACGGCACTCACGGCAGCCCTCGCCCTCTCCGCCTGCGGCAACGGCGGAACGGGCGGAGACGGAGCCGCCGGCGGAGGAGATTCAGAGGAGAACACCTTCGTCTACGCGCTGCCCACCAACCCGCCGCATTTCAACATGGGCGTGACCACCGACGGCTCCGCAGGCTTCGTCAGTCGCGCCATCCACGATCCGCTGGTCAACCTGAACCGCGACTTCGACATGGTTCCCGCCTTGGCCCACTCCTGGGAGGTCAACGAGGACTCCACCGAGTTCACCTTCCACCTCGTGGAGGACGCCCAGTGGCACGACGGCGAACCGTTCACCTCCCAGGACGTCAAGTTCTACTTCGACACCTTCATGGAGCTGCACCCGCTGGGAGGTGAGATCACCGAGCTCTACGATGAGACCCTCACCCCTGACGACCACACCGCGGTGGTGAAGCTGACCGACTCCTACGGCCCACTGGTGGAGTCCATGACGGCCCACGTCATGCTCCCGTCCCACCTCTATGAGGGCACCGACGTCGTGGACAACCCCGCGAACATGGAAGGCATCGGAACCGGCGCCTATAAGCTGGAGTCCTTCGACAGCGGCACCGAGGTGATCTTGGTCAAGAACGAGGACTACTGGGGTGAACATGGCGACGTCGACCGGATCGTCTACCCGATCATGACCGACGCCGACGCCCGGAACCTCGCCCTGCAGAGCGGCCAGGTGGACCTGGTGCCCACCAGCGGATTCCAGCGCTCCCAGCTGCCGCTGTTCCAGGGCGACGACGACTTCTGGATCTCGGAGGTCCGCACCCAGCCGCAGGCCGGGCTGCTGTTCTTCAACACCCGCCAGCCGATCATCGACGAACCGGAGGTGCGCCAGGCGCTCTACATGGCCATCGATCGGCAGGCCATCGCCGATGACGTCTACCTGGGAACGGCAGAGCCCTCCCACGGCCCCATCCCCAACCAGGTCGAGTGGGCCCAGCACGACGACGTCGACTTCACCGAGGACTTCCCGTATGACCCGGAGGCCGCCGCCGAGCGGCTCGACGAGGCCGGCCACACCGCCGACGCCGACGGCAGCCGGTTCTCCCTGACGATGAAGTACCGCAACGACGACCCGGCCTACGCCGGCACCGCCGAAGTCATCGCCTCGAACCTGGCCGAGATCGGGGTGGACGTCGAGCTCGTCTCCCAGGACCCCAACGTCGCCCAGGAGGACATCTACACCGAGCACGACTACGACCTCCATGTGCAGGCGCTGGCCAACTTCGCCGACCCGAGTCTCGGAGTCGCCCGCGCCTACGTCTGCAACCCCACCGACCGTGCCTTCGCGAACCCCACGGGCATGTGCGAGGACGACATCGACGACGCCTTCGCCCGCGCCGCCGCATTGTCGGACCGTGATGAACGTCGTGAGGTCTTCGCCGAGGCACAGCTGGCCGCCGGGGAGCACATGGGCACCGCCCCACTGGTCTCCGCCATCGATGTCGAGGTCTACCGCGGCGACCGCTGGGACGGACTCGACGAGTTCACCAGCGTCCACCGCTTCGACTGGAGCGCCCTGGAAGCCAAGGACTGATACCTCCGATGAACTGTCCGACGACTGAGGGGAGCCGGTGATGGTGCTCGGATGGGTGAAGTATGTCAGCCGACTGCTGGGATCGGCGTTCCTGCTGATCTTCGCCGTCGTGGTCGTGATGTTCCTGCTGCTGGATCTGGCACCGGGCGACCCGGTCCAATCGCTGGTCGGGTTCGTCCCGGTCTCTGAGGCGTTCCGTCAGCAGATGACCGAGCTGTACGGTCTGGATCGCCCGTTGCCCGAGCGGTTCGCCACCTATGTGTGGAACATCGCTCAAGGCAACCTGGGGTACTCCTACGCGAACCAGTCCCCGGTGACCGAGCTGATCGGCGACCGGATCTGGAACACTCTCGCCCTGACCGTGCCGAGCACCATCATCGCGGCGATCGGCGGGATCGTCCTCGGCGCCTATGCGGCGAGGACCCGCTCGCGGATGAAGGACGGGACCATCTCGTTCCTCTCCGTGGCCGGGTTCTCCATCCCGAACTTCTGGCTCGGCCTGCTGCTGATCCTGCTGTTCTCCGTGCACCTGGGATGGCTGCCGGCGCAGGGCACCGGTCCCTTCGGGACGTCGGGCATCTCGTGGAATCACCTGATCCTGCCCCTGGCGGCGCTGACAGTCGCCGAACTCGCCTATACCACCCGAATCATGCGCTCCAGCATGATCGAGGTGCTCGGGCAGGACTATATCGACGCCGCCCGGGCGAAAGGCCTCTCTACCTTTGAGATCCTGCGTCGTCACGGACTGCGCAATGCGATGATCCCCATGATCGCGGTGATCGGTTACAGCCTCGGGTTCACCCTGGCCGGAACCGTCGTCGTCGAGAAGGTGTTCGGCTGGCCGGGCATGGGCCTGCTGCTGTTCGATTCGATCCACGCAGGCGAGAACATGGTCGTGATGGGCATCCTGCTGGTCATCACCGTCACCATCGTGATCGTCAACCTGCTGACCGACTTGGTCTACGGCATGGTCGACCCCCGGATCCGTGCTCGTCTGCGTTCTGTGAAAGGAGTGGGCTGATGACGGTCCACGGTACGGCGACCGACGCCGAAGACACGCCGCGTGCGGCCCAGACTGCCGCACCGCGGAAGAACCCCTGGCAGCTGTTCCTCCGTCGGCCGATGACGATCTTCTTCATCTCCCTGTTGGCGCTCATCGTCGCGGTCTGCATGGTCGGGCCGGCCTTCGGGCACAGCCCCTCCCATACCGGCTTCGCGGTGCTCCAGCCGCCGAACCCGGAGAACCCGATGGGCACCGACCATCTCGGGCGGGACATGTTGGCCCGGCTGATGCTCGGCGGCCGCATCTCCATCTTCGTCGGGCTCGCCGTCGCACTGCTCTGCCTGACACTGGGCATCGTCATCGGCGGCCTCGCCGGGTTCTACGGGGGCCTGATGGACGCGATCCTGATGCGCATCTCGGACTTCTTCCAGGTCATCCCGGGCATCATCATCGCGCTGGTGGCCGTGGCGATCCTCGGATCCAACCTGTCCATCATCATCATCGTGCTCGCGCTGACGTTCTGGCCCGGGGTGGCCCGTGTCGTCCGGGCTGAATGCATGCGGGTGCGAGAGCTGGGGTATGTGGAGTCCTCCTTCGCGGCGGGGTTCTCCTCGCTGCGGATCTTCCGCTCGGACGTGCTGCCGAACGCCTTCGGCCCGATCCTCGTGGCCACCACGATGACCGTCGGTCGAGCGATCCTGGCGGAGTCGTCACTGGCCTTCCTGGGCCTGGGTGATGCGAACGTGCCCAGCTGGGGCGCGCTGCTCTACTTCGCCCAGCCCTACATGCAGCTGGCCTGGTGGCTGACGGTCGTCCCCGGACTGGCGATCTTCCTGGTGGTGCTGGCGATGAACATGCTCGGCGACGGGCTCAATGACAGCTTCAACCCGACGATCAGCCGGGTGAAGTGATGCCAGCAGATGCGAAGCACACAGGAGGTGCTGCGATGCCTATGAACGGTCCAGATGCCGGATCACCGGCTGACGGGGCGCTGCTCGAGGTCTCCGGCCTCGGAGTCCGTCTGCCGACCGGTCCCGGGCACCATGTCCAAGCGGTGCGCGACGTCAGTCTGACCGTCGGGCGCGGCGAGCGCGTCGGCATCGTCGGCGAGTCGGGGTCCGGAAAGTCGGTCACCGTCCGGGCGATCTCAGACCTGCTGCCCGAGTCGCCTCTGGTCGAGGTGGAAGGTTCGGTACGGTTCGGGGGCGTGGAGATGGTCGGCGCACCGGCGGCGACCCGGCGGCGTCTGCGAGCCCAGCAGATCGGGATGATCTTCCAGGACCCCTCCACCTACCTCAACCCGACGATGAAATGCGGGCAGCAGGTGCAGGAGGCGCTGGCGGCGGGGAACCACCCCGACTCCTCGCAGTCCTCCGTGGTCGAGTACCTGGAGCTCGCGGGCCTGCCCCACGGCGAGGAGGTGGCCCGCCGGTATCCGTTCCAGCTCAGCGGCGGCATGCGGCAGCGGGTGCTGATCGCCGTCGCGCTGGCCAAGCGACCGGAGATCATCATCGCCGATGAGCCGACGACGGCACTGGACGCCACAGTCCAGCGGCATGTGCTGCGATCCCTGGACGACAGCGTCGACGCGCTGGACACTTCCCTGATCCTCATCACGCACGACATGGGCGTGGTCGCCGGACTGTGTGACCGGATCTATGTGATGTATGCGGGGCGGGTGGTCGAATCCGGCACCACGGAGGAGATCTTCTACCGACCCCAGCACCCGTACACGCAGGAGCTGCTCCACTGTGTGCAGAGCCTTGCCGATGACAGCGACGAGATCTACGTGGGCAGGTATTCGCGATGAACATCACCGATAAGTCCGCTGACAGGAAGAACCTCGGCGTAGCCGTCACCCTGCGCAGCGAGCAGGTGAGCAAGTCCTTCGTGGCACGGAACAAGGCCACGGGGCGGCAGAAGCTGCTCGCCGTCGACGACGTGTCCGTCACCGTAGCGCCGGGAGACTTCACGGCGATCGTCGGGGAGAGCGGCAGCGGCAAAAGCACCCTGGCACGGATCATGCTGGGGCTGATGAGACCCACCGAGGGGCAGGTGCTCTTCGGCGAGAAGGTCGTGGCGGAGATGTCCCGGAAGGAGGAGCTGAACTTCCGGTCCCATGTGCAGTGCGTGCTGCAGGACCCCATGTCGGCGCTGAACCCGCGGAAGTCCGTCTTCCAGATCATTGCGGAGGTCGTCCAGCTGCACGACATGGCTCGCGGGCGCCGAGCAGTCCGGGAGAAGGTCCTTGAGGCGCTCGCTCTGGTCGATCTGAACCCGCCGGAAGTCTTCGCCGACCGGTTCCCCCACCAGCTCAGCGGTGGTCAGCGGCAGCGTGTACTGATCGCTCGTGCGGTGGTGCTGCGGCCGTCGATCATCATCGCCGACGAAGCGGTCTCCGCCCTGGACGTCTCCGTGAAGGCCGGCATCCTGAACCTGCTCAACGAGCTTCGGGAGAACCTGTCCATCGGATATCTGTTCATCACCCACGATCTGCCCGTGGTGAAGAAGGTCGCGGACTACGTCTATGTGATGAAGTCAGGGCAGGTGGTGGAGGAGGCCCCCACCGCACAACTGTTCAACGCTCCCGAGACCGACTACACCAGTGAGCTGCTGGCCTCCATGCCGCTGCCCGATCCTCGGCGGGCCAGGGAATGGATCCGCTCTGCGACCGCAGTCGCCTGACGGGCGACCTCTCCGAGGCCTGCCGAAGCCACCGATGTCCGACTCAGACGGGAGCCGCACGCCGCTCCCCCACACGTGAGGTCCATTGCATGAATTCCGTGAACACCCCGATCCGCACCGGCATCGTCGGCTACGGCACCGCCGGACGGGTCTTCCACGCTCCGCCGATCGCCTCCGATGAGGCCTACAGTCTCGACGCCATCGTGACCAGAGACCCGGAGCGAGCCCGACTCGCTCAGCAGGAGCACCCCGACGCCCGGGTCCTCCCGAGCGTCGACCAGCTCTGGGAGCTCGAACTCGACCTGGTGGTCGTCGGCACTCCCCCCGTGACCCATGTCGATCTCGCCGGGGAGGCGTTGGAGCGCGGTGTCGCCGTCGTCGTGGACAAGCCGTTCGTCATCGACCCGGACGAGGGGGCCAGGCTGATCGCCCGCGCCGACGAGTTGGGGGTCCCTCTCACGGTCTTCCAGAATCGGCGGTGGGATGCCGACTTCCTCACGCTGCGTCGACTCATCGACGACGGCAGGCTGGGCCGAGTGCATCGCTTCGAATCCCGGTTCGAATGGTGGAAGCCGGAGCTCGCCAGATCGTGGAAGGCCGAGTCTACGGTGGAGCAGGGCGGGGGGATCCTCTACGATCTGGGACCCCACCTGCTCGACCAGGCGCTGCAGCTCTTCGGACCTGCGGCGGAGGTGTCGGCGGAAGTGCTGACGCGTCGGCCTGACGGTGTGGCTGATGATGACGTGTTCGTCGCGCTGACTCATGAGTCGGGAACGGTGTCCCACCTGTGGATGAACGGGCTGGCACCGCGCAAGGGCCCCCGGTTCCACGTGGTGGGTGCGAAGGCCGGGTACTCCAAGTGGCACCTGGACGGCCAGGAGGACTTCCTGAAGGGCGGCGGGTCCGTCACCGATCCGGAGTACGGGGTGGAAGGGACTTCGAGCTGGGGCGTCCTCGGCGTCGGCCATGAGGAGCAGCGGGTGGAGCCCGAGCGAGGCCAGTATCCGCAGTTCTACACGCTGCTGGCTGATGCTCTGCTGCGTGGCGGTCCGTTGCCGGTGAATCCCCGGGATGCCCTCGAGGCGCTGCAGATCATCGCCCGGATCCACGCAGAGCACCCTCGACGAGTGTTGTGAAGGACTCGGGCGCGAGTGGCGCCTGGCGGAGAGGGCGTGCCGTCCAGGGTCAGTCCTGGGGGCCGATCCACGTGCCGTGGTCGTCATATTGGTCCTCGAAGATGGCCGGGGGCGCGTCGCCCTCTTCCACCTCCACCGGCCCGTTGCAGCCCCATGCCTCGGTATCTTCACAGGGGCCGGAGACGTTCCGTGCAGAGATCCGCCAGATGTCCGCTTCTCCCGGTTCGGAGGTCCGGGTGGCGCTGCCCGGGATGGCGATCCACGGACCACCGTCGATGCGGTACTCCCCGAGGAACACTGTGTCGACGGTGACCGGGAAGCGCCCAGTCTCGGCATAGGCATGAGAGGTGACCGTCTCAGTGTCCGTCTTGTCGACCTCGAATCCTGCCGAGTCGAACTCCGGCAACTGCGCACCCGGCTCACTGGTGGTGCGCGTCGTCCCGTCGCCGTAGTCCCAATGGAACTGCGCCGGAAGAGCTCGGATGTCGACGTCGTAGCCGAGCATCTCCTCGGAGATCACCTGCGTCTCCACCTCCGCGAAGATGTTGACGTGCCGGTTCAGATATCCGAAACCGAGCAGGTCGGGCTCGAAGGCGACTTCGGCAGGCTCGAAGGGCAGCTCCAGGAAGTCGGCGGTGGTGATCGTGGGCGGAGGCGGCGGGGCCTCCTCCGCCTCGACCTCCTCAGGTTCGGCGACCTCATCACCCGGCGCCTCGGACACATCCGGCTCGTCCTCAGGGTCTGGCTCGTCCTCCTCCGGCGGGCAGAAAGTCGGCGCGAAGTTCAGGCCGCCGGACGGATCCTCAGAGGTCGGCATGCTGACCGGGCCCGGGAGCCCGCAGATGCGCTGGGCGAGCTCGACGCATTCACCATTGACCACCTCGCCCTCGACACAGAGGTTCTCCTCCTGCGAAGCCGGCTGCGCATCCGTCGAAGGATCAGGAGCCTGTGAGTCCCGTCCTTCTCCGCCGCCGGGTGACTCCGGCGGGGAAGGCGCTTCCGGGGCCGGAGCCGCAGTATCCCTGTGCTCGTCCTGGATGGGCTCCTCGGAAGGGCCCGGCTCCTCGTCAGCCCCAGGCTCCGTCTCCTCGATCCAGACATTCGCATTATTCTCGGTCATGGAGGCACCACGATCATGTGTGCCGCTGCTTTCATCCGGTGCAGCTTCCGCTGGTACACCGGCCCCACCAAGCAGAGACACAAGCATGGCCATACCCACACCATGGCGGGCCAGTTTGTGACGAAACAGCATCAGCCGTCACCCAGACCGTCTTCGTCGTCCCCGTCGGCGATCATCTCGAACCGGAGTGAAGCTACCTGCCAGAGGTCTCCCTCGTAAACCAGACGAGCGGTCCACAGGGAGTCCCGGGCCCCTTCCGTCGACTGCTCGTATTCCCCGTCCCAGTACACCTCGAAGTCGCCTTCATGCAGGATGAACGGCCCGCCAACAGCCCCCGAATCGAGCTCAGTCAGCTGGACCAACTCAAGCTCGTATGAGTCCTGGATATACCAACCATCGCCGGCATACGTGTCTTCAACTTCGTCAAAGTGAGCCTCACAGGGCCAGCACTCGTCATGAGTGAATGACTCGATCTCATCCAGTTCGCCGGTTTCACGGGCAAACTCATAGAGGTCGAACCAGTGCCGCAGTGCCGCCTCTGCCCCGTCCAGGTCATCCTCGTAGGCCTCCTCCGGGGCTTCGGGCACGGGAAGGTTCTCGCCCGGGCCGTCCGAAGATGCCGGCTGCGGCGTCGGCTCTGCGCCCTCTCCGTCGCGGTCCGCGCCTGAGCCGTCGTCGCCCGGCCCCTCGCCGTCGCCCGCATCACCGGCGGTGTCCTCCGCAGGCGACTCGCCGCCGTCGGGTTCCACTGTCCCTGCCGATTCTGAGTCTGCTCCGCAGCCTGCCAGGGCCAGGGTGCAGATGAGCAGCCCTCCTGTGACGGACCTGATCCACCCCTGGCGCTGTGCGTCGTCGCTGACCATCCGTTCCCTTCCCCTCCTCACACCGTCCACCGCACGAGCCTCCTCCCGGGCTCCCTGCGGCGCTCACTCTCGGCAGTGTAGACAAACGCCGGACATCCCGGTGCGGTCATGTAACCACCTGTGGAAAACCTGAACCCAGACCCACGCCGCCCCTTGCGAAGAAGATCGTCTCTCTGTTGCGGATCGTCGCTGAATCCAGAGACGATCCGCAACAGAGAGACGATTCCTCCGCGCACGAGGGGGACGAACAGGGTGAACTGAGGATCCGGCCCAGGCAGAACGACGCCCCGCACAGAACAGCGGCCCGGCCCAGAGCTGATGCTCTGTGACCGGGCCGCCGCCCACCTACCTTGTTCAGGATGTGGCGCGCTCCGCCGTCATCTCCGGGATCCGCCCAAGAATCCCGAAGGACGGAACGCCACCCTCAACTCGCACCTGCCAGGAGAGATCCGTTGACGCTGTCCATGACACCGTCAGCGGTGTCGGGTCTGGCAGAACCACCCGAGCCTGTCCGGGACGACCGCGTCAGTGATCGTGGTCGTGGTCGTCCTCATCGTGATCATGATCGTGATCGTGGCCGTCACCCTCGTCATCGTCATGATCGTGGTCGTGGTCGCCGTCCTCGTGGTCATGATCCTCGTGGTCGTCCTCGTCGCCGTGCTCGCCCTCGAAGTCGTCGGAGACACCCTCCACCGGGCGGCCGTCGACGGCGGCGATCTCGTTCGGCGCGAAGTCGAACTCTGCGTCGTGGATGATCTCCAGCTCGTTCAGGTCCACCATGTGGATGGTCTGCGCGTCGGGTTCGGTGATGTAGGCGATGTCGTCGACGACCCGGATCGCCGGGCGGGGCTGCTGCCACTCCTCCGGTTCGGTCCACTCATCCATGATCTGGAGCTGGTCGATATGCTCACCGGTCTCCTCGTCGATGACGTGCAGCTGCCCGTCCTCAGCGATCACCAGCGCCTCGCCCTCCGGCCCCCGGGCCAGGGAGCGGAAGTTGTAGGCAGAATCGACGTCGGCGAGGGTGATCTCCTCGGTCTCGGTGTTGACCAGCGCCACCTCCGTCATCGGCTCGTCCCGGTCCTCATCGAGGAGGTAGTCGCCCAGCAGCACCGGGGACTCGTCATGGGCGAACAGGTTGCCGATCCGGGAGTACTCCTCGCCGGTCTCCAGCTTGGTGAACTCCTCCCCGTCGAAGAGCAGGACACCGTCCTCGCATCCGACGGCCAGCGAGTGGTCGGGCAACGCGGCCTCGCCGTGGACTCCCGGGCACTCCTCACTGCGAGCGACCTCCTCCCCGTCCGCATCCAGGAAGCGGGCGCCGCTGCGGTCAGCCAGGGTCTCGAAGCGGGAGCCGTCGGCGTTCACCACAGCCACGCCATGGTGAGCCTCCTCGGTCTCAGCCACCTCGGCGTCGATCTCCTCCTCAGCGTCCAGCGAGGACAGATCATAGGTGTGGATCTCACCGTTGCCATCGAAGAACAGGGCGCCGACGCCGTCATGGGCGACCACGTGACCAGGCTCGGGGCCGTCCACGGTGATGTCGGTCAGCAGCGGATCGGTGGTGTAGTAGTGGTTGTGGTCCCCATGGGGAGCACCCCAGGTGCCGCCGTCGATCAGACGGAAGGACTCACCTTCGGTGAGGAAGAAGTGTCGCCCGTCCCCCGCCGGGTTGACCCGGGTGAATCCCTGGACGTCGAACTCTCCGAGCACGTCGAGAGTCGCACCGTCCAGCACGGCGACGCCGTCGTCATAGGTCACTGCCAGCCGCGTGGTCGGACCGCCGGCCTCATGCGTCTCGCGGTCTGACGGCTCGATCCGTTCGTCGTCGGCGTCAGCCTCGTCGGCGTCATCAGCGCCGGCGTCGGAGTCGACCTCGTCGGTGCCGCCGTTCTCCTCGGTCGCGGTGTCGAGCTCCTCCTCGTCGGCGCCCTGGGCATCGTCGTCGCCGCAGGCCGAGAGGACCAGGGCGGACGCCATGGCAAAGGAAGTGAGAGTGAGTGCGTTCCTATTCATGCGAATCATTATCACGACCAGTTCCCGACAATTGCAAACCATTCGCATTGTGTGACGCCCCGGTGACGACCCGCACCAGGTGTCGGATTGTGTCCGCCACCCAGGTCCCACCCCCTATGCCTCCATAGAATGACTCCCATGCCCAGTACCCAGTGGAACCCGGGTGCCTATCTGACCTACGCGTCCGAACGCACTCAGCCCTTCATCGACCTCCTCCAACGCGTCCGCCTCCCCCAGGCGGGCTCCATCCTGGACCTCGGCTGCGGCCCCGGCAACGGCATGCCCGTGCTCCGCGGCATGTGGCCCCACGCGACGATCACCGGAGTGGATTCCAGCGCCGAGATGCTCGAGCGTGCACGGGAGGCCACCGATGACGATCGCATCAGCTACGTGCGCGCCGACATCCGCGACCTCCAGATCGCCGAACCGGTCGACCTCGTCGTCTCCAACGCCGCCCTGCAGTGGCTCCCCGACCACCGCGACGTCCTGCCTCACATCCTCGACCTCGTCGCCCCAGGAGGGGCCCTGGCCGTGCAGATCCCGGGCAACTTCAGCGCACCGAGCCACTCCCTGCTGGCCGAATTCGCCTCCCGCGAGCCCTACGCGGCGCACATCGATCAGGAATCGCTGCTCCAGCCGACTCATGAGCTGGTCGACTACATGCTTGACGTCGCACGCCCTGGTTGGGAGGTTGAAGCCTGGGAGACGCGCTATCACCATGTCCTTCCGGGCGAGGACCCAGTGTTCGACTGGATCTCGGCGGCCGCCGCCCGGCCGGTGCTGCAGGCGCTGCCGGAGCCGGAGCTGTCCCAGTTCACCGAGGAGTACAAGGCCGCCCTGCGCGAGGCCTATCCGCGGACGTCGTTGGGGACCATCCTGCCGTTCCGTCGCCTCTTCTTCATCGCTCGCCGTCCGGCAGAGTGAGCCTCACCCCTCCTCCCCGGCGGTGTGCGCCCCGACAGCGCATCGGCCGGGGAGGGGCGGTCTCCGGCGTCCGGACGTCAAGCCTGGACCCGTATCATCGGGGGCTGGACTGCACCTTCCCCTGACCCGTGAGACCAGCGAGGCCTCCTATGCCGCACCAGAACTCTGACGCCCGGACGCCCACCCCCGAGGACCAGCACGACGGCGGCGCCGCGCCTGCGGAGCCCACCGCCGACGCCCCTCTGCGGACCGCCCCGGCCACTCCGCGGACTCCCCTGGTGCTGATGAGCACCTTCCTCATCCTGTCGCTGGCGCTGGGCTGGCTGATCGGCCTGCCGCTGGTGCTGATGGATCCGCCGGACCGGCTCGCCGCCCCGCTGGACATCTTCTACAACCTGTTCATGCTCAGCCCGGCACTGGCCGCCGTGGCCGTGCACTTCATGGAGCGGCGCCAGTCGGCGCGGGTGCTCTACGGGTACCTGGCCACCGACCTGGCACCATCTGGGGCCACCGACCAGACCGCCCAGCTGCGCCCGCAGCGCCTCACCGACGCGCTGGGCATCACCCCGCTCCGCCCGGTATCTCGACTGATCAGCTGGTCGATCCTAGCGATCCTGCTGTTCTTCGTCTTCAGCATCGCTGCGCTTCCCCTGGGAGGGCTCTTCGGCGTCTACACCTTCGACCCGTCCATGCCTGTCTTCGTCCAGGACCTGGGCCAGCGGCTGGGGCATGACCCGACGGAGTTCATCGCCACCGGTCTGATCGTCGAAGCCGGGGTGATCTTCGCCGCCGCCGTCGGCCTGGTGTTCCTCCACGTCGGCGCCGAGATGGGCTGGCGGGGCTGGTTCTTCCCGCGCGCCCAGCTGCGCTGGGGCACGTTCAGAGCCGTGCTGGTCACCGGCGTGGCCAACGGGCTCTGGTACGCGCCGCTGCTGGCCGTGGGCTTCTTCTACGACCAGGCGAACGTGTTCCAGGCCATGGGCCTGATGATCGTCTTCTGCGTCATCATCGGCGGCGTCCTGGCATGGCTGCGGATGCGCTCCGGCTCAGTCTGGCCCGCCGCGTTCGCACAGTCCATGATCACCGCCTCCACGATCCTGGCCTACTGGTTCACGTCCTTCGGCGAACAGATCGACCTCCGACAGGCCACCCTGCAGGGCTGGTCCGGCTGGGTGCTGCCGGCCGCCCTGCTGACGGTCCTGCTACTGACCCATCGCCGCAGCTTCGCTCCGACGAACACCTGAGCGGCCGGGTCGCAAGCACCTGTCCGCGGAATTCCACCTCCTCGAGCGTCGCGACCTGAGGGGCCAAGCACTCCTGCGCGACAGCCTCGTCCTCCAGATCCTCGCCCAGCATGAAGGAGGGGACGTCGAGGCCGTCGTCGAGGCCGTCGTCGAGGCATCCGGTGAGGACCTCGACGCTCGATGGCGGGGCCGCCTGTGCTGACGGCAGCGATCCCCCACCGGCCACCGGCAGGGACCGCGAGTCGGCTCCCAGGGGCATCTCACCGCCGGGATCCTCTCGGATGAGGCTGGTTTTTCCTCCCTGAAACTCGGTGATGCCGCCGGCGAAACACCGTCTTGGAAACCTGGGAGCCACCGTGAGGGAGACCCGACCCCTCCGGCTGAGACCACGCAGGTTCCATCATGTGCCCGCCACGACGCGGAGGAGAGCAGGACACTATGACCCCGCAGCCCTACAGCACCGGACCCATCACCGACGCCGAACGGGAGACTGACGCCCTCGCTGGCACCTCCGGTTCGCCCACCACCGCACCCGCCCGCCCCCAGACAGGCGGTTCCGGCCCCGAGGACCACCTGGTCGTCGAACCCGGCCGGTGGATCACCAACTGGCAGCCCGAGAACCGCAGGTTCTGGGAGGGCCCGGGCCGGGTCACCGCACGGATCAACCTCATCTGGTCCGTCTTCTGCGAGTTCCTGGGCTTCGCCGTCTGGCAGCTGTGGTCCGTCACCGTGGTCTTCCTCCCCCAGGTCGGCTTCGACCTCACGACCTCCCAGCAGTTCTGGCTGGTCTCTCTGCCCCCGCTGGTCGGCGCGACCCTGCGCGTGCCCTACAGCTTCACCGTCGCGATGTTCGGCGGACGGAACTGGACCATCGTCTCCGCGCTGCTGCTGCTCATCCCCACCACCGCTATGGCCTTCACCCTCGGCAACCCGGACACCCCCACCTGGGTGCTGTTCGCGATCGCCGCGGCCGCCGGCTTCGGCGGCGGAAACTTCGCCAGCTCGATGGCCAACATCACCTTCTTCTACCCGGCCAAGGAGAAGGGCGCCGCGCTGGGCGTCAATGCCGCGGGAGGAAATCTCGGCGTCGCCGTCGCCCAGTTCACCGTACCGATCGTGGTGACCGCCTTCGCCTTCGGGACCTTCCAGCCGAACCTGCCCATGGCAGGGATCTTCTGGATCCCCTTCATCCTGCTGGCCTCCTGGGGCGCCTGGAAGTACATGCACAACCTCTCCCACGCGAAGAACGACCTGAAGGGGTCACTGTCCACGCTGAAGGAGAAGCACCTGTGGGTCATCGCGATCCTCTACATCGGGACCTTCGGCTCCTTCATGGGCTTCGGTTCGGTCTTCCCCACGCTGATCAACATGACCTTTCCGGAGTTCTCCAGCTTCCAGGTCCTCGGCGCCGCACTGTCCCTGGCGTTCATGGGTCCGTTGGTCGGCTCCCTGGCCCGCCCCTACGGCGGCAAGCTCGCCGACCGCGTCGGCGGCGCCCGGATCACCGCCCTGTGCTTCATCCTCATGGCCGGTGTCACGGCTCTGGTAGTGCTCACCCTGCCGATGGCCAGCTTCTGGCTCTACCTGTTGCTGTTCCTGACGCTGTTCACCCTCACCGGCATCGCCAACGGCTCCAGCTACCGGATGATCCCGCTGGTCTTCAAACTCTCCGTGAGCCCGGATGACCGGGTCGGCCACGAGCGCAAGGCCTCGGCCGCGCTAGGGCTGATCGGCGCCGTCGGCGGCTACGGCGGCTTCGCCATCCCGCAGATCCTGAACTTCTCCCACAACGCCACCGGCGGATTCGACGTCGCCTTCTGGTGCTTCGCGGCGGCTTACATCGGCTTTGCAGGACTGACATGGGCCGTTTACATGCGACCGGGCACAATCTATGCGAGGGCCAACGTCTGAACGGCCGGGCACCCGCACCACCCGGCAGACGGCGGCTCCCCATCCGCACAGCCGCACAGCCGCACAGCCGCACAGCCGCACAGCCGTACAGCCGTACAGCCCAGCACCCGGTACACGGCCCTTCGAGCAGGAGCTTCCCTGATGACCACGACGGCGGACACCCGCACCTCGCAGAGCAGGACCGTGCAGACGCACTGCCCGTACTGCGCCCTGCAGTGCGCCATGAACCTGACCGTCACCGAACGTCCCGACGAACCGGACACCTTCGCGGTGGAAGGTGCGTCCTTCCCCACCAACCAGGGTCGGCTGTGCCGCAAGGGCAACACCGCCGCCGAGCTGCTCACCCGCCGTCAGGACCGGCTCACCACACCGCTGCTGCGCGGGGAGGACGGCGAGCTGCACGAGACCACCTGGGACGCCGCCCTGACGCATGTGGCCGCCGGGATCCGCCGCATCCAGGCTGAGCACGGGCCCGACGGGGTCGGCGTCTTCGGCTCGGGAGGCCTCACCAATGAGAAGACCTACGCGCTGGGGAAGTTCGCCCGGGTGGCTGTGGGCACCGCGCAGATCGACTACAACGGCCGGTTCTGCATGTCCTCAGCCTCGAAGGCCTCCACGCTGGCCTTCGGGCTGGACCGCGGCCTGCCGTTCCCGCTGACGGACCTCGACGCCGCCTGCACCGTGCTGCTGCTGGGGTCCAATGTGGCTGACACGATGCCCCCGTTCGTGCAGCACCTGGAGGGCACCCAGGCCTCCGGTGGGCTGATCGTGGTGGACCCGCGGCGCAGCGCCACCGCCGAGCTCACCGCCGACGGCGGCGGCCTCCACGTCGCCCCCGCCCCGGGCGGTGACCTGGTGCTGCTGCTCTCTGTGGCTCAGGTGGTGCTGGAGGAAGGGCTCGCCGAAGAGGACTACCTGAGCCAGCGGGTCACCGGACTCGAGGCCTTCCGCCGCTCGGCCACCCAGTGGTGGCCCGAGCGCGCCCAGTCCGTCACCGGCGTCGGCGCCGACCAGATCCGCCAGATCGCCCGTCGGCTGGGCCATGCCGCCCGGGCCGCGCGCGCCGGCGGCGACCCCGTCTACATCCTCACCGGACGCGGCGTCGAGCAGCACAAGGACGGCACCGACACGGCCCGGGCCGCGATCAGCCTGGCCCTGCTGCTGGGGCTGCCCGGCACCCGCGCCGGCGGATACGGCACCCTCACCGGGCAGGGCAACGGGCAGGGCGGCCGGGAGATGGGCCAGAAGGCCGACCAGCTACCCGGCATCCGCTCCATCACCGATGAGGCCGACCGCGCGCACATGGCCCGCATCTGGGACGTGGACCCGGAGTCCATCCCCGGGCCGGGCCGGCCCGCCGCCGAACTGCTGCACACCATGGGCCACGGTGACGGTGTGAAGGCTCTGCTGGTCCACGGCTCCAACGTGGCGATCTCCGCCCCCGACTCCGGCCGGGTGGTGGAGAACCTGCGAGCCCTGGACCTGCTCGTGGTCGCCGACTTCTTCCTCTCCGAGACCGCCGAGGAGGCCGACGTCGTGCTCCCGGTGCTGCAGTGGGCCGAGGAGGACGGCACCATGACCAACCTGGAGGGCCGGGTGCTGCGCCGTCGGAAGCTCGTGGAGCCGCCGTCGTCCGCGGATCCGAACTCCGGACCGCGCTCGGAACTGTGGATCTGGCACGAGCTGGCCCGCCGGCTGGGCCGCCCCGGCGGATTCCCCGTGAACCCGGCAGAAGTCTTCGCCGAGATCCGCCGGGCCACCGCCGGCGCCGCCGCCGACTACTCCGGGCTCGACTGGGACCTCATCGACGCCGGCCATGCCCCGTACTGGCCGGTCCCCTCCTCGATGCTCAGCGGCGAGGCCTCCCTGACCGGGGAGCCGATCATCGGCAGCACCCGGATGTTCCTGGAGCGCTTCGCCCACCCCGACGGGAAGGCACGGTTGGGCGCCATCACCCCCGGGAGGATCCCCGCACCGGCCTCCGGGCAGCTCACTCTGACCACCGGCCGGCACATGGAGCACTACCAGTCGGGCACGCAGACCCGCCGGGTGCCCGCCCTGCTGGACACCCACCCGGAGGCCACCGTGGCCGTGCATCCAGCCACCGCCCGGGAACACGGGCTCGACGAGGGTGACCAGGCCGTCATCGCCAACGCCCAGGGGGCGATGACCGCGACGGTGGTCTGCGACGCCGGCATCCGCACCGACACGATCTTCGCCCCCTTCCACTACGCCGGCGCCGGCACGGCGAACCTGCTCACCCGGGCGCTGACCGACCCGCAGAGCCGGATGCCCGAATTCAAGAACACCCCCGTGTGGCTGCGTCCCGCAGCGTCCCGTGAACGTGCCGAGACCGCACCTGCGAAGGAGACCCTCCCGTGACGTCCCCGTCGACCCTCACCCAGTCCCCCGCCGGTTCCGCCGAGCAGGGTGCCGGATCCGCGGTCCCGCATGTGGTGGTGCTGGGCTTCGGCCCGGTGGCCGCCCGACTCGTCGAGGACCTGCGCGACGACGTCCTCAGCGGCGACCTGCGGCTGACCGTGGTGGGTGCCGAACGTGTCCCCGCCTATCAGCGCATCAAGATCGGCGACGTCAGCGTCGGCCGGTCCACCCCGGAGGACCTCGCCCTGGCCGATGTGTCCGAGCTGACCGACGCCGGAGTGGATGTACGCTGCGGGGTCACCGCCACCGCAGTGCACACCGCCACCCGGATCATCACCCTCGACGACGGCGGCATCCTGCACTACGACCGGCTGGTCCTCGCCACCGGGGCCGCCCCGACCGTGCCCCGCATGACGTTGGAGATGCGCCGCGACGGGCACATCGATGCCGAACTGACGATGAAGGCCAACGGCCGCTCCGCCGGACGCCGCTCCCGCGCTCCGGGGGCGGGGTCGGAGGAGCCGCGGCGCTACCCCACCGGTGTGATGGCCCTGCGCGACCTCGACGACGCCCGTCACATCCTGCAGATCGTCCGACGCCGGGAACCGGTGGTGGTGCTCGGCGGCGGTGTCCTCGGGGTTGAAGCGGCGTTGGCCATCGCCGAGGTGGGCGGTGAGGTGACGCTGCTGCACCGCGGCACCGTGCCGATGGGCCGGCAGATCGACACCGACTCCGGGATGCTGCTGCGCCGCCAGCTGCTGGACGCCGGCGTGGACGTGCGCTCCGCCTGCGATGTGAACACCGTGGTCTCCGACGACGGTCGACTCTCCGCGGTGAGGACCTCGCTGGGCGAGAAGATCGAGACTTCCCTGCTGATCACCTGCACCGGAGTCCGCCCCCGGGACGAGCTGGCCTCTGATGCCGGACTGCCCACCGCCTGGGGCATCGTGGTGGACCGACAGTCTCGCAGCACCGGGGATCCCCTCGTCTTCGCCGTGGGCGACTGCGCCGCCGTCGAGGGCCGCGACCCCAGCGGGCTCATCGGCCCCGGCTGGGAGCAGGCTGAGGCCGCCGCCGGTGCGATCCGTGCTGACCTGGGACTGGCCACCTCTGTGGAACGTGATGCCTCCGGCCGCCCCGTGGACCTGCGCACATCGACGGAGGGGCCTGCCCCGCAGACCCTGGACGTGATCCTGGTGAAGTCGAAGACCCTCTCCGTCGCGTGCGCCGGGGACACCGCCGTCGACCCTTGGGATCCGGAGTCCCCGGCGGTGTCCACCTGGGCGGATCCCCAGGCTGGGCAGTACCTGCGGATCGTCACTGACGGCGAGCGGCTGCTGGGCTTCGTCGCCGTGGGGATGCCGCGCTCAGCCGCGGAGCTCGCGCTGCACTGCACCCGCGGCACGCTGCCGGTGGCGGATCGCACGGCCCTGCTGGCCGCAGAGCACGCCACGAAGGAGGCCGAGCTCGGCCCCGAGGACGTGCTGTGCCGGTGTTCCGGGGCCACCGCCGGCCAGGTGGAGCAGGCGGCGTCGTGCAGCTCCACCGTCGAGGAGGTCGGAGCCGCCTGCCGCGCCGGCACCGGCTGCGGCACCTGCCACCGGAGCATCGAGAAGATGCTGGAGGCCGCGGCCGAGCCCGCGGCGGTCTGAGGCGTCCGTGTCCCGGCGGCTCCGTGCCCCGGCGGCTCCGTGCCCCGGCGGCTCCGTGCCCCGGCGGCTCTCAGCGGGCACACGTGCGTCGAGGACACCACCTCGACACCACCTCCGGGAGGCCGGGCTCGGCGACCGTGCCGAAGCACAGCCCCGGTGCGCGGCGGCCGAAGGCTCACACTGTCACGTGGACGACCCCGTCGGCATCGACGTCGACGGCGAAGACCGGCAGGGTGAGCCCCTCCTCGCTGAGGCATCCGCCGGTCTCGAGATCGTAGATCTGCTTGTGGATCGGCGAGGCCAACGTCGGGCGTCCGCCCTTCGTGCCGACGATGCCGCGGGCCATCACGTGGGCCTTCGCGAACGGGTCCCACTGGGAGACGGCGTAGACACGGTCGCCGGGCACGCGGATCAGGGCGATCTGTTCCCGGCCGATCAGCGCGGCCTCGCCCCACAGCGGTTCGAGGTCTTCGAGGCGGCAGACGGCGTGGCGTCCCGGGGCAGTGCCCCCGCCCGCAGTGCCGTCGTGCCGCAGGGCCTGCTCTTCCATGAGGTGCAGTGCTGTCATCATGCCTCCACGCTAGGCGCGCGGAGTTTCCCTCATCGTGCGCGCGTGTTTCCCACCGGTGAAACGTCCTTCAGCCACCCGGAGAGACTCACTGAACACCTCGACATATTGGCTTTACAAAAGCGATACGGCAGGGAAATCGCCCCTCTCTACGCTGGGGACAACCCCGGAGCGCCGCGCACCCGATGCGCTCCTTCTCGACCGGCAAGGTGAGGATCCATGTCTGCACCCCGCACAGCGAACCAGACCGACGCCCAGGACCGACACATCGTCATCGTCGGCGGCGGCCCGGCGGCCCACCGGCTGACCGAGGCTCTCGTCTCCCGCGAGCTCCCCCGCACACGGATCAGCGTCCTCACCGAGGAGGCGCTGCCTCCCTATGACCGGGTGGGGCTCTCCAAGCGCTTCGCCACCGACGACGACCTGCTGCTCGGCGAGCCGAGCCTGTGGGAGTCTCCGCAGGTCACGCTGCACACCTCCCGCGCCGTCACCGCCCTCGACATCGACGCTCAGACCGTCACCACCGCCGACGGGGAGTCCATCGGCTACGACGAGCTCGTCCTGGCCACCGGCTCGTCCGCCCCCCGACCCCCGCTCGAGGGTGCCGAGCAGATCGCGGTCTACCGCACCCTCGACGACGTCGACTGGCTCCGCCAGCGTGTGGCCGAGCTCGGCGCCGAGCTCGGCCGGACCCCGCAGTGCGCCGTGATCGGCGGCGGGCTGCTCGGCCTGGAGGCCGCCGGCGGGCTGAAGGGGCTGGGCGCTGAGGTCACGGTGGTGCACTCCAAGCCGTGGCTGATGAACGCCCAGCTCGACGAGTTCGGCGGCCGCACGCTGAACCGGCTGCTGGAGAAGGAGGGCTATGACCTGCACTGCGGCGAGCGCCCTGCCGGGCTGCAGATCCGCGACGACGCCGTCCCGGCCTCCGCCGACGACGCTTCCACTCCGTCATCCCCCGCCGCAGCGCCGCAGCCCCGTTACGCGCTGACCTTCCCCACTCTGGCCCCTGTGGCGGCGGATCTGATCGTCGCCGCCATCGGGATCACCGCCCGTGACGAGCTGGCTCGGGATGCCGGGCTGCAGCTGGGTTCTCGCGGCGGCGCGGTCATCGACGCGACCTGCGCCACCTCGGCGCCGCATGTGTGGGCCATCGGGGAGGTCGCCTGCTTCGAGGACATCTGCATGGGCCTGGTGGCCCCGGCCAACGCGATGGCCGAAGTGGTCGCGGACCGGCTGGCCGGCGGGGCCGCAGAGTTCGACGGCTTCGACACCGCGGCGAAGCTCAAGCTCGCCGGCATGGATGTGGCGTCCTTCGGCGACGGCTTCGCCGAGACCGAGGGCGCCCTGGAGGTCGTCTACGCGGACCCGGCCGACGGCGTCTACCAGAAGCTGGTCGTCTCCGAGGATGCGAAGACCCTGCTGGGCGGCATCTTCGTCGGCGATGCCTCTCCCTACTCCTCCCTGCGTCCGCTGCTGGACCGCGAGCTGCCCGCCGAGCCGGGCGCGCTCCTCTCGGCCGCCGGCGGAGGCGACGTCGCCGAGCTGGAGCTTCCAGACGACGCGCAGGTGTGCTCCTGCAAGGACATCTGTGCGGGCACTCTGCGGAAGGCCGTGGCCGGCGACGGCACCGCCCCGCCGTGCGCGGACATCGGCGCGCTGAAGTCCTGCACCAAGGTGGGCACCCAGTGCGGCTCCTGCCTGCCGATGGCCAAGAAGATCATGGAGAAGGAGATGGTCGCCCAGGGGATGGAGGTCTCGCATGCCCTGTGCGAGCACTTTGACCTCTCCCGCGCCGGGCTCTTCGAGGCGGTGCAGGCCACCGGACTCACATCGTTCACCGAGATCATCGAACGCTTCGGCACCCCGGCCGATGCGAGCGTCAACTTCGGCTGTGACATCTGCAAGCCGGTGATCGCCTCGGTGCTGGCGGCCCAGCATGATGAGTACATCCTCGACGGCGGCCGCGGCGCCCTGCAGGACACCAATGACCGTGCCCTGGCGAACATGCAGAAGGACGGCACCTACTCGGTGGTGCCGCGAGTGCCGGCCGGGGAGATCACCCCGGAGAAGCTCGCGGTGATCGCGCGGGTCGCCCAGGAGTTCGACCTCTACACCAAGATCACCGGCGCCCAGCGGATCGACATGTTCGGTGCCCGGCTGGAGCAGCTGCCGCTGATCTGGAAGCGCCTGGTGGAGGCCGGCTTCGAGTCCGGGCAGGCCTATGGGAAGGCCCTGCGCAATGTGAAGTCCTGCGTGGGTTCCACCTGGTGCCGCTACGGCGTCCAGGACTCGGTGGCGATGGCCATCGAGCTGGAGATGCGGTACCGGGGGCTGCGCTCCCCGCACAAGCTGAAGTTCGGGGTCTCCGGCTGCGCCCGGGAGTGCGCTGAGGCCCGGGGGAAGGATGTCGGCGTCATCGCGACCTCGGAGGGTTGGAACCTCTATGTGGGCGGCAACGGCGGCGCCACCCCTGCCCATGCCGAGCTGCTGGCCAAGGACCTCGACGACGAGACCCTGCTGCGCTACATCGACCGATACATCATCTACTACGTGCGCACGGCTGACAGGCTGCAGCGCACCGCCCGTTGGATGGAGGAGCTCCCGGGCGGGGTGGACCACGTCCACGACGTCGTCGTGAAGGACTCCTTGGGCATCGCCGAGGACCTGGAGGCTGCGATGTCCACCCATGTGGGCCGCTATGAGGATGAGTGGGCGGCGACGCTGAGGGATCCGGAGAAGCTGCGCCGCTTCCGCAGCTTCGTCAACGCCCCGGACGCCCCGGACACCGGGCTGGCCTACGTGGTGGAACGGGACCAGCGGCGCCCGGCCACGGCGGAGGAGGTCGAGGCGGCCGCCTCCGGCGAGGGGTCCGTGCTGCTCTCCGGGCCGCGCATCCCGGTGCGTCAGGGCCCCGACGACGACGGCGGCGAGCCTGCCGGTCAGCCGGCCGGCCAGCCGGTGGGGGTGCAGTCATGATCGGCCACGTGACCCTGGTCGGCGGCGGACCCGGCGCGGCGGACCTGATGACGGTCCGCGCCCGAGACACCCTGGCCGCCGCCGACGTCGTCTTCTACGACCGTCTCGCCCCCACCGACCACCTGCCCGGCTGGGCGCCGGGGGCTGAGCTGGTCGACGTCGGCAAGCGGCCTGGACATCACCGGGTCCCGCAGGAGACGATCCAACGGATGATGATCGAGGCAGCACAGACAGGCCAGGCCGTGGTGCGGCTCAAAGGCGGAGACCCGTTCGTCTTCGGCCGCGGCTGTGAGGAGGTCGCCGCCTGCCGGGAGGCCGACGTGCCGGTCACCGTGGTGCCGGGGATCTCCTCGGCCATCGCGGTCCCGGCCGCCGCCGGCATCCCGGTCACCGCCCGCGGCGCCTCGAAGGCGTTCACCGTGATCTCCGGACATGACCCGCTCAGCGAGGAGGAGCTGGCCGGGCTCGTCGGGCTCAGCGGCACCACTGTGATCCTCATGGGCGTGGGCACGCTGGGCCACACGGTCACCGGGCTGCGCCGTCACGGACTGGGCGACGACGTCCCGGTGAGCATCGTGGAGCACGGCTTCAGCCCCGACCAGCGCGTGTCGATCGCCCCGCTGGGCGAGATCCTGGGCGTGGCCGCCCAAGCCCGGATCAGCCACCCCGCGGTGCTGGTGATCGGCGAGGTGGTCCGGCTGGCCGCCGTCGAACCCCGCACGGGAGAGGCCGCCCGGCAGGGCTCGGACGGCCGGCAGGGCTCGGACGGCCGGCAGGGCTCGGACGGACAGCTCACCGAGGGAGCCGGAGTGCAGCGCATCCGCGCACTCGCGGGGGCAGTGCTGTGAACCCGGACTCCCTGGCCCCCATGTCC
Source organism: Nesterenkonia suensis (assembly GCF_054782935.1). Lineage (NCBI taxonomy): Bacteria > Bacillati > Actinomycetota > Actinomycetes > Micrococcales > Micrococcaceae > Nesterenkonia > Nesterenkonia suensis. The sequence goes on along the minus strand of NZ_BAAGRN010000001.1, from coordinate 49,817 downwards.
TCCGAGGCCCGTCCCACAGCGCGTGCGGCCACACCCGACAGCGCCTCGTCCCCTGCGCCGCCGGCGGCGTCCGGGCTGCCGCAGACGCTGGCCGGGTTCCGTATCGGGGTGACCTCCGATCGGCGCAGCGAGGATCTCATCTCCGCCTTCGAGCGGCGTGGGGCGGAGGTCATGCATGCGCCCGCGCTGCGCATCGCCCCGATGACCGAGTCGGTGACCCTGCAGCGGGACACCCGCCTGGTGGTGGAGGCCCGCCCGGACCATACGATCATCACCACCGCCTACGGGATGCGCCGCTGGGCGGAGGCCGCCGACGCCTACGGACTGGGCACCGCGCTGCATGAGGCCTTGGAGGGTTCCAGCATCCTGGTCCGGGGCCCGAAGGCCCGGGGGGCGGTCCGTGCCGCGGGACTGGACGACGACGGCGCGGCCGACGACGAACGCACCGCCACGGTGATCGACATGCTCCTGGAGAAGGATCTGGCGGGCACCACCGTGGCCTTCCAGCTGCATGGCCGCACCGACCATGAGCAGATCGCCCGCATCGAGGCCGCCGGGGCACGGGTCATCACGGTGATGCCTTATATGTGGGCCAAACCGGCCGAGGACTCGGCGCTGCTGCGGATGATCGACGCGGTGGTCGAACGGCAGCTGGACATCATCACCTTCACCGCTGCGCCCGCTGTGGACGCCTTCCTGGAGGTGGCTCACCAGTACGGCCGAGCCGCCGCGCTGTTCGAGGCGTTCCGCTCCGACGTCGTCTCCGCGGCGGTGGGGGATGTGACCGCCGCCCCGCTGCATGAATCGGGCATCCACCCCATCATCCCCTCCCGCTGGCGGCTGGGCGCGATGATCCGGCTGGTCTGCGACCACTTGGAGGAGCACCAGACGCTGCGGGTGGACACCCGGCACGGTCCGGTGGAGCTGCGCGGCGCCGAGGTGCGCCTGCCGGAGGTCACCGAACAGCCGGTGCGCCTGGCGCCGGGGCCCCTGGCCCTGATGCGGGCCCTGGTCAAGGCGGAGGGCGCGGTGCTCTCTCGGGAGCATCTGCTGGCGGTGCTGGGGCACTGCGACTCGGAGCACGCCCTGGAGATGTGGGTCTCCCGGCTGCGGAAGGCCCTGCCGGTGAGCGGAGTGGTGACCACAGTGGTCAAGCGCGGCTACCGGCTGGCAGTCTGAGGGACTCCCCATCGCGTCGCCGCCGAGGAGCGCCCTCCGCTGTTCGGACACGTGTCTGCGAGGATGGAGGCCATGAAGGACCTCACCGCGTACTCTGTCCTCAGCTTCGACTGCTACGGCACGCTCATCGATTGGGAGAGCGGACTGTCCTCCGTGCTCGTCCCCTGGGCTCGGGACCAGGGCCTCACTCTGGACGCCGAGGAGCTCCTGCTGGCCTACGCGGACCAGGAGGCCGCCGTCATGCGGGAGCGCCCCACCTGGCTCTACCCGGACGTGCTGGCCGAGGCGCTCCGACGCACCGGCAAGGATCTGGACACTCCAGTCAGCGACTCCTGGGCGCAGCGGATGGGAGCCTCCGTGCCGGACTGGCCGGCGTTCCCCGACTCCGCCGAGGCCCTGGCCGCGCTGCGCGAGCACTATGACCTGGTCATCCTCTCCAATGTCCACCGGGTCGGCTTCGCGGGCAGCAATGAGCACCTGCGCGGGGAGTTCACGGCCATCATCACCGCAGAGGACGTGGGAGCCTACAAGCCCGCCGCACCACACTTCACTGCGCTGGACGGCTGGTTGCAGGAGCGGGGAAGAGACCGAGACGATCTGCTGCATGTGGCCCAGAGCCTGTTCCACGATCACGTCCCGGCCCGCCGTCATGGACTGGACTCGGTGTGGATCAATCGGCGGCACGACCGGCCGGGCTGGGGGGCGACCCCGGAACCGGCCGAGGGCTGGAGCTACGGCGCCGAGTTTCGCTCAATGCGCGAGTTCGCCGAGGCGGTGACCGCCGCGTGCGGACAGGACCGGTGAGGTCTCACCTCCGGGGATGCGGCACTGTCGGTGAGCTCTCGCCTCGCAGCGCCGCCTGCTGATCTGTCACGAACCGATGTCGTGTCACCGCCTGCGGGCATACTGGTGGGCATGTTGATCACTTCGCACCCCCGCCGCCGTCTCAGCCTGGGTGTGGTGGCCGTCGGCACGCTGGCGCTGCTCACCGGCTGCGGCGATGAACGACCCACCCCGGACTCCTCCGCCGAGGCCCTCGCCTCCGCGCTGCAGACCGGTGACTTCTCCGACGTCACCGTGCGCACCGGTGCCGGGCCTCAGGACCTCGACGACGCCGTGGCGACCCTCCATGCGCCGTTCGGCGAGATCGCCCCGGAGGTCAGCATCGGCGAGATCAGCGTGGAGGAGCCGCCGGAGGACTCCCACCGCCCGCCCGCTGCGACAGTGGACCTTGAGCACTCCTGGGACCTGACCGACCTCGGGCTGGAGGACGAGAGCTGGAGCTACGAGACCCAGGCCGAGTTCACCTATGACGCTGAAGCGGAACAGTGGCGCCTGGAGCCCGATGCGGAGATCGTCCTGCCCGGTTACGTCAGCGGCGCGGGCATCGGGATCTCCACGGTCAACGCCGAGCGCGGCCGGATCATGGACGACTCAGGCCGCGCGATGGTCTATCACCGGGATGTGGTGCGCATCGGGATCGACAAGACCCAGCTCGCCGCTGGTGACGACTCCCCCGACGAGGATGTCCAGCGGGAGGCCGCCGAGCAGCTCGCGGAGGTCCTCAGCCTCGACGCCGAGACCTATGCGGATCGTGTGGTCGCCCATGGGGACCAGGCCTTCGTGGAGGCCATCGTGCACCGGCGCGACTCTGATGCGGTCACCGCCGCCGATCTAGAGGGTATCCCCGGGGTCCACATCATCGATGACCAGATGCCGCTGGCCGAGTCCGCCGACTTCGCCCCGACCCTGCTGGGCCGGGTCGGTCCGGTGACCGCCGAGCACCTGGAGGAGGACCCCAGCCTCAGCGTCGGGGACACGATCGGCACCTCCGGTCTGCAGGCGGCCTATGAGGAGTCGCTGCGCGGATCCCCGGGCCTTCGCATCCACATGGACGGGGAGACGCTGTTCTCCAGCGACCCGATCGACGGGGAGGATCTGGAGACCTCGCTGGTGCCCCGCCTGCAGAACCTCGCCCAGGACGTCGTCGACGGCGTCGAGGACTCCACCGCCTCGCTGGTCGCGATCCGCCCCTCCGACGGCGGAATCCTCGCCGCCGCCGATCACCACACCGAGGACTCCTGGGTCTCCACGGCTACGCAGTCGACCTTCGCGCCGGGCTCGAGCTTCAAAGTGGTCTCCTCGCTGGCGATGCTGCGCGACGGTCTCTCCCCCGACTCCACCGTCGAGTGCCCCAGCTCCGCCCGGGTGCATGGCCAGGTGTTCCGCAACTACGTCGGGTTCCCCGCCGAATACACCGGCTCGGTGGAGTTCACCGAGGCCGTGGCCACCTCCTGCAACACCCTGTTCGTCAACGCCTGGGAGGATGTCAGCTCGACGGAGCTGCAGGAGGCGGCCTTCGACCTCGGCCTGGACGACGAGTCTCAGCAGATCGGCCTGCACAGCCGCTTCGGCAGCATCCCGGATGACTCCGAGCTGAATCTGCATGCCGCGAACCTCTTCGGACAGGGCGTGGTCGAGACCTCCGCGCTGGGCATGGCCACCGTGACAGCCTCCGTGGCCGCCGGGGAGACGGTCCACCCGTACCTGGCAGGTCCCGCCGCGGACGCGCCCGAGGCCGACGAGGGCTCCGGGCTCAGCGAGGAGGAGGCCGAGGACCTGCGCGCGCTGATGCACGACACTGTCGAGTACGGCACGCTCGCGGACCTGATCGACGTCCCGGGCGGACATGTGTACGCGAAGACCGGCACCGCCCAGGCAGGCTCGGAGGACGACATGTATGCCCACACCTGGGTGGCCGCCTTCCACGACGACCTCGCGGTGGCGATCTTCGTCGAGGAGGGCGAATTCGGCTCCACCACCAACGGGCCGCTGCTTCAGGAGTTCCTCACCGGAGCAGCCGAGATCCTGGACTGAGGGCGAGGATCGCCCTCAGCCGCTCCCCGGCGCCGCCTCAGCCCACCCGGCGGCCGCACCACTCCGGGAGCTCCTCGGCGTGATCCCGGATCGCAGCGGCCACCGGTTCAGGGAAGACCACGGTCCCTCCGACGGACTGGTCCACATGCAGCCCGAGGATCTCCTCGGTGGCCACCAGCTCGGCGCCGGAGTGCATCTCATGGGCCAGGTGCAGCTTCTTGGGCCCCTCGCCGACCACCCTGGTGCGTACCGTCACGGGCGAGCCCAGGCCGACCTCCCGCAGATACCGAACGTGGGCCTCCACGGTGTAGAGCGAGCAGCCGCTGGCCTCCCGGTCGGCGGGGCCCATGCCGAGGTGCTCCATCGCCTGGTCGGTGGCGTGCCCGAAGACCAGCACGTAGAAGGCCTCGGACATGTGCCCGTTGTAGTCGATCCATTCCGGCGCCACCCGGGCCTCATACATCGGCAGCCTCGCCTCGGTCATGACGCTCCCTGCGCTGCGTCGCCCGGCAGCCGCGTGCCGCCCAGCAGGCGACGGATGGCGATGATGCCGGCGTCGCGCTCGGCCACCAGCTCGGCCACGCTGCGGCCTGCGCTGGCCTCGGCACATCCGGCCACCACGCGGGCGCGCAGCTCCTCGGTCAGCTCGGGCGCCTCCAGCCGGGTCCACGGGGACTTCAAGGACGGGCCGAAGTGGTCGAGCATGTGCGCCATGCCGCCCTCTCCTCCGGCGAGGTGGAATGTGAGCATGGGCCCGTGCATCGGCCAGCGCAGCCCTGGACCGTCCTTGATGGACCGGTCGATCTGCTCCACGGTGGCCTCGCCGTTGTCCATCATGTGCAGCGCCTCGCGCCACAGGGCCTCCTGCAGCCGGTTGGCGATGAACCCGGGCACCTCCCGGTCCATCCGGATCACCGACTTGCCCGACGCGGTGTAGAACTCCGCCGCCCAGTCCACCACCTCGGAGGCGGTGCCCTCCCCGCCGACCACCTCCACCAGCGGGATCAGGTAGGGCGGATTGAACGGGTGGCCCACCACGAAACGCTCCGGGCGGACCACCTCGGCGGCCATCTCCGTCATGCCGAACCCGGAGGTGGAGGAACCGATGACGACGTCGGGCGCGGTGACCGCATCCAGGTCCGCCAGCAGCCGACGTTTCACCGTCAAGTCCTCCGGCGCGGACTCCTGGACGAAGCCGACGCCGTCGACGGCCTCGGCCAGGTCGGTGTGCACGCTCCAGGCGTGCCGGTCCGCGCCGTCGAGCATGTCCAGCTGCTCCAGGGCCGGCCAGGCGGCGTCGATGAGCCGGCCCAGGCGTTCCTCGGCGTCCGGGGCGGGGTCCCAGACCTTCACCCGGTGGCCGCGGGCCAGAAAATAGGCGGCCCACCCGCCGCCGATGGTGCCGGCTCCCACACAGGCGATGGTGCCGACGTCGTCGATGCTGCGCAGCGCTGCGGCCATGCTCAGGCCCCCTTCCCTGCGGAGGGGGACTGGACCGTCAGGTCCAGGATCTCCCGCGCCTCGTCCGGGGTGGCGACCCGCTCGCCCAGGGACTCGACGATGCCCACGGCACGCTCGGTCAGCTGAGCGTTGGTGGCCTTGACTCCCTTGGACAGGTAGAGGTTGTCCTCCAAGCCGACGCGCACGTGGCCGCCGGCGAGCACGGAGCGGGCGGCCCAGGGCAGCTGGTTCCGGCCCAGGGCGAAGGAGGTGAACTCGGCGCCCTCGGGAAGCATGTCCACCATCGTCCGCAGCAGGCGCGGGTCGGCCGGGGCCCCATAGGGGATCCCCATGCACAGCTGGTACAGGGGCGGCGGATCGATCAACCCCTCCTCCACCAGGACGTTGGCGAACCACAGGTTCCCGGTGTCGAAGATCTCCATCTCCGGCGTCACTCCGAGCTCCTGGATCCTCGCCGCCCCCTCACGGAGCATGTCCGGGGTGGAGACGTAGAGGTTGCTGCCCTCGCCGAAGTTCAGCGAGCCGCAGTCGATCGTGCAGATCTCAGGGCGCAGTTCCTCCACATGCGGGAGGCGGTCGAGCGCGTTGATCAGGTCGGTGCCGTCGAGCTGGTCGGTGGGCCGCTGCGGGTCGATGACCAGGTCTCCGCCCATCCCAGCGGTGAGGTTGAGGACGGGGTCGACGTCGGACTCCCGGATGATCCGCACCGCCTCGCGGTAGTGGGCCACGTCGCGGGAGCCCTGGGTGGTCTCCGGGTCGCGGACGTGGATGTGGACGATGGACGCGCCGGCCCGTGCCGCGGCGATCGCGTCGGCGGCGATCTGCTCCGGGGTGACCGGGACGTGCTCGCTGCGGCCAGCGGTGTCGCCGGCGCCGGTCAGCGCGCAGGTGACGATGACGGGACGTGACATAGGAGGGGTTCCTCTCGAGATGGGGTGTGTGGGTCGCGGTCTCATGCGCCCACCGGCGGAGATCCCTGCGAGGACGGCACCGGGCGCTCCACCGGCAGATCCGCGATCGGCAGCTCCACATGCGGTAGCAGAATGCGTCGCCGCAGGTGGTCGCGGACGCGGCGCTGCATGGTTTCCTCAGTGATCACCCCGGTGAGCACCTGGACTCCCATCCCATCGACGAACGCGGTGAGTTCTCCGGTGAGTTCCTCGCTGGAACCGGAATGGAACACTCCGGACTGCTGCCCGGCGGCGACGGCGGCGCGGACGGTCTCCGACCAGCGTCGGTAGATCTCCACGTACTCCTGGTCTCGGCCGCCGTCGAGGGCCACCCGGTTCCAGGACTGCAACCAGATGGACCAGTCCAGCCGACCGGCCTCACCGTGCGGGGACTGCATCTCCAGCAGCCTCCACAGCCGCTCCACGGGATCCTCCACGCCGGTCAGCCGGGCGATCTGCCGGTCATAGGCCAGCTTCACCGAATGGTTCAAGGACATGGCGAACAGGTCAGGTTTGGTCGGGAAGTAGTAGTGCACAGTGGCGCTGGAGACGCCTGCGGCGGCGGCGATGTCACTGACGCGGACCGCCTCGAAGCCCTTCTGCGCGAAGAGCCCCCAGGCCGCCTCGATGATCTCCCGGCGACGGCGAGCCTGCTCGGGGGTGACCGGCGAGGCCCCGCCGGGATCGGCATCAGGCGGGGTCACGGAGACGGGAGCCTCCCCGGGCGTACAGCCCACCAGGGCGCTGACGGCCACTCCGGTCACCCGAGCCAGCGCGACGATCTCGTCCTCGGTGAACCGCCGCTGGCCCGAGAGCGACTTGGAGAGTTTGGTCTCGTCGATGCCCATCTCGGCGGCCACCTGTCGCTGGGAGCGTCCGCTGGCGCGGATCGCCCCGCGGATGCGGTCGGCGGACGGGAGGCCCGTCGTCGTGGAGGACATGCCGCTCAGCGTAATGAGGCACCCTCCGAGATCGCAAGCCACCTGACTTTTGATCAGGTTTTGCGATATGCTCCAGGGCAGTGCTCGACGGCGACCCACGCCTGACCCACGGACTGCGGCCCTCCCACCCCTGGGGCAGCGGACCGAGGTCCGATACGATGGCGTGTCGTCGCCGCGCCGCCGGCCCACCACCGCAGCACCACATCACCCGGGCCCGGCGGCAGCACCTGCACCCGAACAGAGAGCCGAAGATCCGTGTCCCCTGAAAGCCAGCACTCCGAGCAGAATCCAGCCCGGCACCACATGCGTCACCCGCTGTCCTTCGTGCGCCGCAGCAACCGGCTGACCCCGCGCCGCCAGCGCGCCTGGGACACCGCCCTCGGCCAGGAGCTGCTGGACATCCCGCATGGCGAGCGGGACACCGCCGTCGCCGATGACTTCCGCATCGATTGGAAGGCCGAGTTCGGCCGGGACGCGGAGCTGATCGTGGAGATCGGCACCGGATCCGGGGAGGCGATCGCCCACGCGGCGGCCCAGGCCCCGGAGAAGAACTTCCTGGCCGTGGAGGTCTACCGCCCCGGGGTCGCCCAGCTGGTCAGTCGAATCCGTCGCGAGGGCCTGCGCAACGTGCGGGTCGCCAACGTGGACGCCACCGAGGTGCTGGACAAGCTCCTGCCCGAGGATTCCGTCGCCGAGGTGTGGGTGTTCTTCCCGGACCCGTGGCACAAGAAGAAGCACACCAAGCGCCGCCTCATCCAGGACTCGTTCGTGGAGAAGGTCGCCCGCGTGCTGCCCGACGGCGGCATCTGGCGGCTGGCCACCGACTGGTCCGGCTACGCGGTGCAGATGCGGGACACCATCTCGGCCTCCCCGGCGTTCACCAACGTCCACGCCGGCCAGCGCACCGGCGACGAGTCTCCGCTGACCGCAGTGCGCCTGGAGGACCTGGATGCGCGCAGCATGGGCAAGACCCCGCAGCCGCTGCCGCCTCAGGAGGCGACCGACGACGTCGGCGGCTGGGCTCCGCGTTTCGCCGGCCGGATCCAGACCGACTTCGAGGCCAAGGCCCTCAAGGCCGGGCGCCGCATCTTCGACCTGACCTTCGTACGCACCCCGCAGGGCTGAGTCCCGCTCAGGACCCAGGCTGGTCCCCCACACTTTGTCCGACGAGAGAACTGTTCCCGAGACACCTGAGGTGTGATCCGCATGGCTGACTCTCAGCCGCCCCACAGCCGCGACGACGAGTCCCGGCCCTCCCCCGCCGACGAGGCTTCTCCCACAGACCACCCGTCTCCGGGCGAAGGCTCGATCACGGAGACCGCCGGCAGAACGGGGACCGCCCCCCGACGGGCAGGCACGGCACTGAGACGACTCAACGTCTACTCCCAGGGCGAATACCCCCACAACATCCACCCGGCCCTGGTGCCGGGCATCGGCATCGACGAACAACGGCGCCGATACTCCGTGGACCGCGTGGTCTTCCTGATCGCCGGCCTGCTGACCGTGGCCTTCGTGATCTGGGGCGTGAACAGCCCGTCCCATGTGGCCGAGGTCGCCGGGGCCACCTTCGGCTGGACCATGGAGAACCTGGGCTGGCTGTTCAACGCGGTCGCCATCGTGGTGCTGATCTTCCTGCTGTGCCTGGCGTTCTCCAAGTACGGGCGGATCCCGTTGGGCAAGGACGGGGAGAAGCCCGAGTTCTCCACCTTCTCCTGGACGGCGATGCTCTTCGCCGCCGGCATCGGCATCGGAGTGCTGTTCTTCGGACCCTCCGAGCCGCTGACCTACTTCCACTCCCCGGCCCCCCTGACCCACGAGGCGGAGACCACCGAGGCGCTGCACGGCGCCATGGCCCAGACCTACTACCACTGGGGCGTGCACGCCTGGGCGATGTACGCCCTGGTGGGCGGCGCGGTGGCCTATGCCGCCTATCGTCGCGGCCGGGTCCCGCTGATGTCCTCGATCTTCCGGAACCTCTTCGGAGCCCGGCACACCGACGGCCTGGCGGGGAAACTGATCGACATCTTCGCGATCATCGCCACGCTGTTCGGCACCGCCGCCTCGCTCGGCATCGCAGCCATGCAGATCGGTCAGGGCTGGACCATCGTCTCCGGGTCCGAGATCACCAACACGTTACTGATCGTCGTCATCGCGATCCTGACCATCGGCTTCGTGCTCTCCGCGGTCTCCGGCGTCGCCCGGGGCATCCGCTATCTGTCCAACATCAACATCGTGCTCACCATCGGGATCATCTCCCTGGTGTTCCTGCTCGGCCCGACCCTGTTCCTGCTGAACCTGGTCCCCTCCTCGTTCGTGGAGTACTTCGGCTCGCTGTTCGAGCTGATGGGCCGGTCCGCCTCCTGGGGCCAGGAGACCATGGCCTTCCAGTCCGCCTGGACGGTCTTCTACTGGGCGTGGTGGATCTCCTGGTCGCCCTTCGTCGGCGTCTTCATCGCCCGCATCTCCCGCGGCCGCACCATCCGCCAGTTCATCCTCGGCGTCATTCTGATCCCCAGCTCGCTGCTGTTCGTCGCCTACGGCATCATGGGCGGCACCTCGATCTGGATGTACCGCGAGGGCCTGGAGGGCTTCAACGACGAGATGCCCGCCGCCGAGGTGCTGTTCACCATCATCAGCCACCTGCCCTACGTGGAGTGGCTGCCCGCGGTCATCATGCTCGTCCTGGCGATCTTCTTCATCACCTCTGCCGACTCCGCCTCCGTGGTGATGGGGATTTTCTCCACCCGCGGCGATCTCAACCCCCGCAAGTCAGTGGTGGTCTTCTGGGGCCTGGTGATGACCGGCGTCGCCGTGGTCATGCTGCTCACCGGGGGCGAGACGGCCCTGCAGGGACTGCAGTCCCTGGTCACGGTGACCGCCGTGCCGTTCGCGGTGATCATGCTGCTGATCATGGTCGCCTGGCTGCGCGATGTGCGCACCGACCCACGGGCACTGCGCACCAAGTACGCGGAGAAGGCGCTGCGGGACGCGGTCATCGACGGAGTGGACCGCTACGGCGACGACTTCACCCTTCAGGTCGCCCCCACCGCACCGGGGCTCGGCGCCGGCGCTGGTGTGGACTCGGAGGACGAGATCTACACCCAGTGGTATCAGCGCACCGACGCCGACGGCGAGCCGGTCGGTTACGACTTCACCACCGGCCAGTGGGAGGACGGCTGGACTCCGGAAAGTGACGAGGACTGGCACGGCGACGTCGAGGCCTACTCCCCGGCGACGACGTTGGCGACCTCCTCCATCCCTGTCGTGCCGACGGATGCCGAGGACGGAGGGCAGCGCCCGGACGGGGACGAGAGCGACGGCGGCACCGCCGGAGCCGGCTCCGAGGCGGTCGACGCCGAGGAGACCTCCGCTCCCCAGCGCTGATCTCGGGCCCCGAATCCAGTGGGGAGAAGTTCGAGGTACACGGCCCTCACATGGCCGGAGACCTCGAACTTCTCCCCAGTGGTCGGGACACCCCTCGATCCGCGTGGCTGGCCGGACTGCTGACCGACGCCGTCGTCCCCGCCGCTGACGTGTCGACGGGGTGCGACGGGGGACGGGGCTGTCGACGGGGCGGGGGCGACGGGGGCGGCCATCGCGCCCTGTCAGCGGCGGCGCGGATCCCAGAGCACCAGCGCCTGCGTGCTCGCCCGGGCTCGACGCCCGCGCGCCACGGTGACGACGTCGCCCGCGGGCCCCACGGCGAAGACCCGGGGCTTGGTGGAGTGCCGTTCCGCCTCCCGCAGCTCGACACGCAAGGCATCGACCGTCTCCTCGAGCTCCTCCACCCGGTTCTGCAGCTCGATGATCCGCCGAATCCCTTCCAGCGAGACGCCTTCCTGGGAGAGCTGCTGGATCTCCCGCAGCTGCTCGACGTCGTAGGGCGAGTAGCGCCGGTGCCTGCCACCCTGACGCCGCGGGGTCACCAGCCCGATGCGGTCGTACTGGCGCAGCGTCTGAGGATGCATGTCAGCCAGCTCGGCGGCCACCGAGATGACGAACAGCGGGGCATGGCGATGCTCAGCCTCGATCATCCGAGGGTCGTCACCCCCAATCTGGGGCCGGCGCCTCCTGACCACTGCTCCTCACCTCCTGGCTCCCCTCCCGACGGCCCGGGATCAGGCCTGTGTCACGTCTCGGTCACCCCGCGTCCCCGGCACCCCGGGCACCCCGGGCGTCACAGCGCGGCGCGAGCCTCCAGGTCCCGTCGCGGGTCGACGTCACGGGTCGCCTCCGCGTAGGCCTTGACTGCCTCGACCGCATCCTCGGACAGCTCCTGAGGCACCTGCACGTCGACGACGACGAGCATGTCCCCCTGGGTGGACTTCCGGCGCACCCCATGACCCTTCAGTCGCAGGGTGCGCCCCGACGTCGTCCCGGCGGGGATCTTGATGCGCACCTTCTCCCCGTGGACGGTGGGCACCTCGACTGTGGTCCCCAGCACCGCCTCATCGAAGGTGACCGGCAGGTGGATGCGGATGTCGTCGCCGTCACGCTCGAAGAACCGATGCGGACTGATGGACACTTCGACCAGCAGATCGCCGGCACCGCCGGGACCCTGCTGGCCCTTGCCCTTGACGCGGACCTTCTGGCCTTCCTTCACCCCGGCGGGGATACGCACGTCGATGACGTTGCCGTCAGATTCGCGAAGCCCCACGGTGGTGCCGCGGACGGCTCCGGCGAAGGAGATGGTGGTCTTGGCGGTGCGGTCGGCGCCCTTGGCGGGCGGGCCACCGCCGAATCGCCCACCCATACCGCCGAAGAAGTCGGAGAAGTCGGGCCCGCCACGGCCATGGCCGAATCCCCCGCCGTCTCCGAAGAGACCACCGAAGATGTCCTCGAAGCCGGAGGCCCCGCCGGCGCCGCTCGGCGCGCCGGAGAAGCGGGCGCCGGAGCCCATCGCGCGGATGGCGTCGTACTGCTCGCGCTGCTCCTTGTCAGTGAGCACGGTGTTGGCCTCAGAGACGTCCTTGAACTTCTGCTCGGCCTCCTCGTCCCCAGGGTTCTTGTCCGGGTGATACTTCCGGGCGAGCTTCCGGTACGCCTTCTTGATCTCGTCCTCGGACGCCTCCTTGGAGACGCCCAGGATGGCGTAGAAGTCCTTGTTGATCCAGTCCTGTGAGGCCACGGCGCCTCCCTCCCTGCTTCCTCTGTCGGACCCACCCTCGGTCGGGCCCCGTCGCGTCCTGTCCTGTCTCGGTCCTGCTGGATTCCTGCCGAGTGCCGGATGTCGGCGTCGCCGGCGGTGCTGGTGGTCAGCCCGCCGACGACGCCGACGTCTCAGCCTCGACTCATTCGGCCGGGCCGGTGGAGACCATGACCTGAGCGGCACGCAGCACACGGTCACCGTGGCGGTAGCCGACCCGGAGCACGGCGGCCACGTGATCGGCAGGGATCTCCGGATGCGGCTGCTGCATCAGCGCCTCGTGCACCGACGGGTCGAAGGGCACAGCCTCCTCCTCGATGCGCTCGAGGCCCTGCTGCTCCAGCAGCGACTCCAGCTTCGCCGCGATCGCCGCGAAGGGCCCATCGGCCAGGTCGCCGGCCTGACGGGCCGCGTGGATGTCGTCCAACACCGGCGTCAGGGCCGAGATGACCTGCCCGACGGTCCGGTCACGCTCCACAGCCCGGTCACGCTCCACCCGGCGCCGATAGTTGACGTACTCCGCCTGGAGACGCTGCAGGTCAGCCTGCAGCTCGGCCTCGCGGTCACCAGCCGCCGGCCGGCCCGGGGTGGCGTCCTCCAGCTGAGACTCGTCGATCACCTCAGCCTCGGTCACCTCCGCCTCGGTCACCTCCGAGCCGTCGTCCGGGAGGTCCCGCAGGACCTGCTCGGCCTGGGCCAGCGGGTCCTGCACCGAGTCGGCCGGCTCCGCCGAGGGGCCCGGGACGGCGTCCTCGGCGGAGTCTGCCTCGTTCTCGGCGTGGCGGAGCTCCCCGGTCTCCGGGTCGATCCGGCGCTTGTCGGTGAAGCGGATCGGCTCCTCGGGCTCGGAACGGTCAGCGCCGTCCGCGCCCGGGTTCTGGTCCTGCTCTGCCATCAGCGGAGACCTCTCACTTCTTCTCGTCGGCGTCCTCGTCGACGACCTCGGCGTCGACGATGTCCTCGTCCTCACCGGAAGCGTCACCAGCAGGGGCGCCGTCGGTGGCAGCGTCGGCCCCGGCCTGCGAGTACAGCGCCTCGCCCAGCTTGGTCTGGGAGGCCTGCAGCTTCTCGAAGGCGGACTTGATCTCGTCGTCGTTGTCCTCACCCTCGAGCGCCTTCTTCAGCGCGTCGACGTCGGCCTGGACCTCGTCCTTGACCTCGGCGGGGAGCTTGTCCTCGTTGTCCTTGATCAGCTTGTCCACCGAGTAGGCGGTGGTCTCGGCGGCGTTGCGCTGCTCGGCAGCCTCGCGGCGCTTCTTGTCCTCCTCCGCGTGGGCCTCCGCGTCGGCGACCATGCGGTCGATGTCCTCCTTGTCCAGGGAGGTGCCGCCGGTGATGGTCATGGACTGCTCGGTGCCGGTGCCCTTGTCCTTGGCGGAGACGTGGACGATCCCGTTGGCGTCGATGTCGAAGGTGACCTCGATCTGCGGCACGCCGCGCGGAGCCGGGGCGATGCCGGTCAGCTCGAAGGTGCCCAGCGCCTTGTTGTCCCGGGTGAACTCACGCTCGCCCTGGAATACCTGCACGGCCACGGAGGGCTGGTTGTCCTCGGCGGTGGAGAACACCTCGGAGCGCTTGGTCGGGATCGCGGTGTTGCGCTCGATCAGCTTGGTCATCACGCCGCCCTTGGTCTCGATGCCCAGGGAGAGCGGGGTGACGTCGATCAGCAGCACGTCCTTGCGCTCACCGGCGAGCACACCGGCCTGCAGGGCTGCGCCGACGGCGACGACCTCATCCGGGTTGACACCCTTGTTGGCGTCCTTGCCGGAGAGCTCCTTGACCAGGTCGGCCACCGCCGGCATGCGGGTGGAGCCGCCGACGAGGATGACGTGGTCGATGTCGGAGACCTTCACACCAGCCTCGGTGATGACGTCCTGGAACGGCTTCTTGGTGCGATCCAGCAGGTCCGAGGTCATGTCCTGGAACTTCGCGCGGGACAGCGTCTCGTTGACGTGCACCGGGCCGTTCTCAGTCATGGCGGCGTACTGCAGGTTGATGTCGGTGGAGGTGGCCGAGGACAGCTCCTTCTTCGCCTGCTCGGCGGCGTCCTTCAGACGCGGCACGGCGATCTTGTCCTTGGAGAGGTCCACGCCCTCCTTGTTCTTCACCTGCTCGACGAGCCAGTCGATGATGCGCTGGTCCCAGTCGTCGCCGCCGAGCCGGTTGTCACCGGCGGTGGAGCGGACCTGGATGGTGGAGAATTCGTCCTCATCCTTGCCGACCTCGAGCAGCGAGACGTCGAACGTGCCGCCTCCGAGGTCGAACACGAGGATGAGCTCGTCCTCCTTGCCCTTGTCCAGGCCGTAGGCCAGGGCCGCGGCGGTCGGCTCGTTCACGATGCGGGAGACCTTCAGGCCGGCGATCTCACCGGCCTCCTTGGTGGCCTGGCGCTCGGCGTCGTTGAAGTAGGCCGGCACGGTGATGACGGCCTCGGTGACGTCCTCGCCCAGGTAGGACTCGGCGTCGTGCTTGAGCTTCATCAGCGTGCGGGCGGAGATCTCCTGCGGGGTGTAGGTCTTGCCGCCGATCTCCTTGGTCCAGTCCGTGCCCATGTGGCGCTTGACCGAGGCGATGGTCCGGTCCGGGTTGTTGACGGCCTGGCGGCGGGCGATCTCGCCGACGAGGACCTCGTCGTCCTTGGAGAAGGCGACGACGGACGGGGTGGTGCGGGCGCCCTCGGCGTTGGTGATGACGGTGGGCTCGCCACCTTCGAGGACGGTGACGACGGAGTTCGTGGTTCCGAGGTCGATGCCGACTGCACGTGACATGTGGGGGACTCCCTTCGGTGGACGGTCTCGCTCCGGGGTGGAGCGCAGGTCTGCTTGAGTGAACCAGGCTCAAGTCTCCACCTCGGCCCTCGAGGTGTCAAACTGACTTGAGTCGCGTCGACTCAACTTTTCATGTCCTGTCCAACGGAGACGGTGCGGCATTCATTCCCGACGACGGCGGCGGGCTCGAGACCCCGACGCCACAGCGCCCCGGCACACGTCGAGCGGGGGACCTGTGCACAGCTGACGCGATGATGTCGCGCCGAGCTGTCCACAGATCCCCCGCTCGATGCCTCGAGGGGCCTGCGGGACCCGCCTCGGCGGATCAGTCCATCGCAATGCCGATGAGCTTGGTCTCCAGGAACTCGTCGATGCCGGTCGGGCCACCCTCACGGCCCAGCCCGGACTCCTTGACCCCGCCGAAGGGCGCGGCCGGATTGGAGACCACACCCTGGTTCAGCCCCACCATGCCGGACTCCACCGCCTCGGCCACGCGCAGTCCACGGCGCAGAGACTCGGTGTAGACGTAGTTGACCAGGCCGTACTCGGTGGAGTTCACCGCGGCCACCGCCTCCTCCTCCGCGTCGAAGGGAGTCAGCGGCGCGACCGGCCCGAAGATCTCCTCGTCACGCATCCGCGCGGACTCCGGGACGTCGGTGAGCACGGTGGGGCGGTAGAAGAACCCGCCGCCGTCGACCGCCTCGGCCCCGGTGAGCACGCGCGCCCCCCCGGAGACCGCGTCCTGGACGAGCTCGTCGACCTTGTCGCGCTGGTTCGCGTCGATCATCGGCCCGACCGTCACGCCGTCATCGACCCCGCGACCGACGGTCATCTCCGACATCCGCTCGGTGAGCCGACGGCCGAACTCCTCGATCACACTGCAGTGCACGAAGATCCGGTTGGCCGCGGTGCAGGCTTCGCCCGAGTTGCGCATCTTGGCCAGCATCGCGCCGTCGACGGCCTTGTCCAGGTCCGCATCCTCGAAGACCACGAAGGCCGCGTTGCCGCCGAGCTCCATCGAGGTGCGCAGAACCTTCTCCGCACACTGCTCCAGCAGCCGTCGACCCACCTCGGTCGAGCCGGTGAAGGAGAGCTTCCGTGCGATGCCGGAGCGGATCAGCGGCTCCATGACCTTTCCGGAGGTCGAGGTGGCCAGGATGTTCACACTTCCGGCGGGTGCGCCGGCCTCGGCGAGGATCTCCCCCAGCGCCAGCATGGACAGCGGGGTCTGGGCGGCCGGCTTGGTCACCGAGGTGCAGCCGGCCGCGATTGCGGGCCCGATCTTCCGCGCACCCATCGCCAGCGGGAAGTTCCAGGGGGTGATGAGGATCGAGGGACCCACCGGCTGGCGGGTCACCAGGAACCGGGACCCTCCGGTGGGGGCGGTCTGGTAGCCGCCGTCGATGCGGGTGGTCTCTTCGGCGAAGTGCCGGAAGAACTCGGCCGCGTAACGGACCTCCCCCTTGGCCTCGGCCAGCGGCTTGCCCATCTCCAAGGTCATCAGCAGGGCGAGGTCGTCGATCCGCTCATGGATCAGCTCGAAGGTGCGCATGAGGATGTCGGCTCGTTGCCGCGGCGGCAGCGCCGCGAGGTCCGCCTGCGCACGATCAGCGGCCTTCAGGGCGTCCCAGCCGTCCTCGACGGACGCGTCGGCGACGGCACAGAGCACCTCCCCGGTGGAGGGATCGAGGACGTCGAGGGTCCGACCACCGCGGGCATCGACCCACTGGCCGTCGATGAAGAGCTGCTTCGGAGCCTGGGCGACGATGTCCGCCTCACGGCTCGGGGTCACGGTCTCAGTGGTGCTGCCTGTCATCTGGACTCCTTCTGACGCTTGCTGACGCTGGTCTTCTCCACGTGGTGGCCACGATACGCCCGCCGACTCAGCCGGTCACGGGTGCGACGACGACAGCCGACGACAGTCGACGTCGCACCCTCCCAGCGGTGGGCTGACATTCTGCATTCCCACCGAGTAGCCTAGGCCACGGATGGATTGTCAACAATCAGAATGAGGTGCACCGGTGGCGAAACTCTCCCCCCTCCTGAAGCAGGCGACCCCCGTGGTCGCCACCCACGGCGACGGCGTCAACCTGTACGACGCCGAGGGCCGACGGCATCTGGACTTCACCGCAGGCATCGGGGTGACCAGCACCGGTCACTGCCACCCGAAGGTCGTCGAGGCCGCGCAGGACCAGGTCGGCAAGCTCATCCACGGCCAGTACACGACGATCATGCATGAGCCGCTGCAGCGGCTCATCGAACGTCTCGGCGAGGTGCTGCCGGCTGGGCTGGACTCTCTGTTCTTCGCCAACTCCGGCTCCGAGGCCGCGGAGGCTGCTCTGCGCCTGGCCCGGCAGGCCACGGGACGACCGAACATCGTGGTGTTCCAGGGCGGATTCCACGGACGCACCGTCGCCGCGGCCTCACTGACCACCTCCGGGACCAAGTTCAGAACCGGCTACGCACCGCTGATGCCCGGCGTGGCGGTCGCGCCCTTCCCGAACCCCACGCACTACCGGGCCTACGGCTTCGACGAGGAGCAGGCCACGGACTTCGCACTCCGCGAGCTGGACCTGGTGCTGCAGACCCAGTCGGCGCCGTCGGACACCGCGGCCTTCCTGGTGGAGCCGGTGCTGGGCGAGGGCGGCTACGTGCCGGGGAACCGCCGATTCTTCGAGGGGCTCCGCGAGCGGGCAGAGGCCCATGGGATCCTGCTGATCCTCGACGAGGTGCAGACCGGCTTCGGCCGCACCGGCGAGTTCTGGGGACAGGACCATTTCGGCGTCTCCCCGGACATCATGATGTTCGCCAAGGGCATCGCCTCCGGATTCCCGATCTCCGGCATCGCCGCCTCCGAAGAGCTCATGGCCAAGGCCTGGCCGGGCTCCCAGGGCGGCACCTACGGGGCGAATGCGGTGGCCTGCGCCGCAGCCGCCGCCACGCTGGAGGTCATCCAGGAGGCGGGGCTGGTGAACAACGCCGCCGCCCGCGGCGCCCAGCTGCGGGCCGGTCTGGAGCGTATCGGTGAGCAGCATGCCCAGGTGGCCGGGGTGACCGGGCTCGGCCTGATGCTGGCCGTGGAGTTCGTCGACGCCGACGGCGAGCCGGACGGGGCGACCTCGGCCGCGGTCCAGCAGGAGGCCGCCAAGCGCGGACTGCTGCTGCTGAACAACGGCATGTACGGACAGAACGTGCGGTTCATCCCGGCGCTGGTGGTCAGCGAGGCCGAGGTGGACGAGGCACTGTCACTCTGGGAGGAGACCCTGACGGCCGTGCTCGGCTGAGCCCGACCGTCATTCGATGACCGTGGCCGTGCGGTCTCAAGGACGGCCCGTCTGCCGGGATGCCCCGGCGGACGGGCCGTGCCTCACCAGACGCGGGAGGTCAGCTCCGGGTACTTCGGGGACATGTCATCACCGGAGGAGCGACCGGTCAGGCGACGCTTGACCCACGGGTAGACGTGCTCCCGACCCCAGCTGACGTTGTCCACGGTCTTCTCCACCAGGGAGAGCGGCGGCAGCTCGTCGATCTCGGGGTCTTCGATCTCGTCGGTCTCGCCCAGGACCTTCAGGACCTCCTTGGCCATGCGGGTGTGTCCGGCGATGCCCAGGTGCATGCGATCCACATCCCAGTACCGCCAGTCCTGGAACTCCTTCATGTGCCAGAAGTCCACCAGATCGGTGCCGAGGTCGTCGACGATCTTGCGCACGTGTTCGTTGTAGATCGCCGTGCGGCCACGGGTGGCCTTGAACAGAGGGGCCTTGCCCGAGTCGAAGCCGGTGAACAGCACCACCCGGGCCCCGGAGTCCACGAGCTTCTTCACCGCGTGGCGATACCGGGCCATGAGGCCGTCGATGTTGACCAGCGGCCGGAGGATGTCGTTGCCCCCGGCGTAGAGCGTCACCAGCGTGGGCTCCAGCGCGAGCGCGGTCTCCAGCTGCTCGTCGATGACCTGCCCGAGCTTCTTGCCACGGATCGCCAGATTGGCATAGCCCCATGAGGGGTCATTGGCGATCAGCTGTGCGGCGACCCGGTCGGCCCACCCCCGGCAGTCGTTGGGGCTGGAGGGGTCGATGTCCCCGACACCCTCGGTGAACGAGTCGCCCACGGCCACGTAGCGCTTCTCGAACGGGCCGTCGAGTTCATCTGATGCTGACATGCACGAGCTCCTCGGAAGACGAAAATTCACCAGCCTTCACACTATCGCGGGCCAGGCCCCGCAGCATCCATCGGGGGATTTCTCGTGATCTGGGGCCGGACCCGGGCGCCGCACCTCGAAGAATCCCCCACTCGATCGGGAAGCCGGTGCCATGACCGCCCGTCCCTCGTGCGCCCGTGACGCCTCTCACCCTGTAGTAGCCTGGTCCGCGTCATCACCAGCCGTGGACAGGAGACGATCGCCGGTGGAGGGAGCCGTTCGCGTCGCCGTCGTCGACGACGAGGAGGAGCCCCGCGCGATCCTGACCTCGCACCTGCACCGCTACCAGCAGACCCACGGCCAGCCGTTCGAGGTCAGCACCTTCTCCAGCGGCGAAGAGTTCACCTCCCCCTATCGCGCGGAGTTCGACCTCATCTTCCTCGACGTGCAGATGCCCGGGCTCGACGGCTTCGAGACGGCCCAACGCATCCGCAACCTGGACGACCAGGTCATCATCGTCTTCGTGACCAACATGGCCCATCTGGCGATCCGCGGCTACGAGGTCGGCGCCCTGAACTACCTGGTCAAGCCGGTGAAGTACTTTCCCTTCTCCCACGAGATCGACCGGGCGACCCAGCGAATCCGCCGCTCCCCCGCCGCCTCGATCATGCTCAACACCTCCGACGGCGCCGCCCGCGTGGAGGTTCCCGCGATCGTGCACCTGGAGAGCGACAAGCACCGGATCACCGTCCACGCCCTCGATCGGCAGTACGTGCTCACCGGCACGCTGAAAGCCTTCGAGGCTGAGCTCGCCGACCACGGGTTCTTCCGCTGCAACAACGGCTACCTGGTCAACCTGCGCCACGTCGTCGGCGTCCAGGACAGCCGCGCGATCATGCGCACCGGCTCCCGGCTGCAGATCTCGCGGCCCCGCCGCCGGGCGTTCATGGAGGCGCTCACCGCCCACATGAAGGACGAGCGGTGATCGAGGGCACGCTGCCCGACATCCCCCGGCTGCTGACCGCCCACGCCGAATGGGCGGCCTGCCTGCTCTACGTGCTGCTGCACCGGCGCCCCTCCCGCGGTCTCGGCGCCCTCGCCGCCGGAGCGCTGCTCGCACTCATCGTGGTCCACGAGATCGCCAGCCGCCTGCCCATCGCCCTGTGGACCGGGGGCATGCTCGCCGCGGTGGCAGTGATGTACGGCTTCCTGGCCTGGAGCACCAGGCTCGGCACCCGGGACACCGGGTACCTGCTGGCGCGAGCCTTCGTGCTGGCCGAGCTGGTGGCCTCGCTGACGTGGCAGCTCCACGTGTTCTTCTTCCCCGAGGGCGCGCCCGTCACGACGACGGCGCTGCTGGTGGTCACCGTCTACGGCGCATGCTTCGTGCTGGCCTGGCGGCTGGAACGGCGGCTGTTCCAGCGCGGAGCCCCGCCTGAGGTCGACGGCCGGGGGCTCATCGCCGCCGCCGCCATCGCGGTGGTGACCTTCCTGATGAGCAATCTCAGCTTCGTCAGCGCCAACACGCCCTTCAGCGGCCGGGCCGGGCTGGAGGTGTTCTACATCCGGACGCTGGTGGATGTGGCCGGGTACACCGCGCTCGTGGCGCTGCACGCCCAGCGGCAGGAGATGCGCCGGCTCCGCGACGTCCAGGCCATGGAGCAGCTGGTGCGGTCCCAGCATGAGGAGTACCTGCGGTCCAAGCGCAGCATCGACGAGGTCAACCGGAAATACCACGATCTGAAGCACTACATCACGGCGCTGCGGGCTGAGACGGACCCGGGGTCGACGGCCCAGTACCTGGACAAGCTCGAAGAGAGCATCCGGGGGTACGGGAACCAAGTGCAGACCGGCCACGGTGTCCTCGACGCCGTGCTGGCCACCAAGCTGGCCGATGCGGCCGATCTCGGCGTGGAGGTCACCTGCGTCGCCGACGGCGAGGCCATGGACTTCATGGCGCCGCTGGACGTCTCCGCGCTGTTCGGCAACGCCCTGGACAACGCTCTGCGAGCGGCCGCCGCGATCACCGAGCCGGAGCAGCGCCTCGTCCGGGTGGATGTCCGACGCCGGGACGCCTTCGTCGTCGTGGTGGTGGAGAACCCGTTCCGCGAGACGCTGACGTTCGAGGACGGGCTGCCCCGCTCCACCAAGTCCGACGCCTCGGACCACGGGTACGGACTGCGGAACATGCGGCAGATCGCCGAGAGCTACGGCGGCACGCTCTCCGTGGACGCCGACGCCCAGTGGTTCACCCTGACCGTGATGCTCCCTCGGCCGGCGTGACCCCGCCGGAGGCGCCGATGCGGAAGAGCTCCGCGAGCGTGTTGTCCGTCAGCGTCAGCGCCGAGGCGATCGCCATATGCATGTCGAGGTACTGGTACGTGCCCAGGCGACCCCCGAAGTGCACACCCGGCTCCTGGGCGGCCATCTGCCGGTAGGTGGTCAGTCGACGCCGGTCCTCCGCGGTGTTGATCGGGTAGTACGGCTCGTCGGCCCGTCCGGCGAAACGCGAGTACTCCCGCATGATGACGGTGGCGTCCTCCGGGTACCAACTCCGTTCCGGGTGGAAGTGCCGGAACTCGTGGACCCGGGTGTAGGGGACGTCCTGGTCGGCATAGTTCATCACCGCAGTGCCCTGATGGTCGCCGACGTCCAGGACCTCCTGTTCGAAGTCCAGCGTCCGCCAGCTCAGGTCCCCGGCAGCGTGATCGAAGTACCGGTCGATCGGCCCGGTGTAGACCACGGGGACGCGGCCGCGCACCGCGTCCCGATTCACCGGCTGGTCGACGTCGAAGAAGTCGGTCCCCAGCCTGAGGGTGATCCGCGGGTGGTCTGCCATCCGGGTCAGCCAGGCCGTGTAGCCGTCCACCGGCAGGCCCTGGTGCGCGTCGTCGAAGTAGCGGGTGTCATAGGTGTAGCGCACCGGGAGGCGCCGGATGATGGAGGCGGGGAGCTCCTGCGGGTCGGTCTGCCACTGCTTGGCGGTGTACCCGCGGATGAACGCCTCGTACAGCGGCCGCCCGATCAGCGCGATGCCCTGTTCGTCCAGGTTCCGGGGCGTGCGGCCGGCCAGCTCGGCGGCCTGGTCCGCGATGAGGGCGCGCGCCTCCTGAGGACCGTGGGCCGTGCGGAAGAACTGGTTGATGGTGCCCAGGTTGATGGGCATGGGGTACACCTCACCGTGATGCACTGTGTGGACCCGGTGGGTGTAGTCGGTGAACTCCGTGAAGCGCCGTGCGTAGGCCCAGACCCGTTCATGGGAGGTGTGGAACAGGTGGGCCCCGTAGCGGTGCACCTCGATGCCGGTGCGCGGCTCCACCTCGGAGTACGCGTTGCCGCCGATGTGGTCCCGGCGTTCGACGACGGTGACGTCCAGTCCCAGCCGGGAGGCGGCCTGCTCGGCGACGGTCAGCCCGAAGAGGCCGGATCCGACGACTACGAGATCTGTCATGACGAGGCTCGATTCAGTTGAAGCCGTACGCCCAGCGGGCCGTCCGGTAGGCCGACAGGGAGATCCTCCGCCCCCAGGCGCCGGGGAGGTTCACCAGCAGACCCGGCAGGCTGCGCCGCAGCCGGGCGTGCAGCTGCGGCTCCACCCGGCGCAGGTCGTTCCAGAGGTCCTCCTTCTGCCGGATCATCGCGGCGCTGCCGCCGCGCAGGGCCATGGTGGAGGAGACCACCGTGATGATCCCCAGATAGTGCACCATGTAGCGGTCCAGCGCCTCAGGCAGCGGGCCCTGACGGCGCGTCTCCGCCAGATGCCGGATCATCAGCCGGTTGACCTGCAGCTGCTGATCGAGCCGGGAGATCATGACCGTCTCGTTCACCGACTGGTCGTCGCGTCCGATGAAGTATCGGTAGAAGTCGACGTCGACATACCGCAGGCGCCGCACATGCGGCAGCGGGGTGTAGGCGAAGAGGTTGTCCACGTAGAACATGTGCCGGGGCAGCCGCAGCTGGACGGCGCGCAGCAGCTCGGTGCGGTAGGTCAGCGCGTGCATGAGCAGGTACTGGGAGGGGCGGAACCGTCCCACCTGCTCCCAGTCCAGATCCTGGCCCGCGGGCATCACGTTGGCGTAGCGGATGGAGGTCCGGCGTCGGCGTCCAGACTTCTCATAGACGTAGTTGCTGACCACCAGGTCGACGCCGCCGTCCTCGGCCGCGGCTCGGCGCAGCTGGTGCAGCAGCTCGGCGTAGGCGTCGGAGTCGACCCAGTCGTCGGAGTCCACGACCTTGAAGAAGTGCCCAGTGGCGTGACGCAGGCCGGTGTTGATGGCCTCGCCGTGACCGCCGTTGGGCTGGCTGATCACCGTGACGAGCTCCGGGTGCTGCGCCGCGTAACGCCGGGCGATCTCGGCGGTGTCGTCGGTGGAGCCGTCGTCGACGACGATCACGTCGACGTCGTCGGCGCCGTCCGGCGGGATGAGCGTATCCAGGCACCGATGCAGGTACTCGGCCGAGTTGTAGCTCGGGACCACCAGGCTCAGCGTCTTCGTCTGTGGGCTCACGGGTCTCGTCTGCTCCCCTCCTCGGCCGGGGTGCCGCCGTCGGCGACCTCTGCCGTGATCCTACCGTCGAGGTCCGCCACGTCCTCCGGGACCTGGCGGAAGATCAGCTTGAAGATGGGGAAGAACACCCAGAACTGGATGCCCGCGTTGATGATCATCGTGACGACGTCGGCGGTGGTCTCTCCGGTCTGCCCCCAGTCCATCGTGTCGATGAAGAAGCCGTAGAGCGGCGCCCGGTAGAGGCCCTGGGCCGCCGCGGCGGCGAAGGTGATGATCACGTAGGCGATCACGTACCACAGGGCGGCCCACCAGATGCTGGAGTTGGAGCGGAACGTCACGCTGCGCTGGGCGAAGAAGTTGATCACCTGGGCGATCAGGATGGTGATCTGCACGGCGAGGAAGTAGCCCAGGCCTCCGGCGCCGCCGTCGGCGAACCCGCCGCCCGGGTAGTCGAAGATGAAGAAGGTCGATCCGTCCGGGTTCTGGCCCACGGGCAGCACCTGGAAGTCCCGGTGCACCAGCGGAGTGAAGCTGAAGAACCACCGGAAGATCGGCATCAGCGCCAGCTGCAGGGCCGTCACGCCGTTGCTGATGAGGAAGAACATGATGAACTGCGCCCACGTGGTGTGGCGCTCGTAGAAGGCGGACCAGCGGTCCTGCACGCGTCGCCAGGGTCCGCGCCGCACGGTGAGGTCGGCGGTGCGCTCGGGTGTCATGTCAGGACTTCTCCTTCACTGTGGGTCGGATGGTCCGCCCCGCGGAGGCGTCGTCGAACGTGCGGCGGGTGGCGCGGGCACGCCGTCGGTGGCGCAGGGCCGCGCCGATCAGCCCCGCCGTGCCGCCCAGGTGGCGGCCGTTGAGCAGGACCAGCAGCTTCTGGGCCATCTCGAGGCTCATACCTCCCCCGCTCATCTTCGCGAGCGCGCGGATCGGCATCCCGGAGAGGAACAGCAGATTCAGGTCGGGACGCCCCCGGGCCTCGGCCCGAGCCAGCATCCGGCGCAGGAGGGCGGCGGCGGCCCGCCCCACGGGACTGTGCGCGGCGGCGAGCTCGGCCAGCGGATCGTTGAGCCCCAGCTCTCGCCGTGGCCGGGCCGGAGTGGTGGTCCGGGACGACGCCGTCCGGTTCTGAGCTGCGGCAGCCGCTGCCCGACGCACCCGCTCAACGAGCGCGGCCAGCTGCTCCTGGGAGCCCGTGCCGGCCGGCACCGTCCCGGCGGCCTCGACGGAGGCCTCACATCGGATGTCCTCGATGCTGGCGCCGAGCAGGACACTCCAGGTACCGGCCTCGACCTGCCAGTCGCCGGTCTCCTGGTCCCAGTGCCGGAGGCACCAGTCGTCGAGGGAGATGACGATCTCCCGGGACTCCCCGGGGGCCAGGTGGGCCTTGGCGAAGCCGGCGAGCTCGCGCACCGGCCGCAGCACGCCCGAGGGGCTCTCGCGCTGGAGGTAGACCTGCGTCACCTCGGCGCCGGGGCGGTCCCCGGTGTTGGTCAGCGTGAAGCGGACCTCCTGCTGGTCGACGCGCAGGTCCGCGTAGCGGAAGGTGGTGTAGCTGAGGCCGTGCCCGAAGGGCAGGGCGGGGCTCACTCCGGCGCTGGTGTACCAGCGGTACCCCACCAGGGGCCCTTCGAGATAGTCGATGCGATCACCCGGCTCCGGGAACCGTCCCGCGGTGGGTGTGTCGGCCAGGCTCCGCGGGTAGGTCTCGGCGAGGCGGCCTGAGGGGGTGACCTCACCGGTGATCACCTGCAGCAGCCCGTCGGCGCCGGCCTGGCCGGCCAGGTAGCCGTGGAGGACGGCGTCGGCCCGGTCCATCCAGCCCACCTCGACGGCGGAGCCTCCGGAGAGCACGACGACCACCGGGGTGCCGACGGCGGCGAGCTCCTCGAGCAGGCGCAGCTGGTTCTCCGGCAGCCTGAGGTGCCGCCGGTCCAGGCCTTCGGATTCGCTGATCTCGTCCAGGCCGAGCCACAGCAGCACGACGTCGGCCGTCGCGGCCAGGCCGCGGGCCTCCTCCGCCAGCGCCGGGTCATGGCCTCCATGCCGGACGAAGCCCTGGGCCACGCCGACGACGTCCAGACCGGATGCGGTTGTGGCCTCGACACCGGTGCTGAGCCGAGTCGGGTTGACCAGCGAGGAACCGGCCCCCTGGTAGCGGGGAGTGAGGGCGAAGTCCCCGATCACCGCCGTACGCGTGCCGGGAGCCAGGGGCAGCAGGTCTCCGGTGTTCTTGAGCAGCACCGCCGATTCCGCGGCGGCCCGCCGGGCCAGCTCGTGGTGCTTCTCCACGGGGACCTCACCGCCCCCGTGCTCCGGCAGTGAGTGCGCCAGCTGCACCATCTCGCGGGCCCGCGCCGTCAGGTCCTCCTCCGGGAGCTGTCCGGAGGCCACGGCCTCCACCAGCTGCTGAGCCGAGTCCCAGCCGGGCGAGGGCATCTCCAGGGTGCCGCCGGCCCGAGCCGCCGCGACGGCGTCGTTGCTTCCGCCCCAGTCCGAGACGACGACGCCGTCGAAGCCCCACTTCTTCCGCAGCACCTGGGTCAGCAGGTGGGCGTTCTCGTGGGCGTAGGCCCCGTTGATCCGGTTGTAGCTGGACATGATCGTCCGAGGATGGGCCTCCCGCACGACCTTCTCGAAGGCCGCCAGGTAGATCTCCCGGAGGGTCCGCTCGTCGACCACCGAATCGGTGACCATGCGCCGGGTCTCCTGGCTGTTGGCCGCGAAGTGCTTGGGGCAGGCCGCCACCCCCGCGGACTGGATGCCGCGCACATAGGCGGCGGCGAACGCACCGCTGAGCAGCGGGTCCTCGGAGAAGTACTCGAAGTTCCTCCCGCAGAGCGGGGACCGTTTGATGTTCAGGCCCGGCCCGAGCACCACGTCCACCCCGTGGGCCGCCGCCTCGGCACCGATGGCCTGGCCGATCGCCTCACCGAGCGCAGGGTCCCAGCTGTTGGCCACCGTGGCCGCCGGCGGAAAGCAGGTGGCCGGCTCGGAGTTGTGAAGACCCAGGTGGTCGCCCTCCCCCGACTGCTTCCGGATCCCGTGGGGGCCGTCCGAGAGGAAGAGCCGCCGGACCCCCGCGCGGGGGATCGCCCGGGTCTCCCAGACGGTGTCCCCGCTGAGCAGGGCGGCCTTCTCCACGAGGGTGAGGTCGGCCGTCATGTCGCCGCTCGGTGCCTGCTTCGGGCCGGTGCCGTTCTCCTCGCCGGCGCTCATGCCGTCGCGCCCTCGTCCGTGGCGGGCGTCTGCTGCCGCTGGGTCACCACGCGGCGCACCACCCAGACGACGGCGATCAGCCACAGGACGCTGACCACGGCGGTGGCCACCCAGCGGACGACCTCCCAGGTCGCCGGCGTGTAGCTGACCTCCGCGTCAGGGCCGAGCCCATTCATGGCGTTGGAGTTCGCCACGGTGTAGAGCACGTTGTGCGTGGCCTGCCGGATGTTGGTGACCGCCTCGGCACTGTCGGTGTCCTCGAACTGCTTCATCGGGGCGAAGACCAGCTGGTGGTCGGTGCCCGCGGCGATGGACTGGTCCGGGGACATGTAGCCGTAGAGGTTGAAGTCGGTGATGACCATGCCTCGGAATCCCCATTCGTCGCGGAGGACGTCCTGCAGCAGGGCAGGGTGCCCGCCGGCCCAGGTCGCGCCGATGCGGTTGAAGGAGCTCATCATGGCGGTGGCCCCCACCTCGGACACCCCGTGGCTGCCCTCTTCGTCCGCGATGTAGGCCACCTCGGCGGTCACATCCTTCACGATCATCTCGAAGGGCCGCAGGTAGATCTCGCGGAGAGTCTGCTCATCGGCCCAGGTGGCGATGCCGTTGTCCACGCGTCCGCTCTCCTGATCGTTGAGCGCCAGGTGCTTGGTGTAGGCGTAGAGTCCACGGCTGGCGGCTCCGGTGACCACCTCGACACCCATCGTCCCGGAGAGGAACGGGTCCTCGGAGAAGTACTCGAAGTTCCGGCCCGCGAACGGCGAACGGTGCAGGTTCACCCCGGGCGCGTACCAGCCGGAGACTCCCATCTGCAGGGCCTCCTCGCCCATCGTCTCGCCCATCTGCCGCACGAGCTCCTTGTTCCAGGTGGCGGCGATCAGCGGCGCGGACGGGTAGGCGGCTCCTTTGAAGTCGTCGTTGATGAACGAGGTGAAGCCGTGGGGACCGTCGATGTCGTTCGTACGGGGCTTGGCGATCGACGGGATGGCCTCGGTGTTGTAGGCGCCGTTGAGGAGCATGTCGGTCATCTCGTCGACCTCCAGCTGATCCAGGAGGTCGTCCCACAGCGGATCGTCGTGGTCCCGACCGCGCAGGTCGACGAGCGTCAGCCCGTTGTCCTGACCCGTGGCCGGCATCTCTGCGTCCGAGGCCTCGGCCGCGGCGTCGACGTCGTAGTGCTGGTAGCCCTCCAGGATGCGCTCGGACGCCTCCTGGTCCTCCTCGGTGGGCGCGGTGGGGAACGTCCCCTCGAAGTCCGCACGCGACATCAGCTGAGCGCCGTCGCCCGCGAAGTGCTCCGAGACGTCGTCGAAGCGGTTGGTGGCCGCGACCTCGTCGCCCGCCCGCGGTCCGTCCTCGCCATAGACCACGGTCTCCGGCACGTCGTACTCGATCGGCTCGATGCCGTCGGCGATCTGGTGCGAGTCCGTCTGCACCCGCAGCTCGTAGGTGCCCTCCTCGAGCACCCAGGCTTCGGCGTCCCGGTGGTCATAGGAGGCCATGGCCTCCACGTCGAGCTCGAGCCGGACGGTCTCGGACTCCCCCGGCGCCAGCGAGCCGGTCTTGGCGAAGTCGCCGAGCTCGACGGCGGACTTCTCGATCCCTCCCGGGGTGTACGGAGCGGAGTAGTAGAGCTGCACGACCTCCTGGCCGGCCACGTCCCCGCTGTTGGTGACCTCCACTTCGACCTCGATCGTGCCGTCCGCCTCAGGAGTGCTGGAGCTGGCCAGCTCCCAGTCGAAGTCGGTGTAGCTCAGACCGTGGCCGAACGGGTACACTACGGCCTCCTCGTAGTCGATGACGCCTTCGGCGGCAGCCGTCTCGTAATACCGGTACCCGATGTAGATACCCTCTTCGAGCTCGACGAAGAACGCACCGTTCTCCATCGCAGCGTGGTTGGGCTGCTGGAGTGTCGTGGCGTTGTCCTCGGTGATGTTCGTGTACTCCCACCGGCCGAAGTTGACGAAGGTCGGATCGGCGGTGAAGTCTCGAGCCCACAGGTCCACCGTGCGCCCGGAGGGGTTGATCTCGCCGGTCATGACGTCGCCCAGGGCGTTGAATCCGGTCTCTCCGGGGGCACCGGTCCACAGGATGGCGTCGACGTCGTCGTCGTCCTCCAGCGCGCCGAGCTCCATGATGTTCGAGGAGTTGATCACCACGACGACCGTGTCGAAGTGCTCCTGGGCGAGCTGCAGCGTCTCCTGCTCGTCGACGTTGAGCATCAGCTCGTGCTGGCCCTCGACGTGGTTCTCGTCCCAGCCCTCCATGTCCGTGGCCAGATCTCCGCCTTCACCGCCCCCTCGGCCGAAGACGACGACGGCGGCGTCATCGTAGTCTCCGAAGGAGCTGACCGCATCGGCCGAGTACTCGCCGGCCGGCATCTCACCGACGGCGTACTCCGACTCGTCCGGCTCGTCCATGACGATCCGGGTGCGGGGAGCCTCTGCGGCGAAGTCCTCGAGCTCCTGATAGACGGTCTCGTTGATCTCGAAACCTGCGTGCTCCAGGCCGCCGCGGATGTCGACTGCCGTCGACGCATCCACCGACCCGGAGCCGGAGCCCCCGTAGACCGGCTCGGCCGCAGTGCGCCCGAAGAGGGTGACGGCGCCGGCGCTGACAGGCAGGGCCTCCTGCGAGTTCTTCAGCAGCGTGATCCCCTCACCGGCGATCTCCTCGACCAGCGCCGCAGACGCCTCGTGGGCCTCCTCCAGGGAGTCATGGGAAGCAGTCACGTAGTCGAGGTCCCAGTCCTCCGCCTCGTCACTGTTGGTCACCTCCCAGGTACCGACACCGAGCTGCGAGGCGACCCAGTTGTGGAACGCGCTCAGGGCGACGTTGGCGCCGATGAGGACGATGAGTGTCACGGCCAGCACCGGGATCCACAGCGCCAGGAACTTCCGGTGGGACATCTTATGCTTCGTGGCGGCTCCGGTGTCCTGGCTGCCTCGCTCGGTCGCGCCCGGCACGTCGTCATGCTCGCGGTCTTCCACATCTGCTCCTTCGTCGGTTCGGCGGGGAACCCAGGGCGCCGTACGCACCCTGTGATGCACGTGACACCATTGGATCGGACTTCTGGCCGCCCCTGGCCGGTGAATGCACAACCTGTCACTTCCGGCCGACAACTCGTCACGGACTGATCAGGGCCTGACATGCGTGCGGCCGGGAGGCCACCACAGGGGTGGCCTCCCGGCCGCATCGGGTCACCGGGAGGGTCAGTCGGTGCTGATCTCGCCGTCCTGATCGATGACGTAGGTGGTGCCGTCCTCGGCCGCCTCCGCCTCGATCGTGAAGTCGCCTCCGTCGATGTTGACCTGCGAGGTCATGCTCTCGGTGGCTTCCGAGTGTTCGAACGGCAGAACCCACATGCCGTACTTCTGCTCGGCGGAGCTGACGTCGTCGGCCAGCAGGAACTCCGACTGGTCCTCCCCGAACTCCTCGAGACCGTCCAGGATGGTCTGCCGGGCCTCCTCCAGATCCGTCTGGACCTCAGGGTGCTCGACGGCCTCCTGCGCGTCGCCGTCCTCGCCGTTCGGCTCGGCGTCATCGGCGCCGCAGCCGACCAGACCCACAGCCGTCAGCAGAAGCGCAGACGCTCCGAGTGACATTCTCCGGACATTCTTCATATGCTCGTCAACCTTTCGTCATGCGTGGTGGGTCAGACGCCGGGCCGGGGCTCCCCGCGCCCGACGACCTGCCGCTCAGTCTGCCAGCGGTCCGGACCAGTCCAGTCCGAAGCCGAAGGTGTAGTCGTTGCCGTCCGCGTCGACATAGGTTTCGTGGTCCTCACCGACGTCCTCCAGCTGGGCCTCCACCGCCTCCATCGAGTCCGGGAATCCGATGGGCAGGCGACCCTGCGGCTCATGCAGACCCAGAGCGACCTCCAGCAGGGCCTGGTCGCTGACGCCGAATCCGGCCAGGACAGCATCAGTCTGCGGCTCGAACTCTGCGGGAACGATGGGGTTCGAGGCCTTGAGGACCACGATGATCGGGATGTCCTCGCCGCTGGTCTCCACGGCATCGACTGCTCGCTCAAAGGCGTCCAGGTCAGCCTCGTTCGAGATCCTGGAGGTCTCGCCGGCGTAGGACCGGTTCTCCCGGGATCCGTCCTCGTCCACGTCACCGCTGATGGAGACCTCCCGCACCTCGTGACCGTCTGCAGTGTACGGACGGTACTGCAGGGAGAGCGGGTACCAGAGATCCTCCTCCTCGTCCCAGCCGGCCTTGGAGAAGTTGTCGCCGTTGTTCGGGCTGCTCATGCCGACCACGACGGCGTCGACGCCGGAGAGATCGGGGGCCTCGTAGGAGACGACCTGATCCTCGTCGTCGTACTCGACCTCGTCAGTGACGACGTCGCCGAAGTACTCCTCGGCGACCTCGAGGTCGATGGTGGGCCCCTCCTCGTACTGGGCGGGGCCGAAGGCGTTGTCATGACCAGTGTCGAAGGACTGCGGGATGTAGACGGTCTGCTCCGCGTAGTCCTCCGCCGCTGACTCGGCGACGACGTCGTCGTTCTTCAGCATCACGACGGAGTCCAGCTGCGCCCGTGTCGCCGCCTCCGTCTTGTCCTCGCTGCCGAGGCTCTCTTCAGCGTCGTCCAGGACGACGAAGGGACTCTCGTAGAGACCTGCTTCGAAGAGCATGGTCAGCACACGTTCTCCGGTCTGGGCCCAGCGGGTGTCCGCGTCGACGTCGAGCTCGCCGTCCTCGTAGGCCTGCTGCCACAGTTCATGGGCGTCCAAGACCGGGCCGACGTCGTTGTTGCCGCCGAACATGTCGACCCCGGCGCGCAGAATCTCGAAGTGGCGCTCCTCGACGCTCAGGTCCTCCTTGCCCCAGGCCATGCCGAAGAGCTCGTCCTCGTCCAGCCAGGAGTTGGTCACGCCCCAGTCGGTGACCAGGACGCCGTCGTAGCCGTTCTCCTCGCGGAGGATGTCGATGGCGGCGTCCTCGTAGGCGCTGCCGGCGCGCTCGTCGAAGAGGGACTCTCCCTCGCCGTCGAGCATGATCGAGTAGTTCACCATCATCGAGGAGGCCTGCTGGGCGCCCAGGAAGACGTCGAGGTGCTCCTGGAAGTTGTCTCCGGGGAAGACTGCGTACTTGCCGGAGTTCATGTGGGATTCGCGGCCGCCTTCCCCGGCGCCGTCTCCGGGGAAGTGCTTGATCATCGTCGAGACCGACTCCGGCCCCCAGCCCACCGACTCGCCGTCCTCGTAGGTGTTCTGGAAACCGTCCACGTACGCGGCACCCAGCTGCGTCGCGAGGTCGGCATTCTCGCCGTAGGTTCCGCTGACGCGCAGCCAGCGAGGATCGGTGGCCAGGTCGATCTGCGGACTCAGGGCATTGGAGATGCCCAGGGCGCGGTACTCCTCCGAGGCGATGCGGCCGAACTCCTCCACCCGCTCCGGACTGAACAGGGCGGCCATGCCCAGGTTGGACGGCCATTCGGAGAGGCTCCCGGGTTCGCCGAAGGCGGCACCGGCGTCATGCCGCGGGTCGGTGGAGAGGTTCACCGGCACGTACGGGGTCTCCTGGGAGACCAGGGACTCCACGTGCGCCTGCAGCTCATTGGCCCAGGTGACGTTCTCCTCCAGGTCCGATCCGCCGGCGTTGAGGACGTTGCGCAGATGGTCCTCGGCCAGATACTCGCGCTGCTCGTCGGTCAGCCCATCTCCGGGCGCCCGCTCGTGGCCGGAGAACAGCATCAGGCCAGCAACCTGTTCGATGGTGAGCTGCTCGGCCAGGTCGGCCGCACGCTCCTCAGTAGGGGCACGCCAGTCCTCCCAGGTGGAGAGCTCACCGTCGCCGTCCATGTCTTTGAAGGCGTAGGTCGCGCCGTCGTCCTCCACTTCGATGAGATCGAATGAGCTGTCGGCGGCGAGCGTAAGCCTGGGACCCCCATCGGGGTTCTCGACCACGGTGATCGCAGTCTCCCCATCAGTGGCCTCGTGGGTGGAGTACGAGCTGGACCCGGACTCCTCGGCGTCGGCCGCGGCCTCCTCAGGGTCTGCCGAACAGCCGGCGAGCGCCAGGCTCAGGCAGGCGGCCACCCCCAGGGCAGACTGCGTC
Organism: Nesterenkonia suensis; assembly: GCF_054782935.1. Lineage (NCBI taxonomy): Bacteria > Bacillati > Actinomycetota > Actinomycetes > Micrococcales > Micrococcaceae > Nesterenkonia > Nesterenkonia suensis. The sequence goes on along the minus strand of NZ_BAAGRN010000001.1, from coordinate 16,564 downwards.
GTTCTGTCGATAGGTGCACGTCTCATCAAGGTCTCCTTCGCTGCGGCGAAGCCGGCATCGACGCCGGCTCGATCACCGTAGGGAGACGAGCACTCCTGATGAGAGGCTGATCACATATTCGGTCGCTTTTTCTGCACAACCTGTCACGCACGACACAGCGCCGGGCATCGATCGGGGAGATTCTCGTGGTCCGGGCGCCGGATACGGACGCACATCGCGAAGAATCCCCCACTCGATGAGTGCGGCACCGTCGGCTCAGCCGTGCAGCGGATTCGCCCCGGGCGGAACCTCGTCAGCAGCCAGGGGGCCGGGCGCCGTCGCACCCTCGGCGAAGGGGGCCCCTCCCAGCCGCTCCCGCCCGTGCGCGGAGAGCCAGCTCTCCAGTTCCGGCCCCTGCGGCACGATCTGCGTGGGGTTCACGTCTTCGTGGACCACGTAGTAGTGGCGCTTGATCTGGTCGAAGTCGACCGTGTCGCCGAAGCCGGGGGTCTGGAAGAGGTCCCGGGCGTAGGCCCACAGGTTCGGCATCTCGGTGAGCTTGGTGCGGTTGCATTTGAAGTGCCCGTGGTAAACGGGGTCGAATCGGACAAGCGTGGTGAACAGCCGGACGTCGGCCTCGGTGATGTGCTCGCCCATGAGGTACCGGCGGTCGGCCAACCGATCCTCCAACCAGTCCAGGGCGGCGAACAGGCGGTCGTAGGCCTCGGAGTACGCACGCTGCGAGCCGGCGAACCCGCACCGGTAGACCCCATTGTTGACCTCGGTGAAGATCCGTTTGATCACCGGGAGCATGTCCTCGATCAGGTCGTCGGGGATCAGGTCGGGCGCGCCCTCGCGATGGTGCGCCCGCCACTGCGTGGAGAGGTCGAAGGTCAGCTGCGGGTAGTTGTTGGTGACCACACCCCCGGACGGCACGTCCACCAGCGCGGGAACGGTGATCCCCCGCGGATAGTCGGGGAACCGGGCGAAGTAGTTCTGCTGCAGGCGCTCGGTGCCCAGGACGGGGTCGCGGCCGTCCTCGGTGAGGTCGAAGGTCCAGGAGCGGACGTCATGCACCGGCCCCGGCGTGGCCAGGGAGATGACGTCCTCCAGCCCCACCAGCCGGCGCACGATGATCGACCGGTGCGCCCACGGGCAGGCCCGCGCCGCCACCAGCCGGTACCGGCCGGGCTCCACCGGCCAGGCCTCGGCCCCCTCGGTGAGCCCGGCGATCCGCGGGTCCCCGATGGTCGAGCTCTCCTCCTGGGCAGCGGCCCGGACGGCGTCGACATCGGCGACCACGCGGTCTTCGATGTAGTTCGTGTCCCGGGTGAACTCCTCACCGGTCACATACGCTCCGGCGGTGGAATGCTCCGTGCCGGCTGTCGGCTGCGGGTCGGCGGTCTCAGCTGTGCTGTCCTGTGCAGGTGCCATGGCGCCAGCTTACGACGCCGCCCCCCATCCGGTGGAACAGCGGCAGGATCCCGTCGCCCGCGAGTCATAGAGTGGTGGCATGACCATGACGACGACGTCGGTGACACGCCTGCTCTGCGAGAACCCTTCGCCCATGACCCTGGAGGGCACGACCACCTACCTGCTCGGCGGCCGGGACGCCGCCGTCGTCGTCGATCCCGGACCTGCGGACCACCCTGATCATCTGCAGGCTGTCCTGGCGGCCCTCGGTGAGCGCCCTGTGGCCCAGATCCTGGTGACCCACCGGCATCGCGACCACACCGGCGCGGTTCCCGCCCTGGCTCAGGCCACCGGGGCCCCGGTCCGCGGCATCGACTCCGGGCAATGCCGGGCGGGCTCCGACGGCCTGGACCCCGGGCCACTGGCCGACGGAGAACGGATCGACCTCGGAGGAAACACCGCCGAAGTGCTGCACACCCCCGGGCACACCTCCGATTCAATGTGTCTGTTCCTGCCCCGGGCCCAGCTGGTGGACGAGTCCGGTGATGAGCGTCTCGGGCGCGCACCCTCAGGGCCGGTGGCGATGATGCTCACCGGGGACACGATCCTGGGCCGCGGCACCACCATGCTCGACCACCCCGACGGCACTCTCACCGATTATCTGGCCAGCCTGGAGCGTCTCGCCGCGCTCGGGGACACGCCCGGGGAAGTCCTCTTGCTCCCCGCCCACGGCCCGGCGCAGCCCTCGCTGGCCGGGGCGGCGCGGTCCTACCTGGCCCACCGGCATGAGCGCCTCGACCAGGTCAGGAGCCTGTTGGCCACGACGTCAGCGGGCACGAGCCCACAGTCTGACACCGGTCCCGCCTCTGCCGGTGACAGACCTGCCGCCGAGGAGCTCGGGCGCCTCCTCTACGGAGAACGCAGCCCGCTGCCGGCCCAGGTGACCACCAAGATCGCCGCCGCCCAGCTGGACCACCTGCGCCACCTCGGCGAGCTCTGAGAACCGGCGTAGGCTCCTCCCATGGGTGAACATATGCTCGTCGAGAATCTGCTCTCCACCTGGTGGATCGTCGCCGCCGCCTTCCTGGCCCCAATGCTGGCCCTGGGCACTCGGCGCAGGATCCCCGACGTCGTCTGGCTGCTCCTCCTCGGCATGCTCATCGGGCCCTTCGGCCTGCAGCTCGCGGAGCAGACCGCCGCGGTGGAGTTCCTCCGCGAGCTGGGTATGGGGTTCCTGTTCCTGCTCGCCGGACTCGAGATCAACACCTCGCAGATGCGCGGCCGCCAAGGGCGCGCGGCGGCTCTCACCTGGGTGATCTGCCTGGTCCTCGGGATCGGGGCGGGGCTGCTCGTCGCTCAAGGCGAGGTCCATGTCGCGATCGTCTTCGCCATCGCCTCCACCTCGACCGCGCTGGGCACGCTGCTGCCGATCCTGAAGGACGCCGGCAGGGCGACCTCACCGCTGGGGTCGGCCACGATGTTGCATGGCGCCCTGGGCGAGCTGGGCCCGATCGTGGCGATGTCCCTGCTGCTCTCCACACGGGGCACCGGCGGCGCGGCACTCGTGCTGGTGGCCTTCGCCCTGGCGGCCATCCTGGTGGTGCTGGTGCCGCATCGGCTGTTCACCCGTGTCCCTCTGCTGGGGCGGGCCATGGCAGCGGGTGCGAACACCACCATGCAGACGACGCTGCGGTTCACCGTGCTGATCCTGATCACGCTGATGCTGCTGACGGCGATGCTGGAGCTCGACGTCGCGCTGGGCGCCTTCTCGGCCGGGATGCTGCTGAACGCGGTCTTGGCGGGCACGGCGGAGGAGCATGGGCACGCCCTGGTCCACAAGGTGGAGATCATCGGGTTCAGCTTCCTGATCCCGATCTTCTTCGTGACCAGCGGAATGTCCATCGACATCGGGTCAGTGATCTCCCAGTGGCCGGTGCTGCTGGGCTTCGTCCTCTCGATCGCCGTGGTCCGCGGGCTGCCGGTGTTCCTGCGGGAGCAGCTCACCGAGACGCACTCCGGGCTGGGCACCGTCCGCGAGCGCGTGGCCCTGGGCCTCTACGCCTCCACCGGTCTGCCGATCATCGTGGCGGTCACTCAGATCGCCGTCTCCTCGGAGCTGATCGAGGAGTCGATGGCCTCGGTGATGGTCACCGGCGGGGCGGTCACCGTCCTGCTGTTCCCGCTGCTGGCGCAGGTCGTGGAGAAGGGGCGCCCCTCCGCTCCCGCCTACGACGGCGCCTGACGGGCCGAGCAGGCCCCGAGTCAGAGGCGGACAGACGCGGGGATCAGAACGCGCGCTTCTGGTACGGGTGTTCGTTCCAGCGGATCTCTGAGACGGCGATGCCGTCAGCCTGCAGGTGGTCCACCAGGGAGGTCGCGGCGGAGCCGATCCGGTCGAAGGCATGCGGCTCGGCGACGCCGACCGGACCGGACGCGTAGAAGGTCACCTGCAGCACCCGTCGCCCCCGTCGGTTCTCCGTGCGGTCCGTGGTCACCGACAGCTGGCCGTCCGTGACGCCGACGAGCGGGCGTCCGTCGACATCCTCTCGGAAGGAGTCCATGAACCCGGTGAGCTCCTCGACGGCGTTCTCCACGGCGTCGAGGTCATCGGCGTCGATCTGTGCCTCGAGCACAGCCCACTCGTCTTCGGCCAGGGCCCGCGGCCCCCAGTCGTTCCTCTGACGCCAGCGCATCAGCCCTCCTCCTGAGTCCTTGCTCGTAGTAACAATGCATCATCATCGCGTCATCTTCTCGCGGCACTCGGGCCCGATCCGGCCGAGAGCCGTCCTCACAGGCCTGCTGACCGCCCGAGCTGAACACCAGCTGAACGAACGCGGTCCTGCGTCTCAGCCTGTCGATCTAGGATACTGACATGAGTACCCACACCGCTCTGATCACCGGCTCGACCGCCGGCCTGGGCGCCTCGTTCGCCCGTCAACTCGCTGGCCAGGGCTATGACCTGGTGCTCGTGGCCCGCGACGGGAATCGCCTGCAGATGCAGGCTGAATCGCTGACGTCCCAGTTCGGGGTGCGCGCCACCGTGCTCATCGCAGATCTGGTCACCGACGACGGCGTCGGCGCCGTCCAAGAGCGCCTGGCTGATCCGCGTCATCCTGTCCACCTGCTGGTGAACAATGCTGGCCATGGGCTCCCCAGTGATTTTCTGGAGTCCGATCTCGACGCCGAGCGGGACCTGCTGCGCCTCCATGTGCAGACCACCCTGGAGCTCACGCACACGGCTGCCCGGGCGATGGCCCGCCGCCGCGGGGGTCGGATCATCAACGTCGCCTCAGTGGCCGGGTTCACCCCGACCGGCACCTACTCGGCGGCCAAAGCCTGGGTCATCAATTTCTCCAAGTCCATCCACCAACAGCTGCGTGGCGACGGCATCACGGTCACCGCGCTCTGCCCCGGGCTGGTGCGCACCGAATTCCACGAACGCTCGGGGATCAAGGTCAAGGGCGCGAAGCGGTGGATGTGGCTGGACGCCGACGACGTGGTGCGTGAGGCGCTGGCCGCCAGCGCCCAGGGGGTCTCGATGTGTGTGCCCTCCCGCAGCTACCAGGTGCTGACCGCGTCTTTGAAGTTCGTCCCCGACTCCATGGTCCGCTGGGCGATGGAGCGCCGGGTGGGGGCTCCGGCGGAGGGTGAGGCGATCGCCCAGCTGGAGTCCGGCCGTGGCCACCGGCACGACGGCGACGGCACCGCCGAGCCGACCACCGAGGCGATCCGCACTGTGGACGCGTACAAGGCGGCGAAGGCTCAGGACAGCAGGGACCGGGAGGAGATCTCTGGCGCGCCCGAGGAGGCGCCGGGCGGATCAGCGGAGCCCCACGGAGGACCGCAGGACACGGCCGGAGGATCGGAGGCGCCGGGCGAATCGGAGACGCCGACCGCTGAGGTGCCGACGACGCCGACTCCTGCGTCCTCCACGTCCTCCGCCGCTGAGAGATCGTCTCCCCGCGGGGAGGACGACGACCCAGGACGCCTTCAGCTCCACGGGAGGAACCCGCTGAAGAAGTGAGCACCCGGACCGAACCGATGACGAGCGGGACACCGGCGTCGTACGGCTCGGACTCGGTGGTCCACCGCCGGGATGCCTCAGTGCAGGATGTCGACGACCAGACGTGAGCCGTCCTCGATGGTGAAGACGTCGACCTCGTGGGGTGCGTCCAGTGAGATGTAGTAGCTGGCCGCCCCCTCGAACACGGCACTGGTGGCGGTGCCCCGCACGATGGACTCGGTCTCCGGCCAGTCCGTCTCCAGGACCAGGTGTCCCTGGCCCTCGCCGGCCATGCCGGGACGCAGTCCGGTGACACTGACGGCCAGGAACGCCTCACCCGGCATGTCGATCTCGTGGCCGCTGCCCGGCTGGCGGGGAACATCGACGTATTCGACATGCCATCCGGGAAGCCCGGCGACATGGTGATCGAAGACCACACGGTCATAGCCGTCGTGGACGCCGAGGCGCACGTCGTCCAGCAGGAGATCCTCACCGGTCGGCGACGGGATGAGGGTGTCCGGGAAGCCTTCGCTCTGCCGAGTCTCGGTGCCGAACCGGTCCGTGCTCAGACCTTCGCGGTGCTCCAGATAGGGCCCGTCCTCAGGGCCCTGCTCCTCGCCGTCCTCGTCGTCCTCGTCATCGCTCGGTGGTTCTTCGTCGGGATCCTCGTCGGGATCCTCGTCGGAGTCGTCGTCCGGTGCGTCATCATCCGGCTCATCATCCGGCTCGTCCGGCTCATCATCCGGCTCGTCCGGCTCATCATCCGGCTCATCATCCGGCTCGTCATCCGTCTCGCCGTCGACGACCTCGTCCCCCGCCGAGCCGTCCTCGGCCGGGTCGTCGCCCGCCGCATCGTCCTCGCCGGGTCCGCCGCAGGCGGTCAGCGCCACGACCAGCAGGCCGGCTCCGAGGGCTCCGGACTCCCTCCGCGACCACCAGGGTCGGCGGCTGCCCTCGCGCGGTGTGCTCATGTCGGAGTCTCGGGGGTTCACCATGATCACCCACCTGCATATCGGGAACAGGAGTCCGTCCAGCGTACGGGTCCTCCCCGGGTCGTATGAACCTCTGAAGGCTCACGACCGCCCCGGTCAGACGGATCTGCCGAGGGCGACACAGCGCGGCACCCGCGCTCCCGGCTCGCCCCCGCCGTCCTTTCCGGGGGGGGCACGAACCGACGCGCGGGTGCCGCTTCTCTGTCGAGGGCGGAAAGCCTCGACTCCTGTCAGAAGGCTCCTGGATCAGCCGGTGATGGCATCCACGATCTCCTGGTTGTTCTCGAGCCACTCGGCAGCCCCGGCCGAGGGGTCGTCGTCATGCACGTTGACGACCAGGTCCTCCAGCTCACCGTACTGTTCATCGTCGAGGCTGAAGCTGCCCATCCACTCCGCGACCTCCGGGAACTCCTCAGAGAACCCGGCGTTCGCGATGAAGTTCAGGGTCTCCGGTTCGCCGAGGGCACCTTCCGGGTCCTCGAGATCCTTGACCGGGAACTCAGCGTTCGCCCAGTAGGGACGCCACAGCGCGACGACGATGTCCTCCTCAGACTCGACGGCGCTCTCCAGCTCAGCCAGCATCGCCACCGTCGAGGACTCGACCAGCTCGAACTGCTCGTCCAGCTCGTAGGTGGGGAAGACCTCGTTGTTGGTGATGTTCATGTGACCGGACCCCGGCTCGATGCCGACGATACGGCCCCCGAAGAGATCGGCGTTGTCATTCAGGTCGGCCAGCGAGTCCACATCCGTGTACTCCGGGACCGCAAGGGTCAGCACTGCGCCGTCATACCAGGCCCCCACGTCCTCCAGGTCGTCCCCGTACTCGTCCATGTACTCGGCGTGAGTGACCTCCGGCCAGGCGGACGGATAGACGTCGATATCACCCTGCGCGACGCCGGTGTACAGCGGGCCCGCCTCGTTGATCTCGGTGATCTCGACGTCGTATCCCTCATCCTCCAAGATGTGGGACCACAGATGCGCCATGCTCAGACCATCGGTCCAGGACGGAATGATTCCCAGTTCGATGGTGCCGCCGGTCTCTGTCTCGGCGTCCGTCTCGCCGTCCCCGGTGCCGTTGCCGTCGCCGCAGGCGCTCAGCGCCAGAGCCGCAGCTGCCGTCACGGACACGAATTTCGCGACACGTCCAGTCGTCATGATGTACCCCTCTCAAGGTCGATCTCTTTCAGTGTGCATGATTCCCGCGGGGAGACGGCACCGCCGTCGTCCCGCCGAGCTGATCCCTCAGGCATCCGCTGAAGCCTCCGCTGCCTCTCGACGACGCCTCAGCGCACGCGCGAGCCGCCCCGTTCCAGGCGAGGTCCCGCCGATGGCGGCAGTGACCCGGTCCAGATAGATCGCCAGCACCACCACGGACAGACCCGCTTCGAATCCCAGCCCGATGTCGAGGCTCGAGATCGCCCGGGCGACCTCTCCGCCGAGGCCTCCGGCCCCGACGAATCCGGCGATGACGGCCATGGACAGCGCCAGCATGATCACCTGATTGATCCCGGCCATGATCGTCGGCATCGCCAGGGGCAGCTGGATGCGCCACAGGATCTGTCCCGGCGGGGTGCCGAAGGCATGTCCCGCCTCGACGACTTCACTGTCGACCTGGCGGATTCCCAGCTCGGTGAAGCGAACCCCCGGGGGCAGGCAGAAGATGAAGGTCGCGACCACTCCTGCCGTCATGCCGATGCTGAAGAGCATGACCACCGGGACCAGCCAGACGAAGGCCGGCATGGTCTGCATCAGGTCCATGATGGGCCGGACCACGTTGCTCACGCGGTCGCTCTTCGCTGCCAGGATTCCCAGGGGTATCGCGATGATCAGGGCCAAGGCCGCGGCGACGGCGATCATCGCCAGGGTCTGCATGGCTGGCTCCCACATGTCCATGCTGATCACGAAGATCATCATCACCGCAGACAGCAGCGCAAGCTTCCAGTTGCGCAGGTACCAGGCCAGTGCTGTGAACAGGAGCACCATGATGAGCGCGTCCGGGGCATTCAACAGGCTCCCCAGCCCATCGGTCAGCGCGTTGACGGTGTCACGGATGAGTCCGAACAGGCCGCTCAGGTTCGTGTTGAGCCAGCCGAAGCCGTCCTCGATCCACTCGCCCACCGGTACGCGTGGCACCCCGAGCCCCTCAGTCTCCTCGGCGGCGCGGCTCATGGGGACACCCCCTCTCCGACGACGGTCGGTTGCGCCCCGCGGGACTGGCTGTTCGGGTCGACGAGCGCGTTCAGCAGGGTGACCCGCGGGATCACTCCGAGCAGTCGCCCACCATCGTCGACGACGGCCAGGCCCACCGCACTCGCGGCGGAGGCCTGCATCAGGTGGGCCAGCGGCACGTCCGGGCCCACAGCGGTCACGGAGCGGACCATGCCGCTCAGGTCGTCACGGCCGCCGGAGACGGCGTCGGCGATGTCAGCCTCATGGACCACACCACGCAATCGCTTGCCGTGCTCGACGACCATCAGAGCATTCGTCTGGTGCTCCCGCATCAGACGATGGGCGCTTCGCGGGCCCTGCTCAGCCCCCAGAACCGCGACGGGAGGCTCCATGATCGCGCCGGCGGTCAGGACGCGAGTGCGGTCCACATCCTGGATGAACTGGGCGACGTAGTCGGTCGCCGGATCGTTGAGGATCTGCTCGGACGTGCCGATCTGGACGATCCGCCCGTCCCGCATCATGGCGATCCGGTCGCCCAGACGCATGGCCTCGTTCAGATCATGGGTGATGAACAGGACCGTCTTGCCCAGCTCATGCTGGAGCTCGATGAGCTGGTCCTGCATCTCTCGACGGATCAGCGGGTCCAGGGCGCTGAACGCCTCATCCATGAGCATCACATCAGTCTCGGCCGCCAGGGCACGGGCGAGGCCGACACGTTGCCGCATACCGCCGGAGAGCTCATCAGGACGGTGCCCGCCCCAGCCGTCCAGGCCGACCATCGACAGCGCGCGGGCCGCCCGGCGTTCACGGTCTGCCCGATTCACCCCCTGGACCTCCAACGCATAGGCGGCGTTCTGCCCCACGGTGCGGTGCGGCAGCAGGGCGAAGTTCTGGAAGACCATGGAGATCCGGTCCCGACGCACTCGGCGGAGCTCACGACCGGTCAGCTTGGCGATGTCCTCTCCGCCGACGCTGACGACCCCGGCAGTGGGTTCCCAGAGACCGTTGACCATGCGGATGAGCGTCGACTTCCCGGAGCCGGAGAGTCCCATGACCACGAAGATCTCGGACTCTGCGACATCGAAGGACGCATCGATGACCGCGGCGGTGAGCCCACGCTCGAGGAGCTCCTCCCGGCTGACCCCCGCGCGGAGCTGATCGACCCCACGCTCCGGGCGTCGCCCGAACACCTTGTAGGCGCTGCGAACGCTGACGGCAGGATCGGTGCTGTCCTGACTCACGTGGTTCCTTCATTCGGGGACAGGTGACGCACCACTGAGTCTCGGGCGGAACGGTGTGACCCCGTCGGAGACGGGCACCGGCAACGCACTTCTCCCCGTCGGGCGACCGACGAGTCACGAGCTCACGGTGCGTGTTCCCGCACCCTATCAAGGTCGCACCCAGGGCGGCACCAGACGACGCTCAGCCACCGTCGTCGGGACGCGCCCGCGGCTTCTCCTGCTCCTCCTCGTCGACGTCGTCGCCGCCGTCGTGCTCCTCCTGGCGTTCACGCCGCTCACGGTAGGCACCCTCCCCGGGTCCGGAGAACTCGCGGTTGCGTTCCACAGCGGTGATGGACCCGGTGAACACCGAGGCTCCTTCACCGGCTTGGGTCAGCGGAGTCTCCTCCGAGGTCGGTTCCCGCACCGCGGCGCCGTCCGACTCAGCCGGTGTGTGACGCTCCTCGTCACCATCCGTGGTGGAGCCGTAGCGCCGGATGAACTCCTGCTCCTCCGGGCTGCGCCGCTGCGTGCCCGAGCCCGTCGACCCGGCCGGGGCATAGGGGTCGTCGACCGGCACGGTCGGCTGTTCCCGGGTGTCACCGATGCGGGATTCCGCCGCTTCCTCCACCGTGCCGAACTGTCCTGTGCGCACCTGCCGCGGTCCGTCGGCCAGCGCCTCTTCGTGGGAGACCAACATGCGCTGGGTGAGCACCGCGTAGGGGTGCTCCGCCCGCAGGTAGTTGACCAGGTCCTCGCGGACGAGACAGCGCAGGTCCCAGAGCTCGCCGGAGTTCCGCGCCGAGACCACCACGCGGGCTTTGACCATGCCGCCGGTGGCCTCGGTGACCTGCATCGAGTAGTCCTTGCCGTCCCACAGCTCCGTGGAGTCCAGCAGTCGCTTCAGCCGGCTCCGCAGCTCGTCCATCGGGACCCGCCAGTCGACGTCCAGCTCCACGGTGCCCATCAGCTCGGTGCCGACACGGGTCCAGTTCTCGAACGGTGTGGCCACGAAGTAGCTGGACGGGTAGATCACCCGCCGCTCGTCCCAGACCTTCAGCACCACGGCAGAGAGCGTGATGTCCTCCACGGTGGCGAAGGTGTCCTCCACGACCACCACGTCGCCCACGCGGATCGAATCGGTGAAGGCCAGCTGGATGCCGGCGAAGACGTTGGTCAGCGTGGACTGCATGGCCAGACCAGCGACGACGGAGACCACACCGGCCGAGGCGAGAAGACCGGCTCCCAGCGCTCGCACCGATTCGAAGTTCAACAGCACCGCGGCGACCGCCACCGTGATGATGATCGCCGCGAGGATCCGGCGGATCAGCGAGACTTGGGTCTGCAGCCGGCGGCCACGGCGGTCGTCGACGTCGTCCTCTCCGGCGTAGCGGGCCAGCACGGCGGCCTCGACCACCCGCACCACACGCATCGCCCACCAGGCGATGCCGACCACGATGACGATGAACAGGATGAACGCCACCCAGGAGTACCAGGCCGCCTCTCCGACCGCGAGACGCAAGGTGACCCGCGATCCGATCATCACCAGGGTGAAGAACAGCGGCAGCCGGGTCCGGTTGATCGCCCGCTTGACCTCCGCGCTGCGGCGGAAGATCTGCTTCATCGCCAGTGAGGAGACCACCGTGACCACCAGGGCCACGACGACGGCGATGGCCACCCCGAGGAGGATGCCCAGTACGGGACCGGCTCCGGTGACCAGTGATTGGACTCCTTCTGGCACAGTGTCGTCGACGATGGTGTTCAGCTCTTCATCGGGGGCCGTCTCTTCTGCGGTCGTGGCGATCACGAGCTCTCCTCACACATGTCGTTCGCTGCCGGGGCGGGCGGTCCGAGCAGCCGCCCATGGGCTGGCACCTGCCGGAATGCAATCATCCAGCATGGTGTCATGCTCGTCTGGGACGCAACCGGGAACAGGCACTGCTCTAAGCCGCCACAGCTCGTGAGCAGGTCGGCCTGGGGCCCGGACGCTGTCATGTGATTCTGTCTCCTGCCCTGCCGCAGGAGACAATGGGGACGAATCCATCCGCCCCGAGGAGGAAAATGCTCACCCTCAAGGATCTCCGTGGCAGCACCGCGGACGTCAGCACCGTGCTCCCCCGCGCCGCACAGGACATCTCAGCCACTGTCGACACTGTGGCGCCGATCCTTGAGAAGGTGCGCCATGGCGGCGTCGAGGCGCTCACCGAGCTCTCCGAGACCTTCGACGGTGTCCGTCCGCCCTCCCTGCGGGTGCCGCAGTGGAAGGTGGAGGAGGCCTTCGAGCACCTGGACCACAGTGTCCGTGAGGCGCTCGAGACGCTGATCACCCGCGCCCGCGAGGTGCACTCCGCCCAGCTGCCGGCCGCCTCCATGGTCTCCCCCGGGCCGGATGCACGAGTCACCAACCGGTGGGTGCCGATCGAGCGGGTCGGACTCTACGTGCCAGGCGGCCAGGCGGTGTACCCGTCGTCGGTGGTGATGAACGTGGTGCCCGCACAGGTGGCCGGCGTCCGTTCCCTGGCGATCGCCTCCCCGCCGCAGAAGGACTTCGGAGGTTACCCCCACCCGACCATCCTGGCCGCCGCCCACCTGCTCGGCATCGAAGAGGTCTACACCGTCGGCGGCGCTCAGGCGGTGGCGATGTTCGCCTATGGCGCCCGCGACGCCGCCGGGCACCTGGTGTGCCAGCCGGTGAAGCTGATCACCGGTCCGGGGAACATCTTCGTCGCCACCGCCAAGCGGGCCGTGCAGGGCGTGGTGGGCATCGACGCGGAGGCCGGGCCCACCGAGATCATGGTGCTCGCCGATGAGTCCGCCGACCCCTCTCTGGTGGCCGCGGACCTGATCTCCCAGGCGGAGCATGACGAACTCGCCGCCGCCGTGCTGGTCACCGACTCAATGCCCTTCGCCGAACGGGTGATGACCGCCGTCGAGGAGCAGGCCGCGCGCACGCCGCACGCTGACCGGGTGAAGCAGTCGCTGACTGGTTCGCAGTCGGCGGTGCTGGTGGTCGACTCGCTGGACGAAGCGGTCGAGGTCGCCAACGCCTACGGGGCGGAGCACCTGGAGATCATGACCAGTGACGACGTTGCCCTGTGCGACCGCATCCACAATGCCGGGGCAGTGTTCCTGGGCGCCTACACCCCGGTGTCGCTGGGCGACTACTGTGCCGGTTCCAACCACGTGCTGCCCACTGGCGGCGCCTCGGCCTACAGCTCGGGGCTGAACGTGACCAGCTTCCTGCGCTCCCAGCAGGTCATCCACTACGGCAGGGACGGGTTGGGTCAGGTGGCCGGTCACGTCTCCGCGCTGGCCGCAGCCGAGGGCCTACCCGCCCACGGCGAGGCCGTGGAGGTCCGCTTCCGCTGACGCCTCCGCGTCGAGTGGTCACGAATCCCGGCATCTCGGGTTCCTGACCGGCGTGTCATCGCGCAGATGCCGGGATTCATGGCCACTGGATGGGCGGGACGACGCGCTAGCCTGGAGCCGTGGAGCACGAACAGCCGCTGACCGGCGGCAACGTCAGCGACGCCGTCGTCCGGATCGGTGACACGGTCCGCAAGCCGTGGAGCTCCACGACGCCAAGCGTCCACGCCTTCCTGACGCATCTGCGGGACCGTGGCGTCGACGCGCCCCGGGTGTTGGGTCGGGACAGGCGAGGCCGCCAGATCCTGGAGTTCGTCCCTGGTCCCACGGCCGAGGGTCGTCGACTCACCTGTGACGAGCTGCACCGGGTGGGCGCGTTGGTGCGACTCATCCACGACGTCGCCGCACAGCACCCTCCCGACGAGAATGCGTCCTGGGAGACCGTCCTTCCCGCCTCGGAGAGCGAGATGATCTGCCACAACGACCTCGCCCCCTGGAACCTGGTCATCGGCGAGCGCTTCGTGTTCATCGACTGGGACGGCACGGGACCGAGCAGTCGGCTCTGGGACCTGGCGTATTCGGCGCAGGCCTTCACCGCGAATGACCCTACGGAGGATCCGGAGACGGCGGCCGCCCGACTCGCCGCGTTCGTCGACGGGTACGGCGCGGACCACGCGCTCCGAGCCGCACTCCCCCGTGCGATGGGCGACCGCACCGCCGCCATGCACCGGCTGCTGCGCGAGTCCCACGCAAGTGGCCGCGAGCCGTGGGGAAGCATGTACCTCACCGGCCACGGCGCGCATTGGTCCGCGGTGACCGCGTATGTGCGCGCGCACGAGCAGCACTGGCGTGAGGCGCTGCTGCCCCGCCGGTGAGGACAGGTCCTCACTGCATCGAGTGGTCACGAATGACGACATCTCAGGCTCCCGACCTGCGTGCCATCGGGCAGACGCCGCGATTCGTGACCACTGGATGGGTGGGGAGGCACGTCAGACGTCGGCAGAGTCGCCCCACCACCGCAGCCACTTGTCGTCCACTGCGCGGTCGGCGTCGATCCCTGCATGTCGGGCCAGCAACAGGACATGAGCGAGCACATCAGCCAGTTCCTCTTCGAAAGCCTGGCGATCGGCGGCGTCGTCGCGTCTACGAGGTCGAGCACGGCCGGTGAGCGCGACGTAGCTGGAAGTCAACTCTCCCAGCTCCTCCTGGAGCTTGAGCATGAACCAGTCCCCGTCTCGATGCAGCCCGAATTTCGCCGCGTAGCCGGCCGAGACCTGCTCGAGCTGGTCGGCCAGCGCCTCCAGCGGTCGTGACTCCTGCGGCATGCGGCCCCTTCCCGGTGGTTCGTCTGCAGCCTACGGCGGCAGGTGACATCCAGTGTCCACGAATGACGACATTTCGGCCCCCTGACCGGTGTGTCATCGGGCAGTTGCCGGGTTCTGTGGCCAGGGGATGCAGATGAATGGCGCCCGGAACGACGGCGCCGGCACGGCTCTTCCCGCGAACTGAAGAGCTGTGCCGGCGCCGTCGTGCGGGCCTGTGGTCAGCGACGCACAGGATTCCATGTTCCGGCTGCGGCACGCGCAGTGCCACAGCCGGTGAATGGGATGCCGCGAAGGGCAGACGATGTCGCTGAGAACTCAGCGGTCCCAGCGTACACCGTCAGCGCGCTCAGGCGTGAGAGAGGTACCCGGTATTCACCCAGCCGGTCAGCGTCTCGCCGTCGTCGGTGTACCGCACGCGGATCCAGTCCCCATCGGTGTCGAGCTGTTCGACGTCGGCGCCTCGAGGAATCTGGGCGAGCTTCTCGCTGGAGGAGTCCGCCTCCTCGCGCAGTGGGACGCTGAAGCTGGCGTTCCAGATGTGGATCGAGCTGAAGACAGTGGTCGCATTGCTGCCCATCTCGTAGTTCTCGACACCGCCAGGGTCGCCCGAGAGGCCCAGCTTGGCCTTGCATCCTGGCCAGGCGTCCCAGCCCTGGCGCTGCCAGAGCTCGTAGGCGCGAGCGATCTGCTCGTACTTGGATGCCTGATGCGGCATGCCGGTGCCGCCGACCCATTCCCAGGACTGCTGCGAGAACTGGAGCCCGCCGTAGTAGCCGTTGCCGGTGTTGATGCTCCAGTCGCCGGTAGCTTCGCACATGGCGAGTCGATCCCAGACCGGATTGTACGACGGAGGCGGAGTGGAGTCCTCCGGCTCAGGCTCGGGCTCAGGCTCCGGCTCAGGCTCCGGCTCAGGCTCAGGCTCAGGCTCCGGCTCGGGCTCAGGCTCCGGCTCGGGCTCAGGCTCAGGCTCGGGCTCAGGCTCCGGCTCAGGCTCAGGCTCCGGCTCCGGCTCAGGCTCCGGCTCAGGCTCCGGCTCAGGCTCAGGCTCAGGCTCCGGCTCAGGCTCAGGCTCCGGCTCCGGCTCAGGCTCCGGCTCAGGCTCCGGCTCAGGCTCCGGCTCAGGTTCCGGCTCCGGGGTGAGCTCCTCCACCCGATCTTGGAGAGCCTCATGGTCGAGAACTCCGGAGGCATCGGTCAAGGAGTCGTCCGCGAGGAGATCCTCGAAGAGCTCATCAACGTTTCGTTCTTCCAGATCAGCCATCTGGCGGACCAGGGCACGGGTGGCTGCCAGGTAGCTGTCCAACTTGTGGGCGACCGAGGCGGACTCGGCATCGTCCCCCTCAGCGTCCTCCTCGTCGGAGCCAGTCTCCTCAACCGGCTCTCCTGCATCAACGTCGTCTTCGTCCACATCGTCGCGGACTTCTTCGTCCGCCTGTGTGTCTTCAGTTTCAGCCTGTTCGGGCTTCTCGGTGGGCTTTTCGGCGGGTGTGGAGTCTTCGACGTCAGTATCAGTTGCGACATCCACGAGCTCGGTGTGGTCAGCATCGATCCAACCGCCCTGGCCGTCGTAGTGCACGAAGTACCAGCCCTCGACCAGCGAGGTCGCGGTGAGCTCGGCACCCTGGGGCACGGTGGCCAGCTCGGCGCCGTCGTCGTCGTGCTTCGCCCGGAGGGTGGTCTCCCGAGCAGTGACCACTTCGGTGGGCTCGATGTTCTCCATGTCCGCGTGGTGGACTTCACCGCCGGACTCGAAGTTCAGGAATGTGCCGAAGACCCATCCGGTGCGGTCGCCCACGGACACCTGATACCACCCGCCGTTGCGAGGCCCGGATGTCACTCGAACCGACTGCTGCGGGTTCAGCACACGGACGACCCCATAGCTGTTTCCCGCGCCGGACCGCATGTTGACCCAGGTCGTCGCCGCCGCTGTGCGGCTGTCCGTGTTCGAACTCGACGACCCAGAACTCGACGACCCAGAATCCGAGGACCCAGAATCCGAACCCGAGACCCGCTCCACGAAACTCGGCCCCACATACAAAGTCCGCCCGCCATGACGGATCGCATACCAGCCATTCTTCGTCCCGGTCACCTCGACCT